>NZ_JACSNY010000091.1 GCF_016902535.1 Anaerotignum lactatifermentans | reverse complement strand
ATATTCCGGTAAAAGTGGACTGTACACCGTTGGTATTTGGCCTCAGGAAACACTTCGCCCACGGCTTCCAGCATGCCAAGGCACTTATCGCCAACCACCAGTTTGACCCCATTCAGACCGCGGCCACGCAACCACTGGAAGAAACTGACCCAACTAGCTTTGTCTTCTTTCATGCCCTCGGCTGCGCCAAGAACCTCGCGATAGCCGTCC
>NZ_JACSNY010000010.1 GCF_016902535.1 Anaerotignum lactatifermentans | reverse complement strand
CCTCCGGTTTTTTCGAAACCGGCAAACTCTTGTCATTTATCAGCAGAATCATCTGCCGTTGAATTGACTATGGGTTGTAAGTTTATTTCTGCTGTTCAGTTTTCAAGGATCAGTCTTGCTTTCCGCTTTTTAGCGGCGAGAAATATGTTATCACATTTCTCTTTGTTTGTCAACCACTTTTTATCATTTATTTTTTTGATGAAAAATGGCGGAGAAGGAGGGATTTGAACCCTCGCGCCGCTATTCACGACCTATCCGCTTTCCAGGCGAACCCCTTCAACCACTTGGGTACTTCTCCAAATGCTCTCATGATAAAAAACAGTTTTATGAAATTGGCGGAGAGAGTGGGATTCGAACCCACGGCCCCTTTCGGAGTCACTGGTTTTCAAGACCAGCTCCTTAAACCACTCGGACACCTCTCCGTATAGATTTAGTTTGCTTTTCTTGAACAGCGAAACCTTAAATAGTATATCGCAAACTCTTTTGTTTGTCAATACCTTTTTTATCTTTTTTTCTGCTGCGTTTTCGTTCATCGCAGGCAGTAGCAATACTATATCCCATCTTTCGACTTTTGTCAACACTTTTTTTCTAATTTCTTTTTTCTTTTTTCTTCTACCTTTTAATGCACCATTTTTCTCCTTACTCATAACGCCATAGCTGCCAATCCCCTCCCCCCCGTCTGGTAATTCTTCCCGATCCATGGTATAATATTTTTGCATATGTTGTTTCCCACTGTTGCTCCGCGAAAATCCGCAGGAATGATGGGAATGTTTTTTGCTTAAAAAAATTAGCTATCTTTTTTCAGTTTTTTAAGAGGAGAATCTTTTATGAAAACCGTTACCGATCGATTTTTAACTTATATTAAACAGCCTACCGCCTCAGAGGAAGGCTCCGCTCATTTTCCCAGCACAAAAGGCCAGCTTCAATTTGCCCTTGCCTTGGCGGAGGAATGTCGCCAAATGGGTCTGACCGAAGTAGAAGTGGATAAATACGGCTATGTCTATGCCACACTGCCTGCCACATGGGAAAAAGCGCCTGTCATTGGCTGGATTGCCCACATGGATACCAGTCCTGACGCACCGGGTCAGGGTGTTATGCCTCATATCGTCCAGTCCTATGACGGAGGCATTATCCCCCTCAACGGCATCACTCTTTCTCCGGAGGTTTTCCCCTCTCTGCGTGATTACATTGGAGATACCCTGATTACAACCGATGGCACCACACTGCTGGGGGCGGATGATAAAGCCGGTATCGCGGAAATCATGACGGCGGCGGAATATCTTCTGGCCCATCCGGAAATCCTCCACGGAAAAATTCGTATCGCCTTTACGCCTGACGAAGAAATCGGACGGGGCGCAGACCATTTTGATGTCAAAAAATTCGGGGCGGATTTCGCCTATACTATGGACGGCGGTAAATTGGGCGAATTGGAATATGAAAATTTCAATGCCGCCCGGGCTGTAATCCATATTCAGGGCAAAAGCGTCCACCCCGGCACAGCCAAAAATCTCATGGCCAACGCGGCACTCATTGGTACAGAAATCGCCTCTCTCCTGCCGGAAAAGGAGATCCCCGCCAAAACAGAAGGCTACGAGGGCTTTTTCCACCTCTGCTCTTTCGAAGGAAATGTATCGGAAGCCACATTGACCTATCTGATCCGCGACTTTAACAGCGATACCTTCGCCCATCGAAAAAATCTGCTGGAGCTGATTGTGGAACGGAAAAATATCCAGTACCCCAACGCCATCACGCTGGAGCTGCGGGATGAATACTACAATATGTCCTCTCAGATTCAGGATCATATGGAAATCATCGAACTGGCGAAAAAGGCTATGGAGCTTTGCGGCATCACACCCATTGTACAGCCTATCCGCGGCGGTACCGACGGCGCCCGACTTTCCTTTATGGGTCTTCCCTGCCCCAATCTTTTTGCCGGCGGCCTGAATTTCCATGGCCCTTATGAATATATTCCCGTTTCCTCCATGGAAAAAGCCGTGGAAATGCTGGTAAAAATCGCCGAGTTGGGAACAAGCCTTGACTTTAAAAAAAAGATGTGATAGGATAGGCACAGAAATACGCAAAACAGCGATGATTGAGTATATGGGCAAAGCTGGTTACAGCCGCAGAGAGCAGACCGGCCGGTGAAAGGTCTGCAGTACAGTATTTGTAAATTACGCCTCATGAGCTTTGCGCAGGAAATGGCGCAACGGTCGTCTTCCGTTACAAAGACCGAAAGATGTTTGTCTTTTGTAAAGATAAGCATAAATTAAGGTGGTACCACGGGTTCTCTCGTCCTTTGACGAAAGAACCCTTTTTTTGCGCGGAGCCTTCGCTGAAATACAAAAACCCAAATATCTCAGAAAGGATGTATCTAAAATGAATGCTTACGAAGTATTGAAAGAAAGAGGCTTTATTGAACAGCTGACACACGAAGAAGAAATCAAGGCCCTCTTTGAAAAAGGCGGTGTTACCTTCTATATCGGCATCGACCCCACCGCTGACAGCCTTCATGTAGGCCACTTCCTGACAGTTATGGCTATGGCCCATATGCAGCGCTGCGGCAACCGCCCCATCTGTCTGGTAGGCGGCGGCACCGCTATGATCGGCGATCCCTCCGGCAAAGCCGATATGCGCAAAATGATGACCGTAGAAACCATTGACCACAATGTCGCCTGCATCAAAAAACAGCTGTCTCATTTTATCAACTTTGATGAGGAAAACGGCGGCGCCATCATGGCAAACAACGCCGACTGGCTGAGAAACCTGAACTATATTGAATTCCTGCGTGATGTAGGCGTTCATTTCTCCGTAAACCGTATGCTGGCGGCAGACTGCTTTAAGACCCGTATGGAAAAAGAAGCCGGCCTGTCCTTCCTGGAATTCAACTATATGATTATGCAGGGCTACGACTTCTTTGAACTGAACAAAAGATACAACTGCACCTTGCAGATGGGCGGCAATGACCAGTGGTCCAATATCATCGCCGGTGTAGAACTGATCCGCCGCAAAACCGGCAAACCCGCTTACGGCATGACCTTCAAGCTGCTGACCAACAGTGAAGGCGTAAAAATGGGCAAGACCGTCAGCGGCGCTGTATGGCTGGACCCCGAAAAAACATCTCCTTACGAATTCTACCAGTACTGGAGAAATATCGGCGATAAAGACGTAGAAAAATGTCTGGCTCTGCTGACCTTCCTGCCTATGGATGAAGTTCGCCGTCTGGGCGCGCTGGAAGGCAGTGAAATCAACAAGGCAAAAGAAATCCTGGCATTTGAACTGACTAAGATCGTTCACGGCGAAGAAGAAGCAACAAAAGCACAGGAAGCCGCAAGAGCGCTGTTCGGCAAAGGCGCGGCTACCGCTTCCGCTCCTTCCACAGAGCTGCCTGCCGCTGATTTCGCGGAAGGTATGGATATCCTCACACTGCTGACCACCATTGGCGTTGTGCCTTCCCGTTCCGAGGGCAGACGTGCCGTGCAGCAGGGCGGCGTAAAGCTGGCGGAAAAACCCGTAACAGATGTAGACTTTAAAGTTACCACAGACCTGTTTACCGACGGCAAACTGCTGGTACAGAAGGGCAAAAAAACCTTCCACAATGTCATTCTGAAATAATTTCACAAACACATACAGGCACGGTGCCTCTTTCTATTCCACGAAAAAGGCCCGTGCCTGTTTTTATTTCTTCCCTTCTAAAATCATCTGCTCCAGTTCTGCCCAGTTTTCGGCGATCCGCTCCATCCCGGCCTCTTCCAGCCGTTTTCTACCCCGGAATCCCCAGTCCACGCCGATGCAGTCCATCCCAGCCGCCTGTGCCGCCGCCAGATCCACCTCTGTATCCCCCACAAAAACACAGTCCGCCGGTGTCAGTCCCATAGTCTCAGCCGCCGCCAGTATCATATCCGCCGCCGGTTTGGGCCGCAGTCCGTTTCCTTCTCCTAAGGCACACTCCAGCCGCTTTCCGAAATGTTTCCGACACAACTCCTTGGCGGCACTGTCAAACTTATTGGATACCACCGCCCGCCGGATTCCTTTCTTCCCCAATTCCTCCAGCATTTCCAGACATCCGCAAAAAGGCGCTGTCTTTTCCTCCATATGCCCTTCGTACCATTTTTTGTATTCCTCCAGCCTTTCGTCAAAGATTTCTCCTCTCCAGACTCCGCCGGAAGCCTGTTCCAGATAATAGGCGCTGCCCCTGCCCAGAAAATCCGCCATCTCACGGTATGTCCGCTCCGCCAGTCCGTATTTCCTCAAAATATAATTCATGCTGTCCGCTAAATCCCCCAGCGTATCCAGCAGTGTTCCATCCAGATCGAATATCGCGCCCCCATATGGTCTCATCCTTCTCTTCCTCCTTTGCTTTTTCTCCATGGTACTCCATCCTCCGACCTTTTTCAAGGAAATCCGTATACAGTGTTTTTTTCATTTCCGACACCCAATCCCTTGCCTTTTTGTCATACCAGCGTTATAATGTATTTAAAGTAATACATAACATATATTCACATAGAAATATATGTGCCCTCGGGCAAAGAAGGAGGAGATTCAAATGGTAAAAAAAGTTTTAATGTTGGCTGGGGATTTCACAGAAGATTATGAAACCATGGTACCTTTCCAGGCTCTGCAGGTTCTGGGTTATCAGGTTGATGTAGTTTGCCCCGATAAAAAAGCAGGTGACATTATCCGTACCGCAATTCATGACTTCGAAGGGGAACAGACATACTCCGAAAAAAGAGGTCATAACTTCGCTTTGACAGCTGACTTTGACGCTGTAAATACAGCTGATTATGTTGGTCTGTTCATCACCGGCGGCCGTTCTCCCGAGTACCTGAGACTGACACCCAGAGTAATCGAGATCGTTCAGGAATTCTTTGCTGCGAATAAACCAGTTGCCGCAATTTGCCACGGTCCTCAGATCCTGACCGCAGCCAATGTACTGAAAGGAAGAAAAGCAACCGCATATCCCGCTGTTGGCCCTGATATCACACTGGCAGGCGGCGAATATGTAGCTGTAGATGCTGATAAAGCAGTCGTAGACGGCAATCTGGTTACTGCACCCGCATGGCCCGGCGACTCCGCTATTGTCGCTGAATTCGCGAAACTCATGGGGGCAAAAATTGAGATCTGATCCATCAGGTCATCATATAACTTTTTGACATATCAAAAAGCCGACGCAAGCGTCGGCTTTTTCTTTTTCTCCATAAAAACGCAAAAAACAGCCGGAATCCTTTCTTTTCAAAAGGGCCCCGGCTATATTTGTTTTACTAAAAAATATCCCAAAGAACAGCCTTCTCTTTTACGCTCTCGGATGCGCTTTGGCATATACGCTCTTCAATTTGTTCTCCGTCAGCTTCATATAGATCTGTGTGGTGGAAATATCGGAATGTCCCAGCATCTCCTGCACCGCCCGCAGATCGGCGCCATTTTCGATCAGATGGGCCGCGAAAGAATGACGCAGCACATGCGGGGTAATGTCTTCCTGAATCCCGGCCTGTCCCGCATAACTCTTTACAATCTTCCAGAAGCCCTGTCTTGTCATGGGCTTTCCGCTGTAATTCAGAAAAACACAGTTTTCCGACGGATCGCGCAGCAGCTCCAACCGCCCCTTTTTCAGATAGACCCATAAAGCCTCCTTGGCCTTGGAACCAATGGGGATCATCCGGCTCTTGCCGCCCTTCTGACAGCGGATATACTCAAAGGATAAATTGACATCCTCCATCTTCAAGGATACCAGCTCTGATACCCGGATACCCGTGGCATAGAGCACCTCCAGCATCGCTTTGTCCCGCATGCCTCTGGCGTCCGTTGCTTTGGGCTGTTCCAGCAGCAGCTCCACCTTTTCCAGAGAAAGAACCGCGGGCATCTTCCGCTGGGCCTTAGGCGCCTCTATTTCCGCGGCGGGGTTTTCCGAAACACTGCCGCAGCGCATCAGATAATAGAAAAAAGACCGCACGGAAGCGATACTGCGCGAAACCGTCGCAGCGGCCTTCTTTTCCTTCTGCAGTTCGTAAACGTAGGCCATAATATTGGTGCGGTTGATCTGTGCCGCATCCTCAATGCCGATGCCCTCCATAAATCGAAAAAACCCCTTCAAATCTCTGATATAAGACTGAATGGTATTTTCAGAGGACTTTTTTACTTCCCGAAGATAACCTGTGAAATCCGCTAAATCCTGTTTCATAAAAAATGAACCCCTTCTTCCCTAATTCACTTAAAATTATATGTTGTTTTCTCCTCCTTGTCGACAATTTTTCCGTAAAAACAGGATTTATTTCCATTTTTTGTGATATTTTCACCATTTTCTCTCCAAAAAATCATGAAAAAAGCTGTACACCCTCCATCAATATGGGAATCAGCCCCACTTCAATGACGCCGGCCGCCGCCATCAGCAGCACTGACCCCGCTAAAAGAATGCAGTATTCGGTCTGCCTGCGGCGCTTTTCCCGCCGGCCGGCCCGCTTTCTTCCGCCATTCTCCTCCCATGTCCCCATGTAAAACACCGCCGCCGTCATCATCAGCACATACACCGGAATCAGAATCAGATTCTGCGGCAGAAGCGCCGATGCCGCCAGCAGTACCCCCTCTTTTCCGTAAGCACTCATGAGCATGGCGGAGGTAAACCCCAGAGAAATACTGCGGAACAAAAATACACAGCCTGACAAAAATACCCCCATGGACAGCCATCCTCCCGCCCAAATCAGCAAATCATACTTAAAATATTTCCAGAACACATATCCAAAGCCCGCCGGCGCGCTGCTGTCCAATGCTCCCTGAAATACCGCCGCCAGTTCCTCCCGGCCGCTCTGCCCCACCAGATTTGCCGCCACAGCGCCGCCGGCGGTCCCCAAAATAAAAGAAAGGCAAACAATACCAAAGATCATTTGCCCTCTTTTCATCCATTCTTTTTGTTTTGCTTTCATAGCCTCACCCCTCGCAGTCTTCTTTCCTGCTACAAGGATATGGCTCGTCTTTTTTATTTATGACCCATTTGATACGCAAAAACCGCCGCCACCGTCTTGGCGTCCTTGATTCTGCCGTCCCGGATCATTTCCACCGCTTCCTCCGGCGTATACCGTTCGATTTCAATAAACTCATCCGGGTCCAGACATTGCTGGCACAGTGTCAGCTCCGAGGCGAAATACAGATAGATCTTTTCCGTACAGTAGCCCACCGTAGGATACAGCTCACAGATATATTCCAGCTTTCCCGCCAGATTGCCTGTTTCCTCCGCCAATTCTCTGGCTACGCCTTCCATAGGGTCCTCGCCTTCCTCCAGTACCCCCGCCGGGATCTCCAGCAGCATCTCCCCAAAGGCATGGCGGTACTGTCTGACAAAGATAATCTTTCCGTCTGCGTCTATGGGCAGCACCGCCGCCGCGTTTTTCCCACGGATTACTGTTTCCCGCAGAGCCGTTTTTCCATCCGGCATCTGCAATTTGTCCACTGTCACCTTAACGATTTTTCCTTCATAGGTCAGCTTGCTTTCCAAAACTTCATAACTCATTGGGCTCACTCCTTTTTCAGAAGATCACGCCAGTCCCAGTACCAGCTCTTCGATACGGTCCATGCCTTTTTTAATCATTTCCATGCTGGTGGCATAGGACAGACGGATATAGTCGGGCATCCCGAAATCAGCGCAGGGTACTACCGCCACAAATTTCTCATCCAGCAGTACAGACGCAAAATCCGCCGCGGAATGGATCTCCCGTCCTTTGTAGCTTTTCCCGTAAGTGCCGGATACATCCACAAACAGATAGAAGGCACCCTCCGGCTTCAGTGCGGAGATCATAGGGATAGCTTCCTCTCTCTCGTAGATATAGTCTCTTCTCTTTTCAAATTCCAGACGCATTTCCTCTACACACTCCTGAGGACCTTCCAATGCCGCTACCGTTGCCTCCTGGGCAATAGAGTTGGGATTGGACGCCATATGAGACTGCAAAGAAGCCATCAGCTTTGCCACAGGCAGGGGCGCCGCCGTAAAACCAATTCTCCAGCCGGTCATGGCATAGCTTTTGGATACCCCGTTAATCACGATGGTTCTGTCGTAAATCTCTTTGCCCAGAGAAGCGATGCTGATATGCTTCTTTCCTTCCGCGTAGATCAGTTTTTCATAGATCTCATCGGAGATTACAAAAATATCATGGCTGACCGCAAACTCCGCTATCATTTCCAGATCCTTCAAAGAAGAGATCATACCCGTAGGATTGGAAGGGCTGGTCAGTACCAGCGCCTTTGTCTTGGATGTATAAGCGCCTTCCAGCTCCTCTTTCGTCAGCATAAAGCCGTTTTCCTTCTTGGTATGTACGATCACAGGCACACCGCCGGCGATTTTTACCATTTCGGAATAGCTGAGCCAGAAGGGTGCGGGAATAATCACCTCATCCCCCTCGTTCAGAATCGCCATGAAGGTATTCATCAGGGAATGTTTCGCGCCGTTGCTGATGATGACCTGGGCCGGTTCATAGTCCAGACCATTGTCTGCTTTCAGTTTTTTGCAGACCGCTTTGCGCAGGGCCATAGTACCGGCCGCGGGAGTATATCTTGTTTTGCCTTCGTCAATGGCCTTCTTTGCCGCCTCCCGAATGTGGGCAGGTGTATCAAAATCCGGTTCTCCCACACCAAAGGTTACCATATCCTTGCCTTCCGCCTTCAGTTCTGCCGCCTTAGCGGAAATAGCCAATGTGCTGGATGCCTTGATCTGCATTGCTCTTCTTGATAATTCCATTTTTCTTCCTCCTGTTTCTTCTCAAAAAAACTCCCTTGTTCCTTTCGCCGTTTCCGGCGCCTTCTCTGTTATCTCAATTTCCTCTGCCGCTTCTTTTCCATCTGCATTTTCACCAGGAAAAAGATCATCGCGGCAAAACAAATGCCAAAGACCTTGATATACAATACGGGCTGTGCCTCATCATCCGCCGTGATAAACGGCTCCGCTCCAAAGGTATAGGTCACATTGTATTTCATCATACCATCGTTGACCTTATCTTTGAAAACGACATTTTCCCCATCGCCCCAGCCTTCCGTATAGAAAGCATTCTCTCCATATTTGTCAAAAAAGACGCTGCGCACATAGCTGCCTGCCGCCCGTTTGCCGTTCACATCTTCCATCAAAAAGCTGACGCTGTTGTAGTAGGATTCCTCCACCAATACATAGCCTTCCTCATCCGAAAGCCCGGCAGCCGTGGCCTGCGCCAAAAAATCCGCCCGCAGTCCGTCCTTTTCCAGAGGATGGGGCGCAAATCCTACCAGAAAACCAATACACACAACAAATAATACCACAGCCGTCACTACGGCCTGAACGATCACCTTCATTATCGCACCTCATTTCAAAATCCTGCCAAGGGCCGCCGTCAGGTTCTCCTGCCGCAGCTTTGCCGCCGTTTCCCGTCCAAATTCCCGTTCCAGTCTCGCCAGAAATCCTGCCATATCTTCCACCTGCCGCAGATCCGACGGCGTCGTGTCAATGCCGTCAAAATCACTGCCAAAGCCTACATGGTCCTCTCCGGCCTTCTCCACCAGATGGTAGAGCTGACGGAGCAGATCCTCCTGGGTCACCGTCTCCTTTTCCGCCACAAAGCGTGGATAAAAATTCAGTCCCACGAACCCGTCTATTTCCTTCAAAATCCGCAGCTGATCATCCGTCAGATTTCTCGGATGAGGACATACCGCTCTGGCGTTGGAATGGCTGGCCAAAAAGGGACGCTTTGCCATATTCGCCACATCATAAAACCCGGCGTCAGACAAATGAGAGACATCCACTGCCATGCCCAGTTCCTCCATTTTTCGGATCACTCGTTTTCCAAAGGGAGTCAGGCCGCCGCCTGTCTCTCCGTCCAGAACGCCGTCGGCAATCTGGTTGCGGTAATTCCATGTCAGCGTCATCATCCGCACGCCCAGTTCATAAAACACCTCCAGCACCGCCGTTTCTCCCTCCAGGGCCTCGCCGCCCTCCAGAGATAACAATGCCGAAAGTCTGCCTTCCTTCTGATTTTTCAGAAGATCTTCATATGTATATACCGGACGGATCAAATCCTTGTTCCGTTCCAGCTCGCTTTTGTAAAAGGTCAGATATTTCATGGTCTGCCGCAGCGCGATGGGGTAATATTTCGGGTCCAGCCACAGAGCGAATACCTGCAAAGACCCCGGAAAGGCCGACAGTCGTTCCAGATCCAGATGCAGTCCGTTCCTGCGCAGTCCCTCTCCTCTGCCAAAGAGCTTTACTGCCGTATCACAATGGGCGTCCGCGTATCCTTTCATAAGCCACCTCCCATAATTCCTTTTCTATTGTATACTCTTCCGCCGAAAAAAACAACGAAAAATCGTAGCACAAAAAAACAGGAGGCCTCCGTTCCTCTTTCGGAACCTGCCTCCCGCTGCTTTTCTCAATGCTCTTTTTTCCCAAAGCCTGCCACCCATTTATCGTAGCAGTCCTCGCAAATATCCCACTGGTGGCTCTCCCCATCCTTTCGGGAAAAATAGCCCCATGTTTTTTCCAGATGAAGATGATCTTCCAGCTCTCCGATTTCCTTTCCGCAGCTGTCACACACAATTCTGATGACCTTTTCCTGCAAACCAAAGCCGTATTCCCGCATGGGCTTCCCCTCCGTTTCTTTCCCTTTGTCCGCTACAACTGCATTTTATCATGTCAAAAAAATATTTGCCATAGGAAAGTGGTGTTAAATATGGTATAATATCCGGGAAACGCCTTTGATAAAGGAGCGATCTCAAATGAAAGAATCCACCTTACAGGCCCTGTCCCGCTGTACGGTCTGTCCCAGAGCCTGCGGCGCCGACCGTTCCGGCGGAAATCCTGGCTTCTGCGGCGCGCCGTTACAGCCTAAAGTGGCGCTGGTTTCCGCCCACTTCTGGGAAGAGCCGCCCATCAGCGGTGAAAAAGGCTCCGGCACCGTCTTTTTCTCCCACTGCAACCTGCGCTGTGTCTTCTGTCAGAATCACGACATCAGTCAGGAAAACCATGGCAGAGAAATCTCCATAGAGCGGCTGGCGGAAATTTTTCTGGAACAGCAGGCGAGAGGACTTCATAATGTGAATCTGGTCTCCGCCGGGCATTTCATTCCCCAGACAGCAGAAGCTCTGGAAATTGCCAAAAAGAACGGCCTCACCATTCCCGTAGTCTATAATTCCAACGGCTATGAGTCTGTGGAAGGACTGCGGATGCTGGAAGGTCTGGTAGATGTCTATCTGCCGGATTTCAAATACTGGGAGGACGAACTGGCAAGAACCTATTCCCATGCCCCCCATTACGCCCGGACAGCGGCGGCGGCCATACTGGAAATGCGCCGCCAGACGAAGGAAGACCGCATCCGGCCCGACGGCATCATGGAAAAAGGTCTGATCCTCCGCCATCTGGTACTGCCGGGGCATTATAAAGACAGCTTTCGGGTACTGGACTGGATCAGGGAGCATCTTGGGGAAGAAACCTACGTTTCCCTGCTGAATCAGTATACCCCCATGTATCAGGCATCCCAATACAAGAACCTGTCCCGCCGTCTGACTACCTTTGAATATGAAAAGGTCACGGAATATTTTCTGTCCATCGGACTGAAAAACGGGTTTGTTCAAAAACGATCTTCGGCTACCTCCGATTATACCCCCATCTTTGATCTGTCCGGGGTGGAGTCCGCCGATACGTTTCAAAATAGGAAGGAGTAAAAGCATATGGTAAGAAAAGAAAGAGTTGTTACAGTAGAAGGTTTAAGAGGCGGCAACGGCTCCGTAGAGATCCATCATTTCCTCAATGAGGACGAGCTCATGGGCCATGCCACCATGTATGCCAGAGTCATCATCAAGCCCCACAGCTCCATCGGCTGGCATCAGCATGTCGGCAATACAGAGCCCTACGCCATCATCAAAGGCGAAGGCACTTTCGTGGATAACGATGGTTCTAAAACCACCGTTCGCCCCGGCGATGTCTGCCTTATTGAGGTAGGTCAGTGGCACGCCATGGAAAACAACACCGATGAGGATATGGAAATGATCGCTCTCATCATCAACGAAAGAGCAAAATAACTCCAAAAAAACCAGCGTTCCCGGGTTCTCCGGCCGCTGGTTTTTCTTTTTTATGTAATGTCTATGATAACCACTTCCGGCGGATTCCAGATTCGGGGCAGCGCATTCCTGCAAAGCCCCCGGCTCACCACCATGGTAGTCTCCCCCAGATCATACACACCGCCGGCGTACTGAGGGAACCACCCCTGATTTGGCGCAAAGAGCCCGTTCATGATCCACGGGATGCGCACCTGTCCGCCATGGGCATGGCCCGCCGTCACCAGATCAAAACCGCTGTTTCCATACTGCGCCGTCCGCTCCGGCCGATGGGAAAGGAGAATCGAAAAGGCTTCCGCCGCTTCTTCCTCCCGTTGTGCCATGACTGTTTCCAGCTGCTCTGTCCACTGCTCTTCTCTCTGGAATCCATCAGGGTCATCCACCCCGGCAATCCAGATGCTCTCCCCCGCCAGCTCCAGCCATTGTCCTTCCCCATGCAGTACCGTCACCCCATAGGAAGCAATCATTTTCTCAATTTCTTCAAATTCTCCGGACCAGTATTCGTGATTCCCGGAAACGTAATAGCAGGGATATTTCTCCCCAATGGCCGCCAGCAAAGCCTCTGTCCCGTCATGAGGCACTTCGTCATCGGCAATATCCCCCGCCAGCAGTATGGCCTGGGGCTGTTCCTTCTCCAGCGCCGCCAGCAGTTTTTCCTGCCCGTCCCCGTAAAACGTACTGTGCAGGTCCGTCACCAATGCCAGCCGCAAAGGTGTCTCTATCTTATCCGATGCCACTGTAACATGGTTCACAGTCAGCCCGGACCATGCGGCCCAGACACAAAGTCCCAAAAGAACGCCGCCCCCTATGCACCATCTTTTTTTCCGCAAATCTCGTTTCCTCCTGTCTTTTTACTGGGGCGGTGTCTTATCCTGTGCCACGCTGGCCCGTACCTCCGCCAGGGGATTCCCCTTCGAAAGCCCTTTTTCCAGAAATTCCGCCGCGGGAATGACTTCCGCGCCGATAAAGGCCATATCTTCCATGTTCGCCCGCTGTACCGCCTCATTCCGGGAGGAACAGCAGTCCTCCAATATGGTTACGTTATAATCCAAAGACAATCCGTCATAGCAGGTGGCACGGATACAGTTGGGGGTTGTGGTTCCCGTCAGAATCAGTGTATCCACCTGGAGCCTGCGCAAGATCAGATCCAGCTCCGTCTGGAAAAAAGCGGAGAATCTCGGCTTGATGATAGTATAGTCCCCCGCCTTAGGCCGCAGTTCCTCCGGTGCTTCCACGGAACAAGGGCCTGTGCTTCCCGATGCCAGACATCTTCCTCCCGCTAACCAGTTCTCATACCGGCAGGCCTCCACATCCGTACCATTTGCCCGGTAAATGCGGCTCACAAAAAATACGGGGATACCGTCCTTTCTGGCCTGCTCCACCACTCTGCCCAGCAGAGGCACCGTTGCCGCCGCCTGAGCGATATACAGCGGCGAAGCCGGATTCAGGAAAGCCTCCTGCATATCAATGACGATGAGCGCGCCTTTTTTCTTTTCCATACATCTTCCTCCTTCCAATCCCATTCCTTTCTGTCCTCATAAGAAAAACAATCTTTTCATAAAAGAGTACCTGCTTTATGATACCACATTTTTTTGCCGCTGGAAATGCACCATTTGTCCGCCGGATACTATTATGGGATTATAAAGAAAAAGGAGGTCATTCCATTGCTTCCCATGGTTTCTTTTCAAGATGTCAGCCTGAGCTATCACTGTGTCGGCGGCGAAACAAAGGCTGTTTCCCATCTTTCCTTTACCGTCGGCGAAGGGGAGTTCGTTTCCATCGTCGGCCCCAGCGGCTGCGGCAAATCCTCCATCCTTTCCATGCTGGCCGGGCTTTTCCCGCCTTCCTCCGGAACGATCCATGTCAACGGCACCATTGGCTATATGCTGCAGAAGGACCATCTCCTGGAATGGCGCACCATCCGCAGCAATATTTTTCTGGGGCTGGAGATCCAGGGAAAATCCACCAGGGAAAACCGTGCCTACGGCGATTCCCTGCTAAAAAAATACGGTCTCTGGGAATTTCGGGATCATTTTCCCGCCCAGCTTTCCGGCGGTATGCGCCAACGGGCGGCGCTGATCCGCACTCTGGTCCTCTCCCCCGACCTGCTGCTGTTAGATGAGCCTTTTTCCGCTCTGGACTATCAGACCCGGCTGTCCGTAGCCGATGAGATCGGCACCATCATCCGAAAAGAGGGCAAGACCGCCATTCTGGTCAGCCATGATATTTCCGAAGCCATCAGTCTTTCCGACCGGGTCATCGTCCTATCGGGCCGTCCCGCCCGGCTGAAAAAGATCCATCCCATCCTGCTTTCCGTAGAGGAGCGCACCCCTATGAAGGCCAGAGAGGCGCCGGAGTTCCGGGATTATTTCAATCAGATATGGAAGGAGCTGGATGTCCATGTGGCGTGAGATCGACCACCCCATTCTCTCGGAAGCCCAGACCCTGTTTCTGCGGAAACTGCGGCTGCGCCGCTGGGCTGTCCGCATCATACAATGTCTGCTTCTGGCAGGCTTTCTCCTGCTGTGGGAAATTGCCGCGCGCAGGGAATGGATTGACCCCTTCCTTTGCAGCCAGCCCACACAGATCTGGCAGACCGCCGTGGAAATGGCCCAAAACGGTATGCTCTGGACCCATGTAGGCACCACCCTCTGGGAAACAGCCGCCGGTTTTCTGCTGGGTACCGTTCTGGGCGTTCTGGTGGCTGTGCTTCTTTGGTGGAACAGCTTTGTTTCCGATGTAGCGGAGCCCTATCTGGTGGTCCTCAACGCGGTGCCTAAAACGGCGCTGGCCCCCATCATCATTGTCTGGCTGGGGAACAACCAGACCTCCGTTATAGCCGTGGCACTGCTGACTTCCATTGTCGTCACCATTATGACAGTCCTCAATGGCTTTCTCCAGACAGAAGAAGAAAAAATCAAGCTCGTCCGGGTGCTGGGCGGAACAAAATGGCAGGTTTTCCAGAAGGTCGTCTTTCCCGCCAATATCCCCTGCATGATGAACGCCCTGAAAATCAATGTGGGTCTTTCCTTCGTCGGTGTCATCGTCGGGGAATTTCTGGTGGCGCAAAAAGGTCTCGGCTTCCTCATCATTTACGGCAGTCAGGTATTCAAACTCTCCTGGGTGCTGATGAGTGTCGTGATCCTCTCTATTTTGGCGGCGATCCTTTACAAAGCCATCGCCTGGCTGGAAAAATTCGTTCTGCGCAAACGCCAATAGCCCTTTTTTGCAAAGCCCCCTCATGCCGCGAAGGAAAACCGCGTGCGGGGGCTATTTTTATCTGCGGACGTTCTCCAAAAATAGAACGGATGTTTGTATAATTTTGCCGTACCTCTATACTTTATTTTTTAACTGTGATATACTTTTTTGTAGTTTTACCGTGTATAGAAAAGTGGTCTGCGTTTCATCATAAAATGGAAGAGCAGCCCTTCTTTTCTCAGATGGATTCTTTATAAAAAAGGGCGGCTTCGGGGACATATTCCCCGGCGGATCGCCGCTGTCACTACATACCGATGGAGGTGCATCATGGACAAGCCATTTAAAATACATTCCAGGTTCCAGCCCACCGGCGACCAGCCCCAGGCCATTGAACAGATCGCCGAAGGCTTCCGGAACGGCTTGAAATTCCAGACTCTGAAAGGCGTTACAGGCTCCGGCAAGACCTTCACCATGGCCAATATCGTAGAAAAGCTGCAAAAACCCACATTGGTCATCGCCCACAACAAGACCCTGGCCGCCCAGCTTTACAGCGAGTTTAAAGAGCTGTTCCCGGACAACGCCGTGGAATATTTTGTCAGTTACTACGACTACTATCAGCCGGAGGCCTATGTTCCCAGTACCGATACCTATATCGAAAAAGATTCCTCCGTCAACGACGAAATCGACAAGCTGCGCCATTCGGCCACGGCGGCGCTGGTGGAACGGGAGGACGTCATCGTCGTTGCCAGCGTTTCCTGCATCTATGGTCTGGGCGATCCGGAGGAATACTACGGCATGATGCTTTCTCTGCGGCCCGGAATGGAAAAGGATCGAGACGAGGTCCTGCGTGCCCTCATTGAAATGCAGTATGACCGCAACGATATGAATTTTGAGCGCGGTACCTTCCGCGTCCGTGGGGATGTGGTAGAGATCTTCCCCGTAGCTTCGGAAAAATACGCGGTGCGGGTAGAGTTTTTCGGTGACGAAATCGACCGTATCACGGAGATCGACGTGGTGACCGGTGAGATTTTAGGCACAAGAAGCCATATTTCCATTTACCCGGCGTCACATTATGTAACTTCGCAGGAAAAAATGCGGATCGCTATTTCCCGGATCGAGGCGGAACTGGAAGAACGTCTGGCGGAGCTGCGCCGGGAGGACAAGCTGCTGGAGGCCCAGCGGCTGGAACAGCGCACCAATTACGATATCGAGATGTTAAAAGAAATGGGATTCTGTACCGGCATTGAAAATTATTCCCGGCATTTGTCCCTGCGGGAAGCAGGCAGCACGCCTTTTACCCTCATCGACTTCTTCCCCGATGATTTTCTTATGATTGCTGATGAGAGCCATGTATCCATTCCGCAGGTGCGGGGCATGTACGAGGGAGACCGTTCCAGAAAGACAACACTGGTGGATTTTGGGTTTCGTCTGCCTTCGGCACTGGATAACCGCCCTTTGAAGTTCGCGGAATTTGAAAGCAAAATCCATCAGCTGCTGTTTGTTTCCGCCACACCTTCCGTCTATGAGAAGGAACATTCCCAGCAGCTGGTGGAACAGATCATCCGGCCGACGGGCCTGCTGGACCCGGAAATTTCTGTGCGTCCCATCGCCGGGCAGATCGACGATCTTCTTTCAGAGGTACGAAACACCACCGACGCGGGCCAGAAGGTACTGGTAACTACCCTGACCAAAAAAATGGCGGAGCGGCTGACGGATTATCTTCGGGAGGCTGGCGTGCGGGTGCGCTATCTCCATTCGGATATAGATACGTTGGAGCGTCTGGAGATCATCCGTGATCTGCGGATGGATCTGTTTGATGTGCTGGTAGGCATCAATCTGCTGCGGGAAGGTCTGGATATTCCGGAGGTAAGTCTGGTAGCCATTCTGGACGCGGATAAGGAAGGATTCCTTCGCTCGGAGACTTCCCTGATTCAGACCATTGGCCGTGCCGCCAGAAACGCCGACGGCAGGGTCATCATGTACGCGGATGTTATGACGGAGAGCATGAAAAACGCCATCGAGGAAACCAACCGCCGCCGTCAGATCCAGCAGGAATATAATGAGGTACATGGCATTACGCCAAGAACCATTGTCAAGAAGGTACACGAGACCATCCAGATTACCAAAGCGGCAACGGAAAAACAGAAATTCGGGCTGGAGAAAGACCCGGAATCCATGAGCGAAAAAGAACTGAAAAAGCTGATCCAAACATTGGATAAAGAAATGAAGCAGGCGGCCATTGAGCTGCAGTTTGAGTGGGCCGCGGAGCTGCGGGATAAGATCATGGAACTGAAAAAACTGATGTATGACGGTGCGTAAAAAGGAGGCGAGACGGATGATGCGTCAACGGGAACTGAATCAACAGGATCTGGAAGCGTTTTTAGAGCTGCGGATGGAATTTCTGCTTTCCTATAATGTTATCCCCGATGAAAACAGACTTCGGAACGATACCCGGCGCTATCTGGAGCGTTATCTGGAAACGGAGGACCTTTTTGTTCTGGGCACAGAGGAAAACGGAGAATTGATTGCCGCCTGTATGGTCTGCCTTTACGATACCTCCCCGACGGTGGACAATCCCACAGGACGTTACGGCGAACTGCGCAATGTCTACACAAAGCCGCCGTACCGGGGCCGTGGCATCGCCAAAGCACTGGTCCTCGAAAGCATGGAAACAGCCAGAAAGCGGGGTGCCGGAAAAATGCGGCTGCACTATACGGAGGACGGCCTGCCTCTGTACCAAAAGCTGGGCTTCCTGCCAGAAGAGAACTATATGGAAAAAGACCTGTAACCCCTGATGCCGCCGGAAAACGGCAGAAAGGAGAACCGCCCAGCCAAGGGCGGAAAGAGGAGATAAGAACATGAAAAACGAAATTATCATCAGAGGTGCCCGGGAGCACAATCTGAAAAATATAGATTTGAACATCCCCAGAGACAGTCTGGTGGTCTTTACCGGTGTCAGCGGTTCCGGAAAGAGCTCTCTGGCTTTCGATACGCTGTACGCCGAAGGACAGCGGCGGTATGTGGAATCCCTGTCCTCCTACGCCAGACAATTTTTGGGGCAGATGGAAAAGCCGGATGTGGACCTGATTGAAGGGCTTTCCCCGGCCATTTCCATTGACCAGAAAACTACCAGCCATAACCCGCGTTCCACTGTAGGGACGGTAACGGAGATTTACGACTATCTGCGTCTGCTCTATGCCCGCATCGGCATCCCCCATTGCCCCAAATGCAGCAAGGAGATCAAAAAACAGACCATCGACCAGATCGTAGACCGTATTCTGGAGCTGCCGGAACGGACGAAAATACAGCTTCTGGCGCCGGTGGTGCGGGGCCGCAAGGGCGAGCATGTGAAGCTGTTGGAGGACGCCAGAAAAAGCGGCTATGTCCGGGTTCGTGTGGACGGTATCCTCTATGATCTTTCCGAGGAGATCAAACTGGAAAAGAACAAAAAACATCATATTGAAATCATTGTAGACCGTCTGGTCATCAAAGAAGGCATCCAGAAACGCCTGACGGAGTCCATTGAGACTGTTTCCGCCCTCAGCGGCGGTCTGCTGATTGTGGATGTGAATCAGGGTGAAAATGAGCTAATTTTCAGCCAGAGCTTTTCCTGTCCCGACTGCGGCATCGACCTAATGGAAATCGAGCCCCGGCTCTTTTCCTTCAACAATCCCAGCGGCGCCTGCCCTACCTGTACAGGGCTTGGGATGCAGATGAAATTTGACGAAAGCCTCATTGTGCCCAATGACAATCTTTCCATCTCTCAGGGTGCCATTGTGGCCCCCGGCTATAATTCCATCTCCAGCCGGGACAGCATGAGCAGAGTCCTTTTTGACGCGCTGGCAAAGGAATATGGGTTCTCTTTGGATACGCCCTTCCGAGCACTGCCGGAGGAGATCAGAAAAATCATATTCTATGGCACCGGCGGCAAAAAACTGCGGATCACCTATACCAATTTCCGCGGCACCGGCTCTTATGACTATGCCTTTGAGGGCATCATTTCCAATTTGCAGCGGCGCTATAATGAAACCTCCGAAGCTATGCGGGGAGAATATGAGGAATATATGACCAATATCACCTGTCCCTCCTGCCATGGCAAGCGTCTGCGGCCGGAGGTGCTGGCCATTACCATCGGCGGAAAAAATATTTCTGAGGTAACAGAAATGTCCGTGGCGGAGATCCAGAAATTTTTCGCTTCTTTGCAGCTGACCGGACGGGAGGAAATGATCGGGGAACGGATTTTGAAGGAAATCCATGCCCGGATCGGTTTTCTCATGGATGTGGGTCTGGATTACCTGACCTTATCCCGGGCGGCGGGCACATTGTCCGGTGGGGAGTCCCAGCGTATCCGTCTGGCCACACAGATTGGCTCCGGGCTGGTGGGTGTCGTCTATATTCTGGACGAGCCCAGCATCGGTCTGCACCAGCGGGACAATGACAAACTGCTGAAAACACTGCGCCACCTGCGGGACATCGGCAATTCCCTCATTGTGGTAGAGCATGACGAGGATACCATGTATGCCGCCGATTATATCGTAGACGTAGGCCCCGGCGCCGGAAAGGAAGGCGGCGAAATCGTCTGCGCCGGGGATGTAGAGGAAATCAAAAAATGCACCGCTTCCCTGACAGGGGACTATCTCAGCGGCAGAAAGAAAATCGAGATCCCCAAAGTAAGACGGCCCGTAGATCCGCAGGCCATCCTGCGTATCCAGGGAGCGGCGGAAAATAACCTGCGCCAGATCGACGTGGAGATCCCTCTGGGCATCTTTACCTGTGTTACCGGCGTCAGCGGCTCCGGAAAAAGCTCTCTGGTCAACGAAATTCTCTATAAACGGCTGGCAAGAGACCTGAACCGGGCAAAAACAAGACCTGGCAGCCACCAGGAAATGACAGGGCAGGAACAGCTGGATAAAGTCATCAATATCGACCAGTCCCCCATCGGCAGAACCCCCCGCAGCAATCCCGCCACCTATACAGGCGTATTCGATATGATCCGGGATGTGTTCGCCCAAACGCCGGAAGCCAAAATGCGCGGCTACCAGAAAGGCCGCTTCAGCTTCAATGTAAAGGGCGGGCGATGCGAAGCCTGCGCCGGGGACGGCATCATCAAAATCGAAATGCATTTCCTGCCGGATATTTATGTACCCTGCGAGGTCTGCCACGGAAAACGCTATAACCGGGAAACTCTGGAGGTCCACTACAAGGGCAAAACCATTTCCGATGTACTGGAAATGACGGTGGAAGAAGCGCTGGAATTTTTTGAGAATATCCCCAGAATCAAATCCAAACTCCAGACGCTGTACGATGTAGGTCTGTCCTATGTAAAACTGGGCCAGTCCTCCACCACTTTGTCCGGCGGCGAGGCCCAGCGGGTAAAGCTGGCTACAGAACTGAGCAAAAAAAGCACCGGACGGACCATGTATATTCTGGATGAGCCTACGACGGGCCTGCATATGGCAGATGTACACAAGCTGGTGCATATTTTGCAGCGGCTGGCAGAAGGCGGCAATACAGTAGTCGTCATCGAGCATAATCTGGACGTTATCAAAACGGCGGACTATATCATCGACCTGGGGCCGGAAGGCGGTGACGGCGGCGGTACCATCGTAGCCTGCGGCACACCGGAGGAAGTCTGTCAGGCGAAGGGTTCCTATACCGGCAAGTATTTAAAACCTTATCTGGAAAAATAAATTCCAAAACAGTTTTCCATAGAAATATAACCTCTGAGAAACGGAACAAAATCCTGTTTTTCGGGCATCAAAAAAAGGACTTCCTGCCATTACGCTTACAGGCAGAAAGTCCTTTTTTATATTTTCACATCCATCACGCATTGTCCGGCCCATCCGGTTTTTTAGGATGTCCTGGAAACATATGGCTTCTTTTCTTCCCTATGGCCGGACGGAACGGCCGCTCCCGTCTGCCAGCGCCACGGTCACGGTTTTCACCGTTTCATTTCCCGCGCTGTCCAAAGCGTAGAAGGTATATGTGCCCGCGCCGCTTACAGAGAATATGGCGGTTCCCGACACGCCTACGGCAAAAGGCTTTCCTGCGCTGCCCTTCTGGAAATCTTCTGCCGTCAGTGTTCCTGTCCCGTAAGCCAAAGCCGCCAGATCTCCGTCCAGATCCGTTACGGAAATGAGCAGGTAGGTTTTTCCCCTCTGTACAGTCAGTGCCGCCCGAATCTCCGGCGCACTGCCCTGATACATTTTTTCGGCATTGTTCCATTCCACACCGGAAAGGAGACTGCGGTCATAAGTCATGGCCGCCCCCAGATCCAGCATACCGCCGCTGACGGTAATCCCTTCCAGCGTATCCAGAGGTTCCGCCGAGGAAATCAAAATCTCCTTTACCTCTGCCAGCGTCAGCTCCGGGTCATAGGAATATACCATCGCGGCGGCGGCCGTCACCATGGGCGCCGCCATGGAGGTGCCTGTCATATAGCTATACCCGTTTTCCGGCACGGTACTGAGGATATAAGACCCCGGCGCCGCCAGATCTACCGACTCCGCGCCGTAATTGGAGCTGTAATGCAGCGCCCCGTCATAATTCAGATTGGCAACGGAAATGATATTATCCAGATCATAAGCCGCCGGATATACCGGGGAAACATCCGTATCCATGCCGTCATTTCCCGCCGCCGCCACAAACAACATGGAAGAATTGGCCATGGTCTGGTATAGTGCCTTGTCGTTTACACTGCTTGCCAGACTCAGATTGCAGATGGACGCCCCGTTGGCCTCCGCGTACTGGATGGCCTGTATCATAGAGGCAGTGGTTCCTGTGCCTTCCGCACCGCCCAGCGCCTTTAGCACCATAATCTTCACATGATCGCTCTGCACAATTCCGGCGATGCCGGTCCCGTTGTCCGCCTTGGCCGCAATGGTGCCCGCACCATGGGTGCCGTGACTGTCGTCCTCGACATCCGTATAGACCTGACTGCTGTTGTCGTAAAAATTCCAGCCGTAGACATCGTCTATATACCCATTTCCGTCATCATCCATGCCGTTGCCCGGAATCTCATCCTCGTTGACCCAGATGCTTTCCGCCAGTTCTTCGTGTCCATAATCCACGCCCGTATCAATCAGCGCGACGATCACATCCCGGCTGCCGCCGTCATAGACCTCCCACGCCTCCGCCGCGTTGATGTCAATGCCGGCTTTTGCCGTTACCTCTGTATCACCGGTGCCGTTTCCGGACTGATTCTGGAAAAGAAGGGGCTGCTATCCTCCCGGCATTCCCCAGAACTGGGGCGGCGCCCACTGTCCCGGGGCGGCGGGTTCCTCAAAGGGCATATCATATACCGGATACCGGTTCTTATCCTCTTCCATGTAAAACGTCCCGTCATTTTCCAGTGCCCACTGCTGTGACAGCAGCGGATCGCTGACTGCCAAAGCGCTGTTGTCATATACATAATTTGGCTGGAGCAAAATAACGTTCTCATCCGCCGCCAGTTCCTCCAGTCCCTGCCGCAGTGCTTCCTCATCGGCGTACTGCATCACCTGATAGCTTCCGTCGGCGTAGCCCACCAATACCTCTCCATTGACATACTGGGAAAGATCCTCTTCCACCGTCAGTTCTTCCGCCTCTTCCAGAAGTACCTCGTCATCCACCTGCGCCAGACCTTCCTCCTGAGACACTGCGTCCTCGTCGGTTTCCTGCTGTGCTTGTGTTTCCTGTACTGTCTGGGATTCCTCCGGCGTTTCTTCCTTGGCGGTGCCGCAGCCCGGAAACAGGCCCATGGCAAGGACCAAAAGAACCGCCGTCCATTGTTTTCCATGAAATGCTTTCATTTTCATCTCCTCCTTATCCTTTCTGGAGAAGATCTCCCCGCAGATCTTCCTGGGTTCTCTTCGCCCCCGGTCTGCTCCTTTTCCCGAAAACAAACACGCCCCGTTCTTTTCTTCTGTCCCCGTGAAACACCGGATGAAGAAGGCCGCGGACTTTCGCGGCGCATTGGCATTTCTGATTATGATTATGCCATAAAAAGGCCTCTCCTTGCAATCTAAAGTCATCTTTCCACAAAAAAATTCACCCTGTCGCGTTTTTCTCGGACAGGGGCTTCCTTCTTCAATCATACTTTCCTATTGTTCCGTCGTCCTCTTCCAGCCAGAAAACATCTTCCAGCGGAATCCGCCTGCCGTCCGCCAGAAGCAGTTCCCTTCTTTCCTCATCCACGCCTCGGAACCTGCCCGCCGTCCTGCGGTAAGCGCCGCCCTCCTTTTTGGCGTCCTTCTGAAAATACGTCACCTGTATCCATGGTTGTATTCCTCGTTTTCCTCTCAGTCCTTCCATGATACCATCCAGCTCCGCCATTCTGTCTCCGCTCAGCTCCCGTTTTTCCTCCGTCTGACGATCTGTCTCCCGAATGGCTCCGTCAAAACCGCTCAGGGCCGCGAAAGGGGAAAACTGCGCCGCCCGGTTTCCCCGGGCCATGGGCCGGTGCTTTTTGGATATGGGTCTGGGCAGATTTATCATATCGTCATATGTTCCGCTCATGCCTTATGCCCTCCGATCTGCTGGTTCCGCTCTCTGGCTGTGGCGCCTTCCTCCAGACTGACGCCCCGCAGCACAGCGTTCTTCCCGTATTTCTTCTTGATGTCCAGCACTGCCTGCTGGAGCCGCCGTTCCTTTTCCCGCTCTTTTCGTTCCCGTTTTTCTGCTTCCTGCCGTTTTTGCTCATCGGTAAACAGATCCAGCTGTTTGGCGCCCTTTCCCGGCGCCTCCCGCTCCCAGCATACATGACAGGCCGTCAGCGCCAGCCGCCGTACCAGCAGTCTGCGGTCCACAACGCCATCGAACAGGGCCGCCGCCGTCTCCATAAATGTTCCGGCGGAGGAAGTATATCCTCCCAGGGAAAGGGTGCCATGGGCATGCTGTGGAACGACTCTGCCATAGGCATCCCCTTTGACCTTTCCTCTGTAAGCCGCCCGCACCTGCGGGTCCTCCAGACTTTCCCTGTCGTACCCTATCATCAGTGTCAGCTGATCCGCCGCCAGTCCTTTTTCCATTAAATCCAGCGCCAGCTGATCCGCCATTTCCAGCAGCACCACTCTGGCCCGATCCGCCGGATAGGGCGACTGGAGCACCTGCCCCGATCCCATACTGCTGGATTCCGGACGATATGCCTTAATATCCGCCATGGTACAGGACTCCCATCCCCAGGCATGATCGATAAGCAGCTCCGCATTCACCCCGAACAGGCGATACAGCAGATCCTCGTTCCAGAAAGCGCCTTCCGCTCCCAGAGAACATCGGGCAATATCCCCCATGGTAAAAATGCCATACGCCGCCAGCTTTTTGGCATAGCCTCTGCCGACCCTCCAGAAATCCGTCAGGGGCTTATGCGCCCACAAAATTCTGCGGTAGCTCATTTCATCCAGTTCCGCCATCCGCACACCATTTTCATCCGGCGGCATATGCTTTGCCACAATATCCATGGCCACTTTGGCCAGATACAGGTTTGTACCGATGCCCGCCGTAGCTGTAATGCCTGTTTTCTCCATTACCTCCCCCAGAATACTGCGGACGTATTCCCTGACAGATCCGCCGAAAGCATCCAGATACCGGGTAGCGTCCAGAAATACCTCGTCGATGGAATAGACATGAATATCCTCCGGCGCCGCGTATTTCGTATAGATCTGATAGATGCCCGCGCTCTGGCTGATATAATGGCCCATACGGGGTGTCGCCACAATAAAATCCACCGCCAGTTCCGGCGATCTTTCCAGTTCGCCTTTGTCCCAGGAGGCCCCCGTCAGCTTTTTTCCCGGCGCCTGCTCCCGGCGCGATCCGTTGATCTGGCGCACCCTCTGCTTTACCTCGAAGAGCCGGGGCCTGCCGGAAATGCCAAGGCTTTTCAAAGCGGGAGACACCGCCAGACAAATGGTTTTGTCCGTCCGGCTCTCATCCGCCACCACCAGATTTGTGGTCATAGGGTCCAGCCCCCGCTCCACACATTCCACGGAAGCGTAATATGATTTCAAGTCAATGGCAACATAGGTTCTTTTTTCCTCTTCCACGGCAGTTCACCTCCAAAAATAAGAACAAATGTTCTTATTTTTATTTTATGTCAGGGGAACACATTCGTCAATAGGAAACCACTGGACATTTTTCAAAAAAAACAGACGGTCGCTTTTCATAAAAGCGCCGCCTGCTTTGGCTGTATTCTGTTTATGGTGAGCGCTTATACCCACCGCAGAGAAGTCTCATTCTCCGTTTCCAAAATCAGGTGATGCAGCCCCATAAGCTTGGGCGTGATCTTCTGATCCACATGCATATGGCCAAAATACCATTTTTTAAATCTCGCTGCGCCTTCCATGCGCCTGTACCACTCTTCCAGAACTCTGGGCAGTGCATAATCCTCGTCCACGGGCTTTTGCCGGGAAATATGGCCTCTGGCAAACAGCGGCGTTTCATGGGTAAGGATAAAGTCGATCTCCTCCCCGTAAGTCTCCAGCTGTTTTCTGCCATACTCCAGTTCTTCCTGAGAAGGCTCTTCCTCCTTCCACCAGCTGACGCCCTCCTTCCTGCGGTCCTTGTCCACAGACTGGGCCCCGCCAAAGGTGAAATAATTTTTCCCATAAATGGAGTAAATCTCTCCCCGCATCAGATGAAAAACACGTTCTCCTACCCGATGGACCCTGCCGCCCATCCAAGGAACTACCGGCAGACTGTTCAATAGAGCATGGTTCTCATGATTGCCGTCCAAAAAGGCGATGGTCCCCGGAAAAACCTGCTCCAGACTTTCCACGTCATGGGGATAGTCCTGATCCCATACATAGCCCGCGTCCCCTGCAATCACCAAAATATCCGTTTCCCGCAGTTCCTGCTTCTCCGCCAGCCCAAAAAGGGGCACAAAGGTCCTATGCTTGTCTCCTGTCACAAATACTCTTCCCGTCATACGTCCTCCTTTGCTTATTTCCGGTAGCAGTATACCCCATTTCTTTCCTCTCTCTGTATCCTGCCGGAAAAATAAAGATACTGCAAATGGGCAATGGCTTCCCCTGTGGCAAACCATTTCTGGGGTGCCGGGAAATCCTCCCAGCCCTTGCAGGTGATCTCCCATGTCATGTACTGTGCCACCACATAAGCTGTTTTCCAACTGTCATCCAGTATCCCCAGCACCTCCTCCAGCCGCTGCCGATGGTGTTCTTTCAGTTCCCGGATGCGGGCGTACATATCTGCGATAGGCGTACCGTGAGCAGGCAGCAGCTGACGCACCTCCAGCCGCTCCACCTTTTCCAGACTGTTCAGATAATCTCCCAGAGGGTTTTCCGCGCTCAGTTCAATGCAGATATTGGGTGTGATGGTACCTAAAATATGATCCCCGCAGAACAATATCTTTTTCTCCTCGTCATAAAGGCACATATGTCCCGGCGTATGTCCCGGCGTGCAGACCGCCCGCAGACGGTAGCCGCCGTATTCCAGCACATCTCCTTCCGCCACATAGGTAAAGTCCACCCGTTTCTTATGGCAGTATTTCCGGCCGGGATGAATATCCGTATTCCGGCCGAAATCCGCTTTAGGAAAGCCATATTTAATAAAGAGGTCATCCAGCATCCGCCAATAAAGGTTCCCCGCCTCGAAATTGATCAGCTCGCCGTCTGTCTCCCCGGCGTAAATAGCGCTGTTTTCCGTGGAAAACTGCTGGATCAGCCCGCAGTGGTCGGAATGCAGATGGGTGATAAACACGTCTGTTTCCGAAATCCCCAACTCTGCAAAGGCACTTCGCAGAGCCTCCTCGCATTCCGGACGGTTAAAGCCCGTATCAATCAGCAGATTCCTCTCCCCTGTAATCAAATAGGCATTGATCTCCCGCAGGGGATTATTGGGCAATGGCACTACTTTTCTGTAAATATTCTCCGCAACCTTTGTCAGCATACTGACGCCTCCTTTTTTCTGGATTTTTTCTCCCCCGCTTATCCAGAAGAGAAAATATAGAGCCAGTATACCATAAATGAGAGACATTCGTCCACGGTCATGCCGGAAAAATCAGATATTTCCTCAGTCCGGCGCACAAAAACCCGGTCTCTGTCCGAGACCGGGCCTTTGCCATAGAGAATCATTTCCATTTTGAAAGCGATCCAAGCACTTCGAGGATCATTGGCTCTTTTTTTCGCCATGGCAGCCGCAGCTACACGAGCCTTTCTGAGAAGCACAGCTTCCGCCGGCAGGGCAGCCAATGCATTTCGCGCCGTTTTTTTTGGCTTTATAAATATAGATGCAGGCCGCGCCAAGGATGGCCAGCACAATCATGGCAACAATAATACTTTCCATTCCCATGCTCCTTTCTAATGTCAGAACATCACGCTTTCATCCCATTCAGCTGATAATTTTCATTGAACTTTTTATCCGTATTGCGGATAAGGCCCACAACAATGGCCGCCATCACCGCTACCGCGATCAGACCGGGCACAAAGCCTGTGCCCAAAGCGCCTGTTGTTGCCAGTGTACCAATCTGGTATACCAAAAACGCCACCGTATAGCCCGTTCCCAGCTGCAAAGCGATACCGCCGAACAGCCATTTTTTATTCTGCATTTCCGAGTTCATGGCGCCAATGGCCGCAAAGCAGGGCGGTGTAAACAGATTGAACATCAGGTATGCCAGCGCAGCCACTTTGGTCAGGCCCATGATCATGGCAACTTCGTTTCCGCCGCCTACCAGAGCCAATTCATCTGTATCAATCAGGTTCGTCATGCCGTAAACCACAGCCAGAGTACCTACAACATTTTCTTTGGCAATAAAGCCTGTGATGGCTGCCGCCGCCAGCTGCCATACGCCAAAGCCCAGAGGGATCAGCAGCAGGGCGAAGGGGGAAGCGATGGACGCCAGAATAGAGGTGCCCTCCATACCTTCCTCTACCACCTGGAACTGCCAGTTAAATGCCTGCATGATCTGTACCACCGTGTTGCACACCAAAATGATGGTGCCGGCTTTTACGATATAAGCCTTACCGCGGGACAGCATGGAAAGCACCGCTCTTTTTAAGCTGGGTACTTTATACTCCGGCAGTTCAATGATAAAGAAGGATTTTCTGAATTTATGACCAGTGATCTTGTTTACCAGCAAAGCGCCCAGGAAAATCAGGAATACGCCCACAAAATACATCATCGTGCCGATCCACGGCTGATCTGCGAAAAATGCGCCGGCAAACAAAGCAATGACAGGCAGCTTTGCGCCGCAGGGCATAAAAGGTGTCAGCATGGCCGTCGCTCTGCGTTCTCTCTCGTTACGAATGGTACGGCTTGCCATAATACCGGGAATGGCACATCCTGTACCAATGACCATAGGAATCACAGATTTCCCGGAAAGTCCTACTCTTTTGAAAATGGGGTCCAAAACTACGGTTGCTCTTGCCATATATCCGCAGTCCTCCAGCAAGGCAATGAGGAAGTACATGACCATAACCAGAGGCAGGAAGCCCACTACGGCGCCTACACCGCCGATGATGCCATCTACCAGCAATGCCTGCAGGAAAGGAGATGCGTTTTCCACCTGTCCGCCGACCCATTCCTGGAAGGTTTCGATCCATGCCACCAGCCAGTCTGCCAGCCATGTACCGACAGTTGTCTGGGAAATATAGAACACAGCAAACATCACCGCCGCAAACAACGGGATGCCGATAAATTTATTGGTCAGTATGGCGTCAATCCTGTCATGCTGATTCTGCTCTTTAGACAGAACCACTCTGTTCTCTACTTCCTTTACAATCTGATTGACAAAAGCAAACCGCTTTCTGTCCGCCTCTTCTACTGCCGCTTTGTTATGAAGATCCACACCGTTCTGGACATAAGGCGCTTCCTGCCCTTTGCCCTTCAGAGAAGCCGCTGTTTTCACCACTTCCTTCAGTCCCTGATCTCCGGCCGATGTGGAAACCGTTTTAATAACAGGACACCCCAGCTTCCGGGACAGCGCCGCTGTGTCGATTTCTGTCTTTCTCTTTTCATTCAGGTCGCTTTTGTTCAGGGCTACCACCACAGGAATCCCCAATTCCAGCAGCTGTGTGGTGAAAAATAAACTTCTGCTCAAATTGGTAGCGTCCACAATGTTAATGATGGCGTCTGGATTTTCATGCTTTACATAGCCGCTGGTGATGCTTTCCTCCGATGTAAAAGGAGACATGGAATATGCCCCGGGCAGGTCCACGGCAATCAATTCCTCCGGCCCGTCATAATATCCTTTTTTGATAGGGCTTTCCTTACGTTCTACCGTAACGCCCGCCCAGTTGCCGACACGCTCATTCCGGCCTGTCAGCGCGTTGTACATCGTCGTTTTTCCGCTGTTGGGATTCCCCGTTAACGCGATTCTCATAGTATACCCTCCTAACATAATTATGTTAGCAATAGCTAACTAAAATCCTTAAAAAATAGTGATGTTTCATCACTATTTATATTGAAATAGCCTTCGCTAATTCAGTATCCATGTTATATCTGGCGTCTTTGATGGAAACAATGCAGCCGCCTTTTAAGTGGGAAATCACCGTAATGGGTTCCCCGCTGTAGCAGCCCAAAGAAAAAAGGAACGCATTCATTTCCTCATCCTCTGTCACAATGTCCTTGATGATATATTCTACGCCGATTTCCGCTTCTAATAATGTCATCTCATTCTCCCATACTGTTTTCTTTGCTTTTCTAATGCTTACATAAGTTAGCTTTGCTTAACTTCCCTTAGAGTTTAATACACGGAAGGAAATTTGTCAATTAGTTTTTGCTAACTTTTTTGAAATATTTTCCATGATCTCCTTCCTGATTGCTTTTGCGCTGTATCTGTTGGATTCTCAGCATTTTCACGCTGCTCAAAAAAACTTGTTCTTCTTTCAGAGGCAAATGTCAATGTCACACAATACAAGCCCCTTCCCATACTGCCGCTTTTCCGCCATTTTCATTGGTTCTGACAAAATCTTTCTGTGCGCAGATCCAAAAACTCCCGTTCCGTTCGTCGTTTTCAAAGTTACACCTCCATATTTCCGGTAATAAAAACAAATCACATCTTGATTTTCCCGTTTTTCTTGTGAGAAACGGCAGTCCGTTCTTTTTCATTTCCTGTTTCCGCTTTCTGCCGCTTTCTTTTTTCACAAAATCAACGTCTAATTTTCATCGTTTTATCAGAAACATTCATCCGCACACAGCGGACATCTCTCTTCTTGCCGAAAAAAACTATTTGACACTGGAAAAGACGTATGCTATGATAGGCAAAACCGTTGAGGAAGAGTGAGTAGGCTGTATCCCTTTTTCCACAGAGAGCCGCGGATGGTGAGAGCGCGGTGGAAAATATATTGCCGAATGGACTTCTGAGGGCAAGCGGAAACGAAAGGATTCGGAGTATGCGAGACGGAGTATGACCCTTCGTAACAAAAGGTCTGCATATGTTTGTATGCGCAAAGTGGGCGTATGTTACTACGTCAAGCCGGGTGGCACCGCAGGAAGAAGAATTGATCCTGTCCCAGCAAAGATACCAATATGGATCTGGGACGGGATTTTTTTATTGCCTGTCCCAAAGAAAGAAAGGAGACAGAATAATGAAAAAAGAAAACATCCCCTACAAAATCTATCTGGAAGAAAACGAGATGCCAAAAGCATGGTACAATCTGCGGGCCGACATGAAAAACAAACCCGCGCCTCTGCTGAACCCTGCCACAAAAGAGCCTATGACGGCGGAAGAGCTTTCCGTAGTCTTTTGTAAAGATCTGGTGGATCAGGAACTGGACAACGATACCGCTTTTTTTGAGATTCCCGAAGAAATTCAGGATTTCTACAAAATGTTCCGTCCTTCCCCGCTGATCCGGGCTTACCGTCTGGAGGAAAAGCTCCAGACTCCCGCGAAAATCTACTATAAATTCGAAGGAAACAACACCAGCGGCAGCCATAAGCTCAATTCCGCCATCGCACAGGCCTATTATGCCAAGAAACAGGGCCTGAAAGGCGTTACCACAGAAACCGGCGCCGGCCAGTGGGGTACAGCCCTTTCCATGGCCTGCTCCTATTTCGATCTGGACTGCAAGGTCTACATGGTAAAGGTATCCTACGAACAGAAACCCTTCCGCCGTGAGGTCATGCGTACCTATGGCGCTTCTGTTACACCGTCTCCCTCCACGGAAACGGCCGTAGGCAGAAAGATTCTGGAGGAACACCCCGGCACCGGCGGCAGTCTGGGCTGCGCCATCTCCGAGGCCGTGGAAAAAGCCCTTTCCTCTGATGGCTACCGTTATGTGCTGGGCAGTGTGTTAAATCAGGTTATGCTGCACCAGTCCATCATCGGTCTGGAAACAAAGGCCGCTCTGGATAAATACAACATCCATCCCGACATCATCATCGGCTGTGCCGGCGGCGGCTCTAATCTGGGCGGTCTGATCGCTCCCTTCATGGGTGAAAAGCTCCGTGGCGAAGCGGATTACCGTATCATCGCCGTGGAACCGGCCTCCTGCCCCAGCCTGACGCGCGGCGTATTTGCTTACGACTACTGCGATACGGGTATGGTTTGCCCTCTGGCAAAAATGTATACTCTGGGCAGCGACTTTATCCCCGCACCCAACCACGCCGGCGGTCTGCGCTACCATGGCATGAGCTCCATTCTTTCCCAGCTGTACCATGATGGCTATATGGAAGCCGTTTCCGTACCCCAGACCACCGTATTCCAGTCCGCGGAACAGTTTGCCAGAATAGAAGGCATCCTGCCCGCGCCCGAAAGCAGCCACGCCATCCATGTGGCCATAGAGGAAGCCCTGAAATGCAAAGAAACCGGCGAGGAAAAAACCATTGTTTTTGGTCTGACCGGCACCGGCTACTTTGACATGGTGGCCTATGAAAAATTCCATAACGGCCAGATGAGTGACTATATCCCTTCTGACGAAGAATTGCAGCAGTACTTCAATAAACTGCCTAAAATCTGATCCAATACAAAGGCCCGCCGATGTAATTCGGCGGGCCTTCGCTTATTTTATAGGATAATCATATTCTTTTTTGCGGATTCAGCCCAAAACAGTTCCCTCCGGGAACGCCATGCGGAATACTCTGCGTACCACAGGACCCGCCACCAGCAGCTGAAAGGGCAGTGCCATGACAAAGTTTACCGGCAGATTTTTCAGCCAGAGGAAAAACAGGCTGTTCCATGCCCCGGTTCTGACACAGACCTCCAATGCCCCATAGAGAGACATGAACAGTACCATAAATACTACCATGCAGCCGGAAATAGAAATCACCTTTCTCAAAACACTGCTGTCCGGCTTTACCAGATACCGAAAAGTAATTCCTTTGGCGATCCGGGAAACCAGAAACAGATCCAGACACATAGCGCAGATATAAGCCAGTGGAAATCCCATCCAGCCGGAACGCAGGGCTTCCATGTTCCATCCGTTGTGCAGCACCGCATGGTACATACTCATCCAGATCACCATACAGAAGCACATCAGTACTGTGTAGATCAAACTCTCTCTTTTGTTTTTGGGCATAAAATTTTTCCTCCTTAAACATTCTCATTTTTCCTATTCCAAGCAGCAAAAAAAGCAGTAGAAATCGCCTGCCTCCTTGCGACCTCCACTGCTCGTGTACATCTCATTCGCCATTGCTGCTTTCCGCATTTATTATTGTAACGGAAAAATCCCGGCTGTGTAAGTGTTTTTTTCATTTCGTCCCTTTGTATAGTTTTCACAGAATTTCAGGCCTTTTCCTGCGCCGAATCACCAAAGGAACGCCGCTTTTTCCGCCGGCTCCTTCAGGAAAACATAGGTCTCCTCGTCGGAACGCTCCGGCGCAAAACGAAACCCCAGTCCGGAAAAGGCCTGACACTGCTCTGCCGTTTTCGCTTCTTGCTCCGCCAGAAAACGCACCATTTCTCCTCGGGCCATTTTGCACAGCGTCCCCTTCTCTACAATCCGCCCCGCTTTTTCCTCGCCAAACACACAGGTCACCATGCGTTTTCCTTCCGGCAAATGCCGGGAAATACATTGGCTGTACTCCTTAGACGCCAGATTCAGCACCTCATCTGTTTGGGCCGTCAGCTTTTCCGCCAGACGCGCGCCCCAAAAATCATAGAGATTCTTTGCTCCGTCCAATGCCAGCCGGGCGCCCATCTCCAGACGATAGGGCGTCACGCCGTCCAAAGGCCGCAGCAGTCCGTAAAACCCGGATAATATCCGCAGATGCTCCTGTACATAGTCAAACTGCCTTTGGGTAAAGACGCCGGGGCCCATGTGCTGGTACTGTATGCCCTCATAGGAAAGTATAGCAGGCGTCAGACCCTGCCGCAGATCCATATGTTCCAGACGTTCCCGGTTCAGCGCCGCAATCTGATCGCTGCACTTCCACAGCTTTTTCAACGCCGCCCCATCCATTTCCCGCAGCCGCTCCAGTATCCGCTCCGTTTGGGGCAAAAATGCAGGCAGTTCTTTCCACTGCAAAGAATCCATATCCACATTCATTTTTTTCGCCGGAGAAATGATAATCCTCATGCCTGACCGCCTTCCGCCAGATAAGCCAGAATATCCTCCGCATTGGTATCCGGTTTTACCTTGGGCATTACCTTTTCAATGATACCTTCCTCATTGATGAGATAGGTTGTCCGCACTACCCCCATGCTTACCTTGCCGTAGAGCTTTTTCTCCTGCCATACGCCATAGGCCTGAATGGCTGTCAGTTCCGGGTCAGACAGCAGCACAAAAGGCAGTTCATGCTTCTGGGCAAATTTCAGATGAGAAGCCACGGAATCCTTGCTGATGCCAATGACCACCACATTTTTCTCCTGAAATTCCGGATAGGTCCGGGCAAAGGCACAGGCCTGTCTTGTGCACCCCGGTGTGTTGTCTCGGGGGTAAAAATACAGTACCACCTTTTTCCCCAGAAAATCCGACAGACGGACTTCTGTCCCGTTTTTATCCAACAATGTAAAATCCGGCGCTTTTGTTCCAACTTCCAACATCTGTATCTCTCCTTTTCTCTTATCTTTTAGCGGCGGAAAAATCTGCCGCTTCCTTGATCCAACTCAATAACTCCTCGTCGATTTCCTCCGTACATCCCACCATGACATGATGGGTCCAGCGGTTGGGATACGGCTCCACGACGGCGTCGATTCGGTCGGAGGCCAGACGGCAGGCCAACCCAAAGGTCACCGTCAGCCAGACCGGCGGACGCTCCTTCGCCTTGCGCACCGGCAAAAATGATACCGCAGCAAACCCCCGCCGGTTGGAAAAGCTGATCTGTGTTTTGGATACCTTAATCCGCACCTCCGGCACTCTGACACGGATCTCCTCCTCCAGCCGTTCATAGATGGGCAGCACGTCCATATGCTCTCGAAAAAAGTAATAGATTTCTTCCTCCATGGCTGTCCCTCCTTTTTCTTGCCGTTACCTTTATCTTAACAGCAATGACTTCTTGTGGCAAATGAAGATTTTCCCGCAAAAGACTTTGCTCCCCGCAGGAACTTTTTTGCTGAAAACAGGCGCGGGATATGGTACAATAGGCGTATATTTTTATAGAAAGAAAGGAATTTCTCGTATGATTAACGTGCTTTTTATTTGCCACGGCAATATTTGTCGTTCCCCAATGGCCGAATTTCTCATGAAATCCATGGTAGCCCAGGCGGGGCTTTCCGACAAGATCCATATTGCCTCTGCCGCCACTACCACGGAGGAAATCGGCAATCCCGTCCATTGGGGCACCGTCCGAAAGCTGGCGGAATACCATATTTCCACCGCCGGGAAAACCGCCCGGCAGGTCACAAAACAGGATTATGCCCAATATGACTACATCATCTGCATGGAAAAGCAGAATCTGCGGGAAATCCGGCGTATTCTGCCCAACGATCCCGAAGGCAAGATCTGCTGTCTGCTGGATTTTTCCAGCCATCCCCGGGATATTGCGGACCCCTGGTATACTGGAAATTTCGATGTGACCTATGACGATATTCTGGAGGGCTGCACCGCTCTGCTGGCCCATCTTACTGAAAAGCTCTCCTGAAAACAGTTTCAGGCGTGAATCCTCTCCATGAGAGGACTCACGCCTGTTTTTCTTACTTCTGTATTTAGCGGATAAAGTTAGTGCGAATTTTCTCTTCGGACTGCGGACGATCCACGCCGGCCGCTTTTCCGGCAGCGATACATTTCATAAGCCAGGCCATATTTCTGCCCAGCATCCGCATGGTCTGCATCCCTTCCAGATCCTGTCTTACCTCATCCGGCGTATTGCCATGCACCATATTCCAGTAATTGGAGGTTACAATCGGCATCCCCTTGATGGCAAAGTACTTATTGATCTCGTCAAAGGTAGCCGTAGAGCCCGCACGGCGGCAGCTGACCACCGCTGCGCCGACCTTTCCTTCAAAATTACCGCAGCTGAATACTCTGTCCATAAAGGAAATCAAAGCACCGGCCGCGGAGGCGAAATGCACTGGACCGCCAAAGACAAAGCCGTCTGCCAGCTCCGCCTTTTCCATGAACTTATTGACGCAGTCATCCCGGAAACAGCGGCCTGTCTTTTTGCAGGCGCCGCAGCCAAGACACCCTGCCACGGGATCATTTCCTACCCAGAAAATTTCTGTTTCCACACCGTTTTCTTCCAGCGCCTTTGCCACTTCCTGCAGCGCCGCATCCGTACAGCCATGGGCGTGGGGACCGCCGTTTACCAATAATACCTTCATAAAAACTCCTCCTTTTTCTCTTCTTTTATGTTCTTTCTCCGTCTAAGCCTTTAGACAAAGATCTCTCCCTGTAAGTACAGCACTGCGGAACCGCTAATCATAACACGGTCTGTCCCGTTGGTGCAGTACAGAACGCCGCCCCGTTTGGACAGCTGCTCCGCACGCATTTCTGTTTTGCCCAGACGCTCTGCCCAGAAAGGAATCAGACTGCTGTGCGCGGAACCGGTCACAGGGTCTTCATTGACCTTCAGCTTGGGGAAGAAGCAGCGGGAAACAAAATCGCAGTGTTGGCCTTTGGCCGTTACTACACAGCCCAGGCCATCCTCCAGATGGAGTACCTTCTCAAAATCAGGGGCTACCTTCCGTACGGCCTCCTCATTTTCCAGTTCCAGGATCAGGTCTCTGGAAAGATACGCGCCCTGAATCTTTGCGCCGCCCAGAGCCTCTGTGATTTCCGCTTTGATTTCCATTTTTTCCGGCATCCGGCTGGGAAAATCCATTTCAAACAGTTCCCCTTTTTTCACTACGGTCAAAACACCGCTCAATGTGGAAAATTCCATTTTCTCCACATCCTGATCCACAAAATTCGCCACAACATAGGCGGTTCCCAGTGTAGCATGGCCGCAAAGGTCAATCTCGCCGCCGGGCGTAAACCATTTCAGATCATACTGCCCCTTCTCTCTTTTATATACAAAGGCCGTTTCCGACAGATTGTTCTCAATGGCGATCTGCTGCATCAAGTCCGCGTCCATCGGCTGCTCCAGCACACAAACACCAGCAGGATTCCCGCCGAAAACCTTTTCCGCAAAAGCGTCTACCACATAATATTTCATGAAAAAACCTCCTTTGCCTTGTGATTCTTTTGAATTTTTCCTATAATGTAATTATATTAGGCAAAATAATACAATGCAATATAATAATTGTATGCAATACAATTTTGAAAGGACGGTGTTTTTTATGCCTGTCAATTCCTTTGCAGACTATCCAATGTCCTGGAAACCGGAAAAGGAGCGCTTAACCTCTCCCAAATATCGTTCTCTTGCCCAGCTTTTGACAGAGGACATTCTCTCCGGTACCCTGCCGCCCCATACAAAACTCCCGCCCCAGCGGGAATTGGCGGATTATCTTGATTTAAATCTCAGCACCATCACACGCGCCTTCCAGCTTTGCACCAGTCAGGGACTGCTTTACGGCATTACCGGGAAAGGTACCTTCGTTTCTCCCAACGCCGCCGCTACCATGGCGCTGGCAGACGAAAAGGAAGAAGCCTCCTATATTGAAATGGGCATCATCAAGCCCCTGGACCACTTCAATTCCTACACAAAAGAAGCCATGAAAACCGTTTTAAACCGGGAAGGCACCAATCTTCTGGATTACAGCTATCCCATGGGAACGCCTTACCAGAAGGCCGCCGCCCAAAAATGGCTTTCACAATTTTCGATGAATCCTCCTTCCTCGCTCATTGCCATTACCGCCGGCGCGCAGAACGCCCTGGCCATCGTACTGATTTCCCTGTTCCGGGCGGGGGACAAAATCGCGACGGATTTTTATACCTATTCCAATTTTATGGAACTGGCCAATATGCTTCAGATCCGTCTGGTTCCGGTTGCGGGGGACGAGAAAGGCATCCTTCCGGACGCTTTGGACGCACAATGCAGATTACAGCATATAGCCGGGCTTTATGTTATACCCGCTTTCCACAATCCTACTGGCCATAGTATGGATGAACAGCGGAGAAAGGACCTGGCCGCCATAATACAAAAACACCAGCTGACTGTGATCGAGGATGATATTTACGTCTTTTTGCAGGAAACGCCCGCCACACCAATGGCCGCCCTTGCGCCGGAACAAACCTGCTATATCAGCAGTCTTTCCAAAGCCATTTGTTCCGGTCTCAGAGTTGCCTATATCACCTATCCGGAGCGTTTTTCCTCTCATATTCGAAGAGGGATCTTTAACATCAACGTCAAAGTTCCTTCTCTGAACAGCGAAACTGCCGGAGAACTGATTTTCAGCGGCGCGGCGGAAAGCATCATAAAGCAAAAACGGGAGGAGGCCAAGCTTCGCCGCGAGATCTGCCATCGTTTTTTCCCGGCGGAACCAGTGGAAAACATGGGATTTTCTTTTTGGGTCCCTCTTCCGGAATGTTTTTACAAGATTGATTTCGAGCAGTTAGCAATAAAGAACGGCATCCATATCTGCCATTCCAAACGCTTTTCCGTTGGACAGGAGGACCCCCGGCAGTTCCTGCGGGTATCTCTTTCCTCTCCGGAGACGCCTGCGCAGTTAGAGCAAGGACTTTCTATCCTGCATAAGCTTTTTACAAAAGAAACCGCAAATCAGGATTTTCTCATTTGATCTTTTAAAAAGGACACCTTTTCCGGCTTTCTCCTGAAAAAGGTGTCCTTTCTGTCTTTCAAAAATTCTGTTTTCTTTTGCCTCCGCAAACGCGCTTTATGCCGTCACCGCCGGGTTCACGTGAACCATACAATGCTTTACCTCCGGGAAATTGGTTTCAATGGCGTGATGGACCTCCTCCGCGATGGCATGGGCCGCCGTCAGGGAAAGATTCCCGTCCGCGGCGATCTCCACATCCACATAAGCCTTGGCGCCAAACTGTCTGGTCTGGATGCTGTCAATGCCCAAAACGCCTTTCTGCGCGCTGACTACCTCTTTCATCCGTTCCATGGTCTCTGTATCACAGGCCGTATCCATCATTTTATCCATGGCATCCTTGAAAATATCGTAGGAGGCCTTGATGATGAACAGACAGATAATCACGCTGGCAATGGGGTCACAGACAGGATATCCCAGCATAGCGCCGCCAATACCAATCAAACTGCCTACGGAAGACAGAGCGTCGGAACGATGGTGCCATGCATCCGCCATCATGGCTCCGGAATTGACTTTCTTTGCCGCCCGTTTTGTATAGTGGTACATGCCTTCCTTTACCACAATAGAGATCACAGCGGCAATCAGCGCCAGCTTTCCGGGAATCTCCAGCGCTGCTCCGCTCCGGCCCAGAATCTTCTCAATGCCGCTCCAGCCGATAAAAACACCGGTCACACAAAGTACCATGGCCAGCAGCACCGCCGCCACGCACTCGATTCTCTCGTGACCATAGGGATGATTTTCGTCCGAATCCTTGGCGGACAGCTTATACCCTACCATAACGATAATGGTGCTGAATACATCCGAAGCGGAATGGATACCGTCAGAGATCATCGCACCGGATGCCGCCAGAAATCCCGCCGCTACCTTAAACACCGACAGCACCAGATTCACAATCATGCTGTTGGTAGAGACCCGCATGACGATCTTTTCATTTTCCGAAACTACTCTTTCCTTTGCCATAGGACAAACCTCCTACTCTATTTTTTTCATCTTCTGTGATTTTATACAAAAAAAGACACCCGCAGAACCGAAATAAAACCGTCCCACAGATGTCATTTTGTCATCCGCTGCATAAATGCCCGACCACACGGAGAAACGCTCCGCTGTCTGCTCAGTTTGTACTGTATGTGCGGGAGCTTCTCCCGTATGCGCAGTGCAAATTATTTTTATGATTTTACCGTAAAGTATCCCGGTTTGTCAAGCATAACCTTTTTCGGTATTTTTTCTTTTTTCTGATAAAACAGCCGCCCTTCCCATAAAAAAGCAATATTGCCGGAATCCTTACAAAACGCAAGGAATTCCGGCAATTCTGTTTTGATTGGGATTGTCTTTTTATTTATCCTTATCGAAAAAGTCTCTGACCTTTTCACCAAAACTTTTCTTTTCTTCCTCCGACGCCGCTGTGGCCTCGGACTTGGCCGCCCCCGCCGGGGCATCACCATAAAACTGCCGCAGCAGGTCTTTTTGACGCTCGCTCAGATCCGTCGGGATCTTTACCTTCAGCGTCACGATCTGATTGCCCCGTACCTTGGGATTTCTCAGATTAGGCACACCCACGCCCCGCAGAGTTACTACGGTATCGGGCTGTGTGCCGGGCTTGATGGTATATTTCTGTTCGCCGTCAATGGTCTTGATGGTGATTTCTCCGCCCAGTGCCGCCTGTACAAAGGTGATGGGCACATCACAGTAAATATCAAAACCCTTGCGGACAAAAACACGGTTGGGCTGTACGTATACCGTTACCAGCAAATCGCCGTAGCCGCCGCCGTTTTCCCCGATCTCGCCTTTATTGGCCAGACGGATAGTCTGACCGTTGTCAATGCCCTTAGGCACATTGACTTCGTATTTCTTTGTCTTTTTGACTCTGCCGGTGCCTCTGCAAGTGGTGCATGGCTCCTTGACAATCTTGCCTGTACCGTGACAAGCGGAACAGGTACGCACGGACGTTACCGCGCCAAACATGGACTGCTGTACAAAACGCTCCTGACCGGTACCGCCGCACTTGGAGCAGCTTTCCGCATGGGTGCCAGGTTTCGCGCCGGTGCCACGACAGGTCTCACATTCGTCCAGAATCGCCACGGAAATCTCCTTAGTACAGCCAAAAACAGCCTCCTCAAAGGTCAGCTGGATATTTACGTTAATATCCCGACCGCGTCTGGGGCCGTTTCTTCTGGAAGAGCCGCCGCCGCCAAAACCGAACATGCTGCCAAAAATATCTCCCAGATCTCCCATATCAAAGCCTTCAAAGCCGCCGCCGTAAAATCCGCCGCCGCCCATGCCGCCCTGTTCAAAGGCCGCATGACCAAACTGGTCATACTGGGCACGTTTTTTGGCGTCACTAAGTACTTCGTAGGCTTCGTTGACTTCCTTGAATTTTTCTTCCGCTTCTTTATTTCCCGGGTTCTGGTCGGGGTGGTATTTTACCGCCATTTTACGGTATGCCTTTTTCAGTTCCGCCTCCGTTGCGTTTTTATTTACGCCCAAAACCTCATAATAATCTCTTTTTTCAGCCAACTTCCTCACCGCCTTCGTTCATAGAAAAGTATTTCAAACGGCAAAAGCAGGGGCGGTAAAAACCCGCCCTTGCCTTGCTTTCGTCCAACTTCTCTATTTTACAGTTCTTTGCCTTCGCCGTCAACTACATTCGGGTCGCCGCCGTTTGCCGCGTCGCCGCCCTGCGCTGCCTGTGCCTGCTGATACAGTTTTTCAGAGATCTTATAGAATTCCTGTGTCAGCGCTTCTGTTGCGGATTTTACATTGGCAACGTCTGCTTCTGTCATTGTTTCGGGCTGCATATCCTTTACTGTGTCTTTCAGTGTGTTCAGCGCGCCTTCTACTGCCGCTTTTTCGTCAGCACCCAGCTTGCCTTCCAGCTCGCCCAGTGTCTTTTCTGTCTGGAAGATCAGAGAGTCAGCTTCGTTCTTCGCGTCGATGGCTTCTTTTCTCTTCTTATCCTGTTCCGCGAACTGTTCCGCTTCTTTTACCGCTCTGTCGATTTCTTCCTCAGACAGGTTGGAGCCTGCTGTAATAGTGATATGCTGTTCCTTGCCGGTACCCAGATCCTTTGCGGATACGTTTACGATACCGTTAGCGTCAATATCAAAGGATACTTCAATCTGAGGCACGCCGCGTCTTGCGGGAGCAATACCGTCCAGTTTGAACTGACCCAGTGTCTTGTTGTCTCTTGCCAGAGGTCTTTCGCCCTGTACTACGTGGATGTCTACAGCTGTCTGGTTATCTTCCGCTGTGGAGAAGATCTGTTTCTTGTTGGTAGGGATCGTGGTGTTTCTGTCGATCAGCTTTGTTGCTACGCCGCCCAGTGTTTCGATCCCCAGAGACAGAGGTGTTACGTCCAGCAGCAAAACACTGCCCGCACCTGCGTCGCCAGCCAGTTTGCCGCCCTGGATCGCTGCGCCGACAGCTACACATTCATCGGGGTTGATGCCCTTGAAGGGTTCTTTGCCTGTATATTTCTTTACTGCTTCCTGTACAGCGGGGATTCTTGTGGAACCGCCTACCAGCAGTACTTTGTTGATGTCGCCTGCGGACAAACCAGCGTCTGCCAGTGCCTGACGAACGGGGCCCATGGTAGCGTCTACCAGATCTGCGGTCAGTTCGTCAAATTTCGCTCTGGTCAGTGTGATGTCCAGATGTTTGGGGCCGTCCTGATTCATGGTAATGAAAGGCAGGTTGATATTGGTGGAAGTTACGGTAGACAGCTCTTTCTTTGCTTTTTCCGCAGCTTCTTTCAATCTCTGCATTGCCATTTTATCTTTGGACAGGTCCATGCCTTCTGCCTTCTTGAATTCCGCTACCAGATAGTCGATCACTCTCTGGTCGAAGTCGTCGCCGCCCAGACGGGTATTGCCGTTGGTGGACAGAACTTCGATAACGCCATCGCCGATTTCAATGATGGATACGTCGAAAGTACCGCCGCCCAGGTCGTATACCATGATCTTCTGTTCGCCTTCATTGTCCAGACCATATGCCAGTGCCGCAGATGTGGGTTCGTTGATGATACGTTTTACATCCAGACCAGCGATACGGCCGGCATCCTTTGTTGCCTGACGCTGTGCGTCATTGAAGTAAGCGGGTACTGTGATCACCGCTTCGGAAACGGTCTCGCCCAGATAGCTTTCCGCGTCTGCTTTCAGTTTCTGCAGTACCATAGCGGAAATTTCCTGAGGAGAGTAGGATTTGCCTTCGATGTTTACTTTATAGTTTTCGCCCATATGACGTTTGATGGAGCTGATGGTGTTGTCGGGGTTCGTGATGGCCTGACGTTTTGCTGTCTCACCGATCAGTCTTTCGCCGTTTTTGGCAAAGCCAACTACGGAAGGAGTAGTTCTTGCGCCGTCGCTGTTTACGATAACTACGGGCTGGCCACCTTCCATTACTGCTACACAAGAGTTTGTTGTACCTAAGTCAATACCAATAATTTTGCTCATAATCTATTTCCTCCTAATTTATCTTCTCATCCTGTTTAGTTTGCCACCTTCACCATACTGTGACGGATGACTTTATCTTTATATTTATACCCTTTCAGCATTTCCAAGACCACTTCGTTTTCTCCGTAGGCCTCGTCATCCTCATGGGCCACAGCCGCATGGAAATTGGGGTCGAACTTTTCGCCCACTGCTTTGATCTCCTCTACGCCCATGCCATGCAGAATTTCTTGGAACTGCTTCAGAGTCATTTGCACACCTTTGAAGAAAGCGTCCTCCGCGTCCTTTCCTTCCTGTGCCGCCACGGCACGCTCCAGATTGTCCACAACGGAAAGCAGCTTTTCCACAGTGTCTCTGACACCGTCATCATACATGCTTGCCTTTTCCTTGGACGTTCTCTTTCTGAAATTATCAAATTCCGCCAGACATCTCTGGTATTTATCCAGATGGTCTGCCGCCAGCTGCTCCAATTCCGCGATCTTCGCTTCCTTTTCGTCAACGACCTCGCCATCCGCAGCTTCTGCCATATCTTCCTGCCGGATTTCCTCCTGCAAGGATTCTTCCTGCAGAGTTTCTTCGTTCAAATTCTTTTCTTCCACATCTGCTCCTCTTTTCTCTAAGTTTTTTTATTGCCGTCGGCAAGGTTTTTCAACACTTTCTCAATATTGCTCACCATTCCGTTCAATACGGAAACCACCTGGGAATAATCCATTCGGGTAGGCCCCACAATACCGATGGTGCCTCTGGTATTGTCCCCCATTTTATAGGTTGCCGTAATCACGGAACAATCCTTCATGCTCTGTACCTGGTTCTCACTGCCGATAAGAATCTGCATATCGTCTGATTTCCCGCTTTCCAGCAGGGTCACCAGCACATCCTTTTCCTCCAGCGTCTGGAACAGGGATTTCGCTTTCTGAATATCGGAAAATTCCGGACAGGCCAGAATATTGTTGGTGCCGCTCATATGCAGGTGTACTTTTTCCGCCGCCCGCATGGTCTTTTCAATGGCCTTAAGGATATGGGGCAGGATACCGCTGTACTCTGCCAGTTCTCTTTGTAGCCGCCGCACCACATTGGCGTCGATATCCGCGATGGTATATCCCTGTAACACATGATTCAGATACATCCCCATCCGCAGAATCACTTCCTCATTGGGCACAGACCCCATTTTGATGACATGGTTCTTGATGAAATTGTCCTCTGTGGCAATAACCAGCAGTATGGACCCTTCATCCAACGGCAGCAGACGGATCTGCTTAATCCTTGTGGTCTGGCTCACCGGTTCCGAAATGATGGTGGTGTAATTGGTCAGCAGGGAAAGGGCCTTTGCCATTTCCTCCAGCAAATAATCAATCTGTCCCACATTTCGGTTCACGACGTTTTGCAGGTACTGTTCCTCTTCCGGGGAAAGTTCTTTTTTCTGCATCAGGTGGTCCACATAGAGCCGATAGCCCAGATCTGAAGGGATTCGGCCGGAAGAAGCATGGGGCTGAATGATGAAGCCCATTTCCTCCAGATCACTCATCTCATTGCGGATGGTGGCGGAACTGATGCCCAGGTTATATTTCTTTGCGATAGTTCTGGAACCGACAGGCTCCGCCGTTTCGATATAATCATTGATGATCGCCTGCAAAATCTGTATTTTTCTGTCATTCAACGACATAGCCTTCGCCTCCTTTTTGATTTGTTAGCACTCGCTTCAATCGAGTGCTAACTCATATACATAAGATAGCACTTGCCACCGGCAATGTCAAGTGCTAATTGAAAAAAATTCAGATGTTTTTCATGGGTTTGCGGGAAGGAAACGCCTCCTGTCTCAAGTCCGGCTTCCGCCCTCCTCCGGCAGGAATTCTACGAAAACATGATTACTCACATCAACGCCTCTTTGTGTCAGACGCAGCCATCCCTCCGCCTCTTCCAGCAGATCTTCCGCCTTCAGCCGGACAATGGCGGGGCCATAGACCGCCTCCACCGTCTTTCCGAACCGCCGCAGAAACCGCTCTTTCTCAATGCCCTTTGTCATCCGCAGGCCCAGAAACATAAACTCGCTCATTTCTTCTTCCTGCGGAATTTTCTCCATCTCCTCCCGCAGGTCTTCCCCGCGTTTCGCCTTCCTTATATATTCCTCCAGGGTGCCCGGATTATGGAACCGGCGGCCCTGCCAGTAAGAATGTGCGCCCATGCCAAACCCATGGTATTCCTCATCCAGCCAGTAAATTTTATTGTGACGGCTTTCCTTGCCCTCTTTGGCAAAATTCGAAATCTCATACTGGTGATAGCCGCCTTCCGTCAATTTTTTCTGGGTCATGGCATACATGGCCCGGTCCGTTTCCTCGTCCGTTTCCTGATAGACACCCTTCTCATACCAGTCATAAAAAGGCGTTCCTTCCTCTATAATCAAACTGTAAGCGGAAATATGCTCCAACCCCAGCCCAATGACCGCATCCAGCGTTTCCTCCCACTGCGCCAAAGTCTGCCCCGGCAGCGCAAACATCAGGTCCGCGTTGATATTATCAAAGCCGGCTCTTCTGGCGTTGTCCAGATTTTCCAGAAACTGCGCGCGGTCATGTATCCGGCCCAGCCGCAGCAGCAGCTCGTCCTGCCACGCCTGCAGCCCCATACTCAGCCGGTTAAATCCCATCTGCTTCAGCCGCCGGCAGACTGCTTCGTCCAGAGTCCCCGGATTGGCTTCTGTGGTGATCTCCGCCTCCGGCAGGATCTCATAGCAATCAAAAACCATACCCATGATCCGCTCCATCAGCTCCATAGGCAGTACCGTCGGTGTGCCGCCGCCTACAAATACACTTTTGATTCCATATCCCGCCAGCTCCGCCGCGCCTTTCTCCAGTTCCCGGCAAAGGGCGTCTGTATATTCCGCAAACAATTCCTCTTTCCCGGCAAAAGAGGGAAAATCGCAGTAGAAACACTTTTGCCTGCAAAAAGGGATATGAATGTAAAGACCCGCTTCTTTCATAAATATCCTCCCAAAATTCATTCTTCTGCTATGATACCACAGCCGGCCCCTTCTGCAAACAAAAACAAAACCGGATTCTTCCTCCGCCCTCAGAAAACAAAATCCGCCGGCCTCCTTATCACATAAAGAATTCCGGCGATACTTTGTTCAGACTTGTTTTTTTCCGAAAACAGCCGCGGTTCCCCTGCGGAAATCATGGAAAACCATGGTTTCCACAGAAGAACCGCTTCCTGCATCATACTTTTTTATGAAAAGGGGGAATACCATTTATATCAAAGGCTTACGCCTGTATTTCTTCTTTCTTCATACAGCTTCCACAGCTGTATTTTGCCTTACAGATGGTCTGGGTCATAGTGCCCATAGGGCAGTATACGCACCAGGAACGTGGTTTAAACAACATCATGGTCACCAGTCCCAATACAGTGGACGTTAGCATCACACTGTAAAATCCAAAGGCGAACTGCGCCACCCAGGGCGATACGGCCATACCGTGGTATGCCCAGTTCCATGGAAGCCGGAAGGTCCACAGCAGTGTCACCACTTCCTTCAGAGAATTGGTTCCCTGAAACACCAGATAGGTATTGAACAGCATCTGGAAAAACATAATGAAAAAGAAAATCAAAAATCCGTACCGGAACCATTTGCTCCGCAGAAATCCCGGAATATTCTTTTTTCTGGAAAGACGGAGCCTGTTTCCCAGAAGATCAAAGAGCTGTCCTCTGCCGCAGTAGCGGTTGCAGTAGAGTTTATCCCCTCCGGCCACAGCCAGAATCAGAGGGATAAAAAAGCACAGCAGCCCCATCCACGCGAAAAGAATATTGAAACAGCCCAAAATCAGATAGGCGGCGGAAACAATCCATAAATAGTCATACCATTTTTTCTTTTTCATGCGCCCACCTCTTTCATCCTGATAATAGAAGCCGGACAGGCCTTTTCACATCTGCCGCAGCCAACACATTTTGCCTCGTCTACCTTTGCCCAGATTCCTTTCCAAACGGCCACCGCTCCAATGGGGCAGGCCTTGGCACAGGCCCCGCAGGCCACACAGCTTTTTTGATTTACTTCCGCTTTTCTTCTTCCCGCCATAATGTTTTCCTCCTTCACCGCTTTTCTTCTCTTGTAAAGGAGTATACTATGCTTTTATGTCTTCCTTCCGTGACTGTGTCACATAGCAAAAGACAGCCCGTCACTTTGCCGGGAAAAGCAAAAATCGCCGGTATCCTTTGTATTGCAAGGATACCGACGATTTCTTTTTCATTCAGAATGGTTTTGTTGTTTAATCCCGTCTCCAGATAGAAGGAGAAAACAGCATAATCATAGGGAAGATCTCCAGACGGCCAAACAGCATGTCCAAACTCAGCACCAGCTTGGCGAAACCGGAGAAAAATCCGAAGTTCTCTACCGGACCGACCATGGAAAGACCAGGCCCTACATTCCCCAGCGCCGTAATGACCGCCGTAATCGACGTCACAAAGTCATAGTTATCCAAAGACACCAGAATAAAGGAGCCAAACAACAGCAGGATATAGGTGATAAAATATCCTGTGGTGCCCTGTATGGTTTCTTCATTCAGTTTCTGCCCTTCCAGCTTGATGATATTGACCGCTCTGGGATGGACGATATGGCGCACCTCCCGCAGGCATAATTTTAACAAAATGATAAAGCGGGAAATTTTAATACCGCCGCCGGTGGAACCGCCGCAGGCCCCCAGCATCGTCAGTACAATCAGTATGGTCTTGGAAAGCTCCGGCCAGTACTCATAGTTGGCCGTAATAAAGCCAGTGGTACTGGTAACGGTAGCCACCTGGAATACGGAATGGCGGAAGGCGCTTTCCAGCGTCGGATACAAATGATAAATGTTGGCTGTGATGACCAATGTGGAAAATCCCACAATAATCAGATAATACCGCAGTTCCTCATTTTTAAATACCGCCTTGAAATCCCGAATCAGCAGAAGGTAAAACAAGTTGAAGTTGATACTGAACAGCAGCATAAAGACCGTGATGACATATTCAAAATACGGACTGTCATAGGCGGCGATACTGCTGTTTTTCACGGAAAAGCCGCCGGTTCCCGCCGTAGATACGGCATGAGCCACACTGTCAAAAAGCGGCATCCCGCCCGCGAAAAGGAAAATCGCCTCAATGATCGTCAGCGCGATATAGATGCCGTAAAGGATTTTCGCCGTGGATTTGATCTTTGGCACCAGCTTGCTGACCACAGGCCCCGGCGCCTCCGCCTTCATCAAATGCATGGAACGCTCGTCAGCCAAAGGCATAATGGCAAGGACAAAGACCAGAATCCCCATACCGCCGATCCAGTGTGTAAAACTGCGCCAGAACAAAATGCTGCTGGGCAGACTTTCCACCTCCGAAAGTATGGTAGCGCCGGTGGTAGTAAAGCCGGAGACCGTCTCAAACCAGCAGTTCATCAGCCCTTCGATGGCGCCGCTGAAATAAAAGGGCAGCGCCCCAAAAAAGGACATAACAACCCAGCTGAGGGCAACTACAACAAAACCCTCTCTGCCGTAGATTCTCCTGTTTTTTGGCACCTTCCACTTCATGAAAGTGCCCAGCACCACCAGCAGCGCGATGGTCAGCAAAAACGCCTTCAGTTCCCCGATCTCGGCGAAATAAACCGCCATCAGTGCGGAAATCCCCATCAGCGCGCCTTCCACCTGCATAATATTGCCTAATATATAGGCCATCATTCTATAATTCATTACAATACCCTACCCTGTTTCTGAAAAAACATTATTTCAAAATTTCCATCAGATCGCCCAAAGGCTTGCCGCTGGTAACGACGATTACATGGTCCCCTACCTGAATGACATCGTTACCGCCGGGAATGATGATCTTCCCCTGACGGATAATGGTCGCCAAAAGCAGATTTTTCTTGATCTTCAGATCCTTCAGCGGAATACCTACCACATCGGAAGGCTCCCAGACCTTAAATTCCACAGCCTCCACCTGATCGTTGATAAGGCGGTGCAGCGTCTCCACGTTGCTGCTGCCGACAGAGTTCTGCATGGCCCGGACATACCGCACAATATTGTTCGCGGCGATGGTCTTGGGAGAAATAAAGCTGTCGATATCCATATGATCGAAAATCTCATGGAAGGAGATCTTATTGACCTTTGCCACTACCTTTGGCACCTTCTTCGCTTTGGCGTAAAGACCCACTACAATATTCTCCTCGTCCATGCCCGTCAATGTAACCAGTGCGTCGGTCTTTTCCAGACCTTCCTCCTGCAGCACCTCCCGGTCTGTGCCGTCGGCATGGATGATGACGGCCTCCGGCAGCATCTCGCTCAGATATTCGCAGCGTTCCAGATCCATCTCTATGATCTTGACTCTTGCCCGAATGGCAACCAGCTCCTTCGCCAGATAATAAGCCAGCCTGCCGCCGCCGATAATCATAACGGAACGCACCCTGTTGCGGAACAGCCCCAGAATACGGAAAAATTTCTCAATTTCGATATGCTCTGCCGTAATATTGATCTTGTCCCCTGCATGCAGTACAAAATCACCGGAAGGAATCGTCACTTCCTCCTCCCGCTGCACGGCGCAGACCAGAATCTTCACCTGAAATTCTTTATAAATGGCCCAAAGGGGCATCCCTGCCAGCACACTGTTCTCCGGGATTTTCAGTTCTACCAGTTCTACCCGCCCTCTGGCAAAGGGCTCGATCTTCAGGGCCGAAGGGAAACGCAGCAGACGGGAAACCTCCTGGGCCGCCGCCGATTCCGGATTAACCGCCATACTCAGCCCCAGTTCCTCCTTCAGCAGATTCATCTGGGCATAATACTCCGGATTTCTTACCCGGGCAATGGTATGTCTGGCCCCCAGCTTCTTTCCCAGCAGACAGCATAATAAATTCACTTCGTCAGCAGAGGTCGCCGCGATCAGCAGATCCGAATCCGGCACCCCAGCCTCCTGCTGCATGGTTACGGTACAGCCGTTCCCTTCCAGACAGATAACGTCCATGGTATTGCCGGAGCCTGCCAACGCTCTGGGATTGCTGTCGATGACAATGATGTCATGTCCTTCCGTGGAAAGCTGTTTTGCGATGGTGCTCCCCACTTTACCGTCCCCAACGATTACTATTTTCATAATTTCCTCCTTGCGCGCAGAGTGCGCCGCACCTGCCGCCGTTCTCATTTCCAAAAAAACTCAATCGAAATTATATTATCATTATGTCCACGGAAATACAATAGCGCAAGCCGTTAAAAATCCATACTTTCCGGGAAAAAGCAAAAAAATCTCCCCCTCTTGTCCCAAGGACGTCAAGGGGGAGTCTTTTTCCCGCTTCAAAGGCCGGTGCCGCCGGAAAAAGTCATTCTTTTTCCTGCTTTGGCAGCAGTGTGTACCATATGGAGCCGGAAATACATACAGAGGAATATGCCCCTGCCAATATGCCGATCATCATGGGCAGGGCAAATTCCTTGATGGACTGCACGCCCAGAACATAAATGGCGCCTACGGTAAACAAAGTTGTCAAAGATGTATTGATAGAACGCGCCAATGTCTGGCTGACGCTTTTATCGATCTTTTCCGCCGTCTGATTTTTGCGGAATTTATCCTTATTTTCCCGGATTCGGTCAAAAATAACGATAGTAGAGTTAATGGAATACCCCAGTATGGTCAGAAGCACTACAATAAACGTATTGTTGACCGGGATACGAAAGACAGCATAGGCCGTCAATACCACCAGAATATCATGGAACAAAGCGATAATGGCGCTGGCGCCTGCCCGCACGTCCCTAAACCGCAGGGAAATATAGATCAGCATGGCGATCCCGGCGATCAATGTGGCCTTGATGGCCGCTGTCTGCATTTCGCTGCTGACAGTAGCGCTTACGTCGGAAATTTCTCCCGCCTGTGCCTGGGGATATACCTCCTGAATCGCCGCCATCAGCTGCTGCCTTGTATCGCTGTCAATGGACTGCATTTTTACAGCCACCTCGTTGCTGCCCAGCACCTGCTGAATCTGCGGGCTGCTCTGGCCTGTAACCTCCTCAATGATCTGGCGCAGTTCTTCCTGGTCACATTCCTGCCCCATGTCGATCTCCATGGAGGTACCGCCGGTAAATTCCACGTCATAACGGAAGGCGCCGTTGCCTGCCGTAGACTGTACGATCATCGCCGCAATGCCAATACAGATTACCAGTATGGAAACGGCGAAAAATTTCCTTCTGTTTTCTATGATCTTCATTTTTCCCGCCTCCTTACTTCGTCCGCAAGCCGTAAAGCTTGGGGTTATATATGCCGCTGTACATAAAACCGTTGACCAGAATCCGGGTAATGCAAAGGGCCGTAAACATGGAAATGATAATGCCCATCATCAGCGTTGTGGCAAATCCCTTGACTGTGCCGGAACCAAATACAAACAGCACTACTGCCGCGATCAGCGTTGTGATATTGCCGTCCAGAATGGCGGGCAGGGCTCTGGAAAAACCATTCTTTACGGAAACCCGCAGTGTTTTTCCTTCCACCAGTTCCTCTTTGATACGCTCAAAGATGACTACATTGGCGTCTACGGCCATACCAATGGACAAAATAATACCGGCAATCCCCGGCAGTGTCAGCGTGATGCCAAAAGCGCTCAGCAGTACCATTTCCAAACCGATATATACCACCAGGGCAATATCCGCCGCCAGTCCCAGCAGCTTGTACACCACCAGCATAAACAGCAGTACCAGAGCGATACCTACCATGCCGGCCATTACACCGCTGTCCAGGGCGTCAGCCCCCAGTCTTGCGCCTACATTTTTCATATGGATTACATTCAGATTAAAGGGCAGAGATCCAGCACGGATCAAAGAAGCCAGTTCTTCCGCGGATTCCCCGGTAAAGTTGCCCGTAATGATGGCATTGCCGTCGGTAATCTCTGTGGATACCATAGGGCTGCTGATGATCTCGTCATCCATTACGATCTGAATGGTCTTGCCGATATTGGCTTTTGTGGCTTCCGCGAAAAGCTGTTTGCCCTCATCGCTGAATTCCAGCGCCACATATGGCTCAGAAGGGCCGTTTTTGCTGGTAGCGCCTACCTGCTTTGTGGCATTGACTACCATGTCCCCTGTCAAAAGCACGTTGCCCGCTTCGTCCTTAAAGGCAAGCTGCGCGGTCTGCCCAATCTCCCGAATGGCCTCCTCCGCGTTTTCCACGCCGGGGATATCCACACGGATGCGGTTGCTGCCATCCTGCGCCACTTCCGCTTCTGTCCATCCATTCCAGTCCAAACGCCCTTGGATCAGAGAAACTGCCGCGTTCATTTCCTCCTGGGTCACATTTTCCTTGTCTGCTTCGTATACGATGTATACGCCGCCGCTCAGATCCAGCCCCTGCTTGATCTGGGCCGCGCTCCATTTGCCGTCGGCGCCGATTCCCCGCAGCGCCACAAAACTGAGACCTACGGCCAGCACCAGCATCAGGAACAGCATCAATCTGCCCTTCGATTTCATGTTCTTTTCCTCCTGATTTTCCGTTCGTCTGTTTGGCGAATCCTTTTTTCCGCAAAAGAAAGGCGGCTTTTCTCCTTTTGGAAGAAAAGCCTACCTTCATTTTCCGCTTCGAACAGTATAGCATAGTTTTATATGGATTGCAAAGAAATCTTAGCGGCCCCGGCTCATTTTTTTCTGTTCATGGCCAGAATACCGCCCGCGCCCCCGGCTGCCGCCGCGATCAAAAGGTGCATCCCCAAAGACAGCTGGAGCGTAAAATCTCCGCTGGCGGCAGACAATACAAAACAAAGAATCACCGCGTACACCGCACCGGCAGCCACGCCCCAGAGCAGCCCTCTTTTGTTCTGGCAGGAAGCCCAGTCAAAGCCCGCCACTGCCGCGGACAGGGCTGTGCAGACCAAAGCGATGACGGGGACTCTGCTTTCCGAAAGCTCCGTAAAGGTCAGCAGCATCCCGCAGCCGATAAAAACGATACAGGTAATGGCAAAAGCCACCGCCTGTGCCTTTATCATGCACAGTACTTTATTTTCTCCCCGTTCTTCCTTTTTCCCGCAGTCCTTTTTCTTCATGATATCCCCCCGTGCGAACCTTTTTTCTTTATTTTATGGGCCTTTTGGCCGGGATATGATATACTGGTCCTGCAAAGGAAGTGATTATTTTGGAAAAAACCATTGATCTGCATACCCATTCCTACTGCTCCGACGGCACCTTTTCTCCGGAGGGTCTGGTGATCCTGGCAAAAAAGCAGGGGCTTCGCGCCATTGCTCTGACAGACCACGATACCACCGATGGACTGACGCTGTTTCGGGAAGCAGGAGAAAAACACGGCATGGAAACCATTTGCGGCATTGAATTCGCCGCCCTCTGGGAACATCGCCACCAGCCGGAGATCCATATTGTGGGGCTGGGATTTTCACCGAATGCCCCCGCTCTCGCCTCGGCACTGACGGAAATCAAAGAAAGCCGGGATCGGCGGAACGAAAAAATGGCGGCCCAGCTGCGCGCCATCGGCCTGCCTGTTACACTGGAGGAAGTGGCGAAAAACGCCGGCGGACAAATCATTACCCGGGCCCATTTTGCCAATGTGCTTCTGCAAAAGCATCTGGTGCCTGACCGGGCTGCCGCTTTTTCCCGCTATCTTTCTCCCGGCTGCCCCGGTTATGTGGCACGGGAATTCCTTACGCCAAAGCTGTGCATCGACACCATCCACGCCGCAGGAGGTGTGGCTGTGCTGGCCCATCCTACCCTGTACGGACTGGAGGAAAACGGTCTGCGGGAACTTTGCCGGGAGCTCTGCGGCTTTGGTCTGGACGGCATCGAGTGCTTTTATTCCACCTATACCCCCGCCCAGACAAAACAGATCCTGCGTCTGGCAGAGGAATTTCATCTGCTGCCTTCCGGCGGCAGTGATTTCCACGGGGACAATAAACCGGATATCCAGCTGGGCAGAGGGAAAGGCAATCTTTCCATTCCCTACTCCCTGTGGGAGGCCCTGCGGGAAAAAACACAAAAAAACAAATAAAAACAAATAAAAACAGGAAGGCGTGCCCCCATTGAGGGGGCTTTGCCTTCCTGTTTTTCATAGTATTCTTCAAATCTATTTATTTTGCCAGCGTTGCCATATGGGTGCCGTCCTCATTTACATAGGATACGGTATAACCAAGGGCGTCAAAACCTCTGACTGCCAGATAGGATACGCCGTCATACAGCTGGCTGTCCAGCTGTACCGCTGTACCATCTACCACTGCGGAGGCCGTTCTTGTATTGGCGTCCCAAACCACTTCTACGCCCAGTGCATCACATACGTCACGCAGAGGCAGATATGCTCTGCCGTCCTGGATCACATAATCCACCAGCGTCGTATCGGAACCCATCAGAGCGCCTACCTCGGTCTGTCTTGTTTTCTGCAGGACAGCTGTGGAAGAAGCGTCCGCAGGGTACCATGTCATTGTCACACCGGTCACGGGATCATATTTATCTACCAGTGCGGTGGTTTTTGCTGTTACTTCGTCCAGAGATACGCTCTGAGAAGGGAATACCACGCCATTGGGTTTTGCCGCCATGGTGCTTGTGCTGTTCATGGTAAAGACTGCCTTATTGCCGTCCTTGAAGCTGTAAGATTCATGGGAAACATATCTGTCACCCTGTTTTACCATATCCGCGCTGTAACTGAAGCCGTCCAGCAGGATGCTGTAACATTCATCGGCCATAACAGATTCTACCGCCGCTTTTGCGCTCAGCAGCGCTGCTGTCATTTCCGAAGGGTCCTCTTTTACATCTGCCAGTGCGTCTGTTACCATTGCGGTATCACTTTCTGCCGCATTGGCATACGCAAAGGAAGCCTGCAGGTAAGCATTCAGGGCATCCAGCATTTCTCCGGGATGGTCTGCCACATACTGCAGCAGGTCTGCCAGCAGCTGCGCACATTCCTTGCCGGTAGCCGCAATACGGTAGCCGTCCGGGATCTCTGTTACCATACCAGTGGTAAAGCCGGAGAAACCATTCCGATACAAATCCAGAGCCGCTTTCGCCAGATCGTCAAAGCTGCCTTCCGGCATCAGCGCATCCAGTTCTTCCCGGGTCAGACCCAGATCATTCATATCCAGAACACAAATATATTTCTCCGCGTTCAGCTGTGCCTTCCATTCATCGGCAAAGGCCTCGTCATACAGGAAGCTGCCGTCGTCCTCTGTAAATTCACACAGCAGACGATATGCGCTCCACAGCGCCTCTGTAGAAACATAAACGCCGTCCTTTAAGCCGTAATACATTCTGCCAAAGGAATAAATCTGATTGTCATAGGTCAGATCCAGATCGAACATATAGCTCATCTCTTCCAGATCCATCTGCACGGTATAATCCAATGTTGCTGTCTTTTTGCCTGTCAGCGCGGACATATCCGCCAGAAGACGGTCTGTCATTTCCTGCGTAGAGCCAGCCGCCAAAGATACTTCCGCCACAACAGACTTCAACGCATCCAGATCCACATAGATCTCAGCGCTGCCTGTGGTTTCACTCTGTTTCATGGTGCTTACCGCGTCGGCGCTCATAGCCAGATAGCCCAGTTCTTCCTTGGAACATCCGGTAAAAGCGGCCAGACACAGAATCGCACACAAAAACGCCGCAATTTTTCTTCTCATACATACTCCTCCTTTTTTCGCAAATTACACATAAAACCCTGAAAGATAAAGTTCTATGGCATAGATTATACCATGTTCCATGGTCTGTTTCCACATTTTCCCCTTTCAAAATCCTTAAGATTTTATTTATTTTTTTCTTTTCATCAGAAAGAACCTCGTAAAAACCTACAAACAGCGCCATTCTCCGCCTCAAAGGCAAAATCGCCGGAACCCCTGCGTTAGACAAGGATTTCGGCGATCTTAGTTTTATTGGTATGATATCCTGAAAAATATTTTCGTTTTAATCATTTCTTCTGCCAAATATAGAGATCAGACGCAGCAGCTGCAGTACCGCCACAGCGGCAGCGGCCACATAAGTCATGGCAGCGGCGGAAAGAACTTTTCTGGCACCAGGCATTTCATCGCTGTCCAGAAAATACTGATCCTCCAGCATATCCAGCGCTCTGGCGGAGGCATTGAATTCCACCGGCAGCGTAATCAGCGTAAACAGCACTGCCAGCGCATAAAAAGCAATCCCTAAAGTAATCCACAGACTGGCGGAATGTCCTCCGAACAGCAGACCAATCAGGATCAGAGGAAAGGCCAGTGTAGATCCCAGATTAGACAACGGCACCATCATGCTCCGTAGCGCCAGGAACACATAGCCCCTGTCATGCTGGATGGCGTGGCCGGTCTCATGGGCGGCAATCCCCAAAGCGGCAATACTCCTGCCGCCGTATACGCCGGCGGAAAGCCGCAGGGTCTTTGTTCTAGGATCATAATGATCCGTCAGATTCCCGGCGATCCGCTCAATCCGCACATCAAAAATACCAGCGTTCTGCAGCATCTGGGCCGCGACCTCCTCCCCGGAAATCCCTCTGCGGTTGGGCACCCGGGAATATTTATTATAGGCGGAAGAAACCTTCATCTGCGCCGCTCCCGCCAGCAAAAACGCAATAATCAATATGGGAAACCAAACATCTATATACATAGAATTCCTCCTTTTTCAGTGATTCTGTTACTGTAAAAGGACGCCCGTCTTTACCTCATGCCCCCGCAGATAAGCGTCCGCGCTCATCCGTTTGCCGCCTCTGGCCTGCAGTTCCAGCACCATCAGGGCGCCGTCGCCGCATTTGACGGCAAAGCCTTTTTTGGTCACCGCCAGGATCTCACTGCAGGCTGCCTCCGGCACATCCTCCTGCCATTTTTCGGCGCGGAAGATCTTCAGCACTTCCCCTTCATATTCCGTATAGGCCGCCGGCGCCGGATTCAGTCCCCGAATCAGATTGATGATCTCCTGTCCGCCTTTGGACCAGTCGATATGTCCTGTTTCCTTTGTAATCATGGGCGCGTAAGTAGCTTTGTCATGGTCCTGTTCCTCTCTGGTCAGAGTACCTGCCTCCATAGCGTCCAGAGTTTCCAGCAGCAGTTCCGCTCCCGCTTTGGCCATTTTATCGTGCAGATCCTGGAAGGTATCCTCCGGCAGGATCTCCACTTCTTTTTTCAGCAGCATATCGCCGCTGTCCAGTCCTTTTGCCATATACATGGTGGTGATACCGGTCACTGTTTCCCCGTCAATGATAGACCACTGCATAGGCGCCGCCCCACGGTACTTGGGCAGGAGAGAGCCATGGACATTGATACAGCCATATTGGGGCATGTTCAAAATCGGCTCTGTCAAAATCTGGCCAAAAGCCGTGACAGCGATCAGATCTGGCGCATAGCCGCGCAGTTCTTCCACAAAAGCCTCTTCCCGCACCTTTTCCGGCTGCACCACCGGGATACCATGTTCCAGCGCGCAGGCCTTCACGGGTGTAGGCACCAGCTTTTTTCCTCTGCCCTTGGGCTTGTCGGGCTGTGTCACCACCAGCACCACTTCGTGCTTTGTCAGCAGGGCTTCCAGAGAAGGAACGGCAAAATCCGGCGTTCCCATAAATACGATACGCATAGATGTTCCTCCTTATTCTTCTTCCGGCAGAGCCTTGTCGATGTAAAGCACACCATCCAGATGATCCAGCTCATGGCACAGAGCCACCGCCATCAGTTCTTCGCCCTCCACAATGATCTTTTCCCCGTTCCGGTTCAAAGCCTCTACTTTCACATATTCGGGACGGTCCACTCTGGCGCTGGCGCCGGGAATACTCAGGCAGCCCTCGTAGTCGATCTGGGAACCCTTTGCCTCTAAAATGACAGGGTTAATCAGTTCTACCAGACCGTCGCCGATGTCAATGGTCACCATCCGTTTCAATACGCCTACCTGCGGCGCCGCCAGACCAACGCCGTTGGCCGCATACATGGTCTCCGCCATATCGTCCAGCAGTGTCAATGTATTCTGATTGATCTCTTTTACCGGCTTGCAGATCTTGCGCAGTACCTCATCTGTGCTCAGCCGAATCTGTCTTGTTGCCATATAGATTACCTCCTAAAAACGCTTTTTACACAAAAACCGTATGTTTTCTGTCCTCAGCAAGTAATGGTAATTGTACCATATTTTTTCACCCTATACAATATTCCGGGGATCGAAAGCCATATGAAAATGGATCTGCCGTCCCGCTTCCTTTTTGGCTCGCTCCACGCAGTAAGCGCCATAGGCCGCCAGCCGTTTTCCGTCCTTTCCCTTAGCCAATATCCGCCAGCGGTATTCTCCACGGAATTTGGGCAATGCCGCCGGAGAGGGGCCCAAAACGGTGGTCTCCGCCTTTTTGCTGTAATGCTGCATCAAGGCCCCCAGATAATTGGCCGCATGGATAACCTCTTCCTCCTTCTCTCCCGTCACCAGAACGGAAAACAGATGGGAAAAGGGCGGATACTCCATGGCCTGACGCATTTTGATCTCTTCCTCATAAAATCCTTTGTAATCCTGTTCCGCCGCCATGGTTACGGCGTAGTTTTCCGGCTCATAGGTCTGTATGATGACCCGTCCCGGCAGACTATCCCGTCCGGCTCTGCCCGCCGCCTGGGTCAGCAGCTGGAAGCAGTTCTCCGCCGCCGTATACTCCCCGGAACGCAAAGAGGCGTCCGCCGCCAGAATCCCCACCAGCGTCACATTGGGAAAATCATGTCCCTTGGCGATCATCTGGGTCCCCACCAGAATATCCGCCTGTCCCTTTCCGAAAAGTTCCAGAATCTTCGCATGGCTGTTTTTTGTCATAGTCGTATCCAGATCCATCCGCAGCACTCTGGCCTCCGGAAACATCCGGCAGACCTCCTCCTCGATCTTCTGGGTCCCCGTGCCGAAATACCGGATATAGGAGGAACCGCAGGAAGGGCATACCTTAGGCAGGGGCACCTGTCTGCCGCAGTAATGGCACATCAGTGCCTGTTCTCTGGCGTGATACGTATAGGTAATATTACATTCCGGGCAGACCATGGCCTCCCCGCATTTCCGGCAGGAAACAAAGGTGGCATAGCCTCGCCTGTTCAAAAACAGCATGGTCTGCTCTTTTTTCCGCAGGTTTTCACCAATGGCCTCCGCCAGTTCCCGGCTGAAGGGAGAACGGTTGCCCTCCTCCAGTTCCCGGCGCATATCTGCCACTGTAACGGCAGGCAAAAGACTGCCCTTGGTCCGTTCCTTCAGTTCCAAAAGAAGATACTCCCCTGTTGCCGCCCGGTGATAAGACACAATATCCGGCGTAGCGCTGCCCATAACCAGCAGGGCCCCCGTCAGCTCCGCCAGCTTTTCGGCCACATCTACCGTGTGGTACTTGGGGGTGATATCGGAATCATAGCTGGTTTCGTGACATTCATCCATGACGATGATGCCCACATCGGAAAAAGGCGTAAACAGCGCCGACCGGGGACCGATCATAACGGAAATCTCCCCATCTCTGGCCTTTCGCCACTGATCCAGCCGCTCCCCTGTGGAAAGGCGGCTGTGAGTCACGGAAACAGCATTCCCCAGCCGGGAAATGAACCGTTCCATAATAAGGGGCGTCAAAGAAATTTCCGGTACCAGTACAATGGCCTGCTTTCCTTGGGCAATGACCTCCGCGATCATCTGCATATAAACCTCCGTTTTTCCGCTGCCGGTAATACCGTGAAGCAGTACGGGCCGTTTCTTCTCTCTGGCCAATTCCGCCCGCATCGCCCCGAGGGCCGCCGCCTGTTCTCCCATAGGCACAAAGGCCGTGGTTTTTTCATAATCCTCCAAAGAAAACACATCTCTTTTTTCCTGTTGGCGTTCCTCCCGCAGAAGGCCCTTTTCCGCCAGCGTCCGGATAGGGCTGTCTGTTGCCATAGCCCGCTCCTTCAGCTCCGCCAGAGAAAGGGGGGATGTTTCTTCCAGCGCTTCCATGACCCGCAGACGGGCGGCAAGGCGGCGATCCTTTTGTGCCTGTGCTTTCGCTTCCCGCCACAGTTCCTGATCCTCGCAGGGCCAATAATATTTCTTCTCATTTTTATATTCTCCCCGCCGAATTTTCTGCCGCAGAACCACATGGCCTTTTTCCCGCAGTCCTTTCAGAATCGGCTGAAGTCTGCCTTCCCAGCCTTCTTCCGCCTCCTGCAGGGGCATTACGCCGCCCTTTTGCCGCAGAAAATCCAGAAAACGGGCTTCTTTTGCCGTAGGCTCCTCACTGCCCCGGGCCAATTCCACAAACCACTGACTTTTGGTCCGTATCCCCGGCGGCATAATAGCCTGGAGACATTGGTTCAGGGTACAGAAATACGTTTCCTTCATCCAGAAGGCCAGTTCCAGCAGCGCCGGCGTAAAGACCGGCCTGCCCTCGTCCAGAATCTCCGTAAGCGCTTTCAGCTTTTCCGCAGGCACCTGACTTTCCTCCGCCAGGGAGATCACGTAGCCTTCCGTGCCGGCGTTACGCCTGCCGAAGGGGACCATGACCCGCTGGCCCACTGCGATTTTTTCCTGCCACCGCTCCGGTACGATATAATCAAACATCCGGTCTGTCTCCGGATTTCTGGAATCCACAATGATATGTGCAAACAGCATCCGATCCCCTCCTTTCCGTATATGGGGAAAGGGTGCCAAATGACACCCTTTTTCCTTCGATCAGATTTCTTCTGTTGTTTCTTCTTCCGCGGTTTCTTCTTCTGCGGATACCGCGTCCATCAGCTCTTCTGTTTCTTCCGCCTCTTCCTCTGCGGCAGGACGGCCCTGATGGACTTTGATCTTGCCCTGATAGAGTTCATTGATGGCGATAGAAACGGGTTTATCTACCTTTGTATCGCTGACCATAGGTTCCGCGTGGTCTACCAACTGTCTGGCTCTCTTTGCCGCCGCGATCACGATGGTATATCTGCTGCCCAGTGTAATATCATCGGAATCCTTCGTGATAACATCCAGAAGGTCTGTATAAGATGGTCTTAACATAATTATATCTCTCCTTTAAATACCTTTTTGATTTCCTTGTTTCTGCTGCATTTCATAGATTCCGCACGGACGATGGTCAAAATGTCCTCCGTGGCCTGCTCTATGGTATCGTTGACGACTACATAATCGTACTGCGGTACAAATTCCATTTCTTCCAGCGCTCTGTGGATACGGCGGTTGATGGTCTCCTTGTCCTCCGTCCCCCGCTTGGTCAGACGTCTGCCCAATTCCTCCAGATTGGGCGGCACCAGAAAGATCAGAACACCGTCAGGATACAGCTTTTTCACCTGCAAAGCGCCCTGCACTTCGATTTCCAGGATCACATTCTGGCCCTTCTGCATCTGATCGGTCACATAGGTCCGTGGGGTTCCGTAGCAGTTGCCGCAGAACTCCGCCCATTCCAGAAGCTCCTGATTTTCGATCATACGCTCAAATTCTTCCCTGGTGCGGAAAAAATAATGTACGCCGTCCTCCTCGTATTCTCTGGGGGATCTTGTGGTAGCCGAAATGGAAAGGGAAAAATCATCCTTTGCCTTCAGCTGTTCCACAATAGTACCCTTGCCAGAACCGGACGGACCGGAAATAATCAATAATAATCCCTGTTTCTTCATTACACATTCCCCTTCTGCTCCGCCGACAATCTGCCGCCTACCGTTTCCGGCATATTCGGTGAAAGCACCACATGACCGTTATCCATAACGATCACGCATCTTGTCTTTCTGCCGTAGGTGGCGTCGATCAGATTTCCTTTTTCTTTCGCTTCCTGCATGATCCGCTTCACCGGCGCGGAATCAGGGCTGATAATAGCAATGACCCGGTTAGCGGATACAACGTTTCCATAACCAATATTTAAAAACTGGATGCGTTCCATAACATCACTCCAAATTCTGGATCTGCTCCCGGATTTTTTCGATCTCGCTCTTTAACTCGATGGTTGCCTTCACCAGACGGATATCGTTAGCCTTGGAGGCAATGGTATTGGATTCCCGGTTCATCTCCTGGATCAGGAAATCCAGTTTCCGGCCTACCTGTCCGCCTTTTTCCAGAATCTCCCGCAGCTGTACCAGATGGCTTTCCAGACGGGTGATTTCCTCATCCACACAGCCTCTGTCCGCGAAGATAGCCACTTCCGTCGCTACCCGCTGGGGGTCCACATCTACGCCATCCAGCAATTCCTTCAGGCGTCCCATCAGCTTCTCCTGATATTCCACCACTACCTGCGGCGCGTATTCTTTTACTTCCGCCACCAGACGCTCAATCCGCGCGGCCTTGCCTAAAATATCGTTTTTCAGGTTTTCGCCTTCCGCCGACCGCATGGAAACAAAGTTTCCCACAGCCTCTTCCAGCGCGGGCAGCAGCGCCGCCCAGATGACTTCCTCTTCCTTCTGGGTTTTTTCCACGGTGATGACATCGGGGAATTTTGCCGCCAGAGTCACCTTATCGGAACAGGATTCCCCAAAGAGTACTTCCAGCGCCCGCAGCTTTTCGGCATAGGCCGCCGCCAGCGCCTCATTGAGCTTGACCTCCACATCCTCCGCGGAAAAAGTCTCAAAGCTGATGTAAATATCGGTTTTGCCGCGGAATACATCCTGCATTACCCGTTTTTTGATCTTATCCTCCAGACTTGCCAGAGATCTGGGCAGTTTTACGGTCATATCGTTGTAGCGGTGATTGACTGATTTCATCTCCACAACAAACTTTCTGTCCTCCGCAATATGCTCGCCCCGGCCATAGCCCGTCATGCTTCTAACATTTCCACTCATAATTTTCCGTCCTTTTCTAAAAATCGTCGATGGGCTGTTTTATATTATCTTCGCCTCATTTCCTCATGAAGCGGGATTTTATCCAGCTTCCGCCTTCTGTCGTGATTTCTATTATACGCAGACACACTCTCTTTGACAAGGAAAATTGCCGATTGTATCCATTATTTTTAATGAAATTTTAATCTTTCTTCTTTTAACGTATCCAAAACCATGCTATACTATTTTTCTGAAGAAAAATAACGACAAAAAGGAGGAAGAGCCATGGCACTGGACGGCATTACCACCGCGGCCATTGCGGCGGAATTAAGAGAAAAACTGGTGGGCGGCAGAATCGACAAAATCCATCAGCCCCTGGCCGATGAGATCCGATTTTCCGTACGGGGCATGGGCGCCAACTACAAGGTACTGGCCTCGGCCAATTCCGGCCATCCCCGGATCCATATTACGGAGCAGGCCCGGGAAAACCCCATGACCGCCCCTCTTTTCTGCATGGTACTGCGCAAGCATATTGCCGGTGGCAGGATACTGGATATCTGCCAGCCGGATTTCGAGCGCATCCTGATCCTGAAAATAGAATCCGCCAACGAAATGGGCGATTTGACGGTGAAAAACCTGATTCTGGAAATCATGGGCAAACACAGCAACCTGATCCTGACCGATGAAAATAACAAAATACTGGACTCTATCAAGCGGGTCTCCCACGAAAAAAGCTCCGTCCGGGAGGTCCTGCCGGGCAAGACCTATGTCTTCCCGCCTTCTCAGGACAAGAAAAATCCGCTGGAACTGGAGGAACCTTCTTTCCGCTCCCTGCTCCATACACAGGAGGGACGGCAGCTGCAGGAATTCCTCTATAAAACCTATACCGGCATCAGTCCCGTTATGGCGGCGGAAATCTGCCACCGGGCCGGTTTGGATGCCTCCGACGCCTGTGTGCAGTTAAAGGGAGAACAGGAAACGGCCCTCTTTTCCGCATTCCGGCAGGTCATGGAAGAGGTTCGGCAAAACCATTTCTCTCCCGCCGTTTATTATCAGAAGGAAGGCGGACGGGCATTGGACTTCGGCGTATTGGAAATGACCCAGTTCGCGGGCCTGCCCAAAAAGGAATACCCCACCATCTCCGCACTGCTGGAGGTGTTTTACACCGAGCGGGACAATGCCGCTCATATCCGCCAGAAATCCCATGACACCCGCCGTCTGGTCATGACCAATATCGAGCGGTGCGTCAAGAAAAAAGACATCCAGCAGAAAACCCTGCGGGATGTGGCGGGAAAAGATAAATGGAAACTGAAAGGGGAACTGATTACGGCCAATATTTACGCCATCCCTCCCAAAGCAGCCTCCTTCCGTGCCATCAATTTCTATGACCCGGAAATGAAGGAAATCGAGATCCGTCTGGACCCGGAAAAAACACCGGCGGAAAACGCCCAGTCTTATTTCAATAAATATAATAAGGCAAAACGTACGCTGACGGCCATGGAGATCCAGCAGAAACAGAATGACGAGGAACTGGCCTATCTGGAAAGCGTCCTCAACGCCCTGGATGCCGTAAAGGACGACGCCGATCTGGCGGAAATCCGTACCGAGCTGGCAGAAAGCGGCTTCATCCGCAGACAGCCTTTGAAAAAAGGCCAGCAGAAACCCAAGAAGGCGAAGCCCATGCGCTACATTTCCTCAGATGGATTTGAAATTCTGGTGGGAAAAAGCAATCTGCAAAACGACGAACTGACCCTGCGGACGGCGGAACCTACGGATATCTGGATGCACACCAAAGAGATCCCCGGCTCCCATGTCATCATCCGCACCAACGGCACAGGGGAAGTACCCGTTCCCACGCTGGAGGAAGCGGCCTCTCTGGCGGCCTATTACAGCAAGGCCAAAAACAGCTCTATGGTACCCGTGGACTATACCCTGCGCAAAAACGTGAAAAAACCCAACGGCGCAAAGCCCGGCATGGTCATTTATCTTACCAATAAAACCATTTATATCACACCAAAAGAAGAACTTATCGAACAGCTGAAAACAGAATAAACAGAAAAAAGCATGGCGCTCCTTGAATTTCAAAGAGTGTCATGCTTTTTCTTTGGAGGGGCTCAGCCTTGCTCCCCTTTTTCGTATTCCGCCATCAACGCCAGAAACAGCTCGTCCAGCGCCGCCTTTGTTTCCCAGAAGCCCTCCGGATATTGGGAATGTCCCATGGCATGGATCTCCTGCCCATCCTTGGCGTAGGCATGGAATACCCAGGAATCCCCGGCGCACATACAGGTGTCAATATCATAAAAGCCGTCCCATTTTTCCACCTGATGCGCCGCCAGCAGTGCCGCCAGACGCTCCGCCCAGCTCTGTTCCGGTTCACAGCGCAGACTGTGCTCCTCCCCATCATAGAGGTCAATGCCGATATTCAGTCCCTTTTCGTCATCCAGACGGTACCAGGCCATCTGCCCATCGTTCCGCCCGTACCGAAAGGAAAAGGATTTCCATTCTTTCATGCGCTTCCTCTCTTTCCGCGTAAAATACAACAGAGAGAATCTCCATGAAATTCTCTCTGTATTTTCTGATTTCTTATTTCGCGTAATCTACCGCTCTTGTTTCCCGGATCAGGTTTACCTTGATCTGGCCCGGATATTCCAGCTCCTCCTCGATCTTCTTGGCGATCTCCCGCGCAAGAAGCGTCATGCCTTCGTCGCTGACATCCTCCGGAATTATGACGATCCGCAATTCGCGACCAGCCTGAATTGCGAAAGATTTTTCAACGCCCTTGAAATTATCGGCGATCTCTTCCAGCTTCTGCAGCCGCTTGATGTAAGATTCCAAAGTCTCCCGTCTTGCCCCGGGTCTTGCGGCGGAAATAGCATCCGCAGCCTGTACCAGTACGGCAATAATGCTCTGGGGTTCCACATCTCCGTGGTGGGCCTCCACCGCATTGATGACCAGATGGGATTCCTTGTAGCGCTTCAGCAGCCCTACGCCGATGCTGACATGAGAACCTTCCATTTCATGATCGACGCTCTTGCCGATATCATGAAGCAGACCAGCTCTCTTGGCCATATTCACGTCTACACCCAATTCTGCCGCCATCAGGCCAGCCAGATGGGCCACTTCGATGGAATGTTTCAGTACGTTCTGACCATAGCTTGTTCTGTATTTCAGTTTCCCCAGCAGTCTTACCAGCTCGGGATGAAGCCCATTGACGCCGGTGTCGAAGGTAGCCGCTTCGCCCTCGTCTCTGATGATGGTCTCCACTTCTTTTTTGGCCTTTTCCACCATTTCCTCAATACGGGAAGGATGGACACGGCCGTCCACAATGAGTTTTTCCAGCGCGATTCTGGCAATTTCTCTGCGGACAGGATCAAAACCGGACAGGATCACTGCCTCCGGTGTATCGTCAATAATCAGGTCGATGCCGGTCAATGTTTCCAGCGCGCGGATATTTCTGCCCTCACGGCCAATGATACGGCCCTTCATTTCATCATTGGGCAGCTGTACCACAGAAACGGTCGTTTCCGCCACATGATCCACAGCGCATCTCTGGATGGCGTTGGCAACGATCTCTCTGGAACGTTTGTCCGCCTCCATTTTGGCCTTACTTTCGATTTCCTTGATCATCAGCGTTGCTTCGTGTTTGACGTCGGTTTCCACCATAGCCAGGATATAGTTCTTCGCTTCTTCCGTTGTCAGACCGGAAATGCGTTCCAGTTCCTGCAGCTGCTTTTCCCGCAGCTCCTTGGCTTCTTCCTTCTGTTTTTCCAGTTCGTCCAGCTTTTTGGACATCTGTTCTTCCTTGCGCTCCAGCGCTTCGGTCTTTCTGTCCAGCGCTTCTTCCTTCTGGAACATACGTCTTTCATTTCTTTGCAGTTCGTTTCTTCTGTCACGAACTTCTTTTTCCAGTTCATTTTTTGTTCTGATGCTGTCTTCCTTCGCTTCCAGGAGAATTTCTTTTTTTCTTGCCTCCGCATCTTTTACTGCTTCTTCCACGATCTTATTGGCACGCTCTTCCGCCACGCCAACCTTTGCTTCCGCAATCCGTTTTCTGTAAAAAACACCTGCAATCACCCCAAGAAGAAGGCCTACCACAGCACAGATAATACTTATCGGTTCTATGAAAAACACCTCCTCTATATTTTGTTTTCAAAGTACGTTTTTGTTTCACTTCGCCATAAGCAGTGCATAATACACCTTTTTTATTTTATAGCTTTTTTACATACCTGTCAAGAAACAATTCTTGCATCCTGCCGTGTATTCTATACAAATAAAACGAAAAACCCCCGCCAAAGACGGGGGTTTGTTGCCATTATTGCATGAAAAATCAAGATTCTTTGCCGATTCTTTTTTCCTGCCGCTCCAGGTCGTACCAACCATACGCCGCCCCTTCCTGCTCACAAAGAGTGACAGACGCCAGATACTCCTCTTCCATCTGCCGCAGAAAGCAGCCGTCCTTTCCCGCGTAAGCCGCCAGCAGCCGCCGGTCGCCATGGACCAAAAGCCCGGGACACATTCCGCCGGCAAGTATCGTCCTCGTTTCCCGCCGCATTTTCGCCACAATCCATTCCGGCGAAAACACTCTGCCGCTGCCTTCGCAGCTGCGGCACTTTGTACTGATCTGACGCAGCAGAGAGGGTCTTGTTTTCTTTCTGGTCACCTGCATCAGGCCCAGCTGGGTCAAGCCTACCACCACCGTTTTGATCCGGTCTTTGGCTACAGCCATCTCCAGAGTCTTTGTCACCAGCCGGCGATCCTCCTCATGGACCATGTCCACAAAATCAATGATGATGATGCCGGACAAGTTCCTCAGACGCATCTGTCTGGCCGCTTCCTCCGCTGCCTCCAGATTGGTTTTGCGGATGGTCTTTTCCAGATCGCCCTTGCCGTTGATCTTGCCTGTATTCACATCCATAACCACGCAGGCCTCTGTTTCCTCAATGACCAGGAAACCGCCGCTTTTCAGCCATACCCTCTGCTGTAGTGCCTTTTCCAGCTTGCTTTCCACATAAAAGGCGGAAAACAGCGGGATCTTATCCTGATAGAGTTCCAGCTTCGGTTGGCCTTCCCCATTGAAATCCCCTGTTTCCAACAGTTTTTCATAAGTCTCTTTGTCATTGACCACAAAGGAATCCACATCGGCGGCATAAAAGTCTCTGGCCGCCTTCAGCGCCGGCAGATTTTCCCGCCATAAAAGCGCCGGCGGTTTCCGATATTCCGCCTGCTTCAGACAATTCCATTTTTCCAGCAGCTGACCCAGTTCCGCCTGAAAGGCGGGCTCGACCCGTCCCGCTCCGTTGGTCCGCACAATCACGCCATGCTCTTTGGGCAGGATCTGTTCCAAAATCCCCCGGATCCTCTGCCGTTCCTCCTCTTTGGCAATCTTGCGGGAAATGCCGATCTCCCCCGCCTCTCCCGGCAGCAGCACCAGAAACTTCCCGGCAAAGGAAATCTCCCTTGTCAAAACAGCGCCCTTTTCTCCGACAGCGTCCTTTTCCACCTGCACCAGCACTGTTTCCCCCGCCTTGGGCCGGTTTGTTTTTTCCTCGTCAGAGGCGGCTCTCTTTTTTCCATAATACAAATAGGCGTTTTTTTCCACCCCAATATCCACAAAAGCCGCCTGCAAAGTGGGGATTACATTTTCCACTCTTCCGGCATAAATATTCCCCACCAGACTTGCCTCCGCCTTGCTTTCATAATATACTTCCGCGGGCTCTCCCTGCTCCATCAGCACGATACGGGAAAGTTCCCCGGAAATATCCATCAGTACCCGTTTCACCGGTTTTCCTCCCTTGCTTCTTCGTTCCTATACCATCATACAGGAAAATCCGGTCTTTTGCACGAAAAATCACGGCATTTTTTCTCCTCTTGCCGCATATTCCGCCTCCACCTCCGCCGTCACAGGCAAATCCACAAACACCATCGGGTCCAAAATCACACCGTCCTTTTTCACCCGGTAATGAAGATGAGGGCCTGTGGACCAGCCGCTGCTGCCGGACAGCGCCACGGTCTGCCCCTGCTTTACGCTCTCCCCCGGGGAAACAAGCGCCTTCTGCAAATGAGCATAAGTAATCTCAAAGCCGTCTGTGGTCAGATAGGTCACCGCCAGCCCCAGCGTCTCCGATTCCCTTACGCCGGTCACCTCTCCACTTTTCACCGCCGCCACTGGCGTCCCTTCGGCCACGGCAATATCCAGCCCGTCATGGAACTCCGTCTCTCCCACCATAGGACTGGTCCGTTCCCCGCAGGAAGAGGTCACAGTCCCCTCCAACGGCAATATCCATTCCTCCATTTTTGGCATCCAGCTTACGGCCAGCACAGGACTAGGGCGTTCCTTCTTCCTCCGGCACAAAGATTTTCTCCTCTTTGGGCGACAAGACGGGCAACGTCAGCTGGCGTTCCTCCAAAAATACCGCCAGCGCCTCCTTCTTTTCCCAAATCTCCTCCGCCGGAATCTGATAGGAGATGGTCTCCTTCACCTGTTGGATAAACTGCTCTGATGTCTCCGTATGAAAAAAGGACAGCAGTGTCACTGCCCCGCCGACCACCATCACGATATACAGCCGGAACAAAAACAAATCCCGTCCCTTTTCCATCCGGCTGGCCTCCGTTCTCCGTTTTGCTCCCTTCCGCCGGTATGGCGGGTACGTTCTTTTCCTGCGCTGCGTCATTGCTCATCCCTCCTGTTACCCAATATATGGCCAACAAAGTTGGGATATGCCTTCACAAAAAAATCCGGCATCTTTCTTACACAAGATGTCGGACTTTTCTTTATTTCTCTTCCGCAGGATGCTGTTCCTCCACAAGAACTTCCTCCTGCTTCATCGTTTTTTTCTTTTCTTCTTTTTTGCCATTTTTCGGCTCTGCCGGTTTTTCATACAACCGGAATTTCGTAATAAAGGCGGACCCTTCTCCCGGGCTGCTTTCCACCTGTATCTGGGCGTCATGACTATGGGCAATCCACAAAGCGATGGCCAGCCCCAGTCCTGTGCCGGAAATCTCTTTGTTTCTGGATTTATCGGCCCGGTAGAACCGGTCAAAGATCTTGTCCTGTTCTTCCTTGGCGATGCCAACGCCGTTGTCTTTTACAGAAACATAGCCGTATTTCTTATCCTTCCAGACACGAATCTGTATTTTGCCGTCCTCCGCCGTGTATTTCAGGGCATTTTCCGCATAAATCCAAAGCATCTGCTTCAGAAGATCCACATCGCCATAAACCTCTGCCAGACCTTCCTCTTCGTAGGTGATCTCCCGTCTGCTGTCCAGAAGTTCCATTTCTCTGGCCGTTTCCTTCGCCACATCATTCAGGAACATGGGTTCTTTCTTGGTATTCATCCGGTTCTGGTCGCTTTTTGCCAGAAACAGCAGATTCTGGATCAGTTCCTTCATATGCTCCGTCTCGCTCAGGATGGAATCAATGGATTCCTGCAAAACCTCCGGATTGCTCTTGCCCCAGCGGTTAATCAGGTTGGCGTAGCCCTGAATGACAGAAATGGGCGTACGCAGTTCATGGGAGGCATCAGAAACAAACTGATTCTGCTTTTGGAAGGCCACTTCCAGACGGTCAATCATGGAGTTAAAGGTCTGGGAAAGCTCCCGCATCTCGTCATCTGGGCCTTCCAGATCGATCCTCTGGCTCAAATCCTCAATACTGATACGCTCCGCCGTAGTACGAATCTGCTCCACAGGCTTCAGCACCCGGCGGCTGACATACCGTCCCGCCAAAAAAGCACAGAAAATCCCCAGAAGATCGGCCAGCACCATTTTAAACAGGAAATTCCGGATAAAATATCCATTCCCATTCAGCTGTTTGAATACCTGAATTCGGTAAACCTCTTCCCCGGCTTTGTAGGTCGCATTGATGAGCATAAACTGCTGCCCATTGATGCCATCCAGAACAAATTCCTGAAAATCCTTTCCTGTTTCCCGGATAGAACGGATGCGAAAATCCTTTGATCCTTCCTTTTCCTCCTGCACCTTTCTTTCGCCGGAAATCTCAGTACCCTCTCCGCTGTCATTTTTGCCTAATAAAGCATCAATTACGTTGGGAGGCTGTGTCGCCTGTTCCAGAATACCGACAGGATTCTGGATAAAAGAAGGGATCTCTCCTACATGGCTGTTGTAGCCTTTGTTCTCGTCAATGCAAAATACGCTGACTTCCACATATTTGTTGTCCAGCAGCTGCTCCAGAACCTCATTGGTCAGTGTCCCGCCTTGATCCAGATATTCCTCGATATTCCGGATAGTGCTTTCCAGCTGCTCTCTTACGTTATTTTGTTCCAGAATCGTGATATTGACAAAAAAGAACAGGCTTATCATCATTAAAGACAGCGAAAAAATGCCGCCGTACAATATGGTAATCCGCTTTGTGATGGCCAGGTTCTGAAACCGGCCGCGCAGCGTCTTTTTATTCGTCTTTGACATAATAACCGACTCCCCGAATGGTATGGATGTATTTCCGCTGGAAGGCTTCGTCTATTTTGGAGCGCAGATAGCGGATATACACATCCACTACGTTGGTCTCCCCAATATAGCTGTAGCCCCATACTTCGTTGAGGATCTGCTCTCTGGACAAAACGATGTTCTTGTTCTGCACCAGATAAACCAGAAGCTCATATTCCTTTTTCGTCAGGTCCACCACGGTGCCGTCAACGGTAACCATCCGTTTTTCCGTATCAATCACCAGACCGTTGGCCTCCAGAACCACTTTTTTGCTGTCCTCGGCTCTGGCATGTTTGAAGGCCACACGCATTCTGGCCAGCAGCTCTTCAATGGCAAAGGGCTTCGTCAGATAATCGTCGGCGCCGCTGTCCAGCCCCGCCACCTTATCCATGGTCTCATCCTTAGCCGTCAGCATAATGATCGGCACCTGAGAAAACTTTCGTACCCTCCGGCAGATTTCGATACCGGAAAGTCCCGGCAGCATCAGATCCAGCAGAATCATATCATAGGAATCCTCCATGGCCTTCTGCAGGCCTTCTCTGCCCTCATGACATACCGTCACCTCATATCCCTCATAACGCAGCTCCAGTTCCACGAACCGGGCCAGTTTTACCTCATCTTCAATCAAAAGAACCTTTTTCCGTTCCATAAACGCCCTCCTTTTCCTGCTTTCAAAGGCTTTGTTCCATTATAACAGTCTCTTAGCCTTTTTCCCAGAAAAATTATAGGAGGGCCGTCTTAAATCCTTATTGTCCCATGATTAAAGTTTCATTAAAATACATTCTTTCCTCCTTTCCGGCCAGATTCTGTCCCGGAAAAGGTTGCCCTCCGGCTGGAATTTGACTATAATAGAGAACGAAAAAATAAGGGGGCACCGTCCCCCAAAAACGGAGGTTACCACATGAAGAAAATGCTATCCCTGCTTCTGTGCCTGACGCTGATACTTTCTCTGCTCAGCGGCTGCGGCCAGAAAGCGGAAACAAATGTTACATTGGAAGAAGCCGGGCTTTCCTTCACCATTCCCGAAGAATGGGCGGAAGGGGATAATGTAAATCTGTTCCCTACTTCCTATGTGAGCGCTGACGCGCCCATCTATGCCAAGGTGCTCTATCAGTATATCCCCGACGAAAATATGGATGAAATGAATGACCTGGAATCCGATATCCCCGTAGAGGAACTGATGGTGCCCCTGTTTGAGTTCATTGTTGTAAAAGAAGAAAATCTGGAATCGGAAGAAGTTGCGGCGGAAAAAGAGCTGTTCCATTCCTGTGAAGAACTCCCCTCTCAGGAGGAATACCATTTCTTCCTGCTGTGGGAGCCCACCGATGGTGTCGCACAGCTGTCTCCTGACGCCGGTCTGGTTTATACAGAGATGGAAGAAGGCATCCCCGCCTTCAAGGAAACCGTCCAGACCTTTGTGCCTACTGCCGCAGAAAGCTCTCTTCCTTCTCAGGAGGAAGTCGCAGCCATGGACGAAGGCTATTTCAACTTTATCTCCACAGATCTGGAGGGGAATGCCGTAACCAGTACCATGTTCTATGATTACGATATTACCATGGTAAATTTCTGGGCATCCTACGCCTACCCCGACATCAATGAGCTGGATCAGCTGCAGGAACTCTATAACAGACTTCAGGAAGAGCACCCCAACGTCAACATGATCCAGGTTATCATCGACACCCCCGATGACGCGGCGGAAGAAGTCATCGCAAAAGCGTACGAAGAAAGCGGCGTGACTTTTAAAGGCATCTCCCCGGACCAGAACATGGCTTCCTGGATTCTGGAAAATCTGGAGGGTCTGCCCACTACTATTTTTGTAGACGATACCGGCTTTATCATCGGTGACACCATCCAGAAGGTACAGACCTCTGACTACTATATGACAGCAATCGAAGATCTACTGACACAGATTGGCAAATAAAACGCACACTCACAAAAGCGCCGGCCCCCCAATACGGGGACCGGCGCTTTTTTTGCATCTTCATTTTTTATTCTTCTTCCGGTTCTTCCTCCGGCAGCATTTTGTAGATCCGCAGCTTTTCGATCCGGTTCTTTTCCATACTCTCCACTACGATCCGCAGACCGTCTGTTTCCACCACTTCGCCGCCCTGGGGGAAGTTCCCCAGAATCACCAGAATATATCCGGCAATGGTATCCACATCCTCCGATTCCAGATGACAGCCTACCATTTCGTTCAGGTCTTCCAGACGGGTACTGCCGTCTACAACGAATTCGTCTTCCTTGACTACTTCAATTTCTTCTTCTTCATCATCAAACTCGTCGGAGATCTCGCCGACAATTTCCTCTACTACGTCCTCCATGGTCACCAGACCGGCGGTGCCGCCATATTCATCCAGCACCACGGCAATGCCCAGGCGATTGGAACGCATTTCCGCGAACAGCTCCGCCACAGGTTTGCTCTCATAGGTAAAATAAGGGTCACGCATATATTTTGCCGGAGAAAAGTCCTCCTTCTCCACCAGAAATACATCCTTCACATAAAGCAGACCCACGATATTATCCAGATCTTCCTCATAAACCGGCACACGGGAGAAACCCTCCTGACGGAATACCTCCACATACTCATCATAAGTAGCTTCCGCGCTGACGGCTACAATATCCATTCTGGGGGTCATAACATCCTTGGCCTTAAAGTCCCCGAAGTTAAACACATTGTCGATCATGGTGCGTTCTTCCTTTTCCAGAACGCCTTCCTCATGGCTCACGTTCAGAATGGTCTTTAATTCCGCCTCTGTAATCAGCGGGGCCTTTTCCCGAGGGTCACACCCCAGAATCTTGGCAAAAGTGCCTGTCACCACATTCAGAATCGCCACCACAGGGGTAAAAATCATATTAAAAAAGACAATGATATTTACTACCAGCAAAGCCACCTTTTCCGCCTTCTGGGCGGCGATGGTCTTGGGGGTAATCTCCCCGAAAATCAAAATAATAATGGTAATGACTGCCGTTGCCACACCGGCGCCGCTGCCGGCGTCTCCATGGAAAATCTGGATAGCCAATGCCGTAGTCAGTGCGGACGCGCCGTTGTTCACCAGGTTATTGCCCACCAGTATGGTACTGAGCAGCTTGTTGGGGTTATCCAAAAGCTTTTGTATTTTCTCTGCGTTCTTAATTTTCGTTTCTACCATGTTCCGCAGACGAATCTTGCTCAATGAGGTCAGCGCCGTTTCCGACGCGGAAAAAAAGCCGGAACAGCAAATCAGAAAAATCAACAGACCAATCAATATGGGACTGCCACCATCCACAAAAATCACACTCCTAAAATCAAAAAAACATTTTTTCCACAGGATCATTCAGGCATCTGCTCTGCCCTGTCAAACATCCTTCTGACTATTATAACAGAAATCAGGTATCCTTGACAATACTACCGGCTTTCTTCCTTATTTCTGCGGATTTCCTCTTCCAGCTCGCTCAGCTCCAGCCAGCGCTCCATTTTTTCTTCCAGCTGGGCGTCGATACGTTCTTTTTCCTCTGTCATTTCCTGAAGCTTTACATAATCCGTAGTACATTGTGCCATTTCCTGTTCCAGTGCCGCCGAAGCCTCTTCTAAAGCGGCGATCTCACCGCCAATGGCGTCATACTCCCGCTGGTCCTTATAGGACATCTTTGTCAGACGGCGTTCCTCCTTCTTCTCCGGCTGAGGCTCCCTGCGCACAGGCGCCGGTTCCGCAGACTCACCGCCGCTTTCCCGCAGCCACGCCTCTCTGTAATCCGTATACCCGCCTTCGTACTGGCGAATTTTCCCGTTGCCCAGAAAGGCGAAAATCCGGCCCGCCACTTTGTCCAGAAAATACCGGTCATGGGAAACCGCCACCACGGCCCCCTGGAAATGCTCTAGATATTCCTCCAGAATCATCAAGGTCTCTATATCCAGATCATTGGTAGGCTCGTCCAGAAAAAGAATATTGGGGGCGCCCATGAGCACCTTCGCCAGATAGAGCCGCCGTTTCTCCCCGCCGGAAAGCATGGAAATAGGCCCCCGCTGCATGGATACAGGGAACAGGAACCGCTCCAGCATCTGGGAAGCGGAAATCCGGCCGTCGGCAGTAGGCACATACTCCGCCACATCCCGTATGTAGTCCAGCACCCGCTGGGACTCGTCCATTTCCTCATTTTCCTGGGCGAACACACCAATCTTTACGGTTTCCCCCACGGTCACACTGCCGCTGTCCGGCTCCAGTTTCCCTGTCATAATCTTGAGCAGGGTTGTCTTGCCGCAGCCGTTCTCCCCGGTGATGCCCACCCGGTCTCCCCGCAGGATGATATAGCTGAAATCATGAATATATTCCGTTCCGCCAAAGCTCTTGCAGATATGCTCCAGCTCAATGGTCTTTTTCCCCAGACGGCTGCCGGGAGAGGACAGTTCCACACTCTGCTTTTCCTCCGGCCCCCGCTGAGAAGAAATTTCCTCAAAGCGCTGGAGTCTGGCTTTCTGCTTGGTGCTTCTGGCCTGCGCTCCTCTGCGGACCCATTCCAGCTCCGTCCGCAGGAAGTTCTGCCGTTTGCGCTCCTCCGCCAAAAGCTGTTCCTCCCGCTGGGCCTTCATTTCCAAAAACTTGGTATAATTGGCCTGATAAGGATAGATTTTCCCTTTTTCCAGTTCCAGCATCCGATTGGCCACCCGATCCAGAAAATACCGGTCATGGGTCACCATCAAAAGGGCCTTGGTATATTTCGCCAGATGCTTTTCCAGCCATTCTACGGTTTCATTGTCGATATGGTTGGTAGGCTCGTCCAGAATCAGCAGATCCACCGGTGTAATCAGCGCCGCCGCCAATGCCACCCGCTTGCGCTGGCCGCCGGATAAAGTCTCTACCTTTCTGGAAAACTCCGTGATCCCCAGTCTGGTCAGTATGTTTTTGGCCTCGCTTTCCAAAGACCAGGCCTCTGCCTTGTCCATTTTTTCCGAAAGCGCCGCCGCCTTCTGCATCAGTTTTTCTTCCTGAGGATGTTCCTCCAGCGCCTTCATGGTCTCCTCATAGGAACGAACCAGTTCCATCACCGGATGGTCCCCGGAAAAGACCTGCTCCAAAACTGTGGTTCCCGGCTGGAATACCGGCGACTGGGGCAGGTATCCCATGCGCATGCCGTTCATGGTCACAATCTGGCCGCTGTCGGCCTGAGCCTCTCCCGCCACAATCTTCAAAAGGGTAGACTTGCCTGTGCCGTTGACACCGACAACGCCCACTTTATCCCCCTCATGGATGCTAAAGGAGATATCATCAAAGATCACTCTGGTGCCATAGCTTTTTCGTATATTTTCCGCCGTCAATAATACCATTGCCGTTCCTCTTTTCTTTCCGTTTTCATTTCCTTGTTCCAGCAAAACAGGAGTGTCTCCGCCCTTTCCTTAAGACCCGGAAACCCTCCTGTCCTTTTGGGGGAACTCCCCGTTACTTCATTTCTTCTTCCTGCGTCTGCTTGGCCGCCCGGCTCCGAAGCCAGAAAAACAGGCCCACAGAGAGCAAGATCAATACCGCCGACAGCGCCTGAGACACAGGCACCGCGCCAATCAGAAGCTGGTCCGTCCGCAGGCCCTCGATCCAGACACGCCCCAGACCGTAGCCAAACAGATACAGGGCGAAAATCTGACCGTCGAACTTTTTCCGCCGGATCAGTACCATCAAAATCACAAATACCCCCACATTCCAGAGGGACTCATACAAAAAGGTGGGATGCACCTGAATATAGTCTACCCCATTCACATTCACCAGATGGGACAGAAGCTCCTCCGTCAAATCAGAGGCCCGCACCTGACTCAACTGATAACGCATGGCAAACAGGCCATCCGTAAATCCTCCAAAGGCTTCTCTGTTGAAGAAATTCCCCCAGCGGCCAAGAATCTGCCCCAGCAAAAGACTGGGCGCAATGGTATCCGCCATGAGCCAGAATTTCTGCTTCTTCCAGCGGCAGTAGAAAATCCCCGTCAGTACGCCGCCGATAATGCCGCCGTAAATGGCCAGTCCGCCTTCCCGTATGGCAAATATCTTTTCCGGGTGCTGACTGTAAAAATCCCAGGAAAAGATCACATAATACAGCCTTGCGCCAATGACGGAAATAATCAGCGCGTAAAGCATGAAATCAATATAGGTATCCGAATTCTGTCCTGTCCGTTTAGCCTCATGCATAGCCAGCAGGACACCCAGAATCACGCCAGTGCCAATAAAAATACCATACCAGTAAATATTATGGCCCGCAATACTGAAGGCCGTCCGGTCCAGATGACCGATCTCGATGCCCAGATTGGGGAACCAGATTTCGGGCATAACCATCCCTTCTTTCTATCGAATGACTGATAGAACCATTTTATCCTCACTGATGGTATTTTGCAACATTTTTTCCGCCTGTTCCCGACGCAGTCCCTTCGCCATGCGCAGCGCCTGCCCCAGATCCACCTTCCAGGGCAGCCAGTCCACCTGGGCCAGCGCCGCCGATTCCGCCGTGGAAAAGAGGCGGATCATCCGCCCGATCTGCTTCTTTTTCAAGCGCTGGAACATATCCTCGGAAAGTCCGCCGTGGGCCAGATTTTTCCATGCCGCCATCAGACCTTCCGCCAGTTCCTCCGGCTGGAGACAGGCGCCGGAAAAAGCACAGAAGCCATAGCCTTCTCCCCATTCGCACAGACGGCCCGGCGGCATATCCATCTTTCCTCCGGCATCGGCCTTCCGCCAGAATTCACTGCCCGGCCCCGCCCAGGCGTCCAACAGCAGCTCCATCACCAGACGATCCTCCGGCAAAAAACTCCATGGCTTCCATTTCCATCCCACATGGACATAAGGAACGGTCTGGTCCATATGCCGTTCCCGATACCGCTCACAGATCACCTCCGGCTCCCGCGCAAAGACGAAACTGCCCCGGCATCCGCCGCCTTTCATTCCCTCCGCCATTTCCTGAATCTGTTTTGGGTGAATTCCTCCGGCACAAACCAGAGAAAGGCGGCTGGGCGTATAAGCCACCTCATAAGCCCGATACAGCATGGAGCTGTCGATTTGATCCACAGACTGGGCTTTTCCGGCAATAGGATATTTTACCGGATGGTGCTCATACATCATCTCCAGCATTTGATAGTATCCCGCCCACTGCGGCAGGTCGTCATACATGGCGATTTCGCTTTTTATGACGGCACGTTCCTTCTTTACGTCCTCCTCAGGGAAATAGGGCGTAGACACAAAATCCAGCAAAATCTCCAGATTTTCGTAGAACCGTTCCCGGCAGGAAAAATAATAAACGGTTTTCCGTCCATCCGTAAAAGCGTTGGCCTCCGCTCCATTCTGCTGGAGACGGGAAAAGGCGTCACCCCAAGGCTGCTGGAACAGCTTGTGCTCCAGAAAATGGGCCGTTCCCGGCAGAAAATGTTCCGCTTTTGTCTCCCCTTCCGGCAGGAAAGAAAGCATCTGCGCGCCAAAATCCACCGTCACAGCGGCAAATTTCTCCCGGCAGCCCTTCTTGGGGTAATAGTAGCAGTCCATACCCGCCGCCGTCCTGTCCCGCAGAATGGTTTCCCCCACCACTTTATCGGTATATCTCATGGCAATCCACCTCCTGATCGCTTAAGAGAAAGCAGTTTCGCAGATGTGTCCGGGACAGCACCCGTTTGATGTCCACCGTCTCCACCGCCGTCAGATCGCTTATGATCTGGAACAGACACCGTTCCCTGCCTGTCAGCACCTGCTCTATGGTCAGATCCAGCCATTTCCCGGCATCATATTGAGCGGAGGCGTATTTTCGCCGTAATCTCTCCACTGCACTTTCAATTTCCTCTTCTTTTAATCCATAATCCGCCACCGTATCCCATATTCTGCAAACTTCCTTTGTAATTTTAGGGATATCTTCTCCATTTGCCCCCACTTCTACAAACAGCAGTCCTGTCATGGGGTAAAGAAAGGAGCGTATCTCATAGCATAGTCCCATTTCTTCCCGAATTTTTTGAAACAGCAGAGAGCTGCCGCTGCCGCCGAAGACCTCGTTCCAGACCTGCAAAGCGCTGTAAAGCCCTCTGTTAGGCGTGATTTCCGAAACAAATGCCATGACCAGTCTGGCCTGTTTTGCCGTCGTCTTTTCCCGGCGGCACTGGGGCCGTGCCTCCACGGAAGAATTTCCTTCCCGCCAGTCACCCTTGCCCCGCAGATCGAGACCTTTTTTCCATTCCTTTAACAGCCGCCTGCCCTCCTTCTCTCCGCAGAACAGCAGATAAACCCGGCTATGCCAAAGCAGCTCCCGATAAAATTCCCGCAGGTCCTCCAGCCGCAGACCCGGCAGATCCTCCAGATACCCATCGGCACAGACCCCCACGCCTTCTCCCTTCATCGTTTCCTCCAGACAGCGGTTTCTGGCATAGGCGGCAGGATCGTCTTTCAGGGCTCGCAGACGGCGTTCCAGCCTCTGGCGGCACCGTTCCAAAACTTCTTCCGGGAAATCCTCCTGCAAAAACAGCGGTTCCCGAATCAATCCCCGAATAAAATCCAGCGCCTCCCGTCCGTCAATATGCTTCAGCACATCCAGCGTAACAGACAGCAGGGCTTCTCCGCCTTTTTTCACCACAGACACATCCCACACAGCATCATACAGTTCCTCCGCCCGTCGGTTCAAATGGAGGTTCGAGGGCAAGGCTTTCGTTCCCTCCTTCATAACCTCCGCCAGCAGCGCCAGCTTTGTGGCGTTTTCTCTGCT
>NZ_JACSNY010000090.1 GCF_016902535.1 Anaerotignum lactatifermentans | reverse complement strand
CATCGGTGACAGGTGGTGCATGGTTGTCGTCAGCTCGTGTCGTGAGATGTTGGGTTAAGTCCCGCAACGAGCGCAACCCTTATCTTCAGTAGCCATCATTCAGTTGGGCACTCTGGAGAGACTGCCGTGGATAACACGGAGGAAGGTGGGGATGACGTCAAATCATCATGCCCCTTATGTCTTGGGCTACACACGTGCTACAATGGCTGG
>NZ_JACSNY010000089.1 GCF_016902535.1 Anaerotignum lactatifermentans | reverse complement strand
AATGATGGCTACTGAAGATAAGGGTTGCGCTCGTTGCGGGACTTAACCCAACATCTCACGACACGAGCTGACGACAACCATGCACCACCTGTCACCGATGTTCCGAAGAGAAGCTCTATCTCTAGAGCGGTCATCGGGATGTCAAGCCTTGGTAAGGTTCTTCGCGTTGCTTCGAATTAAACCACATGCTCCACCGCTTGTGCGGGCCCC
>NZ_JACSNY010000088.1 GCF_016902535.1 Anaerotignum lactatifermentans | reverse complement strand
TGGATCTATATTAAATAAGTAGACACGATTTATAAACAGATGTACCATAATGTTAGACACCAAAAGGAGGTATCTTTATGACTAAAAAAAATTATTATGATGAGGATTTCAAACGAACTCTTGTTGAGCTCTATCATAATGGCAAAACACAAGCTTCTCTGATCAAAGAGTATGGTGTTTCTCAAACTGCTCTTTCCAGATGGATCAAGCAAT
>NZ_JACSNY010000087.1 GCF_016902535.1 Anaerotignum lactatifermentans | reverse complement strand
ATCATAGCCAGATACAGCATTTTTAGGAGACTTTCATCCGAAGGAAATACCGTTTTGGATTTCGTGACCTTCCGCAGCTGCCGGTTAAATCCCTCGATGGCATTCGTGGTATAGATCAGGCGGCGAACCGCTTCCGGATATTTGAAATAAGTCGAAAGATTTGCCCAGTTGTCTTTCCAGGATTTCGCGATTTTCGGATATTTTCCGCTCCATTT
>NZ_JACSNY010000086.1 GCF_016902535.1 Anaerotignum lactatifermentans | reverse complement strand
GCTTTCTATTCTGAATGGTCTGAAGAACCGTGGTGTGGAAGATATCCTGATTGCATGTGTGGATGGCCTGACAGGCTTCCCTCAGGCAATTGAAGCGGTATTTCCAGAGACAGAGATTCAGCAGTGCATCATCCATCAGATCAGGAATACAACAAAGTTTGTTTCCTACAAAGAACTCAAGCCCCTGATGGCTGATCTGAAACGTGTATATGCCG
>NZ_JACSNY010000085.1 GCF_016902535.1 Anaerotignum lactatifermentans | reverse complement strand
CGGCTAAATCGAGAGATCCGTCGCCGCACCCGTGTAGTAGGTAGCTTCCCTGACGGCAACTCTGCTCTCATGCTGGTCTGTGCCCGGCTGCGCCATGTGGCCGGTACCCAGTGGGGCAACAAAAAGTACATGAACATGAAGCACCTGGAGGCTGCCGTTAAGGATACCTCCATTGCTGGCTGACTTCATTCACACCAGAGCTTGCAAACCAATTTG
>NZ_JACSNY010000084.1 GCF_016902535.1 Anaerotignum lactatifermentans | reverse complement strand
CGTAACAAGGTAGCCGTATCGGAAGGTGCGGCTGGATCACCTCCTTTCTATGGAGTATAGGTTGAGAATATTTTTGCTGTTCGGTTTTGAAGGATACAGTCCTTCAAAATGCACCTTGAAAACTGAATACAAGACAAACAAGAGTCAATAAAATCGAGAAAATTTATTCTAAATAAAATGTAGTAAAGCAATCAACATTTTATTTCGCTATAAATG
>NZ_JACSNY010000083.1 GCF_016902535.1 Anaerotignum lactatifermentans | reverse complement strand
GGACGGCTATCGCGAGGTTCTTGGCGCAGCCGAGGGCATGAAAGAAGACAAAGCTAGTTGGGTCAGTTTCTTCCAGTGGTTGCGTGGCCGCGGTCTGAATGGGGTCAAAGAGACCGTTTCAAGTTTTGTGTAAAGTGAATAAACTGATATAAGATATGTCATTAGTTACTTTGGGCAGAGCCTATTTTGAGGTTCTGCCTTTGTCTGTATTATAATG
>NZ_JACSNY010000082.1 GCF_016902535.1 Anaerotignum lactatifermentans | reverse complement strand
ATATTCCGGTAAAAGTGGACTGTACACCGTTGGTATTTGGCCTCAGGAAACACTTCGCCCACGGCTTCCAGCATGCCAAGGCACTTATCGCCAACCACCAGTTTGACCCGGGAGTATCCCAAAGTTTGTGTAAACCTTCAAACTGATGTAAGATAAACTTATCAGTTTGGAGGTTTATTTTATGGCAAGAAAAAAAGATACACCACAAAAAGCTGCCC
>NZ_JACSNY010000081.1 GCF_016902535.1 Anaerotignum lactatifermentans | reverse complement strand
AGCAGAGAAAACGCCACAAAGCTGGCGCTGCTGGCGGAGGTTATGAAGGAGGGAACGAAAGCCTTGCCCTCGAACCTCCATTTGAACCGACGGGCGGAGGAACTGTATGTAAAAATATATGATAAAAAGACGAAAGATACTTCTAAGGTTTCTTTCGTCTTTTTTTTCGCCCGGATTTTTTTCGCTGCTTTGGGAAAGAATAGAAGCAAACGAAAAAA
>NZ_JACSNY010000009.1 GCF_016902535.1 Anaerotignum lactatifermentans | reverse complement strand
CCAGTGGGGCAACAAAAAGTACATGAACATGAAGCACCTGGAGGCTGCCGTTAAGGATACCTCCATTGCTGGCTGACTTCATTCACACCAGAGCTTGCAAACCAATTTGCGCAAAACTGTTGACACTACCCAATCCTATGCTGTATACGAAATAGATTCGAATTTCTTTAGTCTGGATTAAAACAACCGGCTGGCGCATTCCTGCACCAGCCGGTTCCATTTTGACCTTATATAACTGATTCAACATACCTGCGCAAAGATGAAAAGTCTGCTTTGACATTAGCGTCCCAGGAAATACGAATTGCTTCGCTAACGCGTTTTTCATCAAGTCCCATAGCAGTCAGCACATAACTTGGCGCATGGCTTCCAGAATTACATGCAGATCCGTTTGAAAAGGCATATTCATCTTTCAAAGATACAAAATATCCTTCTGCATCGACCCCAGTAAAACTTATGTTGATTGTGTTGGGAAGACAGTATTGTTGATCTCCATTAACTACATAATTCAATGATTCAATAGCCTTCAGGAAATTATCTTTAATTTCCTGGCACTTTTTCATATGCATTGCAGCTTCTTGATCACAAAGTTTTGCAGCCATTCCAAACCCGGCAACTAATGCGACCGGTGTTGTTCCGGGCCTGAATCCTCGTTCCTGCTGTCCTCCAAACAGAAGTGGTTTCACAGGAGGTCGACGATATGTTTTGTCTCTACGCAAAATCAGTGCACCAACTCCCTGAGGACCGCCTAATTTATGCGCTGTAATGCTCAACATGTTATACTTGGTATTTCTTAAAGCATCATTGAGTTTGCCGAATCCCTGTGTTCCATCTACATGGAAATAAGTTTTGGTTCCGGCAAGCGCTTCGCCAACTTCTTCGATAGGCTGGATAATGCCAGTTTCACTATTAACATGCATCATTGAGACAAGGAGTGTTTTGTCCGTAACAAGCTCAAGCACCTGACTTGCCTTGATTCGACCTGATTCATCAGGACAGATATAGTCTACAACACAGCCTTTGCTTTGAAGATATTTCATAGCCTCAAGGACTGATTTATGTTCAATAGCAGTAGTAATAAAGTGATTTCTACCAGTCTCCAGCGCATACTCCAGCAATCCTAAAATTGCCATATTATTGCTTTCGGTTGAACCACTGGTAAAGATGACGTCTGTGCTGTCAACCTTCAAAATCTCAGCAATTGTTTTTCTGGATTCAGCAACTATTTCTTTTGCATCAGTACCGTAAGTATGAGTCCTACTATCTGCATTGCCATAGTGTAATCGGTAGACATCAATCATTCTATCTAGTACACGAGGATCAACCGGTGCGGAAGCATTATAGTCAAGATATACAGCCATTACTCCACCTCTTTTGCAACAGCAGACTTCAAAAGATCGGCACAATTCTTCAGTACATCTCTTGAACTATAGTGATTGATACCTCGGTTCAGATGCAGTCTGAAATACTTCGCCAATGTCTTTTCATCATCGCCAAAGCCATCGTTAATACAACGCTGGCGAATTATAGCTTCATAAATTTCTGAATACTCACCCGCAAAAGTAGACCAATCCATTTCAACATTGCTATCAGATAAAGGATCAATACCTCCCGGAGGGGTCGGCTCAGCCAAGGACCAGCAGAGAGCCCAACGACAAATAATGTTCCAATTCTGAATTCCTGTTTTTGCTTTTATTCGAATCAGACGATCTTTTTCCGGTTGAGAAAGCTTAAAATGTTTAGCAATCATAATCAAGCCTCCCCGAAATAACCCTGCACGATAGAAGTGCAGCGTTCTTCTTCTCTATATAGAAGAGTGTAGTAATCAACAACATTCTCACGAACCATATCCAAATATCTGCCATAGATTTCTTCATCAGTTGATAGCACCATAACCTGAGAGCTGGCAGCCGGAAGGTATTTAGTGACAAAGTTTGTACGATGCGAAGAATCGAGACGCGCCATAGGTGTATCGACAATTACCGGAGCATTATATCCAGAAGAAAGTGCCAGCGCCCAAACAATCGCAACAGCAAACATTTGCTGTTCACCAGCAGAAAGCTGACTCTTCAATAATTCATTTCCATCCACTCCGACAATAGTAACATCCAAAGTATCCGGGTTGATATCAATCTTCTTGGCTAACGAATTCTTCTCAACAAGTGTTTGGAAGCACGTGGTCGCAGTATTAGAGAGTCGTTCCACCTTTTCCTTCTGCAAACGCTTCTTAAACTCTGTTAAAGTCTCAATAGACATTGCAGCATATTTGATGATACGCATGTTGTCATCATTGGTGTTTTCTTTTTCAGCCATTCCTTTGATGAGGCGGATACGTTTTCCAACCAGAATTTCTCTCTGGCGTCTCATGCTTTCAATGGAATCCGATTTTCTTTGATAATCAGCGTCTGCTAATGCTTTCTCTTTTTCAATGCTTTTAAGTGCTTCATAAAGCTGCATTGCAAGAGTTTTATCGTCCGCTGCGCCTAAATGTGCATCAAGGCTCAGGTACTCTGCTTCCTGCGCATCAGAGGAAGATACAAGTCCTATAATCTTTTGCGAAATACCGGGGAAGAACTCAGAAATCAGCTTCTCATAAAGCATCAAGCTAACTGGAGACATACTAATTCTGTTCTCATGAACTGCTTCGCTAATATGTCCAACTAATTCATCGCTGATTATTCGTTTTACTAAGTCTAGTACTTCGAGAGGAAGATTACTTTCGTTCAAACGACTGATTACTCTTTGGTAACTGTTGTTTACAACTGTATCTGTATGACGTTTTACATCGCCCTGTAGCTGTTCCTGCTCTTCATTATAAGATTGAACTACCAGATCTTTGCATAATGCAAGTGGCGTAGCTGCACTGGAAGCCAATTGCATTATCTCTTGCTGAATTTGTTCCGCCACATCAGAAATTCTGTTCATTTCAGCCTTGATGGCATCTCTATTTCTACTTAAGTCGCCACCAGAAGACCAAAACTCATTTTCTTTAGCTTCGATTTGAATTGCTAATTTTTGGCACTGCAATTCAAGCTTATTAAGTTCCCTCTGAGCCTCTTCTAATCTCTGGTCAATTTCGCTGATTTCACGCTCCACTTCCTGATATTCCTGATTCAGCTCACTTGTTTCAAATGATTTTAGCGCGCTCTTTTTCCTGCGAATAACTTCATCGATATGCTCAATTGTTTTTTCAATGGTTGAAACACCAATGGCTGACTTTATTGAGCTCTTTATCTGCTCAAAAGAACTGTCATCGGCAAGCTGAGTGATTTTCTCATTATTGAAAAAGAAGAAACGAGCAATACCGAACGGAAGAATTTCTTCGATGTAATAGCTCCAGTTATCGCCGAGATATTTATCCGCAATACCATTCTTTTCAACAATGGTCTGTTGATCTATTTTCTTGCCACGAGCTTTCCACATTCGCTTAATTCGGATTTCTGTCTCATCTTCCAGAACTAACGTTACTGCAACATAAGTCTCATCATCCGTCGCGTGCTTATTGATATGGTCAAGCAACAACTTCTCATATGATTTTTCTTTCTCTTGTATATACTTCAAGGCTTGCTTTCCATATAACGCAAGGAGAACCGCGTCATGGAAAGTGGTTTTTCCTCGGCCATTCAGACCACCAATAAGAGTTATATTCCTATCGCCAATCTTGTCAGTGAGGGTCATCTCATGTGTGCCTTTGTATATACCGAAATTGTGTAATTCTACTTTGGTAAAAAACACCTACTTCACCTCACTCTACAAATTCTTCGTCGTTTTCTTCCATGGCTTCTGAAAGCTTCGTTGCTCTTGCTGAAGCAATTTCTTCTGCCTCTTCCTCGTCTCGATAAAAGGCCTTCTTGATTTCCTTCTCGAGATTATTGATTACATTTCGCTTATTTGCAATTGCTGCTGCTTTAGCTTCAACATCCAAAAGGGCCTTAAGCATCTGAGGCATAAGTGTTTCACCTTCACACATGTCAGCACAGACTTCTGTGAGCAGTGCTGCTTCCTGGGCACCAAAATATTTATTCTTTCCGATACTACCATCATCGTAAGGCAGCCCAGTTTCTTCCTCATAAATCGTCGGAAGAGTGTCTTCAAACTCATGAAATTCATCAAGCCATATCTGACGAATTAACTTCAGCTCATCTTTTGTGATTAAAGGAATATCCTTAATCGAATCCGGACCAATCTCATGAACAAGTTTTTCCACCTGAAGCAGTCTTCTTAAAAAATCTTCACGAGCCTCTTTCGTATAAGGGCCATGCACCAATCTGTTGTTATGCCAAGTCAAATGACCATCGCGTCTTCTAAAATCGCGACGCTTCCTATCCGTGTCCCAATCTCCCGCAATATAATTTCGAAAATCGAGCATTGGAAGCATCCATGATTTTTCTTCGTCATTCTGAATCATGGCGGCCATAGACTTATCCTCAGTTACCATCGTGCATACCCAACATCCAAAACGGCTATTTCCGCAGGAAGGGGTTGAAGTATCGATAACTAACGGGCACTCACCATCTGCAGAGGCTCCGCTATACATAGCGAGTAAGTCCTTATTAGAATGTCCCCAAGGATTCTCATACTGAACCAAGAACTGCCATACGTTATCATTCAGCCAATTCTCAATTGGCGTAAACACATAAGAGTTTGGAAATGATCCGTTAGGGCTGAGGTGATCTCTATAGCGCTTCTTCTCATAACCCTCCATTACAGCTCTACGAGTTGCACTTTCTGCTTTTCTAGAACCAAGAACCATAATAGCCTCGCTCTCAGCATCCAGAACTTCTTTTATGAATCTGTTGGAGGCATCGATCTTCATTCTATCGGTACACCACCGGAAATCTCTTCTTGGATATGGATAACCTCTTCCAATCAAATTTACCCAGAATGTATTTGTTATTGCAGGGGTAAGGCGGTGCGGAATAATAGGTAATTCAGCGGCTTTTGCTCGCTCGGTCATTTTTCGAAGTGACTCTGTCGCCCAAATTGCAACAACTGGAGATTCTACCAAAGTATCTGTACTAATTACATGTACCGTTTTCTTCAGTTTATCTTTAGGCAACTCAGAAAGCGCCATCCATACCAACTGAACAACTGCAGTAGAATCTTTACCACCACTATATCCGCAAATCCACGGGATCATATCTTCGAGATATAACCCTTTTATTGTTTCAATTACTTCTCTAATATCATCTCTGGTTAGATTAGCCATTCGTTTCACCAGTCTCTTCCATCATTATTTTTTCGATATAAGTAGATAGTGCCTTTTGGGAAGACCTGTTAGCTGCCACTTTACCATTTACAAAAACCAGATCATTCCAAATAGGATTATCTTTTTTCCAGTCTACCTTTGCCAAATTAGCAATCCGTTCCTTCCAGTCATGTGGATAAGTATGTAATAGTTTATTACCGCCATGTCCAATGGCCACCAGCGTAATACTTAGCGAACAAATACTGCCACTTCTTACTTCGGAAGAACGCTTTTCCTGTCTCATTACCGCAAGCCATTCTGGCATAATTGAAGCCACTTCATTCCAGAATTCGATGGCCAATTTAGTCTTTTCCGGCATATCAAGTTTTACATCTTTCAGCAATTCGATAGTAGCAGTGCTGATAGCACTTAATGTAAACAATGCCTTCGATCTATTTGAAACAGTCGTTTTTTCCTTTTCTGTCAATCCTGTAAATACCGAGACATCCTTTACAACTTCTTTCGCGATAATGGATGATTCTTCTCTAGAATTGAATAAAATATTTATTGATTTGGTAGGTCGTATCGCATATCGATTAAGATCTGAAAACATCTGCTGAGAAGATTTAAGCCCCTTGTCATGATAGAACACTACTGAAATATGTTCATGTTTCAAGTCAGGGTTAATCTTAATTGCTTCAGCTATTGCAGCCCGCCTATGCTGACCGTCATTTATCAAAAACCTTGCGCTCATGGAAATAGAGATATGACCAATCATGGGATCCACTTCATTAATCGGCTCAAAGAGCATTGCTCCATCAACTGATACCGTTAGGGAAGAGAATACATATGACTCAGGATTATTGATAATATAATCCCGCATTTCAGGAATACGAGATTTATTCAGAATTCTCTGAGCCCTTATTTCAGGAGGTAATTCTTCATCTGCAAACTGAAAAATTTTGGGAATAATCTCTAAAGGAACCATTGCTGTAAAATATTCTTTATTTGCTTGTATACCTTTTACTGCAGGAAAAACAAAAGATGCATTGTCCATTTTTCTTCCTCATAAATCACTCAAGTTAACGAAACATAGTTAAAATGCATTCAGCTGCTGTAACCCAACTGGATTAACATAATAAAAATACCGAGCACTTGCACGATATATTTTAATAACATCTCCAGCAGAAACACTGTTGTTTCTGCGCTCATTCTTCTTGGCAATCATTGCTTCCGTTAATTTTTCCAGCGAGTCGCTTCCCACTAATGCACCTCGCTCATATAAATCGTAATCACTAACTGCTGGTCTAATTGAATATTCAGAAAGCAATCCTAGAGAACAAAATCTCTGAATGGCGTATTTCGCATCATTCTTCAATTTGTATTGCTCATAAACCGGGTGAATGAGCCCTGAATAGTATGACAGACAGCGCTCAATAATACCTTCGCTCATATACGTCCCCCAATTCTAATGCTCAATGTTTGTATTATACTGCATTTTGGAAGTCTTGTAAATTGTTTTGTTTGTCTTTCGAGAAACAAACATTCGCAAATCTGCAAGCAGTGTCTTTGTATTACAAAGCCGTCTTGCTTGTTGAGGAATCCTTCCCCAATCCCCAGAGAACGGAGGCCTGCGGCTCCGGCTGCGCATCTGTAAAACAGACGCTTATATACTGCTGCCAAAAAGAAAAATGCCCGATGCAGGGAGGACGGTTTGCTGCCGTTTTCCTGCACCGGGTTTTCTGTTTCTTAATGTGATTTTTCCTGATTCTGCTGCCTGCGCTGTTCCTCTTCCTGGCGGGTTTCCTCCTGAAGGATAGCAGCAACAAGGCTCTTGGCAATCTGCCATTCCTCGTTTTCTTTTCGGACAGCACGATAGCTCTGATAGTTCTTTTTCTTGCGGGACAGGATCTCCGCATACTCTGCATTCAGCTCTTTCACACGGGGCAGTGACTTCTGATCCGGATGAGCTGCCAGATATTCATCAAAGGCCTTTTTCGCAGCACGACGGAGCGTCAGAACATCACGATGTTCCTCGAAAAATTTCTTACTGTAGCCGCTGGCTTTATAGGCATCGAAGACAGGCTTCGCCTTAGAAAAGTTCACGATATGCGTTTTCAGTACTGCGATTTCCTGCAGCCTGGTTTCATCTGCTTTTACGGAATTCAGAAAGTCATCAGCCTGACCGGAGGCTTCATCCGCACGGCGTACCAGCTCCTCAAAGCTTTCAATTTTATGCTCCCTCATGAACAGCATTGCCTCAGCTCTTTGCTTCAGATTGAAGTTCTTCGCCCAGGTAACATAGCCCCGGCCTTTACCCTCGTGCATCTTCTCCTGAATATCAATGAGGAAGGACATACGGCGAGAATTTTGCGTCTGCATGCTGCCGGTACCAGTTCTGTTTTTGCTCTGGAATTTGCTGCGGTGTTCTGCATTTCCGGCAATTACTGCAGCCAGTTCTTCAACAGAATATCCTTCGCCTAGAGAGCGGAAGCGGATGAAGCGTTTTTGATCCGGTCCCTTCAGCGCGGGCTGTTTTCCTGGCTTGTACTGATAACCGTCCTCCTGCAGAAAATGGATCAGTTCCTCGAAGGACTTCGGCTTTTTCTGTAGCGCAGCATCAATGGCCTCGCAGATAGAATCTCTGTAGGTTGGACGCTTCGGGAAGTCCGTTCTTTTCTCGCGTTCATCGTAGGGCCTGCGATCAATAACGGACAGGTCATGCTCCAGACAAAGCAGATCACTCAGCCTTGCTACAGCCATGCCGGAGAGGAAGAAATTTTTGAACTTCCGGGTGCAGTCCATAGAGGTAGAATTGTAAATGATGTGGTTATGAATATGGGCGCGATCAATGTGCGTTGCCACGATGAAGGCATGCTTTCCCTTGGTCCAGCGCATTGCCAGCTCATAACCGATTTTGTTTGCTTCCTCCGGTGTGACCTCACCGGGTTTGAAGGACTGACGGATCTGATAAGCAATCACATCATGGGCCTGATGCCGTCCGGTGATATGCTCGTATTGACGTTTGGAGAAGAGAAATTCCTCATCGCAGGTTCGCGGATCACAGCCATAGGCGCTGATATATTTTCCGTTATCGGTTTTCTTTTCGTTCTGAGAATAGTCGGTGCGGTCCGCTAGACACTGGCCCACCGTTTTTCCCTTGTTGATATGTAGCGCAATGAGTCTCGTTGCAGCCATTGGTTCACCTCAATTCTGTAATTTTTGGCAAAAGAAAAATGCCTCCGAAGAGACATTTTCCAGCGCAATCTATTGAGTTCTTACCAGCTGGGCAGGAAGTCCGTCAGGCTATCGCAAAGGTCCATTGCGTTGCAGTAGATCCAGAGTCCGCCAAACATCAGAAGTCCGATGACAGCCTCCATGCCAAAGAGAATTGCCACATCGGTCCAGCGAGTTTTTACCAGGCAATAAATGCCGCAGCCCAGGATGAATAACATCACCGGAGACATGATATAGGAACCAACATAACCAACGATTTTTGTCAGCAGCATGGCAATGCGAAGAATAAGAATTACCGGCAGCGCAGCCAGCTTCAGGATCATTTTCAGAATATATTTGATAGCAGTCATATGCAGTACCTCCATCCAAAGTTTATTTCTGACTTCATTATATCGACGCAGATTTTTCCAATGCAAGCGTGTCGATTTTTGTCAGATTATGTACGGCACGGAGAAGTCCGCGCCGGATGAATTACTTCATCAGATATCCGAGAGTCGCTTCAAAAGTGCTCTTTGATTGTCCCAGATCTCAGTCATCAGCTGCTGCAGATCCTTGATATCCTCGGCGTAAATATTGCCGGAGGTATTAGCCACCCTGGCATATTGATTCAGGTTGCTGCTGCAGCGACCGAGAAGAGCGCGGATTTCGGTCAGCTCATCGCCCAGATCCAGCTGAATACAGATGCCCTCCAGAGCCATTTTGCGGAGATAGGCAGCCATACTTCGGATGCCCACCTCCGCTTTTTTCTGCTGAATACGCTCCAGCTCACTTTTGCCGACACGAAATAACAAAATGTGATCCTTATTCTCCATGGGTACCTCCTCAGGGCAGAAGCTCCAGGGAGGAAAATACTTCATCGGACATGGCAGAGAGCTTTGAAAGAACCGACTTTGTCCAGCGGCGAAGCTCCTTATCTCTGCCGGTCAGCTGAGACTGCATCTGCGTCAGCTCTGCAATCAGACCTTCTCTGGAACCGGGATTGTAAATCATCATGAGGTTCAGCTCGTCATCGGTGAAGAAGAGCTCCTGATTATTCATTTTCTGCATCAAAATCCTCCTTCCAGGAATCAAAGTCCACGGCTTCAAAATCCTTATCGCTCATGGCATAGAGCTTGCCGCCAAGCTGACGAAACAGGCTGCGGAGCTCCGCACTTTCAGTAATTTTCAAAAGAGCAATCAGCGCCTGCATAGAAGCTCTTCGGGTGGAGTGATCCACCTCCAGAAGCAGGCTGATTTCTTCTACGGTAAAGGTCATCGGATTTCCTCCTTTGCTTTGGATTTATGGGGAATATGAGGGAGGCTGCGGTCTTCAGCCTTTGCATGAAGATCAGCGAGAACGGAGTTGCGTTCCTCGGTCTGCTCCATTGCTTTTTCCAGCTCCGCCATATGCCCGTCGATTTCAGTAATCATCTCATTGGCAGCCACTCGGATGCGATTCAGAGAAGCCTTCAGCTCCGGCGTATCCTTGCCCTTGGACCAGCCTGCAATATACGCAAAACTGTAATCAGAGGTCTCGATACCATAGTGCTGGCAGACAGTATAGGCAACTGATTCTGCCTCAACCTCCTTGCTGTTTCGGGTAAGCTTCGGCTCCTCAGCGGGAGCCTCCTGCGGATCGATAGAGTGCAGCTTCTGGTGTGCCATTTCATGAATTGCGGTCTTAATGGTCTGCACCTGACTCATATCCTGCTGGATTGCAATTCTGTTTTCAACGGTGTGGAAGTAGCCCTTCGCGCCGGTTGCAATTTCTTCAAATGCAATGGGCACCGGGCAGCTCAGCTTCAACGCCTCAAAGAAGCGGTCATACTGCGCCACATCGCCGGTCAGCTCATTGACTCCCAGGGAAGGAAGCTCTCGACCATCAGTCTGGCTGACATCGAAAACGCTGACCACCTTGAAGGCCGGAACCACAATTTCCTTCGTTTCCTTCACGGAGCTGCCGTCCGGATTTGTGAGGATCACACCGGTTGCAGGATCCACCTTATCAACCTCAGCCTTTTTCTTGTAGGGTGCAGGAGCGAGAATACGGATTGCCTTTTCACCCTTGTTGACCTGACGGCCAAAGTTCTTCTGCCAGGAGGTGTAACCAGCTACCAGAGTGGCATCCGGCTTCTGGCTGGCAATGGGGAGCGTGTTATTCAGCGAATAATCATGAAAGCGTGACATTGTGGTAAGCCAGGTTTTGAACTTATCCGATTCAAACAGGTTCTGAATTCCTTCCTCCAGCTGTTTGGTAATCTCGGTAACACGATCAAACTGAGACTGTGCGTTCATCTGCTTTGCCATAGTTTCTGCACCTCCTTACCAGCATCGCTCCGGCTCATCACGAGAGGGAGTTCTCACAGGAAGCTCCGGAGGCTGCGGTACTTCTGCAGTCCTCAGCTGCTCCAGAACCGACTGCCTTTCCTCTGACTCCTGCTTCTTTCCATTGTTGATGATGCCGTCGATCATGCCGTAGTCATCCTCCATGGCCATCTCGGCGGAGCGGAGATAATTTCCCTCCACCTTTTCCATGAAATCGTCGTAGCTGATCAGCGTCATGGAGCGCCTGCTCCAGCCAAAATCTGCAGCCAATGCATTGCGAGCCTCCTGAAGGGAAATCTCCAGATCATCAAGCTGTCCGCCGTCCAGCTCATGGAATTCCTTATCGTAGAAGGTGTAATCCCAGCCGAATTCACTGCTCTGAACAGCAAGAAAGCCGCGGTGACCCATGTCCCATGCGGCTCTGTCTAATTCAAGAATCGGCTCCGGCTGGCAGCTTCCACCACCGCGTTCCAGAATCTCTGCAAACTGGCAGATGTGGAAGAGCTCATTTGCCACCTTCAGATGATAATCGTCCACATATTCGCACTTGGCAGCAAAGCTGCGGTCCGGGTAAGTGACCTGGATCATGCCGCCGTCAGGAATACGGAACAGATCGTGATACTGACTATCGATAAAACGAATGCTTTTCGACATGCCTTTCCTCCTTTGTCAAACTGTAATGAAAATACTGCTTCGCCGTTCTGGCCGGGGCTGACTGTCACCGTAGCGTTATAGGTCTTGCCGGTACGCTCGGAACGGCAATTCTTCAATGGTGCAGAGCCCTTGCGGATCAGCTGCTCTGCAAGCTGCGGAGTCATTTTCTTGCCCAGCTTTTTGAAATAGTTGTTGTCCCTCCAGATTGCAAATCTGCAATTCTTGTTGGTGCAGAACCAGCCCTTTTGCATTTCTGCAATATCACTGCCGCAGGACGGGCAGCTGCCGATGACCTTTCCGGATTTCTCCCTGGAAGGAAGCAAGGTGTCTGCGCCTTTCACAGCTTCGTAATTCTTCACGAGTCCGGTAATCATGCCACTGATTTCTGCCATAAAGGTCTTCGGATCATAATTGCCGCGTTCCACCTCCAAAAGCTTTTCCTCCCAGTCTGCAGTGAGGGATGGGGACTGGATCTGCTCCGGAACCACAGTGACCAGCGCATCGCCCTTGTCTGTAGAAACAAGATGCTTTGATTTCTTGTCGCCGCGTCGCTCGATAAAGCCCTTCTGCACCAGCTTTTCAATAATTCCGGCACGGGTTGCAGGAGTACCGATGCCTTTGCGTTCCACCTCATCCGGCATTTCTTCGGCACCGGCGGACTCCATCATCTGAAGAAGCGTATCCTCCGTAAAATGCTTCGGGCTGGAGGTCTGACCCTCCTTGATCTTCACATCGGAGAGAATGAGAACGGAGCCTTCAGAGATAGCCTGAATGGTATCCGGCTCTTCAGATTTTTCCTTCTTCGGAGGATAAACGGACTCCTGAATTGCCTTCCAGCCAGGATCCAGAATGGTTCTTCCTTTTGTGGTAAAGATCTCACCGGCACATTCCATTTCCACTGCGGTCTCAGAGTATCGGAACGAATCTCCGACAGAGCAGAGAAGCCTGGTAGCAATCAGCTGGAAAACTGCCTTTTCTCCGCTGGGTAGCTCTGAAATTGATGCACGCTGAATGCTGTTTGTGGGAATAATGGCGTGGTGATCCGTGACCTTCTTGCCATTGATGATCTGCTGTGCATGGACCGGAATACTCTTGTCGGCAGCAATGCCGGTTTCTTCCTGAATTTTCTGAACGAGCTTAGGCAGCATACCTGCCATATCTTCGGTAAGGTACCGGCTGTCGGTTCGGGGATAAGTCACCAGCTTTTTCTCATAGAGAGACTGGGTGTAATCCAGCGTCTGCTGTGCTGTAAAGCCCATCATGCGGTTGGCATCTCGTTGCAGGCTGGTCAGATCGTAAGGGAGGGGAGCCTTTTCGGATTTTTCTTTCTGCGTGACCTTCGAGATTCTTGCGGTTCCTGCCGTTCGACATTTTTCGACAATTTCCGCAGCCTGATTTCGTTCCTTCATTCGTTCACCACCTGCCTGTACCTGATCTGTAATCAGCTGCACCGTGTAAAAGGGTTCCGGCTTAAAGGCCTTGATTGCAGCCTCACGCATTACCACCATGGCAAGCGTCGGAGTCATAACCCTGCCGACATTCAGCGTGTGCCGGTAAAGGCATGAAAAAAGCCGGGTAGCGTTGATGCCGACGATCCAGTCTGCACGCTCCCGACAAAGGGCTGCCTCATAAAGAGAATCATATTCAGTTCTGGGCCTGAGATTTTCAAAGCCTTCCTTGATAGCGCTGTCCTCCATGGATGAGATCCAGAGCCGTTCCACCGGCTTTTTGCAGCCGCATTTGTTGTAGACCAGGCGGAAAATCAGTTCGCCCTCGCGTCCGGCATCACAGCAGTTGCAGATGCTGTCCACATCAGCTCTTGCCATAAGCTTTTTCAGAATCTCAAACTGCTTCTTCGTTCCGGAAGAAACACGGTATTTCCATTCCTCCGGAATGATGGGAAGGTCTGCGTACTCCCATTTGCTGTACCTGCCGTCATATTCCTCCGGCTCCGAGAGCTCCACCAGATGACCAACGCACCAGCTGACGATATACCCGCCGCCTTCCAGATATCCGTCGTGGCGATCCCGCACACCGAGGACCTTGGCGTAGGCCTGCCCGACAGACGGTTTTTCTGTGATAATAAGCTTCAATTTGATTACCTCCTCACATAAAAATTACCCCTCCAACCGGTTAGGGAAGAAGGGGTATGTAAGGATAGCATTAAGTTATATTACCAGGCTGCATTCATAGCATAGAACAGCAGCACTACCTGCATAATCATTATCAACGGAATGCCAACGGTAAAGTAATCTTTTCTTGTCTTATGTCTAAGTAGATACATTGCAATCAGTCCACCGACAGAGCCGCCAAAGAAAGATAAAGCAAGCAATGTTACGATTCGTATCCTGGATTTCCTTTCTATTGCAGCTATTTTGTCGACGGCAAATGCTGCAAAGGTTACAAAATTGATGATAACCAGATAAGCAACCAGAATTTTATGCCTATCAAAGAAAGTCCAAAAGGCCAACGTTAGGTGATCTGCATAATGACCGCGCAACACCAAAAACAGCACAATCTGTATAACAAGAATACACGACACGAACACTCGGGACATCATATTTCCTTTTTCTGCTTTTCTATCAAAAATCAGAATAGAGAGTACGATTCCCAGCGAACCGCCAAGCAAAGAGACTATTGTTAATACCGCATCTATTTGCCCCTCTGCCGTAAACCGATATAGAATAGTATTTATTAAGTACAGAAGAAAGCCCGCAATGTTAATGATTACGAGATATGTCATAAATGGACTCATTCCCCACATTGTTGACCTCCTTATTTCGGTTTGTTGCTGCGGTATGTATGATATGTAATAACGATTTCAGCATCAGCTCGGTATTCTTTCCCTGAAGAAAACTTCTTGTCATCATTTATTACTACCGATTTTACTTCTCCATCATCGGTCATCCAACCGGTTATAATGTCGTATTCCACTTCAAGCGTTATATTTTCAAAACCCGCATCCTTAAAGCGATCCACCACATCTTTGTAGTTAGCACCTTTAGCTTCTTTTGAAGACATCGGAACTGCGTATTTTTCAAGAGTATGATATGTAATGACTACCGGGAAATTGGATGGATATTTTGAAGTTACGATAAACTCGTCTGCGAAACCAATTTTTATTGCATCCACTTTATTCTCTTCAGAGATTTTACTCAAAGGTAAATCTGCAATTTCCGTGGATGTTACGCTGCTGAAACCAGCTTCCTTCAAAGTGTCTACAACATATTCGTAATCCCGACCGACTAAATCAGTGGATGCATGTCCGACTGGTATAAGAAGTTTGATTTCATAATACCCAGCAGCAATGATAACTGCGACAATAAGGAAAAGAGTTCCGATTATTCGCAATTTCCAATTTGCTTTCTTTTTAGGCTTCGACGAATATGTGTTAGCCGATGATGTATGCGAACTACTATAATTCTGTCCGCTACTGTATCCGTTGCTCTTGTTGTTCGATGAATTATAAGGTGCACTTGATGATGAAGAATAACTGTAGCCTGAACTATAACTATCAGAACTGTCATCACTTTCATCTTCGTCATCATCGTCGTCTGAAGAGCTATCTGAATCTACTTCCTCGTATTCATCATCGCTGTAATCATGATGAAGGTGAGCTCCACACTCTGTGCATTCCCAATCGTCATCATATTCATTGAAGCCCCACTGTATATCTAAGGGAGCATCACAGTTCGGACAAATATGCTTCATGACGGTATATTCATCGTCACTGTAACTGTGATGTAGATGTGCGCCGCATTCTGTACATTTCCAATTATTCTGATAGTCCGCGAAGCACCATTGATCATCTAGACCTGCGCCACAGTTTGGACATTTATGTTTCGGTTCTTCAACAACAGAGTGCTGATCGCTGCTGTAACTATGGTGTAAGTGCGACCCACAGGCAGTGCATTCCCAGTCATCATCATATCTATTGAAACCCGGTTGGAAATCCAACGCCACACCACAATTTGGGCATTCGAACTCAGGATCCTCGCTGATAATATCGCTTTCGGTTGTTCCATTACGATGTCCGCATTCCGTACAGGTCCAGGAACCATAACTGTCGGAAAAACCTGACTGGCGATTCAAAAGAGCGCCACAGTTATCGCAATACCAAGCTACTCCTTCAAACGAATCACCGTTATATACATCATCATCCATTAGAAGTTCGCCACATTCTGTACAGCGCCAGGTTCCGCCATTTGGATCAAATCCATACTGGTCATTTAGTATTGCCCCGCATTTAGGACAGAAGTATTCATCCATTTATTATTCCTCGACTGTAGTTGTTTTTTCAGAGGACTCTGTACTAGAATTGCCTGTCTGTCCGACGTCTTCTTTCTTTTTAAATCTTAGTAGAAATGCATCAAGCCAAACCTCAAATTCAGGCGAATTCTTTGTCCCTTTTACCTCGACGAGAATTTTCTTTGCTTCATTCTCGTTTTTTTCTTTCATATAATCCTGGTATTTGTATAGCTTTTTTGAACACTCAACGCATACACTTACCGCCGTATCTAATTCCTCAAAAGACTCAAATAGTCTCTTTTTCTTTCCACAACATGAGCATTTCATATGGCTTACCCTCCTTAAGCAAATGACGGTTGCAATGTGAACTGGAGCACATCCTCGTCCTTTATCGTTTCTCGGCTATTTACTGCCTTGTCAAAATAAGGCGTAAGGAACTGTTCTACATCATAGTACTGCCTCGAAGAACCGAGTAGTTTTCTCTGCAGTTTTCCGATTTCTTTACTATCTTCATTTAGTAGCTCAATGAGTTTATCGGCTTCCTTTTCCTGCAGAAAATACTCAACAGCCATATTGGCCACAACAGCATTGAAGAGACGAGCCGTAATAACGACATCGTCTTCCTTGAATAATCCTGCAAGAGACTTAACCGTAACCCCCGCAACAGTTCCGCCTAATAACCCTCCTGCAAATCCTACTGCAGCACCAACTTTTTTGTTGATCTTTTTCCCAAGTTTCTCGCCGATTGCTCCTGCTGCTAATCCTGCTCCGTAAGCTCCACCAATATTTCCTAAAAATGCAGCGCCGAGAGACACCATGTTTTTAAGATATTGTGCACCGGATATTTTACTGGTGATAACCCGGTATGTATCAGGAACAGAGAATACGACAAACATAACCCCTTCTGAAACCACATTGCTGCGTAACGCTTTCGTAAAGCTCTTACTTGCAGCATTTCCATAAATCTTATTCTGGCCAAGCAGAACTCTTTTTGCATTAATAAGGTTTTGGACTGTCTTTGTACCAAGCATCTGAGTCACTTTTTCAGACAGAGGAATCATTGCATCAGTCAGTCCTGTTCGCGCAATCTGGTTTGAAATAATATTTGCTGCAAACACAGGACCAAACACCTGGATTGCTGCATCATTTGCTGCATCTTGAGCTTTTTTTCTGTCCTTTGTCTGCCAAAACACCAACCCAAAAGAAACCAAAGAGGAAATACCTGCGATAAAGGAACATGTAACTGCACCGGTTGCAACATCATAGGTGAGCGATTCAAAAGTTCCTGCTTTCGCAAGATTTCGCGCTTGGTTATAAGTCAAACGGCTTTTTCGCACAAGATCCTTGGCTGCATCTGGGTCCGTAACCCCTGGTACCTGTCCTTTTTTGATTCTGTTCTGCATGGACTGCAGCGCTTTTTCATACTGATCAGAAGGGACCTCTACCTGCATCGGCTTTCCGGATTTCAAATCGAAATATCGATATTCCATCATGCCAGTTTCAGGATTCTTCTTAAAACAGGCCCCAATACTTGAACCTGCATCTTTGCAAAATTTGCACTGTACAGGTTTGCCATTTATGAGTTTATCCGGCCCATTTTTGGCATTATCACGTCCTACCACTGTAGATTGGTCTCCATGAAGCTTATCTAAAATAGCTCCACCTTCTTCTGCATATATACCATGCCCTGTAGATGACTGATCAGCACCGTATGCTGCATGAAATGCTGTCTGCTCAAATCCGAGAGTTTCTACCTCGCTGAAAGCTGCCTCTGCATTAAAATCGTAAGCCTCCATTTCAATGCGATCCAGCTCTGCACCATAGCTTTCAAAAAAGCTATAGATTGCTTTATTGTCAAACATCGAAATAGTTTTTCCTTCTGACTTCAACACATAAACATCTTTTCCATCAATCCGTTCCTTCACAAAGGTATATTGATCTGGTGAAAAATAGTCCCACAAGATGATCTGATAGTAGATTTTCAATTCTTTTTCACGGCTTTTTTCTTTTGTCTTGTTTTCTTTAAGGGCTTTTCTTGAAGCCTTAAAAACAATGCCTTTATCAGTAATCACTACACCCGCAGGATAACCTGAAAAAGAGGTGATTTCCGCCCATAGTATTTTAAAATCATTTGGCACAGGCATATAAGCACGGATTTTCTTACAATTGGAATCAGTCAATTCCGTCGGGGATTCTGGCATTGTCTGCATCAATTTTTCAACGATCTCGTTCATCCTAAGCATCCCTTTCTATCAGCGCGAAATATGCCTCGTACTGACTATAATCTGCCTCATGTACGGCAGATAATTTGCCAACTGGAGACCAAGCAAAATCCGTATGCTCAATCATTCCATTCATAAAATCAAGATAATCTTTTTCTGACTCAAGAAACATATCTCTAAGAATCTGCGTCGGAAGATTCAAATAATAAACCCTCGCAGGATATGGAGTTTCCTCAATATCAATACTATCGTTATCAACCGCGAGAACTCTAAACATGTTATTGCTACATAGAACAATTGCTCCAAGAGTCGCTTCACCGATTAGTTCTTGTATCAGCTTTCCTGTAATCTCCTCTAGACTCGCAAGAGCATCTTTTCGACATTCGTCCTGCCAGGATTTATATTTCTCCAAGTCATGCCCCACACCCAGCTTCAGAACCAAAAGAATTACAGCAGCATCATCAATGTACCCGACTATGGGAATAGCGTCCGGAATTAAATCTATAGGGCTTAATACATAGATCAGAGCTCCTGCTGCCGAGATAATCGATGTTACTGGAACATCCCGATACTCCTTCTTAACATAAGAGTCAACCATTTGCCCCATACTCACGATATCATCGATCAATCCACCAATTACTGGCAGTTTGTATGCCTTTCGAATAAATGCATCCAGTTTTTCTTTAAACTGTGCCCACTTGTCAGGATTATCTATTAAAGCTTGTGCTTCCTGCTCGTTGGCATGAAGCGCTTTTTTCAATTCTTCTTCAGAAAAATCAGTTTTATACCTTTTCATGCCGTTTCCTTCCCAATTTAGTCCTTGCGGAAAATCGTTTTAGCTAACCATCCTGCTGTCACTGTACTACCTGCGGCAAGGCCAATACTAAGAGGTGCTAAAGCGGCAGCAAACCCAACAGCAGCTGCGACTGCTATTAATTCCTTAGATACATCTTTTCTAGAAGTAGTACCTGCCAAAATTGATGGTGTTAACATATTCGCTTTGTTAAGCAAACGTTCTCTGTCTTCATCCGGGTAATTTTCCGGATTATCAATAAAAACGTCCAGAATGAGACGAAGCATTTCAGTTTCATCAGGATATTTTGACATCTCAGCGTCCAACACACTTCTCATTGCGATGTACTGTGTTTTGTTCAGCTTAAACTTATCGCGATTATTCTTTTCTAAATTGTTTATAGTCTGTCTGGTAACGCCGATTTTTTCTCCAAACTCTTCGGCAGTCCAACCGACAGTTCTTCTAATAAGAAGCATATACTTTTGAAATCTAATAATTTCTTCCATGGTATCGACCTCCATGTATACATCATATCCCTTGACAAATATTTTGTCAAGGGATTGCGAATTGATGTTATGTATCAGGCGACCACCTGGCCGCCCGGGCTTTAGCCCATTTTCTTATTCTTCACCGTCGGGACTGAAGGCTTCGGAATAATCATCCTCACCGTCTACAGAATCGGCTTCATCCTCCTCGTAATCGTCCTCTTCAGGGATGTCATATTCTTCATCGTCATCATCCTGGTAATCAGCATCCGGATCAGGCCTTGCAGCTTCCTGTTCCTTTTTCTTCTTATTCATGAAGTTGTATCCGGCAAAGCCGATGCCGCCGATACCGAAGATTGCCAGAAGCATCAGGGGAGCCCAGTTGCTTTTCTTTGCAGGCTTTTCAGGCTCCAGATCTGCAGGAGCGGTTTCCTTTTCAGGTTCGGTCTGCTGAGGCTCCGTCACAACAGGAGTTCTGTGTTCCTCCTGATAGGCCGCCTGGGCATCCTCATCCAGAAGGGCAAAGAGATCCGCCTCATCTACCAGGTTCATGAAATGCACATTTTCATCGCCGTCATCATCGCGGTCAATCACCATATAGAAGGTATTTCCATTCTTGCTGACGAGAGTAATGAACTGCTGACCGGCTCCTTTTACAGGACCGATATCATCCACCAGAGTCAGATTGCCGGGAGGAGTCAAGCCGTGACCCTCGGATACCTGCTGCTGGCTCTGGAACATCATAGTAAGCAGGAAGGTCAGAAGCTCTTCATTTACCTCGCTGCCTTCAGAGGCTTTTTCCATCACGCGGAGATAATCGCTGTGTGCATAGCCGCTCTGTTCCGGAACAACTACCTTGTACCAGTCACCGTCTTCACCAACGACCTTGACCTGTGCGCCGGGGAGCAGATGCCCGATGATCTCATAGTTCATACCGGCTCCGGTGCGAAGATGAAGATAGGAATTTACATTAGTAACCGTGCCGATTTTCTCATTTTCTGCCTGCTTTTCAGGGTTGAAGCTCCATTCATAATCACCCAGGGTAAAGGTATAATTGCCATCCTCATCGACCGTTACCTTATAGGGAGCCTCCTCCTGTGAAGTGGTTTCTGCAGGCTTTTCTGCCTTGGTTTCCGCAGGCTTCACAGCTTCTGTTTCCGAAGCAGACGCGGTGCTTTCCGCAGGCTCCGTCTCTCCGGTATAGGCAAAGGCAGTGCCTGCCATGGAAAAGGTCATCAGGACACCGGCGAGCATAGCTGCCGTAAATCTCTTAAATCTCATCGTTGTTTTCCTCCTCATTCGTATACTGGGACATATCGGGAGTGCCGTGCTGGAGGCTTTTCAGAACCTCAGCCAGCTGCTCCGGCGTAAGTCTGGCGGCGTGGACCATCTCATGAATCTCCGCATTTTCCTGTTCGCGGTATTTCTGGTCCCACTCCTTCATGCGAGCGTCCCATTCATCACGCTTCCTGCGGGCCTTTTCACGCTCCGCAGCGATTTTATCGAGTCTTGCGCTCATATCAGATTCCTCCTTGTCGAAAAATGTCGATTTATCGAATACGTCCCATGCAGTAATAATGCTGCTGCCAGTAGCTCGTTTCGATAGACGCATAGGATATCGGGTTTCCGCAGTGGATCATCATGCCGCCCCCGACATAGATTCCGACGTGCGAAGCGCCGCTTGTGTTATAGGTGCCCTGGAAGAAAATCAGATCTCCGGGCTTGGCCTCGGACTTGCGGATAATATCGCAGTAGCCCATCAGACCATTTGCAGTAGAACGACCAACATTCCAGCCGTTGCCGGAATGATTGATGACCCAGGATACAAAGCCGGAGCAGTCGAAGCTGGTGCTCGGACTGGAGCCGCCCCAGACGTAAGGATAGCCAAGATACTTTTCAGCTTCCTCGATCATCCTGCGGAACTTTTCGTCCGTCAGGGCTTCACCCGGAATGTCATAATCCAGATATTCACTGCCGGGAACTGCAAAATTCACATCACCGAACAGATCATCGCGATTGCCTCTGGTTTCCATCAGTACATCGTAGCGTTCCAGCTGATCATCCGTGAGGCCGGAGCCCCTTGCCACCACACCGATGCCGGTATTGGTGAGAGTGACGTTGAGAATGTAGTATTCGTATTCCACCTCAACTTCGTACTCATAATCCTCCTCGTAGGTTTCGCCGGTTTCCGGATCCGTGTAGGAGCTGGTGCCGGTTCGCGTTTCTGTGCGGGTTCGGATTTCTACCTCTTCCTCAAGCGTCAGCTCATACTGTTCGCCGAAAATTCGCTGCAGCTCGGCCTGCACCTGGGATCGGGTATAGTTTTCAAATTGCACCGTCAGAAGTGCTGCCAGCTCATAAGGGTTATGACCGATCTCAGCCAGGTTGTAGCGATACTCATCGTAGCCGGGATATTCGGATTCAATGTTGTTGATGCTGTTTCGAAGGGCTGTTTCCAGTGCCTCATAATCTGTATCCGCGCCCTGAAGATCCTCATCCTCAGCGGTAAAGGAAGTGCCCAGGATGGTGTTGCCCATGCTGTTCATCATCATGGAACAGGAGGACACCATGCCGGAGATAACCAGAACCATCAGCCCTGCACAGAGCATCAGAATGATGATGTGAGAATGGTTCTTTACGAACTGCAAAAGCCGTTCGCCGGTTTCCTTCAGCGTATCCGTAAACCTCTTGGAGCCCTTTGCCGCTGCGCCGGTATGCGCTGCATCCTGTCCGGCCTTCATAGCTGCGTACTGCTTTTTGATTTCCTGACGCTGCCGCCACCTTGAAAAGGGATTGGAGGCTGCGCCGGGATTATTCTGCATTGCCTCCTGAAACATGGCATCGATATTGGCTTTATCCGTCTTAGCCTCCAGCTTTTGTGCCTTGGAGTATTTCTTCAGCTTGTGGCTGTAGACCATGTGATCTGCAGCATGGACCGTGCCCTCGGCAGTGCCTTCTGTGAAATGTGCAGCATCCACGCCCACATTTCGGTCCTCATTATTGCTGTTGACCGCCTGATGGAGCTTGCCGGAAACGGCAGCTGCAGGCGTATGCGTCATTGCCCTTGCTGCACTTGCCGGATTCTTCGCAGAACCGGGGGCTTTCTTGCCCTCCGGATCCACAAAATGCAGCTTTTTCTTAGATTTCTTTGTTTCTGCCTGAATGAGCTTTCGCTGGGCCTTCTTTTTCCCGGCATCGCCCTCAGGCTTTTTTTCTGCCTTCTGCCGGTTCTGACGCAGGGTATTGTCTGCGCCTTCACGCTCCCTGCGGAGCTTCTGACCGACAGGCTGTTTTTCCTGCTTCTTTTCCATTTAGGCCTCCTTTGCCTCCTGAACCTCAGCCAGCTTGGTGGTCATAATGCTGTACAACTCAAGGTCTGTCGGGAAGTGATCCACGAAGGGCAGAATGACATTTCCGTAAAATAAAAGGCCCTCGCCTTCACCGGACTGGGTGACATACGAGAGCTGATGAGGAGAGATATTGAGCTGACTGGCCAGGATCTGCCTGTCTCCGGCAGCCTGATTCAGCATGATAATAAAATCGGAGTTCTCAAAGATGTTTTCGACCTCTCTGGAGGACAGAAGGTCCTTGACGTTCTGGGTGATACCGGTTGGAATGCCGCCCCATTTACGGAATCGCTTCCAGATCTCAACACTGTAGGCTGCGGTCTGTTCCTCCTTCAGAAGCAGGTGGAACTCATCCATATAGTAGCGGGTTGCTTTACCGGCATTTCGGTTGGCAGTAACACGTCCCCAGACCTGATCCTGAACCACCAGCATGCCGATTTTCTTCAGCTGCTTTCCAAGTTCCTTAATGTCATAGCAGACGAAACGATTCTGCACATCCACATTGGTGCGATGGTTAAACAGATTCAGAGAGTCGGTGACATAGATTTCAAGAGCTGTTGCCACATGCTTGGCTTCCTTTTCCTCCTGATTCAGAAGGGCTTCATACAGATCCTGCAGGATTGGCATGTTTTCCGGTCTCGGATCCTCAAAGTATTTCTGATAGATCTGATGGACACAGCGGTCGATAACCGTTTTTTCTACCGGCTGCAGACCTTCCTTGCCGCCGACGATCAGCTCGCAGAGAGACAGAACAAAGTCTGCCTTCAGGGCAATCGGATTATCCTCTTCAGAGTAATTGGCATTGATATCCATCGGGTTAATATACTGCGTGCTGGAAGGACTGATCTTGATAACTTGACCTTCAAGCTTTCTTACCAGTGCGGTGTACTCAGCCTCAGGGTCGCAGACGATAATATCGTCATCGGAGACCAGAAAGGCATTGGTGATTTCTCTTTTTGCAGAGAAGGATTTACCGGAACCGGGAGTACCGAGAATCAGGCCGTTTGGGTTCTTCAGCTTCTTTCGGTCCACCATAATCAGGTTGTTGGAAAGTGCGTTCAGACCGTAATAGATGGTCTCCTTACCGGACTGGAACAGCTCCTGTGTGGTGAACGGAACAAAAATAGCCGTGGAGCTTGTGGTCATGCCGCGCTGGATCTCAATCTGGTTATAAGCCAGCGGCAGAGAGGACATGAGGCCCTGCTCCTGCTGATAATCCAGCCTGCGCAGATTGCAGTTGTATTTCTGAGCGATGGAGCTTGCCTGGAACACATTGGTTTCCAGCTCTGCCTCCGTTTTTCCGGTGTTCATCACCAGGAAGGTCAAGAGGAACATTCGCTCGTTCTGACTCTGCAGCTCCTTCAGAAGTGCCTTCGCATCCTTACCGTAGGTAGCAAGGTCGGAAGGAATGATATCCATATCGTAGCCGGAGCGAACTGCCTTTTTCTGCTCTTCAATCTTGCTGCGGTCCAGCTCTGTAATGGTACGTTTGATGGTTTTGATTGCCTTATTCTGATCCACGGACTGAATGTGCATGGTAACGATCTGACTGGATTCCATCTCCAGAAAATCCTTCAGCATCTGGTCACTCAGGTCAGAGGCTGTAATCTGTAGATAGGACATGGAGCCGTAAAGCCCGCCCATCTGGAATACACGGCTTTTGGGGAAGGCGAAGCAGGTCGGGGCAATGAAGTCCTTTACGGACATGCCGCTTCCCACAAGCCATTTCCAGTCGAAGAGGAACTTCTCGTTGTCACCTTCACCCATGTGGAACATGGAATGCATCAGGTGCAGGCGTTCCTTGCCGGATAGGGTTTTCGCCCTGACTCCCAGCCTGCGGAAGTTGTTCAGAAGGTCAATCTCAACATGCTGCAGCCTCGGCTTGGCCTGCTTCATGGAATCAGCCTCGATACCGAAGGTAAGATATTTGGTCTTAGTCAGACCGTTGTTGCCCTGGGCCAGTTGGCGCTTCAGCATGGAGCTGAACTCAATACGGATGTGATTGAACATATCCTTTTTGAAGGGAATGCGGATCATTTTCTCAAAATCCGCAGCGTCCGTTGCCATATTCATGAAGGACAGCTCGAAGCGAATGGAGCTATCGAAGAAATTCAGGAAACTGCACCATTCCTCAAAGATTGCGGTCTGGTCCTCCTGCTGGGCAAGCTGATAATTGATATCCTGAAACTGGATGGTTTTCATGTAATAGTTGTCCGACACGCGGCAGATGCCGTCCGGAAACATTCGCTGGAACGGAATGCTGTCCTGTGCGGTCTGCGGGATATTCGGATCTCTCGTATTTCTTTCCTGGATCTCACGAAGCTGCTTCTGCTGTTCCTTGGAAAGGCCCTTGGGCATGCGGAGCTCAGGCTCCTTCTTTTTCTTTCCGAACAGCCTGAGAACGGGATCCAGAATCTTTCTCACGATTGCAAACAATACGTTCTACCTCCTTCTCCGCCTGATACTGTCGCATCACGGCAGCGTAGTAATTGTTGGTCTTATAGGGCCTGACCTTCGGCCTTTTGAAGCGGGAATCATAGAAATGCTTCGCCACCACCTCTAGCGGCTGTCCGTCCTTTTCATACATGGCAAGGAAGAACATGGGCATCATCACAACGATCATACCCATCGCCGCAAAGCTGATATTTCCGGTGCTTTTTAAGACAAAGAAGAGCGGAACGCCGATCAGCGCTCCGGCACCGAAGCAGAGCAGCTGCCTCTTTGTCAGGTTCATGAATACCTTGGTTTTCACCTTGGATAAATCTCTGGGAACAGAAATAAATGCGGCCATAGGATTTCACCTCATTTCTTAGTGCGCCGCAAAGACGCTTTTTGCCAGGGAACCGGTCTTGAACAATGTGAAGCACAGCAGCACTGTATATCCCAGCACGCCCCAGATGCTCATAACAATGTCATCCGAGAAGGCTACGCTCTGGATCAGCACCGCGTAAATGCCTACGCAGATCATAATCAGGAAGCCCTGGAAGCCTAAAGCAAACAGTGAGCGAAGATAATTCTGTCCGGTGTGACTCTGTTCACGGTTGCCGAAGGTGGCAAAGGGAATCGGAGCCAGGCTGGTGACCATATAGATCTCGATCATACGGCCATAGACGATCACGAAAATGACGGCGGACAGTGCCATCATGGTGACCTGCACGATAAAGGTCTGCAGATACAGACCCAATAGCGGTCCTAAGTCCATGGCCTCCAGCGTAGACTGCATCGAGGCAAGGGCATCGGCATCTATCGCCGTGCTGCCCTGGATGATACCGCCGCTTTGTGAAATGACATGCTGCGCCACATCAAAAACTGCCATGGTGATATTGAAGCAGTTGGTAATCAGCATCACTGCCATAAAGGTCTTGAAAACCCATTTGAAAAAGATCCAGGTCTCAAAGTTTGCCAGGTTGTTGTGTTCAATAATCATCTGAATCAGCTCGTAGCAGGCAATAAAGGTTAGGATCAGGCCTGCTATCGGAACGATCACCGACTCGGAGATGTTTCGGATCAGGGAAAAGACCGCCGGCGAAAAGCTCGCCGGGGTCATTCCCACATCGCCCGCAATCTCGCCAACCTGCTGGTTGACCGAGTCAAACATCCCCGACAGATTTCCCATAATGCCGCTGATAAGCATTTCCTTCAGCCATTCAGTGATCTGGTCGAGTATGCTTTGCATGGGCTAAGCCTCCTTGTGATGGATTAACCGAAGAGTCCGGAAAGTAAAGGTACCAGAGTGGTTCCGATGAGAGCGACACCGCCGCCAGCCATGAGCTGCTTGATGCCCTGGCTCTTTGCTTATGTGTGATAAAGAAGCAATAGAAGTGCAAAAAATTTTGCCGTTCCTATCCGACACTTGGCCATTGTGTCGGATAGGTCGGGCGGTTATTCGGGCAAGTCAATCTTGCCGACAAAGCTGTAATAAATCTCAATGTCCTGCCTGCGGGTGCCGTTCTCATCATAGCTGCACTCATGCACCACAATTTTCTCGATCATTTCCCGCAAGAGAGTGGGGGTCAGTTCTTCAAAGGCAAGGTGCTTGCGGACAATGCCCATAAATTTCTCGGCGTTGACGGTAGCTGCCTGTGACTTGTCCAGTTCGGCTTGCAGGGCGGCGGCTCTCTTTTTCAGCTCCGCTTGCTCGGCTTCGTAGTCAGCCGACAGTTCCATGAAACGCTCATCGCTGATTTTGCCGTTTACATTGTCCTCATACAGCCGCTTGATAATGCGGCTGATTTCAGAAATGCGTTCCTGCGCCTGTTCAAGCTGCTTGATGGCTGCGGCGGTCTTTCGCTTGCCGCCGATCTCGTTCTGCTGGACAAGTAGTTTCACAAACCGGCTCTCATGCTTGGCTGCGTATTCGGTCACTTGCCGGAGATTTGCCAGGACACCAGCGGTCAACAGATCGGTGCGGATAAAGTGCGCCGTACAGTTGCGGGTGCGCTTCTTGTAGCTGCCGCAGATGTAGCAGTCCTGTTTGCGGTCTTTGTTCTGATACCGCTGCTGATACAGCACATGGCCGCAGTCGGCGCAGAACAAAATCCCGGAGAACAGCCCCACTTCATCGTAGCGGTTCGGGCGTTTGCGCTGTTTGCGTAACTCCTGCACCCGTTCCCATGTTTCCTTGTCGATGATCGGCTCATGGTGGTTCTCGAAAATGGCCTGCTTCTCGACGGGGTTCTCTATGCTGTGCTTGACCTTATAAGAAGGCTTTTCCGTTTTGAAGTTCACCAGACATCCGGTGTACTCTCGGTTTTCGAGGATATGAACGACGGTGTTGGTCGCCCATTTGCACTCATAGCCTGGGTGATAACGGCGGGTGCTGCCTGTCCGCTGATATTCCAGCGTCCCCGGCGTGGGGATTTGCTGCTCCGTCAGCATACGGGCAATCTTGGTCGGGCCGTTCCCGGCAAGGCAAAGCTGGTAAATCTGCTGCACCACCGGGGCGGCTTCCTCGTCTATAATAAAATTCTCGTCCTCGTCCATCACATAGCCGTAAACCGGCTTGCTGGTAACAGGCTTGCCGCTCATGCCTTTTGACTTTTTCACTGCCTTGATTTTCTTGCTCGTATCTCTCACCAGCCATTCATTGAACAGATTTCGCAGCGGGGTAAAATCGTTGTCCATGCCCTCGCTGGCACTGTCCACATTATCGTTGACAGCGATAAAACGCACACCCTTTTGAGGGAACAGCATTTCCGTGTAAAACCCTACCTGCAAGTAGTTTCGCCCTAACCGGCTCATGTCCTTGACGATGACCGTACCCACTTTCCCGGCTTCAATGTCCGCAAGCATGGCTTGAAATCCGGGCCGCTGGAAGTTCGCGCCGGAAAAACCGTCGTCGGTGTACCAGCGCAGATTGGTAAAGCCGTTCTGTTTTGCGTAGGTTTCGAGTATCCTTTTTTGGTTCGATATGGAATTACTCTCGCCTTGCAATTCATCCTCGTGGGACAATCTCGGATAAAGGGCGGTAATGAGGTTTTGGGTGGCTTGTCTTAACATAAAATCCTCCGTTTCCGACAGCCAGCCCCACTATTCCGTGGTTTCATTGTACCACGGAACGGCGGGGGCTGTACAGCGGCAAAAGCGTTAAATTTGCTTCTTTACAGCTTTTCAATTTTCCGATTTTTATGGTATGGGTTGTCGTCCCATATTTGCAGTAGAAAAGTTCATAACTCCGTGGTATACTCTGATTTAACAAAAAAATCAGAAGTTAAAGGAGAAAACATGAAGTATACAATAGATGAATTAACCGCGGCCAAAAGGCAAATTGATTCAACTCTGCACAAGCTAAGAGAAACAGTAAAAACATTTGAATCAAAGGATAATTCCGAGCGTTATAAATCACAAATCACATTGGCAAAGAGAAGAATAAAAGCCTTTGAAATTGCAAATTATTTTATAGAGAATGAGATTAAGAATTGCTAAAGCACTTCCGATTTTCGTTCCAGCGGTCATGCTCCCTGGCATGGCCGCTTTTCCATGCCCCGGTTCACGCCGGATAAGTCGGCTCCTGTGTAGCAGCGGCTTCCGCTTCCAGTACCCGCGCCATTTTGTCGGCGGCTGTGGTTGTGGTGTCTTTCTTGAAATAGCCGGACACGACAAGGACGGAATTGCCCATGCGGATTTCCGTCACACAGTCAGGGCGGCGGGTGGTACGGGTGTCGTGCTGCTTGTTATCTGCCATAGGCAATACTCCTTTCAGTCGGTAATCAGTTTCTTCATGCTCTCCATTTTCCGCTTGGCGGTTTCCTGCCGGAAGTTGTCGCCGGTAAAGCGTACCGGGACGCACATGGAAAGCAGGCGGTCATAAATCCGGGAATGGGCGGTGTCCTCCGGGTTGTGCAGGTCGTCCAGCGTAAGGTTGGTCGTGACGATCAGCGGCTTGCCGCTGCGGTAACGGCTGTCAATCACATTGAACACCTGTTCCAGCCCGTATTCCGTCCCGCGTTCCATGCCGAAGTCGTCAAGGATCAGCAGCGGATAACGACAAAGGCGGGAAATGTACTCGTTGCGCCCCTCAAAGCTGGCGGCAAGGTCATTGAGGATAAGAGCAAAGTTCGTCATGCGGACGGGGATTTCTTTCTCCATGAGGGCGTTTGCGATACAGCCTGCAAGGTAGCTTTTGCCGGTGCCTACGCCGCCCCAGAACAGGCAGCCGATATTGTCTGTCCGCATATCTTCCCAATGCTCCACATACCGGCGGGCAAGCCCGGTCTGCGGGTTCCTGCCGTTGTCGTTCTCGAAAGTCCAGTCCCGCATGGTGGGGTCGGTAAAGCCCCGGCGTTTCAGTTCTTCCACGGTGTCAAGGTGTCTGCGCCGCTTTTCGGCGGCTTCCCGTTCCTCGCGGGCGGTTCTCTGGCAGTCGCACTCTGCCGGGTGGCGGTCGCGCCCGAAGATAGCGGCCTTATCCGGCGCAAAATAGGCTTCTTTCGGCTTGCGGCACTTGCCGCAGTACAGTAAACCGTCCTCGCCGGTGTAGTCCTCCGGCTCCGGGATGGTGGTCGTCATATTCTCCAAAACCGCGTTGATTTCATTCTTCATAAACTCTCGCCCTCCTTGCATGAGTAGTCTGGTATGCCCTTTTTAGGGGCTTCCTTTTTGTCGTTCCCCGCCCATATCCGCAGGGCGGCGGCATAGTTCTGGTAGCTTTTCCCGTTGGCGGCAAGGTAGCGGCTCATTTCCTCGATGAACCGTTCCAGCCTGTCAGGGTACTCTGCCTGCAACTCGTCGTATTCGGTCTGTGACAGAAAAATATTTCCATATCGGCCATAGGGCGCGGACGGCCCCCCACTCACTCCCTTTGTTTGGCTCTCTGTAAGGTTGTTTATAGTAGTTTGGTTAGGGGACGGTTTTCCGACCATCATAAGGTCGGTTTTCTGACCATCAGTAGGACGGTTTTCCGGCTCTATGAGGGGCGGACTTCCGGCCATCAGTTGGTCTGAAAACTGTACCTGTGGCACTGGCGGTACTTTGACATAAAGCCGGTTCGGTGCGGAGAAGCCGCCCCGTTCCCGTTCCAACAGCCCCGCCGTGTCCAGTTCATTAAGCGCCCCCTTGATGGTGGTGCTGCCTTTATCCAGTATTTCTGCTATCTCCGCGATGGGATAGATAATATAAATCCTGCCCTCGTCGTCCAGCCACTTGTTTTTCTGGGAGAGGGTGGAACGGTCTAACAGCAGCGAATACAGCAGCTTGGCGGTCTGTGAAATCTCCATTTTCAGCAGGAAACGGGGATACGGCAGATAGGCGGGCAGCCGCGTGTCTGCCCTGATATAATCAGCGATAGGATCACCTCCCTGTGTTCGGGTTGATTTTGGCGTATTGTCACGCATTAAAACGCCGTTTCCGGGGGAAAAGGATAAATGTATCGCGTACCCTTTGACACCCACGAAAAAAGCCTTGATTTATGCGGGTTTGAAAGGCTCTAAAGCGTGACATCTCTGCCTTTGTTTCCGCTTTCTCTCGGCGGCTTTGATTTTCTTCATGCGCCCGGCGCAGTCGGGGCAGTATTTTCCCCGGTTGGATTTGGGGACAAAGGCCGCCCCGCAGACGGCACACCGTTTCCGGCTTCCCCGGCACAAGAGGGCTGCGGCCAGCTCCCCGTCAAGGGGCAGGACAGCCACACGGAACCAGTGGCACATGAGGGAAAAGGAAATGCTCTGGACGCACACGCAAGGCTCCCCGTCGTCCAATAGCAGGCAGTTCCCCTCATCGTAGTTACAGCACTCATGTACCAGCCGCCGCGCCCGCCGGTGCTGGCGGTAGTCCATGTGGGGCAGGTTATCGCTCATGGCTCTGCTCCTTTCTGCGGTGCGGCTCGTCCCGGCGCAAAATCTGGTCGATGTTCCGCTTGACGGTCTGCAACTCCTTGAACCGCTGTTTCTGTTCGTGATAGGTGTTATACAGGCCGTCTTTCTCGGAGATAAGCTGCTCGATCTCGGCCTGCAACGCTTTCCGGGCGGGCAGCTTGGTAATGCCATGCGCCTTGAAATACCGGGCTGCTGCGTCGGCTATGATAAAATCGCTCTCATGGGCCTGCCGGTATGCGGCGCGGGCTTTCTCGGATTTCTGTGCCCGCAGCCCGTCGCGGGCGGCCTTGGTCTGGGCGTAGGCCAACACCTGCCGCTGCAACTTCTTTTTCCCTTGCAGCTTCGTTTCCAGTGCTTTCAGTTCGCCGCTGGTCTGGCGCATTTTCTGATAGGCGGTGTCAACGGCGGCTTCTAACTGCTCCGGGGAAGTAAAGCCGTATTGCTGGTAGACGGACAGCGTTTTGGCGGCCTGCTTCAGATTGTGTATCTTCGCCCAGCGTTCATAGCCCCGGCCTTTGCCCTCGGCCATTTTCTGCTCAATGTCCACAAGCCGCTGCACTCCGTCCTGTTTCGGGGCGGCTATCTCGGCTCTGGCAACCTGCAAGCGGTCTTTTATGGTGCGTGGGGGATCGGGGGATCTGGCTGGCGCTTCGGCTGCTCTGGCGGCGTTTTGCTCTAAAACGGCAAAGACAGCGGCGCGGTCAAAATCGTCGCCCAGCTTCCGGGCGGTAATTGGCTTTGTCCTGTCCGGCGTGAGGTAGGAAAGCCGCCCCCGGCTCTCCTTGACGGTCACACCCTCCTGCAGCAACAGAGAGGAAAACTCGTCAAAGCTGGCGGCGGTGGCAAGGGCTTTCCGTAGGGTCTGCCGCAGCTTCTCCTTGTTCGTTTCAAACTTGGTCTGCCGGGGCGTGATACTATCGGCAATCATGGGGGCGTTCTGCTTGTCCAGCGCGGCCTGTCCCTTTTTCTGCGCCCAATACTCCCGGTCGGTGACGCGGTTCTTGCTGCCGTTCAAGAGGTCGATTTGATAAAGCCCCTCCCGGTGGCACATCTCCATGACTTCGGATTTGAAGTAGCGCAGGGCAGCGTCGGTACATCGGTGCTTGCAGCCGACTTTCGTATCGGCCGGCCTGTCCATGTAGGGCAGGAACGGCACTTCCTCAATCCGCAGGCTGTTTATGACGATATGCACATGAATGTTGCCGCTGTGGTTATGCCCGTCCGGGTGGGTGCAGACAAGGGCCTGGTGGCCGGGAAAATGCTCTTTACAGAATTGTTCCCCCAACGCCTGCGCCCGGTCTACGGTCAGGCCGTTGTCCGGCCCGTCCCGCGGGTCAAAGCTGATGATGTAGTGGTGGCTTTTCACATCTTCCCGCCGCTGGTTTTTCTGATAGCGGAGATTGGCCCGCATACACGCAACGGCAAAATCCTCCCCGTCGCAGTTCAGCGTGGACAGCCGGTAGTCCTCGCGGGGGATAAGCCTGCCGGTTTCATCAAGGACGGGCTTCATGGTAAACTCGTCATGCTCAAAGAGAAGATATTGCTCGGCGGCTCCGTAGTCGGCGTTTTTAGAGTTGATATGCTTGAGTGTTGCCAACCGCGTCACCTACTTTCTTGAGGACTTCATACTTGAGGACGGCAAGGTCGGATATGGCGGCGCGTACCTCGCCGGAAAGGGTGTTGTAGGGTACGCCGTATTCGTTCAGATACCGGGCAATCTGATTGAGGTTGCCGCCGATCCTGCCGTACTCGGCTGTCAGCTTCCCGACAGCGGAAAGCAACTCGTCATTGACCGACGACACATGGACAACCGGGCGTATGGTCGCCCGCCGTATCGCCTGCCGGAGAAATTCGGACTGGCTGATACCATAGGGCGCAAGCCGCGCTGTGAAGTCGGCATACTCATCTTCGGACAGCCGGGTTTTCACAACGCGGCTGCGGTGGGGCGTGTTGTATTTCTTTCGCATGGTGTGACCTCCTTTCTCGCCCGTAAGGGCGCATGAGCAGGGTTTGGGGAAGGCACTCCCCAACAAGTTTCCCGCGAGGGGCAAAACTGCAGAATTGCGGATTTTGGCACCGTGGTAGAAACTTGCTCTCCGTGACTGCAAACTTTCTCTCACTTCCGTCCGCCACTTTTTTGGAAAACTGCAACCACAAAAGTTTGTTTCTCTTTTTCTGCTACTACTAATCCTGTAAAGGGCATTCCTGCCCGCTTTCGCTAAAATGACACCGGACGCAGTGGTTTCTACCCGGTGTTGGAGAAATCCTTTCTCTTTGCCCTCTACTACGGGTAAATGCTCCAAATGCCAAACACCAGGGCAGAAAAATTCCCTCCTCGCTTACTACTACAACCGGCAGGGGGCAAAATGGCCGGGAGCGGAGCCGGACAACAAAAAAAGCAGTAAATCTTTTTCAAGACTTACTGCTTTCGCTGGCCGCGTCGGTGGCGGCTGGTATTCAGTTTTTATGACTTGTCCGGTGGTTCGTCAAGCCGGAACTTGAATTGACAGTCAATTAACCGCTGCTTTACATAGTCCTCCACCTCGGCGTTGACCTGCCCGTTCACTTTTGAGAAATAGCGGATATATCCGGCGTAGTGGAGCAGGACAGCGTTCACGGCTTCTGGGTCGCCCTCACGGGCTTTGAGGATTGTTTCATAGGGGAGAAGTCTACTCATACCGGCTCACCCCCATTTCTTCGCGTAGCCGCTGCAAGGCAAGCTGGATATGCCGCCCCGCTGTGCTGCGTGACCGGCCAATACACGCGCCGATCACGCGCTGCGGCTGGCGCAGAAAGTAATAGCGCAGGATTTCTTCCCGCGTCTGCTCCGGCAAAACAGAGATCGCGTCGGCAAGGGCGGCGTTGCAGAGCAGGACGGTCTGACCGCAGACGGTAAATGGGTATTCCTCGTCCGGCTCCGACGCGGCAAACTGGACAAACTTCTCGTTCATCAGATAGTCAAGGGAAACTTGCCGTTCCCATTGCCGTTTAAGCTTCAAAATCTTGTCCAAGGCGGCACAGCGGATAACAGTCTTGCAAAAGGCGTTGTACCTGCGCTGGATATATTCTTGATAGGCTATCTGGTCGGTCATGGAAATTCCCCTTTCTGAATAATAGTGCGGGGCGGTGGCACTTCTTGCTGTCGCCCCTTGATTGCCTACCAGCAAAGGCGGGCGGGGCTGTCAACGGCTGCGCATATGCGCCGTTCATCTTGACCGTTGACTGGCTCGGCTGGGTTTGCTATTTACCCGACAAACTTGAATTTATTTTAAGCTATCACGTTTTACCTTCTTAAGCCTTACTATCATTACCATAGGAATTTCTTTGTTGGTTTTAAAACATTCTTCATAAAATCCATCAATGACAAATCCAGCTCTAAAACAAAGGTTAAAAATATCTTGTATGGAACGATGATAATAAATCTGCTCTTTCGGTTGCCCTTCAATCGCTATATCATAGTAACTGTGCGGTGTCATATATTTTTCAGTCAACGTGACAAAACAAGGGTGTTGCGTTGCAAAGACAAAAATTCCGCTTTCCTGCAACAGTTCATAAACAGCCATAAGAAGTGGTTCAATATCCGTAATATCCATAATTGCCATATTAGAAACTGCTTTCGTAAAGGCTCGATTTCTTTTTAATTCTAATATACTTTTTCTATCGGTCGCATCCGCCACACAAAATTCAATTTGTTTTGCATATTGTGATTGCCGTCTTTTAGCCAATTCTATCATTTTTTTGCTGTAATCAAAAGCGACAACCGAAGCGCCTCTTTGTGCAAGATACGAAGAATAATTTCCATTGCCACACGCAATATCCAAAATGTAATCCGCAGGATTAGGAGATAGAAGTTCCGTTACTTTGGGACGCACTACCTCTCTGTGAAATTCATTAGATTCGTCACCCATTGCATTATCCCAAAATTGTGCGTTCTCCTCCCAGATTTTTTTACTTTCCTCTGTTCCCATGTTCTCTCCCACTCCCCAAATTTGCTTTTTTGCTTCCATTAAATCTTCCTTACTATATTCCATTGTTACCCTCCATAACTTCTGATTGTTGCCGTCTTGACGATTATGTATCTTTACATTACCTTCTGAAACATATGGCGCACCTTGTCCAGGCGGCTGTTTGGACGGCGGGGCTGGATGACCGGCTGACCGACAGCGGCCTGATATCCTTTCAGCTCTGTAAGGCATACGCTCCGCCCGTTGGTGTAAAAGGCCAGATCAGTACGGTATGCCTGTATACAGCGGGCGGGAATCTCGCCAGTAAAGACAACTTCATCCTTTTTTACCTGGGCCGTTTCGATGGTGGCACAGTATTTCGGTGCATCATGATAAGCCCTGGAAAGGTATTCCTGGGGCGCATAGAGGATGAAGGAGAGATAAGGTTCCAGCAGCTGCGTCCCCGATTCCTTCAATGCCTGTTCCAATACAATCGGGGCCAATGAGCGGAAGTCCGCCGGCGTGCTGACCGGACTGTAATAAAGCCCGTATTCAAAGCAAATCTTACAGTCCGTTACGTTCCAGCCGAACAAGCCCTGCTCCAGCCCGTAACGGATACCATCCCTGACAGCGTTTTGAAAACTCTGGTTCAAGTATCCCAGCGAAACCCGGCTCTCGTATTGTACACCGGAGCCAAGCGAGAGTGGTGTAACAGACAGTCCTATGGATGCCCAAAACGGGTTGGGCGGCACCTCGATATGGATGGTGTGGCTGGCTGCTTTGAGCGGCCGCTCCATATAAATGACGGAGGGTTCCTTTACCACTGTTTCAAGCTTGTATTTTTCCGACAGCAAAGCGGAAACAACCTCCAACTGCACCCGGCCCAAAAAAGAAAGAATGATCTCATGGGTGATGGAATCCACTTCGCAACGCAAAAGCGGGTCAGTATCCGCAAGTTGCGTAAGAGCGTCCAGCAGCCGTTCTCTTTGCGCTGCCGTTTTCGGCGCAATCGTCGTCCGCAGCATGGGGAGGGGGTCCTCGCGCCACCTTTTACGAGGGAGCCGGGTTTGGTCCCCTAATACATCGTTTAACCTCACGCTGTCGCTGGGAAGGATAACAATTTCACCCTGATAAGCGGTGTCTGTCCGAACAATTTCCCCTTTGGATGGAATACGCATCTCTGTGATTTTCAGCTTTTCTCTCCCGGCCAGGGCCACCGTATCCCGCAGGCGCAGCGTTCCGCTGTATAACCGTAGATAGACACGCCGCTGGCCGCAATCGGTGTACTCAACCTTGAAAACGCTGCCGCATAGGGCGGCGCCCCCCTGTTCCCCAATCGGTTGGAACAGCCCTGTCACCGCATCCATCAACGGTTGAATGCCAAGGCCATTTTTGGCGCTGCCATGATAGACTGGGAACAGGGAGGCGTCTTGAACCCGCTGCTGTTCCTCCCGCGCAAGTTTTTCCCGGCTGATTGGTTCTCCTGCGATATACTTTTCCAATAATTCATCGTTATTTTCGATGACCGCATCCCATGCTTCTATGTCGGTATTTTCCTCCAGGACTATTTCCGGGGACAGCGACACCGTCTGCTTGATGATAATATCGGCGGAGAGCTTATCCCGAACAGACTGAACCACGCTCTGCAAATCAACGCCAGCCTGGTCGATCTTGTTGATAAAGATAACGGTGGGAATGTTCATTTTCCGCAGGGCATGGAACAGAATACGGGTCTGGGCCTGCACGCCATCTTTAGCGGAGATCACCAAGATGGCCCCATCTAAAACAGCCAAAGAGCGGTACACCTCCGCCAAAAAATCCATGTGGCCGGGCGTATCCACAATGTTAACTTTACATCTGTGCCACTGGAAGGAAGTGACTGCCGCTTGAATGGTAATCCCACGCTGCCGCTCCAAAAACATGGTGTCCGTCCTCGTTGTCCCTTTTTCGACGCTCCCCGGTTCTGAAATGGCTCCGCTGGCATATAGCAGGCTCTCCGTCAAGGTCGTCTTTCCAGCGTCTACATGGGCAAGAATTCCAATATTGATTATTTTCATGTGATTGTCCTCCCTTTACAGCCCCAAAGGGCATAAAAATCCCCAGCAGTAAAATACTTTTACCACTGGGGATTATAAGTTGCGGACATACACATATACAGCATACACCTGTTTGTGATTGCTGTTTTTGGGGATATGTCAAAATTGATAAGGCAAAAGTATTCTTAAATTGGGTACAAAAAACTAAGCCCCTACAAAAGGAGCTATCATAATCCTTTGTTCCCACTATTTGATTATAGTTTTATTTAAGAATACCTTGCCGCATATTTTTTACTCCTTTTCTGGATTAAATCATTGTATCACATCAGTTTTAGGAAAGCAAGTACCTAAAAGAAATTTTTCTTCCCCTTATATGTAACAATCATACCGGCTTCCTAGCGTTCAGAATGTTTTCTGCTGTCTGCTGTGGTGTTTGGTTGGAATTGTCCAACCAAAAGCCGATCCGTGGTGTTGTCTGCATTTTACTAAATACAAATTCAATGTATACAGAAAGATATAAGGAGTGGGAGGGATTCCGCCGTAGTTGGCATTGTAGGAAAATCCAAAAGTTTAGATTTTCCCACAATGCTTATCTTTTGGTCTTTGGTTCGGAATAGTGTAGTGCTGGCGGTCTATCTCTTGTTTTCGGTTGCTTGCTTCCTTACCGTACATGAGCATTGGAGGCGGGGTTGTCCTGGCCGTAACCTTCCAGAAGGTTGATGCCGCCCCACACGCACAGGCCACCGCCCAGGGCGATGACCAGAGTCTGCAAAACGTCGATAGCGTTAGTGAAAAAATCCATAATTCATATTTCCTTTCGTTGTAGAATCGTTATTGAAGGTCTGCGGCTGTCAATTCGTACATCTCGAAAGGCTCATCCGGCTTTACGATGGCCGGTCTGCGTTTCATGTACCGTTCCATATCAAAGAGGTACTTCTTGTCGGCGTCGGCAGTATATTTGTAATCGGGATGCCTGGTCAGGTCGTACTTGTCCGAAAGGAACGGGCGCACGCCCCGCAGCATGAAAATACATTTGCCTCCGTCCATTACTGCCAGTTCGTCTTGTGTCATCAGCTCCTTTCCCAATTTCTGATAGTTAAGGCCGTGGGAGACCTGGCTGCCCCGGTTCTCGGATTGATTGAAACTGTCGATGGTCTCCTTGCCCAGCAGCTCCGAGATTTCTTTCAGGGTGGATTTCTCCTTGCCTCCCAAAAACAAGGTGCTGTCGCAGTTGCCCACAATGGTGTCTGCGGCGTCCTTGTAGATGGTCTTTAACTGACTTTGTGACTGCAAAATAATAGAAGCCGAGATCTCCCGGCTCCGGATGGTGGCGATCAGCTTATCGAAGTTTGGTATCTGCCCGATGTTGGCGAACTCGTCCAGGAGGCACCGCACATGGACCGGCAGGCGGCCGCCGTAGAAGTCGTCCGCCTTGTCGCAAAGGAGGTTAAAAAGCTGGGAGTACATGAGTGCTGCCACAAAATTGAAGGTGCTGTCCGTGTCCGAAAGGATGACGAACAGCGCCGATTTCCGGTCGCCCAGGGTGTCCAGCTCCAGTTCGTCCTCCGCCATAAGGTCCCGCAGCTCCTGAATATCAAAGGGAGAGAGGCGGGCGCCGCAGCTAATCAGGATGGATTTCAGAGTTTTGCCGGCAGCCATCTTAAATTTGCGGTATTGCTTCACGGCGAAATGATCCGGCGGCTCCTTTTCCAACTTGGCAAACAGCAGATCCACCGGGGACTGAAACTCCTCGTCATCCTCTCTGGCCTCTGATGCGTTGATAAGGTCCAGCAGGGTGATGAAGTTGCGCTCCTCCGGCTCCGCCTCATACCAAATGTAGCCGATGAGGGCAGAATAGTATAACCGCTCGGCCTTGACCCAAAAATCTTCGGAACTCTTTTCGCCCTCTCCCTTGGTGTTGAGAATGAGGGCGTTCACCAGTTTCAAAATGTCCTTTTCGCTGCGGATATACGCCAGGGGATTGTATTTCATGGATTTTTTGAAATTGATGAGGTTCAGGCTTTTGATACGATATTGCCTGCGCTCCAGCAGGGCGCCGACCTCCTGTAAGATGGTGCCCTTGGGGTCCGTGACCACATACGAGGAATGGCATTGAAGCAGGTTGGGCTTGACAAAGAACCGCGTCTTGCCGCTGCCGGAACCGCCGATGACCAAAATATTCTTATTTCTGGCGTACTTGGGCTCCTTGGGGCGACTCGACATGGTGATCCGTTCCGTCTGGGTGAGGAGGACGTTCTGGAAGAAGTCCGGGTCTGCGTAGGGGGCGATGTCGGCCGGAGTACCCCATCGGGCGCTCCCGTACTCGATCCCCCGGCGGTATTTCTTCGCGTTTTTGCCCTTGGAGTAGACCGCCAGCCGAATCAGCACCGCGCCGGCGGCGCCCACGCACAGGTCCAGCAGATGGAAACTGGGCGCCAGGCTGGCAAAGGCCGCCGAAAAGCCCTGCCCGATATGGAGCAGCTTCTCCGAGGCGTCAGCCCCAGGAGCCAGCCGCACGCCCTGGCAGAGCTTGTCAAAGAGATACACAAAGATGAGATACGGAAGGTTGAGGATGAGCTGCTTTTTCAGTTTATCGGTCATCACGTCACCTCCCGGTCCTTGGTCTTGACCTTCTCCCGCTGGCGGTGCTGGGTCTTGGCCTGTTCCTGGGCCTGGGCCAGCCGCTCCCGGATGGTGGGGCGCTTCTCCCGGCCCAGGGTCATGGCGGTGAACTCCTTAAAGGCCGGCTGGAGCTGGTCCTTATCCTTCGCCTTGAAGAACACATAGTAATGCGGGGGCTCCGTGGTGGGGTCCTTTTTCAGGGCATAGTCGATGTCATACTTTTTCGCCACCGCCGAAAACGCCTTAATGTTCTGTTCGGTGATCTCAATGTTGGTCAGGGAGGCCCCATGCTGTTTGAGCTGGTGCAGGGTCTGTTTTCCCTGGTGTAAGCTGCGCTGGGATGGCTTCTTCTGCATCTCATCCAGCACCTTCTTCACGGCTTTTTGGAGCAGGTCCGCCGTCATCTTGCCGGTCTCCACCGAGAGGGAGACCACGCCCTGGGTGATTTCTTCCTGCACGCACATCACCTCCGATCTCCGCCGCCGTACATATCGTGGCTCACCAGGGAAGTGTAGTAGCTGTCGATGGTGGCCGGGGCGTTATACAAAGCGGCCAGCAGGTATTTCTTGATATTGCGGACATAGGTGGTGTTCTCCCGCATCCGGTCCAGCACATACTCGATGTGGGAACTGTTCAGCTTCAGGAACCGGGACTTGACCACCTCCGCCGGGTAGTCGTCCCCAGCAATACGGATCATCTCCCGGTTGGAGCACACCGTGTCCACCATGAGCTCCACCAGTTCATCCAAACGGTCCCGGTCAAGCTGGTGGTTCTGGATGAGATAGTCATACTCGATGTTCTCCAAAATCAATTCCCGATAGCTCTCTCGCTCCCACATCCAATCCCGTCCGGCCCTATCCGGGCCCCTGGGGGTTTGGGGGCTTGATAGGATAGGATTTGATCCTTCCGTACTTGATAAATCTTTTTTTGATTTATCTTTACTTGATTCTTTAGTATTTAATTGTGCGGGGTTTTCCTGTTCAGGTTCTGCCAAGACAGGTAAAGCCTGTTCAGGATTATCCAAGACTGGATTTTCCCGTTCAGGTTTTCCCGGTTTAGGTTCCGGCGGTCTGGGCTGCTCCAGGATCGTGTACTCGATGGCGCCGAGCTGACCGTTTGCGTTGCGGACCCGCTGGCGGATCACATAGCCGTGTTCCTCCAGCTCCCGCACCCCGGCGCAGATGCTGTCAACGCCATCTTTGCAGATCCGAGCCAGCCCCTTGGTGGTATAGTCCCATTCCTCCGGCAAGGAGAGCATGAGGGAGAGAAGGTCCTTCGCTTTCAGCGAGAGCGACTTGTCCCGCAGGTGGTGGTTGGACATCACCGTATAATCACGGGTTTTCTCAATGCGGAATACCGCCATATTGGATACCTCCTTCCTTCGGTTTTGAAAAGTGTTCGTTTCGGCGGATTTTCGACCCTGTATCACCACCCCGCCTCCCATGAGGGAAAGAATATGGGAGGTTTCACTTTCGCCGCCCACAGGCAAAAAAACAGGGTATTTCCCACCCGTATTCATACAGTTTCATGCACCCTCGGCAGGGCATAAAAAACGCCACAGGTTTGTGTAACCTATGGCGTTGCTCCGGCAGATGGCCGGTCTGTATTCAGTTGCTCATTACTTACTCCTCGTTGTCCTCCATCCCCAGCCAATCCTCAAAGGATTTTCTGGAAATGCGGATCATGTTTCCAATCCGGATCGTCTGAAACTCGCCGGAGTTTGCGAGCTTATAGGCAGAGGATTTTCCAATGCCGAGGATAGCGGCTATGTCCTCCACGGTATAGGTTCTGTTTTTCGGCGTCTGCTTTCCGCCCGATGCACTCATAATCTGCCTCCCGTTTCTTGTCGGCATTTTGCCCATACCTGCCCGGTTTCCCTGATGGGAAAGGCCCTGTCAGACACCATTCCTGCTAAGAATTTGCTAATTTGACTTTCTGAACGCCCCGTCACGAGGCGGCATCACAGGGATTTTTATGCAGATTGACCAGTAACCAGGCAATACAATTTCGGATAAAACAACAAGGCAAATTATGAAACGGACGATGTACCAAGCGGCACGCCATACTCCTAAAAATCGAATCGTTCGAATCCTGGAGCCCTGTAAAATTGAATATTTTCTGTATAAGCCCCCGTAGCTCAGTTGGATAGAGCGGTCGCCTCCTAAGCGACAGGCCACTGGTTCGAACCCAGCCGGGGGTGCCAAAAATGACCGCTGTAAGCCGTTTTTTGATGGTTTACAGCGGTTTTTTGTTATCATTTCATTGGAGCGTTTTTGCCGCTCCGCCGGAACAATTTTATACATTTTCCGCTGTATGCCTGCTAATTGGCTTCGAACTATTTTTCCGGCCTTGCTAATAAAAAACGCCGATTTGCTAATACGATTTTTCCGCCCTATTTTTCGGATGGGGCCGACGCCAGCAATGCAGCCAGTGTGTTGGCCAGTTCCGGCGACTTGCGAAGCTGTTCTACCAGGGCCTCCAAATCCAATGTGGCGGGTGCCGGTTCCTTCGGTTCCTCCGGGGGCCGAACCGAACGCAGGTCAGGATTGGCATAGAAGGCGCTCTCAAACTTCTGGGCGTTGATCTTGCGGTCCTCGTCCAGAATGTGCGCATACACGCTGGTGATCATGTCGATCTGAGCGTGGCCCGTATCGCCCTGGGTGGCCTTCAGGTCGCCATGGTTGAGCTTCAGCTTATAGGTGGTACTGGAATGACGCAGGGAGTGAAAGACCACTTTGGGAAGCCCTGCTTTCTCCCGCAGCTTCTCAAACGACTTCAGGATGATACGGTCCTCACAGGGGCGGCCATTGGCCAGTGCCACCACCAAATCGTAGTCCTGATACTCGTCGCGGAGCAGCGCCCGCAGCTCGTCTTGCGCGGATTTCCATTCCCGCAGGATGTAAGCCAGGGTCTTGGGCAGCCACACCTTGCGGATGCTGGAATCGGTCTTGGGCTTCTTCAGGATGATCCTGGTGCTGGTGTTGGGAAACAGCGGCGTGAACACATGGTAGATGTCCTTTTGCCCCAGCATCTCAATGGCCCGCTTGGAGGCCCGCGCCAGCTCCTTGTCGATATAGACATAAGCGTTGTCATCAGCGATTTCTTCATCGGAGATGTGAACATTGCTCCAGGTCAGCCCCAGAATCTCACCCATGCGCAGCGAACAGGCAAAGGCCAGGTTCATTGCCACATAGAGCTTGCTATCCGTACACTGGTCCAGGGCGGTGCGGATCATATCGGCTGTCCAGATGTCCCGCTTCTTGTATTCCACTTTGGGCAGCACCACATTGTCAAAGGGATTCTTTGCAACCAGTTCCCACCGAACCGCCTGCTTGAATGCACAGCGGAGAAGTTTGATGATCTTTTCGATGGTAGCGTTGGTGACAAACTCCGTTTTGGCGTGGTGTGTCCTGGTGTTCACTGCAGGGGTTTTCTGCAAGGTCTGGATGTACTTGTCCACCACCCGCGTGGTGATGTCCTGCACCTTCATATCCCCGATGATGGGGTTGATGTAGTTGGCAATCAGCGAGTTCTGGCTGTCATACATGGACACACCCCACCGCTTTTCGCCGTAGAGGGAGACGAAGTCCGACAGGAACTCCGCAATATTCTGATTGGTGGGCGGAAGGAAGGAGTTGGAGCTTTTCTGGCTCTCAATCTCTGCCTTGCGTTTCAATGCCTCCTGGTAGGAAGTGCGGGTTTCCCATTTCTGCTTGGTTTCGCCGTTCTCGTCCACATAGGTATAAACAATAGAATAGTTTTTCTTTCTTTTGATAATGGATGCCATAACGAACCTTCCTTTCTTGTGTCACAGGTCAAGCGGCTCCAGCCACTTGTCAAACGACCGTTTGGGAATTCGTATGGCGTTACCAATTCGTACGCTTTTGAAAAGGCCCTCCTGCACAAGGCGGTATGCCTGTGTCCGACTGACGCCTAATATACGGGCAACCTCATTGACCGTATAGGTGCGGCACTCCAAAGGCCTTTTCTCCGTACCGTTCTGAATCTCTGACACAGCAGCCTCCTTTCCTGTCAGAAACGGCACGCAATGAGGTGTTCATTCATAACTTCCACCCTCATTGTACCGCGCCGTTTCGGGTTTGTCTGCTGCTAATGGAAAGTTTACGAACTATCCGTAAACAGAAAAGCAGAAGATTTATCTGAAAATAAAAGAGGCAAAAAACGGATGGCTGCTGGCCGCAGCTCCACGGGAATCTCACCCCGGCCCATGCTGATGGGTGCGCCGCGCAATGCTTTGAGGGCGTTCAACGCGGGAGTCTCATTATCCTGTCTGTGCATCCTCGCCCACAGGCTGCCACACCTGTTTTACGGCCTGATTTTGTCGCTCACCTGTTTAGTAGGGGTCCCGTCCTGCGGACTTGCAACAGGGTCATGGCGCACCGGCCGACCAGCTCCACACAGACAGATCGTATCCGTCTGCCTTATGCTGCCCGAAGGCTTTCTTTGTCAAGGTGGGGTGGCCCTGGCATCGGCAAAGGAGGAAAGGGTAAGCCGCTTGCTTTCTGCCAGAGCGGAAAGGATCAGGCGCGCATCACAGCCCGGATCAGTCGGATTTCCAGACAGCGTTTCATGTGGGTATCCACGCACACATGAGGGGTTCCGTCCTTGTCATAGAGCGTACGGGTACACAGGCGACTCATATAGTCGTCGTAGTACCGCAGCACTTGCTCCATGGCCTCGCTGTCACCGCTGGAGGCCGCATGGATCACCCAAACGGGCGGCAGGTCCTTTCCCTTGTGGATGGGCTCTGTCATCTTCCTCAGCCTCCTTTCGGCATCAGCGCCGACAATGCTTCGCGCAGCTCCTGCAGCGCCTTCGTCCGGTGCCGCTGAACGGCGCTCCGGGACATCCCAACGAGATTGCCGATCTCTCCATCTGCCAGGTCCAGGGTGCAGTGCAAAATCAAAATGCTCTGCTCCATCTGCGGCAAAGCGGAGAAAGCCTCGGCCACAAGCTCGTTGTCGATATGTAGATCGTAGCCGTGCGACGAGAACACAATGCTGTCGCTGGGGTAACGATCCACGACGCAGAGCTTGTCCAGTTCCGCCTGGGACAAGTCGCTAAAGAAGGCTTCACGCTCTCTTTGGCGTTTCATGTTCCGCAGGTAGGCTCTGGCCTCGTTTCGCAATACCTTCTTGCAAAAAGCATCGAACCGGCATTGCTCGCCATAGTCGCGGGGGTCAGATTCCATCAGTTTCACCCCCTTTCCATGGGGGGATCAGGTGGTTCTCTCCCTTTCCGCTACTACCAATCCTGCGAGAGCGTGTTCTGCCCGCTAAGCGCCTCCTTTTTGAAGAAAATTTGAGAAAATCAACGGCCAGCCATCTTGACCGCAGGAAACGACAAAAATCGCCCGGCAGGTCACAGACCCACCGGGCGCAATAGCAAGTAATATGCAGATTGTTTACATGGTATAGTTCATACTCATGGCCGAACCTCTCCGCCGACTGGAACGGGCTTTTTTTGAGCGGCTAATCCTTGTCAGATCAGGCGGGGATAGTATCCGGCGCAGCATGGCGGCATCCTCCTTTTATGCCGCCGCGGAAGCTGTCAGGGCAAAGAAAAACGGCGGCTCGAATCGAACCGCCGTGAAGAAAGTGCTTTTGCGCGCAGAAAGCCGTCTGCCCCGCGGCGTTTTTTTTCTTTTCTGCCGCCGGGCAGATCATTGAGAATATAAAAACAGAGCCGATAACCTACGAGGTTTTCCCTCGGTGTTATCGGCTCTGCGTCTTAGCGTCTGGCTCTTTGATAACGGACATATTCAGTTGATGAACTTCGATCAGTGTTTCGTGTTTACATTTTGGGCAATATAGAGGGAATTTTTCAAGCACAGTGTCCTCACGGATTTTCAATCTTGTTTTACTTCCGCATATCGGACACAATATCCAATTTTCACTCATAATTTCATCCTCATAAGAACATGGCCCCAAGTTGTGGAGTAATGTAGGCTTCAATAAGTGCAGCCAAAAGCATAAGCGGAAAGACAAGGCAAACATACAATATTACGGTGTATTTTATCAGTTGTTTTCCTCTGTAAACTTTATTTTTTCGAAACCAATATGTACCAATATAAAGGCCAACGGAAATGCAAAGGCAGACCGCCGATAATTCAAATATGCCGTGTGGAAGAACATTAACCAGTAAGCCTTTCCACGCTGGAATTGAATTTTCTACTTGCGAATATACAAGTGAGGCCCCTAAACTTTTAGTCAGTATTACGGTCACAAGGACAGATAGTGGTGCAATAAAGCCAAATAGTAAATAGAATGTTCCTGCTTTGATATTGTTAAGAAATAGAGCTATGAAAGAAATCTTATTGTCTGAGGTTATGAGATTAGCAGTCGTAGCCTTAAAAGATTGTATTTCTTCTATTGCATACGCAGGATTTTGTTCATAATAATAGAAAAAAACGATTGTAAGTAAAACTATTGCTCCGAGTGTCAACAAAAATAATTTTAAGATGTGCTTACCAAAAAATCTTGCTGTTTTACCAAACATACCCATGCCTTCTTTCAGTCTGTAAATTCAAACAACTCTTCCACCGTCGTATGAAAGACTTTCGCAATATCCATTGCCAGTTTGAGAGATGGGTTATATCGCCCATTTTCCAAATGAACGATTGTTTCTCTGCGAACCCCAATCAATGCGGCTAACTCACTTTGTTTCATATTTTCTTTTTCTCTATATTCTTTAATCTTTGTTTTTAACATTGTTATTCCATCCCGTTTTTATCAATCCAGTAAAAGACAATGGCTCGAACTAGCACTAAAATAAAAATACCGCCCGTCAAAAGATAACCAGCTAAATATGGAGAATTGCCATCCAGCAGCAAAAAGGGAAAGATAATAATTCCCATAAAGACAAGTGCAACCTTAAAGCAGATTGCATCTGCGATCTGCATAGTCTTTTTAGCATACTCATCCATGACATCAGAATTTCTTTTCAGCCAACTTACAACAGCCAGAAGAATAATTGCAATCCACACCGGCGCATTGGAGTTCAACCTGTAAACCACCATCAAGTGATAGTATACAGGAATACAAAATGCGACAATGGCTTGAACAAACATAAGTGTCCTTAGACTAATTTTTTTCATAACAGCCTCCGAGTGATATATTTGTAACTTCATGATGTTATAAATATATCACTCCTGATTGTCGGTGTCAATAGGGTATACGCCTTGCCAGAGATTAAAAAGAATACCAATCCCTTAAAAACTACTTGAAGAAAACAAAACAATAAGATTACAAAAACAGGCCATTAGATTGTAGCGACATCGGCAATCTAATAGCCTGTCTTCTTTTACTAAATATGAATAATAAAATGCAGTTTTGATACATATAGCAACATTCCACGGGCAAAGTATGAAATATAAAATGTAAGTGGGTGATGCTATATGGCGAATATTGAAGATTGCCCCGGTTTTGAAACTTTCGGTGCCGACGTAAAAGCCGCACGGAACGCAAAGCATCTGTCGCGCAGGACATTGGCGGAAATCGTCAACATCGACTCCCGGTATCTCGCAAATATCGAGAACGAGGGTACGATTCCCGCTCTGCCGGTTATTATACAGCTTATCAAAGTGTGTGGACTTCCCGTGGAACGATACTTTAATCCAGAGGTCATGCGGGAGGAAAGCGCACAACGGCAGCGTGTCAGCCACAAACTGAAACTTTGCCCGGAGCACTATTTACCAGTCATTGAGGGCGCAATCGACGGGGCGCTGAAAATTGAACAATTAGCGAAAGAAACGGGGGGTGTGTGAAAGCATCCTCTGTTTTCGTTTCTCCAGGGCGGCTCTGCCGCCCTTTTCTTTTTTGAAAAATCCGGGATTTTGTGGGCAGATGAAGATGTTCCCGGCATTGTATTTACGGGGGAAGGAGCGTAGAGCAAGCACAGCAAGTGTAGCCACACTTGCGAATTTTTGCTTTAGGGAACCCCTTTCCCCTAAACACAAAATTGCTTGTTGGGATACTCCCAAACCCTTATGCAGAAAGGAAGGTGTCGCCCTATGGTAAATCGAAAACGCCCCATCATCCTGCGTTGCCCGGTAACAGCGGAAGAGCGCACCCTAATCGAGCGGAAGATGGCCCAGCTCCAGACAAAGCGGATCGGGGCCTACCTGCGGAAGATGGCGATTGACGGGTACATCATCTATGTGGACACCAGGGACATCAAGGAGATGAACAAGCTCCTGTCCGCCATTGGCCGGAACATCAATCAGGTCGCCAAGCGAGTCAATGCCGGAGGCCCCACCTATCAGGCCGACATGGAGGAAATCTGGGAAAGGCTGGATCAGATATGGCAGTTACAAAGACGCATCCTATTAAGTCAACGCTGAAAGCGGCCATTGACTATATCTGCAATCCCGACAAGACGGACGGTAAGCTGCTGGTATCTTCCTTCGGCTGCGTTGCCGAGACCGCAGACATTGAATTTGAATGGACACGCCGCCATTCCATTGACAAGGGCACACACCTAGGCTGCCACCTGATCCAAGCCTTTGAGCCTGGGGAGGTTTCCGCCGAGGAAGCCCATGAGATTGGGATGCAGCTGGCAAAAGAAATATTGGGTGGCAAGTACGAGTTTGTACTTACCACCCATATTGATAAGGGGCATATTCACAACCATCTGATTTTCAATGCGGTCAGCTTTACCGACCACAAGCACTACCATTCCAACAAGCGCAGCTACCATGAGATACGCCGGGCCAGCGATAAGCTGTGTCGAGAACACGGTCTGTCCGTTATCGTCCCCGGCCGGGACAAAGGCAAGAGCTATATTGAGCATCAGGCCGCACAGAACGGCACCAGCTATAAAGCAAAGCTGAAAGCCGCCATCGACCGGCTGATACCCGCATCCTCCAGCCTGGAAGATTTGCTTGCCCGCTTGCAGCGGGAAGGATACGAGATCAAGTGCGGAAAGTATATCTCCGCTAGAGCGCCGGATCAGGAGCGGTTTACCCGGCTCAAAACCCTGGGCGCCGATTACACAGAAAAAGCCGTTGCCAGCCGGATTGCCGGAGGCCCCAGGCCCTCCAGACAGCCCCGGCAGCGCAACGGGAAGGTCAGCCTGCTCATTGACATTCAGAACAATATCAAGGCTCAGCAGAGCGCCGGATACCAGCGGTGGGCGACCATTGAGAATCTGAAACGGGCAGCCGCCACCATGAACTTTCTCACCGAACACGGCATCGGAAGCTATGAGGAATTGGTAGAACGGTGCGACGCCGTTGCTGCCGCTTCCATCCGCACCAGGGAGAGCCTGCGGGATACGGAGCAGCGAATCACCAACCTTGCCCTCCTGGGAAAGCAGATCGACACCTACCGCAAACTAAAACCCGTCTATGACCGCTACAAGGCATCAAAGGACAAGGAAAAATTCCTCCGTGGGTTTGAAAGCGAGATCATCTTGTTCGAGGCGGCAGCCAGGGACATCAAGAAGGCAGGACTTCCCAGACTCCCTTCAGCCGAAAAGCTGAAAGCAGAACTGGATGGACTCTCCGCTCACAAGGCTGCTCTGCAAACGGAACTTCGGAAGATACAGCGGGAAGAAAGGGAGTATGACACCCTCCGCCAGAATGTAGATGTCCTAATGGAAAGAGAAAAGGGACAAAGGGCAAGTATGGAATTAGAACTATTTTAGAGCGGCATAGAAATATACACAGTAATTGAACTGTTGCCAACTTTGAATGGTTACTGAAACTTATTTATGTGCAGGGAATCAACTACTAAGAATTCATACAGTAAATTTATTTGATGACTAGTAAAATGGATATGATCGCAAACATTAATGCGACTACTCCCAAATATATATTTTGCATAATGCGACTTTCTGTTTTTAATTGTTCTACTTCTTTTTTTAGTTCATTAATTGCCCCATGCAACGCATTTTCAGGAATATAGTCAATAATATGTGTTTTACCTTGATATTTTCCTTCATATGGTCCAGCGTATCCTATTAGCTTATTAAATTCTATTGTAGCATAGTGTTTTCCTCGTTTCAGGTGAACAGCGCGATTGGAAGTGTTGAACAGCAAACAAAATAGTGTGCCACGAAATCCCGGATCAATCTGTGGCCCGTTAGAAAGGATTACTCCTTGGCAAAATAATCCTACTGTCAATCCAAATTTAGCAATAATATCTCTAGGCATCCATGCGGTTTCCATGCAAGAAACAACTGCATAGTCGTATGGTTCTATAGTCAAAAATGGTTTTTTGTCCGATAATTTTTGTATTTTACCATCATAGTAATACTCATCGCCTAGGCGCAAGTCATATGACGCACCCTTTACCATTTTGGGATCGGCATTTCTTAGAAGCATTCCGCATTTAATCATGGAGGTGATTATCTTTTGAGATAACGCACCTCCACAATTCTGGTATTTCCACAATAAAGTAATCAAACTAACTGTTGATTCTAGGTCGATATTGTTGACAATGTAGTGAGCTTTATCTTGATACCTGCGGTCTATTTCATTTTGCTCAAAAAACGATTTTTTAGTTTTTTTATCAGGCGTATTACTTGATCGTTCAATTAAACGATCAAGTAATATGTCGTCTTGGGAATCAAGAAAAATACTCATGTATTTTTCTTGATTCTCTGCTAAAAGTTCTGCAGCAGAAACTGGAGTGATTATAAGAAGTGGGATTTTGTTTTGCCTTAGTAACTTGTTATACTCTTCTTTTTTAATGCCATATTTTTTCCCGCGATATGTACTATTCACCAGCAGATTTTGGCCTGCAAGCAGTTGATCAAATTCTTCGTTACTTACATATTCATAGTTTAAGTCATCCTGGCGTCTATCCCTAGTTGTAATAGCTTTTACTTGTTCAAAACAAATACCAACTTCATTACACAGCTTTTGGGCGATTGTACTTTTCCCCGCACAAGAAGTTCCGGTAATGATTACACTCTCAAAAGGCATTGTCTCACCCTTTCTGGAAAATATATATTCGTTCATTTACAAGCGTAGCCCATTGTATGCTTAGGGTTCGCTTATGACTTGGAATATATCTGCCAACCTCAAACACTTTATCCATCCCAAGCTTGGTGTAATCTTCAACAATTCTGTCAATAACATTCTTTCGGAGGTCTTTTGCATCATAATCAGGAAGAACAACACAGAAATAACCACCAGGCTTTAGTACATCAGAGATTTTTTTATTAATTTGACAGATGTCTTGTTCATAACTAGTCAAGCAATCTCGGCGACTTCTTCTGTATCTAGCTCCTGTTTCTCTTCCAACATAATCCGCAAAATTTTCATTAAAAAAATTAAAAGAGAGTCGCTGAGACTTAACATAGTCAATCATTCGAGGATATGGTGGAGATGTAATTACCAAATCTACAGTTTCTGATTCTATAGGAGTATTAACGAGAGAGTTCTCGAAAATACGAGGTTCATGGGAAATTTTAGAATAAAATGCTACAAAACTGCTTGGTAAGCGATGCGCATGGTCAATAACATCATTCATCAAATTTTTCGTGGAAATTGCGTATTGATCAAACACAGGTTTTTCTCTTAATTCGTCTTTTTTGGGCTTTACATTATCTGCTATGTAGGCCCACCCCTTATTTTGACTGGAAAGTGTTACAAGAATGCTGGATAAAATCAATTTCATCACATTTTGAACAACTTTATCTTGCAGATGATCAAATTTGTAAAATAAGAAAGATATTTCATTGAATGTACTTTTTTCAAACCAACCGCTCAATTCTTTTCGTTGCGTTGAAAGGCCTGTTGTATAGTCCTTTGTCTCATCGTACCCTTCGCACAACTGCAACAGTTGCTCCCTTATTATCTCCTTATTAATAGAAGGATCAAATAACATATACAAAGTTTTGCATACATTTGTAGCAACTGGATTAATATCACAAGAATATGGTATCCGCTCTAAAGATAAAGACTGTATAAATGTGGTTCCAATTCCTCCAAACGGGTCTAAAACAACATCCCCTTTTTGAGACAATATTTCAATCATCGCATAAGGTATTTCTGGAATAAAAGTTGCAGGATAAGAATAGTATCTACGACAATTAAAAGGGTGGAGGGCATCGCCTCCATAGTCGATTGTAAAATCAAAATTCCAATTTATACTATTTAATCTCTTCTTAATTTCACTATTGTCCATATCTATCAGCCTCCTCATACAATGGAACGACCTTCGCACCATTTTCAAAATAAGAGGCGAAGTATTCTGTTACAATGTCAATGAGCTTATTTTGATTTTTCCCCAGCGAGAATTTTGCATGCCTTAAGCCATAAGGCTCATTTTTTATAAAGACACCAATTAGTAACTTTTTTGATGCCATATTCCCAATAACAACAGGGGCGTTTACACCTTTAAATGTTACTTTGAGTTGTCTTTCAGTCTTGTTTACATCGAGTATGGGGTGAAGTCCAATGTTTAAACGCGAAAAATCTTTGCTTGTTCTGACTCTAGCCTCCAACTCATCTTCAATAGCTATGCGCTTTGAGTATTCCAGAAAGGCACCGTATTTACTAATATCCTGAGTTTCAAGGATCATCAAACATTGATATAAATCTCCCGTCATAAGTCTTGAAATGATCTGCGATGAATTGTAACGAATATTGACCACTTTATATAACTTGCTTTCGCTAATCTCAAAGGTCATATTCCGATTCTCTATTGTAACTGCACCATTTTCCTCAAACTTATAAGAAAAATTAGGGCTCAATGCTATCTTATTGCTTTGACCAGTTTTCCCTTTTTCTTTAATTGGCACTGATAATATTAGACTTTCAAGATAATCCTCCAATAAAAGCCTTTGACTATCCTCAGGTTCTGTTTCTCTGATTTTATTTACTACTCCAGTATCAATATTTTCGAGGAGTAATGTTTTACGCTTGAGCCAGGTTTCTTTGAGCTGGTTCAATTCCTCCATTAACTGATAATCAGTATAGTTCCATTTTATATCGCGGCCTTCTGCCTTGCCTTGAGATATACACTCAAACAATATATCCATTGCTTCCGTAAGCATGTATTTTCCTGCAAATTCTTGAGGATTTAATAATAAAAACTTATAAACTTTCTCTCTTATAGTATACCACTCTTCAAGATATGTCTTAGCTTCCTGCAAAAAGACTATACAATTATTTTCTATAAACATCGACTCGGCAAGTTTTACCGGGGCTTCTTTCCTAAAGTTAAGCCCCATGTGATAGGCCATCCTAAACACATTATCAATGTTATCGAGATCTATAGAATCACTTATTAATTTGCTTAAAGGATGGTTCCCGGCAATTATTTGTGAAATCGCTTCTTTTTGTTCCGTATTGAGTATGGAAGTTAAAGCTCGAAGTTTTCCAAAGAAAATCGTTTCAAAGGGAGAAATATTTTTATGTGCACCTTTACCTAAAGAAGCTACATCTGTAAACACATCCCCTAATCCCTGTTCTGGAACAAACCCCTTTTTCTCCATAATATATTCGTAAGAATGACCAAATGGGCCGTTTGCTACATCATGTAGTAGAGCCGCAATTATAAATGTCTCTTTTTCTTTTTTACTGATTTTCAAATGCTTCTGTAGATTAGAATTAATATTGAGTGCTGCAAGATATGCGGTTCCTACAGAATGTTCAAAGCGATTTGTATTTGAACTCCCTGTAATACAAAGAGAATTAATATTGCACAGCCTAACTTCACGAAGACGCTGAACTTCAGGAGATAGCATGCACTTATAAACCAAAGGACTGAATTCGATTTTTCCGTAAAGTGCATCCCATATATACATTCCAATTCACTCCCTACCTAATAATTGTCCGCATCTTACTCCTGAGCAAAACGATTGAAGTATGCCCCGAAATTTCCCTGTTGCTGCCCCGATAACAAAAAAATTTCTATCCAATTCAAAATTTTCACTAAATTGCAAATTCCTTAAGATTTTTAATTCAGGAGCTACAACAACTACTACATCTTTTGATATGCCCATCGCGCCTATTATAACATCGTCAATAAACCCTTTGATCATATCGTTAATAGAAGTGGGAAATAGAGTATTAATATCACCATAAACAGCGGAAGTTAATGTAGCATTTATTGTATTATTGCTTATCTTACCATTTATGTAATCTACTAATCTTTGCTTGACTGGAAGTCCACAAAAATCCTCATAATATCGCTTGAAAAAATTGCAGATTTCCTTATCATCATTGCATTTTACTAAAACTGCCAAATTTGTATAGTCAGTTGTTTCGGAAGATTCCATGCTTCCTTCTAAGAACATTGCTCCGCCAGTTTGATAAGAAATTATTTTCCCGTTAGCTGTTACACAATATGTTCGCCCAGAGCCACATTTAAGTTTTAAATCGCCATGTGTTGATAGTATATTACCAAAGGCACTAGCTGGAGCTTCAATCCGAACGCCTATTTCATACTGATTTTTAACTGATCCAATTATTTTTTCTATGAGCCTGTCTTGAATATCAAGCGCTCCTGTTGCTAGTATCAAATTTCGAATCAAGAACACTCTCTCACCATTAGGCGTCTTAACTTTGACACAAAAATATAAGTCACTGGGATCACGATTGACATCTATAACTTCCGAATTATCAAATATGTGCAGCCCTTGATCTTTAAGTTCTTGGATGGTATCTTGAATAAAATTTCTATAGTCCTTCCCATCAAACTCGTAAACATCGTAATATTTATATTTAATATGTCGCTGCTCATAAAATTCTTGCGCATCTTTTTTGATTTTGCTGTCAATTTCCACCTTTTTTAAAACAATTTTGTTGGATAAGAACAAAATAATCTCATTAAGTAATTCTTTTAACTGTTGTTCCGAATCAAAAAATTCCACTAAACCACTTCCAGCAGGGAAATTGCTGATCTTTCCACTACTCAAAGTCGAAGCCCCACCAATTCCAGAAATAACAGTACATATATCGGAATGGCAGCATTCATTTTGCAAAAAAGCAGAACAAATTTTTGCGCTGGGATAACTCCCGCGCTCAAAGCATATTGTATTCTTAATATTATTAATGGATGTTCTGCACAAACTCATTGCCATTCCAATTCCAGCCGGTCCCATTCCAATGATCCCAAACTCAAAAATATCAGGCATAAATAATAAACTCCTTTGTGATTGAATGATTATTATTCTTAATTTCCAAACACTCAGTGAATTCGTCCATATTCCCATTTACTTCATACCGAATTACAACATACACTTCATCTGTTGTAGGGGCGGAAAATATTAGATTAAAATGTTCTGATTCTAAAAAGGTACTATACCCGCCGACAAATACTTCAATATTTTTATTAATTATATTTCCATCCTTATCGAGCACTTTTACTTCACCATTCAATGTGTAGGTTATGGGAAGCTCTTCCTCAATAATGTAATATGAAAGCACTGGTACCTTATTAAAGCAACTAGGAAATAGAATTATCAAACAGCATATAACGCTAAATGCCAGAAAAAAATAAGAAAATATAGTAGGCAATTTATGTAATAAATTGCGTGTACTCCTTACCAAAATTAGCCATAAATATTTTAGATGCACCATAATAATCTCCATTCGTACCAGCGAAGTTATTTTTGAGATTTATAAAGTGTTATCCATTCATTGACCTCTGCTTCTATAAAACGAACTCCATTACCAATTTTGTAATAAGGCATGCCCTCTTTTCGCCAGCGATCAATAGTTGCCCTGCTGATTTTCAGACTTTTGGCCAATTCGTTAAGAGTAATATATTCTCTGTTCATTCAAACCACCTCTGTATACTGTTCCTCATATTTCCTCATTTTTAATCATAGAGTATCATAATTGAGAGAAAAACGTCAAGTATTCTTGTGCTACCGTGCCTAAAATTGGGTTCCCACTTAAGGTCACTACAGAAGAAAACAACTTATATTTAACAGGATCAACTGATAAATTGACATGCACATCTTAGTTTGAATTTAAAGTAAATACTTCACAAACTGCCTTTCAAAAGTTTATATCCCAAAAAAGAAAGCGCCACCGTCGGACAACTTTGATCCGATGGTGGCGCTCCCATTTTGCTTGATAAAAGATGAAAATCCGGCGTTTTCCCTATGCAGAAACGCTCTGCCACTCCACATGGGAAATCATACTGCCCCTACACGGAAAAGCCGCTACATGCGGTTTCTTTGCCCATTTTGAACTCTAATTCCCACACTTTTTGGAACGGCGGGAAAGATAGTGCGGACAGGACACCACCACCGCCCGGAAACTCTGCTTGCAGGGATGAACGCAGCCCTTACAGAGTTTGTTATACTGGCGCCTGCCGTTCTCGCCCAGGAAGAACGCCCATTCCAGACGCCATTTCTTGCTCCGGCTCATAAGTCGCCCAGCTCCGGGGGCCTCTTCTGCGGGGTGGGCTTGTCCGGGCCTTTTCGCGACCCACACTCCCGCTTTGCGTCCTCCAGCCGCTCCCGGATGGAAGGCTTTTTCTCCGGCGTGGTCCTGCGCGCCTCGGCCTGGGCTTTCTCCAATTCCTCCCCACGGCGGCCGTTGTTGATGATCCCGTCGATCATGCCGTAATCATCCTCCAGGGTCATTTCCGCCGTGCGCAGCGGGTTTTCCGGCTCCACGGGAACGGACACGATCTGCCCGTTGATGCTGGCGAACAGCTCCGGCCGCTTGAATTGCTCAGTGTACTTCTGGATCATGTCCGGGGGCAGGGACGCGAAACTCTCCGGCCCCAGGCCCACCACCAGGAAGGTGCCCGCCACAATGTCGTAAATCTCGCCATGCTCGTCCCGGAGGGAACGGTTCAGGTCCAGACCGATGAGCTTGCCTTCATCATTCAGCACCAGCCCCACCGGATCGTCAAAGGGATAGGAGGCGGCAATGTCGCCGCCCACCTCCGCTTGCAGCGCATGGAGGCCGGGGGCGATCTCCTTCACATAGGGCTCCTTCATGGGCTCCACCACCAGGACGGTCAGCTTCTCCGGCGCGGTATGTTCGGGGGCAGCTCCGCTGGGGATGGCGAAGGCGCGGCTTCCGTTGGCCATGATGAGATACTTCCCGTCCTCGGACTCGTGGTGGAAACCGTATCCGGCCGCCTCCATCTGTTTCCGGCTCATATCCGTCACATGGAAGGTGCCCCTGGGGGTCCGCACCGTTTCGCCGGTCTCCCGGTCATCCGGGGTGGGCGCCGCTTGCTGGCCGTACAACTCCGCCTCATATTCCCGGTTTGCCTGTTCCGCAAAGGCCAACATCTCGTCCACATGGGACTGATCCGGGTTTTCGATCGCCTCCCGGATTGCCTGGGGGGCCACATCCAGACATTCCTCATAGCCGGTGGCGTCCTTGAACTTCTCGATCTCCGAAGGCAGATAGTCCTCCTGGGTCTGTCCCAGGGCGGCCAGCTTCTCGTCCAAGGCGGAGATACGCCCGGCCATCAGATTTTCGTAGATTTCTTCCTTCGCCGCGTGTTCCTCCGGGTGCTCGGCGGCATACTGCGGATCGTGCTGCCGGAAAAACTCGTCCATATCGTAGGCAAGGTCCATAGCCCATTCCGAAATTTCTTCTTTGGGGATGTCATCCTGGAAGGTCATCACCCGGTATTCCTCCGGGATGCTGCCGCGCTCGCCATCGTAATACTCATGGAAGCTGTCCCCGGTGTCCCGCACATAGCCCAGGTCGGTGAACTGACCGCTTTCCTCCAGGGCGATGTCCCGTCCGTATGCCTCATAGTCGATGTAATTGCGCAGATGCTCCGGCACCTGCATAGTGTCCAGTTCCTCGATGTAATACCGGCCCAGATCATCGTGGTCATGGATGTCGGGGTAAACATCGTAGCAGTCCAGGTTCTCCGTCAGGTTGATAAGCTCCTGGATGCTGCCCGTGTGATCGCCGATCTCCATGGCAGCCTGGAACCGCTCGTATTCATCCTGGCTCATATCGTCCAGCTTGGAGGCCAGGTAGTTCAGCTCGTCCAGGTTGGCATACTCACCCAGCAGGTCATAGAGGCCGTCCACATAGCAGTCGTAGTCCGTGATAAACCATTCCTCATAGGTCTGCCCGAAGTCGTCTTTCGCGCCGATCCCGATGCGCTCAAAGACCTTTTTCAGTTCCTCCGCCGTGGTGGGGAACTTCACCCATTCGCCCACAAGGGCGCCCTCGTTGTACTTGCCCAGGTTGGTGATGAAAGCAGCAAAGGGATAATCTTTGTCATAGTCATAATGGGGCATAGCGACACCTCCTTATCGCTCCGGTGCAGGCTTTTCCCTATGGGGCTGCGCCTTGCTCTGATTGGCACATTCCTTCCGGCTCTGCTCCAGCCGCTCCTTGATGGAGGGCTTTTTCTCTGTCTGTCTCTCCCTGGGGCGCTCATGCTCCCACTCGTCGCCGGAGAGGGTGAGATAGCCTCTACTGGTGAAGCAGCCCTGTTCCTCCTGCATGGCATGATTGCCGAAGGGAACGGGATCAATGGCGTCCAGCAGCTCCGGGGGCAGAAGGACGTCCAAATGCTGCGCCAGATAGCGCCAGCCCACATCCTCCACTTTGCGGATGTTGGGCTCCAGGACAAAATACTCGGTGTTGGCGGGAAACTCCCGGAACTGCTCCAGGGTGGTCAGACGATAGGGCGACTCCTGGACAGCGGCCAGGAGGTCACGGTCCTCCGGGGAAAGTCCGGCAAGCGTCTGGGCCGCCGCCTCCAGATCGCTTGCGTCACCGCCAGCGGGGAGCAGCGGTTTCAAATGCTCCATGAAGTTGACCTCAGCTTTATTTTTTGCCATGCACACCATCCTTTCGTTTGGGAAACTCCAGCTTGAAATTGATATACTTGCCGCCGGTATCGTCCAGGATCACCACGGCGTCATAGGTGGAACCTTTCTTCTCCGACCACATCCCCTTGACGGAAGTACGGCCTTTTTTCAGAAGGTCGGCCACCATTTTCCGGGTTATTTCCTTGCGACGGCTGGTCCAGAAGCGGTCATCCTTCCACAGCACGAAGCGGCAGGAGCGGTCAGAGCAGTAAAAATTCTTTTTGCCCTCGTAGATCGGTTTGCCGCAGCGGGGGCAGAGGCCCACCGTCTCCTTCTCCGGCTGGAACAGCTTTTGCCCATCCTCGGAAATGTGGGAGTATTTCCGCACCAGCTCCGCCGCCATCGCCTCGATCCCGCCCATGAAGTCCTCCGGCGACGCCTGACCCTTTGCCACCTCGTTCAACCGCTGCTCCCAATCCGCCGTGAGTTTGGGAGAGGTCAGCAGTTCCGGCAGCACCGTGACCAGGTTGACGCCTGCCTTTGTGGGGATCAGGTTCTTGCCCTTGCGCTCCACGAATCCGCCGGACACCAGCTTTTCAATGATGGCCGCCCTGGTCGCCGGGGTGCCCAAGCCGCGCCGCTCCGCATCCTCCGGGATGTCCTCTTTGCCCGCGTTCTCCATAGCCGACAGAAGGGTGTCCTCGGTGTAGGGCTTGGGAGGCGAAGTGAAGTGCTCGGTGACGGAGGCGGCGACCGGCTCAAAGACCTGCCCCTCGGTCAAGGCCGGAAGGACACTCTCGGAATCTTCATCCTCCGGCTTCTCCTTCAGGGAAGAACGGAACACCTCCCGGATGGCCCGCCAGCCCTGGGAAAGCACCTGCTTTCCCTTTGCCGTGAAAGTGTGGCCGCTGCAGTCAAAGGTGGCCGTGACCACCTCATACACGAAAGGCTCCGCCGCCGCACACAGCAGCTTGCAGCAGACCAGAAGAAGGATATTGCGCTCGCCTACAGGCAGCGCAGGCACATCCGCCTTTTCCAGCTCCAGGGTGGGAATCAGGGCGTGGTGGTCGGATACCTCCTTGTCATTCACCAGCGCCAGAACATCGGGGAAAAACTCCGGGCAGGCGTCGAAGGGCGCCACTCGTGCCGCCAGATGCAGGACCACGGAGGCGGTCTCCGCCATGTCACCGGTCAGATACCGGCTGTCCGTGCGGGGATAGGTCAGCAGCTTCTTTTCATAGAGGGATTGGGCGTAGTCCAGGGCTTGCTTGGCCGTGTAGCCGAACACCCGGTTTGCCTCCCGCTGCAAGGTGGTCAGGTCGTACAGCTTGGGCTGCTTCTCCGTCTTTTTCTCCCGCACCAGGGATACACACACGGCCCGCTGCCCGTCACAGGTATCCCGGATGGCCTGGGCGTCCTCCGGGGAAACAATACGGTCGCTGACCGCCTCGGCTCCCTCCAGCGCCAGCCGCACATGATGGTATTTCTCCTTGCGGAATAGGACGATCTTGCTGTCCCGGTCGGCCAGCATCGCCAGGGTGGGCGTCTGCACCCGCCCCACATTCAGGGTGCGGTGGTAGAGGACGGAGAACAGGCGGCTCGCATTGATGCCGATAAGCCAGTCCGCCTTTTGGCGGCAAAGCGCCGATTGATACAGAGAATCATAGTTCGCGCCGGGGCGCAGGTCGGCAAAGCCCTCCCGGATCGCCGCATCCTCCATCGAAGAAATCCAGAGACGGGAGAAAGGCTTGGAACATCCGGCGGCCTCATAGACCAGCCGAAAGATCAATTCACCTTCGCGCCCCGCGTCGCAGGCGTTGACCAGCTCTGTCACATCTGGGCGTTCCATCAGGGAGCGGAGAATGTGGAACTGGGCCGCCTTTTCCTCGGACACCACATAGCGGAAGGGGTCGGGCAGGATGGGAAGGTCCTCATACCGCCACTTCTTGTAGCGGTCATCGTAGACGGCCGCGTCTGCCAGCCCCACCAGATGCCCGATGCACCAGGAAATGAGCCAGCCACTGCCTTCAAAATAGCCATCGGCCCTGGATGTGACACCCAGGGCCGACGCGATCCTCTTTGCTACACTCGGCTTTTCGCAGATCACCAATTTGCTCAATTCTGGTCCTCCTGTTCTTCCTGTTCAGGAACATCCTCGTTTTCGTATTCCTCGTCCTCGAACTCATAATCGTCCGGGTCGGCGCTGACCTTTGCGCCCTGTTTGGGCTTGATGAACTTGATATAGGCGAAGGCTCCGCCGCCCAGGGCTGCCAGCATCAGGATCAGCACCAGGGCGCCGCCGCTGCCGGACTCTTTCTCCGGCTCCGGTTCAGGCTCCGGCTCCACCTCCGGCGCTTTTCCGGCGCACTCGCTCATATTCACCGCGCAAATCGGACAGGCAGTATTCACCGCACCGGCCTGGCATTTCTCGGCGCAGATACAAGCCGCGGGCTTTTCCTCCGTCTGTCCATCTTCCATCAACGCCATCAGGTCGGCTTCATCCACCTGGTTCAAGAAGTGAACGGTGGTCTCCTTGTCCTCGTTGGCCCGGTCGATCAGGATGTAAAAATAGTTGCCCGCTTTCGTGGTCACGGTGATAAGCTGCTTGTCACCGTAATAATCGTCCACCAGCGTAGCGTTGCCCTCCGGGGTAAGGGGCTGGCCTTCCGGCTCCATGCCCCCGGTGGCGGGTTCCTCGGTGGGTTCCGGGGGCGTCTCGGCGGACTCCCCGGTGTAGTAATCGCCATCCCCACCACCCGCAAAGGCGGTGACGGAGAAGGCGGTCATGCACAGAACCACCGTCAACATCGCCGTAAACAGCCGGATCACTTTCTTATTCTTCATGGTCGCTGTCCTCCATATCCTCGTCGTCGGGGTCCGGCGCCGCCTCCACCTCCATCATCCCGTCGGGCAGGGTGATAAGGCCGCTGGCGTAGGCCTTCAGGAAGGCGGTCAACTCCTTGTTGTCCATCCGCACCGCCTTGACCATGCGGACGATCTCCAGGTTTTCTTCCTCGGTGAGCTGGGCCTCCAGCTCCCGAAGGCGCTTCTGCTGGGCGGAAATCTTCTCCTTCGTCTTTTCAATGTCCTTGCGGATTTTCTCAACCGTTGCCATGTGTGCAAAACTCCTTTCCAAATCGTTCTCTCCAGGAATAGTTCCGCCCCAGGCCCTTGACCGTTTTCAGGTTTTTCCGGGCGTTGTCCTCCAGCGCCAGGGCGCGGCGGAACAAATCGGGATGCTGCTCCCGCAGGGCGGTGATCTCGTCGGGTTTCATGCTGGGGCAGAAAAAACAGGACGATTTTCCCGGCTGGGGCAGCCCTGCCGCCTCGATCTGCCGGATGCAATCGTCCCGCGTCCATCCCCATTCCATCAGGGGATACCACTTGCTGTATTTTCGGTCAGCCAGGTCTCTCAGCAGCACCTTGTCGCTGCGGTAGCCCTCGCCCGCATCGTAACCAATGAACTTGACCACCCGTTTGCCCGCCGCCCACGCCTTTTGACACGGTGGGTAATGATTGCAGAACTTTTCCTGAGGCCCGATCTTGTGTTTCAGGGAACACCGCTTGAAGCCGTAGGCAATGGATGGTAGGCTGCAACTTTGCAGACATTCATCCTCCAGTGTCAGCCGTTTTCCGTCACGGGTGGTCTTATACACTCTGGTAATGGGCGGCATCCCGTGGTCCTTCAGCCAGGAATCCATCACATCCAGATAGGCGTAGGTATGGGGATGCTCCGCCCCCGTATCTGCAAAGAGGATCAGGTCCACCGGGATACGGTGATGGTGCAGCCCAATCAGAAGGGCGGTGCTGTTGGCGCCGCCCCCGTAGGAAACCATATTGATGCTTCATCACCTCCATCAGTTGTACGGCGGTCTGCCATATGCATAGAAATGGGACTGCCAGTAGCTCGTGTTCAGGTTGGAATACTGGATGGGGTCGCCGCAATGCAGCATCATCCCGTCGCCCACATAGATGCCCACATGGGACACGCCGCTGGTGTCGTAGGTGCCCACGAAGAACACCAGATCGCCGGGCTGGGGGTCGGATACCGGGGTGGAAATGTTGTAGAGCCCCTGAGCGCCCAACCGCCCGGTATTGCACAGGCCGCTGTTGGTCAGCACATAACTAACGAAGCCGCTGCAATCGAAAGAAGTGCTGGGACTGCTGCCGCCCCACACATAGGGATAACCCAGGTATTTTTCCGCCTCGGTAATGAGGGTGTTGAACCGCTCGTCCGTCAGGTATTCAGCGGGAATCTCCCAGGCGGTGGGCGGGTTGTCGATGTACTTGTTCACATACCCGGAGGATGGGAACAGATCGGGGCGGTTGCCCAGGGTGGACATATAGGTGGCGTACAAGGAAAGCTGTTCCTCGCCCATCATGTAGACCGGCACATGGGAGAGGTCGAAGTTTTCCAGCGTGACGGTGCAGATGGTCCAGGTATAGGGCACCCGAACCGTATAGGTGTTGCCCTCACTGTCCGTCCGTGTCTCTGTCCGATAGCGGGTCTCCGTGGTCACAGTTTCGGTGAGGATGTATTGCTTATCAAAGAGGGTTTGAAGGTCGCCCTGTGCCTGATCGATGGTAAACACCCCTTTATGGAGCGCCGACAGAATGGAGATCAGCACATAGGGATCATGCTCGATCTCGTCCAGGTCGAAGTGATACTCATCATAGTCGTGGGTGGCCTCGTAGGTGTCCAGGTACTCCCGCAATTCATCCTCTTTGGCGCAGTAGGATTCTTCCGCCGCCAGCATATCGGAATCCTCGGAGAGATAGGAGGACGCCATAATGTTGGACATCCCGCCACCGAACATGGAGGAACAGGATTGCAGGGAGCCCAGCAGCATCACCAGCAGAAGGCCGATGCCGCCCACGATCAGCGCGCCCTTCCAATGCCGTTTCAGGAAAAGGGCGGTTCGCTTGGACTCCTGGGCGGTTTTCTTGGCCGCCTTTGCCGTGGCCTCCGCTGTTTTTCCAGCCTGGGCGGTCTTGCCCGCCGCCCAGTATGCCGCCGCATATTGCTTTTGCAGCTTCCGTTTCTGCCACAGGCGGGAGATGGGATTGGATGCAAACTGGGGGTTCTCCGCCACGGCTTTCCGATAGTAGAAATCCGCATTGGCCTTGACTACCGCCTGCTCCGCCTTTGCCGCGTCCCGCCAGGGTTTCAGTTTGCGTTCCGCCCGCCAATTCTGGACACGGCGGTTTCCGTAGCCCACAACCTTCTCAATACCGCGTTCTCCCAGGTGGCCCGACTGGACGCCGGAATTTTCCTGCTCCACCTCCCGGACCTTGCCGTGGATCGCTGCGCCTGCCTCCTGGATGGGGCGGGACAGCGGATTGGTATGCTGGGGGGATGGCGGTTTGGACGGAACAGCAGCCTTTGCCGCGTCCAGCCGGTCCGCCGCCTTGTCCGACTTGCGGATGGCCCCTTGCAGCTCCGGCTTGGCATGGTCTGCCTCGGAAAACTGCAATCGGGAGGATGGGCGGCCCGCTGCCGCCTCGCCCTCCCGGTAGGTTCTGCGCTGTTTCCGGCGCTTCTTCTTGGCTGCTGCCTGTTCCCGGTGCAGTTCCGCACGGTCCACCGCTTTTCCAGCGGCGCCCGCCGTGTCGCCGGATACGGAATGGTCCTGCTCCGGCGTCCGGTCAGAGGGATAGGTCGTCTCGCCCGTGACCAGATTGACGGATACCGCCCCGTCACGGGTCATCTTCTGCGCCTCCTTTTCGGGGGCTTTCCATTCTTTCAAGGTGCGTCACCTCCTGTTCCATAGGGGCAGATGTTGACACACGCCCCGGTTTCGATCATGGCGATGTACTGGAAAATGGGATAGGCCTGGGGCGGGCAGACTGCGTTCCCCAGGGTTTTCAGCCGCAACGCCCGGTTGTCGGTATCCTCGGTCATGCGGGGGACTCCTTCGGGCTCGGCACGCCAGAGGATGCGTCGGTTTAGAAAATGGGGCGGCGTGCCTACCGGGGCGACCCAGAACCCCAAGGACCTGCTCTCCTCCCCGGAGATCGAGAACATCCTGGAAAACAGCGATTTCATCTATATGCTCAACCAGGCCGCCGGCGACCGCAAGATTTTGGCGGAGCGGCTGGGCATTTCAGCGGAGCAGCTTGCCTATGTGACCAATTCCGATCCCGGCCACGGGCTGCTGTTCTTCAACAATGTCATCCTGCCCTTTGCGGATGACTTCCCGAAGGATACCGAACTCTATAAACTGCTCACCACCAAGCCCAGCGAGGTGGAACACACGGCGGCAGAAACGGAGGCGTGAATATGAAAAACAAACTGTATGTCATCGAGGGTAAAACCTATCTGAACCATATCAACGATGAGGTCCACCTGTACGGCCTTCTCCACCAGCTCGCCTTCCTGGCGGGCCGGATCAAGGACGAGGAGGACGTGTTCCATGTGCTGGACGCGGCGAAGCGCTACGGCGAGATCGCCGAGGAGAAATTCCAGGGCTGGGGCATCCCCGGCCGCTACCTGGTATTCGGCGACCCCAAAGACCTAAAGGACCTTATGGCAAAGGAGCTGGCGGAGGCCACCCCGGTGCCCGTGGAGGAGCCGAAGCCCAAGAAGTATAAGGATGAGTACATCATCCCCGGCTATGGCTTCCGTATGCTGGTGGGCGACATCTACAACCTGATCGTTCTCTATCACTCCCTGGCCCGCAGACTTTCGGAGGCGGAGACGGAGAAGGACTTCCTCCGCCTGAAGAAAAAGGCAGGCAGCTATGAGAAGGTGCTGAAAAAACTCTACCGCAGCCTGGGCCTCCCGGAGGACAGCAACGCCGCCCAGGACATCCTGGAGGAGTCCATCATCCGCCGCCACCGCATGGTCCGCCTGGAGGATGTGGTGGAGGAGCCCCAGGATGAGGGCGACCTTGAAGGGGACGAGGTATGGAGCGACTGACCCATGTAAGCCTGTTCTCCGGCATCGGCGGTCTGGACCTGGCGGCGGAGGCGGCCGGGTTCGAGACCGTCTGCCAGTGTGAATGGGCGGACTATCCCTATTCCGTCCTGGAGCGGCACTGGCCGAACGTGCCGAAGTTCCGGGACATCACCACATTTACGAAGGAGGCGTTTTTTGAGAAAACAGGACTTGAAACAGTCACCATCCTCTCCGGCGGCTTCCCCTGCCAGCCCTTTTCCACCGCGGGAAAGCGGAAGGGCTTTGCGGATGAACGCTACCTGTGGCCGGAGATGTGCCGGGTTATTGCCGAGCTGCGGCCCCGTTGGGTGCTTGGGGAAAATGTTGCTGGCTTCATCAATATGGGGCTCGACAAAACGATTTTTGACCTGGCAAAAGCGGGATACGCTGTTCTCCCATTCGTATTTCCGGCTTGCGGCGTCGGCGCGTGGCATGAGCGCCAGCGAACTTTTATCGTCGCGGCTGATGTTTCCCACGCCCCTTGCCTCCGACAAATCCACCTGCAGGGACGCGGCAAACCTGGATGTGTACCTGTCGGACAATGGGATCTTCCGCAAGCGGAATAGGGACGGGACGATCTGGAGCCTGAGCCTGTCGGCGGCGGTGTTCTACCTGACGCCGGCGGCGTCGGAGGGCTACCGCTCCACCCTGAAACCCACGGCCTTCCGGGGCAAGTCCCCGTCCAGCAACCTTTCGGCACAGGTGATCCACCAGGAGCAGCCCCTGTCGGAGAAGGCGGCGCTGAACCCGGATTGGGTGGAATGGCTCATGGGCTTCCCGAAAGGATGGACGGCCGTATCCTCTGGGCCGGCGAGCCGGAGGACGTCCCCCGCATAACGGAGGACACGAAGGACCGGGCCCTGCGGCTGAAAACCCTGGGCAACGCGGTCTGCCCGCCCCAGGCCTATCCCATTTTTCACTACATTTCCCTGATAGAGACCGGGGCGTGCGCCGGCATCTGCCCCTACGGAGGAGGTGACGGATAAATGCAGGAATGGAAAGCCTCCGAAAAAGAGGCGCAGAAGATGACCCGTGATGGGGCCATCTCGGTGAACCTGGTGACTGGCGAAGCCACCCATATTTCGGACCGTCCCCCGGAGCAGGATTATTCTTCTGCGGATGAAACGGCGGGGGCATTGAACCGGGCGGCGGACGAGGTGGTGGGACACCGGGAACACCGACAGGCGAAAAAGGCGCGGCGAAAGCGGCGCGACACCTTTCGGGAGGGTGAGGCGGCCAGGGACCGCCCTTCCTCCCGTTTGCAGTTTTCCGAGACAGACCAGACGGCGCCGGAACTGAAAAAAGCTGTCCGCAAGTCCGACAAGGCGGCGGATAAGCTGGACGCGGCAAAGGCCGCCGTTCCCGTAAAGCCTCCCGGTAAGGAGCATGGCAATCCCTTATCCCGGCCGGTGCAGGAGGTCAAGTCCACCCTCCACGGCGAGGTGAGCAAGGTGGAGGGCGAGAACTCCGGCGTCCAGGCCGGCCACCTGGGGGAGCGGCAGATCGAGAAGGCCGTGGGCTATGGCGGCCGGCGTTTCCATCAGGCGCGTGCGGACCGGAAACTGAAACCCTGGCGGGATGTGAAGCAGGCGGAGCAGGCAGCGGTGAAAGCCAATGCCGATTTCTACTGGCGGAAGTCCGTCATGGAAAATCCCCAGCTTGCATCCAGTAACCCCATCTCCCGCCTGTGGCAGAAAAAGCGGCTGCAAAAGCAGTATGCCGCCGCACATCGGGCAGGGACCGGCGCGGCCCAGGCTGCGGGCAAGGCGTCCCAGACCGCCGCCTCCGCAGCGAAGAAGGGCGGCGGGACCATCGCCCAGAAGCTGGGCGGCTTCGTCACCAAGAACAAGCACACCCTTCTCATCGTGGGCGGGATCGGCTTGATCCTCATGCTCATCATGGGGTTGATGCAGTCCTGTACCTCTATGTTCGGGGGCGGGACTTCCGGCCTGGTGGCGTCCTCCTATCTCTCCGAGGACGCGGATCTGACCGGGGCCGAGGCCGCCTACTGTGAGATGGAGGCGGAACTACAAGAGTACCTGGACACCTATGAGGCAACCCACGACTACGACGAGTATCACTTTGAGCTGGACGAGATCGAGCATGACCCCTATGTGCTGCTGTCCATCCTGTCCGCCCTCCATGAAGGGGTGTTTACCCTGGACGAGGTGCAAGGGGATCTGGAGATGCTGTTTGAAAAGCAGTACATTCTCACCGAGACCGTGACCACCGAAACAAGGTATCGGACAGAAACGAGGACGGACAACGAGGGCAATGAGTACGAGGTGGAGGTTCCCTATACCTGGTATATCTGCACCGTCACGCTGGAGAATTTCGACCTCTCCCATGTGCCGGTCTACATCATGGGCGAGGACCAGCTCTCCATGTACGCCGTGTATATGTCCACTCTGGGCAACCGGCCGGACCTGTTCCCGTCCTCCGGGTATGTGGGCAAGTACATTGAGAACCCGCCCACGGCCTGGGACATCCCCGCAGAGTATCTGACGGATGAGCGGTTTGCCACCCTCATCACCGAGGCGGAGAAATACCTGGGATACCCCTATGTGTGGGGCGGGAGCAGCCCGGAGACATCGTTTGATTGTTCCGGCTTTGTCAGCTATGTGCTGACCCGCACCGGCCTGTGTAACACCGGGCGGCTGGGCGCCCAGGGGCTCTACAATATCTCCACTCCGGTATCCGACCCCCAGCCGGGCGATTTGGTGTTCTTTGTGGGCACCTATGACACCAGCGGCATCTCCCATGTGGGCATCTATGTGGGGGACGGGATGATGCTGCACTGCGGCGACCCGATTTCCTACACTAATTTGAACACAAGCTACTGGCAATCTCATTTTTATGCGTATGCCAGACCTCCATACAACTGATGGGAGGTGCGCCATGCTCACATTACGGCCGGTATCCCTGGCCGAGGCCAATGCCTTTGTCGCTGAGCACCACCGCCACCATAAGCCGGTGCGGGGGCACAAGTTCTCTCTGGGCTGTATGGTGGATGGGCAACTTGTGGGCGTCGCTATCGTGGGGCGGCCTGTCAGCCGGTATTTGGATGACGGGCTGACCCTCGAAGTAAACCGGCTGTGTACGGATGGGACGCAAAATGCTTGCAGTTTCCTCTACGGCGCAGCGGCGCGGGCAGCCAGGACCATAGGATACCGAAAAATCATCACTTACATTTTGGATACGGAGAATGGCGTAAGTCTCCGGGCGGCAGGCTGGAAATGCGCCGGCCTGGCCGGAGGCAAGATGTGGACCGGAAAACGCCGTCCTTCCGAACCTCTGTATCCCGCACAAATGAAATACCGATATGAAAAAGAATGGAACGGGAGGTGAAACACACATCAATATGGTTTCTTACGGGGGCGGTGTCAACAGCACCGCCCTTTTAGTCGGTCTGCACCAGCACCATATCCCGGTAGACCTGATCCTCTTTGCGGATACTGGGGCGGAGCATCCCCACACCTATGCCTACCTGGACATCATGGACCGCTGGCTGAAGGACCACGGGATGCCGCCCATTACCAGAGTGTATAAGACCACGCGGGACGGAAAGCGGCTGACCTTGGAACAGGAGTGTTTGCAGAGCGGCACCTTGCCTTCTATGGCCTATGGCTTCAAGCGGTGTTCCCTGAAACACAAGATCGGGCCGCAGGAAAAGTTCTGCAACCATTATCCGCCGTGTCAAAAGGTATGGGCGGCGGGCAAGCGGGTGGTCAAGTTCATCGGCTACGACGCCGGCGAAGGCTACCGCAGCGACAAGGTGCTGCTGGGGGATCTGGCCGACCCCAAGTACAGCAAGTGGTATCCCCTGATGGAATGGGGATGGGACCGGGGGGCTTGTCAGCAGGCCATTGATGATGCGGGGCTTCCCCAGCCGGGCAAGTCCTCCTGTTTCTTCTGCCCCAGCATGAGGGCGGAGGAGATCATCCGGCTTCGGGACCACCACCCGGACCTGTTCCGGCGGGCCATCGCGCTGGAGGACAACGCCCGTCCCAATTTGAAAACGGTCCAGGGCCTGGGCCGCAACTACTCATGGAAAGAACGGTTTGGAAAGGAGAATTGCACACATGGCAACTGTTGAAAAAATCCGCCGAGACATCGAAAAGACCAAGGAGAAGATCTCTGAGCAGCAGAAGCGCCTCCGCTCTCTGGAGGCGCAGCTTGTGGAGGAGGAGAACCTGGAGATCGTCCGCATGGTTAAGGCGGTGAAGATGGACAACCGGGAGCTGACGGCCTTCCTGAAGGCATACGCCAGCGGCCTCATCGCCCTGCCGGAGGGCATGATGGAGGCGGAGGCGTCGGCTGACCCCGGCGAGAACGAGATGGAGGACGCCGAGTATGAAGAATAAAACAATCATCCGCTTGTTTACGGCGGCGCTGGCCGTGGCGCTCTGTGCCACGGCCTTTGCGATCCCTGCCTTTGCCGGCGGCGGGGAGGGTGAACCTTACTACACCGAGACGGAGGCAGACCTCACGGAGGATGACGAGACCCCGGAAATCACGGTTTCCGATGATGAAGATACTGCCAGCGGCGATAATGCAGAGGCCAGCGGTGACACCCTGGACCAGCTCACCGAACTGTTGGGCAGCCTGGGAACCGTGACTGTCACCGAGGATGGTATCCTGTTCACCCCCAACCTGGAGGGGCTGGAGCCCCTGCGCACCGGCACCGTGACCACCTGCGGTGGCAATCTGAATGTCCGCACCGGCGCGGGGCTGGACAATGACGCCTTCACCCAGCTTCCCAACGGGGCGCAGGTGGAGGTCATCGGCACCGAGGGCGAGTGGGTCAAGGTGCTTCTGCCGGAGCGGGAGGGCTATGTTCATTCCGATTACCTGACCATCACGGATACGGGCAGTTTTTCCCTCTCTCTGGATGGGGCAGACCTCTCCGCTTTGCTGGAACTGCTCCCCTCCGGCCTCTCCGATGGAGGAGGAGCCGCCCTCACCCCGGATGGGAACCTCTCCCTTATCGACGACCTGGGCGGGGCTTCCTCCGGCAAACAGTTCATCACCGTGGAGACCAAGGGCGGCAATGTGTTCTATCTCATCATCGACCGGGACGACGAGGGGGCGCAGACCGTCCACTTCCTGAACCAGGTGGACGAGGCGGACCTCCTGGCACTGATGGAGGATGGCGAGGCCCAGGAGGCGCCGGCGGTCTGCACCTGTACGGAGAAATGCCAGGCCGGGGCGGTGAACACCTCCTGCGAGGTGTGCGCGGTGAATATGGCCGAGTGCGCCGGCGCGGAGCCGGAGCCGGAACCCGAACCGGAGCCGGAGGCGGAGAAGTCCGGGGGCATGGGCGCCCTGGCGCTGGTCCTGGCGCTGGTGGTGCTGGGCGGCGGCGGAGCCTTCGCCTACATCAAGTTTATCAAGCCCAAGCAGGGCGCAAAGGTCAGCGCCGACCCGGACGACTATGATTTTGAGGATGAGGAGGAATATATCAACGAGGACGAGCCGGAACCGGAGGAAGAAGTGGAGGATACGAAATGAAGCTGGTGATCTGCGAGAAACCGAGTGTTGCAAAAGCCGTTGCGTCGGCCCTGGGTGTCGCATCCAGGGCCGATGGCTGTTTTGAAGGGAATGGGTTCATCGTTTCCTGGTGTGTGGGACACCTGGTGTCCCCGATGGACGCGGCTGGGTATGACCCCGGCTATAAGAAGTGGAAGTATGACGATCTTCCCATCCTGCCGGAGCCCTTCCGCTATGTGCTGGCGAAGGGCAAAGAGGACGCCTTCCAGAACCTGAAACGCCTTATGGAGCGCCCGGATGTGACGGAGCTGGTCAACGCCTGCGACGCCGGGCGGGAGGGCGAGCTCATCTTCCGGCTGGTCTATGAGATGGCGGGCTGCCGGAAGCCCTTCTCCTGCCTGTGGATCTCCTCGATGGAGGACGCGGCCATCCGGGAGGGCTTTGCCGGCCTGCGCCCCGGCGCGGAGTATGACCCGCTGTATCAGTCTGCCCTCTGCCGCCAGAAAGCGGACTGGCTCATCGGGATCAACGCCACAAGATTATTTTCGGTATTATACCACCGCACCCTGAATGTGGGGCGTGTCCAGACGCCCACCCTTGCCATGCTGGTGGACCGGGACAGCAAAATCACAATGTTCCGCAAGGAGAAGTACCACCATGTGCGCCTGACCCTGGATGGGGCCGAAGCGGTGTCCGAGAAGATTACTGCCCCAGAGGAGGCGGAGGCCCTGCGGGCGGCCTGTGCCGGCGCGGAGGCGGTCTGCACTTCCGTCACCCGTGAACAGAAGAAAGAGGCGCCGCCCAGGCTCTACGACCTGACCACCTTGCAGCGGGAGGCCAACCGCCTGTTCGGCTACACGGCCAAGCAGACGCTGGACTACGCGCAATCCCTCTACGAGAAGAAGCTGCTGACCTATCCCCGGACGGACAGCAGGTATCTGACCGCTGATATGGCGGAGACCGCTTCGGCGGTCCTCCACCTGGCAGCCAAGGTGCCGCCCTTTGGCGGGTGCGGGGAGTTCTTCCCGGATGTGTCCCTGCTGGTGAATGACAAGAAGGTGTCCGACCACCACGCTATCATCCCTACCCTGGAGCTGGAGAAGGCCAGTCTATCCGAACTGCCCGTGGGCGAGCGCAATATCCTCCTGCTGGTGTGCCGGGAACTGCTGTGCGCGGCGGCGGAGCCCTATGTGTACGAAGCAGTCACGGCCGCTTTTGACTGTGGTGGACAGACCTTCACCGCCAAGGAGCGGCGCATCCTCTCCGAGGGCTGGCGTGAGATCGACCGCATTTTCCGCGCCTCCCTGAAGGATCAGCCGGAGGACGAGGCGGAACCCGCCGCCCTGCCGGACTTCACCGAAGGTCAACTTTTTGACCGGGTGGAGGCCGCTGTCACCGAGCACTTCACCGCCCCGCCCAAGGCGTACACGGAGGACACCCTCCTGGCGGCGATGGAGACTGCCGGGAAAGAGGAGATGCCGGAGGACGCCGAGCGCAAGGGCCTGGGCACCCCGGCGACCAGGGCGGCGATCCTGGAAAAGCTGGTGGCGGCCGGGTTTGTGGAGCGCAAAGGCAAAAGCCTCATCCCCACCAAGGAGGGGATCAACCTGGTCACCGTCCTGCCGGATACTTTGACCTCTCCCATGCTCACGGCGGAGTGGGAACAGAAGCTGACCGCCATCGCCAGGGACGCAGGCGACCCCGCCGCTTTTATGGCGGGGATCTCTGACATGACGCGGGAGCTGGTGAAAACCTATTCCCACATCTCCGAGGAGGGCCAGAAGCTGTTTGCCCCGGAGCGGGAGGCCGTGGGCCTCTGCCCCCGCTGCGGCAAGCCGGTCTATGAGGGCAAGAAGAATTTTTACTGCTCCGACCGCTCCTGCCGCTTCGTGCTGTGGAAGGACGACCGTTTCTGGACCTCCCGCAAGAAGGAGCTGACAAAGAAGATGGCCGCCGACCTTTTGAAGAAGGGCCGCACCTCCGTTAAGGGGATGTGGTCTGAAAAGAAGGGCGCCGCCTATGACGCGGTGGTGGTGCTGGATGATACCGGCGAGAAGTATGTCCGCTTCAAACTGGAGTTCCCCAAACGGAAAGAGGGCTTGAATGGCAGATAAGGCGATCCCGGATATTTCCCTGGGAGGTGCGGAGCAGAGCATGAGCAAGGAGGATTGGGCGGCGGTGGCGAAAGCCATCGCCGCCCTCTCTCAGGAGGACCGTGACCTCCTGGCCGCTGTCCAGGAGTCACCCTATCGGCTGACTACGGCGGAGCAGTTCCTGGAATTTGAGAAAAATGTGGACTGCTTCGTGCTGGAGCCCCATGTCCAGACCCTGGAGGACCTGGGCTGGGAGTACCTGGAGGAGAAACTGACCATCGACCTGACAGACGACCTCCGGGCCGCCATTGACCCCGCCCCCTTCGGCCGGCGCGCCCTGGAGGAGGACCGGGGGTGCTTCACCAGCCGGGGGTATCTGTTCCCCACGGATGATTCATGGCAGCACGACCGCCCCCAGGCGAAGCAGGCGGACCGCAAGCCCTCCGTCAAGGAGCGGCTGGAACAGAGCAAACAGGAGTGCAGGAACAAAAATAAGGCTCAGGCGCCCCACAAGGGGAAGTCTGAGCCGGAGCTGTAAGGAGGTGTCGCTATGCCCCATTATGACTATGACAAAGATTATCCCTTTGCCGCCTTCATCACCAACCTGGGCAAGTACAACGAGGGCGACCTGGTGGGCGAATGGGTGAAGTTCCCCACCACGCCGGAGGAGATGCAGAAGGTGTTTGAACGGATCGGCATTGGGCAGAAGGACGACTTCGGCCAGCCCTATGAGGAGTGGTTCATTACCGACTATGACTGCTATGTGGACGGCCTCTATGACAAGCTGGGCGAGTATGAGAGCCTGGACGAGCTCAACTACCTGGCCTCCAAGCTGGACGAGATGAGCCAGGGCGAGTATGAACAGTTCCAGGCGGCGATGGAGATCGGCGACCATTCGGGCAGCTTGCAGGAGATCATCAACCTGACCGAGAACCTGGACTGCTACGACATTTACCCCGACATCCACGACCACGACGACCTGGGCCGTTACTACATCGAGGAACTGGATGCCATGCAGGTGCCGGAGCATCTGCGGAACTACATCGACTATGAGGCCTACGGCCGGGACGTCGCCCTGGAGGAGGGCGGCGAGTTCACCAACCTGGGGTATGTGCGGGATACCGGGAGCAGCTTCCATGAGTATTACGACGGCGAACACGGAAGCATCCCGGAGGAATACCGGGTGATGACCTTCCAGGACGCAAAGGAGCTGACCGAGGAGGAAAAATCCGAGTGGGCGATGGACATCGCCTACGATATGGACGAGTTCTTCCGCCAGCACGACCCGCAGTACGCCGCCGAGCACCCGGAGGAGCACGCGGCCAAGGAGGAGATCTACGAAAACCTGATGGCCGGCCGCATTTCTGCCCTGGATGAGAAGCTGGCCGCCCTGGGGCAGACCCAGGAGGACTATCTCCCTTCGGAGATCGAGAAGTTCAAGGACGCCACCGGCTATGAAGAATTTCTCGACTTTGATCCGGCGGTGATCCGGGAGGCCATCCAGAACCCGGACAAGTCCCATGTGGACGAGATGCTGGCCTTTGCGGAGCAGGCGGGCCGGGAGTATGAGGCGGAGCTGGCTGGGCAGGCCACGGTGCCCTCCCCGGATGACCGGGAGACCAGCGAAACGGTACGCACCCCCAGGGGGACCTTCTATGTGACGGATATGAGCCGGGAGCAGATGGAGGCGGCCGGGTACGGTCTGCACCATCAGTCTGATGATGGGAAGTACCTCATCATGGGCAATGGTTCCCGTTCCTTCGCTATCCGCAGCGAGGAGGCCCAGGAGCACGCCGCCCCGGAGAAGATGACCGTCCTGGTGGTGGAGCCCATGAAGGAGCCCTATGTGAAGGAGATCGACCCCGGCCTCCATTCGTTACAGGCGGAGGTGGGCGGCGATATTGCCACCGCTTATCCATTCTCTGACCCGGTGGGGCTGGTCTGCAACGATGAGGGCAAGCTGATCGGCCTGGAGCTGAACCGGGGCCTGCGGGATGAGCATGGGGAGATTTACGACGTCATGGCCGGCACCTTCCTGGTGGTGGGGCTGGGTGAGGAGTCCTTCACCTCCCTGACCCCGGAGCAGGTGCAGAAATACACGGAGCACTTCAAGCAGCCGGAACAGTTCATCAGCCTGAACGGGCAGATCATCGCCCTGCCGGTGGAGCCGGAGAACCCGCTCCGCACCGCCGAGATGACCCTGGAGGACGACTACGGGATGATCGACGGGGTGCTGAACAACGGTCGCAAGGGCGAGGAGTTAGAGAAGGCCCAGGGTGAGGCGCGCAGGACCACGCCGGAGAAGAAGCCCTCCATCCGGGAACGGCTGGCGGAGGCCAAGCGGGAGTGCGGCGAGCGCAAGCCCCCGGACAAGACTCAGCAGAAGAAGCCCCCGGAGCACGACCTATGAGCCGGAGCAAGAAGTGGCGGCTGGAATGGTCCTTCTTCCTGGGGGAGAACGGCAGACGCAAGTATAACAAGCTCTGCAAGGGCTGCGTCCATCCCTGCAAGCAGAGTTTCCGGGCAGTCCTCATCGCCTGTCCCCATTACCAGTCCGCACGCTCGAAAAAATGCGGGAATAGGGGTTGAAAACGGGCTGAAAAATCGCCTGTGGCGGCTTTTCCGGGAGCCGCCCTTATGATTTCCCCATGTGGGCCTCTCCCTCTGATTTGAGGGGGGACAAAGAGGCTGTTTTGAACACTTTTCCATAACAGAGTGGGAGCGCCGCCTTCGGTTTGGACCGAGGGTAACGCTCCCACTTCTTTTTTTGTTCTCTTTTTTCTCTTTCAATCAGGATCGGACAGGAAGGATGTTCGCAGCAGCAGGCGCTGTGGGAATGTGCGTAAACGGCCATGTCTGCGGAGCTGTGGGAAACAATATTTGCGGGCTGTGGGAAAGCTGGCAGTTTTTCCATCGGGCCGTGAATATCTGTTTTCCATCGGCGGAGCGGCCGTTTTCCACATTTCCCATAGCGGAAAATAGCATGATAGCATACTTGTATATTGCTTTTCCGCAAGAAAGGATTTATAATGAATTATGGTTAGTCAATGCTAACTATAATTTCGACTCCTGGAGGAAGTTATGGGAATATTAAAGGCTTTTTTCAACAATACCCGCAAGCCGAAAGGATTGCTGGGCAGGTGCATGGTGGGCAGCATGAATCATGCCCATGCTGTCCTCGCGGATTGGGGCCTTAGCCATTTGCCTGAAACAGGTCCCACCGAGATTGCAGAACTGGGCTGCGGTGGTGGTCGGAACATTCGGGCGCTTTTGCGAAAATATCCGGCTGCGACTATTACTGCTCTGGACTATTCAGAAATATCTGTGGAAAAGGCCAGGAGTGTTAACCGCAAGGGGCTGCAAGCCAGCCGCTGCCGTATCATACAGGGAGATGTGTCTTGCCTTCCCTTCGAGGATGGCGTATTTGATTTAGTGACCGCATTTGAAACTGTATATTTCTGGCCTGGTCCTACGGAGAGCTTCCGGGAGGTGTACCGAACTCTGCGGCCGGGCGGCATCTTTCTGATCGTCAATGAGTCGGACGGAGAAGATCCCCACGCCAGCAAGTGGCTTTCTGTCATTGATGGGATGAGGATCTTCGATGGAGACCAACTTGCCCGTTTTCTCACCGAGGCAGGTTTTTCTGAGATCATCGTAAATCGGAATGCAAAAAAGCATTGGCTCTGCGTTCTGGCGATGCGGGAAAACAGCAGCCTTTTGGAAAATGAAGAACCGAGTGGCATCTCATAAAAAGCGGCAAATGGTGCGGCTGAGCACAGCATTTGACTTACTATTCAACCATTGGAATGCTTCTGATGAAGTGTACCGTATATGCTGGAACCAGCGAAACGGACTTTAAGAAGAATGAAGGGACAGAAGATGTGGAAATACACAATCCAAGTAGACGGCATGATGTGCGGTATGTGCGAGAGCCATGTGAACGATGCGGTGCGGAAAGCATTTCCGGTGAAGAAGGTCACTTCATCTCGGAGTAAAAAAGAGACTGTGGTAATCACGGAAATGGAACTGGATCAAGAGACTTTACAGGCGGCTATTTCCGCCACTGGCTATGATGTGGGGGAGATTTGGAAGGAATCCTGGCACAAGAAAGGGCTGTTTGGCCGATAAGTATCTGAGACACAGATCAATGGAGAGGAGGCAAGCGGATGCTGGCAGAATTTTTGTCAAAACAGGGGGAATGGACACAAGTGATGCCTGGTGCGCGAGCCTGCCTGTTCTCCCTGTGCGAGAGGTCATTCCCTCTGCCCCTCCGGTTGGAACCTCTGCACTTTGAGGTATTGTTCTGCCTGGCCGGGATGGTGACTCTGACCCGGCGGGATGGTTCGGTTCTGAGGTTAGGTACCCGGCAGGTGCTTCTCCTCACCGACATCTCTGATCTGACCCATGCCAGAGTGGAGACCGGCTTAAAGGGTGTGCTGGTGGCGGTGGACGCCCGGGGCGCCCGGGAGAGTCTAAAAACCATTTGCCGCCTGCTGGGCGGTTTGGCCTTGAACACGGAGCAAGTGCGGCGGTGGATGGCCAGCCGGGGCGGCTGCGCCGTGGAGGGTCCCTCTCCCTGGAGCCAGGCGGCCTTTGCTGACCTGGATCGTTTGCCCCGGAGCGAGCGGGCACGCTGGTGCGTGTGGAAGTCGGTGGAACTGTTGTATCTACTCTCTGCCCAGGGGGAACCAGCGGCGGAAATGGCCCCGGTGCTGGATCAGGAGATGATCCGGACCTTGGCAGAAACCCGCCGATATATGGAGGAGAATCTGGACGAACCCCTCTCCATATCAACTTTGAGCCGCCGTGCCTGCCTCTCTGCAACTACATTCAAGGAGGGGTTCCGCCGCCTGTACGGACTGCCGGTCCACACCTGGCTGCAGCAGCGGCGGATGGAGCGCGCGGCGGAGCTGCTGCGGGACTCCTCCCTCAGCGTGCTGGGGGTAGCCCAGTCAGTGGGATACAGCAGTGCCAGCCAGTTCTCCGCCGCCTTCCGGCGGCAGTATGGTATGTCGCCGACCGTGTATCGAAAAATGTCTGAACCGGCACAACATCGTCCGATTCGGTGAGACACAGCATTGTTTATCCTTTATAATACTTAGATACATAAAAAATCTTGTTTCCGGACAGGAGGAGATTTCAATGAAACAACATCGCTTCTGGGCCTGGGGCGCCGTGATTTGCATGGTCATGGTGATGATTACGGGCTACAAACACAAATAAAGCAGAAAGGAAAGATTTCCATGATGAAACACTATGTCAGACTGGCCTGCTTCGTGGGCGGCACTCTGTTCGGCTCCGTCGGCGTGAAGCTGCTCACCAGCAAAGACGCCAAGAAAGCTTATACTCACATTACCGCCGCCGGCCTGCGGATGAAGGATAGCGTGATGGAAACTGTGACCTGTGTGCAGGAGAACGCCGCCGACATCTTGGCCTCTGCAAAGGACATCAACGAGACCCGAGCCGCCAAGGAAGCTGAGACCCAGGTGGAGGATCAGGAAGCCTGAAAATTGCGGAAGGGAGCCGGAAAACGGCTCCCTTTTTTCCATGAGGAGAGATTTAGTATGCAAGCAACCATCGTACATGAGAGCCGGGGGCGGATGCGTCTGCGGCTCCGTCAAAAAAATATATCCATTCGCCAGGCGGATCTGCTGGAAACCTGGCTGAAGGGACAGCCCTGGACCCGGGAGGCCGTGGTCCATGAGCGCACCTGCTGCGTCATCGTAACCTATACGGGAGACCGGGAAGCCGTCCTCTCCGCCCTCGGCGCGTTCACTTGGGCCGGGGCGGAGTCATCCGTCACCCTGCCCGGCCACAGCACCCGGACTCTGAACCGAGAGTTCCAGGAGAAACTGGTGGGAAAGGTGGCGTTGAAAGCAGCCACTACCCTGTTTTTGCCCGCCCCGCTGCGGATCGCCCGGATTGTCTGGCACATGATCCCCTTTCTGCACAGAGGTCTGCGCTGCCTGGGACATCGTCAGATCAAGGTGGAGATGCTGGATGCGTTGTCCATCGGGATCTCCGTCTGCCGCAGGGACTTCGGTACTGCCGGCACTGTCATGTTTTTGTTGGAGATCGGTGAACTGCTGGAGGATTGGACTCGGAAGAAATCCGTAGCCGACCTGGCAGAGAGCCTGTCTCTCCATGTGGATCGGGTGTGGCTGAAAACCGAGGCTGGTGAAGTGCTCACCTCCATCGGCCAGATCAGACCCGGCGACTGGGTCGTGGTTCGAGCCGGAAGCGTCATCCCCCTGGACGGCGTGGTGGAGGAGGGGGAGATCACCGTCAACCAGGCGTCCCTCACCGGCGAGTCCGTCCCCGTGGCCAAGCGGCGCGGCGGCGCGGTGTACGCCGGCACCGTAGTGGAGGAGGGAGAGTGTGTCCTGGAGGTGAAGCAGGCCACCGGCCAGAGCCGCTATGACCAGATTGTGGAGATGATCCAGCGGTCTGAGCAGATGAAGTCTGCCGCCGAAGCCAAAGCGTCCAACTTGGCGGACAAACTGGTGCCCTATACCTTTGCCGGCAGCCTGGTGAGCCTTGCCCTCACCCGGAACGTGACCCGGGCCTTGTCGGTACTTATGGTGGACTTCTCCTGTGCCCTGAAACTGGCCATGCCCCTGGCGGTGCTCTCCGCCATGCGGGAGGCGGGACGGGAGCACATCACGGTCAAGGGCGGCAAGTTCCTGGAGGCTGTGGCCAGCGCCGATACCATTGTCTTTGATAAGACCGGCACCCTCACCCATGCCTGCCCCAGGGTGGCCCGCGTCATCCCCTTCAATGGTATGGAGGAGGCGGAGATGCTGCGCCTTGCCGCCTGTTTGGAGGAGCATTTCCCTCACTCTATGGCAAACGCTGTGGTAGAGGAGGCCAAACGCCGAGGGTTGAGCCACGAAGAACGCCATGCTAAGGTGGAGTACCTGGTTGCTCACGGCATTGCCAGCTCGGTGGACGGAGAGCAGGTGCGCATCGGCAGCGCCCACTTCATCTTCGAGGATGAGAAGTGCGTGATCCCAGAGGAGGAACGGGCCAAGTTCGACGCGCTGCCCCCAGAGTATTCCCAGCTCTATCTGGCCATCGACGGGGTGCTCTCCGCCGTAATCTGCATCTCCGATCCTCTGCGAGAGGAGGCGCGGGAGGTCCTATCTGCCCTAAGAAATCTGGGCGTAAAAAAACTGGTGATGCTGACCGGGGACAGCCCCCGTACCGCCGCTTCCATTGCGGAGCAACTGGGAGTAGATGACTTCCGGGCCGGGGTTCTCCCAGCGGACAAGGCGGAGTATGTGGCCGCTTTGCGGAAGGAAGGGCATACTGTCCTTATGGTGGGAGACGGCATCAACGACTCTCCGGCCCTCTCCGAGGCGGATGCCGGCATCGCCATCAGCGATGGGGCGGCCATCGCCAGGGAGATCGCCGACATCACCATTGCCGCCGACAGCCTGTGGGAGCTGGTGCGCCTGCGGCAGCTGGCCATGGCCCTGATGCGCCGCATCCGGAATAACTACCGCTTTGTCATCGGGTTCAACGGGGCGCTCATCGGTCTTGGCGTGACGGGCATTCTGCCTCCAACCACCTCCGCCATGCTCCACAACCTGTCTACTCTTGGCGTAAGCCTCCACAGTATGACTGCCCTGCCCCAGAAAAAGCAAGATTAAGTTTCCTGACAGAGTCCGGCGCGTATGCGCCGGGCTTTTTTCGTATTCCACTTGACAAACTACTGCTCCAGTCGTATTATAACAGTGTTATATAACGCTGTTATAAGGAGAGAGTCTATGGAAGAAAAGTCTAACGCCACGCTGGAAAAAATCCATGAGGCGGCCATGGCCGAATTTCTGGACAAGGGCTTTCAAGGGGCTTCTCTGCGGCAGATCGTAAAGAACGCTGGGGTAACCACCGGGGCCTTCTACGGCTACTTCTCCAGCAAGGAGGCGCTCTTTGCCTCCATCGTGGAGCCGCACGCGGCCGCTTTGATGGGGCGGTTCATGGAGGCCCAGACTTCCTTTGCCGAACTGCCTGAGGAGCAGCAGCCAGATCACATGGGGGAGGAATCCAGCAACTGCGTCCACTGGATGGTGGACTACATTTGCCAGCACCGGGAGCCGGTGAAGCTGCTCCTCACCCGCGCAGAGGGTACCAGCTATGAGCACTTCGTCCACAGCATGGTGGAGGTGGAGGTAGAGTACACCCTCCAATACATGGAGGTGCTCCGCCGTCTGGGCCGGGACATTCCGGAACTGAGCCAGTCTCTGTGTCACATCATCGCCAGCGGGATGATGAGTGGCATTTTTGAGATCGTGATCCACGATATGCCCCGGGAGCAGGCGCTGCGGGACGTGGATCAACTCCGCGATTTCTATACCGCCGGATGGCTGAAATTGATGGGGGCTTAACCCCTATCTTTTTTGAATACAGGTTAGCTTCGACTAACTATTTTAACAAGGAGGGATCACTTTGAAGCAAAAGAAACCAAGCAGCCTGACCCGCATCCTGGGCTATGCGGGCGGGCACAAGAATCTAACGATCCTGGGCTGTATCCTGTCCGCCCTGTCGGCGGTGCTGGGGCTGGCGCCGTATCTGTGTGTCTGGCTGGTGGCCAGAAGCGTGTTGTCCACTTGGCCCGGCCTGGACGGGGCCGGGAACCTGGGACTCTGGGGCTGGATGGCAGTGTGGACTGCCGTTGGCAGCATCCTGCTGTACTTTGCCGCCCTCATGTCCACCCATATCGCGGCCTTCCGCACCGCCCGGAACATCCGGCGCGCCGCCATGACCCATGTTCTGAAACTCCCCCTGGGCTTTTTTGCCGGGAACCAGTCGGGGCGGCTGCGCAAGCTCATTGACGACAACGCCGGGCTCACCGAGGACCTGCTTGCCCACAAGCTCCCCGACCTGGCCGCCACGGCAGTGACGCCTATCGCCGCCATCGTGGTACTGTTCCTCTTTGACTGGCGGATGGGTCTGCTGTGTCTGCTCACCATGGTGCTGGCGCTGCTCTCCATGTGCATGATGATGGGCGGCAAGAACGCCGGCTTTTTCCACCGCTATCAACAGGAGATCGAGCGCATGAGCGGCGAGGCGGTGGAGTATGTCCGGGGCATCCCGGTGGTGAAGATGTTCCAGCAGACGGTCTACTCCTTCAAGGCCTTCTATGCCGCCATCCAGGATTACAGCGACCTGGCCAGTCAGTACGCCATGAGCTGCCGGACGGGCCAGACCTGTTTCCTCACCTTCATCAACGGAGCCTTCGCCCTGCTGATCCCGGCGGCGCTGCTCATCGCCTCCGGCGGGGATGTGCGTACCGCGCTGGTGAACCTGATCTTCTACGCCCTGTTCGCCCCTGCCTGCGGTCAGATGATCAACCGCATCATGTATATGAGCGAGGCGGTAATGGAGGCCGACGAGGCCATCGGACGCCTGGACGAGATCCTGAGCCAGAAGCCCATGGAGGAATCGAAGGTACAAAAGAAGCCGGCTGGCGACGCCGTGGTCTTTGCACACGTGACCTTCACCTACCCCGGCGCCGACCGGCCCGCGCTGGAGGATGTGAGCTTTTCCGTCCAGCCCGGCCAGGTGGTGGCTTTGGTGGGTCCATCCGGCGGGGGAAAGACCACCGCCGCCAGCCTGATTCCCCGGTTCTGGGATGTGGACAGCGGCAGCGTCACCGTGGGCGGCGCGGACGTGCGGAAGCTGGACAGCGCTTCCCTCATGGGGCAGGTGGCCTTTGTGTTCCAGGATACCCGGCTGTTCAAGGAGAGCTTGCTGGAGAATATCCGGGCTGCCCGGCCGGATGCATCCCGGGAGGAGGTGCTTGCCGCCGCACATGCCGCCCAGTGCGATGACATCCTGGAAAAACTGCCCCAGGGGCTGGACACGGTGGTGGGCGCAAAGGGCGTCTATCTCTCCGGCGGGGAGCAGCAACGCATCGCCCTGGCCCGGGCCATTTTGAAGGACGCCCCCATCGTGGTACTGGACGAGGCCACCGCCTTTGCCGACCCGGAGAATGAGCATCAGATCCAAAAGGCCTTTGAGACGCTGACCCGGAATAAAACAGTGCTGATGATCGCCCACCGGCTGTCCACGGTGCAGAACGCGGACAACATCATCGTCCTCAGCGAGGGAAAGATTGCGGAGCAGGGCAATCACAGCGCCCTGCTGGAAAGAAACGGTGTCTACGCCGCCATGTGGGCGGACTATCAGCGTAGCGCAAAGTGGAAGGTTGGAAAGGAGGCAGCGGTATGATAAAGAAATTACAACATATCTTCGCCCTCAGCGAGAAGGGTGCCAGAGACCTGGTGAAGGCCGTGATTTGGTGCTTTGTGTGCAATCTGGCCCTCATGTTCCCCGTGGGGGCGGTACTGTTCACGGTTCAGCATCTTCTGGGTTGCCTGGAGGGCGGCGGCAGTCCCATGGACGGGTTCTGGATCTATGTGGGCTTTGCCCTGGTGGTGCTGATCCTGCTGTTCGTCCTCCACTGGTTTCAGTACGCCTCCCTCTACATCGCCACCTACCGGGAGAGCGCCAACCGCCGGGTGAGCCTGGCAGAGACGCTGCGGAGACTCCCCCTGTCCTTCTTCGGCAACCGGGATCTCAGCGACCTGACCTCCACCATGATTGCCGACTGCTCCAGCCTGGATCAAATGTTCTCCCACTATGTGCCCCAGCTGTTCGCCTCCGTCGGTTCCACACTGGTAATCGGGGTGTGCATGTTCGCCTGTGACTGGCGCATGGCCCTGGCTGTGCTGTGGGTGGTGCCCGTGGCGGTGGCGCTGACAGCGGGAAGTAAGAAGATCCAGGACGCCTTTGGAACGAAAAATATCCTGAACAAGCGGGCGGTGGCCGACTGCATTCAGGAGGGGCTGGAGACCATCCGGGACATCAAGGCCTGCCACCGGCAGGAGCGGTACCTTGACGGCCTGGAGGCAAAGCTGGCCGCCATGGAGGGCAGCTCCATCCGCTCCGAGCTGGCCACCGGCGTGTTCGTCTGCTCCGCCCAGGCCTTCCTGCGGCTGGGGCTTGCCACCACGGTGCTCACCGGCGGGGCGCTGCTGCTGGCCGGGGAGCTCCCCTTCCTCTATTTCCTGGGTTTCCTCTTTGCTGCCGCCCGGCTGTATGATCCCCTGGGGGTGGTGCTCCAGAATATCGCCGCTACCTTCAACACCAAGCTGCAGATTGAACGGATGCGCTCCATTCTGGAGCAGCCGGTTCAGACGGGAACGGAGGATTTCCGCCCCAACCGCTACGACATCACCTTTGACCATGTCTCCTTTGCCTACCGGGAGGGTGCAGGGGTGCTGGAGGATGTGAGCTTCACCGCCCGCCAGGGGGAAGTCACCGCCCTTATCGGACCCTCCGGCGGCGGGAAGTCTACCGCCTGCAAGCTGGCCGCCCGGTTTTGGGATGTCACCGGCGGGAAGGTGTCCCTGGGCGGGACGGACGTGTCCACGGTGGACCCGGAGGCCCTCCTGCGCTCCTACTCCATGGTGTTCCAGGACGTGGTGCTGTTTCGGGACACGGTGATGGAGAACATCCGTCTGGGCCGCCGGGGCGCCACCGATGAGGAGGTGCTGGAGGCTGCCAGGGCCGCCCAATGCGACGAATTTATCCGCAAACTGCCCCAGGGCTATCAGACGGTGATCGGGGAGAACGGTTCCACCCTCTCCGGCGGGGAGCGGCAGCGGATCTCCATCGCCCGGGCACTTCTAAAGGACGCGCCGGTGGTGTTGCTGGACGAGGCCACCGCCAGCCTGGACGTGGAGAACGAGAGTGCCGTCCAGGCCGCCCTCTCCCGCCTGCTCCGGGGCAAGACAGTGCTGGTCATCGCCCACCGGATGCGCACCGTGGCAGGGGCCGACCACATCGTGGTGCTGGAGGACGGCCATGTGGCCCAGCAGGGCACCCCGGCGGAGCTGATGGAGCAGGGCGGCCTCTACCGCCGTATGGTGGAGCTTCAAAACGAGAACGCCCAGTGGCGGCTGGGTTAATTCCGTCTATTCAAGTTCATTCGATCTTTCCTTCGGGAGTACAACATCCTCTGACCGTTCCAGTAAGATACGGACGTTTTGGTTGAGGGTGTCGTACTCCCGTTCTTTCTGTTGAGCCTTCCTGTATTCCGATTGCAGGGCGGTCCTTCTGGCGGTGAGCTCATCCATTTCTGTCCGGAGCCGCTGGGCGGCGGGCAGGGGTACGGCGTCCAGGCGTTTCAGCTCCCTTGCCGCCGCCTCGAACAGGATGATCTCGCCCTCATGCCCCCGGAGGAATTTCTCCTTGTCCCTGGACTGGCGGTATTCCTCATACAGGGGCCGGAGCTGGCGGTAGGTGGCGGCGTGCTTCATGGTGAGGGTCAGCCGCTCCATTTCCTTCTCCGTCGCCCGGAGGTCCGCCTTCACCCTGGCGGTGGCGGCCGCCGCCCCGTCGCACCGCTCGGACAGCTCCTCCAAACTTCCGATGCCATGTTCCGTCAGGAAGTTCAGCGTTTCCGCCGCTCGCTTCAAGTTCTCAATGTTCGCCCAATGCTTGTAGCCGGCGCTCTGCTGGGCTTTGATGTTGTTCTGGATGTCGATGAGCAGGCTGGGCTTCCCGGTGCGCTGCTTCGGTTGGCGGGAGGGGCTGGGCCTTCCGGCGATCCGAGCGGTCAGGGCCTCCTCAGCGTAGTCGGCGCCCAGGGTCTTCAGACGGGTGAACCGCTCCTGGCCCGGAGCCCTGGCGGAGATGTACTTGCCCCGTTTCAGCTCGTAACCTTCCCGCTGGAGGCGGCGGAGCAGGTCCTCCAGGTCGGCGCAGCCGGGCAGAAGCCGGTCGATGGCGGAGCGCAGCTTTGCTTTATAGCTGGTGCCGTCCTGTTCTGCCTGGTGCTCAATGTAGCTCTTGCCCTTGTCCCGGCCGGGGACGATGACAGACAGGCCATGCTCCTTGCAGATGCGGTCGCTGGCGTGGCGGATGAAGTGATAGCTCCGCTTGTTGGAGTGATAGTGCTTGTGGTCCTGAAAACTGACCGCATTGAAAATCAGGTGATTATGGACGTGATCCCTGTCTATGTGGGTAGTGAGAACAAATTCATACTTGCCGCCCAAGACCTCCCGCGCCAGCTCCATGCCGATCCGGTGGGCTTCCTCCGGCGTGACCTCCCCAGGCTCAAACGCCTGGATGAGGTGGCGGCCCAGGTTCGTGCCCTTGTCGATAGCATGGCGGCGGGTCCATGCAAATTCGATGTCGGCGGTTTCCGCGGTGCAGCCGAAGGAGGACACCAGCAGCTTCCCATCCGTCTTGTCTGGATTGCAGATATAGTCGATGGCCGCTTTCAGCGTTGACTTAATAGGATGCGTCTTTGTAACTGCCATATCTGCTCCAATCTCTCCCGTATCTCCTCCATATCGGCCTGATAAGCGGGGCCGCCGGCGTTCACCCTCTTGGCAATCTGGTTGATGTTCCGGCCGATGGAGCCCAGGGCCTTTGTCATCTCCCTGATGTCGGTGGTGTCCACCTGGATGATATACCCGTCAATCGCCATCTTCCGCAGGTAGGCGCCATATCGCTTTGTGGGAAGCTGGCTCATCTTCTCGTCGATGAGCCGCTTTTCCTCCTCTGTCACCCAGAACTTCATCTGGATATTTCGTTTTCGATTTGCCATGCCATTTCGCCTCCGTTTCTTATAAGGGTCTGGGACTATCCCAGCAAGCAATTTTTGTGTTTAGGGGCAGGGGTCTCCCTAAACACAAAATCCGCCAGTGGGTACTCGCTGGCTGTGCTTGCTACCGTAACCCTACCCTCGTTTTCCCCCTCTACTAATACTACAATCCTTAACAAGCGAAATGGCTTAAGCAGAGTAAAATTAAACTGTAAATTTCATAAGAACAATAAAATTCACTCAAGCAAAACTCTGATAAAAAGAAATCGTCTGATTGGAACAAAAAAGGCTGATTGGAGTGGAAAAGACTTTTCAGGTCTGCTATGATGGTTACTGTAAGCGCCGAAGGGCGCTTTCAAAAAGCCTACAGGTTAGCACAACCTAACTAAAAGGAGGAATTTTCAATGTCTGAAGTGAGTACGGACAAAAAACTGAAAGGAAAAGACCTCATTACCATCGGTATCTTTTCCGCAATCTACTTTGTTATCAACTTTGCCTTCATGCTTCTGGGAGGTATTCACCCTGTTCTTTGGATGCTGATGCCTGGCTTCATCGCTGTGTTTGCAGGCATTCCCTTTATGCTGATGGTCGCAAAGGTTCAAAAACTGGGTGCAGTTTTCCTGATGGGGCTTATCACTGCTCTCATCTATTTTGCCACTGGACAATTTACCCTGGTGATCCTGATCTCAATGGCTTCAACTTGCATTTTGGCCGAAGTTGTCCGGGCGGTGACTAAATATAATAGCTTCAAGGGAAATTCGATTGCCTATGTGATTTTTTCGATGGGAATGGTTGGTTCTCCCCTTCCCATCTGGTTGTTTAAGGCCGATTTCCTGGCGCAGATTACGGAACAGGGAATGCCCGCTGATTATGTCGCGGCAGTTGAAGCTCTGTCATCCAATGCGATGCTAATCGTTCTGTTTGTTGCTCCAATCATCGGTGGTATCATCGGAGCCTTTATCGCCAGAGGTTTGTTCAAAAAGCACTTTGTAAAGGCAGGAATTGTGTGATGAATGGAGCGGGCAAAAAGCACACATTAAGGTTCGATCCACGGACAGAATTACTTTTGTTAGTGCTGGCAAATATTGTGGCCTTTACCCAGCACTCCGTATGGGTTGAAATTACATGGGTTATTTTTCTGCTCCTGCTGATCGTTGCCTGCGGATGCCAAAAATCCGCAGGCAAACTGGCAATCGCATTTGGAATTTGTCTGGCGCTACAATACTATGTATTTCCAAACGGACCGGAAATTTTAGCCAGCAGCTTCACAATCATTGTATCTTATGCAAGAAAGATTTTCCCTTGTTTGATTGTTGGTACAATGGTATTACAGAAAACGCCCGTCCGGGAATTGATGGTTGCACTTCGGAAATGGCATATCCCGCAGGGATTGATTATTCCTTTGTCTGTAACTGTCCGATATTTTCCGGCTTTAAAAGAAGAAACCGGCTATATCCGGGATGCCATGAAGCTCCGTAATATTCATGGAGTACAAAAAATTGAGTGCTTACTGGTGCCGACCATGATCTCTGCCACAACGACAGCGGAAGAATTATCCGCCGCCGCTGTTACGCGGGGTATTGAAAACCCTGCGCCAAAGACAAGTATGATTGAAATGAAGTTCGGTGTGCAGGACTTTTTATGTCTGGCGGTAGGTGTGGTTTTCTGCATAATTTCAATTACAGTGGGATAAGGAGGTGTTCCATGTGATCCAAATTCAGGATGTATCCTTTGAATATGAGAAAGAGCAGGGAACGCTTTCCCATATTGACCTGAATATCTATCAGGGAGAATGTGTTGTCCTTACAGGAGAGTCGGGCTGTGGCAAAACCACAGTGACAAAACTGATTAACGGCTTAATCCCTCATTTTGTCGAGGGCGGTACTTTATCTGGCCGGGCGATTGTAAACGGTATGGAAGTGCCGAAAACAGAAATGTACCGTCTGGCAGAACAGGTTGGCTCTGTGTTCCAAAATCCGAAATCTCAGTTTTTCAATATTGACTCGGACAGCGAAATTACTTTTGGTCTGGAAAATGCAGGCGTCGAACCAAAGAAAATCAAAGAGCGCTATGAGGCCACTGTTTCCGCCCTGAAAATTCAATCGCTTTTGGGAAGAAACATTTTTTCCATGTCTGGCGGGGAAAAACAAAGTCTTGCGTTTGCCTCTGTATATGCCATGAACCCGTCCGTTTTTGTGCTGGACGAGCCGACAGCAAATTTGGATGCCGACGCGATTGACACCTTACGCCAGCAGATTATCCAGATCAAAAAAGAAGGGCGGACGGTTGTTATTGCCGAACACCGCCTATATTTCCTGATGGATCTGATTGACCGGGCAATCTTCATTCAAAAGGGAAAAATCGTTCAGATATTTTCCGGGAACGAGTTTCGCAGTCTTTCGGATGAGCAGCGTATCAGGATGGGACTTAGAGGTCTTGTCCATCCTGTGATGGAGTTACCTCCCGCTGATCTGCCAGGAGCGCAGGAAGGCTTGTCCGTAGAAAATCTTTCCTGTGCTTTTGATAAGCAGCCAGTATTCAGTGGTCTTGGCTTTTCTGCAAAACGGGGTGAAGTGTTGGGAATTGTCGGTCATAACGGCGCAGGAAAAACGACGATGACGCGCTGCCTGTGCGGGCTTTTGAAAGAAGTGAACGGAACGGTTCGACTGGATGGGCAAACACTGAAAGCAAAACAGCGCAATAAGGCCAGCTTCTGTGTTATGCAGGATGTGAACCATCAGCTTTTTTCAGACAGCGTATGGAACGAATGTGAACTGGCGCAGCCGGATTGTCCGCCGGAGCGGATTGAAGAAATTCTCAGGTCTTTTTATTTGCTGGATTTCAAAGACCGCCATCCGATGGCCCTGTCAGGAGGTCAGAAACAGCGCCTTGCGGTGGCAACCGCTATTCTCTCCAACAAGGATGTACTTGTCTTTGATGAGCCGACCAGTGGCCTGGACTATCACCGTATGCTGGAAGTGAGCAATATGATCCGCAAGTTGAATGATGAGAATAAAGTTATCATCATTGTTTCCCATGATTTTGAGTTTTTGGGCCGGACTTGTGATAAAATATTTGATATGGAGGGATGCTCCATAGAAAGGAGGTAGCGTCTATGCCGGAACTATTCCGGGAAATGTACTACGGCCCGAATGTTCAAAACCTAATCGAGTCAGATGATTGTAAGGTCATGCGTTTAAGCGATAACTCCGGAGAAGGCATGATGACGCTCTATCATGTCTTTCCCGGTGTATTTCTCATGTATAATGATTTCCACATGAAGGAGTGTGTTTCGGGCTTCCAGACAGATATGGATCTGCTTTGTATAGACCACTGCCGAGAAGGGCGCATTGAGCAGGAAGTCGGCCAAAATGCCTTTAGCTATTTAGAGGCTGGCGATCTTCGGGTAGATCGCCGCATCCATCATTCCGGCAAAGTAGAATTTCCCCTTTGCCACTACCACGGTATTTCCATTGGCTTTCAAATGGAAACCGCGGCAAAAGAAATTCCAGCCTATATGAAGGGCTTTTCTGTTGACCTTTACGAATTACAAAATAAATATTGCAGTGACCGTACACCCTATGTCATTCCTGGTGAACCGGCGATTGAACACATCTTTTCTGAGCTTTACAATGTTCCGGTCAAAATCAAGAGGGATTATTTCAAAATCAAGGTGCTGGAGCTGCTGTTGTATCTGGATGCTCTGGAATTGGCAGGGCATACAGAAGAACGCCCGTATTTCTACAAAGGGCAGATTGAGAAGATTAAAGCAATTCAGGCGCTCCTAACTCAGGACTTAACACAGAACTATACATTAGAGGAGCTTTCCGAGCGGTTTGACATCGCTCTAACTCCCATGAAAAATTGTTTTAAGTCGGTATATGGCAGCCCAATTTTCACATATATGCGGAATTACCGAATGAACTATGCCGCTTCTTTGCTGCGATCCGATAAGACGCTGAAGGTGGCTGAGATAGCGGGACTTGTAGGATATGACAGTCCCAGCAAATTTGCTTCTGCATTTCATCAGACAATGGGGAAAACGCCGTTAGAATACCGAAAATCAATTATCTGATTGGTGCAGAAAAGGCCGTGTGGAGCGGAAAGAAAAATTGAATCATGGTAGCATTAAGGATGGTTAGCAGAGTTTAACCATCCTTTTTCTTTTGCTGACCAAACCGAGTGAAAGAGGTGAACTACTATGAAGCAACAGAAAGAGAACTGGGTAAAAACACTTTTCTCTTTTGCAGGGCCATGCAAAGGGAAAATGACCCTCTCAGTTTTGTGTGCCATTTTAAGTGTTGCCGGAGGCTTTGTTCCGTTTTGGGCGGTGTATGAAATTCTTCTCCTGTTCATTAACCGGACCGCTACTTTGAACAACATCATGCTCTGGTGTCTGGTAGGCGTAGGCGGATACCTGATCCGTGTCATCTGCTTTGGCATTTCCACAATTTTGGCACATATCTCCGCTTACACGATACTGGAAGGCATCCGCCTGAAAATCGCAAACCGCCTGATGAGGGCGCCCCTTGGCGAAGTATTGGGGCGAAGGATCGGTTACTTGAAGAATATTATCATGGACAAGGTGGAGGATTTGGAGCCGCCTCTGGCTCACATGATCCCGGAGCTGACATCGAACTTGCTCCTTCCGATTGCCATTTTTATCTGGATGCTGGCGATTGACTGGCGTTTGGGCCTTGCAGTCCTGATTGCCCCGGTTCTGGCCATGATCCCCATGTTTTTTCTCATGCGGAACTATAACAGCCAGTACGCAGCTTATATGGAGGCAAACAACCATGTCAACAATGTCATCATTGAGTATGTGGAAGGCATTGAGGTTGTTAAGGCATTCAATCAGAGCACCAGATCCTATGAAAAATTTGTGGGAGCGGTAAAGTCCTTTAAGGATTTTACTCTGGCATGGTTCAAAAGCACCTGGAAAACAATGAACCTGATGATGGCGATTATGCCTACCACCCTCTTGGGGGTACTTCCCATCGGTTTGTTGTTGATGCAGAGCGGGAGCATCACGCCTGCTGAACTGGCGATGGGAATTATTCTTTCGCTGAGTATTGTCGGCCCGCTGATGAAAGCCACCACGTTTATCAATGAGGCAAAGTCAATGGAGTACGCAGTAGAAGCTGCAAACGAAATCCTGAACCTGCCCATATTACCGGATGCAGGCAAGATTGTTCCTACTGAGCACACAGATATTGTTTTACAGAATGTGTCTTTCTCCTATGACAGCACCGAACAAAACGAAGTGTTACATGACATCAGCTTGAAAATGCCGCAGGGAAGTTTTACAGCCCTGGTTGGGCCATCCGGTGGCGGCAAGTCCACCGTTGCCCGCCTAATTGCCCGATTTTGGGATGTGACCGGCGGCAGCATCTCCATCGGCGGCACGAATATCAAGGAACTTTCCATCCGACAGCTTTCCGAATTGGTCAGTTTTGTGACACAAGACAATTTCCTATTCAACTGCTCTCTCAAAGAGAACATCCGCCTGGGTAATCCAAATGCTACGGATGAGGAAGTGTATGCCGCCGCAAAAGCGGCCTGCTGCGATGATTTTATTGTTCGGCTGGAAAAAGGATATGATACCCCGGCCGGTGATGCTGGCAAGCGGCTCTCCGGCGGAGAAAAGCAACGGATCGCTATTGCGAGAGCAATTCTGAAAAATGCGCCTATTGTGATTTTGGACGAGGCAACTGCCTTCACTGACCCGCAGAATGAAGATAAAATCCAGAAATCCATCATGGCCCTTTCCAAAGGAAAGACCCTGCTGGTGATTGCCCATCGTCTGTCTACAATTCAAAACGCAGATCAGATTGTTGTTCTGAAGAAAGGACAGATTGTTGACTGCGGAAAGCAGGAGGAACTCCTGGAACGCTGCCCGCTTTATGCGGATATGTGGCAGGCGCATATTGGTGCAAAGAACTGGTCTGTGGGCGAGAAAAAGGAGGTGGCTGTCAATGTTTAAGTCAATGAAACGCATTATCCGATGGGCTGGCAAATATAAAGGCCGCCTCTATCTAGGTTCTGTGTGTTCCTTTTTCAGCAGTCTGTCTACTGCTATTCCTACAATGGCAGCCGCATTCGCGCTGGATAAAGCGATCCAGGCATACTGGACGAATACTGCGATTGATACTGTTTTAATCTGGCAAACGCTGTGGATCATTATTGGCTCGATTGTGCTGAACTTCCTGCTTTCTTATCTCCGGGCAGTGTTGCAGGAAAGCATTGGATATGAAGTGGCCGCCGGACAGCGTATTCATCTGGGCGATGTACTGAAACGGGTTCCCCTTGGGTACTTTTCACAGAACAGTGTCGGTGACATTCTGGCAGGTGTTACCACGGAATTGTCTACTTTGGAATTACAGGGCATGAAAATGGTGGATGTCATCATCAATGGATATGCAAAGTTTATTGCCATCGTTTTATGCCTGATCTTTTTCAGCCCCGTCGCTGCAGTTATTTCTGTTGTCGGTGTTGTTCTTTCGGCGCTGGCTTTGCAGGGGATCAGCAGACACAGTGAAAAAACCGCTGCAACAACCCATAAAGCAATGGAAGATATGTCCGGCGCGGCGATTGAATATATCCGGGGTCTTTCCATTGTGAAGTCCTTTGGACAGGAAGGGGCATCTATTGAAAACTTTCGCAATGCCAGTAAAGATCTGAAAGATATTCATATCAAGGTGGAAAAAGGCTTTACTCCATTTAATTGTCTGCATCTGTTTGCCTTGAAACTGGCTTCGATGGGAATTGTCTTTATTTGTGCATGGCAGGCATTGCAGGGACAAATGAGTATGGCGTTCTTCCTGATGTTTGTCCTGTTCTCTTTTGTGATGTTCGGCAGTGTGGAGAATATCAATGACGCGGCCCATACGCTTGGAGTTGTGGACTCTGCCATGAACAAGTTGGAAGCATTAGAGAATGTAAACTATATCGACCAGGATGGCACCGATATAAAACCGGCAACCTATGATATTGAGTTTAGGGATGTTTCTTTCGGATATGACAGCCGGATTGTTCTGCATGACCTGAACTTCAAAATTCCGCAAAATAGCACAACGGCCATCGTGGGGCCATCTGGCAGCGGAAAATCTACGCTGTGTAACCTGATTGCTCGTTTCTATGATGTGAACAGCGGAACGATTACCGTTGGCGGAACAGATATTCGCCGATTTACCTGCGATAGCTTGCTAAAAAATATCAGTATGGTTTTTCAGAATGTCTATTTGTTCCGGGATACCATCAAGAATAACATTAAATTCGGCAGCCCGGACGCTACGGATGAACAGATTATCGCCGCCGCAAAAGCAGCCCGCTGTCACGACTTCATAATGGCTTTGCCGGACGGTTATGACACAGTGATTGGTGAAGGGGGTTCTTCGCTTTCCGGCGGTGAAAAGCAAAGAATTTCTATCGCCAGGGCGATGCTCAAGGATGCTCCCATTGTTATCTTGGATGAGGCAACCGCAAGTATTGATCCAGAGAATGAGCATTTGATCCAAGAAGCGATTTCTGCTCTAACACACGGTAAAACTATTATTACGATTGCCCATCGTCTGGCCACGATTGAGAACGCCGACCAAATCCTTGTGATTGATGGCGGAACTGTGGCTCAGAGGGGTACGCATAAGGAACTGCTGCAACAGGAAGGGACTTATAAAAAGTTCATCCAGATCCGCGAACAAGCCGAAGGCTGGCGAATACAGTAAGGGAGGTCTTAATGAAACTTCATGCGTCCGGGGAGGACTATCTGGAGGCCATCCTTGTTCTCCATAAGAAGATGGGCATGGTGCGCTCCGTAGATGTGGCCCGGCACATGGAGGTGTCAAAGCCCAGCGTGTGCCATGCGGTGGCGACGCTGCGTGAAGGGGGGTTCCTGACAATGGACAGCGACTATTTCCTGCATCTGACCGATGTGGGCCAGGAAGTGGCGGAGCGGATCTACGAAAAGCACCGCTTCTTTACTGACCGACTGATTGAAGCCGGCGTAGACCCGGAAACAGCGGAAAGGGATGCCTGCCGGATGGAGCATGTTATCAGCCAGGAGTCCTTCGAGCGTCTGAAAAATGCTTATAAAACAAAAGAAGAATAAACTGCCCGCATAGCAAACGGGTGAAACAGTAACGCGGCCGGGCACATCGAACCCGACCGCGTTACTCGTCTTTTTGGAAGGCTTCCGCCTGTTTGCAGAGTGCGATAAACTTTTCAATCTCTGCTTCGCTTTTCCCGGCAAAGAAGTCCACGACTGTTTTCGAGACTGTCTAATTTACCATTTCCGGGAAGATGGCGGCTTCCACGCTGATATTCAATTCTTTGGCGACAAGGACCACCGTTTCAAATTTCGGATTACTCTGGCAGGTCTCCAAATCTATGATCGTGCGGGGGTTCATACCGAGGCGTTCAGCCAACTGCTTCTGCGTCAGATGCTGCCGCTTCCGTTCTGACCGCACCTTCCATGCAAATAGATCCAGCGGATTGTTCACTGCACATCACCTCTACATCATTGTAGGGTGTGCTTCCGCTCATATAAATAACCATAGAACTCATGTAAAGTGAGTTATAACTCATATTTCGGAGTAAAGGGAGATATGGATGAGAGCGCCAACACAAAGGAGGTCAAAATAAGGCGGGGTTTACCGCTTATGCGGCGGACGCCCATGCCACTACGAAAAATATTCCAATAACGCAGCAGCGAGCCATGCTCATGAAAGTGAGTTATGGCTCGCTTTTTATATACTGCGGCTCATATCCAACAAAGCCCGTCCCCGTGACCGCCTGCGCCTGGGCGTGGGCTGCCGCTCCCCGCCCCGTTTCGTTCCGGCCTGTCAATCTGAACGAAACGAAAGGAGCCAAGTATGAGCGGCAAAAAATTTTTTCAGATAGATCCCGAAAACCAGCCAAACAGGACCTCTCGTGAACGAGTAGTGAGCGAAAGGGGAAGAAAAGAATTGCCTCCCGGCACGAAGGGAGGTGAGAACTTGAAACCTGACCGCCACTACGAGCACAAGCAGTACGCCTTTGACAGCTACTGCAAGAAGGTGCTGAAATGCGAGGCGTGCAACGGCTATCGCCAGATCAGCCAACGCCAGAAGCGTTTCGCGTCTTTGGAGGAGCTGTCCGAGGCCGAAATGGCCCAGCTTGCGGTTTATGACCGCTACTCGTGGGAATACACGACCTTCCCTGTGGGAGGGGCCGTGATCCTGATCGAGGACGACGGGCTGGCCGAGGCGCTTCTGGGGCTGTCCCAGGAGGACCGGGAAATCTTTATGATGCACTGGTTCCTGCGGATGACCGACGCACAGATCGCCAGGTACATAAACATGCCTCGCCGGACGGTCAATACCCGCAGGCATAAAGCCTATCGGCTGCTGAAGGAGCTGATGGGAGGTGAAGCGGATGACTAAATCTGCGTGCACGCGGGCATCGCTGATCCCTTACCCGGTGATCGCCGCCGCTGTCGGAGGAGACCCCGAAGCGGTGAGCCGGGTAGTCCGGCACTATTCCGGCTACATCGCCGCGCTGTCTACACGGACGAGCTATGGCCCTGACGGCTATCCCCGTCCCCAGGTGGACGAAGATCTGCGCGGTCGGCTGGAAGCAAAGCTGATTATCTCCATCCTGGATTTTGACCTGAGCTGATCCAGGGCCGGGCGCTGCGTGTTTTCCCCTTTCCACGCGGCGTCCCGTTATAGCTCCTTGACAAAGAAAGCCCGGCGGGTGGCCTCCGGCGCAGTATAAGGCAGACGGATACGATCTGTCTGCGTGGAGCCGGTCGGCCGGTGCGCCATGACCCTGTTGCAAGTCCGCAGGACGGGACCCCTACCAAACAGGAGAGCGACGAACACCAGGCCGCAAAACAGGTGTGGCAGCCTGTGGGCGAGGATACGCAGGCAGGATAATGAGACTCGCGCATTGGACGCCCGCAAAGCATCGTGCGCCGCACCCATCAGCATGGGCCGGGGTGAAATTCCCGTGGAGCTGTGCCAGCAGCCGTCCGTTTTCTGCCTCTCTCTTTTTAAGCAAATCCTGTTGCTTTAAGTTTATGGATAGTTCGTAAACTTTTCGATTAGCAGCAGACAAACACAAAACGGCGCGGTAAAATGAGAATGGGTAAATTATGAGCCATTCTTATTCGTGCCGTTTCTGATTTAGAAAGGGGGCTGCCATGTCACAAGCATGGAACGGTACGAAGAAGGAGTCCCCGGAGCGAAGAACTTATACGGTTGAGGACATTACTCAAATCCTGGGTATTGGCCGAACATCCGCTTATCTTCTCGTGAAGGAAGGACACTTTAAGATCGTACGAATTGGCAACGCCATACGCATTTCCAAGCGGTCATTCGATGAGTGGCTGGAGTCACTTGACCTATGACTTAGAAAGGAAGTATCGTTATGGCTTCGATTATCAAACGCAAAAAGAATTATTCCATTGTCTACAACTATACGGATGAAAATGGTGAGACCCGGCAGAAATGGGAAACCCGCACCTCTTACCAGGACGCATTGAAGCGCAAGGCGGAGGTGGAGAACCAGCAGTTCACGGGGACCTTTCTTCCGCCCAGCAACCAGACCATCGCAGAATTTCTTTTGGACTTTGTTTCCCTCTACGGAGAAAAGAAGTGGGGCGTTTCCATGTACGACAGCCAAAACTCGCCAATCGCCAACTACATCAACCCCATCATTGGGGATATGAAGGTGCAGGAGGTCACCCCGCGAGTAGTGGACAAGTACATCCAGACTTTGCAGAAAACCCCTGCGGTGAATACAAGGACCCATCACGCAAAGACGGACTTTGTGACCAATTCCACCATTGAGAAGATCATCAAACTCCTGCGCTGCGCTTTCAAGCAGGCAGTACGGTGGGGGCTGATCGCCAAGAACCCCTTTGACAATGTGGTACTGCCCAAGACGGAGTATAAGAAGCGGGACATCTGGACCGCCGATATGATCCGCACTGCTCTGGATCAGTGTACGGACAGCAAGCTCTATGTAGCGATGAACCTGTCCTTTGCCTGCTCCCTGCGGATGGGTGAGATCCTGGGGCTGACCTGGAACAATGTCCACATCTCCGATGACGATATTGCTGATGACAACGCCTATGTTTTCATCGACAAGGAGCTGGCGCGGGCCTCCAAGCGGGCCATTGAGATGCTGGGGCAGAAGGATGTCTACCACATCTTTACGCCGTTGTTTCCCAACACCAGCACCAGGGTGATTCTGAAAAAGCCCAAGACGGACTCCAGTATCCGCAAGGTATGGCTGCCCAAGACGCTGGCCTACATCCTGCGGGAATGGAAAAAGTCCCAGGACGAGCTTCGCGGATTTCTCGGTGACGAGTACCAGGATTTTGACCTGGTGGTGGCGCTGCCCAATGGGCGCCCCTGTGAGGACCGCATCATCCTAAAGGAGTTTGAGAAGCTACGGGAGAAGGCGAGGCTGCCCAGAGTGGTCTTTCATTCCCTCCGTCATTCCAGCACCACCTACAAGCTGAAACTGAACCACGGCGACCTGAAGGCTACCCAGGGCGACACGGGCCATGCGGAGATCGACATGATTACCAGCGTGTATGCCCATATCCTGGACGAGGACCGCAAGATCAACGCCCAGAAGTTTGAGAGCGCCTTCTATGCCAAGCCAGATCTTCGGGCGGTCCGCCCGCCGGAGGAGCCGAAGGAACCGGCACCGGCGACGCTCGACCTGGAGGCCCTGGTGGAACAGCTCCGGCAGTCGCCGGAACTGGCAAATACCCTGGCTGCGCTGCTCTCGGCGGCACCGGGCGGCAGGTAAGTCCGAAAACTCCAATTAGCAAAGATGGGATTTTTCTTAGCAAGGACGTGGAAATCGTTCGTTTCTTCTTAGCAGGATATACATAGCAGCGCATAAAATCCTCCCGGCCTCAAACGAGCGGCAGGCCGGGAGAAGAAAAATAAAAAACGCTGCAAACCGGCGAAAAACGGCTTGCAGCGGAGCTTTTGGCGTCCCAGACACGACTCGAACGTGCGACCCCGGGCTTAGGAGGCTCGTGCTCTATCCAACTGAGCTACTGGGACATATATCAAAAAAATTCAATTTTTCCGCCCAAACGGATTCGAACGAACTGCCGCTTAGGAGGCGGACGCTCTATCCTGCTGAGCTACAGAGACATGTTTGAAGTCCGCGGCGCGGACTTCTTTTTTATTTTAGAGAGTTTCTTTGCCGCCGTCAAGTCTTTTTTCTTTGACAGCCATAGGGAAACCCTAGTATAATTATATATTAAGGCATTGCCTAAAAAAGAAAAGGAAGGAACGACTATGGGTTCTGTAAGGATACAATATACCCTGTTGGAAGACGGGGCAAAGATCATCGGCATCGAGGGACGGGCGTCTGTGCTGCGGGTGCCGGAAAGGATCGAAGGAAAGCCGGTGACGGCGGTGGGGGCTTATGCCTTTGCTGTGGCCGCGGAACTTCCGAAGGCGGAAAAAGAGGAGGAAACACAGCTGTCCTTTGTGCCTGTGGTCCCGCAGGAGCGCAAAGCACCGCCCAAGGAGGCAGAGGGCTTTGCCGTGGAACAGATTTTCCTGCCGGATACGGTGACGGAGATCGGCCCCTATGCCTTTTATGGCTGTACGGCGCTGACGCTGCTGCATCTGCCGGAAGGGTTGGAAAGACTGTCGGATCATCTGCTGTCGGACTGTGCCGCGTTGGAGTCTGTGGCGCTGCCGCAGGGTCTGCGGGAGATCGAGGGCTATGCCTTTTATGGCTGCCGCAGTCTGAAAAAAATGATTTTGCCGGAGACGGTGGAGAAGATCGGCGGCTATGCCTTTTATAACTGCCGGAATATGGAACAGATCCATATCCCCGGAACGACGTGGGATCTGGGTACGGGCCTGTTTTTGAACTGCGACCATCTGCGGATGCTTTCCTTTGGCAGATGCCGCCATATCGCCGATTTGATTTCGGTGCTGAATCAGGAGCTGCATCTGACCATTACCTTTGAAAACGGAGAGACAGCTAAGCTGCTGCTGCCGGATTATCAGTATGAATATATCGAGGATACCCCTGCCCGCCAGTTCCATCAGGTCAATTATGGGACGGGCCATCTCTTCCGCCAGTGCATCGGCAATTCCGACATTGATTTCCGCCGTTTTGACGAGCTGTTTTATCTGACCCGGCGGGAGGACGAGGCATTGATGGTGCTGTTTCTGGTAATGTACCGTCTGGAATACCCCTACCGCCTTCAGGAGAACAGGAAGGCGGATTATCTCCAGTATCTAAAGGAGCATTTTCTGTGGGCGGCTTCTTACTATATTTCCATGGGGGACCTGCGCAAGATCCGCCTGTTTGCCCAGTGGGGGCTTTTGACGGCGGAAAGTACGGCGGCGCTGCTGAAAAAGGCGGGAGAAGCCAAGAAAACAGAAATCACAGGGTTTTTGCTGGAATATGAGCACCAGCATTTCCAGAAGAAGAAAAAGACCTTTGACTTATAAAAAGAGGGTGGATTTGTGAATGAAACACACCGTAATTTAATTGAGCTGGGCAGCCGTATTTTAAGCGCCTCCCGGAATCAGCTGTATTTATCCATGCGGTTTCTGGATATGGCGCTGAGTGCCCTGCGCTACGAAATGAACCTGTCCTCTCTGTATGTGGGGACGGACGGGGAGAAAATACTGTTCAACCCCAGATATCTGATGGAGCGGTATCAGTCAGACCCGGTGCTGGTGAACCGGGCTTATCTGCATATGCTGCTGCACTGTTTGTTCCGCCATCCCTTCCATCAGGGGGAGCGGGACGAGGAATACTGGAACCTGGCCTGCGATATGGCTGTGGAGTCCATGGTGGATGTGCTGCCTTTTTCCGCCGTACGGCTGGTGGTTTCTGACCGGCGGCAGGAATGGTACGAAAAGCTGCGCCGGCGGCTGAAGGTGCTGACGGCGGAGGGGATCTATCAGGTATTGCAGGAGGAAAAACTGTCTATCCAGGAATTTGGCAAATTACAGCTGGAATTCTGGGTGGACGACCATGTTTTCTGGGAGAAGAAAAAAGAGGACGACGATTCGCAGGATCAGGACAACGACCGGAATCAAAATCAGGACGATCCTTCTCAGAGCGAGGAGGAGCGCCGTCAGGAAATGGAAGAAAAATGGCGGGAGATCAGCGAAAAAATGCAGACGGATCTGGAGACCTTTTCCAAGGACGCCGGGGAAGAAGCCGGCGATCTGCTGCAATACCTGCGGGTGGAGAACCGGGAGCGGTATGATTACCGCCGGTTTTTGGAAAAGTTCGTTACCTGGAAAGAGGATATTCAGGTGGACGACGACAGCTATGACTATATTTTCTATACCTATGGCCTTCAGCTTTACGGTAATATGCCCCTGATCGAGGCGCTGGAGTACAAGGAAGTAAAAAAGGTGGAGGAGCTGGTCATTGCCATTGATACCTCCGAATCCTGCGAGGGAGATGTGGTACGGCGGTTCCTGGAGGAGACCTATGCCATCCTCCGCCAGAGTGAGAGTTTTTTCCACAAGTTCAATCTCCACATCATACAGTGCGACGCCAAAATACAGCAGGATCAGAAGATCACCTCCCAGGAGGAGCTGGCCCAGTACATGGCCGCCTTTGACCTGCGGGGCAGCGGCGGAACAGATTTCCGGCCGGTGTTTTCCTATGTGGAGGAGCTCATGGAGGAAAAGGCTTTTCAAAGCCTGAAAGGGCTGATCTATTTTACCGACGGCTGGGGGCAGTTCCCCAAAAAGCGCCCGTCCTATGACACGGCGTTTGTCTTTCTGGACGACGGGGCCTATAACGAAAGAGAAGTACCGCCCTGGGCCATGAAGGTGGTATTAGGCAAAGAAGATCTGGAAATTTCATATAACAAGGAGTAAAGGACCATGAATATCAAACAAGCGAAGGAAGAGATCCGACACGCCATCGCGGCGTATCTTGCCAAAGATGATTTTGGGGAATATCAGATCCCTGTGGTGCGCCAGCGGCCCATTCTGCTCATGGGGGCGCCGGGGATCGGCAAAACGGCGGTCATGGAGCAGGTAGCCAGAGAATGCGGCATTGGACTGGTGGCGTACAGCATCACCCACCATACCCGCCAGAGCGCCATTGGCCTGCCTTTTATCAGCCATAAGAACTACGGCGGAAAGGAATATGCCGTCACAGAATACACCATGAGCGAGATTATCGCCGCTGTTTATGACAAAATGGAGGAAACGGGCTTAAAAGAGGGGATTTTGTTTCTGGATGAGATTAACTGTGTTTCCGAAACACTGGCCCCTGCTATGTTGCAGTTTCTGCAGGCCAAGACCTTTGGCTCTCATCGGCTGCCGGAAGGCTGGATCATTGTGGCGGCAGGCAATCCGCCGGAGTACAACAAGAGCGTCCGGGAGTTCGACGTGGTGACTTTGGACCGTGTGAAGAAGATTGATGTGGAGCCGGACTTCCCTGTTTGGAAGGAATATGCCTGGAAACAGGGCATTCATGGGGCCGTGCTGTCTTATCTGGAGATCAAGAAAAACAATTTCTACGCCATGGAGACCACAGTGGACGGAAAGCGCTTCGTTACGGCCAGAGGCTGGGAGGATCTTTCTAATGTGCTGCAGGTCTATGAAGGGCTGGGCATTACACCGGACGAAGGGCTGGTATATCAGTATCTCCAGCACAGAAAGATCGCCAAGGATTTTGCAAATTATCTGGATCTTTACCGGAAATACGAGACGGATTACAAGGTGGAGGACATTCTGCGGGGTCAGTATGGCAAGGATGCCGTTCAGAAGCTCCAGGACGCGCCCTTTGACGAGCGTTTGAGTGTCATGGGGTTATTGCTCAGCCGGCTGACAGAAGCCTTTACAGCGGCTTATGAGGCGGATTTACGGACCACAAAGGTTCATCAGGCGCTTTTGGAGGCAAAAGAGCGGTTCCAGAGCCCTTACTGTGCGGAGACTGCCTGGGAGACTCTGCTGGAAGGATTTCTGGAGGAAGAGCGGTTGGGCTATGACCGGGAAAAGAAGGCCAATCTGCTGGATAAGCATGAAAGCAGAGCCAGAAGGGCTGCTTTGGACCTGCTGGAAGGCTACGGACAAAAAGCCAAGGAAAGCGGTGCCCGGACAAAGGACGAGGCCTTCGATAGCCTGAAAGGGCAGTTTGCCGCGCTGGTAGAGGAGCGGGAAGGTCTGGTAGAGGAAGCCGCCGCCTTTTTGGAACATTCCTTCGCCTTCTTAGAGGAAACCTTCGGTACAGGACAGGAAATGGTGATCTTTGTGACGGAGCTGACGGCCAACTATTACAGTGTACAGTTCATCAGCGAAAACGGCAGCGACGCCTACTATCGCTATAATAAAGAGCTCTTGTTTGAGGAAAAACAGAAGTCCATTCTGGAGGACATCGCTAAGGCGAAGGACAGCGTGAACCTGCTGTTCTGATTTCAGAAAAATAAGAAAGCCGGAATCCTTTGCAAGGATTCCGGCTTTCTTTGTTTGCTTATGAAGATGTGAAATACATCTGAAGTTCTGTTTTTTATGGTTTGAATTTATAATCTAAGTGCAACAAGTAAAAATGACTCACAGTTTCTGGTAAAATGGTGTTTGCAAAGACATCCATTAAACTAGGAGGAACTATGAGCCACTAT
>NZ_JACSNY010000080.1 GCF_016902535.1 Anaerotignum lactatifermentans | reverse complement strand
TCTGGCTTTCTATTCTGAATGGTCTGAAGAACCGTGGTGTGGAAGATATCCTGATTGCATGTGTGGATGGCCTGACAGGCTTCCCTCAGGCAATTGAAGCGGTATTTCCGGAGACAGAGATTCAGCAGTGCATCATCCATCAGATCAGGAATACAACAAAGTTTGTTTCCTACAAAGAACTCAAGCCCCTGATGGCTGATCTGAAACGTGTATATGCCG
>NZ_JACSNY010000079.1 GCF_016902535.1 Anaerotignum lactatifermentans | reverse complement strand
CCACGAATGCCATCGAGGGATTTAACCGGCAGCTGCGGAAGGTCACGAAATCCAAAACGGTATTTCCTTCGGATGAAAGTCTCCTAAAAATGCTGTATCTGGCTATGATGGATATCACGAAAAAATGGACCGGACACCGACAGGATTGGGGCCAGATTCATTCGCAGCTGGAGATATTTTTTGAAGAAAGGCTGTCAGGATTATAAGCAGCGGCCAGGC
>NZ_JACSNY010000078.1 GCF_016902535.1 Anaerotignum lactatifermentans | reverse complement strand
TGCCGTGGATAACACGGAGGAAGGTGGGGATGACGTCAAATCATCATGCCCCTTATGTCTTGGGCTACACACGTGCTACAATGGCTGGCAACAAAGTGAAGCGAGACGGTGACGTTAAGCAAATCACAAAAACCCAGTCCCAGTTCGGATTGTAGTCTGCAACTCGACTACATGAAGCTGGAATCGCTAGTAATCGCGAATCAGCATGTCGCGGTGAAT
>NZ_JACSNY010000077.1 GCF_016902535.1 Anaerotignum lactatifermentans | reverse complement strand
AGTTGGGCACTCTGGAGAGACTGCCGTGGATAACACGGAGGAAGGTGGGGATGACGTCAAATCATCATGCCCCTTATGTCTTGGGCTACACACGTGCTACAATGGCTGGTAACAAAGTGAAGCGAGACGGCGACGTTAAGCAAATCACAAAAACCCAGTCCCAGTTCGGATTGTAGTCTGCAACTCGACTACATGAAGCTGGAATCGCTAGTAATCGCG
>NZ_JACSNY010000076.1 GCF_016902535.1 Anaerotignum lactatifermentans | reverse complement strand
TCTTCGGAACATCGGTGACAGGTGGTGCATGGTTGTCGTCAGCTCGTGTCGTGAGATGTTGGGTTAAGTCCCGCAACGAGCGCAACCCTTATCTTCAGTAGCCATCATTGAGTTGGGCACTCTGGAGAGACTGCCGTGGATAACACGGAGGAAGGTGGGGATGACGTCAAATCATCATGCCCCTTATGTCTTGGGCTACACACGTGCTACAATGGCTGG
>NZ_JACSNY010000075.1 GCF_016902535.1 Anaerotignum lactatifermentans | reverse complement strand
TATCTTCCACACCACGGTTCTTCAGACCATTCAGAATAGAAAGCCAGAATTTCGCGCTTTCGTTTTGTCCCACGTACATGCCGAGTACATCTTTATATCCACTCATATCGATTCCGATAGCAATATAGACTGCACGTTTTACAATCCGGCCTTCGTTACGTACATGGTAATGGATGGCATCCATAAAAACAACCGCATAGATTTCTTCCAAAGGTCTTT
>NZ_JACSNY010000074.1 GCF_016902535.1 Anaerotignum lactatifermentans | reverse complement strand
CCTGGAAAGACAACTGGGCAAATCTTTCGACTTATTTCAAATATCCGGAAGCGGTTCGCCGCCTGATCTATACCAGGAATGCCATCGAGGGATTTAACCGGCAGCTGCGAAAGGTCACGAAATCCAAAACGGTATTTCCTTCGGATGAAAGTCTCCTAAAAATGCTGTATCTGGCTATGATAGATATCACGAAAAAATGGACCGGACACCGACAGGATT
>NZ_JACSNY010000073.1 GCF_016902535.1 Anaerotignum lactatifermentans | reverse complement strand
TCAGACCATTCAGAATAGAAAGCCAGAATTTCGCGCTTTCGTTTTGTCCCACGTACATGCCGAGTACATCTTTATATCCACTCATATCAATTCCGATAGCAATATAGACCGCACGTTTTACAATCCGGCCTTCGTTACGTACATGGTAATGGATGGCATCCATAAAAACAACCGCATAGATTTCTTCCAAAGGTCTTTCCTGCCATTCTTTCACGATAG
>NZ_JACSNY010000072.1 GCF_016902535.1 Anaerotignum lactatifermentans | reverse complement strand
GCCCAACTGAATGATGGCTACTGAAGATAAGGGTTGCGCTCGTTGCGGGACTTAACCCAACATCTCACGACACGAGCTGACGACAACCATGCACCACCTGTCACCGATGCTCCGAAGAGAAGCTCTATCTCTAGAGCGGTCATCGGGATGTCAAGCCTTGGTAAGGTTCTTCGCGTTGCTTCGAATTAAACCACATGCTCCACCGCTTGTGCGGGCCCC
>NZ_JACSNY010000071.1 GCF_016902535.1 Anaerotignum lactatifermentans | reverse complement strand
GGCGCGGCATATACACGTTTCAGATCAGCCATCAGGGGCTTGAGTTCTTTGTAGGAAACAAACTTTGTTGTATTCCTGATCTGATGGATGATGCACTGCTGAATCTCTGCCTCTGGAAATACCGCTTCAATTGCCTGAGGGAAGCCTGTCAGGCCATCCACACATGCAATCAGGATATCTTCCACACCACGGTTCTTCAGACCATTCAGAATAGAAAGC
>NZ_JACSNY010000008.1 GCF_016902535.1 Anaerotignum lactatifermentans | reverse complement strand
TATAGTGGCTCATAGTTCCTCCTAGTTTAATGGATGTCTTTGCAAACACCATTTTACCAGAAACTGTGAGTCATTTTTACTTGTTGCACTTAGATTATAAATTCAAACCCATAAAAAAAGAGCCCCTCCCAAGGGCTTCTTCATCAGAAAACAACAATCGCCAAAACCCTGACAGTATAAAGGGTTCCGGCGATTCTCTTTTCACTGGATTTTATTCTTTTTAAAATCACTTTTTCTCTATTTTATTTGTGGTACGGCTCTTTCCGCCGGATCTTCTCCGCTCGGTACACCTGCTCCAGCAGAACCACCCGCATCATCTGATGGGGGAATGTCATAGGGGAAAAGCTGAGGGCGTAATCCGCCCGTTTCATCACCGCCGGCGCAAGACCCAGAGATCCGCCAATGACAAAGGCAATATGGCTGACACCGCCGACAGCCTTTTTCTCCAAAAACGCCGACAACTCCTCGGATGTCATCATCTTCCCCTCAATGGCCAGCGCCATCACAAAGGCGTCGTCCTTTAACGCCTTTAAGATCCGCTCTCCTTCCTTCTGCTTGACCTCTTCCTCCTGGGCCTGACTCATGGTCTCCGGCGCTTTCTCGTCCGCCAGCTCTATGATCTCCAGCTTATGGTAGCGACTCAGCCGCTTGCTGTACTCCGCCACTGCTGCTTGCCAGTATTTTTCCTTCAGCTTGCCTACGCAAACCACCGTGATCCGCATAAACTGCCTCCTATATGGTTATTTTCACACCGTTGCTGTATCTTGCCGCCATATCCATCTTCAAAGCGCCGCCCAGCCGTATCCGATGCTGTTCCAGAATCTCCTCTACGGTCTCATAGGCCAGATAAGGCCGGTTATTTTCCTCGCTCAAATGCCCCAGGAACACATGGCGCATTTCGCCCGTCACAATCTCCGCCAGCAGCGCGCCCGCGCTTTTGTTGGATAAATGGCCTTTTTCTCCCAGAATCCGCTGTTTCAGGTGCCAGGGATAGCTGCCCTTTTTCAGCAGTTCCTCGTCATGGTTGGCCTCCAGCAGCAGTACCTGACTTCCCTCCAGATTTTCCCGCAGAGTGTCTGTAATATGTCCGATATCCGTAGCGGCAGTGATTTTCTTTTTCCCCGCCGTCACGCTGTACCCCACTGGGTCCGCCGCGTCATGGGGGATGGAAAAGGGATGGACGCAGAGATCATTGACAACACAGGTCTCCCCGGCGTAAATGAACCGCTTGTTCCTGGGCGAAATCTTTCCCAGATTCCCCTCCATGGCTGCCCAGGTCTCCATGGTGGCATAAATGGGCACATCATATTTTCTGGAAAACACCCCGGCCCCCTTGATATGGTCCAGATGCTCATGAGTGATGAACAAAGCGTCGATCTCCTCCCCTGTCAGTTTCAGCTGGGCCAGACCTTCCGTGATCCGTTTGCCGCTGACACCGGCGTCAATAAGTATTTTCGTATGGGGACTGCCGATATACAGACTGTTTCCGCTGCTGCCGCTGGCAATGGTACAGAATTCCATATCCATCTCTTTTCACCTCTCTTCGTTGTTTGATTTTTCCTGTTCTATGACACAAGAAAACGCGAAATCCTGCCTTCCGCATCAAATTCCGCGCCTTCCCTTTTTTTCGCCGTTTCTTTCTGTTATACCTGTACACGGGTGATTTTCGCGCCCAGAGCATTGAACTTGTGCTCCACATGCTCATAGCCGCGGTCGATATATTTCACACCGTCGATCTCGCTTTCGCCTTCCGCCGCCAGCGCCGCCAGAATCATGGCCGCCCCTGCCCGCAGGTCCGTAGCGCTGACTTTTGCGCCATGGAGTCGGTCCACACCCTGAATCCGGGCGATTCTGCCGTCAATTTCCACCTGTGCGCCCAGCTTGCGCAGTTCATCGATATACTGATATCTGTTCTCCCAGACATTCTCCGTAATGACGCTGTTCCCGCCGCATACGCTCAAAAGCGCCGCGATCTGGGGCTGTAAGTCTGTGGGGAATCCGGGGTAGCTCATGGTTTTTACATTCGCCCCATGCAAAGGCCGGTTGGCCGTTACACGGATAGAATCATCATGCTCCTCAATGGTTACATTCATCTCATCCAGCTTAGCTGTCAGAGAATCCATATGTTTGGGGATAATATTTTTTACCAGCACATCCCCGCCGGTGATAGCCGCCGCGATCATGTAGGTCCCTGCCTCGATCTGGTCCGGGATAATGGTGTACTGAGCGCCATGGAGCTTTTCCACCCCTCTGATACGGATCACATCCGTACCCGCGCCTTTGATATTGGCCCCCATCATATTCAGATAGTTGGCTGTATCTACTACATGCGGCTCTTTGGCCGCGTTTTCAATGGTCGTCACGCCTTCCGCCATGGTAGCCGCCAGCATAATATTGATGGTAGCCCCTACGCTGACCTGATCCATGTAAATAGAAGTACCGATCAGACGATCCGCGTAAGCTCTTACCATGCCGTTGCCTTCTTCTACCGTAGCCCCCAGCGCACGGAAGCCCTTCAGATGCAGGTCAATGGGTCTGACACCGAAATTACAGCCGCCGGGCAGCGCTACCTCCGCCTTTTTGTACCGGGCCAGCAGCGCCCCAAGGAAATAATAGGAAGCACGGATCTTCTGGACTTCCTCAAAAGTCGCCCGATAATCGATCCCGCCGCCGCAGTCGATCTGCAGCGTATGCTCATCCTGATAGGTGCATTTCCCACCCAGTTTTTCAATGGTATGGCATAAACTTCTGACATCCTCAATGCTGGGCAGATTTTCCAGCACGCTGACGCCCTCCGCCATAATCGCCGCGGGGATCACCGCTACCGCTGCGTTTTTCGCGCCGCTGATAGAGACCTCGCCAACCAGGCGTTTCCGCCCCTGCACAATCAATTTATCCATAAAATACAATCTTCCTTCCGAATCATTCACAATGAGCAAAAACTTAACTTCGCCCTAACATTCAGATTATATCATGAAACACGGGGGGAGAAAAGTCTTTTTTGCCGTCTTTCGCCTGTTTTCGGGCTTTTCCCTCTTTTTCCGCCCTTCCGCGGGCAAAAAAAAGAAGGGCGGAACACCTTTTTGGCGTTCCTGCCCCTCTTTATTCCGCTTCTGTTTTTCCGCGTTTTTTCCGTAACAGCTTTTCCAGTTCCACAATAGGCAGGGGCGCAAAGGCCAGTGCCAGCGTTGCCAGCCACTGTGTCCCGTCCAGTGCCGCCGTGCCAAAAATCTTCTGGCAAAACGGCAGGGTAATGGCGCCGCACTGCAGCAGCGTTCCCGCCAGAAAAGCTCCCACCAGCCAGGGATTCCCCAGAGGACGTTCCCGGAACAGAGAATGTTCCGAGCGCATATTGAAGGCATGGACCAACTGAGAAAGAGAAAGCACCGCAAAGGCCATGGTCCGCCCCACAGTCCCTTCGCCGCCCCGGTCGAAATACACATAACCAATGCCAAAGGCCAGCAGCGCCAGCATACCGATCATCAGCCCCTCCACCAGGATGGAACTGCCCAGGCCGCCGGAAAAAAGGCTCTTTTCCTTTCTGGGCGGACGGCACATGCAATCCTTTTCCACCGGTTCCAATCCCAGGGCCACCGCCGGCAGAGAATCCGTCACCAGATTCACCCACAGCAGCTGAATGGGCAGCAGCGGCGTCTGCCAGCCCAGCACCATGGCCCCCAGTATGGTCAGGATCTCGCCGATATTGCTGGAAAGGAGAAAATGCACCGCCTTACGGATATTGTCGTAGATACCCCGGCCTTCCTCCACCGCCGTCACAATGGTGGCAAAATTATCATCCGTCAAAATCAGATCAGAAGCCCCCTTAGCGACTTCCGTCCCGCTTTTGCCCATGGCACAGCCAATGTCCGCCGCTTTCAGGGCCGGAGCGTCATTGACGCCGTCCCCCGTCATGGCCACCACATAGCCCGCCTTCTGCAACGCCTTTACGATCCGCACCTTATGCTCCGGCGCCACTCTGGCGAAAACACTGCATTCCGCCGCCGCTTTGGCTAACGCCTCCTCGTCCATGGCCTCCAGCTGCGCCCCCGTCATGGAACTGCCGCCCTTTTCCAGAATCCCCAGCTGGGATGCCACCGCTTCCGCTGTCAATACATGGTCCCCCGTAATCATCACAGGACGAATCCCCGCCTGCCGGCAGAGCCGCACCGCCTCCATCGCTTCTTTTCGGGGAGGGTCCTCCATGCCGGCCATACCGGCAAAGACCATATGCCGCTCCACCTCCTCCGTCATTTCCGGTTTTCTGTCCCAGAGACGAAAGGCCGCCGCCACTACGCGAAGGGCCTTGGCCGCCATCTCCCCGTTCTGGAGCTGTGCCTTGCTTTTGCGCCCACTGTCAAAAGCCGCCTGCCGGTCCCCTTCCATCACATAATCGCATCGCTCCAGAAGGTACTCCGGCGCCCCTTTGGTAACGGTAATCCATCCGCCTTCTTCGGTGCGGTGCAGTGTGGTCATCCGTTTTCTGGCGGAGGAAAAAGGGATTTCCCCCTCTCTGGGCATTTCCCGCCAAAGCTCCTCCGGCGAAATGCCCTCCGCCAGCGCCGCCTCCGCCAGCGCCAGTTCCGTAGGCTCTCCCGCCAGCTTTCCTTTTTCCATGCGGCAGTCGCTGCACAGGGCGAAAAAGGTCAGAATACGCTCTTTCTGCTTCTGATCCGCTCCTTTGGTGCCTCCCGTCACCATTTTTACCTGCATCCTGTTCTGGGTCAGAGTCCCTGTCTTGTCAGAACAGATGACCTCCGCGCCCCCCAGCGTTTCCACCGCCGGCAGCCTACGGACGATAGTATTGCGTTTGGATAAACGCTGTGTCCCCAGCGCCAGCACAATGGTGACGATGGCAGGCAGTCCCTCAGGAATGGCCGCCACCGCCAGACTGACGGAGGTCATGAACATCTGAAAGGGCGGTTTCTGCTGTAATATGCCCAGACAGAAAATAAAGGCACAGATGGCCAGAGCGCCCACTCCCAGCAGCTGGCCTGTCCGGGCCAGTTTTTTCTGCAAAGGCGTTTCGCTGTCCTCCTGCTGAGAAAGCAGATGGGCAATACGGCCCACCTCCGTCTCCATACCCGTGGCCGTTACTACCATTCGCCCTCTGCCGGAAAGAACATATCCGCCGGAAAGAACCATATTTTTCCGGTCTCCCAAAGGCGTATCCGCCGGAAAAATCCGGTCGCTTTCTTTTTCCACCGCCATGGATTCCCCGGTAACGGCACTTTCCTCTGTTTTCATGCCATTACTTTCCACCACTCTGCCATCGGCGCAGATATAATCCCCCGCCGAAAGCAGCACCAGATCTCCCGGCACCACCTCCGCCGCCGGAATACGGCAGACTTGTCCCTCCCGCAGTACCGAAGCCGTAGGAGCCGACATGTTTTTCAATGCCTCCAGCGCCTTTTCCGCCTTGCTTTCCTGTATGGTCCCCAGCAAAGCGTTAAATACCACAATCACCATAATAATCACGGCATCCAGATATTCCCCATCACCTCTGTGCCAGGATAAAAGGACAGAAACCGCCGCCGCCCCCAGCAGCAGCAGAATCATGAAGTCCTGAAACTGGGCCAGAAACCGAAACAGCAGATTTCGTTTCCCGCCGCTTTGGGCCAATTCATTCCTCCCCATTTCCTCCAGCCTCCGTTTCGCCTCCTGCCGGGTCAGTCCCCTGGCCTGGTCTGTGCCCAGGGCCTGCCTTACCTCTTTTGCTTCCATTGTCCACCATTCCATATCCTCACCCATTTCCTGTTTTTGTGGTTGTCCTCTTTTTCCACTCTATGCCTTCTCTCCCAAAAAAATGACTGCCGCATATGATAATGACAGGAGGTGTGGTTTATGTTTTCTTCCCTGCTGCTGGCTTTTTCCCTCAGCGCGGACGCCTTGGGCGTCGGTGTTTCCTACGGCCTTCGCCGGATTCATTTTCCAAAAATCTCTCTGTTTCTGCTGGGTGCCGAATCTCTGGCTATGATGGTGATGGTACTGTCTCTGGGGGGCTGGTTGGCATCCTTCTTCCCCTTCGCCCCACTAGCCAAAGGCGCCGCCGCATTTTTGTTTTTCTTCGGCCTCTGGTTCATCAAAAACGGTCTGTTCCAGAAAAAAGAGCCCCCGTCCCAGACTTCGCTCCTGCAAAATCCTTCTGCCTGTGACAAAGACCTTTCTTCCGCCATCGAGCCAAAGGAGGCCCTTCTGCTGGGGCTGGTTCTCTCCGCCGACTCCCTGGGCGCCGGGCTGACCATCGCTCTTTCCGGCCTGTCCCACTGGGCCCTCCCCCTCTTTGCCGCCTGCTTCCAGACGCTGTTTCTTTCTCTGGGGTCGGCCCTGGGCAAAAAGCTGATCCTTCTGCCGGAACCCAGGGAAAACCGCTACACGCTCTTGTCTGGCATTATTTTGGCCGCCATGGGCTGTTACCGGTTTTTTTCCACATAGGAATATGATATAATGAAAACACATCCAAAAAAACAAAGGAGGAGCATTATGTTTACATCGTTCAACAGCGTTTCCGTCTGCACCGTGCATACTTTGGAGGAGCAGGCCCGTCTGCGTCGGCTGCTGGAGGAACACCAGCTGGAATACGACGTCAGCGTCAAAGACCCTAACGCCCTGCCCGGCTTCGCGCCTGTGGTGGACGCGGAACAGATGCTGAACCGGGAAATGCTCTATGAATTCTCTGTTTATAAAAAAGACGTGCGAAAGGCCGTCTCGCTTCTGGAAAAGGAGGGCTACTATGATTAACGTATTCAACAGAAAAGAGATCTGCATCACCTACGATATCAACGAACAGGCCCGTGTGCGGGATATCCTGAAAAACAACAGCATTGATTATGAAGTTGCCACCAAAAATCTGTCTTCCCCCTCTCCTCTGGGCGGAAGCCGCGACAGCACCTTCGGCGTAGATTTAAGCCGCTGCATCGAATACAAGATTTATGTGAAAAAAACAGATTATGACCTCGCTATGCACCTGATTCAAAAATAAAAAATTCTTTGTACGCTGATTCGGCGGATATTTGCAGGTATCTGCCAATCTGATCTTTTTGTCAAAAGCCCCTTTTTTCCGGGGATTCTGACAGACAAACAAAAATTAAAACGAGGCGTTTTACAGGCATAAAAACCTTGTAACGCCTCGTTTTTTCTGTTCCAAAACCCATTATGTCAGAAATTCTTTCGTTTCAGCAGCCTGTCGTAAGACCATTCTTCTTTTGCCGCAGGCAGTGCTTCCAATTCTCCTTTTTGTATCATATCTGTTATCCTGCGGGCGATCCAATCCATTTTAACACCACAGATTTTTTGCAAAACCGCAGCCGCCAGTGTTCCTTCCCCAAAAACTTCCTCCTGCGCCGCAATTTCTTTTTTGATAAAAACATCATAGAAATCCTCTGCCGTACTTTGCACTCTGCCATTGAGCACCACCCGCAAAGGCGCGTTTTCCGCCTGCAGTTCTTTCCATCTTCCGGCGCCATAGGCGACTACTGTCCCCGGCAATTCTTTTTGCAGATGCAGATACTGATGCCATTCTCCGGCGGAAACCTCTTTCCAGCCGCTGTATGCAGTTACCTCTTCCTTGCCGTCTTCCCATACCCATAAAGGAAGTTTTACCCCAAACACCTTTGTCGGAAATCCCCATGAAAAAACCTGTGCCAAAAACCACATAAAACCGCACATTTCCTCCGGCGCATCGCTGTACCAAATCCGCGCTGCCTCTCCTTTTGCCATTCTTTTTTGGATGACCTCCAGATTTTTACGGGCATTCTCAAAAATTTGTTCCGCTGTGGAAAGCGGTTCTCTTCCACATAAAAATCTGCTCTGTTTCTGCAATTCCCTGAAACGAGCATCATCTATGCCGTCTTTTTGAATATCTCCTATGTCAAAATCCAGCGGGAAAGCAAATACATCTTCTTTCTTTCCGCCCAAAGGCACTGCCCTTTCCCATCTTTCTTGTTCCTCTTTTTCCCATTCTTTCTGCATCCGGGCTATTTCTTCTTCCGAAACCTCCCCTCCGTCCTCTCTATGGTACATATAGGCGATAACTCCGCTCTGATAGGGACCTTTTCCATAGGTCTGGGCATTTCCCAAAGAAATAGCCGCACTGTTTTGAAATACAATTTCAATCAATCCACTTGCCTCCTTTCTTCTTCCAGACAGGCTCGCAGCTTTGCCGCCAGTTTTTCCTTCTCCTCCAAAGACTGGAAAGAAGCCTCCGCCGCGTAAAGATTCATCCGGATCAGGTCTTTTTCCGTAAATCCCATTTCTTTTACACAATGGTCATACTCCTTGTCCAGATCAATATCAGACAAAATCATATTATCCGTGTTGATGGTAATCCTCATCCCCAGATCAAAGAGTCTTTTTGCGGGGTGTGCCTCATAGGAGGGCTGACTCTGGCACTGGATATTGCTGGTAGGGCAGATTTCCAGTGTCACCCCTTCTTGGATGGCTCTTTGGCACAGCGCCGCATCCTCTATGACGCGATGGCCGTGGCCGATACGCTTCGTCCCAAAATCCAAAGCGTCTTTTACCGTTTCCGGCCCCTGACTATCCCCTGCGTGGCAGGTAAAAGGCACCCCCAGTTCCTTTGCCCGGTCGAAAATATAGGAAAATTTCTTTAAAGGCACAATGCCCTCGGCCCCGGCCAGATCAACGGCGGCAACGCCTTTGCCCAGATATTGAGCCGCCAGTTCCACCGTTTCCAGATTTTCTTTTTTATTGACCTCCGCCGTACCAATGCTCATGGCGCAAAGGAGGATATTGACACCGATACCGGGGCAGAGGGCCAGTCCTTCTTCTCTGCCTTTCAGCACAGCTTCCACGGCATCCCGCTGGCTCATTCCTTCTCTGGTATGCAGCTGCGGCGCGAAACGGATTTCCCCATAGGCCACCCCCTGACTGTGCAGCAGACAGATCAGTTCTTTGGTGACTCTCCTCAGCGCCGCCGGGTTTTGGAGCAGACGCAGGGGCAGCTCGAACCGCTCCAGATATTCGTTGACACTGCGGCAGTCCGCCGTCACAACGATAAATTTCCGAAAATCCTCTAAATTCTCCGCCGGCATCACAACACCCTGCTCCTTTGCCAGTTCCCATGCTGTTTCCGGCAGCATGGAGCCGTCCAGATGCAGATGCAGTTCTATTTTAGGAAATGTTCTTTTCATGGAGGTCCCTCCTTTTTTCTTTTCATTGTACCTGTCTTTTCCCCAAAAGAAAAGCGTCCGGGGAAATTTCTCCGAACGCTTCGTATCTTTCTCCGCGGCTTACGCTTTGCCGTGGAACAGTTTCTTTGTCTGGTATTTGGGCTCGCAGGTCAGGTTGACCCCCAGCTTGTTGAATACATTCTCATCTACCGCCGAAAGGATGACAGAGGAATGTACCTCACAGCATTTCAGCTTTTCCAGCTGCTGCATCGCCAGTTCCGCCTTTTCGTCTGTCGCCGCGCAGATACACAGGGCGATGAGGATTTCATCTGTGTGCAGTCTGGGGTTATGGTTCCCCAGATGGGATACCTTCAAATGCTGGATGGGCTCGATGATGGTAGGCGAAATCAGCTTCACATCATGCTCCAGATTGGCCAGCTTTTTCAGGGCGTTTAACAGCATAGCCGAGGACGCGCCCAGAAGGGAGCTGGTCTTGCCGGTGACAATGGTGCCGTCCGGCAGTTCGATGGCCGCCGCCGGTGCGCCGGTTTCTTCCGCGCGCTGGATAGCTGCCGCCGCCACAGGTCTGTCGCTGATGCCGGTACCTGCCTGCTTCATCAAAAGCTCCAGTTTATAGATGGCTTCCTCGCCGCCGTTGCCCTTTCTCTGTTCGCAGAGAGCCTTATAATACCGACGCACGATTTCGTTTTTGGAGGCCTCCTGCACCGCCTCGTCGTCAATGATGCAGTTGCCTACCATGTTAACACCCATATCCGTCGGGGATTTATAAGGAGATTCCCCATAAATCTTCTCGAACATGGCGTTCAGTACAGGGAATACCTCTACGTCTCTGTTATAGTTGACGGTGGTTTCACCATAGGCCTCCAGATGGAAGGGGTCGATCATATTCAGATCGTTCAGATCCGCCGTTGCCGCCTCGTAAGCCAGGTTTACGGGATGGCGCAAAGGCATGTTCCAGATGGGGAAGGTCTCGAATTTGGCATAGCCCGCCTGGATACCCCTCTTATTTTCATGGTACAGCTGGGAAAGACAGACCGCCATTTTGCCGCTGCCGGGACCGGGCGCTGTTACTACCACCAGAGAACGCTCTGTTTCCACATACTCATTTTTGCCAAAGCCCTCTTCGCTGACGATAAGGGGCACGTTGCTGGGATAGCCGGGGATCGTATAGTGGCGGTATACCCGAAGGCCCAGAGTTTCCAGCTTCTTCTGGTAAGCCAGCGCACTTTCCTGCCCGGCGAACTGGGTCAGCACCACACTGCCCACATACAGCCCATAGCCCCGGAAGGCGTCAATGAGCCGCAGGACGTCCATATCATAGGTAATGCCCAGATCGCCCCGGACTTTATTTTTCTCAATATCCCCCGCGTTGATGGCCAGAACGATCTCCACATCCTCCTTCAGCTGTACCAGCATTTTGATCTTGCTGTCGGGCTTGAAACCGGGCAGTACCCGGGAAGCGTGATAATCGTCAAAAAGCTTGCCGCCAAATTCCAGATACAGCTTGCCGCCAAACTGGCTAATGCGCTTTTTGATCCGTTCTGACTGCATTTTCAAATATTTGTCATTATCAAATCCTATCCGTACCATTGTTTTATCTCCCTAATCTTTCTTACCGATTCTCTCCATTACGGTACAAAATTATACTCTTTTTTTCTTTCGTTTACAAAGGAAAATGCAGATTTTTTTCAAAATCTGCTACTTTCATAAAATATGATTCTTTTTTCTCCTTTTTTTACACAGATTGAAAATCCTCTACCACCGACAGACAAAAAACACGGACCTCCGCCGCGCCTAAACGCAGCAGTACCCGGCTGCATTCCCGAAGGGTGCTGCCTGTGGTAAAAATATCGTCCACCAGCAGGATATGCCTGCCTTCCACCTGCGCTCCCGGTGCCAGCGCAAAGGCGTCTTTCAGATTTTCCCGCCGCTGGGCAGCGTTCAGACTGCTCTGGGGCCGGGTATGGATCACACGGCGAAGCAGATCCGGCACATAGACCATTCCCGTTTCCGCCGAAATCTTCCGGCAAAGCAGATCCGCCTGATTAAATCCTCTCTTCTTCCGCTTTCTGGGATGCAGCGGCACTGCCGCCATCATATCCGTCCATTCGATCCAATCCGGAAAGCGTTCCTTCAGATACCGTGCCATCAGTCCGCCCAGCTCCGCGCCGTCATAGCGGTAGCCCTGAAATTTAAAACAGGCGATGGGCTTACGCATCACCTCATAGGAAAAAGCCGCCGCGCCCCGGGAAAAGGGGAAATCCTCCAGCATGCACCGGTGGCAGGTGGCCTTTCCCGGAATGGTTCTGCCGCACTGGGCACACTGGTCTCCCGTCAGAAAGGGGATATGCGCCAGACATTTGGGGCAGAGCTTTTCGCCCCGCTCCTCCAACGCCAGCACTTCACCGCAGATCAGGCAGTGAGGCGGAAAGAAAAACTCGCGGATTATTTTCTTCCAGTCCTTCATTCTTCCGCCTCCCGCATAAAGTCATCCAGATTCTGTATCCGTTCCGTCAGACCCGTATACCGGCCCACCTCTCTGTCGTTGGCCACCATAGCGGAGATGGTCTCCGGCAGACCTACCAGCACCACCAGTTCTCTGGCTCTGGTAATGGCCGTATACAGCAGGTTCCTTGTCATCAGCATAGGCGGCCCGCTGTGTACCGGCAGAATCACCACCGGGTACTCACTGCCCTGAGATTTATGAATGGTAATGGCATAGGCCAGTTCCAGCTCCTCCAGCTGGGAAAAGTCGTAATCCACCACTTTCCCATCGTCAAAGACCACCCGCATGGTCTCGTTGACTTCGTCGATGGACTGTATCCTGCCTTCGTCGCCGTTGAAAATACCGGCGCCCTCATCGCATCGTTTCCCCATGGCGTTATAAACCCGCCATGCCATATTATAGTTGTTTTTGATCTGCATGACCTTGTCGCCTTCCCGGAAGACCATCTGGCGGAATTCCTTTTCCTTCCGGCCTTCCTGTGGCGGATTCAAAGCCTGCTGCAATACGCTGTTTAAATGCTGCACCCCCAGCAGTCCCTTGCGCATGGGTGTCAAGACCTGCATATCCTGCATACCGTCCCGCCCTGTAAATCCCGGCAGACGTTTTACGATCAGATCCCGGATGGCCGTCACCACGTCCTCCCCAAAGGTCCGCCGCAGGAAAAAGAAATCCGTTCCCTTTTCGTTGAGTACCGGTTCTTCTCCCCCATTGATACGGTGGGCGTTCATGATGATGGCGCTTTCCTGAGCCTGCCGGAAAATATGGGCCAGACGCACCACCGGCAGGCGTTGGCTGCGGATCATATCTTTTAAGACATTTCCCGGCCCCACAGATGGCAGCTGGTCCATATCCCCCACGAAAATCAGCCGGGTCCCCGGCGCCACCGCCCGCAGCAGAGACTGCATCAGCAGAAGATCCACCATGGAAGTCTCGTCAATGATGATGACGTCGGCCTCAATGGGATTTTCCTCATTCCGTTCAAAGGTCTGGCGGCGGCTGTCATCACTGAGGAAGGAAGTTTCCAACAGTCTGTGGATGGTCTGGGCCTCCACACCGGTGGCCTCTGTCATCCGTTTGGCCGCCCGTCCCGTAGGCGCCGCCAGCACTACCTCCACATCCTCTTTTTTCAGAATACGCAAAATGGTATTGATGGTGGTGGTCTTGCCGGTCCCCGGGCCGCCGGTAACAATGAGCACACCCCGGCTCATGGCCTCCTGCACGGCCGCCCGCTGTTCCTCCGCCAGAATCACCCCGGTCTGCTTTTCCACGGCGGCGATTTCTCTGGCCGTTTTTTCCATGCTTTGCTCTGTTCTTTCCCCGGAAAGCTCCAGCAGCCGCTTTGCCACCGCCATTTCCGCGTAAAAATAGAAATTCAGGTATACCGCTGTAACACCTCGCAGATTTTCCTGCCAGATTTCCCCGTCCACCTGCAACTCCCGAAGGGCGTTTTCCACAAAATCCGGATGCAGTCCCAGCAGCTGCCCCGCCTGCTCTGCCAGTTCCTCCTTGGGCAGATAGCAGTGTCCGTTGCCCGCCGCCTGATTCAGCACATATTTCACCGCCGCCTTTACCCGGTTGGGATCGTCGGCCTGTATTCCCGCCTCCGCCGCCATTTTATCCGCCATACGGAAGCCGATGCCCCAGATATCGTCAGCCAGCCGGTAGGGATTGGTTTTGACAATATCAAAGGTACGGGATTTGTATTTCTTATATATGCGCATGGCATAGGCCGGGGACACATCAAATCCCTGCAAAAAGATCATGGCCCGGCGCAGTTCATGCTGTTCCCGGAAAATCTGGGAAATCTGCAAGGCCTTTTCATAAGTCAGACCCCGGATCTCCGCCAGCTGCTCCGGCTTTTCCTCAATGACATAGAACGAAGCCTCGCCAAAGCGTTCCACAATCTTTTTGGCCGTTTTTGGCCCAATGCCTCGGATCAGCCCCGATGCCAGATATTTTTCCATGCCGCTTTTGGTGGTGGGCATGGATTTCTCGTAATACTGCACCTGTATCTGTCTGCCGTAAACAGGATGGATGGACCATTTGCCACCGATCTCCAGGGTCTCCCCCGTATGAATCTGCGGCACGATGCCCACGCAGGTGACTTCGTCATCCTCTGTGGTCAAAGAAAACACGGTATAGCCGTTTTCCTTATTTTCATAAATAATACTTTCCACCTCGCCGGTAATTCTGATCTCTTCCATGGTCCCCCTCCTTTCTTTTTGCAAAAGATACCATAAAAAGAAGTATACCATAAAATCACAGGAAAAAGAACCCTTGTTCGTATTTCTCCCTGCTCTTTTTTCTTGACAAATCCCGGAAATCCTTTAAAATGAACATTGTTCAATTTCATTGGAAAGGAGGATGCCCATGCATCCCAAAACCACCTCAAAAGAACATATTCTGGCCGCCGCCAGAGAACTGGCCCATGCCCAAGGGCTGGCGGCTCTGCAAATACGGGCCGTCGCCGCTCAGGCCGGTATCTCCGTCGGCTCCGTCTATCAGTATTTTCCCCACAAAGCTGACCTGCTGGCCGCTGTTGTGGCCTCTGTCTGGCAGGAAATCTTCCACGGCGGACTGCAAACCCCGACAGAAAGAGATTTCTGCCGGTTTCTGGAGGATTTGTTCCGGAAATTAAAAGAAGGGGCTAAACAATATTCCGGATTTTTCCAGACCCATAGGGAGATCTTTTCCGGAAACGACAAGGACGCCGCCCTGCAGCAGCGGCAGCAGATCTATGACCACATCCGGCAAAGCCTTCTGGGGATGCTGGAGAAAGACCCTCTCATTTCCTCCGCCGCTTTTTCCCATGGCCTGACAAAAGAAGAACTGGCGGCATTTTCCTTCCGCAGCCTTCTTCTGCTGCTCTCGGAAGACGCCCGGGACTGCCATGTGCTCACCGTTCTTCTCCGGCGTGCCCTCTATCCACCAAAGGCAGGTGAGGACCTGTGGTAAAAAAACAGACCCTCTTCCTGCTGGCGGGCATCGTCTGGAGCATTGCCGGATTTAATGTCCTGCGGCTGGGTGTTCTGGCCTATGCCTCTTTGGTAACGCCCCTGCGGCTGGCTCTGTCGGCGTTGATTTTTGTCCTCTTTCAGGCAGGTGTCTTCGGCCGGCTGGTAAAAAAGCATACGGTCCGCATCCTTTCTTCCCCAAAAGAACGGTTCTTCTTCTGGGAATTTTTCGACAGACGTTCCTTCTGCATCATGGCCTTCATGATTGCCATGGGGATCTCCCTGCGGGCCTTTCATCTGGTACCGGAGGTCTTTATCGCCGTATTTTACAGTGGTCTGGGCGCATCCCTGTTTCTGGCGGGGCTTTTGTTCTTCCGGCAGTTTTTTGTGGTATTCCGATCATAGAAACCTATTCCCGCCATAGATCAAAAACCATTCTAAAAAGCTGCTGCTTCCAATATTGCCGCCCTCTACGAAGCGTAGATTGACGGCGGCCGAAACCATGCTATCATAGGAACAGGAGGTGAAATCCCATGGACACCAACATGACCGGGCAGCTGCTGCGCCGCCTGCGGCTGGAAAAGGGCCTGACCCAGAAAGAAAGTGCCGATCTGCTCCAGATTAGCCCGAAAACCGTTTCCAAATGGGAGCGGGGAGTTTCCCATAGTTAAAGATACCACACCCAATATCACAAACTCACGCTTAAACAATATTCCTTAGTCAACCACATACAATAGCAAATACAAAAAAGCTGGAAGCAGACTTGATTTTGCTTCCAGCTTTTCTATATTATTTAGTTTTGATGAAGCCGTTCTATTATACTTGTTTTTGCGATCTTTCGATATATGATTGCCGGAATAATAACCGTTAGCGCAATCAAAAATGGATAGATAACAAACATAGGGAAAATAACAAATTTATAAGTGAAAAACCAAATGCTATTTGAAATTGCTCTTACAATGATAACCGATACCAGAGAACCAAATACGATTGACGCAACAACTGTTCCCGCAGCATAGTATAAGCCCTCAAATGATAGCATTTTCTTTAGCTGCTTTCCTGTCATACCAATACTTTGAAGCATAGCAAGTTCTTTTCTGCGTGTAATAATACTGGTAAGAACAGAGTTTACAAAATTTGTAATCCCTATTAAGCCAATGATAATGCTTAACGCTCCCCCTATGGTAATAATCAGAGAGGTTAAATCATTAAAGGAATTGATATACGTTTGTTTAGAGTCGTAATTCATACTCGGCTCAATGTCCTCAACATAGCTGCTCAAAAATTCCTCCATATCAGCTTCCATACCGTCAACTACATTGAATGGGAAGCTAACCAAATGAGGTTGCTCGCAAAGAGGTAAGAAAACATCCGTCGGCATATAGAACTTTGCAAATCCGGTACTTCTTATCGTATCGGTGTTTTCATTGATTAGCACCTTTGCCATAACCTTGCAGTCAAAGCTATTATCTATACTACTGGAAAGTCCGTTCATTTGTACATGATTGAAGTGAAGTGTATCGCCAACATGAATACTAGGGTCATCAATAATGTTTCCATTGTCATCAGCGGTCAGGGCATACAGTACATAGTTCCCGGATTTTAATGCTTCCCAATCAATCGTTCCCTCTATAACATCCATTGAGTTCAGTAAAAAATCATCTGCTCCATATAATTGAACCAAAGGATTTCCCTCAGCGTCTTTGTTATAATTTGAGGTAACTCCATTCTCGACAGAAAATGCTTCTTCCAAAATCTTTGTAGTATATAACTCGCCACCCTCATCAAATGCCGGATTTTGCTTAACTGCTTCAATAAAAGAAGTGGAAAGGTCATTTTTGCTGTCGCTATTTCCAAACTTAAAATTGAAGTAATCCGCAGTAGAGATGATGAAATCCTTGTTTACAAATTTCTCTACATATTTTTCCACATCAAAGCCGCTTGCAAGTGTGAATACAGTGTTGAACAATACCAAACTCAAAGTCATAGAAATAATAACCAAAATTGTACGTTTCTTGTTCCGACCAAGATTTGATAATGCCATGCGATGAATTTTGGCTCCATGTATAGACTTTTTATTAGACGTCTTTTTGCCTTGAAATGCTGTTGCGTCATTTTCGGTATAGCGGATTGCTTCAATAGGCGATACTGAACCTGCTATTTTGGCAGGCTTATTTACGCTAATAATCACTGTAACAAGTGCAAATAAAGCAGCTCCGATAAAAATAATTGGATTAGCTGTTACTTTTACTCCTGCATCCGAAGCATAAACTGTGCCGTTCATTAAAAATGGTACTAATGCTCGTCCAACAAAGAAGCCAATTAGCAAGCCGAATGGAATACCGATAAAGGAAAGTAACATAGCCTGTTTGCTGATAAGTTTCTTTATTTGTCGTTTTGTTGTGCCTAAAGTTTTAAGCTGTCCGTAGGATTGAATATCTTGAATGACAGAGATTTGGAAAATATTATATATAATCAAATACCCTGTTATCATAATTAAAAGTATGCCAACAATCCCCGAAATCAATAAAGCTGGATTTTCTAAAAAGTTACTGCCTTGATATGCAGGACTAACACGAGCGATCACATAATTGTCATCTGATGGACTTCCGCCCATAGTATCACAAGTATAGCCCGTTTCAGCAAGAAGCTGATGTAATTTTGATTCGATAGCTCCGTTTCCCTGAAACATAACATAAGCGGCGACTACGCCGGAATAGTCATTATCTTCGGGATAGGTGTATGTTAAAAGTTCAGAATTATTGTCAACAAAGGCTTTAGAAACAATAAGTCGTCCAATATTACTTAGGCTGTCTGTTTCCCAAAATCCGCATAGTACAAAATCCTTTGAATATGAAATTCCTTTAATTTGATAGTCCAAAGTTACGGTTGCTCCGATTTCAGCAGGAATACCAAGTGCATCCAGCGTTTTGGTATCAGCCATAATTTCATTCTCTGCTTCAGGACGGTGTCCCGTTGTTGGCTCATACCGTGCAAACTTCAAAGCAGTATCGTCCATAAACCACATATCAGCACGCCATTTTTCCAGTCCGGGATTATTGATATGATAAGACACTGCCTTTGTATAGGCAATCTGTTCAATCATCTCATTGCCTTTTATATTATCAAAAACCTCATCGCTTATATAATTCAAAACCGCTTGACCGTCGCCACCTTGTTTTCTGATATTTTGGTCGTGAACGGTATCTATCAAACCAGAGCCTAATGTAAAAATGGTTGTAAAGAGTATAGTAGTTAGAGCGATTGCAATAATTGCAATGATATTTCTACTCTTTCCTGCTTTGAAATAACGGTTGGATAATTTTTTGATAACAGGGCGATTGCTATTTCCAAATAAAATATCATTCATAGTTTTTGCCCCCTTATTCTACAATTTTCCCGTCCTCAATGCGGACAATACGGTCTGCAAGCTGGGCGATCTCGCTATTGTGGGTAATCATCACAATCGTTTGATGAAATTTCTGGCTTGTTACTTTCAACAGTCCCAATACATCGCTGCTTGTTTTACTGTCAAGATTGCCCGTTGGTTCATCGGCTAATATAATGGCAGGCTTTGAGACAAGGGCGCGAGCAATCGCTACACGCTGTTGCTGACCGCCGGATAAGTTGTTCGGCATATTTTGCAGCTTATCGCCGAGTGCCAGCATTTGCACAACTTCGTCCATGAAATTTTTATCTACTGTATCGCCATCCAATTCTACGGGCAAAACAATGTTTTCATATACATTGAGAACGGGAACAAGGTTATAGTTCTGGAAAATAAAACCGATATTGCGTCTGCGGAAAATCGTAAGCTGTTCATCGTTCAGCCCTGACAAATCTTTTCCTTTGACCTTTACATTACCGGAAGTGGGAACATCCAAGCCCCCCATCATATTGAGCAATGTGGATTTTCCGCTGCCGGAAGTTCCCACAATGGCAACAAATTCTCCCTGTTCGACAGTGAGAGTTACACCATCCAGAGCTTTTGTGATATTCGGCTCGGTGCCATAGTATTTTTTCAAGTTTTTTGTTTCTAAAATGCTCATAGAGAACACCATCCTTTCTTGTGATGGCTTCATTATAAATGGCAATCCTCACAGAAATGTCACAGCCGACATAATAAATTGCCCTGAAATGTCACAATTCTGTGACATTTCAAAAAAACAGGTTATTCATGGGGAAGAAAAACGGAGAATGTTGAGCCTGTTCCTACTTGAGAAGTTACTTGTATATAACCGTTCTGTAAGCTAATAATTTCCCTTGCGAGATACAGCCCAATGCCGATTCCCTCTATATCGTGGACATTTTCTTCCCGATAAAAACGCCTAAAAATTGCTCCTTGCTGGTTTTCGGGAATACCTTTGCCGGTATCGGTAATGCTGACTTTCAGGTGCATTTCCCAGCTTTCAACGCAAACACGAATAGAACCGTACTCCGGCGTGTACTTAACTGCATTATCCAATATGTTAAATAAGGCTTCTGCTGTCCATTTGCGGTCATGGGAAACAACCAATGTTTCCGGGCAGTTTACTTCAACTTGTATGTGCTTCCTTTCAGCGTTCAGAAAGATACCACCCAGAGCCATAGCAAGAGTATCATAGATGGGTTGCTGTTTCTTTTCAAGTGAGATAACACCCGTTTCAAGCCGGGATGTTTTTATCATAGCCTGCATTAAGAAATCCAGTTTATCAAGCTGTGTGCCACTGGCAAGCAGAAATTCCCGCTGTTTATCCGATGGCACTTCTTGTTCTAATAAGGTGGCATTTACCATTTTTAAGTTTGCTATCGGTGTCTTTACCTGATGAGAAATATCGGAAATCAATTCCTGTAAGTCAGCTCGTTCACTGGCAACGCTGTTTTTGCTTTCCTGCATAACCTCATAAAGACGCACCAGCCGATGATTGATTTTGTAAAATAGGTTTTCTTCTTCGGCAACCTGTGATATATCTATTTTTCCATTCATCATTTCGTCTAAGGTGCAGCAAAGTATTTCAGAAAACAAAGTCAGCTTTCGCCGTATCAGTATCACAAAAACAGTAACACAAAGCAGAAAAAGCAGACAGAACGCCATGCTACAAAATACCACAGACATTTCTTTTGTCAGGATATATAGAACCGAAAACATGACCACGGATAAAAGTAAAATGGTAGTTGCCAGTATTATGCAGACTTTATTTAAGGAGAGTTTTTTTGAAATCATTTTTGCGCTCCTCCAATCCACATATAGCCCATACCGTAAACGGTTTTGATGTAGGAATGCCGGTTCGTTTCAATTTTACTGCGGATGCGGCTGATCGTTGTGGTAAGTGCGTGTTCATCCACATAATTTTCATCTGCATCCCACAGCTTTTCAAGCAATACCTGCCGGGTCAGGACAGTTTGAGAATTTCTTGTCAGCACTTTTAGTAAACGATATTCCAATGATGTAAGGGTAATCGGCTGTCCTGCAAGACACGCTGATAATTCGGAAAAATTGATATACAAATTCCCATCATCGTAGAAATCTCCGCCGGATTGTGCTGAAATGCGGTTCAGTAAAGCAGATACTTTCTTTTGGAACACGCTGATAGGAAAGGGCTTTGTTACATAATCATCTGCGCCCAATTCAAATCCTTTCAGCATATCGCTTTCCATATCATTTGCGGTTAGAAAAATCACGGCGGTATCGGGACGGCGTTCTTTTACCTCGCGGCATATATCAAATCCGTTCCCATCCGGCAGATTGACATCCAAAACGATTAAATCATAGTCCTGTTTTTCAAGAAATCTTATGGCAACAGCCTTTGACATAGCTCCATCCACGGAATATCCGACAGCCGACAGATTATAGCTTAATGTCTTATTCAAAAGCTGGTCATCTTCAACAACCAGTATTCGCATAGTATCACATCCTTTTTCTTTTTATAGTATCAGCAAAATGTCACAGAAACCTCACAACGAGAAAAAATTAGTATTCAGTCAGTTCCACAATTACATTACTCTGCTGATACAGCCAGTCCGTAAATTCTTTCGGGCTGGCTGTTCCTGTTTTTACAGCCTTTTTTCTCTGCAATGCTTCTTTCTTAAAGTCTGCAAAGGCAGCCTGTATTTTTTCCAGACGGTCAGCCGGAAAGCCTGCGGTATTTTTTACCCGGTTTATTTTATTGCGCCAGTTCTGGCATTCATTTTTATAAAGCAGGTCATAGTTATTTTCTCTTGCCCTTTCGTCAAATTCCCGCTTGTTTTGAAGCGCCTGTGCTTTGCGGCACTTGTCGCTGCACAGCTCATACCGCTGGCTCTTTGCCAGAAAATATTTCCCACAGACCTTGCACTGCCGGAAGCAAAGCCCCCAGTCATTCAGCCTGTTCAGATAATAGGTAATCAACGGGTAGAGGGACGCATAGGCAGACACACATTCTTCTGTGTGCCGGTTGTCCGGGAACCAGAGGTCAAGCCGGGTATCTTCTGACGGTGCGCCTTTGAAATAAAGGCTGCCCGCTTGAAAATGTTTCGGTTTTCCTGTCTCCCTGTCAAAGCTCATGGGTTCGTTATGGAATACCCCGGTCAGGCTGCTCATTTTATCCATGAAGCGGTCACAGGCAGCGTTACGGTCACGGGGTTCTCTGGCAAGCAGATAGCTGTTCCAGATACGGAACGCCACATACATTTTCAGAGGGTCGTTGCTAAGATATTTCTCCCAAAGAAATTCGCTTGCCGCCTGCTCCAGCTCCGGCTGTTTCCATCGGTTGGAGTGGAGGGCTTGCCGCAGTGGAGAAAGCCCGTATAAGTTCCAGTCCCTGTCCGTGTCACGCTCAAAGTTTATCAAAAAAGTTCCCAGCGGGCGTGTCATATCACAAAGCACCTCTGCGTTTTGGCTCCCGTTCAGCAGGAAGCGGATCTGCTGTTCTTCCCCAATCAAAATCCGCTCTTTCATTTTCTTCCTGTCCAGCGTCAGGACAAACAAAATCCTCTCAAAACATGGCTCATGCCGTATAAACTGATTCTCCATCCCTATCCCCTGCCTTTGTTTATGGTAATTATATAATTTAGTTATATCCATTACACTCATGGTATCGCAAAAGCATTGCTTTGTCAAGGATAGTCCGCTATGATGATTGCAGTTGGTAATTTCGTGCCACAAAGTACCTTGACAAGTGAATGACCGTCCAAAAGGGATATGACCGGCAGGAGAAGTGACGCATCCGGCGCACCAATGCAGGGAAACACCGCAGGAATGGGGCAGGAAAACGGCTTTTGGGGAGAACGGCAGCAGGAAGCATTTTAACCTATTTGATTTATGGGAGGAACAGAATGAACGATAAAAAGAGATTGAACAGCTACGAGGATTTACCGCTGGTTCTGGATGTGGCGGACATCCAGCGGATTATGGGAATTTCAAGAGCGAGCGCCTATGAGCTGGTACACACCCCCGGCTTTCCGGCGTTCCGCAGGGGCAGGCTTATCAAAGTCAGCAAAATTGCTTTCTTTGAATGGATGGCAAAAGTCTCCGAAACCGTACCGAGAAGCGACAAAAAAGCGTGAGGTATCATTCCCTGACTTGCAATACTGCCGCACTTTCCAAAGGGGCATACAGAGGGAAAAAACCTTAAAAATGATACCGAAACGCTACACCAAAACAGCCTATCTGCGTACATCAGATAGAAACGGAGAAAGGAGCCGGTTATGGCAAGAATGAGCAACAAGCGACGGCTGGAATGGTCTTTCTTCTTAAATGACCGCAGCCGTATCACTTACAACGAACTGTGCCGGAAATGCCAGCACGAATGTAAACAGAGCTTCCGGGCGGTTGTGGTTGACTGCCCGAAGTATCTTTCCAAGCGTTCCAAGAAAAAGGACAAAACTGCCGGAAACGGCAAAATCCCTTAGGAACTAAGGGCGCACTTCTATACATAGTCTAAAGACCATGTATCGTGCGTCCTGCGGAGCTTACCTCTGCCGCTGATAAAATCAGCAATCCGAGGTCTGCGTTCGCTTCGCTCCGACAAGGTGGCTACACCCCCTTGCGCCGCTAAAGCGGCTATCCCCTGTGTACCCGCCGCAAAGAGAAATCCGCTCTGCGGTTTTCCTTTTTCATCGGGTTTTATAGAAGCACTGACACACAGACTGTCTGCGGATGGTCTTTCTTTATCTTATCAGTAAAGGATGTGAGAACATGGAAAAATCTTTGGAACAGTTAAAGCAGGAATATGAAAAAACCACTGTCCTGCTGGAACGGGAAAAACGGAAAATGCAGCGTTTGAAAAACCGGCAGGCGTATCTGGAAAGCGGTTCCCGGAAACAGAGGACGCACCGGCTGATTACTCACGGGGCAGCCATTGAGAGCATTGCGCCGCAGACAAAGGAGCTGACCGAAACGGAATTTTATTCCCTAATGGAAAGCATTTTGAATCTGCCACAGGCGGAGCATTTCATCCGATTTGCCGCAGAGAACCACGCCCGTATTTCCGGGCAGAAGAAAGGCGGTGACTAAGGATAGCACTTTATCATTTTTCAATCGCACAGATAAAGCGTAGCGCCGGTCAGAGTGCCATTGCCAGCGCAGCCTACCGAGCTGGGGAGCGTCTTTACAGTAACTACTATGGAGAGGTCAGCGACTACACAAAAAAGGGCGGCGTGATCGCTTCGGAAATCATGCTGCCGCCCCATGCACCGGAAGTATATCTTGACCGGGCAACCCTCTGGAATGCTGTGGAGAGCTGCGAGAAACATCCCAAAGCCCAGCTTGCCTATTCCTTTGATATTGCCATGCAGAATGAATTGACGCTGGAAGAAAACATGGAGCTGGCGAGGAAGTTCGTGCAGGAGCAGTTTGTGGCAAAAGGCATGATTGCTGACCTCGCTTTTCACAGCCCGGAGAAAGAGGACGGCGGTATCCCAAACCCGCATTTCCATGTGATGACAACAATGCGCCCTTTGAACCCGGATGGCACATGGGGACAAAAACAGCGGCGGGAATATCTTCTTGATGAAGATGGAAACCGAATCCGGGATAAAAACGGCGATTATATGTTTAACGCTGTCCATACAACAGACTGGCATGAGCCGGAAACGCTGGAACACTGGCGGGAGCAGTGGGCGGCTGCCATTAATACAAAATTTGAGGAAAAAGGGCTGGATGTGCGTATCGACCACCGTTCCTATGTGCGGCAGGGGCTTGACCTGATACCTACTGTCCACGAGGGAGCTAATGTCCGGCAGATGGAAGCAAAGGGCATCCGCACCGAGAAAGGGGAACTGAACCGCTGGATTAAAGCCACCAACCGGCTCATGCAGGATGTGAGGAAGAAGATCAAAGCCCTGTTTGTCTGGATGGCAGAGGTAAAAGAAGAACTTTCCAAACCGCAGACACCGAGCCTTGCCGACCTGCTGATCGCTTATTACAACCAGCGCAACGCAGGGGCATGGAGCAATAAAGCCAGAACCGGAAACTTAAAGCAGTTTGCCGAAGCCGTCAATTATCTGACGGAAAACAAGCTGCTCACATTAGAGGATTTGCAGGAGCGTCTTTCCTCTGTCAGTGAAGAATTTGAAGCATTAAGCGGCTCCATGAAAAAGAAATCTGCCCGGATAAAGGAATTGCAGGAATTGATACGGGAGGGCGAGAATTACCAGCGGCTAAAACCTGTCCATACGGAATTGAACAATATCAAGTTTAAGAAACAGAGGGAGAAATTTGAAACATCCCACGATGCGGAGTTACGGCTGTTTTATGCCGCCCGCCGTATTCTGAAAGAAAAACTGGACGGAAAACCCATTGCCCTGAAAGCATGGAAACAGGAATATGCACAGTTAAAAACAGAGTATGCCGAACTGTCTCCGCAGCACAAGCCACTCCGGGAGGAAGTCATACGGCTGCGGCAGGTGCAGAACGCCGTAGATACCGCACTGCGCCGGAGGGAGCAGCCACAGGAAGTACAGAGAAAGAAACATGAGATGGAGCTATGATATAACCGGCAGCTTTACCGCTACCGGTATTTTTATGGAGGGAGCATTTGAATGTATTTGAAGCGGTGAAACAGTCTGTTACCACCCGGCAGGCTGCTTCATTCTATGGAATCCGGGTGGGGAGAAATGGCATGGTCTGCTGTCCATTCCACAATGACCGCACGCCCAGCATGAAAGTGGACAGCCGCTTTTACTGCTTCGGTTGCGGGGCTTCCGGGGATGTGATCGACTTTGCCGCTTTGCTGTATGGATTGGGGAAACGGGAAGCTGCGGTCAGGCTTGCGGAGGACTTCGGCGTTTCCTATGAGAAATCCGGCAATGCGTCGCCAGATAAGAAGCGTCACAACAGGTCACAGCCCCGACAAAAATCAGCGGAGCAGAGATTTCAGGAAACGGAACGGTATTGTTTACGGATGCTATGCGATTATCTGCGCCTGCTGGAGCATTGGAAAACAGCACACGCCCCACAGCCGCAGGATGCCATCTGGCATCCTCTTTTTGTGGAAGCGTTGCAGAGGATAAGCTACACAGAATACCTTTTGGATATTTTGTTATACGGAGAAATAGAAGAAAAAGCGGCATTGATCGCCGCACAGGGAAAGGAGGTGTTGCGGCTTGAACAGCGAATTTCAGAGCTTGCCGCCGGAAACGCAGGAAGCGGTCAAAAGGACGATGGACACAATGGAACCGGCGCAGACACCGGCAGAAATCCGGGAAACATTAGAGGGGACGCAGAAAGGCGGCGTGAAGAACAGCATCCGAAACTGCCTGACAGTGTTCCAGCGTGACCCTCTGTTTCTCGGGGCGCTGCGCCTGAACCTTTTGACGGAGCAGATTGACATTGTGAAGCCGCTGGGCTGGGAGCGCACCAGTACCACGCTGACCGACATGGACATGAACTACCTGCTTTTGTATCTGGAAGAAAATTACGGGCTTACCAGCGAGAAAAAGGTGCAGAGCGCCATCAAGATTGTTGCCAATGAAAACCGCTACCATCCAGTCAGGGATTACCTGAACAGTCTGCAATGGGACGGTACAGAGCGCATCCGTTACGCCCTGCATCACTTTCTGGGAGCCGATACGGACGAATACACCTATGAAGCCTTGAAACTGTTCCTGATGGGAGCCATCCGGCGGGTATTCAGACCGGGGAGCAAGTTTGAGGTCATGCTCTGTCTGGTTGGTGGTCAGGGAGCCGGGAAATCTACCTTTTTCCGGCTGCTGGCAGGCAGGGACGAATGGTTTTCAGACGATTTGAAGAAGCTGGACGATGAAAATGTGTACCGCAAGCTGCAAGGGCATTGGATTATCGAGATGTCGGAGATGATTGCCACAGCCAACGCCAAGAGTATTGAGGAAATCAAGTCATTCTTAAGCCGCCAGAAAGAAACCTACAAGGTGCCGTATGAGACACACCCGGCAGACCGGCTGCGGCAATGTGTATTCGGAGGGACGACCAACCGGCAGGACTTTTTACCCCGTGACCGCACCGGCAACCGGCGCTTTCTCCCCGTGACGGTGTACCCGGAACGGGCGGAGGTTCACATACTGGATGATGAAGCGGCGGCGAGGGCGTATATCGAACAGATGTGGGCGGAAGCCATGACGGTTTACCGCAGTGGGAAGTATAAGCTGTCATTCAGTATGGAAATGAACCGATACCTGAACGCCCACCAGCAGGACTTTATGCAGGAAGACACACAAGCTAGCATGATCTACGCCTATTTGGAGGACTACACCGGCGACAGGGTATGCTCCAAGCAGCTTTATGAGGAAGCACTGGGGAACTTAAATTCCCCGGCAGACTGGGAGACACGGGCAATTTGCGAGATTATGAATACCGGCATTGCGGGCGGCATCATACAGGGCTGGGTAGCCTACAAAAGCCCGAAGCGGTATAAGAAATACGGTTCTCAAAAAGGCTGGGAGCGTGTCAACCAAGCTCCGCCGGAGGGGGACGGTTTTCAGGAAATCACGGAAGAAGAAGCCCGGCAAATGGAACTGCCATTCTGAAAAGCCACCGGTTGACAGTTTGGTTGACGCTTTGGTTGACAGCCGGTTGACGGGGAAAAGCCTGATATTTGGGGCATTTCTCTCCTTTGTCAACCATGTCAACCAAGAAATCAAAGAAAAAGTAAAAAATAATAATAGAGCGCCTATGGATTGTTTTCAAAGTCTTTTCTGCCGGTTGACACGGTTTGGTTGACACGGAGACAGTCTGCGGCTGTACACCTGCCTGACATTCCCTTGTCGGGCATATTTCATTTATGGAGGTAACTGCCTATGGCAAAAAGCAAAAACGAGAGCAATAACAAAAACAGCGGCACCCTGCTTACCGAAAAAGACGGCACCCAGTATTTTGTCATGGGGAAAGTCCGTATCAAGGTATCGGAGCATTTCGCACAGGATGGGAAGCCGCTTGACAGCCTGCTGGAAGATGTGATCCAGCACGCTGCCGCCGCTTCCTGAAAAAATACGGAATAACGACTGTCAATCAGCCCACGCTTATGATATACTTGTACCAGCGAGTATTGTATAAGCGTGGGTTGTTTCTTTTAGAAGGAGGATTTTTAACCGTGAAACAACCATACAATACAACGATTTATAACACTGCACTATATTTGAGATTGAGCCGTGACGATGAATTACAGGGGGAAAGCGGCAGTATCCAGACCCAGCGCATGATGCTTAGGCAGTATGCCGCAGAGCATGGGCTGACCGTTGTAGACGAGTATATTGACGACGGATGGAGCGGGACAAATTTCGAGCGTCCAAGTTTCCAAAGGATGATTGATGACATCGAGGACGGGAAAATCAACTGCGTTGTCACAAAGGACTTATCCCGTCTGGGAAGAAACTATATCCTGACCGGTCAGTACACGGAAATCTATTTCCCCAGCAAGGGAGTACGCTACATTGCCATCAATGACAATGTGGACACCATCAACGGAGAAAGCGAGCTTGCCCCGTTCTTAAACATCCTGAATGAAATGCACGCCCGACAGACCAGCAAAAAGGTCAAGGCTGCCATGCACACAAGATTTGCCAATGGCGCACACTATGGAGCCTATGCACCGCTGGGCTATGTAAAAGACCCGGACAAAAAAGGTCATCTTCTGATCGACCCGGAAACACGCTGGATTGTAGAGAAGATTTTTGACCTTGCCGTACACGGGAGGGGTGCCGCCAGCATTACACGGATTCTGGTGGAAGAAAAAGTACCTACCCCCGGCTGGCTGAACTATGAAAGATATGGGACTTTCGCCAATATCTACGCCGGTGCGCCCGCAGAAAAAGCCTATGCGTGGACGATAGCACAGGTCAAGAGCATTTTGAAAGAGGAAACCTACATCGGTCACAGCGTTCACAACAAGCAGAGCAACATTTCATTCAAGAACAAGAAAAAGGTGCGGAAGCCGCAGGAAGAATGGTATCGTGTGGAAAATACCCACGAAGCCATCATTTCCGAAGAAGTGTTCCAAAAAGTTCAGGAGCTGATTGCAAGCAGACGCAGACGACAGAAGAATGGCACAACGCAGATATTTTCCGGGCTGGTAAAATGTGCGGACTGCGGATGGTCATTGGCTTATGGTGTAAACAGCCAGAACAAAAATCCCTATGCACACTACCATTGCAGTAAGTACGGACAGGGATTACGCCAGTGTTCCATGCACTATATCCGCTATGATGTACTGTATGCCTATGTGCTTGCAAGACTGCAATACTGGTCTATGATGGTACAGAAAGACGAGGACAAGCTGCTGAAACGGCTACTCAATGCCAGCGACAGGGAAAGAAACTCTGCGAAGAAAAAGCAGGCTGCGGAGCTGAAAAAGGCAGAGAAGCGTAAAGCCGAGGTTGACGGGCTGTTTGCTAAAATGTATGAGGACTGGTCTGCCGGACGCATAACCGAGTATAACTTCAATATGCTGTCCGAGAAGTACCAGAACGAGCAAAAGGAACTTGAAACAAAAATAAGACAGCTTCACGAAACGATGGAAGCCGCCGTACAGACCGCAGCGGATGCTGAAAAGTGGATTGCCCTAATGAAACAGTATGTCAACCCTGTGGAGCTGACCGCCGAACTTCTGAACACTCTAATTGAAAAAATAACCGTCCACGAAGCTGTCAAGGGCGAGGACGGAAGTCGTGAGCAGGAAGTAGAAATCTACTACCGCTTCATCGGCAAAATCGACTGACCTTTCTTTTTTACCCAACAATATCTTTAATTAAGGGAAACGGGACTGGGATGCCCCGATATTTCCATGCTGGGGGCCATATCCGCGCTCTATGGCGTGCCCATTGAAAAACTTCTGACAGGCACACTGACGGAAGAACAACCGGAGGGAAATATGAAAAAAGCGAATTATTTTATCTGCCCCCATTGCGGCGGACTGACCGTATCCACAGGCAGCGCCTCTGTTTCCTGCTGCGGCAGAACATTGGAGGCTATGACGGCCAAAAAAGCCGCCCCGGAGGAGAAACTCCATGCGGAGGTTATCGAAAACGACTGGTTCCTCACATCGGACCATCCCATGGAAAAGGACAACTACATCTCCTTTGTGGCCTTTGCCGCCGGGGATAATATCTATCTGTACAAGCAGTATCCCGAATGGGATCTGCAGCTGCGCGTCCCCAAACGGGGCCATGGCATCCTGCTCTGGTACAGCACCACAAAGGGCCTGTTTTATATGTACCTGTAAGCCGCTTTGCATCATAAAAGCGGACGCCCTGCGAGGCATCTTCATAAAGAGACAAAAAAGCGGAACGTCCTGTACTGCAAGACATTCCGCTTTCTTTTTTCCCTCAGACAGGCTTCGCGCGTTTTTCGCAGGGAAGAGCGGAAAACAAATCCTGCACAATACGGCGCAAATTCTTCTCCATTTTCTTCTTCGGCGCAGCTCTGTTTTAAAATGAATACAGAAGAATACAAAAACGAAGGGGGGGAACGAATATGAGCAATACCTGCGACAACAAACGGGACTGCCCCTGCACCTATGACTGTCCACGCCACGGCAAATGCTGTGCATGTGTGGCCCACCACAGGGATCATAACGAAGGCGTCCCCGGCTGTTTCTTTTCCAAAGAAGCGGAAGCCACCTATGACCGGAGCATCGAGGCCCTCGCCCGGGATCACGGCATTATCAAGTGACTTCTTCCCAAAGGAGAAAACAGCGGCATACCACAGAGAAACCACGAAGGAGGGAACAATTTTATGAAACGATGGATCTCAGGAATTTTTGCACTTTTGTGCGTTTTCGCATTTACCGGCTGCTCCGGAACAACAACATCCGAGACGGAACCATCCGCCGTGGAGGCCCCCACCTCCGGGAAAAAGGTGGCCTACATCATGCAGATGGCGCCGTCGGATATTTTCCAGACATGGTCTCAGTCCGCTCAGGAAACAGCGGAAGGGCTGGGCATGGAATATGACGCCTTTTTCTGCGATGGGTCTGATGAACAATGGCAGGAAACCGTGGCACAATGCGCCGCCGACGGCTACGACGGACTGCTGCTCAGCCACGGCGGGGAATCCTATGCCTATTCCTTTTTAACAGATCTGATGGCGGATTATCCCGATCTGAAAATCGTTACCTTTGATACGCAGTTCAAGGACAGCGACGGCCAGACACAGACACTGGAGGGTGTAACCCAGTTCTTCCAGCAGGATACCCAGCTGGCACAGCAGCTGCTGGAATATGTCTGCCAGGAGCTGTATCCGGAAAAAACCGAAGCGGGCGAACCTGTCCAGATCCTGAAAGTATGGGAAGGCCCCGGTTATCTTACTCCCTTTGACCGGCGGCAGGAAGGCTATGCCGCTTATGAAGAAGCCGGGCTGATCCAGACCGTAGAAACCATCGCCCCCTCCGACTTGAGTAATCCCGAAGCCTCCATGGCGGAAGTCACCGCGGCCACACTGGCCAAATACCAGCCGGGAGATATCGACGCCATCTGGTGCTGCTACGACCTTTATGCCAATGGTGTTTATACCGCGCTGACAGAAGGCGGCTATGATATTCCTCTGGTCAGTGCCGATCTTTGCGACGGGGATATTGAAAAAATGGCCGCCGAAGGCTCTCCTTGGAAGGCCTGCGCCACCACCAACTGGAGCTATAACGGAGAATTCGGTATGCGTGTCCTGGCGCTGGAGCTGTCCGGCGATCTGGATGCCATCATCGACCCTATGACCGGGGAACCTTCCAACTGGCTGGAGCTACCTGCCACTGTCATCACACAGGATATGGTTTCCGGCGGGGATATCACCATGGAAAATCTGGATACCGTCGCGGGAGAAGCCTACACAGACCGCTCCTGGATGCCGACCACCGACTGGATGGCGGCGCTGCTGGGAGATTGATATTTCTACAAAAATAAGATATGAAAATAAAAATCCCGGAAATCTTTTCCCGGGAATAAGAAAATCGCTGGAACCCTTTATCCTAAAAGGGTTCCAGCGATTCTATTCTTGATCGAAAATTCCATCCTTAAGCCATCCTCAGCAGAAAGCGGGCAAGCGAACCCCCATGTTTTCTTCCGGGAAAACCGTGTTTTCGAAAAACATGTTCTTCCGAGGGGATCACAACACCAGCCGCAGACGGAAACTGCCGTCTTCCTCCTGGGTAAACTGGTACACAGCGTCGTATTTGGCACAAAAAGCCGCCACCGACTGTACCCCCATTCCATGGCCCTGCTCCTTTGCCACAGGCAGGCCCTGTTCATCAAAAAGCACCGTCCCGGCACAGGGATTGACCACTTCCAGCATCAGGGAAGGACTGCCCATAACCTTGCAGCCGATCTCCCGTTTTTCTGGGGACAGCTCCATATTGGCATGAATGGCGTTTTCCAGCACGTTGGCCAGAACGATAGCCAGTTCCCCCTCATCCACCGGCAGGGTATCCGCCAGAGAGATCTTCGCGTCCACATGGATTCCCCGCCGCCGGGCCTGGTCAAAATATGAGGAGAATACAGCGTCCAGCACCGGGGGACGGCACCAATGGATCTCCTTTTTTGTTTCCAGTCTCTGCTGTGCGGCCTCCAGAAAATCCAGCGCCGCGGCCCTGTCTCCCCGATCCACCAGTTCTTTTACCGTCTGCAGCCGATGCCGCAGATCATGGCGTTCTGTGCGGACTGCCTGTTCGGCGGCCTTCACGCTCTCTGTTCTGCTCTGCAGGGCAGACAACCGCAGTTTCAGCATATCCCGCTCATTGTTGGCCGCCGTTTCCTTCTGGATATGCTCAAAAAACAGGTACATCAGATAATAGGCGCTGCTGCACACCGCCAGCAGGCCCACCGCCATCATCATGGCCGTAGGATAATCCGCCGGCACAATGGTCGTGACAATATGCAGCATCAGCAGGAACGTCACAACGGGAATGATACTCAGCACCCCCCAGCCCCGGTCCAGCTGTACCAGCATTTTCTTGTACGCGGTTTTAAAGCGCCGCAGCACAATGGCCATCAAAAAGAAAAAAATCGTACGCACCACCAGGGTATAATAGGTATCGTACCCTAGAAAGGGCTCGGCCAATAAGGCGGCTATGGTCCCGGTGCAGCCAACGAACAGACCCGTGGCAATGCTGAACACCGCCCGGAAATCCCGTTGTCTGGAACATAAGAGTGTAACCAGAATATAAGGAAATGTCACTGTCATGGCCGCCACACGATAGTATATCTTCCAAAACTGGAAGAAAAGCAGTCCTACCAGATTACTGCCGACAATCATCACCGCTGTAACAATCCATCGCCTCTGCCACAGCTGTACCGGCTTTCGAAAATCAATGAGCATAAACACATAACTGCCCAAAAACATCTGCGTGATTCCAATCAGCAATGTATGGTAAACATCCAGTTCCAATCTATCCTCTCCCTCTTCTGGAATCATTACATGCCTTCCGGTTGTTCCAGCCAGTAATTTCCCCAGGCCATTTTAAAGTCCGCCGCCGCGGTTCTGGGCAGCGTCACCCTCCTGCCGTCATCCAGCAGCGCTTCCTGCTTGTTTACGCCGATCACATGCTGAAAATTCAGCACAAAACTGGCTCCGCACAGACAGAATCTTCGGTCTGCCAAAAGCGGCGCGGCCATCTGCCGGAAAGGAACCCGGATGGTCTGCGAGTCTATGGTGCCGTCCGTACAATAATAGCGCATGATGCGGCCCACACGCTCTACATAGTAGATATCCTCCATAAGGATACGCCGAGGCCCATCTGTGGTATTGACCACCACAGCGCTGTTTTGCCGACGCTGGAGTTTTTCTACGACCCCATCCAACACCTGATAGAGCTTTTCTTCCTTCACCGGCTTCAGCAAATAAAAAAAGGCATGGACATCATAGCTGTCCGCGGCAAAATCATTGGTATGCGTCAGATAGATGATCTCCCCCCGGTCTCCCATCTTTCGCAGTTTCCGCCCGGTATCAATACCGCTGATCTCCGGGAGCAGAATATCCAGAATATACAGATCAAAGCCCTCCCGGTCTCCAACCCGTTCCAGCAAATCCCTGCTGTTTTGGAAGGTCTCGATTTCCCCTTCTAATAAGGGTCTCTGCCGGAAATATTCCTCCAGCAGCACAGCCGTCTGTTCCGTATGCTTTTTCTCGTCATCACATATCGCGATCCGCAGCACAAAATCGCCTCCTTTTCTGCGCAAAACAAATTTTGCACTTAACGCGTCAAATTCTGAATCTATACTTTTCCCCTTCAACGTATGCGTATAAAATGAAAATATCACGGAATCCCTTTAACGTCAAGGGGATTTCGTCAGCGCCCGTTCCCGCCGCCCCTGGCCGCCAGGAACCCCGCGCCGCCGGAAACAGACGCCTGCCGTTTTTCCGTATGAATATAAAGAAAGTCCAAACCGTCTGGCATGGAAAATATCTGCAAAACGTATTGAAAAAGAAAAAGGATTGTGGTCTATGGATAAAACACTCGATTCCAATCAACCCAATAAACTGCATAAATTATTCAGCCATCTGAATATTCCCAGCTTTATCCGCCAGGAATTTTATCAGGAATCCGTACGGAAAAACGAATTTTCCTTATGGTTCATCTGCGCCATTATTTTTGTCATCGAGGCCTTTAATATGGCCCGGGTGCTGCTTTGGTCCACCTCAAAACTGAGCAGCCTGAATAACCGCATTTATTTTGGCATGTACATCCTTCTAATTGTCATTGGCGCCATCTGGCTTTTGGTGCGCCGTCCGCTCAAACGGGCTTCCGCCCTCCATCAATGGGCTGTGCAGTTCAGCCTGACAACGCTGATGCTTTTGTGGCATCTGGCCCTCAACACTTATGACCTCTACCGTGATCCCCACGCCGGGACCGCGGTGCTGACAACGGCGCTGCTGGCCTTATCCCTGCTGATCCAGGCGCCTTTCTGGTGCAGCATCCTGCAGCATGTCATCATTTATGTACTGTTTCTGTTCATTATGGCGCCGCTGATGGACACGGGCAGCATCCTTAATATGACCATTTCCTTTGTGGTCGCTATGTCTGTCTCTCTTGCCCATGCGCACCATATCTGTATCGTCCTCCAGCAGCAGAAGCAGATCGTTCAGATGAACGACACACTGCGGCAGCTGGTACAGCAGGACCCTCTGACGGGACTGCTCAACAGAGCCGCGGTGGAATACCGCGCGGAACAGCTGCTCCAAAATTCCGAGCGTGCCAGAACCGCAACAGGGCTGACCCTGTTCATGATGGATCTGGACGGATTCAAAGAGGTCAATGACCGTTTCGGCCATCCCTGCGGCGACTTTGTGCTGGTGGAGACCGCCAATACTCTGCGCAGTGTATTTACCATGGCGGTAGGCATGGGCCGTATCGGCGGCGACGAGTTCTCTGTGCTTTATGACCGGCCTTTGACGGAAGAAACCGCCCTGGCCCTTGGAAATACACTGCTGAAGCAGCTAAAGGATATCCATTGGCAGGGTCACCCCATGGAAATCGGATGCAGCATCGGCATCTGCATCTGTACCCAGCCCAATTACCCCTATCAGCAGCTTTACGCGGAAACGGACCAAATGCTGTATCAGGCCAAGAAAAACGGAAAAGGCCGCTGCTGTATCCGGAAACTGGATACACCGGCGCCGGAACAGACCGAACAGGAATAAACGCGGGAATCCGTCTGCGCTTCCCATCCAATAAAAAACGCGGGATCTTTTTTTTCAAAGTTCCCGCGTCTTTTTTATTGCCCGAAACTGCCTCTGACCGCCCCTTCCAGCGCCGCCAGATCCTCCTCATTGGGATGGGAAAGGGCTTTTTTGAAATTTTCCAGCATCATGGTGCGGCGGGGAGAATCCTCCATGGCCTCATACCGATCCGCTACCGCCTGGGGCATCTTCCCCTGGCAGAGGAAATGACCCATTTCCGCGGCATCCTCCGGCAGGTTTGTCCGCACCCGTTCCATGATCTGTTCAAAATAAGCGGCACTTTCGCCAAATCCCGCAGTCCCGAAGAAAAAGACCTTTTTTCCGCTCAAACCGGAAAGAAAGTCCGCCGTTTTTTCCGGGCAGGTGCCTTTATCCGTCCAAAATCCCACAAAGATCCATTCCGCTTTCAGCGCCTCCGCCTCTGGAACGCCGAAATAGACACAATCCTCCTCCGGCAATATTTGCCGGATACGTTCCGCCAGCATAGCCGTGTTTCCTGTCCTGCTTTCGTAACAAACGGCATATTTCATTTCTTCCCGCTCCTTTCATAAATACAATGCGTGCCTTCGTGCCGCTGGAGCCCTCCCAGACAATCCCGGTTGCACCGCACACATTTTCTGATGTCCTCTGTTTTTCCTGCCGCCGTCTTTTGTACCCATGCCGGGTCCGCCAGCAGCTGACGGCTCATGGCCGCCATTTGTATCCTGCCTTTGGCCAGCTGTTCCTCCACAAAATCCGGACTGGACAGCCCGCCGACGCCGCAGATAGGCAATTTTGTGTATTTTCTCACTGCATCCGCCAGAAAAAGAAAGCATCCCTCCGCTCCAAAAGCAGGATGATCTTTGGGCGGTATGGTATCTGTCAAAGAGGAGTGGTTGGCCAGCGTCACATGAAAGCTGTCGGCCCCGGCCCGTTCCAGCAAAGGCACCACCGTTTCCAGCTCCTCCACCGTAAAACCCGCCTTGCCATAGGCCGGATGTTCCATACGCACCGCCAGCTTCACGTCAATGGGCATCTCCGGCAGAGCCTTCCGTACAGCGCTGACGGCCTCCAGCAAAAATCTGGCCCGTTTTTTCAATGTGCCGCCATAAGCATCCTCCCGATGGTTAAACAGGGAGGAGGCAAAACTGCCGCACATCCGGTCCCCATGAACCTGCACCACATCAAAGCCCGCTTCCTTGGCCAGCACTGCCGCCTCTCCGAAGGCTTTCGTCGTGGCCCGCACTTCTTTCAGCGGCATCTGAGAAATATACGCCCCGATTTTTTCGTTGAGCTTCTGCCGCAGTTCGTCGGCCGTCATCCGTTTTGCCAGCACCGCCGGAAGATAGGGCAGCATCCCTTTGATATCCGAATCGCTCTGATGGAGCTGGGCGCATAAAAGACATCCATGGCGATGTACCCGTTCCGCCAGTTTGGTGTAAAAGGCCATGCCTTTTTTGGAATAGAGGGAAGGGCCGAAGGCGCTCTTTCCCACCGGCACATCCCCCACCACAATCATGGCACAGCCGCCGGCGGCGATCCCTTCCATCCGCTCCAGATATTTTTCCCCGGAAACACCTAATGTGGTAGGCGCGAATAGGATTCTGTTTTTCAATTCCACGGACCCCAGCTTCATAGGGCTGCAAATGGTCTCATACATCCGCTTCCGCCCTCCTCTGTGCCCATATTTTTTTCATCTGACTCAGCAGTGCCTGCCGTTCCTCCTGAGAAAACCGAGAAAAGACTTCCTCGTCCCACTGGGCGAATAAACGGCGGCTGGCCTGACTGATCTTCTCCCCTTCCTCTGTCAGATACAGCTGCTTGGCCCGCTTATCTTGCGGATTCACTTCCTGCCGGAGAAACCCTCTTTCCTCCAGCTTTGCCAACAGCCGTGCCGTATACCCGGCGTCTGCCGCCAAAGCGGCAGAGACCTCCTTGGCCAGACATCCTCCGTGATTTCCAATGTAAATTATATAAAACAGTTCCCTCTGGGTCACGCCCATCTCCTGCAGCTGATGGCCGCAGTAGGCGCTAAAATCCCGACGCAGCTGAGAAACCAGAAAAGCCAGTGTATCTTTCATAACACATCCTCCTTTACTTGATTTTGTCAAGTATATCTCATTTACTTGATAAAGTCAAGTATTTCCCCATCAGAAAGCGGCGCCTGACCACAGACTCCCCATAAGAACACTTTTTCTTATGAAAAAGTCGAAAACGACGCCGCTCAAAAATTCTCCTGTTTCAGGCTCATCCCAGGTAATACCCGGCAAACACTTCCGTGTCTCCCATTTCCACCTTTTGAATGGTTTCCATGTAGGAGACGCTGCCGCCCTGGCCCTCGCCAGTTTTCTGGTAAAGGTCCCCAGTGCTTTTTTCCACCAGAAACAGCCCCGGTCCTTCCAGTACATAATAACCCGCCACAATATCCTCCGTGAATGCCATCTCAGAAATCTCCTTTTCGATGGCAGCGGAAACAGCAGGGTCTTCCGCCACACGGTCCTGTACAATCCAGCCGCTTTCCCGTTCCGCTTCCAGACAGGCGGTCAAAGTCTCTTTTGCCCGCTCCAGCGCTTCTTCTTCCGTCAGCACCGTCTGCCGGAACTCCACACTGATGATAGGATTCCCCAAAGGAGCGATACCGTCCCGCTCATAGGTCACTTCTGCCCCCAATGCTTCGGCAATATCCCGCAGAGGCAGCATTTTGGAGGTATCCAGTGTCCCGCCTTTGCTGCTGACCATCAGCTTCTGGTCGTCTCTGACCAGAGAGACGCCGTTTTTTTCCTCGGCAACCGCAAAGCCCAGATCCTCCACCAAAACAGACAGGGGAACATAGGCCGTATCTTTGATGATCTTCACATCCGCCGCTGTAAAGACACCGCTGCACAGCAGGAATTCCCGTTTTTCCCCTTCCCGCAGGAGGATCTTCGTTTCTTCCCCCGACGTAAAGAGATATTCCCATTTTCCCGCCTCCAGATCGGAGTCCTCCGCAGAAAGGGAGCAAACATAGGTCAAAGAAGGGGCCGCATCCGCCGCCAGGGCTGCCGTGGGCAAAAGCAGTACTGCCGCCAGAACGCCCGCCAAATATGCTTTTTTCATGTCAAGCCGCCTCCTTTCCTGATTTTGCGCCTTTCTCTCTAGTATTATTTTCTCTTGTTCCGCCTTAGAATACAAGGACGATCCCATAAATTATATTAACAATTCCATTAACTTTTTGTTACGAAAATATAGAAAAACGGCATATGACTTTCGTCATATGCCGCAATCTCTCTTTTCTCAGATTTTGAATACGTCTGTTTTGTCTGTTTTTTCCCAGGGCAGATCCAGGTCTGTTCTGCCAAAGTGGCCGTATGCCGCCACCTGTTTGTAAATGGGTCTGAGCAGGTCGAAGTTTTTGATGATAGCCGCGGGGCGCAGGTCAAAATTCTTCTGTACCAGCTCTGTGATCTTTTCATCGGAGATCTTACCGGTGCCAAAGGTGTTTACCAGAATAGATACGGGTTTTGCCACACCGATGGCATAGGCCAGCTGTACCTCACACTTTTTGGCGATGCCGCTGGCAACGATGTTTTTCGCTACATATCTTGCCGCATAGCAAGCGGAACGGTCTACCTTCGTAGGGTCCTTGCCGCTGAAAGCGCCGCCGCCGTGAGCAGCGTAGCCGCCGTAGGTATCTACGATAATCTTTCTGCCGGTCAGACCGCTGTCGCCCTGAGGGCCGCCGATAACGAATCTGCCGGTAGGGTTGATATAGTATTTTGTGCTGTCATCCAGCAGGTCAGCGGAAATTACTTTCTTTACCACATGTTCAATGATGTCCTGACGAATCTGTTCCTGTGTGGCTTCGGGGTCATGCTGTGTGGAAACAACCACTGTATCTACACGAACGGGCTTTTCATCCACGTATTCCACAGTTACCTGTGCCTTGCCGTCGGGACGCAGATAAGGCAGTGTGCCGTTTTTGCGCACTTCCGCCAGTCTCTTGGTCAGCTTATGGGCCAGAGAGATGGGCAGAGGCATCAGTTCCTCTGTCTCGTCGCAGGCAAAACCAAACATCATGCCCTGATCCCCTGCGCCGGTATCGAATTCGCTGTCATCTTCGCCGGTCTTGTTTTCCAGCGCCTTGTCCACGCCCAGAGCAATGTCGGGGGACTGACCATGGATAGAGGTCAGTACGGAACAGGTCTCGCTGTCAAAACCATATTTCGCGCGGTTGTAGCCGATCTGGTTTAATGTGTCACGGACAATGCCTTCCACATCTACATAGGCGCTGGTGGTGATTTCCCCCATTACGAAAATAATGCCTGTGGTGGTGCAGGTTTCGCAGGCAACTCTCGCCTTAGGGTCCTTTGCCAGAATGGTATCCAGAATGGCGTCGGAGATCTGGTCACAGATCTTATCGGGATGCCCCTCTGTTACGGACTCGGATGTAAATAATCTTCTGCTCATAAAAATCCTCCATTGTGTTTGTTTGTATTATCAAGTTTCTGGTCTTTGAACAACTGCCGTTGTCTCTTTTTTGCCCAGGGCATAAAAAAAAAGCCGCAGGGCTTTTCCGATCTTACTCATCTTCCGCAATACTGCGGGGGAATTGGCACCGATGCGTTTCCGCCGGTTGCCGGGTGTCACAGGGCCCTGTCCCTCAACCACTCTTGATAAGCTTCCTTATTCACTTCTGTTGCATTGTATCAGGTTCTCTCTCCCCTGTCAACGGAAAAAGACAGAAAAACCTACTGGTTTTATACACTTTTTTGATATTGTATAAGTTTTTCCCTGTCCTTTCCCGCTTTTGGTGCAAAACGCCCAGACCTCTACCCCTCAAAAAACGGCAGAAGGGCCGCGCCCCACGCCTCCCGCAGACGTTCCATGGTCCATGCGGCGTTGGCGGGACTGGTGGAAGGCAGGGATACCGCCGCAATCCCCGTTTGGGCATACAGAAATTTCTTGTACAGCCGGGCCGCCGTTGCCCCATTGACAAAAATGGGGATGTTTCCCGTCTGGGACAGAATGGGCCGCAAATCCACCGGCACCACATTTCGGATACTGCTGTCGCTGCTACCGGTAATGGTGCAGCGTTCCACCACATCATAGAGAGCGATGCCGTGGCGCAGAAGGAGTTTTGTTTTTTCTTCCTTCGTTTCCGGCGGCTCCTCTCCGCAGAGAAAGGCCAGCAGGGGCCAGAACCGATTCCGCGGGTGACCGTAGTAAAAATCCTTTTCTCTGGATTTCACTGAGGGCACCGTCCCCAGAATCAGCAGACGGCTGTTTTTGTCAAAAATCGGCGGAAAGGTATGTACTACTTCGATGGGCTCCATGGTCTCCCTCCTTTTTGCTTTTCTTACATTATAAAAGTCTTTTTTCTCTTTCTCAAGTCCCGCGGCAAAAAGAGCGCGGACCGTGCCCACGCTCTTTTCTGTATCATTTACCTTCTCTCTTCTTCTGCTGCGGGAGGTTCGTTAACCCACAGCGCCCCTTCCAGTACCTTTGTATTGGTATAGCCGAAATGCTTCAGTCTCTGCTGGAGCAGATAACTGCGTTTGCCCTTGGTGCAGATCAGCAGGATGGGCTCATCCTGTTTCACGCCTTCCAGAGGGCCATTGACCTTGGCCACATCCACAAACTGTGCCTCCGGCAAGGCCTGTACCTGCGAAACGTCGATGATATGGTATCCCCGGCCTCTGTTTTCCAGATATTCCGCCGGTGTCATGGAATCCAGCACGCCCTCCATTTTATTTCTCAGGATATTCAAAGCGCCGGTAAAGGGATGGATCGCCGTAGAGAACGGCGGCGCGTAAGCCAGATCCATATTCTCCAGCTGGTCCACAGTTGCGCCCAGTGTAATAGCCGTTACGGCAATATCCACCATCTTGTCCACAGCGCCAGGGCCAAACACCTGGATGCCCAGCAGCTTTTTCGTTTTCCTGTCGGCAATAAGCTTTGTTACGAAGTTATCGGCGCCGGGATAGTAATGGGCCTTATCATCATTGACCACCACCACGGTCTCCACATCATAGCCGACCGCCTTCGCCGCCGCTTCGTTCAATCCGGTCCGCGCGGCGTTCATTCCCGGCAGTTTCACTACGGCTGTACCCAGTACACCGCCAAAGCGCTGTTCCTTTCCCGCCAGCACTTCCGCCAGCACACGTCCCTCCATATTGGCGGCGGAGCCCATGGGAGACCATTGTGTTTCCTTCGTCAAGGCATTGGAAACCACAGCGCAGTCCCCGGCGGCGTAAACATCCGGCAAGGCCGTGCGCATCTGCTGGTCCACAAAGATGGCGCCATTTTTGGCGAATTCCAGCCCTGTATCCTTCAAAAATGCCGTATTGGGCCGGATACCCAGAGAAAGCACCACCACATCCGCCGCCAGCAGTCCTTTGTCTGTCTGTACGCCTTCCGCCTTTGTTTCCCCGGTGATTTCTTCCATTTTGGTGGAGGTCAGCACAGAGATCCCCATTTTTTCCAGATGACGCTTGCCATAGGCCGCCATTTCCGGATCAAAGCCCGGCAGTACCTGCGGCGCCATATCCATGACCGTCACCCGCAGGCCCTGTTCCTGCAAATTTTCCGCCACTTCCAGACCGATAAATCCGCCGCCGGCTACCACCGCCGTTTTTGCTCCGTTTTTCTTGATATAGGCCTTCAGGCCATCAGCATCGTTGGGGGTACGCATGGGAAATACCCCTTCCAGCTCCACGCCCTTCATGGGCGGTACGATGGAGGAAGCGCCTGTGGCAATAACGCAGGCGTCATAGGGATATCCCTCCACAGTGCCTTCCGCCAGATTTTTTACGGTAACGGTCTTTGCCGCCGGGTCCAGCTTTACAGCTTCCCGGTCTGTCAATACCTGCGCCCCTGTCAGAGCGGCGAATTTCTCCGGTGTATTGACAATGATCTTTTCCCGATCGGTAATCACATCGCCTACATAATAAGGCAGGCCACAGCCAGCGTAAGAAATATCCCTGTCCTTGGTCAGGATCTTCACATCCGCGTCAAAACACATTCTCTTCAATTTCGCTGCCACCTTTGTGCCTGCCGCCACACCGCCTAAAATCAATACGTTTCTCATGTCTCCAGCCTCCCTTTCGCTCTGCGGTTTTTGTTTTGTTCTGACATCAGTATACTCCTTCCACAGCCGCCGTTCTGTAACCGGGTCACATTAGGCCGATTTTTATGTATCAAAAGAAATACAAAAAAAATTTTATTTTTTTCGGAACTTTTTCAAAACCGCCCCGTCTGAGTATACAGAGCCGGTGAGAAACCGGTGAAAAAAATCAGAAAAACGAAAATCAATCTCAAAGATATTTTTTAGGAGGAAAACAATATGAAAAAGAATCTCAACGCAAAAAAAATCGCGGCACTGACACTGGCATTTACCGTACTGGGTACCACAGCGGCTTACGCTGACGTAATGAACGGCGAAGCAGACAGCACCACAGCGGCTGTACTGGCAGATGTGGAAGAAACAGAAGCATCCGAAGCTGCTTACCTGACAAACAGCGGCAAGATCGTAGAGATCTCCGACACACAGGACGGCAACAAGGTAATCACTATCGACAACGAAAACGGCGGCCTGCGTTTTGTGGTATCTCCCACAACTACTATCGCTGACAGAAAAACAGGCTCCATCATCACAGCAGACCAGTTGACAGACGGCATGGAAGTTGCTGTTGTTTACGGCGCAAACAGCCCCATGGGCATGAGCATGCCTCCTTACCTGGGCAGTGTTTCCGCAGTAGTGGCTAACGCGGATCAGGGCTTCATCTGTGTTGGTCTTTTCAATGAAGATCTGGTAAACACCGCTGATATGCTGCAGCTGAATGTGGACGCTTCCACAACTATCCTGACAACTCTGGGTACCAGAAGCATCCTGAGCGCTGATGACATCAAAAACAAAAACGCGGTGGTATTCTATGATGTAACCACAAGAAGCATCCCCGCGCAGACCACTCCTTCCTTCGTTCTTCTGCTGGAAGAAAGAGAAGCTGTGGAAGAAACAAATACCGCTGCTGTCAAAGAAGTAGAAGCACCCGAAACCGTTGCGCTGCGTGACGCTGCGGAAGCAAAGGGCTATACTGTAACATGGCAGGGCAAGACAGAACCCGTTCTGCTGGAGAAAGACGGCATTGTATCCAGCGTAACTATGGGCAGCACCACTTATGTAGTGGAAGGCGATATGGCGATGACCGCTGCATCCGCTCCCGTACTGACTGACGGCGTACTGTATGTATCCGCTGACGTAATCAGCAACCTGAAATAATAGATCCCCCCTCTGTTCCATACAGGCAGGACGCAAAGACGTCCTGCCTGTTCTTTTTTATCAGAAAAGTTATAAAAACTTAATAAAAAAGAAAAAATCATACCTCTATTTTGTGGTATGATGGAAAAAAGCCGTCGGTCTGGCGAAAGCACCGTCCGACGCAGACAATACAATCGAATTCGGGGAGGTTATGACTATGATCTTTTATTTTTCCGGCACAGGCAACTCCTACCATACCGCAAGAATGCTGGCGGAAGGCCTGGGCGACCATATGGTAAATCTGGCGGAGGCGGCCAAAGCCGGCAACTATACCTATACACTCAAACCCGGGGAAAAACTGGGCTTTGTATTTCCCGTATACAGCTGGGCACCGCCCAAAGCCGTAGAGGACTTTATCAAAAATCTGGAATTATACTATGCCGATGATATCTATACCTACGCGGTCTGCACCTGCGGTGACTCCGCCGGGGAAACCATGTCCATTCTGGAGGGCTGTCTTCAGGAAAACGGCCTGTCCTTGGACAGCGGCTTTTCCGTGGTCATGCCCGACAACTACGTTGTCATGTTCCGGGTGGACTCCCCCGAAGAACAGCGTAAGAAATGGCAGCATGCCGACGAAGTGATTCAGCTGATTCTGCGGGCCGTCAAGCTGGAAAAAAGAGACTTTTTCCGGGTGAAAAAAGGACGGGGCTCCTTTGTTAAAAGCAATATCATCAATCCTTTGTTCCGGCGCTTTGCCACAAAAACAGACGCTTTTTACCCTACGGTCAACTGTATCGGCTGCGGTCTGTGCGCCCAGGTCTGCACCTCCGGCTGTATCACCATGGCCGCGGGCGTTCCCGTCTGGGAAGAGGACCACTGCAATATGTGCCTGGCCTGTCTGCACCGCTGTCCTCAGCATGCCATCCAGTATGGCAAAAAAACTGTCAAAAAAGGGCGCTATCTGCATCCTGACTATCAGAAAGGCCCTCAGTCATAACAACGTTTCCAGGAGGTGGAACACATGAAAAAAACATCCTTCCTCTGGCTCTGCCGGCTCTTGGTCCTGACCATGCTGTTGGGTCTTGGCATGACCTCTGCCGCCAGCGCCCAGGATTCCTTTGCCTCTTCCGCCCAGCAGTATTTTGCGCAGCAAAAATCCTCGCAGACAGCGGGAGAAGCCCAGCAGATCATTTCCGACCAGAATCCTCTGCCCTACGCGGTGGAATATCCCGTCATCGGCACAGAATCCGTTGACGCCAAAATAAAAGAAGCCGCTATGCAGCTGGTTACGGACTACCAGACCCGGTATGCTGACGCACAGGCGGCCGCCGCGGAAGTTTCCCGACCCAAACAGGCGGCTTATCTTACAATCAGCTACACCTCCTTTTTGACGGAGGATCAGCTTTATAACGTCGTCTTTACGGAAAACTATGGCGAAACGGACAGTGCAGCCTCCTTTACCAAATACCACGTCTATGTTTTTGATCTGAAGACAGGGAATCCCTTCACCTGGGAAGATCTGTTCCGCCCCTCCTACAAAGAAAAAGCGGAAGAATATGTCACATCCTATTTCATGGCTGATGAGGATACCGCCTGCCGTCTTTTCGGCGGTACACAGGCTCTTTCCGCCGGCAGAGGATGGTATGATTCCTTCACCGTCAGCGACAGCGACATTGTGTTCTATTTCGATAAATACTCCATCCTGCCCGCCTCCTGCGGCGCGCCCATGGTCATCGTTCCCAGAGATGTATTCTCCGGCTCCTATCTGACGGACCCGGAGGAAGTCGAGCCGGAACAGCCTGCGGCGGACAGCGGCAGAGTCATTGATCCCAATCAGCCCATGGTAGCTCTGACCTTTGACGACGGCCCCAGCACCGGCGCTACCAACCGGATACTGGATACACTGGAAAAATACGGCGTTGTGGCTACCTTCTTCGACGTAGGCTACCGGGTAGAGCGTTACCCTCAGGTAACCCAGCGGGAACAGGCTCTGGGCTGCGAAATCGGCAGCCACTCCTATGACCATAAGGATTTTTCTACCCTGACGGCGTCCCAGATTCAGGCGGATCACGCGAAGACAAACGCCATTTTCCAGAAGGTCATCGGTCAAACCCCCACTCTCTTCCGTCCGCCCTACGGCAGCTTTAACGCCACCGTGCGGCAAAACTCTCCCTATTCCATCGTCATCTGGTCCGTAGACACTTTGGACTGGAAGAGCCGGAACGCTGACAGTATCCTGGCTTCCATCAAAAAAGAAGGGAATCTGGACGGCAAGGTGATTCTGATGCACGGCATTTATGACTCCACGGCAGACGCAGTGGAAACTTTAGTGCCCTCTCTGCTGGAACAGGGCTATCAGCTGGTAACCGTATCGGAAATGATACAATACCATATCGGCGAAACCCCTGTGCAGGGAAAAGCATACCAGTACAGCGATTTCCGCTGAACAGGCAAAAAAATAACAGGAAGGCTCCGCAAAACAAGCGGCTGTCCCTTCCTGTTTTTTATTCCTCTGATTTTCGCAGGCTGGCCTCATGATGCCGTTTCATGCACAAAAACGTCTCTTCGCTGAGGATATGCTCCATCCGGCAGGCATCCTGCAAGGCCGTTTCCTCTGAAACGCCGATGCGCATTAAGGCGGCCGCAATCACACAATGCCGCTCATAGGTGCCTTCCGCGATCCTGCGCCCCTCCGGCGTCAGAACGATACGGCTTTTTTCCTCTACGGAAATATAGCCCTCCGCCCGCAGTTTTTTCATGGCGTTGCTGACGCTGGGCTTGCTGAACCCCAGCTCCGTGGCAATATCTATGGCACGGACATAACCAGTCCTTTGCTCCAGCAGATAAATGGTCTCCAGATAATTTTCCATGGATTCTCTTGTTTTCATCCGGTATCTTCCGCCCCCTTTCTCCTTCTTATGTTATCAAATTATTCCTTCTGTTACAAGTTTCTCCCTTAAGTTCCCGGCGAAAAAAAAATTTCTGCCGCCGAAATGGAATGTTTTTCCTAATATATATTGACTTTTTTGCGAAAATATTGCATTATAATAAAAAATGTTTCTATTCTAATACTTATTTTTTATGATAGAAAAACATTTTTGTAACGTTGCTTGTTTCTGTAGTTTGGTGTAATCTCCTAACACCAGACTATTTTGAATCAAACTTTTCATCTCTTCTTGTCATTGTTTCTCCGTACAGTAAGACGCCCCCCAAATTGTCTTGCTGTATTAACAATGACAGCCCTTAAGAGAACAGCGGCTTTCCCCCCAAGAAAGGCCGCTGTTTTCTTTTTCAGAAAAAAAAGAAAGGCGGTATCCTCATGGAACCAAACCACATCATCTGGACAAAAGCGTCCTATCAGGATTTCCTGAAGGACCTGCGGCAAAACGCCGATGAAACATACCGGCTCTTCAACGAATCCCTGCTGGCCTCCCAGCTGCCTACTCTGGGACTGCGCCTGCCCCTTCTGCGCAAAACCGCCAAGGAAATTGCCAGGGGCGACGCCTCCGCTTTCCTGAGTGTCTGCGGCACAGACTTCCACGAGGAACGCCTGCTCTACGGCATGGTCTGCGCCGCTCTGCCTTATGCGGATTTTCTGCCCCACAGTGACTGCATGGCGGAAGAGCTGACGGAAAACTGGGCCATCTGCGATACCTTCGCCTCTTCCCTGAAAAAAGTTCTGGCAAAGGGTACGGCAAAAGCGGATTACTTCCGCCACATCCAGGCATATCTTGCTTCCTCGAATCCCTGGGCGGTTCGTGTGGGGCTCATCGTTATGCTGTCCCAGTATCTGGAAGAGACTTATCTGCCGGAAGTACTGCGCCGTACTGCCGCCGTCCAGTCGGAGCATTACTACGTCCGTATGGGTCAGGCATGGCTTTTGGCTACGGCATGGGCCAAGTTCCCGGAAGAAGTCCGTGCCTTCCTGCCCACAGCGAATCTGGAGCCTTGGACCTTCCGGAAATTCGTACAGAAGGCCCGAGAATCCTATCGTGTCTCGCCGGAGGACAAGGCATATCTGAAAAGCCTTCTGCCGCCCAGAAAATAAGCATACTAAAACAGGAGTCCACATCCTTAAGGATGTGGACTCCCGTTTTCTTTTCTTACTGAATATCCACTACTTCATACCCGGCATCGGCAACGGTCTTTACCAGTTCCTCGTCGCTGATGTCTTTGGATAGTGTTACCGTAGCGCTTTTGCCTTCCAGGCTCACCTCAGCGGATACGCCGTCCATTTCATTCAACGCCTTTTCCACTCTGCCGGTGCAGTGTGTACACATCATGCCTTCGATCTTCAATACTTTCTTCATTCCCATTTCCTCCTTCGGTTCTTCTTTCTTTTCTGTATGTTTTGTCTGTTCCGGCTGTTTCCCTTTGGCGAACTTCGGGCGGAACAGCTTCAGCCGCAAAGCGTTGCCGACCACAAAGGCAGAGCTAAAACTCATGGCCGCCGCCGCAAACATAGGGTTCAGTTTCCACTCCAGCAAGGGATAAAATACCCCTGCCGCCAGCGGGATGCCGCAGGCGTTGTAGAAAAAGGCCCAGAACAGATTTTCCTTGATATTGCGTATGGTGGCATGGCTCAGTTCGATGGCGGTCACCGCATCCATCAGATCACTTTTCATGAGAATAATGTCCGCGGATTCCATGGCAACATCCGTGCCGGCGCCAATGGCGATGCCTACGTCCGCCCGCATCAGGGCCGGCGCGTCGTTGATGCCATCCCCGATCATAGCCACCTTCCGGCCCCTTTCCTGCAAGCGGCGGACCTCCCGTTCCTTATCCTGGGGCAGCACCTCCGCCACCACCTCAATGCCCAGTTCCTTTCCGATGGCCGCCGCCGTCCGGCGGTTATCCCCCGTCAGCATGACGACGTCAATTCCCATGCTGTGGAAGGCATCTACGGCCTCCTTGCTGGTGGGCTTCAAGGTATCGGCCAAGGCCAGAAGCCCCAGCAAAACGCCGTTTTCGGCGAAAAACAACGGTGTTTTCCCTTCCTCCGCCAAAGCCTGTGCCCGTTCCTCCAGTTCTGCCGCAGAAATACCTCTTTCCCGCATCATTTTCAGATTCCCCGCCAGCACAAGCCCCTGCTCTGTCTGGGCCTCGATGCCCTGTCCCGCTGTGGCCCGCAGGTCATTGGCGGAAACAAAATCCACTTCCTTTTCCCGGGCATAGGCCACAATGGCCTCTGCCAGCGGATGCTCCGATAGGCTCTCCACAGCCGCCGCCTGCCGCAGAAGACGGTTGCGCAGAATGCCCTTGGCCGTCACCACATCGGTCACCACCGGTTTCCCTTCCGTCAGTGTCCCTGTTTTATCCAGCACCACCGTCTGTACCTGATGGGCAATTTCCAGACTTTCCGCCGATTTCACCAGTATGCCGTATTCCGCGCCCTTGCCTGTGCCTACCATAATGGCCGTAGGCGTTGCCAGCCCCAGCGCACAGGGGCAGGAGATCACCAGTACGGCAATACCGATGGACAGCGCAAAGGAGAAGGGCTGATTCCCGGCAAAATACCAGATAACCGCCGCCAGCACCGCTATGGTAATGACCACCGGCACAAATACGCCGCTGACCTTATCGGCCAGCTTGGCAATGGGCGCTTTGGAGGCCCCGGCCTCCTCTACCAGGGCGATGATCTGGGACAGTGTGGTATCCTTACCCACTCTGGTGGCTGTCATTTTGAAATAGCCGCTTTTGTTCACCGTAGCGCCGATGACTGTATCTCCCGTCTGTTTTTCCACAGGAATACTCTCGCCGGTAATGGCGCTTTCATCCACAGCGGAAAAGCCCTCGATGATTTTTCCGTCTACGGGGATACTCTGACCCGGACGGACGATGACCACGTCACCACTTACGACCTCCTCCACAGGAATCTCCTGTTCTCTGCCTTCCCGCAGGACCATCGCTTTTTTCGGCGCCAGATCCATGAGCTTGCTTATGGCCTCGGAGGTCTTGCCCTTGGAACGGGTCTCCATGTATTTCCCCACCGTAATCAGCGTCAGAATCATGGCCGCCGACTCAAAATACAGTTCCATACCATAATGATGTGCTGTCATCAGATCGCCGTGGCCCAGATAATAAGCCATGGAATAAATGGCAAAGACGCTGTACACCACAGAAGCCGCCGAGCCCAGGGCAATCAGGGAGTCCATATTGGGCGCCCGGTTCCACAGGGATTTAAAGCCCACCACATAATATTTTTTGTTAATGATCATAACGGGAATGGTCAGAAACAGCTGTGTCAGGGCGAAGATCATCACATTTTCGTCCCCCAGCAAAAACGCCGGCAGAGGCGCTCCCATCATATGCCCCATGGAAATATAAAACAGCGGGATCAAAAAACAGAAGGACGCGATCAAACGCCGCTTCATATGAGCCATTTCCTCCGCCGCCACATTTTGGGGCGCCGCCTCTGATTTCTGTTCTCCCTGCACCGAAGCGCCGTAGCCGCCGCTTTCCACCGCATGGATGATATCCGGGATTTGCAGGCATCCCTCGTCATACTCCACCACCATGGAATTTTGCAGCAGGTTCACGTTGACCGATGCCACCCCTTCCAGCTTTCTCACACTCTTCTCCACATGGGCGGAGCAGGCGGAACAGGTCATGCCTGTCACATCAAATTTTTGCTTCATACAAGCAAGCCCCCCTTTATTTCAGTATTCTGCCCAGCATAGCCACCAGTTCATCCACCTTTTCCTCTCTTTCGGCGTCGGTTTTGGCGCCGGTGACACATCCTTTCAGATGGGCCGTCAGAATTTCTTTATTGGCTTTGTTCAAAATAGCTTCTGTGGCCATCAGCTGATGGGAAATATCCATGCAGTATCGGTCCTCTTCCACCATTTTTAAAATACCGTCCAGCTGGCCTCTGGCCGTTTTCAGCAGGGCCGTGATTTTATCTTTATCCGCTCTCATATTCTCGCCTCCTACCCACCCCCCTATGGGGGTGTCTCTTTTCCAGAACAGCATACCACAATTCCTACCCCATGGCAAGGAAAATTTTCTTTTTTCCTCCTGCCAAATGTAGTATAATAAGCCCAAAAGCAAAGAAAATCCCATTTTTTCAGGATATTGCCATCTTATTCATCAAAAAAGGAGGAATCCCCATGTCCACAGAACACACACCCCTGCGCCGGAAAGACCGGGCCATCTCCGAGGAAGAGGCCAGACGCATCATCCGGGAAAGCCCCTACGGCGTATTTATCACCTCTGACAGCGACAATCTGCCCTACGGCGTTCCTGTCTCCCACGTGCTGGACGGAAACAGCATCTATTTCCACTGTGCCCTTTCCGGCCGCAAGCTGGAAAATATGGCCCAGAATCCCAACGCGGCCATGACCTTTGTTTCCCAGCTGCGTCTGGATCAGGAAGCCTTTACCGTGCGCTATGAAAGCGCCATGGCCGAGGGTACGGCGGCTCTGGTTACCGACCCGGAGGAGAAATACCACGCGCTGGTTCTCATCTGTAAACAGTACGCCCCGGACTCCTTCAAGGATTCCGACAACTATATCCGGCCAAAAATGGGCGTGACCGCTGTCTGCCGTCTGGATATTGCCCGTCTCAGCGGAAAAATCAACAAAAAACCCGAATAAGAAATAACACGAAAAAGCGCCGAAGCTGTTCCAACCGTCTCCGGCGCTTCTTTTTTGCCGATTTTTCCCGAAAAAAGCATATTTTACCAAAGTTTAACATAATCCTGTATATGGTCTTAACATGAAAGGCGCACAATAGACCCAAGAAAAAAACAAAGGAGACAGTATCGTGTACGCAGTCATTGATATCGGTTCCAACACCATCCGCCTTGTGATCTATAAAATCGAAAATCACCAAATTCGGGCTTTGCTCAATAAAAAAAGTCCCGCCGGTCTGGCGGGTTATATCAATAAAAACCGCTGTTTGAAAAAAAGCGGTATCCGAAAGGCTGTCGGCGTTTTGCGGGAATTCCGGGAAATCCTGGACCATATGACCATCCGGGAGGTCTTCCCCTTCGCCACCGCCTCCCTGCGCAATATCAGCAACGCGCCGGAGGTACTGGACGCCATCAAAAAGGAATGTGGCTTTGACGTACGCATCCTTTCCGGCGAGGAAGAAGCCGTATTCGACTATTACGGCGCCTTGCAGGCCATGGAAATGGACAACGGCCTGCTTTGCGACATCGGCGGCGGCAGTACGGAAATCGTTTCCTACCGGGATCACGCCATCCATACGGCAGTCTCTTTGCCCATAGGCTCTCTGAACCTGTACCAGAGCCATGTAAAGGGCATCCTGCCCCGCAGAAAGGAACTGGAAACCATTCGGCGGCATATCATGGAAGAGCTGGAACAGCTGCCCTCCATAAAATATCCCGTCACAGACTTATGCGCCGTAGGCGGTTCCGCCCGGGCGGCCCTGCAAATGGTACGCTCTTTGGGCAAAGAGGAGGATACTCCCTCTTTTGCCTATCCTCCCCAGCGGCTGGAGGATTTTCTGACGGAAGCCCTGGAGGAGCCGGAGGAATTCGCCCGCAGACTTTTAAAAACGGCCCCGGAGCGAATCCATACCTTCCTGCCGGGGATCACGGTACTTTCCGCCATCGCGAAACATTATCAGATCAAACGCATCCTGACGGTGCCTTACGGCGTCCGGGAGGGATATCTATACTATTTATTGGAACAAAGGGGAGAGATCCATGGGAAATAAGGCCTATTCCTTTACACAGAACAGAGAACTATCCTGGCTGAAATTCAACGGCAGGGTATTAAACGAAGCGGCGGATGAAAGTCTGCCCCTTCTGGAACGATTGAAATTTTTATCTATTTTCACTTCCAATCTGGATGAATTTTTTATGATCCGTGTGGGCAGTCTGTTTGACCTGGCGCAGGTCAAAGCGGAAGCCATCGACAACAAATCCGGCATGACCCCGGAAGAACAGCTGGACAGCATTTACCGTGCCGTCCGTCCCCTCTGGGTAAAACGAGATCTGCTCTTTCATGAGATCGAGCGCCAGCTTCGTCCCCACGGCATCTGCCATCTGGCCTTTTCGGAGCTGGAGGCCACAGAGAAAAAATACATCAAACAATATTTTCATTCCTCTGTCCTGCCGGTGCTTTCGCCGCAGATCGTAGACCCCCACCACCCCTTTCCCCATCTGGCCAATAAGGCCCTTTATGTAGGGGCTATGCTGAAATATAAAGCAAAAGAAGTCTTCGCTCTGGTACCCATTCCGGCGGCACTCCCGCCGCTGGTCTTTCTGCCGGGGCACGAGCTTCGCTTTATCCCTATGGAAAATATCATTCTGGAATATCTCCAGAGTATTTTCGATCATTACACGGTCTCGGAAAAGACCGTCCTCTGCATCACCAGAAACGCCGACATCCATCCCGATGACGAGGCGTTCGATATAGGCAGCGACTTTCGCAAAAAAATGAAAAAAGTGCTGGGGCAGCGCAGACGTCTGGCGCCGGTACGTATGGAAATCTCCCATACCGTCAGTCAGAAATTCCTTTCTTATTTATGTCATCATCTATCCCTGACGGATCGGATGGTATTCCAGACCGACGCGCCCATGATATTAAAGGCGGTATTCTCTATTCCGGAAAAGCTGTCCCCGCTGAAACAGAAAGCGTTGACCTATGCTGAATTCACGCCGCAGTATCCCGCCCGTATCCATCGGAACGAGAGCATCCTGCGGCAGATCCAGAAAAAGGACCTCCTGCTTTCCTACCCCTACGAAAGCATGGAACCCTTTTTACAGATGGTCAAAGAAGCGGCGCAGGACCCTTCGGTCATCTCCATCAAAATCACCATTTATCGTCTGGCCTCCAAAGCCAGACTGGTGGAATATCTCTGCGAAGCAGCGGAAAACGGCAAGGACGTTACCGTCCTCATCGAACTGCGGGCACGCTTTGACGAGCAGAACAATATCGACTGGTCGGAACGGCTGGAAGACGCCGGCTGCACACTGATCTATGGTCTGGAAAATTATAAAGTCCACTCCAAAATCTGCCTTATCACCCGACGGGAGAAAAACGAGATCCGTTATATTACCCAGATCGGTACCGGCAACTACAACGAAAAGACAGCGGCCCTTTATACGGACCTGTCTTTGATGACAGCCAACCAGTCCATTGGCAAAGACGCCAATCTCTTTTTTCAGAACATGGGCATCGGCAATCTCATGGGAAACTATGAACGTCTGCTGGTGGCGCCCGTTTCCCTGAAATCCCGTATCCTCCATCTCATTGACGAGGAAATCGCCAAAGGCGACCGGGGACGTATTTTCCTGAAATTAAACTCCATTACGGATATTGATATTATGGAACGGCTGAAAGAAGCCTCCTGCGCCGGTGTAAAAATACAGATGATGGTACGGGGCATCTGCTGCATCCTGCCGGGCATTCCCGGAAAAACAGAAAACATCTCTGTATTCCAGATCGTCGGCAGATTTCTGGAGCATTCCCGCATTTACTGTTTTGGCAGCGGCAAGGAGGAAAAAATGTATCTTTCCTCCGCCGACTTCATGACCCGGAACACGGAACGCCGGGTAGAGGTGGCCTGCCCTGTCTATGACGAGGATATCCGCGCCCAGATCCATCAGATTCTGGACGCCTGCAAGGCGGACAATGTCAAGGCGCGGGTATTGCTGCCCGACGGCAGCTACATCAAAAAGGATGCCGTACCGCCGCTGCTGGACAGCCAGCAGTTTCTGGCGGAACAGGCGGCCCTGCCGCAGACAATTCCATCCGGGACCACCACACAATCTCCCTTCACCTCATTTATCACCAGACTTCGGTCCCGGATGTTCCAATAACCGCAGCCACTCCCTATCCTCTTGGATATACCATACAGGGGCGTATCTCCCTTTTCGCCCCACAACACCAAAAAAAGCGCCGGCACCTCCCTTTCGGGTTCGTGCCGGCGCTTTGCCGTTTTTATGGATTCTGCTGTTCCAGATATGCCCGCAGAAGACGTTCCATCTCCTCGTAGCTTTCCATCTGGTTCATACTGCCTCTGAGGACAGAAGCCCCGGGCAGTCCCTTCATATACCATGCCATATGCTTGCGCATCTCTCTGACGCCAATATAGTCGCCTTTGTAGTCTATGAGCATCCGGGCATGGCGCAGGGCCATTTCCACCCGTTCCTGTGCCGTAGGCTCCGGCAGCAGTTCCCCTGTCCTCAGATAATGAAGCACCCGCCGGAAGATCCATGGATTCCCCTGGGCGCCTCTGCCGATCATAATGGCGTCGCAGCCCGTCTCCTCCAGCAGTGCCTTGGCGTCCTGGGGCGTAAACACATCCCCGTTGCCAATGACGGGAATGGACACTGCTTCTTTTACCTGACGGATGGTCTCCCAGTCCGCCTTGCCGCTGTAATACTGTTCTCTTGTCCTGCCGTGGACCGCCACAGCGCTGGCGCCGTTGGCCTCGGCAATCTTCGCGATCTCCACAGCGTTGAGATGGTCGTCGTCAAAGCCCTTGCGGAATTTGATGGTCACCGGCTTCTTCTGGCTCTCCACCAGAGAGCGGACGATCCTTCCCACCAGCTCCGGCGTTTTCATAAGGGCGCTGCCCTCGCCGTTTTTGACAATCTTCGGCGCGGGACATCCCATGTTCACATCAATAATATCAAAGGGATACGGCTCAATCTTGCGCCCCATCTGCCCCAGAATCTCCGGGTCGGAGCCAAAGAGCTGGATGGCCGTAGGCCGCTCCCCTTCTTCCACCCGCAGCAGTTCCGTGGTGTTTTTGTTATCGTATAATATGCCCTTGGCACTGACCATTTCCGAATAGACCAGACCGCAGCCCATTTCCTTGCACAGAAGGCGGAAGGGCAGGTCTGTCACCCCGGCCATGGGCGCCAGAAAGACGTTGTTTTCCAGTTCCAGTGTTCCGATCTTCATAAACTCCTCCTTTCCTTCTCATAATAAAACAGACAGGCCCGGATGCTTCCGTCCGCCGCCTGCCTGCGGAATTTATTTATTTTTGTGATAAAGTATCTTCAGACCCTTCAATGTTAAAACAGGGTCCAGCACGTCGAATATCTTTTTGTCCGGGTCGATGATTCTTGCCAGTCCGCCGGTGGCGATGACCTTCATCTCCGGCAGATTCAGTTCTTCCTTCAGCCGGGAAATGATATATTTCGTCTGGCCGATATGGCCCAGCACCAGCCCTGCCTGAATACTGCCCACGGTATTTTTCACAATAATGGACCGGGGCTTTTTGATTTCGATTTTGGGCAGCTGTGCCGCTCTCTGGGTCAGAGCGTCGGCGCAGATGGAAATGCCCGGTGTAATCAAACCGGTGATAAACTCGGATTTTTCATTGATGACGTCAAAGGTATTGGCTGTGCCATAGTCAATGACCATGGCCGGGCCGCCGTAAATTTCGTTGGCCGCCACCAGATTCACGATACGGTCCGCCCCAACGGCTTTGGGATTGTCCCGCCGGATGGAGATGCCCGTTTTCATACCCACAGATACCAGCATAGGCTCAATGCCGAAGTATTTCCGGATGCCCTGGGTCAGGGAATACATAATATCCGGCACTACGGAAGAAATGATGACCGCCTCGATGCTGCTGGCCTTTACATCGGAATTGTCAAAGAGGGAATGGATGAAAATACCCGTCTCGTCCGCTGTACGCACACCGGCCGTAGCCATGCGCCAGCATTTGATGAGTCTGTCCTTGTGGTACACCCCCAGCACATAATTGGTGTTGCCCACGTCGATTACCAAAAGCATTTTCTCCCCTCCTTACCTTCTGTTTTTGTTCTTCTCATAGATGAGCCGCAGTCCCTGCAGTGCCAGCACAGGGTCGTATACGTCAAAAATCTCGCTGTTTTCGTCAATGACCTTCGCCAGTCCGCCGGTGGCGATGACCTTCATCTCCGGCAGTCCCAGTCCTTCCTTGATCTGCTCGATAATATAGATGGTCTCCCCGATATGGCTTTCCACCAATCCCGCCTGTATGCTTTCCACCGTGTTTTTGGTGATGAGGCTGGCAGGACGCTTGATCTCGATTTTAGGCAGCTGTGCCGCTCTCTGGGTCAAAGCATCGGCGCAGATCTGGATTCCCGGCGCAGTAATGCCTGTCAGAAATTCTCCGGCCGCGCTGACCACGTCAAAGGTCGTAGCCGTACTGTAATCCACCACAATGGCGGGGCCGCCGTAGATCTCATAGGCCGCCACCAGATTGACAATACGGTCTGTCCCCATTTCCTTGGGGTTCTCCATCCGCAGATTGATGCCGGTTTTCATGCCGGCCCGCACCACCATAGGCTCCCGGTTCAGATACTTCCGAATACCGTTGAGCAGGGAATACATCACATTAGGCACCACGGAGGATACCACTACCGCCTCGATCTGATCCACGGAAACATCGGAATGGACAAAAAGCATCCGAATCATCATCCCCGTCTCGTCAGAGGTACGGCTGCTGAGAGTAGACAGCCGCCAGTTGGCCACCAGCTTGTCCCCATCGAATACGCCCAGCGTACTGTTTGTGTTGCTTACATCAATGACTAAAATCATAACCGCAGTTCTCTCCTGTTTCTTACGTTTCTTCCCCCGTCAGAAGGAAGCTGTTACCCAAAAAAAGCACGGGAAAAGCAGCCTCCCCTTAAGAAAATAACTATTTTCTTAAGGAGAACTGCAATGGCTGTCTTTATAAGAAAACAATTCCGATCAAAATTGAATTTCCGGAATCCTCTTTCTTGCAAGGATTCCGGAAATATCTGTTTTCCTATGAAGATGCCCTAGGGCAGCCCCGTGCTTTTATTTTCCATGCAGTGTTCAGCGTCTTTTATGGATGGCTTTGCTCAGGGCCTTGGAAATAAAACCGCCCACGATACAGCTGGAAGGCATTTCCAGCAGACCATTGACGCCTACAAAGGCCGCTACGAACAGCAGAGGATTCAGGTTGCCCAGTGTAGCGTTGATTTCCTGAATAAAGTCTGTGTTCCAGAAGCACAGCAACAGCATTCCCATAAAAAATACCGTATTCAAAAAGGCTGCGAAAAATCCGCCGATGAAATAACATACTGTATTGGTACGGTCGATCTTCTTCACCCCAAGGAAGATCATGCCGGTCAGCCATCCCATAAGCATTCTGGTAGGGATGCAGACCAGGAAGGTATAGAAGGGGTTAATGTTCATCATCATAGCGCTGAAGGCGGACGCGCCGGTCAGTGCCTGATAAAAGCTGGTGGCGCCGAAGACGAATCCCAGCAAAAGCCCTGCCTTGGGCCCGATAATCATGGCGCCGATCCCCACGGGAATCATCATCAGGGAAATATCCAGACCTAATGTGTGGAAATACCCCAGGGGCGTAAAGGACATCACCAACAGCACAGCGATCATCAGACCGATGGTGGTCATTTCCGCCGTGGTCAGCTTCATGGACTTTTTGGTTTGTACCACAGCCTCATTGTTTTCTACTACTACAACATCGTTTTCCATATTCTGTTCTCCTTTCATTCTCACTCTCATGTGTAAGATATAAGATGATTTGGGTGACTTTGGCCAAACGCTCCCAAACAAAGGGAAAAGGTATATCTCCCCGCAGGATGACATCTTTTTCCGCCGCTTTTGTCTGTTTTCGTTTAACCCTATTCATTATAACAATAATTGAGATTATTACAATGTTTTTTTGAAAACTTTTGTTATTTTTTATACAAACTCATGCTTTTTCCCGGAAATTACCTTCTTTTTCCAGCAATTCCCGGCGGATTTTCTCTCCGTCCTCCGTAAAATACACGGCGTACCACAGTTCCAGCGCCCGCAGCAGTTCCTTTTTCTCCCGCTGGAGACGTTTGATCTCCAGCTCCGCGCCGATGTCGTCGAAGTCGAAATCATCCTCCCGCTTCACCGTCTCGAAATACAGACTGCCGTCCTCATGAAAGCCCACCAGAAAGGTACAGCACAGCTTCTGAGCCAGCAGCACGCAGAATACCCGCACCTCTTCCTGAATACTCTCCGGCAGGGCGGAGAACTCCGGCTCCAGATAATATTTCTGCTGAGCGTAATCCGCCGCAGCCAGTATTTTTTTATTCATATCCCATCACTCCTCTTATGGATACCTCGCCGGAAAATACCACTTCCTCGGCGCCATTATCTTTTCTTCTGACCAGCAGTTCCCCCTCCGGCGTAACGGACAGGGCCTCCGCCCAGAAGGATTCCCGGCCCAGCACATGAACCTCCCGGCCCAGTGTGACACAGCGTTGCGCGTAATCCGCCAGCATGGAAGAAAAACTTCCGCTCTCCAGAAAACGGTCATAATGAACTTCTATCCGCTCCATGATCTTCTGGACCAGCGCACAGCGGGAAACGGTCTTTCCGCTTTCCAGATAAAGGGAAGTAGCCACCTGCGCCAGTTCCGGCGGAAATTCCTCCGTATTGACATTGATGCCAATGCCGGGGATGACAAAATGCACCTGACTCATTTCGCAGTCCATTTCCGTCAGGATGCCCACCGTCTTTTTCCCATGGATCAATACGTCATTGGGCCATTTAATGCCCGCTTTCAGTCCCGTCATTTCCTCAATGGCTTCCGCCGCAGCCAGACCGCACATAAGGGTCAGCACCGAGGCCTCCGCCGGCAGAATCTCCGGCCGCAGAATCAGGCTCATCCAGATACCGACGCCCACAGGGGACTCCCAGACCTTGCCCCGGCGGCCCCGGCCTGCCGTCTGCCGCTCCGCCACCACCAGCGTGCCCTCCGGCGCCCCCTCCAGTGCCAGTTCTCTGGCCCGGTTGTTGGTGGTATCCGTTTCGGCGAAAAAATACACTTTGCGGCCCATTCGCTTTGTAGTCATGCCCGCCTCCAGCTCTCTGGCGTTATAAAGACTCTCCTCCCGGATCAGACGATACCCCCGGTTGGTCACCGCTTCGATGACATAGCCTTCCTCCCGCAGCTTTTTGATGCCTTTCCATACAGCGGCCCGGGAAACAGAAAGCTGCCGCCCCAGTTCCTCGCCGGAAACAAAGCCCTCCTTCTGCCGCAGGATCTCTAAAATTCGATACATCTTCCTTCTCCTTTCCCGCTCCAAACGCAAAAAAGTGATAAGACCGTCCTGTTCTCCGCGGTCTTATCACTTTGCCTTGGGTTTCTATCGCCGTGGAAACAAGTCCGGGGACTTATTTCGCTTTCGCGTTTACGCGGCTCAGGAATTTTTTCAGTTCGATAATGGCACGGCCATGGGTACCTTCGCAGATCTTATCCACTTCGTCGTAAGCCTTTACGCTGAAGGTCAGCAGCTTGCCGTTTACCTCTGTCAGTTCTGTTACCACACGCACTTTCATACCCACAGGTGTTGCGGCCAGATGCTTGAAATCAAAGGTTGTGCCTACGGTTTCCCAGCCTTCCGGCAGGAAAGGCGCTACTGTGCCGATGGCTGTGCCTTCGATCCAGGACAGCAACTTAGGAGAGGCAAATACAGGCACCTTATCATTACCAAAGTGTGCCGCTGTATCGCTTTCCTCTACAACGTATTCTCTTTCATAGCTCATGCCGGGTACGATGTTGTTGAAATCCACTTGAAAGACCCCTTTCTTACATTTCTGTCTGATGATCCTCTTCCTGTGTCTGTGCGGAAGGCGCTTCTTCCTCTTCCACGGTCAGCCCCAGGATATTTGCTCTTACAGACGGGTCAAACAGCTGTCTGAATTCCTCGCCTGTTACTTTCTCTTTTTCTACCAGCAGCTTGGCGGAAGCGTGCAGGACCTCCATGTTGTCCCGCAGAATCTGCAACGCTTCGTTGTAGCCTTTGGTCACGATCCGTTTTACTTCCTCGTCGATGGTAGTAGCTACGGCCTCACTGTAATTTCTGGTGTGACCCCAGTCTCTGCCGATAAATACCTCGTTGCTGTCATCCCCAAACTGGATAGGGCCCAGAATATCGCTCATACCGTACTGTGTTACCATGCTTCTTGCCATGGCGGTGGCACGTTCGATATCGTTGGAGGCGCCTGTGGTAATGTCCTTGATGACAAGAGCCTCCGCCGCGCGGCCGCCCAGCAGGCTGACGATTTCCTGTTCCATAAACAGCTTCGTCATATACATCTTGTCCTCACCGGGCAAAGGCATGGTATAGCCGCCGGCCATGCCCGTAGGGATAATGGAAATGCTGTGGACAGGGTCCAGCTCACTGAGTACCTCAAAGAGGATGGCATGACCGCTTTCGTGGTATGCCGTAATATATTTTTCCTTTTCGGAAATGACTCTCGTTTTCTTTTCTGTACCAACACCGATCTTGATGAGAGCCTTCTGGATCTCCTCCATGTCGATGGCTTTCTTGCCGTCTCTGGCGGACAGCAGCGCCGCCTCGTTCAGCAGGTTGGCCAGATCCGCCCCGGTAAAGCCCGCTGTGGTCTGGGCTACTACCTTCAGGTCTACCTCCGGCGCCATGGGCTTGCCTTTGGAGTGTACCCGCAGGATGGCTTCTCTGCCCTTTACGTCCGGTCTGCCTACATAGACCTGACGGTCGAAACGGCCCGGTCTGAGCAGAGCGGGGTCCAGAATATCCGCCCGGTTGGTGGCAGCGATGATAATAACGCTTTCATTGATACCGAAACCGTCCATCTCTACCAGCAGCTGGTTCAATGTCTGTTCTCTTTCGTCATGTCCGCCGCCAAGACCTGCGCCTCTGCGCCGGCCCACCGCGTCAATCTCGTCGATAAAGACGATACTGGGGGCGTTTTTCTTTGCCTGGTCGAAGAGGTCACGGACACGGGACGCGCCCACGCCGACGAACATCTCTACGAAGTCGGAACCGGAAATGCTGAAAAACGGCACGTTGGCCTCACCGGCGACGGCCTTTGCCAGCAGTGTTTTACCGGTACCGGGAGGGCCCACCAGCAGAACGCCTTTGGGGATTCTCGCTCCCAAATCCGTAAATTTCTTAGGATTTTTCAGGAAGTGCACCAGTTCCTCCAGCTCGGCCTTTTCCTCATCACAGCCGGCCACGTTGTCAAAGGTGACTTTGTTGTTTTCATCCAGATTCATTTTTGCCCGGCTCTTGCCGAAGGAGGCCATCTTTCCGCCGCCCCCCTGCATCCTGCCAAAGAGCACTACCATGATAACCACCATAATGCCCATGAGGATCAGTGTCGGCAGCATCGCCGAAAGCAGGCTCTGCTTCTGAGCCTCCGCGGAAATGATCTCCAGATCACTGCCCTCCATGGGCAGATCATTGATCTCCTGCATAAACGCCGTTACGCTGGGCAGGTTCACGGAGATCTTCGTACCGTCATCCAGTACCGCTTCCGCCATACCGTAGTCAGATACCTCTGTGGCCTTGGTGATGGAGATGCTTTTTACATCATCCTTGCGCAAGGACGTCAAAAGGTCGCTGTACGTATAGACCACCACTTCTTTTTCCTGCGGGACGATACCCTGTCCGCTGAAAGAAACGATGGCGAAGATCACAATAAATATCAGCACGTATAAACCGGCTGACCGCCAATATTTGTTCAAGAGCTTCCCCCCTAATTCACATTATCTTTTTTTTGTTGTCATGCCGATAGGTGCGGCATATCAATTTACAATTTTATCATACTTTTCCCCGAAACGCAACTTACCTTTTGGGAAATTCCCATTTGGAAAAATTCTCTTTTTCCTGAAAAAATCAAGGGATTCGCCTTCCCCCCTCCGCCGTCTCTTTATTAAAATCCCATGAGAGAATATTTTTTCTTCAAAATCGCCCTCTGGATAGCCCCGTAAAAACAAAATGGCCGGAAACCTTTTTTCACAAGGCTTCCGACCATCGTCATTTTTTCCTAAAGTTCACTGCGCCCTTGTGGCGCCTTCCCGCATCAGTCTTCCTCAAAATGCACCACGCCTACATAATCCAGATTTCTGTATTTCTGGGCATAGTCCAGACCATAGCCTACCACAAAGGCATCAGGGATGGTAAAACCAACATAATCCACCGGCACCTCTGTCACACGGCGGTCGGGCTTATCCAGCAGCGTGCAGATCTTGAATTTTTTGGGGTTTCTGTGGAGCATCAGCGCCCGCAGATGGCTCAGTGTTCTGCCGCTGTCAATGATATCCTCCACCAGCAGTACGTTCTTGCCTGTAATATCCTCGTCCAGATCCCGCAGGATCTTGATGCGGCCGCTGCTTTCCGTGGCGTCCCCATAGCTGGAAACATCCATAAAGTTCAATGTAACCGGCAGATGCAGCTTTTTGGCCAGATCCACCAGCGTCACCACGCCGCCCTTCAATACGCAGACCAGCTCTACCTGCTCACCGCAGAAGTCCTTTTCCACCTGTCTTGCGATCTCTTCCAGTCTCTGGGAGATCTCTTCCGCAGAAATCATAACTTCGATCCGTTCTTTCATGTCTCTATACCCTCCGTATTCGTACCGTGATATATCTTTTTGTATCCTTTTCCGGAAGAACGGCCGGGGAAATTCTGCCGCCCACAATCCACAGCACTTCACCGCCGCAGGCGATCAGGGCCTTCCGGTCCCGTTCTTCTCTGGGGATCTTCTCGTCGATAAAAAGATCCTTCAGCTTTTTGCTGCCCGCCCGCAAAGCCATCCGGTCTCCCGGCCGCCGGCTTCGGCAGCACAGCTCTCTTTTTATTTTATCATAATCGAATACATTCGTATAGTCATCCCGGCAAAATTCCCCCGGTTTCTCCAAAGATACTTCCGTCTCCACCAGCCAGCCCAGCTCCGGCACCGCCGTCTGCCCTCCAATCTCCAGCGAATGGCAAAAACCCACCGCCGCCATCTCCTGTCGTTTCAGCACCAATCTGCCGTACTCCATCCCCGCCCAAAGACCATGGGGCAGACAAATACTTTTGCCGCTTTCCTTTTCCAACAATTCCTCCAGCTGGAGGATATGGCTTCTTGTCACATCCCGCAGACTTCCTTTTTGGGCTACCGCCAGCCGCAGCACACGCCGCCGCAGGGCAGGATGCAGTTCCAACAGCGCGGCCGCCCAAAGGCCGCCTCTTTCCTCCAGTGCCGCCAGGGCCTTTTGCGCCTCTTTTTCCAGAAAATCCTCCTCCGCCGCCAGAAGCTCCGCCGCTTCCGATAAATGGCGGATACTCCCCCCATGGACCTGTTCCAAAAGGGGCAGAACCTGATGCCGCAGGCGGTTTCGGGTATAAGCGGTCTCCCGGTTGGTGCTGTCCTCCCGCCAGAGAATGCCCTTCTGACGGCAGTATACCTCGATTTCCTCCCTGCCGCAGAAAAGCAGGGGCCGGATCACGTCTTCCCGGACGGGACGCATCGCCGCCAGCCCCTGCATACCCGTCCCACGACAAAGACGCATCAGCAGCGTTTCCGCCTGATCGTTGGCATGATGGGCCACAGCGATTTTTCCGCCTGCCGCCGCCTGCCGCAGGGCCTCATAGCGGAGGATACGCCCTGTTTCCTCTACGCCCAGCTTCCGTTTCGCCGCTTCCGCCGCCACATCCAGCCGAATAACCGTACAGGGAATCCCCCAGCATCGACAGGTTTCTTCCACATAGGCGGCATCGGCGTCGGCCTCCGCTCCCCGCAGGCCGTGGTGTACATGGACCGCCTGCACCTGCCACTCTTCCTGGACGGAGAGCCGCCAAAGGAGATGGAGCAGCGCCATGGAATCGGCCCCGCCGGATACACCTACGGCGATCCGCTCTCCCCGCCCGCACATATGATATTGTTTCATGGTCCAGCGCACCTTTTCCAGCACAGCCTCCACCGCCTTCCTGTTTTTCTTAGGAAAACTTTACACGAAAACGGCTGTGCCGTCAACCTTAGCCCTTAGCCCGCTCTTTTCCAGAATCGGCCGGCCTGTACCGTCATATCGTCCTTCTCTCCGGTACAGACTTCTTCCGCCGCCCGCAGAATAAACTCCGCCGCGTCCTGGGGATTGGCAAAGCCCTTGGGCAGAAAGACCTCCTGGAGCCACTGGGCCGTTTTCTGTTCTCCGCCCATGGCATCGATGATACCGTCCGTCATCATCAGCACCATGTCCCCATCCTTCAAAAGCATATCATTTTTCTCCACAGACACCTGCCGCAGGATACCGGCAGGCAGAGATCGGGTATAGACGGAAATGACCCGCCCGCCCCGGCAAATATAGGAGGCCGCCGCCCCCAGCTTGATAAATTCCGATTTTCCGCTGTACAGATCCACGCTCAAAATATCCAGTGTGGCATAGGCTTCTTCTCCGTTGCGCAGCAGCAGCACGGAGTTGATCATCTGCACGGCCATTTCTCCGGAAAATCCCGCCTCGGCGAACCGCTCCAGCAGTTCCACCGCCGTCCGGCTTTCCGCCGCCGCTTTTTCGCCTGTACCCATGCCGTCGGAAAGCGCCATTCTGGCCGTACCGTTTTCCATCATCACACAGGAAGAAGCATCCCCGCAGGGCTGTTCCTTCTTCGCCGAGGAAAAAGCCGTGGCCGCCGTCAGACGAAAGGCCGGTTCCTCCGCCAACACCACCCGACAAAAACCCTCCTTTTCCCTCCGGCAAAGGTGCTCTCCTTCCTGGAGCATCTTCCGGTCCAGAACCCTTTGCGCTAACGGCAGCAGACCTTCCCGGCAAAGGCCCTGCTTCTCACAGCCCTTTACCAGAAATTCCACCCGGCAGACGCCTGTTTTTTTCTCCCGCGTCACTCTGACCTCCTTCAGGGAAATGCCCGCTTTTTTGCAGGCCAGAGACAACTCCTCCGTTTCCGCCGCCAGAAACACCGCCTCCGGCGCCGCCTGTCCGGAAAGCCGTTCCAAAATACCGCCTACGGCCTCCAGCTGCTGAGCCACCAGTTCCCGGCACTCCTGGAGCCGCTCTGTCCAGAGAAGATCATGGCGGTAGCGGCTGTATGTATCCGTCAGTATCCCCAGAAACAGCTCTTTTCTGGGGCAAAGGTCCAGAAACCATCTGGGCATATCCTCCATCCGCACCTGCCCCCGGCTGTCACAGCGGGATAAGGCGGAAAAGGTCATGCCGTAGGTACGGTAGACCTCTTCCTGCCAGCAGTATTCCGCCATGCCGCAGCCCTTGCAGGCCCGCTGGGCAATGGTATCCACCAGCGAGGAAATATCCTTTTTCTCCTCCCGCTCCTTTTGAGAAAAAAGGCGGGATAAATCCCGGAACGCTCCGGCAAAGCCATGAAGCTTTTCTTCTGTCATGGCCAGCATCTGCTGATACCGGTCCCGGCTGGTCTCCTCCTGCCGGAAGCCGCCGCCCTTTTCCAGTACCCGTCTGGGCATCACCACAAAAGAAACCGCCCCCGCCGTCATCCAGATCAGCCACACAGGCCGGAAAAATTCCTGCTCCACATAAAACCGCAGCAGCACCGCCGTCAGCAGAAAAGCCGCAGCCGCCGGGATACGCCCCAATTCCCGGACACTCCCCGCCAGCATACCGCCCAGCGCCAGCACCGCAAACAGAGCCAGATCCCCACTGCCGCTCAACAGCAAAAAGAACCCCAGCAGGACACCGGAAGCCGCTCCCGCTCCCGGGCCTTCCTTCCAGGCCGCCGCCAGCAGGAAAAATGTCGTCAACAGAGGAAACAGAACCTCCTCTGCCTTTGGAGCTCCCAAATGGGCCGTACCCGCCAGAGCGCCGCCCAAAATCAGAAAGACCGCCAGAGATTCCTCCCGGCTCAGCGGGCCCTTTGCCATCTGCCCCCAGGCTGTCAGCCCCTTTTGCAGTACAGCGGAAAGGCCCAGCACTAAGAGACTTTCCACCGCCGCCACTACAAAATAAAACCGCAGACCGCCGGTGCCCACAGCGTAAAAGGCGCCGCCCAGTGCCATGGCAAAGGCCCCCAGCAGTGCTTTTTTCCATACCTCCCGTTCCTTGACAAAACGGCCCAGCGTCAAATGGATCAGCACCGCTGCCAGCAGAACGCCCATATTCTTTACAGTAGCGCCGTTGCCGGCCATGCCCGCCGCCGCGGCGGAAAACATAAGCCAGAACATGGGGCCCTTTCCGAAATAAGCGGACAGATAGGCCATACCCATGGGGTGCAGAATCTGCACCAGCTCTCCTCTGGCCCACAGAAAGCCTGTCCCCCAGAAAAAGGCGCAGGCCCCCCATTTCTTCCATGGCAGTTCTGCCGCCAGCTTCTTTTCCGGTTCATAAACCGCTTTCTGTTCTTCTTCTCTCGTTTCCAGCGTAATTTCCGTCTTTTCCATGCGTCTTCCCTCCATATCCCCTATTGTAGGGAAATATGCCTGCTTTTTTTGTCGAAACGGGACTCCCCCCGGATTTTTTTTTGCGACAGAAACAGCGGAAAACAAACAGAAAAAATCGGTGTCCATCATAATAAAATTGCCGGAACCCTATTTCCGCAAGGATTCCGGCAATATCTGCTTTCTTTGAAGGATGCCCCTGGTTTGTGTCATCTCTCAGGCTCTCCGTTTTTGTTTCGCTCTTCTTCTGTTTCCGGGTATTCGTGGTCCTTCCAGTACCACCATTTCAGCTTTTCGGGGTCATGCACCTCCTGCTCGGCGTAATACACCGCCAGCCGCCACACATACAGGGCACAGCGGTCAACCTGCTCTCCTTTGCGAAGGCAGTCCGCCGCGTAAATGGCCTCTGGGTCCTTTCCCCGAAGATCCGCCAATGTCTCGATGCCCAGCGCCTCCAGATAAGAGGCCATCCGCTTGCCTACGCCGGGAATCCGCCGCAGTTCTTCCATAGGATCATCTCCTTCTGCGTTTTACAAGACGCACATCCTCGCCGAAAAAGCGCAGGATGCTGTACTCCTGTATCCGGGAAATGATCCGGTCGGAATACTGCTCCTTCATCTGCTCCGGCGTCAGATTGGTGGAAATGATGATGGATTTCCCCGCCAGCTTTCGGTCATTCATGATCCGGAACAGCTCCGTCGCCGTAAAAAGGGTCGGAAACTCTGTTCCCAGGTCGTCAATGATGAGCAGGTCCGCCTCCAGCAGTTCCCTATCCCAGTCCTCCCGCTCGCTGTCTTCCTCGTGGGAAAAACGGATTTCCTCCAGCCGACGGAACAGCTGCCCTGCCGTCAGATACAGCACAATCTTTCCCCGATCCAGCAGCTCCTTGGCGATACAGCTGCATAAAAAGGTCTTTCCTAATCCTGTGGGGCCGTAGAGCAGCAGGTTTTCGCCGCCCCGGTCGAAGTTCTCCACAAAAGCCAGACCCCGCCGCAAAATCTTTCCGGCGTTGTCCCGGGGGGAAATACCTTCCCGTTCTACCTTCTGCTGGCTGTACAGGCTCAGGTCATAATAGTCAAAATTCTCCCGCTCCAGAATCTGGCGGATATTGGATTGGTCGTACATTTTATCCATCAGCCGCCGTTTGAAGCAGACACAGGGCTGACCGTCCACAAAGCCCGTATCCCGACAGGTGGCACACTCATATTCCATTTCCAGCTGTGCTGGACTCATTCCCGCCAATGCCAGTATGGCTTCCTTTTCTTCCTTCAGAGCGGATTGTTTCTGCCGCAGAGCCAGAACATCTTCCGCCACACGCTCCGGTTTTTGCAGAACCATCTTTGCCGCCTCTACGCCGGCCAGTGCCATTTCCTCCCGGATCTGGGCCAGTCTGGGAAACCTCCGCTCCACTTCCTCTGTCCGCTGGCGCAGCTGGGCCGCCTTCTGGCTGCGCAGACTGTCATACTCCCGCAGGATTTCTTTATAAAGCTGTGCTCTCGTTGCCAAAGCCGTTCCCTCCTGTTACCATTGATCCCGTTCTCTGCGTTCCATTTCTTCCCATTCGCTCTCGTCCCATTCCCGCTGGGTATAATTGATAAAGCGGTTCTTTTTGGGCTGAGCCGCTGCTTTTTTCGTTTCCGGGGCCTTTTCCTTTTTGGCCGTATGGGCCGCGTCCAAAGCCGCCACATCCTCTATGGTCCTAACGCCCGCCTTCTGCCAGTGCCGCAGGATGCTGTCGGCATAGGGGAAGCTGACGCCGCCGGTACGCAGCACCGTCCGCTGACAGGCCGTTTTGATGATCTCCATCGGCAGCTTGTACTCCCGAATCCATTTCTTCATATAGGCCTCCTCCGCCTGGGAAGGCAGACGGTTGCCCTGACCGAATTCTCGCATAATCTCCCGGTAGCCCCGACGGCGCATTTCAATGAACTCCGCCGCCTTTTCCACGGTGTCGATGCCTTCCTCCGCCCAGCTGATGCCTACTTTTTCGATATAATGCATCCCTCTTTTATCTAAGGAGACACAGTAATTGAGAAGCAGCTCAATGACGTCCACCGGCAGGCCCAGCCAGTCGTGCAGGCCCAGCAGCAGCACCATATCATGATGGGAAAGGCACTTGCCCAGCTTCTGCTCCGCGTAGGAAAACAACTCCTTCACGCCTTCATTCTTCAAAGAAACGGCCACCTCCGCCGCGGAATAGGAGGGTCTTGCCGAAGGCAGAGCCCTTGCTTTTTTCTCCTCTTTCCAAAGGCCGCAGCCCCGCCCTTTCCAGTATTTCCACGCCTTTAATACATCGCTTTCCAGAATATCCAGCTTTTGGGCCACTTCCGCCGCCGTTGCCTGTCTGCCCATGGCCTGAGTCATGAAAAAGACGGACACATACAGCGGCGGCGCCAAAGGCAGTTCTTTTTCGATAAATTCCACAGATACTCGGATTTCCTCCGCCATATATCTCCCTCCTTTTCGTTTTTTCGGTACTTCATTATACTACAAAATCCCCGATGGCACAAGGCGGCGCGAACCTTCCCCGCCTGCCAGCATCCACCGTTTTGCCGGAAAATCAAAAACGCGGCCGCTCTTTTCCAGAGGGCCGCGCCTGTATTACTGGTTTTTGTTTTTAATATGGGCATTGAAATAATAAATGATAAAGCTCAGCACAATTACCGTCAGCAGCGCCACCACAAAGGTGCCGGAATCCTTCACGGCAATAAAGATAGCCAGAAGCCCCAGACACAGGCTGATGGCATACATGGTTAAAACGGCCTTCTTCTGGCCGAAGCCATGGTCGATGAGCTTATGGTGCAGATGCCCCCGGTCCGCCTGCATAATGGGCTGATGCTTTGCCATCCGCCGCAGCATGGCGAAAATGGTATCAAAAATAGGCAGGCCAATGCACAGAACGCTGACGATCAGCGCCAGCAGGGCATAGCCCTTGAATACCCCCAGAATACTGGTCACCGCCAGGACAAAGCCCAAAAAGGTAGAACCGGTATCTCCCATAAAAATCTCCGCCGGGTTGAAGTTACGGGGCAGGAAACCAAGGCAGGCTCCCGCCAGTGCCGCCGTCAGTACCACGGCGGTAGTGCTGCCGGTCATGATGCACAGTACCATCAGACTCAGCGCCGCGATGCCTGTCACCCCCGCCGCCAGACCGTCTAGCCCGTCGATAAGGTTTACGGCATTGGTTACCCCCACGATCCAGATCAGGGTAATGGGTACGCTGAATTTTTGCAGGGCCGCTGTCACCGGCCACAATACGATCTGTATTTTCGTGCCGGAAAAAATAACGATCAGCGCCGCCAGAATCTGCACGCAGAATTTCAGCTTGGCGGGCAGGTTTTTCATATCGTCCACCACACCCAGCCCAGCGATCATCAAGGCCCCAACGATAAATCCGGCAAACTGTCTGGGACTCATGCTGCGGTCAAAGAAATACACCATCAGCACTGTCACCAGAAAGCCCAGAATAATGGCTACACCGCCCATACGGGGCATGGGCTTTTTATGAACGCCTCTGTCCTTGGGGTAGTCGATGGCCCCCACCTTTACCGAAAGCCATTTGGCAAAGGGCGTCGTCACCAATGTAATGGCAAAGGCGCTGGCAAAGGCGGCAATATATAATAACCAGTTATGCTCTATCAAAAAAATTCACTCCTCACTTCCATGGAGTCTCCCACGGAAGAAAACAACTTATTTCGTACCAAAGATCCGGTCTCCGGCATCTCCCAGGCCGGGGACGATGTATCCGTGGTCATTGAGCTTTTCATCGTAGGCCGCGGCGTAAATATCCACATCGGGATGGGCCTTCTGGATCTTTTCCACGCCCTCCGGCGCCGCCAGAATACAAAGAAAAACGATTTTCTTTACACCTTTTTCCTTCAAAAAGCCAATGGCCGCCTCCGCTGTGCCGCCTGTGGCCAGCATAGGGTCCGTCAAAAATACGGTTCTCTCCGCCACATCCACCGGCAGCTTGCAGTAGTATTCCACCGGCTGTAATGTATTCGGGTCACGGTATAATCCAATATGTCCAATCTTCGCCGTGGGCATCAGGCGCAAAAGCCCTTCTGTCATACCGATCCCCGCTCTGAGGATAGGCACAATGGCCAGTTTCGCGTCTACAATACGGCAGTCGGCCTTCGCCACAGGCGTCTGCACCTGCACATCCTTCAGCGGCAGATCTCTGGTGGCCTCATAGGAAAGCAGCATGGCCACCTCTCCTACGATCTCCCGAAAATCCTTGGCGCCGGTGTTCTCGTCCCGCAGCATGGCCATTTTGTTCTGGATCAGCGGATGATCCGATACAAATAATCTGCTCATTATCTTTTTCTCCTTTTTAATCCTCAATCTGACGGATTCTTCTGATATGACGCTCGTCGTTGGAGAAGGGTGTTTCCAAAAACGCTTTTACGATCTCCAGCGCCAGACCGGGACCGGTCACTCTGGCCCCCATGGCCAGAATATTGGCGTCATTATGCTCTCTGGTGGCCTTCGCGGAAAAAACATCGCCGCAAAGAGCCGCACGGATGCCTTTTACCTTATTGGCGGCAATGGAAATGCCAATGCCGGTGCCGCAGATCAAAATACCCTTGTCGCATTTGCCCTCTGCCACAGCATGGGCCACTTTCTTGGCATATACGGGATAGTCCACAGACTCCTCGGAATAAGTCCCAAAGTTTTCATAAGGGATCTTCTGCGCGTCCAGATAAGCAATTACCTCTTTCATCAGCGGATAACCGCCGTGGTCACATCCTAAAGCTATCATTTTTCTTCCCGCTCCTTTCCGTCTTCCGCTTCAATATAGCGGTATCCCGCAGATTTTTGCAGCCGGTTCATAATGGCCATGCCTTCCCCTTCCAGAGGATAGACCTCCGCGTAAACAATATCAGTCTCCAAAAAATCAAATTTCCGCAGCATTTTAAACAGGTTGGCGCCGATTTCCTCCAGACGGTTCCGGCTGCCCGCCGAAAGCACCGTTGTAGCATGGTAGCCTTTTCTGCTTTCCTCTGTGGCCAAAACGCCCACTTTTTTGCCTGCCGCCATTTCTTCCGCCGCCAGCGCATTGATCTTTTCCTGTACTGCCGTCAGGTCTCCCCGCACCAGATATACCTCCGCCTTGGGCGAATAATGGGTATACTTCATACCGGGGGCCTTGGGCCGAAGATCCGCGGAGGGTTTCTCCAGAATAGCCGGGTCCACCTGTACCTCGCCCACGACTCTTTCCATCATCTCTTTGGTGATGGCGCCGGGCCGCAGGATCATAGGCGGTGTGACGGATACATCCACAATGGTGGATTCCAGTCCCCACTCCGCCGGGCCGCCGTCCAAAATCATATCAATCCGTCCCTCCAGATCAAAAGCCACATGGGAGGCTCTGGTAGGACTGGGCTTGCCGGAGGCGTTGGCGCTGGGCGCCGCGATGGGCAGTCCCGCCGCGCGGATCAATGCCATGGCTACCGGATGGGAAGGGAAGCGCACCGCTACCGTATCCAATCCGCCGGTGGCCTCCGGAGGGATGTTTTCCGACTTGGGAAAAATCATCGTCAGAGGGCCGGGCCAAAAGGCCTCCGCCAGTTTTCTGGAAGCGTCCGGGATCTCCCGCACAATGGGACGCAGTTCACTGAGCTGGGAAATATGCAGAATCAGCGGATTATCAGAAGGCCGGCCCTTGGCTTCATAGATCCGTTTGCAGGCATCGCCGTTGAGGCCGCTGCCGCCCAGACCATAGACCGTTTCCGTGGGAAAGGCCACCAGACCGCCCTTTTGCAGGATCTCCGCCGCCTCCGCGATCACGGAAGGGTCCGGATAATCCGCATCCACTGTTCGAATGATGGTATTCATATCCTTACAGGTTCGCTCCGCAGCATTTTTTATATTTTTTGCCGCTGCCGCAGGGACAAGGGTCGTTGCGTCCGATCTTCTGGCCCTTGACGATGGTGCGGGAGCGTTTCTGTTCCAGTGTCAGACGTTTTCTTGTTTCCGCGTCAAAAATGCCGTCCCACTGAGGCAGCTGATACAGATGTTCCGCATGGTATTCCACCATTTTCTTGAACAGGCGTTCAAAATCAATATCCAGAACGATCTGGGAATCCTCTGTCAGTTCCTTCATTTCATAGGGTGTGGGCAGAGCGTCATTGATGCCGTCCACAAAAGCCACGATCTCTTCCGCTGTCATCTGGAAGCGCTCCGCCAGTTCGGATACCTTGCCTTCCACCTTTGTCAGTTTCTGACCGATAATATATTCATAGATCTTCTGTTCCTTGGGCAGATATTCGTCCCAGACTGCTTCTACGCTTCTGCCATCCTTGGAAAAAGCCTTTTCCATCCAGCTTTCATATAAACTCATGTTGTTTCTCTCCTTTATGCCTTCGTTTTCTCATGTGCAAAAAACTGCACTCTCTGAAATGATAATATAATTTTGTCCTATTTGCAACAAAAAATAGCAATTCCGTCTGATTTCCGGGGGAAAACGGCCTGCCGGACACACAGAAAGAAGAGCCTGCCCGTACAGTGCCGGACGGCTCTTCCGTATTATGATCCCATGGCCCATTCCGGACCCGCAAACAGTCTGGTCTCCGGCGGCAGCAGTTCCCGCAGACCCTCCAGCCATGCTGCCAGACGGCTTTTTCTCTCTTTTTCCGGCGGCTGAGCAAAGATCTCTGTAATCCCCTTTTGTCTGGCGAAACCTCCTACATAGGCCGCCACATCCTCGCCGCAGCCAAAGCAGACAATGCCCCCCAGCCTGCCGCCGTACTCCGCCACTTCCTGCAGCGCGGCCATCTGTTCCAGATCCATGGAGCTTCCCTGTTCCACATGAAGGATATACAGCTCTCCGCCTGCTTCTCTGGCGGCGTCACAGCCTTCGTCCATCCATCGCAGAGACTCGGCTCCGCCGCTGACCAGCACCAGAATCTTCTCTTTCCGTTCTCTTTTCATAGAAACAACCTCCTGTAATCCCATATTCAGCGGCGCCGCGGCCGTGGGGCAAAGAAAACACACTGCCCCGGCTTCCGCCAAAACTGAAATTCCATTCCAAAGGCTTTTCATACACTCCACTGTCAGCATAGCACAGGATTCTTAGAATTCCACAGGGATTTCCCTTAAATCTTTCTTACGATGTCCCTTTTGGGCGCAAAAAAAGACGTGCGCCCTCACCGCCCGTGAAAGCCCGCGTCTTTTTCTGTCTTATTCTTCAGTTCCTGTCTCTTCCAGTACAGGTTCTTCCGTATCGTCGGTTGTCTGGTCATCCGCTGCTGTTTCGTCAGATTCTTCCAGCGTAAACTCAATGGCCGCGCCATCACCCAGCTCTACATTTTCCCAGATATGCTCCACATCCTCATCAAAAACGACTTTAACCTGCCAGCCGTTTTCTGTTACCGGTGCCATGCCGCTGAGGCTGACGGGCACCTCATAACCGTTCTGCCATACTTCTTCTGTCAGCATATTGTCGGTCCAGTCATAATCCTCTGTGGGACGCAGCTGCAGGGAAGTGATGTCGTGGCCGGTATCGTTGACAAACGTCATGGAATAAGAAATTTCCACTTCCTCTGTTTCCTGTTCACTGCCGCCGCAGGCGGAAAAGCCCAAAAGACAGACTGCTGTCATCAAACACAACAAAAATTTTCTCATTTTCTACAATCCTTTCTTATTCCGCCGCGTAGGGCTCAAATGTGATGCTCTCGATCACAATATCCTCCACGGGCTTATCGTTCTCGTCGGTTTCCGCCGCCGCAATGGCATTGACTACGTCCATGCCTTCGATTACCTGACCAAAGATGGTATAAGGGTTGCCAAAGGCGTATTCCAGATGGATCGCGCCGCCGTGCTCTTTATAATAATCCAGCACACTGTCGGGGAACCACTGGTTCATGGTATAGAACTGATCTCCTACGGAAATGCCCAGATCCTCATTTTCGTCTCTGGCCTGTACCAACGCGTCCAGATATTCCTGATTTACCGTATCGGACTGGACAATAAAGAACTGACTGCCATTGGTATTGGCGCCTTTATTGGCCATGGCTACCGCGCCGTTATAGAAATGCAGCTTGGGGGAGATTTCATCCTCAAAGGGCTCGCCCCAGCAGCTTTCGCCGCCCAGACCGGTACCTTCCGGGTCCCCTGTCTGCACCATAAAGTCCTCAATGACACGATGGAAGATCACACCGTCATAATAGCCTTCCTTGGCCAGTGTTTTAAAGTTTTCCACTGCCTTGGGCGCTTCCTCGGGATAGAACATCATTTTGATGACGCCTTGCGTTGTAGTAATGACGGCGATTTCATCGCCTTCCGCCGGAAGCTCCGCCTGCAGGATCTCCTCTGTCTGCACCGTAGTATCGTTTTCCTGTGTGGTTTCCGCGGTTTCAGTCTTGCCGCAGCCTGCTGCGGTCACTGCCAGAATACCGGCAAGTATCAGCCCCATGTATTTCTTCATAAGTCTTTCCTCCTGACCGTTTTTAATCATACGAAAAATATTGTATGCCTTTCCCGAAAGGGTGTCAATTTCTTTTTCTTAAGCTTTTATTAAAATTTCCGGATTTGGGCCATAACCGCCTCTACACCGCTGGTCTGCCCCGCCTGTTCCATGGCCCGGATATATTTTTCCCGGTCCGCGTACAGCTGCCGCACGGATTGCTCCATGGTCTCCGGCGTCATATCCTCCTCGGGCAGCACCATGGAAAAGCCCTGCTTCTCGAAGGATCTGGCGTTGAGAATCTGATCCCCCCGGCTGGCCTTAGCGGACAGCGGGATCAGCAGATGGGGTTTTTTCAGTGCCAGAAATTCGGAAATGGAATTGCTTCCGGCTCTGGAAATCAGCACATCCGCCATGGCGAACAGGTCTGCCAGGCCATCAGAAACGTACTCAAACTGACGGTATCCCGGCCAATCCGCCTTCTCCTGATCCAGATGGCCCTTGCCGCAAAGATGCACCACCTGAAACTCCTCCAACAGATGAGGCAGGATTTCTCTGAGGCAGTCATTGAGCTTCACTGCGCCCAGAGAACCGCCCATGAGCATCAGTACCGGCTTATCCGCCGTAAATTGGCACAGCTCCAGCCCTTTTTCCCGGCTTCCCCGAAACAGCTCCGCCCGGATAGGGGTACCAGTGTGTACGCCTTTTCCCTTGCCCACATACTTCACCGTTTCCGGGAAGGTAGTGCAGACGGTTCTGGCAAAGGGCGCCGCGATCTTGTTTGCCAGCCCCGGGGTAATATCGGACTCATGAACAATAACAGGGATCTTGTTCTTTTTCGCTCCCAGCACTACCGGCACCGCCACAAAGCCACCCTTGGAAAATACCAGGTCCGGCTTCAGCTCCTTCAGCAGCTTTCCCGCTTCCTTCACGCCTTTGACCACCTTGAACATATCGCTGATGTTCTGCCTGGACAGGTATCTTCTCAGTTTGCCGGTAGGAATGCTGTAATAAGGAATCCCCTCCGCCTCAATGAGCTTTTTCTCGATGCCTGTCTCGGAACCAATGTATACGATCTCCCAGCCGTCCGCTTTCAGGGCGGGCAGCAGCGCCAGATTCGGCGTCACATGTCCCGCTGTGCCGCCGCCGGTCAAAACGATCCTTTTCATTTTATCTCCACCTCATTTTAATATGATACAAAAATTCTTATCTGCGTTCCTTATCATAACAGAAAAACGCCCTTTCTTCCATACTATTTTATGCCCTTTTGGGAAAGAATACAAACTTCGGCGCATAAGATAAAAGAAAAAAAGAAAAGACCCGTCCCAAATTCTCTTTGAGACGCTTATGGAAAGGAGAAAACGCCATGTATCCCTATCATCAAAATACACAGCCGGCCCCTCGGAACACCCTGCGGACCAGAGAAAGCACGGAGGTGACCCTCTCCGAGCTGGCGGCGGACCAAAGACTGCTGGCCCTGCTCCATCTTGCCATGGAGGAAAGCGGAGAAACGGCGGCCCGATTCCGCCGTCTGGCATCCTATGACAGATTTGCCCCCTCCAAAAATATTCTGGAGTCCATGGCTCTGGACGAGCAAAAGAACCAGAAACGGCTTCAGGAAATCTATTACACCATCACCAAAAAGCGCCCCGGAACCACATCGCCGGAAAATACACCCGCCACACTGGAGGAGGTGGACGCGGAAACCGCTCTGGAGGAAATGCTCCTTTCAGAAATGGATCAGGTCAGTTTCTACCGAAATTTCCTGCTGGCCGTCCCAGCCGGGGAACTGCGGGATCTGTTTTTTGAGATCCTGACAGACAAACAGAACCATGTCAGCGGCCTCACCTACTTATACAGCAAATATTTTTAAGGAAAACATTATGCAAAATTCTTCCTTTCGTGCTATACTGTTAGCAAATAACAAATGAAAGGATGAGTCAAATGAGCGACTGTATTTTCTGTAAAATCGTTTCCGGCGAATTTTCTTCCGCCACCATATATGAAGACGAGGAATTCAAAGTAATTCTGGACCGTTTTCCCGCCAACGAAGGCCATGCCCTGATTCTGGTAAAGGACCATGTGGCAAATATCTTTGAAATCGACCCCGACAAAGCCGGCAGACTCTTTGCATTGGCTGCAAAAATCGCAAGAGAAATGAAAGAAAGACTGGGCTTTGACCATATGAATGTCATGCAGAACAACGGCACTGTTGCTGGTCAGACCGTATTCCATTTCCATCTGCATCTGATCCCCCGTTATGAAAACGATGGCATCAACATCAGCTACAAGCCGATGGATCTGACCGATGAACAGATCGAGGACATGAGAAAGAAACTGGAAATGAGCCTGTAAACCCTTTAAACAGTATTCTCAGGTTCCCTTTGGACAGCGTTTCCTGAAAAAAAGAGCGCCGGCATCCCTTCGCGCAGGGGATGCCGGCGTTTCTGTTATATTGGAATCTTTTTTTAGTGAAAGTTTCTTTTTCATTTTTGCATAAAAATCCTCCTATCCGCTCTGCGCGTTTTCCACAAAAATCAGATTCTTTCATTTTTTCGCTTTGATTTTTCAGAAAAGAAAATGGTAAAATATATGCAGAAAGTTTGATTACCAATGTATATTTACAACAAGGAGGAATTTCTTATGAGAAGAATCAAAGCCGCCTGTCTCATCCAGACACTGCATTTTCTCGCAAAAGAGGACATGCCCAAAGCAGCCGCGGCAAAAATGGTACAGGATGAGATCGCCCATTATAAACACCAGATGGAAAGCAAGCGTATTCCTTATAACATCATTTCGGAAAGCGTTCAGCCTGACGGCTCCGTTCTGTTAGAAGTCAAAAAACAGTATCAGCTCCACAGCTGCGGTCATTATCTGGATTAAACAGGTACTGCGAAAAGGAGGGATTTTTATGTTTCAGCCCGGTGACTTGATCGTCTATGGCGCTACCGGTGTATGCCGTGTTACCGACATCACCGTACTGCCTCCGTCCAACGGTCAGTATTATGTGATGGCACCTGTTTTCGCCCCCATCGCCGAGACCATTTATGTTTCCGTCCGCAGCAAGGCGCCCATGCGTCCCCTGCTCTCTCTTCCGGAGGCCCACGCCTGTCTGGAGGATTTTGACACGCTTCCATCTGTCACAGCCGTCCATCGGGACCCCAAACAGACTGCCGCACAGTACCAGCATATCCTGGAAAGCGGAGACTGCCGAAAAGAGCTCTCCCTGCTCAAAACGCTGTATCTAAAAACGGCGGCGGAAGCCAATACCGGCCGGCGTGTTTCCCAGACGGACCAGCGGTTCATCAAGGAGGCGGAATATTTAATTCTGGGGGAATTGGCGGCGGTTCTGGGACAAAGTCCGGAAGAGATCAAGCGGACTTTGAAAAAATCCGTTTCCATCCCCGTATAAAAAACACCGGAAATATCTCATACATCTTCATAAAAAATCGCTGGCATCCTTTCCCAAAAGGTCGCCAGCGATTTTTCATTGAAATGATGTTCTGAATTTTCCGGTGTTTTCTTTGTTCAAAAATCAGAATTCCATTTTTTCTTCCAGATAGCTTACCAGCTCTGTTATCGGCATTCTTACCTGCTCCATGGAATCTCTGTCACGAACGGTCACGCAGCCGTCGTTTTCGGAATCGAAGTCGTATGTGATGCAGAAGGGAGTACCGATTTCATCCTGTCTTCTGTAACGCTTGCCGATGGAACCGGTCTCGTCGTATTCGCAGTTGAATTCCTTAGCCAGCATAGTATAAACTTCCGCCGCCTTGTCGCCCAGCTTCTTGGACAGAGGCAGGATAGCCGCTTTCACAGGCGCCAGCGCGGGATGGAAATGCAGTACGGTTCTTACATCGCCCTCGCCCACTTCTTCCTCGTCGTAAGCGTCGATAAGGAAGGCCAGTGTCATTCTGTCAGCACCCAGAGAGGGCTCGATGCAGTAAGGGATATATTTCTCGTTCTTTTCCTGATCGTAGTATGTCATATCCTGACCGCTTGTTTCCTGATGGCATCTCAAATCATAATTGGTTCTGTCCGCAATGCCCCACAGTTCGCCCCAGCCGAAGGGGAAGAGATATTCAATATCTGTTGTGCCTGCGCTGTAATGAGACAGTTCTTCTTTGGAATGGTCACGCAGTCTGATATTTTCTTCTGTCATATTCAGTTTCAAGAGCCATTCTCTGCAGTATTTTCTCCAGTAATCCAGCCATTCCAGATCTGTGCCGGGTTCGCAGAAAAATTCCAGTTCCATCTGCTCAAATTCTCTGGTACGGAAAGTGAAGTTACCGGGTGTGATCTCGTTACGGAAGGATTTCCCGATCTGACCGATACCGAAGGGCAGTTTCTTTCTGCTGGTACGCTGTACGTTCTTGAAGTTTACGAAAATACCCTGCGCTGTTTCGGGACGCAGGTAAACCACGTTTTTCGCGTCCTCTGTAACACCCTGGAAGGTCTTGAACATCAGGTTGAACTGACGGATATCCGTAAAGTTATGAGCGCCGCAGGAAGGGCAGGCTACCTGATTCTCGTCCACGAAAGCCTTCATCTGCTCGTTGCTCCAACCATCTACAACCACCTCGGGCATATTGTGCTCTTTGATAAAGTCCTCAATAAGTTTGTCGGCACGGAATCTTTCCTTACATTCCTTACAGTCCATCAAAGGATCGCTGAAACCGCCAACGTGACCGGAAGCCACCCATGTCTGGGGGTTCATCAAAATAGCGCAGTCCACACCTACGTTATAAGGGCTTTCCTGGATGAATTTCTTCCACCATGCCTTCTTTACGTTGTTTTTCAGTTCCACACCGATGGGGCCGTAATCCCATGTGTTTGCCAGACCGCCGTAAATTTCGGAGCCGGGGTATACGAAACCTCTGTTTTTGGCCAGCGCTACTACTTTTTCCATTGTCTTTTCTGTCATTGCAAAAACCTCCTTCAAAAAAGTGCATCTAAACTTTCTCGAGGAACAAAAAAAGCCTTTTCATCCCTCGCCGTAACAGCAAGGGACGAAAGGCCATACAGTCTTCCGCGGTTCCACCCTCATTGATCTGCATTGGTTTATGCAGACCCGCTCTTGTGAAAGATGCTGCTCCAAAGTGCCATTCTCCGCTTTCCTCTGCCCCCTCACACCAAACCGGCGGCTCTCTGAAAGATTCCTGCGGGTACTCCTCTTTTTCATCGCAGCGATTAAGTTGTGACTTATGTTAACACGTTCCCCCGTTGTTGTCAAGGGGATTTTTGTATTTTCCCAAAAACATTTTTCTCTCTCAGAAGAACACTTTTCCTTTCCTAATCCAGAAAATGCCTGCTTTTTAACGATACACCCACATGGACACGCAGATACTGCTCCATGATGCCATCCAGCTGGTTCAGCGCTTCTTCCGAAAGTCGGAAAGCGAAAATCTTCTGCCCCTCTTTGGACAGTACATGGAAAATAGCCTCCTGTACCGCCGGCAGCAGCATTACGCTGTTCTCGTCTTTATGCCTGCCGCAGAGAAACGCGCCCTCCCGGCTGCTGAAATACATCGGCTCCTCCTCCCGCTGGCAGACGGCGCACTCCGCCCCGGCAAACAGTCCCGACATCAGCAAATATTTAATTTCAAAAATCCGTCCCGCCAGTCTGGGCGGTATGTAGCCCTTCGCCATCCATTGGAGGGTATACAGCAGCAGCAGCAGAATATCGTCCTGCTCCATGCCCTCGGGACAGGTTTTCTCCACCAGCTCCGCCAGATATACCGCTTCGGAAAGGACCTCCACATCGGTCCGCAGGCCGTAAAAGCTTTCCAGAAGATCCGCCTGGGTCACAGAGAGGAATCCTTTTCCCTCAAAGAGGGTAAAATCACAGTAGGCAAACAGCTGTGTCCCCGCCAACAGCTTGCTTTTGGCGTTTTTGGCCCCACGAGCCGAAAGGCGCAGTTTTCCCGCGCCTTTTGCCAGCACCACCAGCTGTTTTCCGCTTTCGCCGCTGACCTGCTCCCGTATGACGATGCCTCTGATCTTTCTTACGCTCATAGCCTGTCCTTTCAGTAAAACCGTTTGTATCGGGAGCTGTCCATGATCCGCTCTCTGGGATTATGCTCCTCTTTTTTCGCGCCGCAGTAGCGCAGATAATCTCCTACCTGTCCTGTCCGGCGGAAATTCTGCCAAAGCTGATCCTGTTTTTTCTCCATTCTTGCCATCCCCTTTCTGTCCTTAGGGTATGGCACAAAGAAAAAAACCATGTAGGAAAATCCTTCCCCGCTTACAGGTTCTTTTTGTCGTAGCCGAAATTTTTCAGCAGAAAATCGCTGTCTCTCCAGTCCTTTTTCACCTTTACCCAGATCTGGAGGTAAATTCTGGAGCCTAACAAACGTTCCATATCCCGGCGGGCAAAGGAACCGATTTTTTTGAGCATAGCGCCGTTTTTGCCGATGATAATGCCTTTATGAGAATCCCGCTCGCAGTAAATGAGCGCCTGCACATCCACCATATCCTGATCTGGCCGTTTTTTCATAGACATGATCTCCACGGCGATACCGTGGGGGATCTCATCCTGCAAAAGATACAGTGCCTTTTCCCGGATGATCTCCGAAGCGATTTGTCTTTCCGGCTGGTCTGTCACCATATCCGCCGGGAAATACTGCGGCCCTTCCGGCAGGAAGCGGCGGATCACCCGCAAAAGCTCCTCCGTATTGCTGCCTGTGGCGGCGGAAATGGGCACAACCTCCTGAAAAGGATAGAGTTTTCTGTATGTGTCGATGATGCCCAGCAGTGTTTCCTTATCGGCTACAGTGTCGATCTTATTGATGACCAGTACTACCGGTGTTTTCACGTTTTCCAATTTTTCCATCACAAATCTGTCCAGTTCCCCCACAGTCTCCGTGGGTTCTACCAGAAACAGCACCAGATCCACTTCCTTGAAAGTATTTTCCGCGGAACGGACCATATATTCCCCCAGCTTATGTCTGGGTTTATGGATGCCCGGCGTATCCAGAAATACGCACTGGAGATCCTCTTTTGTCAGTATGCTTGTAATCTTGTTTCGGGTGGTTTGGGGCTTACTGGATGTAATGGCGATCTTCTCGCCGATCAAACAGTTCATGAGAGTAGACTTGCCCACATTGGGTCTGCCTACCAGAGATACAAAGCCCGAATAAAATTTCCCCATAGGTTCCTCCTGTTCCTTCTCTTACACTTCTTCCGCTTCGGCTTCCTCCGCCGCTTTCATGGCCGCCTCTCTGGCGTCCCATTCCGCCTGCATTTCCAGCATCAGCATATACTGGAGCCATCTATCGTTTTTGGTGGCGATATCCTCCTGTGTCAATCCTTTCAGCAGTGTCAGCGCCTGATAATACTTCATGCCGTCCTCTGCCGTAAAGTACTCCGATTTCATGCCCAGCACAATGGCGATACGGTTGGGCAGCATATACCGGCGGATTTCCTCCTGCACGCCTTCTGTGGATTTCCCCAGCCGTTTCATAAATTCCATGGCGTTTTTATAGTGGATGATATACTCACTTTCCCGGATCTTCACCCGCTGGCCCTGCCATTTTGTCTCGATGTATTCCACCAGCTCGTCCATGGTTTTGGCGTTGGGGGTGACCTCCACGCCGGCAAAGCGTTCCTTTAACGCCGCGATCCCTTTTGCGTCCATACTTCTGCACTCCTTACTGTTCTTTTAATTCATCGTATTTTTTCCGGATGGCCTGCATATCCTCCCAGGCCGGCCGTTTTTTTGTCTCGTCCCGCAGCAGGGCCGAAGGGTGGTAGGTAGCGGTAATATAATACCCCTTCCGTTCGATCCATTCTCCCCGCTGTTTCGTGATTTTAAAATCCGGAGAAATGATGGTGGTCGCCGCGATCCTGCCCAGGCAGACAATGATTTTGGGCCGGATCATGGCCAGCTGATACCTGAGATAATTCAGACAAGCCTCCTTTTCGTCGTCATGAGGGTCCCGGTTGCCCGGCGGCCTGCATTTGACGATATTGGCCACATAGACCTCCTCCAGAGAAAGATGCACCGCCGCCAGCATTTTATCCAGCAGCTGGCCCGCGGGCCCCACAAAGGGAATCCCCGTCAAATCCTCCTGCTGGCCCGGCCCTTCGCCGATGAACATAATATCCGCCGTCCGGCTGCCCTTGCCAATGACCACATTGGTACGCATCTCGCTGAGCCTGCACTTTTTGCAGCTGTAACAGGCGCCCTCCAGTATTTCCCAGCTTTTTTCCATAGACCATCACTCCAACATATACTGACGCAAAGCATTTTCCGCCAGTTCCGCAAAATTCTCTCCCGCGCCCCAGTCAAAACGGAAAATAGCGCCGTTTCCGCCGCCGCCCGCCGCCAGATGCACATGGGTCACACCGCCCACATTATGGGCCAGCAGGGTCAGCGTCACACGATTGCCCGCGCGGATATAATATTTCTCAAAAAGGCGCATGACCACCTCGCCATCTGCCGCCCGGACACAGTATTCGTCCAGACGCACCATGGAAACGCTTTGTTCCAGGGCACGCTCTACCGTATCCGCCGCTTCTCCCGGCGAAAGAGATACTTTGAGATCCTTTACTTCCAAGGCGATTCCCCCTTTTCCCGTTCCTTACTTGATATCCTCGCCCCGAAAGCCCATAGGCAGCAGTTCCCGCAGAGGCCTTTCCAGTTCGCCCTCATCCTTGCTCCAAAGAACCACACTGCCCTCTGGCATAAACTCATAAAGCACCTGTCGGCAAATGCCGCAGGGGGCGGCATATTCTCCGCTGCTGGCTACAATGGCGATCTTCTCAAATTCCCGGACGCCTTCGGAAACAGCTTTGGTCACTGCCGTCCGCTCGGCGCAGATAGTGGCCCCAAAGGAGGCGTTTTCCACATTACAGCCCAGAAATACCCGGCCGTCCTTCGCCAGCAGCGCCGCGCCCACCCGAAAATGGGAATAAGGAGCGTAAGCCCGCTGCATCACTTCCTTCGCCATAGCGATCAATTCTTTATTCTCCATAAAAACACTTCCTTTCCCTCAGACTCTGGGGATACCCGCCAATTCCAATATTTCCTTCTGTTTGGCGAACATTTCTTTTTCCTCCTCCGGCGTCATATGGTCATAGCCCAGAAGATGGAGCATACTGTGGGCCGTCAGGAAGGCAATCTCCCGTTTCAGGGAATGGCCGTATTCCTCCGCCTGCTCTCTGGCCCGCTCCAGGGAAATGATAATGTCTCCCAGCACCACTTCGCCTTCCTCGTTGCGCTCCATCCGCTCTCCCTCCTCGAAAGTCAGCTGAGGAAAGCTAAGCACATCCGTAGGCCGGTCGATCCCCCGGAACTGTTTGTTGATCTGATGGATCTCCGCGTTATCCACAATAGACACGCTGATCTCACATTCCTCCGGGAAGGCCTCATAGCGCAGGCTGTCGGCGGCGATCTTTTCTATGACCGCCTCCAGCTCCGCCGGAAAGCCCTCCGTCCGTATATCAATGAGTACCGTCATGTTCTGCCGTGTCCTCCTTTTCTTCCTTTTCCGGCTCTTTTTTCTGAGCCGCCTGAATGTCTTTTTTGTCCGGGTATGCCACCCGTTCGTGGTACATCCCATGGAATACCTTCAAAAATGCCAGCCGGATGGTCTCCAGCTCGTCAATGGCCAGACCGCTGTGGTTGAGCTGTCCATCATCCAGCTTGTCCTTCATGAGACCGCGGATGGCGTTTCCCGCTTCTTCCAGTGTCTTGCCGCTGCCCAGCATGGAGCGTACCGCCGCCTCTACCGTATCCGCCAACATCACCACGGCAGATTCCCTGCTGGAAGGAATGCGTCCCTGATAACGGTAATCCTCTTCCTTCACATTTTCCGCGCCATAGAGCTTCAGCGCCTTAAAATAAAAGAATTTTACCAGAGAATTCCCATGGTGTTCCTCAATGATGTCCCGCACAATGGGCGGGATCTTGTATTTTTCCGCCAGTTCCAGCCCGCCTTTGGTGTGCCCCGTAATGATTTTGGCGCTTTCTTCCGGCGCCAGCTCGTCATGGGGATTGGTCCCCGTCTGGTTTTCACCGAAATACATGGGATAGCGCAGCTTGCCCACATCATGATAGTAAGCCCCCGCCCGGGCCAGAGCCGTATTCCCGCCGATCTCATAGACTGCCGTTTCCGCCAGATTGGCCACGATCAGACTGTGGTGGTAGGTGCCCGGCGCTTCAATCAGAAGCCGCCGCAGCAATTCATTGTTGGGGTTGGTCAGCTCCATCAGCCGCAAAGGCGTGTTGGCCTCAAACATATTCTCCCAGAAGGGCAGACTGCCCACGGCAATGATAATCGACACCAGACCGATCACGGCGCCCACACCGCTGTGAAGCAGCAGCTCCACGGAATAGCCTTCCTCGAAAAACAGTCCCAGAGAGAAGGCCGTAAAGAAATTCACCGCCGCCATACCCAGCGCCGCCGGGATCAGCTGACTGCGTTTTTCCGTTTTCTGTATGAACAGCGCGGCAAAAGTCCCGCTGATGAGGGCGTACATCAAAAACTGCACGTCCCCGTTAAAAATAAAGCATCCTACAATACAGAACAAGGCATTGAACCACAGGGCCAGCCGCCGGCCTACCAAAAGGCTCACCAGCATAGCGAACAGCCCCGCCGGCACCACCGTAAACATGGTTAATGTTGCCATGACACGGATCAGCAGCACCATAATCACATACATGGTAAAAAGCATTTTGGCCTCGTTATGCTTTAAGACCACAGTCTTTCCCCGGCCCCACCGGAAGAAAAGATAAAAAGCCAGAAATACCATGCCTGTCAGAATCAGTGTTCCCAGAAGGGGCACCAGACTTCCCTGAATATCCCCGCTGCGCACCAGATTCAGCGCCACCAGCCGGTCATAGATCTCCTGGGTAATGATCTCGCCCTCATCGACGATCTTCTGGTTCTTGCGGATCTGCACATCGGCCACTTCCGCCCGTTTCTGCTCTCTGGCGATTTCCATAGCGTCCTCGTCCAGCACCACATTGGGTTCCGCAGCCGCCGCCAGCACCACAGCCGCCATGCCCTTTAATTCCTTGTTCCACCGGGACTGAACCGTCATTTCCTGTAAATTTTCCTTTGCTTCTTCCAGGGCGTCCGCCGTAATCCCCTCATCATAAGCGTGCTGTAAAAAAGCGGCACAGTCAGCGGCAAACTCCTCCCGCTGCTGGTCTGTCAGCGTTTCATAGGCGCTCAGCTGGGCCCCCGTCAGCACCACCGGCAGGTTTAAAGACGCATCACTTACGGCAGAGGCAAAGCTTTCTCCTTCCTCCAGCCCGTCCAGTACCCGATCCAGCTCCGCAAACAGGTCTTTCACCGCCGCTACACTGCTGGCCGCCACAGCGCTGTCCGTTTTATAAATAGGCCCCACACTGTCAGCCGCCGCTTCCCGCAGCCGTTCCGTCGCCGCCGTATCCACAGCGTCCTCCGGCGCCACATATCGTTTTGTGGCAACCGAGCCCACCTGCACCGTTTCCTTCTGTTCCACGGAACTGGTGGAAATGCAGACCACCGTCAGCAAAAAGGCCACAAAGAACATGATCGTTCTTTTTGCCCGTTCCCTGTACCCCGTGCTTTTATTATCTGAAGCGTTTCTCTTTCTTTCCATCCGACTCACTCCGCTTTCTGTTCTCAAACTTTTCGTATGCCAGAATGATCTTCTGCACCAGCGGATGGCGCACCACATCTTTATTGGTCAGCGTAATCAGGCCGATGCCCTCGATACCGCTGAGGATCTTTGTCGCTTCCAGAAGGCCGGAGCGTTTCCCCTCCGTCAGGTCGATCTGGGTGATGTCCCCGGTAATGACCGCCTTGGAGCCGTAGCCGATACGGGTCAGGAACATTTTCATCTGTTCCGGCGTGGTATTCTGGGCCTCGTCCAGCACGATAAAGGCATTGTCCAGCGTTCGCCCACGCATATAGGCCAAAGGCGCCACTTCAATGAGACCCTTTTCCATATTTTTCAGGAAGGTCTCCGCCCCCATGATCTCATAGAGCGCGTCATAGAGCGGCCGCAGGTACGGGTCTACCTTCTGCTGCAAATCCCCCGGCAGAAAGCCCAGCTTTTCCCCGGCCTCAATGGCGGGACGGGTCAGTATGATCCGGTTGACTTCGTTATTTTTAAAGGCCGTAATGGCCATAGCCATGGCCAGATAGGTCTTGCCGGTACCCGCCGGCCCGATGCCAAAGACGATCGTATTCTGCCGGATCAGATCCGTATATTTTTTCTGGCCCAGTGTTTTGGGCTTCAAAGGTCTGCCGTTGGCGGTGACACAGATCAGGTCATCATAGACCTTTTCCAGCTCCCGCAGGTCGCTTTCCGCCGCGGAGGAAATAAAGTATTCCAGATTCTGCTCTGTAATCTCCTCTCCCCGGCGCACCAAGGCCGCCAGGGACTGGAGTACGTTGCAGGCCGCCTGAACGTCCCGCTCCTCCCCGGTCACCTTTACATCATCGCCCCGGTTGACGATCTGCACGGCACACTCTTTCTCTATTTTTCGTATATTACTGTCAAACTGCCCAAATACAGGCAGTATGATCTCATTCTCCAGCTGTAATGTTTTCTCCACTCGACTCATTTCCGGCGTCAGCCCCTTTCTCCTTCGTTTCCGCGATTTCCTCCGTCATTTCCGCCGTCGCCACGGCTCTGACGCAGTCCGCGTAGATTTCATACTGTATATTCATATCTTCCAAAACGCCCTGTCCCCGCAGATAGTCTTCCGCTTTCTGCCGCAGGCTGGACTCCAGTTCTGTTTTCGCCTCTTCTACGGTCCGGCTTTTTTCCGTTTCCCGGTAATAGCGCAGGCGCACCTTACGCCAGCCCACAGGAAACCGGACATCTCCCAGGGACAAATACCCCTCCGAGATCACTTCTTTATGGCAGTTTTCCTCTGCCGACGGACGGATCAGATCCACCGCCGCATCCCCCAAAAGGAGTATGTGATCCACCTTTTCCTCTCCTGTATATTCCTTTTGCGTGTAGGACAGAGGAAGCTCCATGCTCCACTCCATCCATGTTCTGGCCGTTACGCTGCCGGCTGCCGCCGTCTGCGCCGCGTAGGGGGTCTCGCCCTCCGTTTCGCCTGTGATCTGGGAAGAAATCAGTACCTGACCCGCCTTCACCACATCCCCGGCCTTTACCAGAGGCACGCCCCGTTCCGCCGATATGGACAGCACCAGGCCATCCTTGGCCGCCACAATATCACTGGGGGTCTCTTTTTCCACAACCTCCGGCGCTTCAATGGTCTCTGTCAGGCGGACAGTGGCCTTCGTACCATCCATGCCCACACTGACCCAGGACAGATCATGGAATTGGGCCAGCAGGCCCTCTGTCACCGCATCCATATCCACATTATTTTTCCATGCCCCAGGGTACAATCCCATCTGGGCGCAGGCGGAACGCAGGCTTTCTTCCTCCAGCCGTTCGTTCCCCTCAATCTCCAGCGACCACACAAAACCGGACAGCACATACAGCACCAGGGCAAAACACACCGCGCCTGCCCAAAGAGCCTCCCTTTTGCGAAACCGCCGGTATCGGGCCGGCAGACCGCCACGGGCCAGCACCTCCAGCGTACACCCCGTTTTGGCGGCGCAGTACTCCGCCTCCCGCAGTCCTGCCAGAGAGGTTTTCATGGTAAAACCCGTGCCTCTGCTGTCCACATCCCAGAAATACACATTCCGGTAGGACGCCATGTTGAGAAACCGTTCCATGGAAAATCCGGACACCCTTATCATAACATATCCGCTGAAATAATACCATAATGCAGGAAACAAAAACCTCACCCCGTCAACGCAAAAATTCCAATTTTTCCAGCTGTCCGCCGATAACAATGCACTCCGCCGACAGCCGCTTCAGCCGCAGTCCCTCGCCGCTGACACAAAGGCTGCCGGCTCTGGTGGCAATGCGGATTTGCTCCTGACTGTAAGCCGTCAGTCCTTTATGATTCTCTATGGTCATTTCCTCTCTGCCCGTCAAGGAGATCAGGGGCAGATCCAGCATCACTTCCCGCGGCAGATCCAGTTTTTCCGCCGCCTGCCTGCCCAGTCCCATGTTCCAAGCCCCCTTTTTTCGTCTCTTTTATCCTATGCCTTCCGCAAAAGCTTCATTCCTCCGCCATGAGCCGGCCATAAAAAAAGCAGAGCCCTTCTTTCCAGAAGAAACTCTGCTCTGTTTTTCGTTTAGGACAACAGCGCTCTGTCATTGGCAAACTCACTGCCGCTGGCGGCGGTGAACTGACGCAGCAAATCATCTACGGTCAGCTTCTGCTTTTCCTCACCCCGGATATCCAGAATGATCTCGCCGTTGTTCATCATAATCAGACGATTGCCGTGGGCAATGGCGTCCTTCATGTTATGGGTAACCATCAGCGCCGTCAGATGGTTTTCCGCGATAATACGATCGGAAATCTCCAGTACCTTCGCCGCTGTTTTGGGGTCCAGTGCCGCCGTATGCTCATCCAGCAGCAGCACCTTGGGTTTTTTCAGCGTTGCCATCAGCAGGGTCAGCGCCTGACGCTGGCCGCCGGACAGCAGCCCCACCTTGGAGCGCAGACGGTCCTCCAGCCCCAGATCCAATGTTTTCAGCAGTTCCTTGTACTCTTCCCGTTCCTTGGCACGGATGCCCCAGCCCAAACCACGGGTCTTGCCCCGGCGGTAAGCCACCGCCAGATTTTCCTCGATTTCCATATCCGCCGCTGTCCCCATCATGGGGTCCTGGAACACACGTCCCAGATAAGCGGCCCGTTTATAATCCGGCAGTTTTGTTACATCCTGTCCGTCAATGATGACCTGTCCCTCATCCAGGGGCCATGTACCCGCGATGGCGTTCATCATGGTGGATTTCCCGGCGCCGTTGCCGCCGATGACCGTTACGAAATCGCCTTCCTCCAGCTTCAGGCTCAGGCCGTTGAGGGCGCGTTTTTCATTGATGGTGTTGGCGTTAAAGGTTTTATATACATTTTTCAGTTCCAGCATCCCTTACGCCTCCTTTCTCACACGGCGCACCGTGCGTTTTCCCTTCAGATAAGGGATCGCCAGGAACAGCGCCACGATCAATGCGCTGATGAGCTTCAGGTCGGTGGTTTCCAGACCCAGCCACAGCACCACAGCAATGACAACAAAATACAAAATCGCGCCGAATACAACGCCCAGAAGACGCAGGGCGAAGTTATTGAACAGCTTGCCGAAAAGCACGCCGCCAATGATAACCGCCGCCAGACCAATAACGATGGCGCCACGGCCCATATTTACGTCGGCGTTGCCCTGATACTGGGCATACAGACCGCCGGCCAGACCTACCAGCGCGTTGGAAAGCACCAGACCGATGACCTTCATGATATTGGTGTTGATGCCCTGGGCCCGGGACATATTGGCGTTGTTGCCCGTCGCCCGGATGGCGCGGCCTACCTCTGTGCCGAAGAACCAGTACAGTACGGCAATGGTTGCCGCCACAAAGATGGCAGATACCAAAATAGCGTGGGGAATCTGCCGCAGACTCAGCAGCAGATCATACTGATTGACATTGATAGCCGTATTAGAGGCACCCATGATCCGCATATTGACAGAGTACAGACCCAGCTGGGTCAAAATGCCGGACAGGATCGCGGGGATACCGAATACCGTATGAAACAGTCCCGTTACCAGACCTGCCAAAGCCCCCGCCAACGTAGCGCAGATCAGCGCCAGATAAGGGTTCATGCCACCCAGCATCAACACGACGGCTACGGCACCGCCGGTGCCGATACTGCCGTCTACGCTCAGATCGGCGTAGTCCAGCAGCTTATAGGTGATATATACGCCGATGGCCATAATCCCCCAGATCAATCCCTGTGCCACAGAGCCCGGCAAGGCTCTGATCAAATCCATAATTTCCACAATAAGTGCCTCCTCCCCTTTTATACGGAAAAAACAACGGCACTGGACAATGCCGCTGTCTTCTCCTGCTTATTCTTACATCATCATAACAAAATAATGAAATTATTCACCGATGGCTGTCATTCCTTCGGGAATGGTCCAGTTCAGTTCCGCAGCGATTTCTGCGTTATATTTGGGTGTAATGTTCTCGGAAACATATTCGATGGGCATAGTAGCGGGGTCAGCGCCGTTTACCAGAATCTCATATGCCATTTCGCCGGCTTTGCAGCCCAGTTCGTAGTAGCTGATGCTCAGTGTAGCCAAACCGCCTACGCCGCACATATTTTCTTCCCCGCAGATAACAGGGATGCCAGCGGGAACTGTTACGTTTTTAATGATTTCCATGTTGTTTGCCATAGTGTTGTCTGTGGGGATGTATACCGCGTCACAGTCTGTAATGGCGTTTGTGATTACCGCCTGGATTTCGTTGGAGTCAGCGGCTGTGAATTCTTCCCATTCGATGCCGGCAGCGTCCAGTTCCGCCTGTGCCAGTTCAGACTGGAACAGAGAGTTGGGTTCTGCACTGCAGTATACGATGGCTACTTTCTGTACATCAGGTACCAGTTCCTGCAGCAGAGCGATCTGCTGGTCTACGGGTGCCAGGTCGGAAGCGCCTGTTACGTTATAGCCGGGCGCGTCGTTGGATTCAATAACGCCTGCTGTCACATAGTCTGTTACGGATGTACCAACAATGGGAATATCCCCTGTTGCTGCCGCTGCCGCCTGCAATGCAGTTGTGGCATTGGCCATAATCAGATCCACGCCGTTGGAAACGAATTTTGTCGCGATAGTCGCGCAGTTTGCCTGCTCATTCTGTGCGTTCTGGTAATCAAATTCTACCTGGTCGCCCAGTTTTTCTGTCAGGGTATCCTGGAAGCCTCTGGTAGCTTCGTCCAAAGCGGCATGTTCCAGCTGCTGGATAACGCCTACTTTATAAACGGTGCCGTCGCCGCCGTCAGCGCTGTCGCCTTCTGTGCTGTCTGTGCCGCCGCCGCAGCCAGCCATCGCAAATACCATAGCCGCCATAGTCGCAGCAGCCAGAATACGCATCCATTTTTTCTTTTTCATACTCATACACTCTCCCTTGCCTTTTACTTTCACACGCACATGCGGTTATGCTGTGCTCTGTTAAAGTACATTATAGACCTGATTTTCAAAAAGTCAAGCACAAATCTGCCGCTTTTTTAAAAAATATCGTGCATGAAAAAACCCCAAAAAAACGTTAAGACCGCCAAATTGGCGGTCTTATGTTCCGATCTTATTTTATTTGCCCTGGAGCATTTTCTTTACCAGACCGCCGACAACTTTGTTGTCCGCGCGGCCCTTCACCTTGGGCGTCACAATGGCCATTACCTTGCCCATGTCCTTCATATTGGACGCGCCGGTCTGCGCGACCGCCTCGGCAACGATAGCCTCGATTTCCGTTTCGCTCAACTGCTCTGGAAGGTAACTCAATAAAATTTCGATTTCTCTGTTCAGTTTTTCGATGAGATCCTGTCTGCCGCTTTTTTCAAAATCAGGCAGAGAATCACGGCGGCTTTTCAGCTGTTTGGAGATCACGTCGATCACGCCTTCATCGTCTAACTCGATTTTTTTGTCTTTTTCGATCTGCAAAATGCCGGAACGGATCAGCTGAACGGTATCTTTCCGAACGGTGTCCTTTTCCTTCATCGCAGTCTTCAAGTCAGCAAAGAGCTGTTCTTTTAATGACATGTTCCATCATCCCTTTTTTGCCGGTCAAAATTATTTGAATTTACGTTTTCTAGCGGCTTCGGATTTCTTTTTGCGTTTTACGCTGGGTTTGTCATAATGCTCTCTTTTGCGTACTTCGCCCATGATGCCATCTCTGGCACATGTTCTTTTGAAACGACGCAGTGCGCTGTCTAAGGATTCATTTTCTTTAACTTTTACCTCTGACATGAATTTCCCTCCCTCCCAGATGCGAGATTCGTGTACGGGAAAGGCTCCAAACTGCCTTTTTTACCGTACATTTTAGAATTATACACAAAAACCTCCGTTCCGTCAACCGAAAAACTGCCCATTCCCAAGAAAAAAATTCCCGACATGGAAAATCTCTCCCCATTTCTGAGAAAAAAAGAGGCGTTTTCGTGCCTTTGTCCCATTTTCTTCCGCAAAAAAATACCTCCAAAAACGCAACCGCCGGAACCTCTGGTTCTCAGAGATTCCGGCTGGATACATTTTTACGGAAGGAGGCGCGCACCACGCCCTTCCCGTCTGTTATTTCTTCTGCTTGGGTTCCTCTTCGTTGTCAGGCTCTTTTTCAAAGACCACCATGGCCAGAGGAGGCAGTTTGATACGGATGCTGTTCTGGTACCGATTCCACGGCATTTTCTCGCTGACAACGGCCTTTTCGTTAACAACGCCGCTGCCGCCGTACTGTGTCTCGTCGCTGTTGAAGACTTCACGATAGGAACCCCGGAAGGGAACGCCTACCCGGAAATCCATATAGGTCTCCGGCGTAAAGTTGCAGACGAAATACAGTTCCTTTTTCTCACTGCGGCGGATAAAGGAAACCACGGAGGATTCCGCGTCGTCACATTCGATCCAGGTAAAGCCTCTGGGGTCATAATCCATCTGCCAGAACGCGCTTTCCGACAGATAGAAATGATTCAGCGCCTTCATATAGCCCTGCATCTGCTGGTGATCCTTATATTGCAGCAGGTGCCAGTCCAGACTTCTGGCCTCGCTCCACTCGTTGAACTGGGCAAACTCCCCGCCCATAAACAGCAGCTTCTTGCCGGGATGACCGTACATAAAGCCGTAGGCCAGACGCAGGTTGGCGTATTTCTGCCATAAGTCACCGGGCATCTTGCCGATCATGGCACTCTTTTCATGGACAACCTCGTCATGGGACAATACCAGCACGAAGTTCTCGGAATAGTTGTAGGCCATGCCGAAGGTCAGGTTGTTATGGTGATATTTTCTGTAAATAGGGTCTTTCTTGATATAGAACAGGAAGTCGTTCATCCAGCCCATGTTCCATTTCATGGTAAAGCCCAGACCATGCTCTCTGGGGCTTTTGGTCACACCCTCCCAGGAGGTGGATTCCTCGGCGATCATCATAGCGCCGGGAACACGCTTGGCAATAATGGAATTCATATGCTTGATAAATTCCACCGCCTCCAGATTTTCTCTGCCGCCGTACTCATTGGCCGCCCATTCGCCGTCATTCTTGCAGAAATCCAGATAGAGCATGGAGGCCACAGCGTCAACCCTAAGGCCATCGATATGGTACTCATCCAGCCAAAAAATAGCGTTGGCAATCAGGAAATTGCTGACTTCCTTTCTGCCGTAATTGAAGATATAGGTTCCCCACTGGAGATGCTCGCCCCTTCTGGGGTCCTGATGCTCGTACAGCGCAGTACCGTCAAAGCGGCCCAGACCAAAGTCATCCTTGGGGAAGTGGGCAGGTACCCAGTCCAGAATGACGCCGATGCCATTCTGGTGGCAGGTGTCGATAAATTCCTTGAACATGGCAGGCGTGCCGTAGCGGCTGGTGGGGGAATAATACCCCGTTACCTGATAGCCCCAGCTGCCGTCAAAGGGATGCTCCTCCACAGGAAGCAGTTCAATATGGCTGAAGCCCATTTCCTTTACATAGGGCACCAGACGTTCCGCCAGCTCCGTATAGGTCAGGAACCGGTCCCCCTCCTCGGGCACACGCATCCAGCTGCCCAGATGCACTTCGTATATATTCATGGGCGCTGTATAAACATTGGCTTTCTTTCTGGCCGTCATCCAGCGGCGGTCCTTCCATTTATACCGTCCGATAGGGAAAATAACAGAGGCCGTTTCCGGGCGCAGCTGAGAATAAAAGGCATAGGGGTCGGACTTGTCCACCTGTCTGCCCGTAGACTGCACTACATGGAATTTATACTGGTCCATGACCGCCAGCCCGGGGATAAACAGCTCCCAGATGCCGGACAGCCCCAGCCGCCGCATGGGGTGCCGTCTGGTATCCCAGCCGTTGAAATTGCCAATGACGCTGACGCTCTTGGCGTTGGGCGCCCATACGGCAAAGGAAACACCTTTGGCCCCTTCAAAGGTAATCATGTGGGCCCCCATTTTCTCATAAATGTTGTAGTGGGTACCCGCGCCGAAAAGATACCGGTCATATTCCGTAATGGTCGGGGAAAAGGCATAGGGATCGTATGTAGTCCAGCTGTGCTCCTGATAATCGGTGCAGTCCAGTTTATAGCGGAACCATTCTTCCCGGTCCGGAATCAGCACTTCAAAAAATCCGTCCTCATGGATGCGCTCCATGGGATATTTCAATCGCCGGGACGCCGCGTCCACCACGGTGATGGTTTTCGCGCCGGGAATAAACGCACGGACGGCCACCATTTTTTTGCCGTCATTTTCCAGCTCGTGCATGCCCAATACCGTATGAGGGTCCGGGTGCTCCCCGTTGATAATGCGAAAAACTTCATTTAACTGTTTGATCGTAATCATCCTCTCATCCCCCTTCTTTCTTGCGCGGAGATTATTTTCTCTATTATATACCACTTTTGTACAGATTTCCAATCAAAATCAGAAAACTTCTCCGTAAAAACGTGACAATTTTTTCCACTCTTCCATTTTGCCGCAAACTCGTTGTCAATCCTGTGGAAAAAAGCTATACTGAAAGAAAACAGGGCTTCCGCCCCCAAAGATAAACCATCGGATTTTCTCAGCACAAGGGAGGGATTTTCTATGAAACTCATGTTTTTAGGCGCTGACCACGAGGTTACCGGCAGCTGCCACTATATCGAAGCCTGCGGCAAAAGCATCCTGCTGGACTGCGGCATGGAGCAGGGACGGGATACCTATGAAAATCAGGAAATTCCCGTATCCGCCGCCGATATCGACTACATCTTTCTTTCCCACGCCCATATCGACCATTCCGGGCTGATCCCTCTGCTGTATAAAAACGGCTTTACGGGAAAAATCTACGCCACAGACGCCACCTGTGACCTGTGCCGCATCATGCTGCTGGACAGTGCCCATATCCAGGAATTTGAGGCTCAGTGGCGCAACCGGAAAGCAAAACGCGCCGGCACACCTCCCTTCGAGCCTTTATATACCACAGAAGAGGCTATGGCGGTTATGGAGCATTTCGTTCCCTGCGACTACATGGAAATGGTGGAAGTCTCCGAAGGCATCCGCCTGCGTTTTACGGATGTGGGCCATCTTCTGGGTTCTTCCAGTATGGAAATCTGGCTGACGGAAAACGATGTGACCAAAAAGCTGGTCTTTTCCGGCGACATCGGCAATACCAACCAGCCCATCATCCATGATCCCCGCTATACGCTGGAAGCGGACTATGTCATCATGGAAAGCACCTACGGCGACCGGTTCCACGGGGAACACCCGGACTATGTAAAGGAACTGGCCCGGGAAATCCAGGAAACCCTGGACGCCGGCGGCAATCTGGTGATTCCCTCCTTCGCCGTGGGCCGTACCCAGGAAATGCTTTATTTCATCCGGGAAATCAAGGAAAAGGGTCTGGTAAAAAACCACGCCAATTTCCCCGTTTATGTAGACAGCCCTCTGGCCATTGAGGCCACCAAAATATTTATGGAAAATCGTATGGACTGCTTTGACACAGAAGCCATGGCGCTGGTAAAGGCGGGCATCAACCCTCTGGAATTTCCCGGACTGCATCTGGCGGTCACCGCCGAGGATTCTACGGCCATCAACTTCGACCGGACGCCCAAGGTCATCCTTTCCGCGTCGGGCATGTGTGAGGCGGGCCGTATCCGCCATCATTTGAAACACAACCTCTGGCGGCCGGAATGTACCATCCTCTTTGTAGGCTATCAGGCCATCGGCACTCTGGGCCGGAATATTGTGGAAGGCGCCCCGGAGGTACGGCTCTTCGGCGAGACCATCGAGGTCAACGCCAGAGTCCGCCAGCTGGCCGGTGTCAGCGGCCATGCCGACAAAAAAGGCCTCTTGAACTGGATTCATCATTTTACGGAAAAACCCCAGAAGGTTTTTGTGGTCCACGGGGAAGATCAGGTCTGTGAGGACTTTCGCCGGTGTCTGGCGGAGGAATACGGCTTCAAAGCCGATGCGCCGTACAGCGGCGCCTGCTACGACCTGACCAGCGGCGCCCTCATTTCCGCCGGAGTCAAGATCCCCGTTATCCCCAAGGCATACCCCCACGCGAAAGCCGCTTCCGAAGGCGGCAAACGGGCCATGTATCTTTCCGCACAGCTGGATGAGGCAGGCAAACGCCTTCTGCGCATCATTGGCCAGAACAAAGGCGGCGCCAACCGGGATATGGAAAAGCTTCTCAAACAGATCAACGGCCTCTGCGACAAGCTGGAAAGCTGATTTTTCTCATCACAAAAGGTATTTTTCTCAGAAAACAAATCACGCTGGAATCCTTCCAAAGGATTCCAGCGTGATAATTTTTGTACAAAATGATATTTTTCTTTTATTCCCCGGCAACGGACATTTCCCTTACCCGCACAGAGGGAGCGCCTGTCCCATTTCCGGCGAAATACAGATCATTCCCCACTTCTTCCATGGTACGCAGCAGCTCGTAAAAATTCCCCGCCACAGTGATCTGCTCCACAGGACGGCCGATGTTCCCGTTCTCCACCAGAAATCCCTCCGCCGAAAGGGAGAAATCCCCAGAGACCGTATTGGCGCCGGCGTGCAGCCCGGTTATGTCCGTAATGAGCAGACCATCGCCCAAGTCCGCCAGCAGTTCCTCCCGGCTTCGTTTTCCCGGCTCCAGATAAAAATTGGTCACCGCCGTTTTCACAGGAGAGGTCAGTCCCGCCTTAAACCCGTTGCCCGTAGAGGCGACGCCGTCCTTTTCCGCCGATTTCAGATTATACAGGAATGTTTTCAAAACACCTTTTTCGATGACGGCCTTGTTCCGGCAGGGCACACCTTCGCTGTCAAAGGGGGCATACACATATCCTGTTTCCAGCAGAGGATCGTCCCGCAGGGTCACACATGCCGCCGCGATGGTCTCCCCTCTTTTTCCCGCCAGCAGAGAAAAGCCCTTCTGTACCGTTTCCCCGAAAAATACCGGTGCGAATACCCGCAGGAAGGACGCCATAACCCGGCCTTCCAGCACCACACCATAGCGGCCGCTGGCCACACCGCCGGCCCCCAGATGGGAAACGGCCATTTCCGCCGCTTTTTTCCCCGTAGCCGCCGGATCAAACTCATGCCAGTTCTGCCCTTTCCAAAAATAGGCGCCGGTCTTGACCTCGTCCCCTTCCTTGGCAATGGCGCAGACATAGGCCGTCACCATATTCCGCCGGCAGGAAACGTCCAGCCCCAGGCTGTTGCAAATGGCGGTCTCTATCCAGTCTGTCCCCAGCACACAGTAATCCATGGATACCACAGCGTCCTCCTCCTGAAGGGCCGCCGCCTCCATGCGCTTGGCCGCCTGAACCTTTTCCTCCGCCGTCAGCTGTTCCAGATGAGGATTGAGTTTTTCCCAGTGCCCCACAGGTTTCGCGGGCGCGTAGAGCTTTTCCCGCTCCTCCTTGGGCAGCAAAACGGCATTTTCTCTGGCGGATTTCACCAGATAGGCAATATCTTCCCGTTCCATCCGTTCCGTATAGGAATACCCCGTCCGGCCTTCATAGGTCCCCCGAAAAGCCACCCCCCGCAGGCCGCTGTTTTCGTAGTCGGAAACCTCGCCTTCCAGTACCATCACCTCAAAATGACGGTTCTCCCGATAATAGGCCTCGCAGTCGGAAAAGCCCTCCGCCAGCGCCAGCGCCATCAATTCCTTTTGAAATTCTCTTCGTTCCATCTCTTTTGCTTACCCCCTTCCGCCTACGGTCATTTCACTGACACGGATCATAGGCTGGCCCACATCTGTGGGAATAGAGCCGCTGATACTGCCGCACATTCCCTGGGCCCGTTTCAGGTTGTTGCCGACCATGTCGATCTTCCAGAGGGTCTCCGCGCCCTTGCCGATGAGGGTGGCCCCCCGCACCGGCTCGCAGATCTGCCCATTTCGGATCAGATAGCCCTCCAGCACCGCGAAATTAAAAGAGCCTGTGGCCGGGTCCACACTGCCGCCGCCCATCTGTTTGGCGTACAGCCCCCAGGACGTAGCCCGGATGATCTCCTCCGGCGTGCTGGCGCCCGGTGCCAGAAAAGTATTGGTCATACGGCTGGTGGGCGCGAAACGGTAATTTTCCCGTCTGGCGGAGCCCGTAGGCTCCATACCCATTTTCCTGCCGTTCATTTTATCAATCAGATATGTTTTCAGAATGCCCTTTTCAATGAGTACATTCTTTCTGGTGGGCATCCCCTCGTCATCCATATTGGCGGAACCCCATCCGTTGGGAATGGTGCCGTCGTCGATGGCCGTAACCAGAGGGGAGGCGATCTCCTGCCCCAGTTTTCCCGCAAACACAGAGGCGTTCCTTGCCACCGCCGTCGCTTCCAGCCCATGGCCGCAGGCCTCATGGAAAATCACGCCGCCAAAGCCGTTGTCAATAACTACCGGCATCCGTCCCGCCGGGCAGGCCTTTGCTGAAAGCATGGTCACTGCCGTTCTGGCCGCCTCTCTTGCGACTTCCTCCACGTCGATCCGCCGGAACAGCTCAAATCCCACGGAGCCCCCCGGCCCCTGGTGCCCGCTCTGCTTCTCTGAGGCGGAAGAAGCCACCGCCTCCACCGTGAACCGGCTGCGGACACGCTGTTCCTCCGCCCATACGCCCAGAGAATTTGCCACCAGCACATCCTTCGTCACATCCAGAAAGCCTGTCCTGGTCTGAGAGATACGGCTGTCATAGGCAAAAGCCGCCGCGGACGCCGCCGCCAGATACTGGGCCTTTTTCTTTTTTTCCACACTGTTGGGGTAAAGGGCGATGGGATTGATGCCCCGGCAATATTTTTTCTGCATCTCCGCCAGCGCATAAAGTCTGGCTCCTTTGGCTGTGGCTGCCGTTTCCTTGGCCAGCCGCACCAGATTTTCCTCCGCCGTATCGTTGGTAAAGGCATAAATGACCCGGTTGCCGAAAAACAGCCGCAGCCCCGCGCCGTAATCCAGCCCGCCTAAAGCTGTCTCCACCTGCCCGTTGACCATGCCGATCTGATTGCGCCTTGTCTCCTCCACATATAGCTCCGCGAAATCCGCGCCCGTTTCCAGGGCTGCCGTCAGTGTATTTTCCACCACAGATTTTTTCAGCATACAGATTACCCCCTCTCTTCTGTTTCTTCCAGATAACGGGCTACGGCCGCCAGATAATGGAGCAGACCGCCGCCCTGCCGTTCGATCCTGTATTCCTGCGAAAACGCCTCGTAGGGCACCGATTTTCTGCCGCCCCGGCAGGCCTCGTCCCAGTATTTTCTCAATTCCTCCACCGGAAAAAGGAAATATTCTCCTTTCCCCGTAAAAGCTACCAGTAAAAAGGCCAGCCCGCCCTGTCTGCGAAAATCCTCCATAAACAGCAGCTGATGCTCATGGATATTGCGCAGAGGCAGGAAATTCTGGGCCGTCTCCTTGGCATCAAAGCAAACGGGGACCCCCTGTACCACACCGATGTAGTCCACAGTGCTTTCCTTTTCAAAATAGGCCAGGGTAATGGCCCGTTTTTCGTTGTCTACCTGCACCGGCGTAATGGGCGTTGGTATCTTCTGGAACAGGGCCAGCCCCTTCTTCCGGTAAAATTCATTTGTAAAATTGATGATCTCCTCCAGCGCGCTGCCCCGCAGCCCTCTGGAATTCCAATAGGCCATATTGTTCTCCTTCGGATCAAACCGTCTCTATGTAAATCAGTTCTTTGCGTGTTCACCGTTTTCCCCGTCCCAAAAAGCGATTCTTCCTCCGCGTCCAAAGCCGCAGGTTCTCCTTTTGGGGCATCTTATTTTGAGGTATATTATAGCACACTTTTGTTTCCCCGTGAAACGAAATTTATAACTTCTGTCAACCAGATTCTGCCGCCAGCTGAGACAGGAACACAAACCGTACGCCTTCCGCCTCCAGCACAGGGGCCATCTCCGCCAGCACCTGCGCCGTCACCTTGCCGCCCTCCGGCCCCACATGACCAATGGCGATGGCCGATCCTTGCCGTTTGGCTATCTCCGCCGCCTGCCGCAGATTCTGCCGCACTGCTTCCGCGTCCTGGGTGCTGTCCAGAAACACATCCCGCCGAAGATACACCACGCCGGTCTTTTCCGCCATTTCCCTTCCTTTGCTTTCCGCCGTTGTCATACTGTCCAGAAACAGACCGCCTCTTTCCGCCACCTCCGACAACACCCAGCCCAGACATTCCGGCTGTTCCATCACGGCGGAGCCCATGTGGTTATTGACGCCCACCGCGTCCGGCAGGATATCATAGGCCTCCCGCACCCGTTCCCGGACGTCTTCCTCCGTCATATCCAGAAAAATCCCCTTTTCGCCTACCCATTCCCGTTTTCCTTCCAGAGATTCCATAGGCAGATGGATCAAGAGTTCTTTTCCCGCCTGCCGCGCCTTTTGGGCGTCCTCCTCTGTCCTTTCCGAAAAAGGCATCACCGCCGCTGTCCATGGGATCTCCAGCTCCAGCAGTTCCTCCTCTCCCGCCCCGCCATAGCCGAAATCATCAATGACCACCGCCAGGCAGGCGGCAGAGGGGGCGGAAACCTCCTTCCACCGGGCTGTGGTCTGTCCCCCCACGAAACAGCACAGAAACAGCAGCAGATACGCGGGGATTTTTTTATGTCTCATATTCTTCTTCCCTTCCTATGGGTCTACCTCATTCATATCCCCTTTTCCTGTCCCCTATACGTAAAACAAGAAAAAAAGACGAAGCCCGGGAATCCGTTCCCAACACTCCGTCTTATTCTGTCCATTACCAGCCCCGTTCTTTCCAGTCGCGGAACTCAAAAAATATCAGAATCCCCGCCAGCGCAAAAGCCAGCACATCCGCCGCCGGCGCCGCCCACAATGCGCCCATCAGCCCGTATCGGGAGGACAGCAGCAGCGACAGGGGAATCAGGAAAATGGCCTGTCTGGAAAGGGCCGTCAAAAGAGATTTCCATGGCTTGCCGATGGCCTGGAAGAAGGAGGCCGTTACCTGCGGCAGACCGTATACGAAAAATCCCATCATATACACATGGAAGCTGAGCACGGCAAACTCCACATACAGCGGCTCATTTTCCACAAAGAGCCCCGCCAGCAGCCGTCCTCCCAACTGGAATACGCCAAACCACACAAAGGAAATTACAAAGGAGACTGTCACCGCCACACGGAAGGTCCGTCTCACCCGCCGGTACTGCTTGGCGCCGTAATTATAGCCGTTGATGGGCTGTGTGCCTGACGCCACGCCTACAAACATGGCATGAGCGATCTGATAGATCTTCATCATGATGCCGTAGCAGGACAGGGCGATCTCACTGCCGTAAACGGTCAGCGCGCCATAATCCCGCATCAGATTGTTCATGACGATCTGGGTCAGGGCTGTGGCCGTCTGCATACAGAAGCTGGGGAATCCCAGCACCAGAATCCTGCCGCTGACTGCCCCCCGCAGGGCCATATTTTCCTTATGAAAGGTAATATGCTCAAATTTAGGCAGATAAGCGATACAGATGATCCCCGCCACGATCTGGCCCAGAATGGTAGCGATGGCCGCTCCGGCCACACCCAGATCCAGCAGAAAAATAAATATCGGGTCCAGCACCACATTGATTCCCGCGCCGATCATCATGCTTTTCATGGCGTATTTGGGATTGCCGTCAGAACGAATGATGGCTGTAAAGGCCATATTGGCCATCTGGAAAGGCAGGCCCAGCGCCAGAATACGCAGATAAACCACCGATTCTTCCAGCACTGCCTCCGAGGCCCCGAAAAGCCGGGCAAAGAAATTGCCGCCCAGCAGCATGGCCGCCGCCAGAACAATCCCCGCCAGAAACAGCAGCACAACGCCGTTGCCCAGGGTCCGCTCCGCCTCCGGGCGTTCCTTCCGGCCCAGACAAAGGCTGATATTGGCCGCTGTGCCGTCCCCCACCATCAGCGCCAGTGCCGCCGAAATGGTCACCATGGGAAAGGCGGCGTTGGTAGCGGCAATCCCCGCAACGCCCGCCGCGTGGCCAATAAAGATCTGGTCCACGATATTATACAGACAGTTGACCATCAGCGTCATAACCGTCGGTATGGAAAATTTCATCAAAAGTCTGCTGATTTTCGCCGTTCCCAGAATATTTCCTTTTTCTTCCGTCACGTCCATCCCTCCTTTGAAATCAGAAAAGGCGCCTTTCGGCGCCTGATTCCTTTCCTCCAAAAAACGGGCAGCCGAAAAGCCGATGATCCTCTCACCGTCATTTCTTCTCCCATCCAGACTGTCTGTCGGCTTCGTAATTGCAACGAATCAGCTTTTGGCTTGCGGGCTGTTACCGCCGGTAGAGATATACTCGTTTCCGAAGAAATCACAATATTGATGTTGTTTTCATGGTAGCACAGCTATTTTTCCATGTCAAGGATGCTCCACAGCCTTGCCGCAGCTGCCGCAGAACTTCTGGCCTTCCGCCAAAGGGGCGCCGCATCCGCCGCAGAATCTCTCGCCGTCTACGGTGACCGCCACAGGCGTATCTCCTTTGACTTCTTCCAGGCGCTGTGCCGCTTCTTTGGCCGCCTGCTCCGCCTCCAGCCGCTTCTGCTCGGCGCGCTCCGCTTTTTCCGCCTCCCGCTGCGCCTTTATGGCCTCGATTTCTGTTTCCAGCTCCCGAATCCGGTCCTGGGCCGCCACGATCTTATCACAGATATGCATGGCCTCATCATCCAGCTTTTCGCCCATTACAAATTTCGCCCAGTAATACTTGCCCAGATCCGTCTGATAGACCTGAATATTCCCCTGTTCCATAACGATATCGCTGTTGATGCGGTTAATCTCCAGACTGTCGTTGGCCTTATCCGCCGCCGTTTTCGCGAATTCCCCCAGTTTATCCAAAAATGCCATAGGTCATCACCTTCCTGTGTGCCGGTTTCGTTGTTCCTGTTTTTTATTATATCAGCAAATCCGTCCTGAGAAAACAAATTTCCATAAAACGACATCCGTTTTCTTCCATTTTTCTTTTATCAAAAATCCATAAAATTTCTCTGAATTCTTTTGGATTTCCTTCCGTATTTACAAAAATGCGCGCAGAGCGCCAAAGAAGTATTTACATTGGATTCGTACCACCGTATAATGAAAATACCTTAACATGAGAGCGGAAAAACGTGAAATCAGGAAGTTTTGTAAGTATCAGAGGGAGCTTGTATCATGGAGTTGTTGAAACAAAGAATCATCAAAGACGGAACAGAAATCGGAACAGAGGTCGTAAAAGTAGACTCTTTCCTGAACCATCAGCTGGATATCGGCCTGTTTATGGCTCTGGGCAAGGAGATCTACCGCCGTTTCGGCCATCTGGGCATCAATAAAATACTGACCATCGAAGCCTCCGGCATCGGTATCGCGGCAGTCACCGCCATTTATTTTGATCTGGTGCCTGTTGTTTTCGCGAAGAAAACACAGCCCAATACCATGACAGAGGAATTTTACGGCGCACCGGTGAAATCCTTTACCAAAGGGACCGTTTCCATCGCCCGTGTTTCCAAAAAATATCTGAATGAAAACGATAAGGTTTTAATCATCGACGATTTCCTTGCGCACGGCGAAGCGGCTATGGGCCTTGCCAGTCTGGTAGAACAGGCGGGGGGCACCGTCTGCGGTATCGCCGCCATTATCGAGAAAGAATTCCAGGGCGGCAGCAAAAAGCTGCGGGACGCTGGCTATCTCGTAGATTCTCTGGCCGTTATCACGAAAGTGGAAGACGGAAAGATCTATTTCAAGGACTGATCGTCCTTTTCTTTTCCAGCGGTCTCTACCCGCTGCCCATTCTAAAGAAAATTTCGCCGCCGCGGCTTACGCGGCGGCGTTTTTTTGTCTGACTTTTGCCTTCTTTTTCTCCTCTTCCTGTCCTTTTTGCATAATCCCTTATATTTTTGTATTTCCCCTCCAAATCAATCCTTTTTCCGTTTTTAAAAATCCCAGTCTTTTTCTATGTTTCCCTTTCTCTGTCCTACCCCGACAAAATATACAAAAAAATGTATGTTTCCTCCTCTGTTTTTTTCTGTCTCATTTCCTTTTTCCCCATTGTGAAAATCATTCGCCTTTGTTATGATGTAAACGCACGTGCCCCTTAGAGCGTCACACCGAGAGACACATGGGAGCAGGTGCTTTTTTCATGAATCCAAAGAATCAAACAAGGGGGTATTCTGTATGCTGCGTGGATTCGCAGAGGATTTGAAACAGGAATTTCATGGGTACGGCTCCGCCGCGCTTCTAAAAGATCTGATGGCAGGTCTTACCGTTGCCGCCGTGGCACTGCCGCTGGCGCTGGCCTTCGGTGTCAGTTCCGGCGCCGACGCCGCTTCCGGCCTGATTACCGCCATCATCGCCGGTATCGTTATGAGCCTTCTGGCAGGGGGATATTATCAGATCTCCGGTCCCACCGGCGCTATGGCCGCCATTCTGACCTCGCTGGTGGCGGGGTACGGTCTGGACGGCGTTTTTGTGGCAACACTGCTGGCGGGCATCCTGCTGCTGCTGGCAGGGCTTCTGCGTCTGGGCAAGCTGACCTCCTTTATCCCCGCCCCGGTCATCACCGGCTTTACCTCCGGTATCGCCGTCATCATCGCGCTGGGACAGGTAGATAATTTCTTCGGCACTTACAGCGAAGGCCCTTCCGCCATCGCCAAACTCATCAGCTATGGCTCTCTGGGCTTCCATCCCAACCTGACCTCTGTGGGCATCGGTCTTTTTGTGGTGCTGTTTATGGTGTTTTTCCCGAAAAAATGGAACGCCGTCGTTCCGGCGTCCCTTATCAGTATTATCTTAGCCACCGCCGTTTCCATACTGGCAGGGCTGGAGGTGCCCGTGGTGGGTACCATTCCCCAGACGCTGTTCCCGGAAAACAGTCTGAAGCTGTCCTCCCTGAACCCTTCCATGATGGCGGGGCTCATTACGCCAGCCTTCAGTATCGCCATTCTTGGCATGATCGAAAGTCTCCTCTGCGGCGCCAGCGCCTCCCAGATGACGGGTGTGCGCCTGAAAAGCAATCAGGAACTGATTGCCCAGGGCGTAGGCAATATCCTGCTGCCCTTCTTCGGCGGCATCCCCGCCACGGCGGCCATCGCCCGTACCAGCGTTGCCATCCGTTCCGGCGCCAAAACAAGACTTACCGGCGTATTCCACGCCATCGGGCTTTTGATCTCCATGTTCCTGCTGGCCCCCGTCATGTCCCAGATTCCTATGGCGGCTCTGGCCGGTGTTTTGATGGTCACCGCCTGGAGAATGAACGAGTGGAACTCTATCCTCTATATGTTCTCTCATAAATTCAAGGGGGCCATGCTGGAATTTGTCGCTACCATGATCGCTACCATCGTATTCGACCTGACCATCGCCATTCTGGTCGGTGTGGTCATCGGGCTGGTATTTCTGGTTTCCCGCCTCTCTTTTATCGAGATCAATTACGAAAAGGTGGATATGTCCCGTCTCCATGTCACAGACGAGGCCCTCTGCCGCCGTTACGATAACGCCATGGTGGCCTATATCACCGGCCCCATGATCTTTGCCAATACTCAGAATGTGGCGGATATCGCCCTTCACATGGCAGGCTGCGACACCCTGCTGCTGTCCATGCGCGGCGTTTCCAACATTGATATTTCCTGTGCCCAGACACTGCGGACCCTGGTCGGCAATCTGCGGATGCAGGGCATTGACGTAGCCCTCTGCGGTCTTCCCGCCCGGGCCATGGAAATGATGCGCCGTACCGATCTGGATGAGTATATCGGCAAGGAAAACTTCTACTGGAGCGTAGAACGGGCACTGCTCACCAACCGCCCTCTGCCTCCCTGCCGAACAGAAAACTGACAACACCCCTGTTTTTCCATAGAAAAAGGCGTGTCCTCCTGATTTTTACGGCGGACACGCCTTTTTTATTTATTTTCCGCCGCCAGACGGCGAAGGATGCTGTCCAGTTCCGGCATCCGCTGTTTCATCCGGGCGGGCTTTCCTTCCTGCGTCAGGAAACAGTGCTGAGACTGTGCCGTGCAGAGGATTTCTCCCGTTTGGGCATTTCGCATCTCATAGCCCAGATACATCAGCAGACCGTTATACTTCTCCACTGTCACTGAAATCTCCACCTGATCGGCAAAGGTCGTAGAGTGAAGATAACGCACCTGCACCCCCACCACCGGAGATACCAGACCTTCCGCCTCAATCTTCTCAAAGCCCCAGCCGATTTTTTCCAGAAAATCCACACGGGCCTCCTCCATCCAACGCACATAGTTGGCGTGATGGGTGATGCCCATTTTATCCGTTTCGTAATAATGCACCTTATGCAGATATGCCTCCATTATCCCGCCGTCCTTTCTTTTTCTTCTTCTTTTGTAATTCGGTTTTTCCCCGCCCGTTTCCTTTTTCAAAAAGACCGAAAAAACAGCGAAAAATGAAAACTTTTCGTCAACTTCGACGAAAGTGGGAAAAACCCTTGCGAAACAAGCCAATTTTCCTTTACTCTTAATAAGGAACGCCGTTCTCCGGGACGGCAGTATAGGAGGGATGAAATCTTGAATGAAGTATTACTGCTCTCCGGTATCGTCATCATGATCTGCATACTGGCTCACCGTCTGACCTTCCGTCTGGGTGTGCCTTCCCTGCTGGTCTTTCTGGTACTGGGGATGTTTTTCGGCGTCGACGGCGCTTTGCAGATCTCTTTCAGCGATTACGGCCTGTCTGAGATCGTCTGCTCCGCCGCTCTGATTTTTATTATGTTTTACGGCGGCTTCGGCACCAATTTCAAAGAAGCCCGCTCCATCGCGGTCCCGGCCACGCTGCTTTCCACGGCTGGCGTTGTTCTGACCGCCGGTCTGGTAGGGGCTTTCGTCCATTACGTACTGGGCGTCAACTGGCTGGAAAGTCTGTTAATCGGCTCTGTAATTTCCTCCACCGACGCGGCCTCGGTCTTCAGCATCCTCCGTTCCCGGAAGCTGAATCTGAAGCACCATACCGCCTCCATGCTGGAAATGGAATCCGGTTCCAATGACCCCATGTCTTATATGCTGACGCTGCTCTTTATTTCCCTGCTGGGCGGTGAGGGCATCTCCGTACCGCTGCTGCTGCTCAAGCAGATCCTCATTGGCGGCCTCTTCGGTCTGGTTCTGGGAAAAATCGTGGTTTTTGTCCTGAACCGCTGCAACTTCTATATTGCACAGGGCAATACCATTTTCCTGTTCGCGACGGCTCTTCTGGCCTACGCCCTGCCCAGTGCTTTGGGCGGCAACGGCTATCTGAGCGCCTATTTGTGCGGCATCCTCATGGGCAACTCCTATCTTCCCAGAAAACGTGATCTGGTGCTGATGTTCGATGTACTGACCGGCGTTGCCCAGATGATTATTTTCTTCCTGCTGGGACTTCTGGTAACCCCATCAGAGCTGGGGGCTGTGTTCCTGCCCTCTCTGCTCATTATGGTATTCCTGACCTTTATCGCCAGACCGGTTGCCGTAGCGGCAGTGCTGGTGCCCTTTGGCGCGCCCAAGGAGCAGATCGCTTTGGTTTCCTGGTCCGGCCTGCGGGGAGCCGCTTCCATCGTATTCGCCATCCAGGCCATGCTTCATGGAGCCTCCCACGAATTCAACCTGTTTAACCTGGTGTTCTGTATTGTCCTGCTGTCCATTTCCTTCCAGGGGTCTCTTCTGGCGCCTCTGGCCCATAAATTGAATATGATCGACGAAAAAGCCGACGTCCGCAAAACCTTCAATGACTATCAGGAGGAAAGCGACGTTACCTTCGCCAAGATCTCCATTGGGGAAAACCACCCCTGGGCAAATCTGCCCCTGCGTGACGCGCCTATGCCGCCGGAGCTGCTGGTAGTGCTGATCCTGCGTCAGAACAGCTCTCTGATCCCCAACGGCTCCACCGTGCTGCTGCCGGGGGACCTGCTGGTCATCGCCGGGCAGGAATTTGAAGATCGGGACAACATGACGCTGTACGAAGTCTCCATCGACAAGACCCACAAATGGAAGGGCAAATCCCTCAAGGAACTGGCTCTGCCCAAAGGAACTCTCATTGTCATGATCCAGAATAAGGCAGGAACCATCATCCCTGACGGCAACTCTGTCATCCAGTCAGAGGATACCCTCGTCATCGCCAAATTCTAAAGCTAAGGCCCTTCCTGGGAAACAGGAAGGGCCTTTCTTACAAATTCTTTAAACCACACTTCTCCTCTTTGCTTCTTGTCACACAAGTGCTATGATGAAAAAAACGCCGCCATTCTGCCAATAGAAAGGAGACCTTGCTATGAAAAGAAAAATCGCCGCTTTCTTCTGTTCCACTTTCCTGCTTCTGGGGAATACTGTACCCGCATTGGCCGCGGAAACACTGGTCTCCCTGCCAAAGGAGCACATGGTTTCCATTGCAGGACATCCCGTTTCTGTTTTTTTCCTGGCAGATGTCTATGATGACCCTGTTTATGGGCCACAATGCAATTACTCCCTCGGAGACTGCTTTCTCCCCGCTGCCGATCTGCGGCAGTATGGCTTTGAAGTCCTCTGGCATCCAGAGGAACGCTGCGCTACCATCGCACCAAAGGCAGATTTTAAAGATACAATCTTTCCGGAAAACTCTGCTGACCATCCCGCCTCCTATGTCCCGGCGGCAACCGACATGAAGGCCTACGGCGGACACGAAAAATCATTCCCCCTCCGTTCTCTTTATTCCGACGGAAAGCTGTTCGTGAATCTCTATGACGTATTTTCCAAATTCGGTACGGTAACCATGGAACAAACACAGCAAAACAATGTCTGGATCAATAAAGTAGATTTTCAGATACAGAGTGCTGTGCCTGCCGTAGACGGCCAAAACGGTATCTTTCTTCCGCTGAAAGAAGCGTTTCCGGTCACCAGCCTTTATCAGGGCACACTGGTTTCCAAAGCATGGACACGGCCCACAGATACGGAAGCGGATGCACCTGTGGTTCCTTTTTATGATCTGTCCATTTTCCATCCGGAAACAGAGACCTCTCAGAATCAGTCTTATATCGGCTATACGCCCGCTCTGTTCCGCCAGATGGGACTTGCCGTAAAAACAGAAGGCTCGCTGACCTCCATGGCCTTTGCCGGAGAACCAAAAAGCACTGCTTTTACGGATTATGAAGTATATGTCATGTCGGAACCAACGGACATCTACAACGTGGATCTGTCTCTGACAGACAAAAACGGCAATATGATCACCGCGGAAGGCCCCTATCCTGTTTTTCTTTCCATCAAAGGCTCCCTCTGTATCCGCACAGACATTCTGGCGCAAACATTGGGACTGGATGTAGACCACTATGGATATGCGTATACTCTGCCGCGGTAGGCTTAATGATATCCGCCGGATTTTTCCGGCGGATATTTTTTTGCCAACATCCGCATAAAATAAACGATCAGTTAAGATCATGAAAAAAACAGGTTTCCCCTTGACAGTAGTACGATTTCGGACTAAAATCCATATAAAATACGATTTCGGACTATTGTCAAATACTCTGCGAAGGAGGATGGTGTTCTATATGAATTTATTATTTTCCATTGATCGAAACTGTATCGACCTGCTCTTAAACTGTATGCACTCCATTTCCGAAAACGGCGGTGCGGAAACATACGACGCCTATATTTTCCATTCGGACCTGGGGAGCATGGATGCGGAACGGATCAAGGCCTTTTCCCCGCCCTCTGTCCGCTGCTTTTTTCTCGCCGTTCCGGAGGAGATGTTTTCCGATTTCCCGGAAACAAAACGTTACCCCAGACAGATCTATTACCGCCTTGCCGCGGCGGAACTTCTGCCCAAACATCTGGAACGGATTCTGTATCTGGATATAGATACCCTGGTTATCAACGACCTGAGAGAATTATATGATACCGACTTTCAGGGAAATCTGTTCGTGGCCTGTACCCACACCAAAAAACTTCTTTCCCGCATCAATCAGGTCCGTCTGGACGTAGAGGAAAACGTACCCTATGTCAATACCGGCGTCCTGCTGATGCATCTGCCCCTCATGCGAAAAGAAGTAAAGCTGGAAGAAATTCAGGCTTACGCGGCGGAGAAAAAAAATACCCTGCTCCTTCCGGATCAGGATATCCTGACGGCGCTGTACGGCCATCGTGTAAAACTGGCGGACCCTTTAAAATATAATTTAAGCGACAGGGATATTGATTTTTACAATGCCGACCCCATGCACCGGAAAATTGATCTGGCATGGGTCAGAAAAAACGCCGTGATCCTGCATTACTATGGCCGGAACAAGCCATGGAAGGAATCTTATCACGGCATTCTGGGCGTTTTTTACGAACAGCAGAAGGAACGGCGAAAACTTCTGCGTCCCGATCCCGCTAAGGAACAGTTGGAAACACTGAACCAGCAGATGAAGGAGCTGGCGGGGCTTTATCGGAAAGCCGTCAGCCGTCTGGGCGTTTCCGAAAACGAGCTGTGGGTCTGGTATTCTCTCATCGTCCTGAAGGGAGACCAGACACAGCAGGAGATCTGCAATTTGTGGTCCCTTTCCAAACAGACGGTGAATACCATTATCAACCATATGGCGCAAAAGGGTCTGGTTACCCTGGAAAATGTTCCCGGCGCCAGAAACAGAAAAATCATCCGCCTGACGCCGGAAGGAGAGACTTACGGGAAACAGATCATCCTGCCCCTGTCCGAGGCGCAGCTGCGCGCCTTCACAAAGCTATCGCCGGAAGTCAGAACCGTCTTCCTTCAGGGGATGGGACAATATTTGGAGGCCTTAACGGAGATTCTTTCGGCCAACTCCTTCCCCGACCATTGATCCGCCAAAAAGAGGCAACATCTCCTTCTCTCTGCTCCACACTCCTCTTTCCAAAGGAGTCCCCCTTTTGCCGCAAAAAAAGAGAGTTGTTCTGCCGGAATTGGCAAAAGCAGCTCTCTTCTTTTTTTCAGAATTTCAATTCATCCATATCCGTAGTACCCATGGGGATATCGTTGCCGCAGGCAGGACACTGGATAGAAGTTTCCGTTTCCATGGTCTCCTCGTCTACGTCGATCTCCTCGCCGCAGTTAGGGCAGATGAAGGAATAGAAATATACCGGTTCCTCCTCGTCTGTCTCAAAGTCCATTTCCTCCAGATCCTCATCGTCCAGAAATGTCTCCAGCATAAAGGCCATATCCTCCAGAATATCCATCATGCCATGAAAGATTTTCCCTTCCTTGCTGTCGGGGTCAAATCCGCTGCCGTCGCAAAGACCGCGCAGATATGTGATCTTCTTCTCGAAATATTCCATGCAAAGGCCTCCTTCCCCATGATTGGGTCATGAAATCAGTTGTTTACTCTGCTCAGGTATTCGCCTGTACGTGTGTCGATCTTGATGATCTCGCCCTGGTTGATGAACAGAGGCACCTGTACGGATGCGCCTGTTTCCACAATGGCGGGTTTTGTTGCGCCCTGTGCTGTGTTGCCTGCGAAGCCGGGTTCTGTTTCTGTGATTTCCAGTTCTACAAACAGAGGGGGCTCGATACCGAATACGTTGCCGTCATGAGACAGGATCTTAACGGTTTCGTTTTCCTTAACGAATTTCAGCGCATCGCCTACATCGCTTGCGTTCAGCGCGATCTGGTCGAATGTTTCGTTGTTCATGAAGTGATACAGTTCACCGTCTGTGTACAGGTACTGCATATCCTGTCTGTCAATGTGCGCCTTGGACATTTTTTCCGTAGGACGGAAAGTTTTTTCCACTACCGCGCCTGTTTTGATGTTTTTCAGTCTGGTACGAACGAAAGCCGCGCCCTTACCGGGTTTTACGTGCTGGAACTCCAGAACGCTGTATACTTCGCCTTCGTATTCCATGGTTACGCCATTTCTAAGATCACCTGCAGAAATCATGTATATTCCTCCTCAAATTCTTTTCCTACGGTGGTATTCCACCGCTGTCATGAAACTTATTATATACTTCTTATTCTGAAAAATAAGCATATCCTTTTATATTCTAAAGGAAAAACGCCTATTTTTCAATAAAAAATTAAGAAAAAAACGGGTTTTGCCCCATTTTTTCCTTTATTTCAGCCCGTTCCGGCGGAAATAGACCTTCATGACCTGACGTTCCAGGCCACGTTTTACCTTTGTCACCAGCTGGTCCCGGTTGCAGATGGGCGCCGTCATAATGCTGTACAGGCCGCCTCTGTGGCCGCACCACATATCTGTAAAGACCTGATCCCCTACCAGCGCCGCCTCGGAAGGGTCCAGCCCCAGCTTTGCCAGCGCCAGATGCATTTTTTTGTAGCCGGGCTTGCCCGCCTTATACACCGCCAGCGTCTTTAATGGCGCGTTGAACCGGCTCACCCTCTCCTTATTGTTATTGGACAGGATCACCAGCCGGAAGCCCATTTCCCGCAGTCTGGCGAAATACGCGATGAGTTTCTCGTCCGGGTCCGCCACATCAAAGGGGGCAATGGTATTGTCGATATCGAATACCAGTCCGCGGATGCCCATGGCCCGCAGCTGCTCCAGAGGCAGCTCATACACAGACGAAATATACAAATCCGGGAAAAATCTCTCCAGTATCATAAGTCCTCCTTCTTCTCCTCGCTCCACTCCATGCGCAGCAGGGCGTTTTCCTCAATATCCCCCAGCTTTTCCCCGCTGAGGTAACGAACCATGATGTCATCGGCTTCTCCTACCACGCCGTAGGTCAGCTCGATCCGCTTGGTCCGCAGCAGGGTCCTGCCTTCCGAATGGATGTTGCAGCAGATAACGGCATTGATGCCCTGTTCCGTCAGAAATTCCGCCATGGTCCTGTTCCCCAGCGGAACCACCTCTCTGGCCTTTACCAGTTCGATCTCCACATCATAGACCGTAAATTCCTTCGCCATATGGTACTGGCGGTACACTCTGCCGTTCTTTGTCGGAATGGCCACACGCATCCCCTTCACCGTCCTTTTTTCTCTGTCTGTGACTATTGTATCCAGCCCGCCAGCCCTTGTCAAATTTTCGGAAAAATTTTTTTGCCTATCGGCGGTTTTCGGGGTAAAATAGGAAGGAATCAGAAGGAAAAGAAAGGAGAATCATTATGGACCCCAGAATCCAACAACTTGCATATAACCTGGTACACAATTCCTGCCGCCTGCAAAAAGGCGAAAAGGTCATGATCCACCAGAACGGCATCCATCCTGCGCCGCTGGTAAAGGCCATCATCAAAGAGGTATACAACATCGGCGCTACGCCCTTTTTGCAGCTGATGACAAACTCTCTGGAACGGGAACTGCTCTTAGGCGCCACAAAGGAACAGATGGAGCTGATGGCGGAGGCGGACAGCCTGCTGATGAAGGAAATGGACGCCTTTATCGGCGTCAGAGGTGAGGACAATATTACGGAACAGGCCGATGTCCCCAATGAAAAGCAGAGTATTTACGAAAAATATTATTCCTCCCCCGTACACCATGAGATCCGGGTGCCCCATACCAAATGGGTGGTGCTGCGCTATCCCACCAACGGCATGGCACAGGCGGCCCATACCAGTCTGGAGGATTTCGAGGATTTCTATTTCAACGTCTGCAATCTGGACTACACCAAAATGTCCAAAGCCATGGACAGCATTGTAGAGCTGATGAACCGGACAGACAAAGTGCGTCTGGTGGCAAAAGGCACTGACCTGACCTTCTCCATCAAGGATATCCCCGCCATTAAATGCGCCGGCACCTGCAACATCCCCGACGGGGAAATCTATACCGCGCCTGTAAGGGACTCCATCAACGGCGTCATCACCTACAACACACCTTCCGAATACAACAGCTTTACCTTTGAAAATGTCAAGCTGACGTTCAAGGACGGAAAGATCGTAGACTGTGACGGCAACGACAAGGAGCGTCTGGAGCATATTTTCAATACGGACGAAGGGGCACGATATGTGGGCGAGTTCGCCATTGGCGTAAACCCTTATATCACCAAGCCCATGAACAATATCCTCTTTGACGAAAAGATTTCCGGCAGTATCCATTTCACCCCCGGCAACTGCTATGACGACGCCCCCAACGGCAATAAATCCGCCATCCACTGGGATCTGGTGCTGATTATGACACCGGAATACGGCGGCGGCGAAATCTGGTTCGATGATGTACTCATCCGTAAGGACGGACGGTTCGTCCTGCCGGAGCTGGAGTGCCTGAATCCAGAGAATTTGAAATAAGAAATGTATCGGCGGCGATACATTTATAATAGAAGAAACACCTTCCGAAAAATTGGGAAGGTGTTTTTCTTTGTACTTTTTTAGAAAAAACAAAAAAAATGAATCTTTTCCCTGATGCCTCTGCCCCAAAACTGCCGTTTCCGGCTCTTCCGACCCGCACCGGGTCGGCGAAAGGGTTTCCAAAGGGAAATTCTGTCCCTTTGGTCGCCTGCGGGGGTTTGGGGACCATGCGAAAG
>NZ_JACSNY010000070.1 GCF_016902535.1 Anaerotignum lactatifermentans | reverse complement strand
TTTCGAAAAAACCGGAGGATAGCCAGATTAACTGGCTAGGAACAACTCGAGCGAGCGAGTCGGAAGGCTTTATGCGCAGTTTTCTTCGAAAACCGCTTATAAAATTTCCAACCGACGATGCCGTTTGTAAATTTTAACATAAGAGTTTGATCCTGGCTCAGGATGAACGCTGGCGGCGTGCTTAACACATGCAAGTCGAACGAAGATATTAAGAATGAG
>NZ_JACSNY010000069.1 GCF_016902535.1 Anaerotignum lactatifermentans | reverse complement strand
AGGGTCGTTGGTTCGAATCCTACTCGGGGAGTTTTTTGGTCCGTTGGTCAAGGGGTTAAGACACCGCCCTTTCACGGCGGTAACGCGGGTTCGAATCCCGCACGGATCACTCAGATTTCCGGTGACGATGCGCTTAGGGGACACACCCGTTCCCATTCCGAACACGACGGTTAAGACCTAAGCGGTCGATGGTACTTGGTGGGGAGCTGCCTGGGAGAGTAGA
>NZ_JACSNY010000068.1 GCF_016902535.1 Anaerotignum lactatifermentans | reverse complement strand
TCCGCTATTTCTAAAAGACATCATACCACCAGGTATGGTGTCTTTTTGTATGTTCCGGAAATGTCTCATGCAGAACCTGATATTTCCGGGGTCCCCGGCCGCTTTGCGGTTGGGGTGAACTTCAAATCCTGTCTCCGCTATTTCTAAAAGACATCATACCACCAGGTATGGTGTCTTTTTGTATGTTCCGGAAATGTCTCATGCAGAACCTGATATTTCCGGGGTCCCC
>NZ_JACSNY010000067.1 GCF_016902535.1 Anaerotignum lactatifermentans | reverse complement strand
GACCATCTACTCTCCCAGGCAGCTCCCCACCAAGTACCATCGACCGCTTAGGTCTTAACCGTCGTGTTCGGAATGGGAACGGGTGTGTCCCCTAAGCGCATCGTCACCGAAGATGTGTAGTTTTGAAGGACTGTATCCTTCAAAACCGAACAGCAAAAATATTCTCAACCTATACTCCATAGAAAGGAGGTGATCCAGCCGCACCTTCCGATACGGCTACCTTGTTACG
>NZ_JACSNY010000066.1 GCF_016902535.1 Anaerotignum lactatifermentans | reverse complement strand
GCAGAAATAAACTTACAACCCATAGTCAATTCAACGGCAGATGATTCTGCTGATAAATGACAAGAGTTTGCCGGTTTCGAAAAAACCGGAGGATAGCCAGATTAACTGGTTAGGCATTAAACTTTAACATAAGAGTTTGATCCTGGCTCAGGATGAACGCTGGCGGCGTGCTTAACACATGCAAGTCGAACGAAGATATTAAGAATGAGAGCTTCGGCAGGATTTCTTTCT
>NZ_JACSNY010000065.1 GCF_016902535.1 Anaerotignum lactatifermentans | reverse complement strand
CTACGCTCCATGAAGCTGAAAGAAGCAGCCAAGAAGGTAGAGGACGGCATTGAAGAAACGCTGACCTACTGCGATTTTCCCAGCGAGCATTGGACTCGTATCCGTACCAACAATGTCATTGAACGGCTAAATCGAGAGATCCGTCGCCGCACCCGTGTAGTAGGTAGCTTCCCTGACGGCAACTCTGCTCTCATGCTGGTCTGTGCCCGGCTGCGCCATGTGGCCGGTACCC
>NZ_JACSNY010000064.1 GCF_016902535.1 Anaerotignum lactatifermentans | reverse complement strand
TATAGTGGCTCATAGTTCCTCCTAGTTTAATGGATGTCTTTGCAAACACCATTTTACCAGAAACTGTGAGTCATTTTTACTTGTTGCACTTAGATTATAAATTCAAAAAATAAAAAAAAGACATCCGTGGACCTTTGGCGAAGCCAAAGTCCTGCCCCCAGGGAACTTCTTCGTTGATGTCTTTGACGGAGAAGGAGGGATTTGAACAGGCCGTTCAGCAAAACTTTGCGTCC
>NZ_JACSNY010000063.1 GCF_016902535.1 Anaerotignum lactatifermentans | reverse complement strand
AATGATGGCTACTGAAGATAAGGGTTGCGCTCGTTGCGGGACTTAACCCAACATCTCACGACACGAGCTGACGACAACCATGCACCACCTGTCACCGATGTTCCGAAGAAAAGGTACATCTCTGCACCAGTCATCGGGATGTCAAGCCTTGGTAAGGTTCTTCGCGTTGCTTCGAATTAAACCACATGCTCCACCGCTTGTGCGGGCCCCCGTCAATTCCTTTGAGTTTCAACCTTGC
>NZ_JACSNY010000062.1 GCF_016902535.1 Anaerotignum lactatifermentans | reverse complement strand
GCAGCTTTTTGTGGTGTATCTTTTTTTCTTGCCATAAAATAAACCTCCAAACTGATAAGTTTATCTTACATCAGTTTGAAGGTTTACACAAACTTTGGGATACTCCCATTTAGCCGTTCAATGACATTGCTGGTACGGATACGAGTCCAATGCTCGCTGGGAAAATCGCAGTAGGTCAGCGTTTCTTCAATGCCGTCCTCTACCTTCTTGGCTGCTTCTTTCAGCTTCATGGAGCGTAG
>NZ_JACSNY010000061.1 GCF_016902535.1 Anaerotignum lactatifermentans | reverse complement strand
CAGAGATTCAGCAGTGCATCATCCATCAGATCAGGAATACAACAAAGTTTGTTTCCTACAAAGAACTCAAGCCCCTGATGGCTGATCTGAAACGTGTATATGCCGCGCCGACAGAAGAGATTGCACTGGCTGAATTAGAAAGTTTCGATGAAAAATGGAGCGGAAAATATCCGAAAATCGCGAAATCCTGGAAAGACAACTGGGCAAATCTTTCGACTTATTTCAAATATCCGGAAGCGGTTCGCCGCCTGATCTATACCA
>NZ_JACSNY010000007.1 GCF_016902535.1 Anaerotignum lactatifermentans | reverse complement strand
TCTGCGTACACCTCATATATATTTGTAATATGGGATAATTCATCCAACTCAATTTCTGCAACTTCAATTTCTCTATGCATCAAAATGTATTTCATCATTCTCACCTCCTACATTGAATTTTATTATATCATATTTATTTTCTAAAATGTTAAACTACTTTTCATTTTCTTCTTGACACCTTTCGTCAACAGAGTTTATATACCACAAGCGGCTTTGCCGACTTTGGTGAACAGGTGGTTTTTATTTATGGATATTTTTCAATATTTTCTTTCGCACCAATCTGAAAACACATCAGCGTTCTCAGATATTTTTCGTACCGCAAAAGAATTTCATCGGCTTCTTGGACAGAAAAATTATCTACTCAATCATTATCTATCCATGTTTTTTCGCTTGATTGTAGAAATGGATTTCTGCGCTTTGGAAGATGAAATTTATCAATCCATTTCGGATTTGCAGAAGAAAATACAGGATGATTTAGAAAAAAACGACGGTTCCATACCAATGTTTGATTGTCAGGAGCCTTCCACTGAAATGGAACTTTGCTGGACTGCACTGGCAGATTCCTTATTAGAACAAGCCATAAAAGAGTTTTATAATGAATATATGCATTCTTATCATCTATCTGTTGACCTGGTCGATTTCAGGCAAACAGAAGAAAAACTCATAGAATATCTGGGAAAAAATGTTTGGGAAAAGTTCCAACAGCAACTAATAAATTGTTTTCTTCATTGTTCTTTGATGCAGCTATTTCGCCAAGGTATTGTCATTGAAATCACGAAACGCTTCCTGTCACGGGATTTGGAAACGGATCAGGAGATCTTCCGTCTATATCTGAATCGGTTTTTCACAGAGGAGAGCAGCTGATGTCAGCTGCTCTCTTGCCCTTAAACGGATTGGCTATCCTGCGGCTGTTCTGCTTGATTCTGTTCTTTCCCAGGTTCTTTTTCTTCGTTTTTCGCTTTTGGTTTACTTGCTCTTTCCATTTCTTCGCCTTCTTCAATATACTCTCGGACATCTGGCGGCACCAGTTTTCGATACAGCCTGTTCAGTGTTTCTTCCAGTTCCTGCTCCAAAGATACTTCTTTTTTTGCCGCATATCGCTTCAATGCCAAGTACTTGCTGGTTTCAAACTTAACCTGTATCGCAGAAAGTTTCATGATATCCACCTCCTTTTTCGGTTACATCTGCGGTTCCATGCAGTCTTCTTTTTCTGAAATCTCACACCCAATCTCCTGAAACTGATCCAAGTTCGGCAGATAGCCAGAATAAACTTCACCACTTTTTTGGTCATGGCTGATCAAAACACCAAACTCCGCATCCTCTTTTTGGATAAACAGGCAGTGCAAAGTCATCTGCTGATCAAAATACTGCAGCTCTTCGTTATCCGTAATGAAGGAAGCCTCCTGCTTGATGTTTTCTCCAAAGAACCAGAAGTCCTCGTCACTAAGAGAAATGATTTTCTCGATTACCACACAGCCTTTGTTTGGCTCATCAGGGTTATAGTAAAACATCGCATCTCCTAGCTCGCGATAAAACAGATTCATGGCTGCTACACCTTCATATTTTTGCTCTGTTGTTTTCATGCTGTCATAGGAATGTTCTGGTTGCTTATGGTAGAGGATTATATCACAGGCATCAAAATCCATTCGGCATTCTGATATCCTCTCATCTGTCTGAAGCAGATCTTCCAACAAATTCACATACATCAGCTCATCCGAAATCTCTCCAACAGAGAATCTGCTGCTTGCTTTTTCCTCGGAAAACGAAGATAATATTTTTTCTCTTACCTCAAAAACCGGCTCCAGATATTCCTGCAGCACTTGGATTTCTTCTTCACGGAAGTTTTCCAGCTTCGCCATCATATTTTGAAAATGTGTTCTATTCATCTGTTCCATACTTTTTCACTCCTCCCCTTAAAGCTCCGGCTCCATAGAAGATTCCATATCTTCACCAATTCCAAAACGATTTGTCAAGTAATCACTGAGCCATGTACCGCCAAACTGCTGGTGGGTATTGATTCTCCACATGGCAAGCTTTCCTACATCCAACTTGACATCGTCCATATCAAACAACAAATTTGTTAATCCTTCGTTTTCAAAAACATAAACATTTTTGAATGTATCTCCTTCCAGCAAAATACCTGACTCTGTCAACAGTTCATTGACACCATCTTCCCACTCTTTTAAATCTCCGCCACAGCCTTGAAGAATCAATCCTTCTTTATCCGTCATTTTTTTCAATTCTCCTACCGTAATTTCTTTCATCATATTTTTCACACTCCTTTACAATCTGCCAAATCCATAAAAATGCTTCACCCAATAGGAATTCCCCAAGTTTGCATAGCCGATGGGATCGCCGCAATGCAGCATTTGATTGTCCCCAACATAGATTCCAATATGAGTTACGGGGTTGCTGCTCTGATATGTTCCTGTAAAAAACACCAAATCTCCTGGTTTCACCTCGTCTTTTGACACCGGTGTACACTGGTTATAAATCTGCTGTGCTGTTGTTCTGGGCAGGTTATAGACTCCGGAATGGGTATATACCCAACATACAAAGCCAGAACAATCGAAGCTGGTTTCCGGAGTACTTCCGCCCCATTGGTAAGGAAAGCCGATATATTTCGTGGCTTCCTGCATGAGTTTTGCAAAAGTTTCATCATTGAAGGCTTCCCCAGGAATGCCTGTAATTTTATCTGTTGTGGCATATCCATATTTGATAAAGAGATATAGATTTCGAATTTCTATCTTTTCTGTTTCCGTAAACTCATAGGAAAGGTATTCTTCCAGTTCCTCATAAATCTCGTCATCTTCTTTTTCACCCACAAAACAATCCACAAAACCTGCATAGAATTCTTCATCAAAGTCTGTCATTTCCTTTGTAAAATAGAGGATATAAAAAAAGGACTTGACTTTGAGATCGTCAAATCCTTCTTCTTCCAATGATTCTATTGTCTGATCCAATTCCTCAAAGGCATCAATCATTTCTTCCATGGCTTTGGATAGTTCCGCATCAATATCCGTTGGAATAGGTCCACCATCAAATACAATCCTTGCCACCTCCTGACTGAATCCTGCTTGTGTATTGAAGATAGAAACCATAACCAGCAGCGGTATCAGCATCACGATTACAATACCTGCCACGATACTTGCCAGCAGTGTCCGCACTCGTTTGTCTTCTGCCAGCTCCAACGCTTTCTTCGTCATAACGGCAACTGCCATAGGACTTGCCATTTGCCTCACCTTCTTTTATTTCTTAAAACATAACATCCATTTCGTCTTCTGGATTCATTTCCATAAACTCATCCATTGTACAGGTTTCTCCCAGATAATTGATGCCGTCTTTCAACGGATAGTATGCATCATCTTCCAAAGGAAACGGTTTTTTTGATAAAATGGTACCCCAGTGATTTATGGAAACAACCTTCTCCAGCGTAACTGGATCACCACTAAAGCCCTCTGACTCTCTGACATCATAGCAGTATAAATCAAAAGGCACCGTATCTCGATCAATACGTGCATTGGTAAAAATCACCACAACATTATCAATTTCTGCTAATTCAAAGTCTTCATCTCTTGCGTCTTTCATCATGTAAATCTCTCCCTTTTATGTTTTTTCTTTTTGATAGGTTTAGTGTTTTTCCTTTTTGATTTCTACTTGCCTCCAGCACTGCCAAACAAATCCTCTTTATACTGCGGTGCTTTTACTACCAGATGGTAAACTTCTGAGCCATGGCGGAACACACAGACACCTCTTAAAGGACTGCTGATCAGATCGAACAGACAATCATCCAGCCTGAGCATTTCCATATATTCCTTCTTGGAGATATTTCCTGGATTAAATAAAAACTGATGTGTTGGAATGGCAAACATGGGTTTTGTCATTTCTCTCACATCAGCTCTGTTGAAGTCTTCGATATTCTGGCTGGCAATAATAACTGCACTGCCTTTTTTTCGCACACGCTTCATGGCGTTTCGGATATATTCGATGGCAGTCATATTGGTTAAAAACAGGTACAGCTCATCAATAAATGCCGCCGTATTCCCTTTGGACAGCAGGGCATCAGACATAAAAGAAAGGACATTGAACAGCATAGCGTTTCGTATCGCCGTATCTGCATCTGTAATGCCCTTTGTGCCAAAGCAGATAAATCGATTGCTTGTGATGTTGGTGTGTCCATTGAAAAATTTGCTGTCGGCACCAATGCATATGGATTTCAGCTTTAAACATAAATCCCTGACTGTTTCTCTGGTATAGATATTCCCCTTTCTTTCTTCGTATTGGTTCAGTTCTTTTTCCACAAGGCGATATAAATCTGACAGCACAGGGTAGTCTGTGTGTTTTAATTCTGAAAAGTCGATATCCTCTGTAATGCCTTTGCTTTCGTACAGCTTTTCCAGAAATATCTCCAGAACATCGATTTCCGCACTGGTAAAGTCTTTATAGGCACGAAAAAAATCACGAAGGAATGAAATATGCCTTGGCAGTACTGATCCGCTGTCTTCCTCCCAGCGTTTTGGTTCCAGCACGTTAATGATGTACTCTCCTTCCATCAAGTCGATATAACATCCATCCATGTTGACCGCCAAATCTTTGTACTCAAGTTCAGGATCAAGGCAGACGATATCCATTCCACTTTCTCTCATGTTGCAAAGAAGCAGTTTCATGAGATAGCTTTTGCCCTGTCCGCTGTTGCCAAGTACCAAGACATTGGCATTGGTTTTATCGTCTGTCCTTCTTTGAAAATCAATGAAAAGGTTGCTTCCATATTTGTCATGTCCGATATAAAAGCCTTGCGGATCGGCTTTCCCTGAATAGTTGAATGGATAGAGATTAGCAGCACTGGTTGCTGGTATGACTCTTTCGAATTGCTCATGGAAAGCATTGTTTCCGCATGGCTGTGTACTCTCAAAGCCCTCTTTCTGTCTTAGAAACAATTTATCTACGGATATTTTCGAGCGTGTCAGCTCTGCCTCCACCTCCGCCTGCATTTCTTTCAGCTTTTCCAGTGTGGGCGTTGATATTTCAATGAACACAGCACAATGCACCAATGGCTCTCTATCCCTGTGCATCTGTGCGATCAAGTTCATGACATCGTTTAAATTTGACTCTGCAATAATCTCCTTTTGGATGTTACCCGAAGAACGGTTCATTCTGTTCCTGCTGGCTGCATTGGAAATGATTTTTCTTTCTTCCGCTGGTGTGACGTGTCTGGTGTAGACTCTTAATGTAACGCCGGAACGGTCGCCTAAATGCTTGAGCAGTGCCTGTTCTTCTGTATCTGTTGGGTATTCACGCACCACCCATGTGCTTCTGAAACTGCTGCCGCAGATATAGTAATCAGGGTAGAACTTCAGCACAGAAGGTGCGCACATATCCAAAAACTCTTTGATCCTGACCTGCTCTTTTTCTTCTTCCGTTTTGGGAATATAGGCTTTTGTTTTCTTTGTTCTGCTGATTTTCAACGGTATTCATCCCCCTTTACAAATCTCTCGCCGTCATAGTCATCGAAATAAACTTGCGTGATATTCTGCACGAAGTAAACAGCATAGAGCCTTTTGATGTCCTCCTTACTTGCCTGGCGGTAGGAAAACCCTGCGTCCTTCAACAGCTTTGTCATTCTGCTGATGCCGGTCTGTACCTCATTTGTTTCCGGATTATAGTTGCGAAAGCGGAGGATAAACAAAAACTCCCTTGCGGAAGCCGTCTGTATCTGCACTCTGTCCAGATGGATCAGGTCTTTTTCCAATATTTCTCGCACCTTCGGGCTTTCTTCTTCCTCCAGACGTTCTTTGTAAAACATTTTGTTTTGGTCGAAGTTTTCTCTGGAATTGATGCAGGAAAACTCAATGGAGTCCAGCCCTTTGATGACACTGGACATTGCCATGATTTTTGTTTTTACTGCTGTTTCCGAAAGCACCGCAATGTTATCCGGCTGTACCAGAAAATAAACCAGATAGTCATTGCCGTATGTTTCCACACCAACCCCGTCAATATTTCTGGCGCCTATTTCTTCTCTGGTGGATTTCTTCTTTCCAATTCTCATTTTTGTCATCGGCAAACCTCCAATAAAAAATCTGTTGTGTGGTTACAAAAAACCGAAAGGCAAAGCGGATATAGTCTGAGATATTCAGCTCGTTATCAATACGCAATGTCAAGAAGGTGAACACGCCAACCATTACCCCCGGCACAATCCAGTCCAGAGCCGCCGCAAAGACGGCAGACAGCACCGCGCCTATGATGATGATCAGCATATCCCGCAGTGTCCAAAGGAACATGGTGCTTTTGCCTTTCAGGTTTTCCGGATAGATATACATTGCTTCTCACCTGCCTTTTATACCATCTCACAGCACTGCTCTGTTTCTCCAAATACCGCATCTTCGATATCCGCAATGGACAAATCTCTGCCCAAAACAGCAATACCATTCTCATATGCAGTTTTGATTTCCTCACGCATTCCTTCTGAAATGATACTGCCACAAACCAAAAGTTCATCACACCTGCAAAGAAGCGCTTTCCCCATTTCCTGTCCGAGCCAACGTTCATCTGGCACTTCATCGTCCAAAAACTGTGTGAAAACACAATGTGGTGCGATAGCACAGTTTCCTTTCATTGCTTCTTCTCTGGCGTATTCGTTTGCTTTTGCTATGTTTTTCTTATGATCACCCCTCAATGGTGAGCAGATATATACCATTTTCATTTTGAAAACCTCCCTTACATTCCCATATTCATGTCCTCATCCATGTCTTCTTTCTGCTGTTCTTCCAACAATTCTTCTGGTGTGAGCTTTCGGAAACTGTCCTCACCGTATACCACACCAAGACCTCTGCCGTTATCCCAATCAGGAAATACCGTTCCCATATCATCCACGAACTTGACCGTTCCTCTTGTTCCGTCAGGTATCGGATTATATGGATCATCCACGTGGATCAGCTGAATTCTGGTACCTGGTGGGAACAGTTCTTTTGCTCTTTCCGCCATTCTTCTCCCATTATCTACCCACTTCATAGAACTCACTCCTTTATAATAATTTTTCAGGTCATCTGCCTGCGATTCTTCCTACATTACGTGCCATATTGACTACGGAATTTACGGAATATACCGTACTCATTGCGTTGAAACGCATACTGGTATCCAGTCCAAAGTTCTGTGCGATTCTTGGTACCTCTGTGCTGGAAAGCATCAATCCGATGCCCAGCAGCATATTTGCATTATAGGTGACAAGCCCTGCAACCAGTACAATGGTCTGTAAAAACGCTGTCAGGCAGAGAGCTGCCACCTGTTTGCACCAAGATACGAATCCGTCGCTGTATCCTCTTGGCACACTGAACAGATAAAGACTGCCGGTTGCCATCATGACAAGAAGGATACCGCCTCGTTTTAAGTTTGCGAAAAACACTTTGATGACCGCATATCCAATCAGTATGACAAACACGATAGACACCACCACATTGGCACCAGGTGTTTCAAAGCTGCCCAGCACCATAGTGGCAATGGCACCAAGTTTTCCTGGTGAATCCGACATACCAGCAATGGTACCAATCAGTTCATTTGACAGATTGATGCAGAAGACATAAAGGTCGATAGGTACTACAGTAAATAGGCTGACGGCGAAAAAACCTTTGATGATATTTAACGCCAAGTCCTGAAAATTGCCTTTTCCTCTCTGTGCATCAATGGCTGTGTCAAACACAGCCACTACAATACCAACGATATACAACGCCCAGGCGAAATAATAAAAAAAGAGCAGGATTGCTTTGATCCAATCCAGCTCAAAAAGTTCCGCACCCATCATGTTAATCATACTGAAAAACTCACCAAAGAATGTGATCAGTTTGCCATAGATCCAGTCACAGAACTGATCCAGCACACCGTCTACGGCGAAGTCTAAGCCAAACATATTTTTCATCACCTTCGCTTTCTGTTATTCCATGTTCATACCACCTTCTATGTGTTCCTCTGATATCTCCTGTGCCGTCTGCTGTATCAGTTCCAGCACATCTCCATCCTGCTCCAGAATTTTACGCAGGGTTTCAATCAGGCTCTCTATATGTTCCTGCCATTTGTTCCAGTTGGTTTCTTCAAACCAGCCGTTCCATTGATTGTTCTGTGCATTTTCCCTGGCGGATTCCAATGTTTTGGAAAGATACTCGCACATTTCTTTAACGGATTCCTTTTCCGCAAGAAATGAAACCACTTTTTCAAAGGGGTTATTCGGGAGATACTCCCATTCTTCTATAGTACCATTTTGAAAGCTTTCCATCAGTTCCGCAATCAGCATTGTGCTGCTGTGGGACTCTCCGTTTTCCGCAGCAGGCGGTCTACACCATTCGTCTAATTTTAACTGATCCAACAATTCCTTTAAGTGCAGACAGCCGTCTTCCGGAATATGGTTTCTGATCCATTCCAAGGCATCCAGACCTTCATCTGATTCAAATGCTTTTATACCCCAGCATCCCATCATCATTCCTCCTTTTTTCCATAAAAAAAGCCCTTATCTCTATGGATAAAGGCTTTCCTGTTTCTTTTTTATCTGTTTTCATTATTTAAGGTTTGTAAAATATCCAAGCAATACGCTTTCAGCTGCGGTACATCATTTTCAATGGTTTCCCACAATATTTCTGCATCGATGCTGCCGTAATTATGCGCCACAATATTTCTCATGGCTTTGATTTGATTCCAAGGCATTCCCGTATAGGTTTGTTTGAATTCCTCTGTCAATTTTGTTGTCAGCTCACCAATCTGCAGCACACAAAGCGCAACCGCATTTTGATAGATGTGATCCTTCGCAAACACCGCAAAATCTTTTTGGAAACGCAGAACGGTTTCTTCAATCTGGTCGCAGTATTTTACCATATGTTTCAGCACTTCCGCATTTCTGTCAGCCCGCATACAGCAACACCTCATCTTCTTTAATCTCGTCAAGAAATTCCTGATCCAGACTGCCGGTTGTCACCACATCTACATTCTTTTGCAGGGCTTCTGAGATTTCCGCATAAAACCCTCCCAAGGCGAACAAACCTTTTAGTTCACCTTTTTCAATACGCAAATCAATATCACTGTTCTCATCGCCATCGCCTCGTGCCATGGAACCGAAGAGATATACTTTTTGGATTCCATATTTTTTTGCTATGGGAATAATAATGGCTTTCAATTCCTCTATAGTATAAATTTTTGCCATATTCCTCACTTCCTTATGTTTGAAATATCTTTCACAGACACGCTTTTTCGATAACTGTCTACCAATTCACCAATGACATGTTCCACTTTTTCCTGATCTCCCACACAAGAACGGATTCTGTCTTTGTCCTGATCTGTAAGAGGCATTCCTTCCAATCTCATAGACGCATCCGTCTGTTTGATGATCCATTCCTTGTCCTTCATTTTAACTTCCTTACTTTTTTGTTTTTTCCTGCTTTTGTAGATATTATACCATTTTTATGGGCTTGACTCAATGGATTTTCCCCGACTTAAATCCCAAGAATATTCCAGATATAAGTCGGTGCTGTAATAGCAAACACCAGCCCGAAAAACAGGATTGCCACCGGTGCGAAATCAAACTCGCCATGCTTTTTGTAATCAAAGTAAGCCATAGCTAATTTGACAAAAAGCAGGATTGCCAGCACACAATCCACCACTGGAAAGATCACGTTATTGGTTACGGTTTTAATCTGTGTTGCTGCTGTTTTCCAAGTGCTTTCAATGGCTGTGGAAACCTGACCACTATCCGGTGCCGCAAATACTGGCGGTGCAAATAGAATCACTGCCATAAGCACAACCACTGTCAGCAAAAATACCCTTTTCCATCTTACTGCCATTGTTCTTCTCTCCTTTCATAGAAAAGGGGCAGCCTTAAGACTGCCCCAGAAATCATATTTTTAATAACCTGTTTTGGGAAGCGTTACCGGCGGTGTATTCACAGTCCACACCGTTGTGTTCCAGCTGGTCTTTGCGCTTTCCCATTCATTGCCGTATCTTCCTCCTACATCTGCTCTATTGACGATACGGTATTCTTTCGGCATATTCGGCATTACCTGACAGAATACAGACATATTTTCAAGCATCTTAAAGCCAGGGCTTGCCTTCGGGAATTCCAGACGCACGTCTGTGACATATTCCCCATTTGCCAAGCCAAGTACATTTGGATGGAGACTATATTCATAGCTGTTCTTTGTCAGAAGATTTTCCGCAAGCACACGATAATCCCTGTAGTTCGTTTTATAAGTGATCTTATAATACATTCTTTCGGAATATGTGCCTGTGACGATCTTCAACGCTCTTGTGGCATCTGTTGGAATCCTGTCATGGATATAGAAGTTTTCCAAAGTGCCGGAGGAGCCGTTCTGCACTTCATAAATGTCATACTGGATGGTCTGTCCAGGAAATGCGGCGTTTGCTCCTTTTTTCTGAATCGTCAAGTTCAAAGAAATACTGCTGTTCAGCACTTCAAATCTGACAATATCGCCGTTGTGCCTGATTTCTGCCAAAAGAGTTTTATCATTCAAAGCGTAATATCTTGGTGCGGATACCTCCTTAATTGTGTAGACACCTACAGGCAAACCTTTTGATGCTGCAACACCATTGCTGCCAGAAGAAATCTTATCTACCAAATTTCCTGTGGTATTATAGATTTCAAATACCGCGCCGGACAATGGAGAACCGGCAGGAAGACCTGTCAGTTCATTGAACTCGGCAGAACGTTTTGTAATGACAATCTGACCGACTTCCGGTGTATTCTCCCACTCGATTTCTGTTGTTCTGCCTTTCTGCACATAGAATGTTTTCTCGCTGTCATCGGAGATATAGCCTTCTGCAGGCTCTAATTCTCTGAGTTTGTACTTGCCTTCCGGCAATTCTTTTCTGATCCAGATATAGCCTTCGTCATCTGTTTCAAACTGACCGATTGGTTCATTGTCACTGTCATATAACAGGAATTTCACTCCTGGAATGCCTTCTCCTGTGACAGAGTCGATTTTATGGATCAATACAGAAGACATTGGATCATTCTCCACTTTTAATGTTGTTCTTTTGCCGTCTTTGATTTCCACTTCTTTGGCTTCACTGCCAAGTTTATAGCCTTTGGCTTCTTTTGTTTCCTTTACCAAGTATGTGCCTTCTTCCAGCCCTTCAATGACAATCAAGCCGGATTCATCTGTTTCATAGTATCCAATCTGCTCGCCGTTGAATTTTGTCACAAGGAATTCCACACCTTCGATTGGATCGCCAGTTCTGCTGTCTGTTTTCTCAATAACAAGACCAGAGTATGGCTGATTTTCCACTTCTACAATGGTTTGTTTGCCGGATTTCACTTCTACTGTTTTCGGTTCTTTGTCCCAGTGATAGCCTTCCAATCCTTCTGTTTCTGTTACGGTGTAATAGCCGTCTTCCAAATCAGAGATATAGATCATACCTTCCTGATCTGTTTTGAATGTGCCGATTTTTTCGCCATTCATTTTTGACACAGCAAAAGAAACACCTTCCAAGGGTTCCCCTGTTTCGGAATCGGCTTTTACGATTTTGATTCCTGAAAGCGGCTTGTTTTCAAATGTTACCACCGTTGGCACGTTTGTTTTTACTTCAACGGTTTTTGGAGTTTCATCAAGTATATAACCATCTGGAGCTTTTGTTTCTCTTACTACATACCAGTCTGGATCAAGTGTCGGAAGCAAGATTGTTCCGGTACTGTCTGTGGTGTACTCGCCTACGTGTTCACCGTTTTGTTTTTCCACCAAGAACTTGGCACCTACTAATGGCTCACCTGTCACAGAATCAACTTTCTTTACAACCAAAGAAGTCATTTTCTTATTTGTAAACTCCAATGTATATGTTTTTCCAAAGTCAATCTCAATAGTTTTTGACTGTTCTTCTAAAACATATCCTTCAGGAGCTTTTACTTCTTCCACAATATAACTTCCTTTTTCTAAGTTTGGTATGGTAATGGAACCGTTGCTGTCTGTTGTAAATATGCCGTTATTTGTTCCTACAACAGTGCCTTTTGATGTAGTTACTTTAAACTGAGCACCTGAAAGTGGGTTGCCGTTATCAGCGTCTTTCTTCAAAATCACGAGAGAGCACATAGGCTGGTTCTGGAACTGTACTTTGTATGTAGCGCCGTCTGTACCAATTTCAATGGTCTGCGGTTTTGTATCGCAGGCATATCCTTCCGGTGCAATGCGCTCAGTTACTACATAACTGCCTGGTTTCAGATTTGGAATCAGGATTTCGCCATCACTGTTTGTAGTATACATACCGTTGCTGTTTCCAACCACCGTTCCATCACCAGTTGTTACTTGGAAAGTGGCATTGGATAATGGTTTATTGGTCAAGGCATCCACTTTTGTGATGAGCAGAGAGCCATAAGGATAGTTGGCAAAAGTTACCTCTACCACAGATGTGCCGTCTGCTTTTAACCAAGCCTGCTGCTTACTGTTTTCGGAAATAAGATAGTTTGCAGGAGCCTGCACTTCCTCAATGAGGTAAGCGCCGGCTTCCAATCCGGTAATGACAATGATACCGGAGCTGTCTGTGGTATATCTGCCGATGATGGTGCCGGAATTACCGGAAATGTCTTCCGATACTTTTCGTACTTCAAAAGCTGCTCCTTCCAACATTTCAGAAGTGATGCCATCCGTTTTCTTGATAACCAAACTGTTCAGCGGATAGTTTGGAATTTCTTCTCCAATATAGTCATTGCCTGATGTCACAGTTACTTTACTTTGAGAGGCTGTGTTGCCTGTTCCCAAAGACGGTGTCTGCGAATCCACGCTGCCTGCCGTCAGATAGGCATTTTCTCCTGGTGCAAGGTATTTTCTTGTAACAGGATTGGAAGGAAGACTCATTCCCTGTGCCGGTCTTGTTTCTGTAATGATATACCAACCGACTTCTACATCTTCCAGAATAATTTGACCAGTTTCATCAGTTTTGTAAGTGCCAAGTGGCACTACACCGCCGTTTTCTCCCTCATACTCAATTTTGAATGTGGTATTAGGTACTGGCTTTTCTGTCAAAACATTTATTTTCGTGATAATGAGGTCTGGTTTTCTTGTGTTTTCATAAATAAGCTGCTTGCTGTCACCGGCAGACAACTCGATTTCCTTATGCTGTGTATCAAGAATATATCCATCTGGTGCAGTAATTTCTTCAACAGTGTAAATGCCTTCCGGCAGATCCTGGATGGTAATTTTTCCGTTTTCATCTGTCATATATTCACTGACGGTATCATCTTCTGTTTTTGTAATTTTGAACTTAGCATTTGCCAAAGGTTCCTCTGTTTTGGCATCTACTTTGATAATCTCCAAAGCCGGTTTTCTGGTGTCGGAGAATACAAGTGTCTTTGTCTTTCCCCATTCCAAAGCAATGTCCTTATGGCTGTCCGGATCAATGGCATAGCCGTCAGGTGCTTCTATTTCTTCCACTGTATAAACAGCTTCGTCAAGGTCATGGATAACAACTGTTCCTGTTTCGTCCGTTACATACTCACTGACGGTTTTGTCTTCTGTTTTCTGTACCTTGAACTTAGCACCTGCAAGGGGTTCTCCTGTTTCGGCATCAATCTTCATAATCTGGAGAGAAGGGCGCAAACGATTATCGAATTTCACTTCCACGCATTTGCCGCCTTCCAGATACACATCTTTGCTTTCTGTTGAAATCAGGTAGCCTTTTGGCGGTGCAATTTCTGTAATGGTGTACCAGCCTTCTTCTAAGCCTTCCACCTTGATTTTGCCCTCTTTATCTGTCATACCTTCATACACGATAGAACCGCCTTTTTTGGCAACGGAAAATTCTGCGTTTTCCAAAGGAAATCCTGTATCTTCGTCATATTTTTTGATAACAATCCCTGGTTTTGCTTTGTCTTTTAGTGTGACTGTAGCTGTTTTGCCCGGTTCCAGCTTAATAAGAACAGGTTCTTCATTCAATAAATAGCCTTCTGGTGCCACAATCTCCGTTATGGTATAGGTGCCGCTTTTCATATTGGTTAGTGTCGCTTTGCCGGAAGCGTTGGTATATACATCCCAGGAATCGGAGCCGTCATCCAGTGCAACCCTGATTGTTGCACCTGCAAGTGTTTCACCTGTATCCGCATCAACTTTCGTAATCTCAAGCTGTGCCATTTCCTCATTGGCAAATGTCACCACTGTAGGTTCATCCGCATCCACAATCTCTACATCTTTATGATTTTCTTCATCCAATACATAACCAACAGGCGGTACTTCCTCTGTGACAGATACGGTGCCTGTTAAATCCGGAATCAGGATTTCGCCGTTTTCATCGGTCACATAATGACCAATGGTTTTGCCGTCAATTTCAACTTTAAATACGGCGCCTGCCAGTCCTTCCGTTGTACCTTTCTTTACTTTCAAAATCTGTAAGCCTGGGCTTGGTTCAGGCACCTGCGGATTTTCTGGATCGTCTGGTTCTCCAGGAACGACAGTTCCGGTTGTGGAATAGGTCAAATCTACCCAGGAATCCCCGTTATAGCTTGGAAGCGGTGCTACATAATAATCCTGCTTATTGGCATCGTGAGAAATTCCAAAAAGCACGGATTTATTTTCTAATTTGCCTTTTACCAATACACGAAAGCTGCCGCTGTTTTCTGCGGTATCCTTTGGAATCAATGCTTTAAATGTTGTTTCTGTGCCTTCAAAGCTGTCCTTTGGTGTGTTGTTCACATCAGTTACGATTGTTCCTTCCGGCACATCCCCATCAAGCACCACACGATAACTACGGATATTTACGTTAGATTTTAAGGTATATTCCTGAGAAAGATAATTCTCATCCTTATCATCTGTATCTACTGTCTGGTTCTTTGGGTTGATGGCAAGCCATGACTTATATACATACTGGTTTGCCCTGCCTTTGGCTACCAAATCCTTCATGGCTTTTTCTACATGTGCGTTCTGGCTGCCGTTGGCTTTCCAGTCATCTAAGTTGCTATAATTATCATGAACCACTGCCCATACTGCCATTTTTGTAGCATAGTAGGCTTCATACTCTGTATTTACACCCATTTCCTGCGGTGTTTTATAAGGATAGCCGTTTGTAATAACGCCCCAGACCGCAGGGTCAGTATCCAGCTGATCCACATCCACGTCGTATGACTTGCCTGCTAAATCTTCTACACCCGGTCGGTTTGGATTGGCACAGAATGCCGGATATTCTTTGCCGTCTTCTGCTTGATACACAATAACTGCCGGTGCGAAGTTATTGCTGTCAATGATGCCTTTCCATGTCAAAAGCTGTGCACCCTTGTCCTGTTTGACATAGAGATTTACCTTGTTCAGCGCATCTTCCATGGATGTACCGGCAAATGCCTGCACACCTGTTGTCAGAAGCAGAAAAGCTGACATAAGAAAAGCCGTAAATTTCTTCCATGCTGACATATGTTTTCCTCCTTTTCAATAAAAAAAGCTTTGCTCATACAGTCCGCATTTTTGCAGCTGTCTGTTTGCAAAGCCTTTGTTTGTTTATACTTTCATTTATTCTTTTACTTTCAGATATCCAGCCAGTTTCAGCTGGCTGTTTTCCAAGAATGTCTGGTAATCTTCTTTAATCACCATACCGTCTACGCCTGGTGTGTAAGCGTTTTTCACGGTATCTTTCTTGCCGTTGGCATCTGTGTAGTAGATATAAAGAGGATTTCCCTTTTCATCACGCTCCACATATTCGATGAAGCATACATGACCAGCCAGTCGATTGTCTGTCTTCGGCACATAGATGGCTATGGACTGTTCCGGTACAGATGATAGATCTGTTACCACTTCCAGGGATGCGTCCCACCTACTGCTGTCCAGCCACTCTTTGGCGTATCCATGGATAGAAATATGGATGCCATGCATCTCCTCAAACCTTCCGCCTGCGTACCATGTACACTGACCATATCCGTAAGTGTAGTATGGAGATGTATATCTCAGTCTGCCTGTTTCATCTACATACTGGATATTTGCTAACACCTCACCTTCTTTGGGCGGTTCTGTCAATTTTACCGCTGTAGAAACATTTTCTAATTTCGTTGTATTCTCTTTGTTTTCTGCTGGACTTCCAATACCCAGCTGCTGGCGCACTTCTTCCGGCATTTTTTCAGGATCAAATATCAATGTAATGACTTTCCTGCCGTTTTCGTCATAGCTCACCACCTTTTCTACATCGTCCCCAGCATAAATGTGCTGTGCCAACGCTGGTACGGTACTGCTCATAGCCAGTATTGCCGTCATGACTGCCATCCATTTCTTTTTCATGCTCTTCACCTCATTCTTTTCATCCTGTATTCCACCTACCTTTCTTATATCGAAAAACCAGTTACACTGCAAGCAAAAGATTATTTCTGTACTGCCTGTACGCAAAGACGCTGATCAGGTACATCTTCCACACAGGTAATCAATGTCAGACGGTTGTCACTGGTATATTGCAGTTTTGACCAGTCCGTATCGGCAATCTTTGTAATGGATCTTACCACATAGGTTCTTGTGCCAAGTTTTGTGGTATAGGTCATTTCATCGCCAATATCCAGTTTTTTCAGTTTTCCAAAGTAGTCATTGGTGCCTCTGTTATGCCCTACCAAACCGATATTTCCATTCCAGCAGGAAGTAGAAGCCAAATGTCCCACACCTTTTTTCATGGCTGTGAAGGTATCGCCGTCATAGGCGGTTACCATCAGCCCAATTTCAGGAATCTTCAATACACCAATGCTTCCATCGCTGTTTCGTACCTGCTCAATGGTTGTTAAGGGATACTGCAGAACCTCATCATATACCTGTTCCGGAATCTCATTTGTCACATAGCCGTCTGAAGAAATATCTGCTGTGTAGCTTCCACTGGTACCCCCGCCATAGGCTGTACCTGTAATCAGACTGTTTGGACTTTGGGTATAAGGATTGATTGGTGCATTGGTTGGTGCGTATGTAGTGTTGTTAATGGATGGTGCATTTGGCTCCACCACATTTGCCCCATACTCTGAATCATAGACTGTCTGCGGCGATACATCATAAATATCCCTGAGATAATCCGGTATCTCTCCTTGGATATTGATATTGGATTTTCCCACAATGACAAACTCCTCCGGATTCTCTGTTTTGTAATTGTAGCTCAAATCCGAGTCAAGCGCATAAGCTGGAACGCAGAAGCCCGCAGCAGAAAATAAAAACAAAAGCAGCATCGTTCTCATTTTATTCCGCATCCAACACACCTCCCAAATCCAGTTCAAATCGATATTCTCCTTTTTTCTCATTGACTCTGTGCTTTACTGTCATGTCTTTATAGGTCACACTGATGTTCCTGCCGAAAAGTGCCTTTGTTGTTTTCTTGTCCAGTACAAACTGGAATACATTGCTTTGGATTAAGTCCTCAAACTCATTCAAATCAATCACAGGCTGTTTCGGATTGATATTCTGCCTTCCGATGCAGATATACTCTTTGTCAATGAGATTATACACATCCGCCCCTTGCCTGTTTTTCAGATAAAGCAAAAGCATGGCAATGGCACAGCCCAAAAGCAGTACTGCAATAATACCTGTTACTGCTTTTAATACTGGCGGCATTCCATTTTCTATCAGCTTTCCTGCGTAAGTAATGGTAAATGTTGCCGTATCCGCCGTTGTCTTCGTTACATTGCCTTTGTATCTTGCTGTGGACACATAGCCCGTAGGCACCTGCGAGCTGAATGTTTTGGAATAAGTAGCTACTGCCTTATACTCTGTGGGTACCAAAGTATCTCCGGCAAGGGATGTTCCCATAACGGTCCAGCTGACATTGGTCAAGGGCAATGTATATCCATCTTTTATTGTTGACTGAGCAACGTAAGAAGGATCGGCATACATCAAGCCTGGATATTCCTTTGTGGCAGACACCGTATAGTTCTTAGTGGTATAGCCTGCTACCTCTGTGACGATGCTGCCGGTATCCAGTGTTAATGTACCTTGATATCCATCTTTATCATAAGGTTTTGTGGCTGGAAAGAGTTTGATGACTTCTTCCAGATTTTTAGAACTGCCTTCTGCCTTTGCGTCTTCTGTGACTTCCTTTGTGTCTTTGTTTTCATTGATCTGCTTATCTGTAGTGATATAGCTAAACAAGAAGTCTTCCAATACAAAGTCTTCTTCCACCAGCTGCTCCTGTGGCGTATCTGCTGGTAGATCATAAACCTTGACCAAATATTCCACACCGTCTATATTTTTCCTTTCCACAGAAACAGGCACAGGCAATGTATTTTCAGTAGTATTTTCCTTTTGTATTGGTGTTTCTACGCTCATGGGAGCCGCCTCAGTCGGCATAGGCAGAAGCAGTGATACTGCCGCAATCAAACACAAGATTGCTTTTTTCATAACATTCTCGCTCCTTTCCATATAAAATATAATTTTAAGCTGCTTAATTTGTCCTCAAAATCCATTTCTTCACCTTCTTTCAAAACAAAAAGCGAAGGACTTCGTCCAATACTTCATCTAAGGACTTTCCTTCGCTTAACAACTGTTTAATTCTATTTTTGATCTGATCTCGTTCTTTTTCCGCATCTTCCTTTTCTTTTTGGAAATCTTCCTGCAGCACTTCCACAGGGTTCTCCGCAGTCACTTCCGCCTTATTAATTAAAATAATCCCACCCCTTCCTGTTATCTGCACCACATCCTCCTCATGGATTCCAACAAATCTTCTGAGTGCTACAGGCAGATAAATGGACCCCTTTGCACTTACAGTCTTAAAACAGTTTATTGTCATATAGATACCTCCTTTTTATAGCAGTGTCAGCTGTTTTGGCTGACTTTTTAATCTTAGTTCTGGATCGTAATTTGTAATTACAAGTTCTTTGAACATACCCCCTGGTGTATATTTCTGCGAAATACTGTTGAGTCGTTCAAAGGGCGTAATATAAAAATCCTTATACAGTTTACGAATAAACTCGCAGTCATTATATGAAAGCATAAAAAAGCCTTCTATCTTTCCCAGCACTTCACGGAGCAGATAATGCTGTTCCAATGTAAACAGTTCCTCATACTGCTTTTCTGTTCCATAGTACGGAGGATCAAGATAAAAGAATGTTGTTGGACTGTCATATAAATCAATGATGACCTCAAAACTTTTATTCTGTATGATCACGCCTTTGCCCGGATTTCCGCCAGCCATCAAAATCTCACTATCACTCTTCGCGCCGTTTTCATTCAGCCTGCGGTTGGCAAGCCATATGGTGCGGTATGTCTGGGCGATATTTACCGGCTGACCATTGAAGCTGTTTCCACCTGCCGCATAGCTGTAGCGGATCAGCTTATAAAATGTAGCTGCTCGCCTCACATCGCCCAGTTCAGCCTGTGTTGTGATCAGTTCTTTATACTCCCGAAAATCTATAGGGGAAAGATAAATCTTTGCCAGCGCCATTTCTTCTGTCTGATATGGCAGTGAAAAATCCTGCTTTCTATGCCAGTCCAGCATCAGATCAAACTCTGCTCTGCTGTTCAGCGGCAAAAAACCAAGCTCTTTTACAAAGCTCATGGGCTTATGTTTTACCACATGGAACATATTGGTCAGATTGGAATTGGCATCGTTATACAGCTCGAACTTTTCCGGCTTTTTGGCGAAAAGAACCCAACCAGCACCACCGAATACTTCTACATATTTATCATATTGCGGTGGGAAACGTGCAATGAGGAACTCACGCATCTGCCGTTTTCCACCGATCCATGGGATCATGCTGTTTACCATATTTCATCGCCTCACTTCTATGAGCCTTTATCCATTTTAATCCCTTCCTTTCACAGCTTCATTTCATAATCATCGCTTTGTTCGTTTTCGTCTGTTGATTCCTGACCAGTCTGCACCATTTCATAGTAAGAAGTATCCTCCACATACACACCATGAATGATTTTACTTTTATGTGTTTGCATATACTCCCGGCCTATTTTTGTGTAGTCAAGATACGGCAACACTTCATTAGGAAATGTCGTGTCAAAAAGTTCATTTTCCACTAAGAACTCACCTAACTGGTTTTCATTTTTAATACCGTTAACCACGCATATTGCCGGAAGATGACCAGTAAGTTCCCCTAACTGGTTTACTGTTTTTGGTTCTTTCAGCTGTACTGCCAATTGATATACTTCCTGCATTTCTTCCGAAAGTTTTTCAAATCTGCTAAACACTTCGTTGAGCCGAAAAATATCTATGTCTTGTCTGGGCATCCTTTCAAAAATTTCTGTCAGTACACTTGTTTTTTCAGAACCGCAATAAATCTCACCAATATCACAGTTTTTCATATCAATACCGTTGTCTTCAAAAAACTTCTTCAGCCCTTCCGAATCACATGGCAAAAACGCTGTGAGATAACTTCCATACTTTTCGCTGTCTGGTCTTTCTATCTCCACAGTGCAAAGTGACTTTTCTCTTTCTTCCTCGCTTAAGTTCGGCGGATAGCAACTATACCAGTTTTCCGTATACTGCCAGAAATAACTAATATCCTGATAGTGCTGATATATGATTCGATTTTCCGGCTCTTTGGCTGCAATATGCTCTAATCGTTTCCAAAACCTGTCTTCTGCTTGTGGTCCGCCGCCATGCTCTGCTAAATCCTTGATGCTTTCCTGCAGTGCTTGTTCCACATCTTTTCTTAACTGATTTTGCTGTTTCTTATCTGGAAGCTGTATGCCTTCCACAATTCTTTTCTGCATTTGCTTTATCACTTCATTCAAGGACTACACCTCCTTTGCAATTTTTTCTGCCTGCGTCAAATCTCATAAATAGCTTCTTCGAGGCTTTTGGGCTGCTTATCTTTTAATTTTTCTCGATAAAGCATCAATTCATCTTCCGGCAATGCGGAAAGAAGACCGGCAAAAACATTCAACTCAAAGATATTTGCTTTGCTGATCTCCAAAGAACACAAAAACTCCTGTGCTTCTTCCACATCACACTCCACATCTGAAATCTCGCAGTCATCCAACGATTCCATTTCTGCCTTCTGAAGAGCAATCCAGATTTCATTTTCTTCTACCGGAAGCACCAATCTGACACAGATGTCTTTTTCCTCTTTTACCAACTTTTCACTTGCCACATACAAACGAATCATATAAAATTCCTCCTTAATAAGTAATAAAAAAACAGACCCTCTGTCTGTTCTCAGCTTTGAATATGCTGCTGTGCTTGATCTTCAAAAACTTCTTCTGTCAGAATCATATATTCCTCTGGAACATTCACTCCGTCATAATAACCATATCTTTCCTGCTCCTTGTGGCTATCACAGATACAGCCATTCTCATTGACTTGCATCATACCAGCGTCTTTTGAAAGATTCATGGTATAAAGATAAATCTGCCCCACCTTTTTATAGTTCACAAATGATTTCATATCTTCTGGAACCGCAAAAAGATTGTTCTTTACAAGGTATTCTCCCAATTCCTGTTCGTTTCGAATAGATGGATCATAAGACACTTTTTCAAAACCATAGGAAAGATTGATCATATCAGCAGCACTTTTCGGATGATGCATACACAATAAAGCATCATACATCTCATCCTGTTCTTCCTCAAGCAATTCCTCAAGTCTTGCTGCCAGATAGTTCAGCTCATTCAGATCAGCTTTGTCCCATTCCTGATACTCTCCACAGCTCCATGCGTAGAGCTCATGGATTCTGAAATCACTGATCAGAAGATCATCCATATCTCTGACGCCAGCTGCTTCCAGATATCGTTTCATGGTTTCTGCATCTGCAGGAAGTCTGAGAGAAACATCCACCTCTTTTTTCTTTTCAAAAAGTTGTTTACTGCAAAAAGTCACTTGAATCATATTTTTTCTCCTTTCCAATATTCTGCTATTTTTTCGCCTATGGCTCGTACCACAGGCACTGTGACTGCGTTTCCGATCTGTTTATACAGCTGTGCGTCTGAACATACGCTGGCTGCTCTTTCAAAATATGCATCCGGTACCCCTTGCAGACGAAATGTTTCCAATGGTGTTAGTCTTCGGATACGGGAATCCAAAAGGATTCCATGAATATCAGATGCCGTAAGTGTGAACATTTCCTCGTTTTCTTCTTTGACCCTCCTTCCGTTTTGTCTTGTCTTTTCTTTTCCTGGATTCAACAAAGCTCTTGGCAGTCTGCTTTCCAAAATGCCTGTCCTGTGCTGTCGGCATCCCAAGCCCTTTCCATAGCTTGCGTCAATGATGCCACTGTATGGTTTTGTCACAAGACCGCTTTGCTCATCCTTCGTAACAAAGTATAAACCTGTTTTTGCGCCTAATCCTCCTGTTCCAGAAGTGATAGTTGGTGAAACACCTCCTGTGTCATAGATCCTGCTTCCCTGCGGGCCTCCAATAATCTGTGCAGGAGTTGTCTTGCCTGGACTTCTGAGAGGAAATATTTTTCCGGTACTTCTTCCTGTAAGATCTCCGATAATGTACACACGCTCTCTGCTTTGGGGTACACCGTAGTCTTTGGAATTGACAAGCGCGTATTCCACACCGTACCCCAATGCGGCCAGTTCACATAGAACAATGGCAAAATCCCAGCCTCCGCCAGAGGAAAAGATTCCCTTAACATTTTCTGGTCAGCACTTTGCCTTTGGCAAAGCCGTTTTACAAACGGGTGCCGTATCTTCGGCACTGCATGGATAAGCCATCTATGCAGCGGCAAGAAAGCCGCCACCTGAAAGGTGCTTTTGCATAGCAAAAGTGCTTGACCACAGTTTATGGTCACCTCGTTCTCGGAGGAGTCGAACAAACTCAAAAAACAAGCCAGTTCGTTCTCCGTATAATCCTCTCCTTTCCCCTGCCATTGAGACATCCTGGCAAGGGAATCCGCCTGTCCAAAGATCGACATCTGGTAGGCTTTGGGCACTGACTTTGGTGATGTCTTCTTCAAACCACTCTCCCCCCTTTATGCGGTGCATCGCCTGATAGCTCATATTGGCATATTTGTCTATCTCACAATGCCCTTTGCAGGTCCAGCCTGCCTGTTCCAGCCCCAAGCGAAACAACCCGATTCCGGCAAAAAAATCCAAAAAATACATACACATTTCTCCTTTCGCTGTCTTTTCTTTTCATGCTGTTGACGTTTCCTTTTTTCTGAGGTAACATACAACAACCTGTAAGACGGCAGCGAAAAGAGAGCTTTCTGCTCCGATTCGGTTTGTCTTAATGGTCAGTATTTTTGCTTCGCAAAAACGGCTTTGCCGCCGGACTTCTTTCTGGTACTGGACTTGCTTTCAGAATTTTAAACCGGGAACAAGGCGGATTGCTCCGCCTTGTTTCTTTGCTTATATCTGCATATCCAGATCAGCTTCTTCTATTTCATCGGCATCACCTCCTTCCATACTTTCTCCTGTTCATCGCAAAGGCTGCCTTTATAACTTCATATCCATTCCATGATCTTCTTCATTGGAATCATCGGTTTTTAAGTCAGCTTCCTGTGCAAGCTGATGCTCTCGAATTGCATTGATGAACATATTTAGTAAGCCTACATGGGCATCAACCATATATTCTGATCTGAATGCTTCTCCATTTTTGGTTGTCTTAATCTGTGCTGCCCACTTCTTATTTTCTTCGCTAATCCTTCCATCGTAAGGCATATGTTGAATGTTATAAGCCAAAACATATGACATACGCTCAAGACCATATGTGTCAAGGACTCTATCCTCAAATCCGTCGGGCAAACGAAAGCCGTCATAGTAGTAGTAAATAGTTCTTTTAATATCTTCAGCACACCCTACATTTGCTTTATATGATGCAAGGTATTTATCTACTTCTTCTCTGCCTTTCTTTTGTGCTGCTTCCAATGAATCCAAATATAATGGCGTTCTCTTTCTCATATATATTACCTCCCGTAAATCTGATCAGAACGTCTGTGGTACTTTACTTTTTTATGAGGCTGGACTCTGCTCTCCGGCGGAAGTTTTTTCACCGGTCGCTGTTTATTCTTCTGGGGATACTTTCTTTTCATTTCTTCTCCTTTCTGACGCAAAAAAAGAACATGAATATTCATGTTCCTGCCATCACGTTTTTATAACTGTGGTTCTTCCATATTTTCTTCCATAGCTTCTGATAACTGAAGCAAGTAGTCTGGTTCCACGATCACTTCCCACTCATTTCTTCCTTTAAATAACGCTAAAATATGTTCCTTTGAAATTTCCGCCTCATAAACAGTACCGTTTTCTCCAAATCGATTGGCAAACCATTGGGCAACCTTTTGATCCAGTGTCCAGGACAAGGCTTTGACCTTGCCTGCATTATATGAGGTCACGCCTCGATAAACCGATACTGTTTCCGGCAGGCTTCGCAGTGTTTCTATTTCATCTTCTGTCATCATCTCCTCCTGTTTTGATTTACGGAACAGATCCAGCAGTTCTTTCTGCTTGAAGTTGGGATCAAGATTAGGTGCTTCTGTCCGAATCCAGATGTCTGCAAGCATTTTGGAAAAATCCTCTCTGGACAAGTATGATTCCGTATATTTTAAAAAAGCAAGCAGATAAGATTTTGTCATGAGGTGGTATACCCCAAACACATCTTCCGTAGTATCAATCTGCTTTTCCACTTGTTCTTTCCATATAGTAAATGCCTTTGTGTCTTCCATAATATTGGCAAAGGCAATTTCGCCGTCAGTCTGCGACAGACAAACCATCACTGAATCTGTAAACGGATGCTTGATAACCAACGGCGAAAACTTTGTTTCTTCTATATTCATGTGCAGGAATACTTTGGCGGTATCTTTGATTCCTCTTAAGTCTGTTATTTTTCGCATTTTCTCACCTTACCACAATGCCACATTTCTTTCTTTTTTGATTTGTTCAACCAAAGCGTCAAAACCGCCTGCTTCTTCAGCATATTTTGTAAAAACACGCTCCACCATTTCTCTTGAAAATCCAAGTTCTTCGTAGAGTAAAAGCAGATCCTCCGGCAATCTGCCAAGCACACTTGTTGGCTTTATAATGATGCATCCCTTCTGAAGAATGATATCTACCAATTCATTAGGATTGATCTCCGCATTCTCCAGCATTTCATCTGTGATTTCAATAGGATCACCTGGGGTTCTAAAAATAAACTTTTTTTCGATTGGTTCCATCTTCATATTTTTCATAACTGCAACTCCTCCTTTTTCATTCAAATGTGTAAAATTCAATTACTGCCGTTTCTTCTATTTCTTCTTTTGTAAACTCCTGTGGCTCATAAAAAAATTTTGTGTATGAGTCCAACTCCTCCTCACTCAATGATGTCAGGTTTCCTTCTTCATCACTGCCGCAAACAAAAAAATCGCCAACGATGATATCGCTGCCGATTCTCCTATTACCTTCCAATCCAATTAATTTTCCCTCATCATTTAATAGGATGCATACATTGTCATCTAATCCTACGATGTCAATATATCCTCCCACCGCTTCCTGCATTGCTTCCAATGTATTTTTCAGCATATAGACTTCAGGATGTTCATGTGGCTTTACTTTTAATACTTTAATGACATTTTCCTTCAAGATTTTCACCCCCTTCCAAAATTTATAAAAAATTTTTTCAAAAAATGGTTATATATTGGGGAACCACTTTTTTGTTGATTTTCAAAAACAAAAAAAGGCAGTGAGATTTGCCTATCTCACTGCCAGGAAAGCGTTTTTTTGACTTTCAAACGCTATGTCATCTATAAAATTCGAATTTTTGGAACTTTGAAAATCGCCCTCAAAAACTGCTGAAAGCCTTGATTTTACTGGATTTCAGGCTGTGCCATACTTTATGACTCCTCAAGCCGTCATGTTTTTACAAAAAGTATGCCTCAAAAAGTTAGTTATCCCTTGGTGTAAGGTTGTTTTTAATAAGGTGTTGTGTATTATGCCAATTCTAATTTTTTCCAATGTATTTTTCAGCATACAGACTTTAGATGTTCATGTGGCTTTACTTTTAATACTTTTATGACATCTTCCTTCAAAACATCTTCACCTCCTTTCTATCATTTGAGTTTTTATTCAAAAAGTGGATATTTTTTTAAAAATCACTTTTTTATCGATTTCAGAAACAAAAAAAGCAGTGAGACCTTTTTTCTCTCACTGCCTAAAAAATATTTTTCTATCCAAAAAGCATCTTTGCCATCTATCATATTTGAAATTATGTGGCTTTCAAAAGCATTATTAAAAACTGACACAAACCGTTGATTTTACTTGGTTTATAGTGTGTTATATTCTTCATGGCTCCTCCAGCCTGCTAAATATGTTAAAAAGTATCCCTTACATAACTGATATCCCTTTTTCATTTCATAAACTGTTATCCTAAGGTAAATCTTATTCCTCATACCTCTGGAAGAAGAATATCGCCTCAAAACAGATGACAAATTTGCATTTCACATTTCAAGATTCAAATGTTTTATTTTGTCATAATTTGTGAAATATTTTCTCAAAAATAAGGCATTTTTTTCTTATGTAGAAATTTGTCACTATTTTGGGCAACAAAAAACAGTATAAAAATTACCTTTTATACTGTTTTTTCATCTGTCCTCGCAATTTTGTTACTTACACATCTGTCAAAATCTCGGAACTTGAGCGCCTCAAAATCGGCATGAAAAACGCCCGGAAGCCTTGATTTTACTGGGTTTACGGGGTGTCATATTCTTTATGACTCCTCGAGCTTCAAAAAGGTTTGGATCAGCATGCCCTACGAACCTGGTAATTCCTTGGCATAAGCACATTGAGACAATAAAGGGCTTCTTTTACTAAGTTTTTTCTACTGCGGACAAAGTCAGTGACTATATTGCACTAGAATACCCAAAAACAGGAACGGCGCCGTTTACACTGCGCCGTTCCCATTATAAATCAAGTATTAAATTAATATTTTTTCATCTGTCCATGCAAAACGCAGCAGAGGTATTTTTATTCTTGCATTAACTCATGTTTTCAATAAAGCGATGGATTATAGCCGCAAACTCTGCCCTTGTCGCAAAGCCCTTCGGGTCTAATTTATTGCCGTCCTTTCCGGCTATAAATCCATTTTGAACAGCCCATGTAACTGCGTCCTTTGCCCAAGGAGATACGCTGTCTTTATCTATGAATGAGTCGATATTTCCTGTTATAGTCAGGTCATATCCCTTATACTGGGCGTATTTATATAAGAATACGGCAAGCTGTTCACGGGTAAGCTTTTCATTTGGTCCAAATGTGCCGTCTCCAAAGCCGGAAGCAATGCCGTTTTCGTAAGCCCACGCAGCCGCTTCGGTATACCATGTCCCCTTTTCAACGTCGGTGAATGATGCCGTGTTTTCAGGGGCAGGCATATTTTCAAGACGCCAAACCACAGCCACAAACATTGCTCTGTTTGTTGTAGTATTCGGTTCAAATGTTGTCTCTCCCGTTCCTGCCATAATGCCATTGGAGTAAACAAACATAACGTCATTATAGAACCAATCGCTTTCTTTTACGTCGGCAAAAGGATTTATGACTACAGGTATTTCGTCTGTTTTTTCAACGAATTGAGCGTCTATGGTGATTTTGGAATCAGGCATGGTAAAGCTGAATTTGCCGTTTCCTAAATCAGTAAGCTTAATTTCTTTGCCTTTTTCATCTTTAACTGTTACTGTGTCAAGAGCATATCCGTCATCAGGCGCTGCGGTTATGGTTACAGTATCACCTTTTTTAGCCCGTTTATCGGATACGGTAAGCTTTCCGTTTGCGATATCATCTGAAACAGAAATTCCATAAGATACGGAAACGCTTCCGCCTCCACCGCCGCCAGTGCCGGTGTTGTTGTTTTCGTCGTCATCGTCATCGACGCCGGCGTTCAATTTCGTCATTACAAGGTCTACGCCAAAGCGCGGAGGGATAACCCTAAGCCAGTCGCTCTTTGCCGTGGTATAGCCGTCCTTTTCCGCTACTACCTGATAATAGTAGCCGTCAGGTACGTTCCATGCGTAGAAGCCCACAGCGTTGGTTTCCTGTACGCCCGGTTCGTTCCACAGCCAAGGTCGTTTTATTTCTTCATAAGCCGCATCTCCTGCGTCGTTTGGTTCGTCCTCGTTTACCCATGCAACGGCGCCGCTGCCGTCTGCGTTTTTGGAGAAGTAAACGGTCATGGTTGCGTCTTCAACCGGGTTGCCGTCCTGGTCGTAAACAGTGCCTTGCGGGTCATATTTTATCCTTACTATTTGGTTCTGAGCAATCGTGCCGCCGCCATAGATGCCGCCGCCACCACCGTGACCGATACCGCCGTCAAGGAGTGCTTGGTCGCCGCTTCCGGCATTATAAGCGTATCCGCCTGTCATATCAACAGCAACGCCTGAAGTATAAAGACTCGAATTATCTACCGACGGTATAGCCTCACGTCTGCGTTCCGTGACATCCTTTAAAATCTTAAATGTGGATGCGTCAAGCTCCATTACGTTGTTATAATTTTTCTTCATTATCTGTTCGGAAGCAAAGGCGCCTAATGTTACGTTGCCGTTAAGTGCAAAACCTGCCGCAACGGAACCGCCGCCTGTTGCCGGTGCTAATGCCGCTGCACCAAGGCCTATGCCTACCCCGGCAACATCAGTACCAATTGCACCGGCAAATCCTGCCTTGGTAACGCCAAGATAATATTCCATATTGGAAATATTCTGATTCAATGTCTGGATTTCCTCATTTGTCAGATATTCGCCGTATCTGTCCCTCACGTTGCGGGCTCTGGCAATACAGTTTTCTATGTCGTTGATGACAGGACCAAACTCCATACTGTGTCCGATACCGGAAAGAGCGCCTGTAAAAGCGCCTGCTCCCGTGGAAAACCTATCCACAAATCTTCCTGTCTCTACCGCGCCTTGAACGGCATCAGAGGTGAAAGTAATAGCTGTCTGACTTCCGAAGTCTTGCAGGTCGCTTGAGGTATCGCTTTTTGGCTTAACGCCGCCGCCCTTACCTACAAACTTGCCGTTTGACGCGCCGTTTCTTGCGGAGGCCAAAAATACACTTTTGCCGGAATTGCTTTGCCCAGACGCTTCATTGCAGTAAGTATCAAAATCATAATATTTTCCGTCTTTGATAACAGATGACGTCACATATTGCACGAATATTGTTTCAGGCTTAATACCATCCTGATAAAACTCCTGAATGCTATCCACATCAAAATCAGTAAGTTCAATCATATCGGAAGGATTATCCGGGTCGTCACAGCGGAACATCTGTGCCCTGCTTACCACATCCACAACTTCGCCGTCTGCCATGGTGGCTTTGCCTCTGTATACATTCCCCTGAGAATAAAATGCTTCAGGGTCATCGTCGTCAAATCCTACGGAAGAAGAATACATGGTTACTTCCGTTTCTCCGATTTCGCCAATATTGACAGTTGTGGCAAAGCCGGAATAGTCATATCCGTTTGCCGTACCGCTCTGCTGCTCTATGGATGTTACACTCTGACCGAATATGTCGGAAAGTTTTTCCAAATCCGCTTGATATTCTTGGTAGTCAAAGTCGATTGTCGTATCCGTTTCCTCCGGCAGCTCTACTTTTGGACGGAAGGAATACGCCAAAGAATATCCCGTGAAATATAGCGTATTTTTAAATTCCGTAAAGTCTACGGTTCCTGTCCAAATGGAATCATCTTCCTCTGTCGGCTCCAGGAAAAACGACATATTCCCTTTGCCGTCTGCCAGGTGCATTACAACAGCCATGGTATAGATCTCTTTGCCTTCCGGCAATTCATCTTTATTTATCTTAGCTTCATATACTTTTTTGGAATTAAAATAATTAATCGTATTCGTATTCTTATTCTCATCCGGATGAATGATATAATAATCCTCATGGTAATCATTATTGAAATAATAATCCATACAGAGCAGGTACTGGACTAAATCTTCGCTTGGCTTAGATTGACTGGTATATGTGGTTGTTCCTGCCACAACAGGATCCTCTTTATAATCTTGTATTTTGGTACAGAGGATCAGCTGTTCACCGTCCTGCGGCGGCTCCCCATTTGTCCACTCCAACTTCTCCTCTAATACTATTGCTTCAATATTAGCTACTACACCAACATGATAAAGCGGATAACTGGTTCCATAAGATTCCCATTGAATTGAAAAAGGTTCAAACTTATTATTTTTTTCGGATATTTCAATGGATTCCCCATATAAAATGCCTCCCGCATAGTCGCAGTTCAAACTGTATTCCAAAATTCCATCCTGGTAAACCAAAGGGGACGCTGAAACGGATACGTCAGACCTTCCTTCAATATGCACATTGCCTAATACAATATAGCCGCTGCCACCTAAATTTTGAACGGAAGCCGTAACCGTACCGCTATCATTTGTAACTTGCCTCATTGTAATCGTAACACAAATCGTGTACTGTCTGCTTTGCACATTTTCGGCCTCCGGCAGAGGTTCCGAAATATAATATCCTTCCTCCGACTTTGTTAACTTTATATTCGTTCTATATGTCCCGTAGCTTATTTCTACGGTGTTTTCCCCGTTTTCATCCGGAATGATTTCCAGATTGTCCGGTATATCAAAACGCAGAACCTTTCCGAATAAATTGGCAGAATAGTCTTTCAAAACCATCGAAATATAACTTTTCCTTGCACCATCGGTATCCTTATAACTTATTTTTTGAGAATAAAATAGAACATTATAATAGTCACTTTTTGAAAGTTCCTTATCCAGTGTAACGGTCTTATCGATGCCTAAACCTCCCGTTACCTGTCCATAGTAGAGTGAATTCGTTTCCTCACCAAGTGCAAAGTCTTCCTCATAAAGTGTGCGATCCGGCAAATAGGTGCTGAATACCACACGGTATGTACCATAAGAACTTACAAGTTCTGGATTGTAACTCTTGCCTGCGGCTATTCTGGTATAATTATAACCGTTACTTCCTTCATATTTTTTATATATGCCTACCACATAATCATTTTCGTTTATTCCGTCAGCAAATTTAGCGGTAATGCTGCCCCACTTCGGAATTTCCTTCTCAAGTGTAAACTCTTGTTTAATCTCCGTTCCTTTCGGATAAGCGTACAGCCGAGTGTAGTTTGATATTTTATAGGAGATAAAAAAATAATCGTCTTCCTTTATTTCTAATAAATTTTTTAAAACCAAATAATATTTTCCGTCCTCTTCACGGATTTCCCAAGAGATGACGCGGGAATTTTGATTAACATGAAATTCTATATTATCATATTCTTCTTCTGTAAAAGTCTGATGTTCTGTCTCTCCACTGATTTCATTATGGGTAATCCATTCCAAATCAATAGGGATTTCCAGATCTTCCAGTTTAATTGTCAGTGTATTTTCCGTTACAGGCTGATTGTAAAGATAGAATCCCGTTTCGCCCTGGGGTACGATACGGATGACATCTACTTCTGTAAGACCGCTTTCCGCAAAGAATGTAAATTTTCCATCTGTATCGGTTACAGCGCTGGTTACATCATCATCAATGGTAATATTAATAGCCACGCCCTCTTTCTCTTTTGCGTCAAGGGTGCCGGTATATTTTCTGTAGTTGTTTTCTTCCGAGAGCTTAAAAGAATCGGTCTGCACCGTAGTACCATACTGCTCGTCGTCTTTTTGCACCAGTGTCGCTTTTACGTTAAACTCTGTACCATCGGAAAGGAACAGGTCACCGTCGCCTTTTGTGGCGGAAATCACACGGAAAGAGCCGCTGCCGCCGGTAATCGGTATTTTTACTGTATGACTTGTTTCCGCAGTTCCCGCGCCGTTTAACTGGAACGGTGTGTTGGAGGAAATTTCAATTTCCGCCGTACCGTTATAAATGGTTGCGTCGATTCCGTTAGGATAAAGAACGGCAAGGGACACCACAACATCATTTTCAAAACGTCCGTTTAAGGCATACGTTGGGTTGGTGTTTGGCATACTCATATCCAAAGAGAAAATACGCTCAGAAGGCAGTTCTCCCGGGCGTCCGTCAGATATGGTTACACTGCGGGAAGGAGTGCCGTTTACATATACCTCCGCCTTGGAAACGATTAATTTATCCCTGTCCGGGTTTGTATAAGATGTCGGCATACCAAAAGTGATGCCTTTGGTGTCATCGATATAAAGCGGAGAAAGCTTAATATCGATATAGGACTCTTGGACGCTTCCTCCCATCAAAACGACGTTATGTTCAAGAGCATGTTTTTCACCTCTTGCGTCTTCCGCATAAAATGTGGTATTCTCCAACTCAAAAAGATCCGTAACATCACATGGAGAGCCTGTTTCGTTGTTGGCAGTATAGATACGGATATATGTTTCGTAATCGGTTCCGGTGCTCTTGTCCTCCAGAAGCCCAAACTCTTCGCTGTAAAGCTCAAAGGAGTAGTATGAGCCTCCGCTGAGCCTTTCGTAATAAATATTTGTGATTTTAACGTCACTGCTGGCTTCTGATGCCGTTATATCATATATAGCGGAATAGCCCAGCTTCATTGCCCCGTCAAAATATGTCATAAAGCGACCTTTGCCTGAGGCATTTAGGCGGAAGCCTTCCAAAACCCAGTCACCGTTTGCCTGTTTTTCAGGCTCGCCAATATAAGTCCATGTATTTTGAAGAGAATCCGCATCGGTGGCTTCCGTTTTGCTTATGCCAAATGAAACAAACTCTTTTCCATTTTCTTCGTTTTTAAACGCATAACCATCCGGCACACCGGTTATGGTTACGGTATATAAATCGGTAGTATTCAGACTGGTTACGGGCTGTCCTGTGGAGTCCGTTATGGTATATTTCGTACTGAAATCCTCGGAAGCATAAGAACTTCTGGTGCTTGGAGTTGGTGTAAGAAGCGTATTTGTCGTAACCTGAGACAGATTTGTGTCTTCTTCAGGCTCTGTGTTCTCCACTGCCAACTCGGGATGGCAAAGTTCACAGGTATGGGTGCAAGGCGAGCCTTCCCTTGGCTCTGCGTAGCCGCAATATTCGTCATGCTCATGTACAAATGTGCATGGTGAGCCTTCGCTGGGCGCCACATAGCCGCAAGTTTCGTCGTGCTCATGTACAAATGTGCATGGTGAGCCTTCACTCGGTGCCGCATAACCGCAGCTTTCGTCGTGTTCATGGACGAAGGTGCAACCTTCCCCTGTTGTTTCGTCATAACCGCAGCTTTCGTCATGCTCATGAACAAATGTGCATGGCGAACCTTCACTCGGTGCCGCATAACCGCAGCTTTCGTCGTGTTCATGAACAAATGTGCATGGCGAGCCTTCACTTGGCTCTGCATAGCCGCAGCTTTCGTCGTGTTCATGTACAAATGTGCATGGTGAGCCTTCGCTGGGCGCCACATAGCCGCAAGTTTCATCATGCTGCTGGTGGTTTTGGCACATTGTCGCAGTATCTTCGGCATATACAAAAGACGTGCTTGGAACCATCATAGCAAGAGCCAAAAGCACAGCAAAAAATTTTTTCTGAAAAGCTGTCATTTTTCATTCCCCCTTTTTGTATAAAAATATCTGTCATCTGCCATTGGTTTTACAAATCGCCGTTTATTTCATAGCGCAGTATAAGCTCGTTTTCCAACATCTGCTCCACGCTGTCGGCTATATAGTCCACGGCTCTTTGCTGACCCTTGACCGAAAGACCCTTAAAGGGTTTGACAACAGAAACCTCCATTTCCGTTGCAGGCGGACTTTCTCGGATATGGATGTTAAAACTGCTTATATTTCCGTAAACGGGTATGTCTGCAAATACAGTATCTTTTTCGGAGTCTTTTTTGTAACTGCTGTTTTCCTGTTCCAAAATATCAAACAGGGCCATAAAAACCAATTGCTTGGCATACGGAAGCGTTTTTATTACAGTACACATACTATCCCCCCTCTTTTTTAAAGTGCTTTTGTTTAAATAATAAGAAAAAAGGGTGTTTTTGTGCAGGTCACATATGTGCCAACATTAAAAAAAGCTTTAAAAATTAAGGCTTTTCGTATTTTTGACACAAAAAAACCGCCTTAAACAAAAGACGGTCTAAATAAAACTTATTTACTTTTTTGATGTAAAATCCCAATAGCTTTGGTAAAGTCCAATGCGGTTTTTGGTTCCTGTTTTCTCATAAATAGAGGCAACGTGTCTTTGCAAAACACGGCGGGATATGAAAAGCTCGTCTGCAATTTCCTGATTTCCGTTTTCGGTAACAATAAGTTTTTCAAACACCTCTGTTTCTCTTGGCGTAAAGCCATAATACTCGCAGTAAGTGTTTAATGCATTTTCATTTGATATGGTGTCATTATTTTCTGCCGTATCTTTTTGGGCATACATAGCTGATATGATATCTTTAAGCAAAATAAGAAGCACCGCTATAGATAACACACAGCTTCCCATAACAAGGGATGAACTGCCGAAATACTCAAAAATATAAACTACAGGAACGGCTGTAAATGAAATAACAAAGCTTCTGCATATACGTCCCATTCCAGCCCAAAGTGTCGGAGCCTTTGTCTTAGGCGCAAAGTCAATAAATGACAAAGTTAAAAACATTACATAAAATCCGCTGTAGATATACATAGCTGCCGTGCCCATGAAAAATGTTGCCGAATTAGCCATAAATGCCGTTGAAATAGTGGAAAAAAACATAGTACATACTGTTGACAAAGCAAAGTATTTTCTATTATTTATATCTGAAATAAATCCGGCGGCAATAAGGCTTGCGGCATAAAATAACCGCGCATTGGAGGATACGCTTAGCTCTCCCTGGGCGTGCTTTGAAACCACAACTCCGTCTATCAAACCTATTATAAGGCTCATAATAATAACAGATGAAACAAGTATAGTCGCCGTTTTATAATCGGTTTTGTTTTCCGAGGAATATGGAAGAGGATTTTCCAAAATCCAGTCGTGAGAAGGCTTTATTATAATGTAGAGCAAAACGGCAACGCTAAATACCATGCTTAAAAGAAATGCCGCATCTGTAACAAAAAGATTTTGAACAACATACTGCATTACTACGGCACAGCCCATGCCAACTCCTATAATTCGCCCTGTATATTCCTTTCCGTCAAAGAGCATAGCGCTATTATAATATACGCATCCGCTTATATGACCAAGGGCAAGAAGCAATAAAAATGAACTGATTAAAAAAATAAGCTGTGTTTTTACAAACAATATCTGAACCGTAAAAAATATGGAAAAAGCGCCAACAATGCAAATTAAAACTCGCCTTACGCTGTCTTTTTGAAAAAGTCTTCGCGCAAGAGAAAAAGACAAAAAGCCCACTGCAGTGCAGGCAATGCCCATAGAATATACTGCATTAACCGAAGAAACGCCAACTAAAGCTGCGGCTTTGTCGTTAACAGTAAATTCCGCAAGCTGAAAGGCAAAAAAGCACAGGGCAAAACATATCCCCTGTATCAGCGCCGATTTTGTAATTTTGCGTCTGTTAATATTGACGGTATCCATTATTTTTGCCTCCACTGCAAACAAAAAATATTTGTTATTTTCTGTTTTTTGTACGAATGCAGACATTATACCATGAAATTATTTATTTTACAAATTGTATTCTATGCCCTTATCTTTCAAATATATTGCTGCAATTATGTGTTTTATATCTTTATCATAATGTAATTCTTATTCCTCATACCTCTGGAAGAAGAGAATTGCCTTAAAACAGATGACAAATCATTTCTTCACATTTCAATATTCAAATGTTTTATTTTGTCATAACTTGCGAAATGTTTTCTCAAAAATGGGGTATTTTTTTCTTCTGTAGAAATTTGTCACTATTTGGAGCAACAAAAAAACAGTATAAAAATTCCCTTTTATACTGTTTTTCAACCTGCTCCCGCAATTTTATTACTTACACATCTGTCAAAATCTCGGAACTTGAGCGCCTCAAAATCGGCATAGAAAACGTCTGAAAGCCTTGATTTTACTGGGTTTTAGACCCATGTCATACTTTATGACTCCTCGAGCTTCAGCACGCTCATAAACGCCTGCTGCGGCACCTCTACGCTGCCGATCTGGCGCATTCTCTTTTTCCCTTCCTTCTGTTTTTCCAGCAGCTTTTTCTTACGTGTAATATCGCCGCCATAGCATTTCGCCAATACGTCCTTCCGCAGAGCGCTGATGGTCTCACGGGCAATGATCTTGCTGCCGATGGCTGCCTGAATAGGGATCTCAAACAAATGTCTGGGGATTTCCTTTTTCAGTTTTTCGCACATCTTTCTGCCCCGCTCCACGGCGGATGCCTTATGAACAATAAAGGAAAGGGCGTCCACAGGCTCCTTATTTACCAGAATATCCAGCTTCACCAGCTCGCTTTCCTTATACCCGATCAGGCTGTAATCAAAGGAAGCATAGCCCCGGCTTCTGGATTTCAGTACGTCAAAGAAGTCATAAATAATTTCGTTCAGGGGCATTTCATAGGTCAGCATAGCACGGCTCTCATCCAGATATTCCATACTGATATAATCCCCGCGACGCTGCTGGCACAGTTCCATGATGGGACCGATATAATCTTTGGGCAGCATAATTTCCGCCTTCACGATAGGCTCCTCCATTTTCAGGATACGCGCCGGGTCCGGCATATTGCTGGGATTGGACAGATCGAACTGGGTGCCGTCTGTCAAATATACTTTATAAATTACACTGGGCGCAGTGGTGACCAGATCCAGATTATACTCTCTTTCCAGACGCTCCTGAATAATTTCCAGATGCAGCAGACCCAAAAAGCCGCAGCGGAACCCAAAGCCCAGCGCCACAGAAGTCTCCGGTTCAAAGAACAGAGAAGCATCATTGAGCTGAAGTTTTTCCAAAGCGTCCCGCAGATCGGGATATTTTGCCCCATCCGCCGGAAAAATGCCGCAGTATACCATAGGATTGACCTTTTTATAGCCGGGCAGCGCCTCTGCCGTGGGATTGGCGGCATCTGTTACCGTATCCCCCACCCGGGTATCGGATACATTTTTAATGCTGGCTGTAAAATAGCCTACCATACCGGCCCGCAGCTCGTCCGCAGGCAGGAAACGGCCGGGGCCGAACACGCCTACCTCCACCACGTCAAACTCCTTGCCGGTGGCCATCATTTTGACCTTAGACCCTTTGCGTATCTTACCGTCAAAAATACGCATCAGAACAATAACCCCCCGGTACTGGTCATATACGCTGTCAAAGACCAGTGCCTTCAGAGGCGCGTCCTCATCGCCGGCAGGCGCGGGAATATCCGTGATGATCCGCTCCAGAACTTCCTCGATATTGATGCCGTTTTTGGCGGAGATTTCCGGCGCGTCCTCAGCAGGGATACCGATGATATCCTCTATCTCCTGCTTCGCCCAGGCGGGGTTGGCGCTGGGCAGGTCGATTTTATTGATGACGGGCAGTATTTCCAGATTGTTGTCCAAAGCCAGATATACATTGGCCAGTGTCTGCGCCTCAATGCCCTGAGCCGCGTCCACAATCAGAATGGCCCCCTCGCAGGCAGCCAGAGAACGGGATACCTCGTAGTTAAAGTCTACATGTCCCGGTGTATCAATCAGATTAAACTCATATTCCTCGCCGTTCTGCGCCTGATAGATCAAGCGCACCGCCTGGGATTTAATGGTAATGCCTCTTTCCCGCTCCAGGTCCATGTTGTCCAGCACCTGCTCCTGCATTTCCCGTTCTGTCAGCAGGCCTGTTTTCTGGATCAGGCGGTCCGCTAATGTAGATTTCCCGTGGTCGATATGGGCCACAATACAAAAATTTCGGATATGGCTCTGTCTATCTTTAGACATCCTTTTCCCTCCAGTTCTATTTCTTCATAACATTACGATTATAGCATAATCCGGGGGAGCAAGTCAAAAAAAAGTAGGGAAAATAAAATCATTCTCCCCTTAAGAAAGCAGCTATTTTCTTAATTCCCTGATTTCTTATGAAGATGCCCCTAAGGTGCTTCTCTTCCTTTTACCGTCGAACGCTCCCACGCGTTTCTCCCTGCCGCGAAGGAAAAAATATCTTTCTTCATCTCTTTGTGAAAATATTGCAAATTCAATTATTTCGCCGTAAAATAAAAGTGAATTTGAGAAAAATTTGTAAAATCATACAGCGAAAACCGCCGCCATTTTCCTTTATCCTGGCGAAAAGGGCAGTTTTCCGCTGTTTTTATGCCCGGGCCGCCGCAGAGACTGCCCCAGGGAAAAATACGATGGGTTCAGACACCCCAGGAAAAGAGATGATACTAGATGACTGTTCAGTTTCACGGATTTGAAATATCCGGCAGATTAAGGAAAAAACGCAGATACATCAGCGCGTGCATTTTCGCTGTTCTTATTGCGCTTCTTTTCCCCTTTGGATTTACCTCCTATGCCGCAACAGAAACACAGGTTGTCAAAGTCGGCTTTCCCATCCAGGCGGGCAATTCCTATATTGATGAAAACGGAAACTACTGTGGTTATCTGGTAGACTATCTGAACCAGCTGGATATGTTCACCCATTGGGATATTCAGTTCGTGCAGGTAGACGGCGATCTGGATACGCAATTATCCACCCTGATGTATATGCTGATGGATGGAGAAATTGATATCATGGGCACCATGAATCGAAACATACAATTAGAAGGGCTTTTCCTGTATCCCAATTACAGCTATGGAACGACCTATACCACATTGGCTGTTCTGGATGATGACCTCCGCTGGATCGAGGAAGACTATTCCCATTGGGACAACATCCGCGTAGCCACCTATCCCGGCTACGAGGGACGCACACAGGAATTTGAGTACTTTGCCCACGCAAATAATTTTTCCTATACACTGGTGGAATGTGCCTCCTATGACGATATGGTTTCGGCCGTCATGAACGGACGGGCCGATGCCCTGATCCAGGTGGATATTTCTCTGGAGGATAACTTTCGAATCATCGGGCGTTTTTCTCCTACGCCCTATTACTTCGCTTTGACCAAGGGAAATACAGCGCTGCTCCAGCAATTAGATACGGCCATGCGCAGTCTGAATAATTCCCAGCCCAACCTGCAGATGGAGCTGTACAATCTCCATTTCCGCCATAAGGGCAGTTTTCAGATTTCCCAGGAGCATCGGGATTACATCCGCTCTCTTGGCACCCTGAAGGTTCTGTTCTTTGACGGGAACGCGCCCTATCAATATGTGAAGGATGGTCAATTAGAGGGCTTTGCCGTAGAGTACTGGAAAAACTTCGCGGATCAAACAGGCCTGCAGTATGAAACTGTCATCGCCGATACCTACCAGGACGCCTTTACGCTGGTAGAGAACGGAGAGGTGGATCTTGTGGCCGGCGCTGCCACCAATTCCACATTATCCTCTCTGGATAATATTCATTTTTCTCTCCCCTACTACAACAGCTTCAGCGTTACGGCCTGTTCCAACCAGAAACCTCATGAGCACAGCAAGGATCTGCCCTTCATGACCAACACGGAAGCGGCATTAAATGAAATCCGGCATACCCATGACTACGCCGCGCAGCTGGATTACTATTCTCTTTCTTTTTATCTTCGTAAAAAGGATGTATACGACGGGGTCATTGTGGATTGGTCCAATATCAAAAATTTCTCCTACGCGTTTGGTATCACCAACAATATCCCGGGGAATTTTGAAAGCATTCTGAATCAATACATCAGCTCCGTCAGCGAGGAAACCATGCAGACCATGCTGTACCGTTATTCCGGTGAAACAGTGGAATATACCCCCGGAGAATGGATCATCGCCAATCGGGTCCTGATTATCTGCACATTTGCCGTTTTCATCACACTGATGGGTGCAATGGGGATATTGCTGAGAAACCGGCGGCTCAAATACCAGAACCTTCTGGCGGAGAACCGGCTGCTCCAGCTGTCCATGTATGATGCCATGACCGGCGCCTACAATGAACCGCAATTCCTCAAGTTATTCAATGTATGCTGCGGCAATCGGGAAGACCTTGTGCTTGTGGCGCTTAATATCCATGGCTTTAAATACATCAACGGCACCTATGGAACGAAGAGAGCCGATGAAGTCCTCTGCGCGGTCAAGGATATTCTGGAATCCGAAACCAGAGACGGAGAATTCTTCTGCAGGCCCTCCGCGGACCTGTTTTATCTGGCTCTGCGAGAAAAAAATGTGGATCTTCTGCTCTCTCGCACAAATCAGATCTTCTCCAAGATTATAAAAGCCGGCACCGCTATTTTAGAGGGGCATCCTCTGTCGCTGTATTCCGGCGCCGTATTTGTGGGAAGCTCGCCTTCACCTTATAACTGTTCCGCCAACATCAATTATATGATGACGGCATTGGCGCAGGCAAAGCAGGTAAACAGCAGCGAAGTCTATATTTTTAATCAGCCCCTGCACCAGACGGTACAGCTGCGGTACTATATCGAGACGCACATGCACTCCGCACTGGAACAGAAAGAGTATCTGCTGTATCTGCAGCCCAAAATGAATCTGCAAACAGGCCAAATTGACGGTGCGGAAGCTCTGGTCCGCTGGAAGCCGGCCGACCGGGAAATGATTTATCCCGGGCAGTTTATTTCCTTCTTTGAGGAAAAAGGCTTCTGCGCGCAGTTGGACCTGTATATGATCGATAAAGTCTGTGAAACTCTGCGCAGCTGGATTGACGCCGGAATCCCGCCCATTGCGATTTCCGTCAACCAGACCCGATCTTTGTTTATGCGTGAGGATTATGTGGACCGCCTGCTGGAAATCACAAACAGGCACCGGATCTCCCCGCAGTATATTGTGCTGGAGATTCTGGAAGGTCTGGTCTTCAAAAATATTGACGCTGTAAACAAAACCATCCAAAAACTCAATCAGGCAGGATTCCACGTTTCCATGGATGACTTTGGCTGCGGCTATTCCTCTTTGAATACGCTGGGAAAACTGGATCTGGATGAGTTAAAGCTGGATCGCACCTTTTTGATGGATGTCGTCAACGATCCCGCCGGACCACAGGCCGAAGTAATGGCATCGGTCTTTACTCTGGCGAAAAAGCTTGGCATTAAAACAGTGGCGGAAGGTGTAGAAACAAAGGCCTGCGAGGATATTATCCGCACCATGCCCTGCGATTACGGTCAGGGCTACTTCTACGGAAAACCAATGCCCGCCGAGGATTTTTTACAAAAATTCTTTGCCTCTATGAAAAAAGAATAACGTAGGCTTTCTGATGCCAGACTGTGCTTATTTGCAGACACAGTCTGGCATTGTGAGCCTGCGTCCCCATAAAAAACGGGGGAAACCATCGTTTCGCCCCGATGTAACACAGGTATCTTCTTTCTGCATGAAAAATATATCTTATGGAGGAACTATGAAAACCACACAGAAACTAATCTCCATTTTCATAACTTTTCTTTTATGCCTGAGCATATCCACCGTCAGCGCGTTCTCGGCCACAACGGATACCGGCAGCCGTCTGCTGCGCGTTGCCATCCCTGTCTCCGCCAGCAACGCGGATCTGGAAATGGCCTATGTGGAATATATCACAGAATATCTCCACGAAATCGCGCAGTATACAGGATGGTCCTACGAGATCATCAAGGTACCCGGAACATATCAGGATGGATTGCAGGACACCTTGCAGATGCTTCAGGACGGCACCGCGGATCTTGCCGTGCCCCTGGGATATGTAGAAGGCATGGAAGGCGAGATTTATTTTACCCAAAACAGCGTTCTTACAGCATCGACGGTGCTTCAGATCCCAAATTCCGTATATGAAGGCTTTCAGCTCGGCAGCGAAGTTCGCGTTGCCGCATTGAAAGGCAACGGGATGGAGGAAGCCGCAAATGACTTTTTCAGCAAAAACAACGTTTCCCCCCAGTATCTGCGATTCGCCAGTGTAGTGGAACAGATGGAGGCCGTACGTTCCGGGAAAGCGGATGTAATGCTCAACTCCGATTTGGAATATATCCCCAATATGAGCATTGTGGCAGAGTTCTCTCCCGTTTCTCTCTACTTTGCGACAAACGATCAAGCGCTCCTTCATGATCTGGATCAGGCCCTGCTCTTCATAAAGCAGGCCAATCCCTCTTTTGCCAACGATCTGTACGAAAAATATATGTCAAGCAATAATCAGGAACTGACCCTGGAAGAAACAGACTTCATTGAAACCGCCGATCCTTTTGTGGTGGCCGTTCTGGACCACAACGAACCTTATCAGTATATGGACGAGGAGACCGGCGAATACTGCGGTATCGGCGTGGATCTGCTTCGCTTCATCTCCCAGAAGGTCGGCCTGAAGTTTGAATTTATTGCTGTAGAAAACTGGGAGGAACTGTCCCAGCTCATTCGGGAAAACAAAGTACAGATTATCGCACAGATGCCCTGCGACTACACATTCGCCGCTGAACGTGATCTGACCATCACCAGCAGCTATGTGTCCTCACCCTATATGCTGACAGCGGAAGCAGGATTTCAGGGCCCCGTCAGCGGCCAGCGCCTGGCTGTGATGGAAGTCAGCACCTATACGGAAGGCAAGTATGTAGGCGATACCATTCCCTATGCCAATATGGGAGAGTGTATCGAGGCAATCCGCACAAATGAAGCGGACTATACCTATCTGGATTTATATACGGCCCAGTATTATCTGGGAGATTCCCGTTACAGCAGTTTCGGCATGATCCCCCAGTCCTACACACCACGCTCTGTCTGCTTCGGCCTGACCAAGCCAACCGACCATGAGCTGTTGTCCATCCTGAACAAATCGATCGCTCAGATTTCCGACGCGGAACTGCAAAACATCATCACGCAGAATGTATATCCGGACAGAGAGATCGGCCTGTTGGATATTATTGTGGCCCATCCTCTTCGCGCCTTGGCTCTGTTCGGTTCCATCAGCTGTTTTATCGCCGGAATGCTGTTGTTCCTGCTGTGGCGAAAAGACCGTCTCAGCAAGGCCCTGCGCAAAACAGCCATGGAGGATGGTTTAACACATCTATACCACGCCTCCGCCTGCCGAAAACTGGTGACGCATAAATTGAGCCAGATAAAACAGGATCAGCTAGGCGCCTTTCTGGTAATTGATTTGGACGACTTTAAACAGATCAACGATAAATATGGCCACCAAAAAGGGGACTGGGTCCTGCAGCAATTTGCCCAGGTGCTCTGTGAAATGCTGAAAAATGACAGTCTTGTTTCCCGTATCGGCGGCGACGAGTTTGTTATCTTTTTTGAAAGCATCCAGCGGAAAGAGGATCTTTCCTCCATTTGCGAAAAAATCCGAACGGCAGCCCATACCATACTGCTTGACAATTCTCCCGTTACCGTAAGTATCGGGGCCACTTTTGTCAGAAGCGGCATTCATTACGATGACTTGTACCGCCTGGCCGATCAGGCACTGTATGAGGCGAAAGCAAATCAAAAAAATACCTTTATTATCGCAAAAGAAGACTTTGTATAACAGATGCATTTCTGAAAACACATCCGGCTGCTCACCGACGAAATGAAAAACACCGCTTCTTTAGAGGCATCTTCATAAGAGAACAAATATTGCCGGAATCCTTATAATAACGAGGATTCCGGCAATTTCTATTTTTAAGGAAAATTACCTTCTTCTAAAAACAGTCATCGCAATTCCCCCTAAAAAATCAAGGAATAAGAAAATCGTTATTTTTTAAGGGAAAGCTGCTTTTGGAACACCCGGAAATCAAAAATCGCCGGAATCCCTGCAATACGCATAGGATTCCGGCGATTTTCTATTTTTAAGGGAATTTATTTTCTTCTAAAAACAGTGGAAGTGCCTTCCTGTCTCAAAAAGAGATTCCTTCGCAATTCTCAACCGCTTATTCCCTTTCCTCTTCCTCCGGCTCCGGCAATGGCAAAAGTGTCGCCGTAGTGGCGCCGATCCGGTGGTTTTCCACCGTATGGACCTGTATTTTCAGCCGTTCCGTTTCCACGGCAAAACTGCTGCCGTCGTCGGGGATACGGCCTATGATGCCGCAGATATAACCGCTGTAAGTCTCAAATTCCTCTACAGGCAGCTTAATCCCAAGGGCCTCCGCCACATCCTCCAGATCGGCGCTGCCCAGAATCTGCCACTGATCCGGCGCTGTCTGTGAAATCGCCGCGGCCTCCTGTGCCTGGGTCTCCTCATAGAAATCACCCACCAGCAGCTGCATAATATCCCGCAGCGTAATGATGCCGCTGAAGCCGCCATATTCGTCCAGCAGAACGGCGAAATATCTTCTGTCTGTTTTCATATTTCGGAACAATACGTCCGCCTTGATATATTCCGGCACAAAATAAGGTTTGTCCACGGCATTTGCCATAACGCTTTCCCGGCTTCTGTCCTCCAGACGGAAGTATTCCTTTGTATCCAGAACGCCGATGACATCGTCTCTGTCCTCGCCGCTGATGGGGTAATAGGTAAAGCGGCTATTTCGGATGATTTCGTCCCATTTCTCCATATCGTCATCCAGTTCCAGCGTTTCCACATCCACACGATGGGTGCAGACTTCCTCCACGGCTGTATCGTCAAAGGCGAACACATTCTGGATCATTTCCACTTCCTCGCCGTCGATGGTGCCTCTTTCGTTGCCCGCCTCCAGCATCATGCGGATTTCCTCCTCGGAAACCTCCTCCTCGTTATCATTAGGGTCAATGCCCATCAGACGCAGCACGATATTGGTCGATGTGGTTAACAGCCATACCAATGGCGCAAACGCCAGAGATACACTGCGCAGCAGCCCGGAAAGGCCCAGCGCCAGAGATTCGGATTTCTTCATAGCCACACGTTTTGGCACCAGTTCCCCGAATACCAGGTTAAAGTAGGCCAGGATTACTGTAATCACCAGTACCGCCACAGAACGCAGCACATTTTCCGGCACACCGACCCCGGCTGCCACCAGCGCCGCTACCACAGGCCCGGCAAAATTTTCCGCCGCGAAAGCACTGGACAGCATCCCCGCCAGCGTAATGGCTACCTGTATGGTGGCCAGGAAACGGGCGGGCTGTTCCGTCAGGGCCGCCAGACGTTTGGCCCGCTTGTCGCCCTCCGAAGCCATTTTTTTCAGTTTTGTCTCATTCATGGATATGACCGCGATCTCCGCGCTGGCGAATACCGCGTTCAAACCGATCAATATGATCTGTAATAAAAAAGGTCCCCAATTCATACTTCTTAATTCCTCCAATACTTATTCTTTCCTGATTTTCTCCAAACAAACACAAAAAGGCATAACCCATCCCCGCAAAAGCGCAGAGAAAGGCTATACCTCTAACCGTCCATTTCTTCAGGCATCAGATGTAAATATAAGTTATTGGCGTCACTGTCGCTGTCCGCGTCCATGCCTTTTTTCACACTCCTCTCGAATTTGGGATATATCATCTCATATTTGTCTCTTTCTGTCAATATTTTCAAGCGCACAAATATTGTTAAGATTCTCTTACAAAAACACGAAAAGCCGGACCCTTCCTTCCGAAAAGCCCGGCTCCATAAACGCTGTTTTATTTCAATGAATCCAGAAAAGCCTGAATTTTCGCCATGCTTTGTTTCAGCTGTTCCATGCTGTAAGCATAGGAAATGCGCACATGGCCCTCGCCGCTTTCCCCGAAGGCATCCCCGGGCACCACGGCCACACCGCCCTCCATCAGCAGGCGGTAGCAGAAATCCTGAGAAGACAGGCCCGTAGAAGCGATGGAAGGGAATACGTAAAAGGCCCCCTCCGGCTCAAAGCAGTCCAGCCCCATTTCCCGCAGGGCGGAGACCAGATATGTCCTTCTTTCATTATAAGCCGTCCGCATTTTTTCAATATCGCTGTCACAGAGCGCGTCATCCCGCAGGGCCTCGATGGCGCCGTACTGGCTGGCAGACGCCGCGCACATAATAACATAGGCATGTACCTTATTCATGGCTTTAATCAATTCCTTTGGACCGGCGGCGTATCCCAGACGCCAGCCCGTCATAGAAAAGGCCTTGGAGAAGCCATTGAGCACCAGTGTCCGCTCTGCCATGCCCGCCAGAGAAGCGATGGAGCAGTGAGTTTTGCCGCCGTAAGTCAGTTCCGCATACACCTCATCGGAAATCACCAGAAGATCATGGGCGCAGATGACCGGCACCAGCTTTTCCAGATCCTCTTTTTCCATGATAGCGCCGGTAGGATTGTTGGGATAGGGCAGGATCAGCGCCTTTGTTTTCGGCGTAATAGCCTCCTCCAGCTCCTCCGCCGTCAGACGGAATCCGTTTTCCGCCTTTGTGGTCACTACCACAGGCACGCCATGCTGCAAAGCGATGGTAGGCTTATAGGCCACATAGGAGGGCTCTACTACCAGTACCTCATCCCCCGGCTCCAGAATGGTCCGCAGAGCGATATCAATGGCCTCCGAAGCCCCGATGGTGCAAAGGATCTGGTCTGTGTCATAACGCAGATCAAATCTCCGCTCCAGATAATGGGCAATCTCTTCCCGCAGCTGAGGCATCCCCCAGTTGGAGGAGTATTTCGTCTTTCCTTCCAGCAGAGACTCCGCCGCCGCCTTTCTGATACGTTCCGGCGTCATAAAGTCCGGCTCGCCAACACCAAGGGAAACCACGTTGTCCATGGTCGCCACCACATCAAAAAATTTCCGGATGCCGGAAGGCGGCATCTGGGCTACTTCCTTTGATACAAAATCTCTCATTTCGCTTCTTCCTTCTCTCTCATTGGTACAACGGCGCGGTACAGTTCGTCGCTCTGGGGCTGTTCCAGAGGTTCCTCCCTGCCTTCCCGCACCATGGTTTTTCCTTCTTTCGTAATTCTGCCGATGACAGCGGCCTCTATGCCCGCCTCTTCCAGCTTCCGCACCAGTTCTTCCCCGTCAAAGGCGGCAATAATCATGGTGCCGCTGGAAATAAGCCGCAGAGGGTCAATGTCCGCTTTCTGGCAGATGGCCTTTGTTTCTTCTAAGATAGGGATTTTATCCGCAAATACGGCAACGCCTTTTTCCGAGCACTCCGCCACTTCCCAGACAGCGCCTAAAATGCCTCCCTCCGTGGCATCATGCATGGCTGTGGCCCCATGCTCCATGGCAATACGGGATTCCCTGCCCACAGACAAAAATCCACGCAGACCTCTGGCCTTTTCCACCATTTCCCGGGGAAGGCACCGCAGCAGGGCTTCCTCCTGCTCCTGGGCAATGATGGCTGTGCCTTCCAATCCCGCCCATTTGGTCATAATCACGTCCTGTCCTTCCTGGGCGCCGCCGGTACAGACCATATTCCGATTTCTTGTCTTGCCGATGACTGTGGCGGAAATCACAGGCTTTACCACCGCGTCTGTCACTTCCGTATGTCCGCCCAGCACCTCAATGCCCAGTTCCGCTGCCGCCGTCAGTACCCCCTGCATCAGACTTTCCAGCATCTGCTCATCGCTGCCTGCGGGCAGGAGTACCGTCATTAAAATGCCAACCGGCTCCGCCCCGGCAGAATATACGTCATTGCAGTTGATGTGGACCGCCAGATAACCGGCATCTTTGGTGGCCCCGGTAATAGGGTCTGTGGAAAACACACACAGTTCTCCCGCCGGGTCCATGGCGGAACAGTCCTCACCTGTTTTTGGCCGCACCACGATATCCTCTCTGTGTACCTTTGTATGGGTCACAGGATAGAGCACCATTTTTTCTAATATCTGGGGCGGTATTTTTCCGATCTCAAACATTCTTCTTCCTCCCTCAGCATCTCTGGCCGTTCTTTTTCCCCATGGCATCATTCTACCACACCAAAAGGGGGAAGAACAGATTTTTTTCGTTTCGGAAAATACTAAAGGCGTCTTTTCAGGCATAAGCAAAAATCGCCGGAATCCCTTTCTTTCCAGGGATACCGACGATTCTTTTTTCAAAAATGATTTTTAAAAAGCCAGAGTACACTTACTGTATGCCAAATCCGCCCTGACCTGCCGCCGAGGTCTGGGCCGTTTCTGCTTTCTCCTCCGCCTTCTTTGTGCCTACGGTTACTTCATCCGCCGTAGAACGATAGGAGGAACTGCTGAACCATTCCTTGCTGATCTGTTTGCCGTTTTCATAAACGATTTTATACACACTGACTTTACAGCCCTCTTTGCCCTTGGAAGTCACCTTCCGTTCGCCTTCGGGCATTTCCGGATCTTCCGTCACGATTTCCGCCGGTTTGGCGATGGTAGATTCATATACGGTCTGGAATTCCACCTTTCTGGAAGAGGAATGTTCCTCATGTCCGTAAATATTCATCACCAGATTGCCGCCGCTGGCATAAGCCTCAATCAAAATAGGATACTCCGTATTATTCCGGAATTTCAAGTCTTTGTAATTTCCCGCTACGGCCGCGTCTCTGCCCAAAGGCACATAGCCTACGGTCATGGAATGGGGATACCGTTCCACGATCTCCAGTTCCGCCATGATAGCGGCGTTGTACAGTGTAGTCGTTACCTGACACACACCGCCGGCTATACCGCTTTCCACCTTACCGTTATTATATACCGCCGCGTCCCGATAGCCGCCGGCGTAGGTCTGGGGCCCCAGCTCCACATTGGCGGAAAATACTTCTCCCGGCGTCACAACAGTGCCGTTAATATAATTGCAGCCAACGGCCAGATTGGTATTTCTGTTTTTATCGCTCATGGTATAGGTGGTTTTAAAGCTGCCGATCAGGTCTGTTACATGACTGTTGTCCTCCGCCGTGATCTTAGGCTCTTCCACCTCCGCCACGATCTGCGCCGTTCCGCTGACCTTCGTTTCCAGCACAGCCGCTACGTTGGCCTGCGTTTTTTCCCGGTCCATGACACGGCCTGCCTTTTCCTCGGTAATTACAAATTTCCCATTGGAACGGCTGACGGTACTATCCTCGGCATGGCGGTCAAATTCCTCCGCCACCTGATCCAGTGCCGCCTGCATAGCCTCGTCCTCATAGGTGAATTCCACTTCGATATCCATGCCTTCCTTCAGCAGTGTTTTGCCCACAGCGAAACGCTCCTTATCCGTGCCTTCCCGGCCGGTCTGGTAAGCCGTCTCTACGGCCTCCTCCAGATGGTAGCCGGCGCCCAGTTCCCGGAAGGTCATTTCCCATTTGTCCTCCTCAAAGGAGATGGTCACCTTCTGGTTATCTACCGCGTCCGTATACTGCTGCTGCAAAGCGGCTACCGCCTCTTCCTTGCTCATGCCTGCCACATCCACACCGCCGATGGTAATGCCCTGATAAATGCCTTCCGTCGCCAGCAGCGTCTTGATCTGGTGGCGATTATACATAAAGTACGCAAGCGCGCAGCATACCGCCAGAATCACCACAACAAGCATAGCGATAATGGCCTTTTTATGGGAATTTTGATGCAGTCTCTCTATCCTTGGTTTTTTCTTTTCTTCCATCTTTCTACCCCGATCTTTCTTCATGGTATCTGTTTCCCGCCGCCCCAGGATCTTTGACAGAAAAAGGCTCCCTCTGACAGGAAACTGTTTTTACCGCGTAACGTAACACTCTCTTTATCATAACGAAGCCTTTTAAAAAAAACAATATCAAAACCAATAAATTTCCTTACATTTCTATTACATATCAGGAAACAAATAGAACCGATTCCGGAAAAAAATCATTTCCCTCTTTTTTTCCTGGACTGGGCCAGCTTCTGCGCCGTGGAAATCGTTTCCTTTTCCTCCGCCGGCGCTTTGGCCCCTTCTGTCCGGGGCAGAGGTTCTTCCGGCTTCTTCTTTTCCGCTTTTGCCGTCTTTTTGGTCCCAGCTTTTCTTTGGGGCAGATGCAGCGAAGATGCCGCCTGTTCCAGCCTTGCCGTCACCAGTGTAAAGCGATGGAGGGCAATATCCAGCAAAAACAGCAGCAGCGCCAAAACCAGCAGTACCTTCTGCAATTCCCGCTCCGCCATGGTTCTGGGAACAGCGCCGGAAAACACCTCCGCGCCGGAGGTCAATACCCGTCCGCCGGTACGTGCCGCCGCCTGTTCCAGCAGCGTCCGGCCTCCTGTGCCTTTGGTTAGGTCATATTCCGCCCCATAGGAAATAAAAAAGCCCGTATTGGCATATTCCCATGTGCCATCTTCCTTTTCCTTGCCCACGGAGGCTACATAGGCCCCCTCTGCCGCCGTATCCAGCCATGCTTCATAGACGCCCGGCGAAGTCATGGAAAATATCGCTTCCGACTCTTTTCCTTTGCCGTCTACCACAGACGCCTTAACCTGTTTTATCTCCTCCTCATAGGGCATTTCCAGACGCAGACGGGTCCGGGACTGTTCCGGCGCCGCCGTCATCTTCAGGCTGTCGTCCATGGGACTTTTCATGGTCCAGGAGACCAGATTCCGCAGAATCGTCACACCTTCCGGCTGACTGAGCCAGTCCGCCGTCCATTGACCGGACAGATCCGGGGTCCAGACAGCCGTTCTGCCCAGGCCATACTGCCACGCCGCCAGCACCGGCTCCTGGGTATCACTGATGAGCACCTGATCCGCCCGGCTCTTGGCCGTAGTGCTTACATAGCCTTGCAGCTGGGGCACACGTTCCACGCCGTCCAGAATCACAGACACATCCTTCTGCGCAGGGTAAAAGCTGCGGTTATTCAAAAATTCCTTGCCGGCCAGAATGGTCTCCTTAGCGAAGATTTCCGGCAAATCGGAAAATACATCCGTATAATAATATCGTCCGCCGCCTTCCTCCGCCAACCGCTCCAGAAGCGTTTGATCGGCGTCTTCCCCTACCGCGACAGCAGAAAGGGTCACACCTCTTTGCCGCATTTCCTGCAGCAGGCCATCATAGCCAGACTGTTCCGCCTGACCGTCTGTCAGCAGCAAAATATGCTTCTGCTTGGTTTCGCTTTTGGAAACAGCGTCATAAGCCTGACGCAGGGCCGGCAGAATCGAGGTCCCACCGCTGGCCTGTATGGATGCCACAGCGCTGCTGATTTTCTCCGCATTGGCCGTAACCTCCTGGGGCTCTACCACCCAGCTTGCCTCAGAATCAAACGCAATCACACCTACCCGGTCTCCCTGCTGGAAATGGGAAAGACTGCGGATGACCGCCTCCTTCGCCATGTCGATGCGGGTCACGCCGTAGGTGGCGCTGTCCATACTGCCGGAACGATCAATGACCATAATCATCGTCAGATCCGGCTCCTGGCCTTCTGTTTTCAAATCCATATCTACCGGCAGAATTTCTTCCAGAACAGTACCCTGATAGCCGCCCAGAGCAAAGGCCTTCTCCCCACCGCTGGCAATCAGGCCGCCACCCAGCGTCCGTACGTAGCTTTCCGCCGTGTCCGCCCAGCCATCGGGCAGTTCTCCCAGATCCACATTGGCAAGGATCACAGCGTCATAACGGGAAAGGGCCTCCGCCGACACAGGCGCCGCGGCAGGCTGCACCCGATCCACGGAAACCATGCTGTTTTCCAGAAGCGCCGCCCACTGGCTCTCTTCCGACTCTATGATTAAAAGTCGGGGTACATCTTCAATATAAGTATAATTATAGACCCGGTTGTTCTGGGTCAGGGTATCCTCTGCCGCCTCGATTTCCGCCCAATAGGTCACAGCACCGCCTTCTTTGGTCTGATCCGAAAATACCAGCCGGCTTTCTCCCCGGCGCACAGTGACGTTTTCCTGGGCGATCATGGTGTTTTCCTTATACAGCCGCACCACCGCCTGCGTATCTATGGTGGAATACAGCCGCAACGCGATCTCATACCGGGTATCCTTTCGGATTACCTGATCCAGCTCCATTTGGGTCAGCTGCACCTCCGGACGTTCCTCCTGCTCCAGCGGGTATACATCCAGCACAGCTCCCTGCTGGGCCAGAATATCCGCCCGTTGCAGCAGATCTCCAACGGTCTCCTTCCCATCGGAAAGCAGTACCACCCGCTTGGCGGAACGCTCCGGCAGAAGACTCTGGGCTAATCCCACGGCCCCCGCCAGATCACTGCCGCCGGGGTCCACAGCGGAAAGCAGTCCCGCCGCCAGATCCGACTCCTCCGAAGGCAGCTGCTCCACCGCCGTGGCGGCGCCAAAGCTCACCAGGCCCACAGTCTCTCCGGCGGGACGGTTCTCCTGCGCCGCCTCCAAAAACGCCGTAATCTCATCCAGACTGTCCTGGGCGCTGGCGGAACGGTCCACCGCAAACACCGTAGCCGTATCCTTGGCCGTCAAAATAACCGTAGGCCCCGCCATGGCCAAAATCAGCAGCAGACAGACCATCGCCCGCAGTCCTGTATACAGTTTTTTCTGAAAAGACGAAAGAACGCCGTTTTTCCTCATATGCAGATAAATCCATGCCCCCGCCAAAGGCAGCAGCACCAGCCAAAGGGGAGATGCAAACTCAATTCTCACGGCAATTCACCCGCCATTCTATCAAGATTGCCGCCAATACCAGCAGCAGTACCAGACTCGTCAGATCACGGCTGCCCATCAGAGACTTCTTCGCAGACGTTTCCTGACTTTCCACACTCTGACGGACGCGCAGATCCGATTCCTCCGTCGTCACATTCAAACCAAAAGGGGTCTCCCGCAGCGTCCCCGTACTGTCCTCCTCCCGCAGCCAGTAGACGCCGGCGGTCTTTGTCTGCGTCAGCGTACGTGCCGGAAAAGGCGGCGCAATCTGCACCTCTTCGCCTTCCGGCGTCACTACCCAGGCCCGCTCTGTAGCAGGCTGGAGAGAAAGAGAAAGGGCCTCTCCCGTACCTCCCTGGGCCATGGTCTCCGCCGCCGGGAAATACCATTCCAGCAGACGGTACATCAGCACAGGAAACTCCATTTTCAAGGGAAGATCGCTGTCATGAAGATCAAATCCGAATACGATGCATTTACGTCCCTCCGGCTGTCCGTAAAGAGCCAGAGGCACCCCATCTCCCCAAAGGAACGCGCGGCCCCAGTCCGCCGAAAGGCTTCTGCCTTCCCGCAGGGCAAAGGAAATGCTCTGGGTATCCTCCCAGGGCGTATCCGCGGCGGTTACCATAGAAGAAATCTCCCGCTGTTCCCCCAGTTCCAGTCCCAGCACACTTCCCTCCGGTGCAAAGAACATCGTATAGCCATCATTGGGAAGACGCTCCGGCAGAATGCCATCAAATACATACAGTCCGTAGCCGGACAGGTCCTCCGCCTCATTTGTCACGTACAATTCCACACCATCTACCAGCGAAAGGGCTTTTTCCAGAAAAAGATTGCCTTCACTGACCAGAAGCACCCGATATTTCGTATCGCCGCCGGCACTGCCATAGATAACATCGTCGGCAGGCTGCACATCTCCCGGTGTCATTCGGGCTTCCAGCGCGCCGCTGTTGTCCGGCACACCCAGAAAGACCACGTCTTTCTGGCCTTCCGCCTCCAAAGACACTGTTTTTGTATCAATGGCCACGCCATCGGCAAACAGCGTTACCTCTTTTTCCACCGGCGTACTGCCATAATGACGGACATGGACCAGTACAGAACGTCCATTTTCTCCCGGGGTACCGGAAAGCAGTGTCAGCGCTGTATTTTCTGCCGCGCCGCCATAGGAAAACATCTGCGCGGAAAGCTCCCGCAGGCTGCCGCCGTCATCTCCAAAAAGAAAAATCTCGCCTTCTATGGCATCCTGCTCCGCCTTCAGCAGTGTCTCCGCCTGCTGCCAGTCAATACCCGTACCGCCGGGCGCGGCCTCCTCCAAAGCCCGCAGCACCGTATCCTTTTTGCCGCCGCTGACCGCCGTTTTCGGCGCGTTATCCAGTAGCACCAAAGAAAATACCGTCTGGGAAGGCGCATCCTCCACCAGCCGGGTCATATCGGCCTTTGCCGCGTCAAATCGTGTGCCATCGGCATCCTGTGCCTGCATGCTCACAGAGCAGTCCAATGCCAGCACATAGCTGTTGGCCTCCACCAGCCCCGCCACATGGGGCGAGGCCAGCGCCGCCGCCAGCAGTACCGCCGCCAGCAGCTGCAAAAACAGCAGTTTGTTCCTGCGCAGCTTCTGCCATGGCTGATGGGACTGGGTCTGCCGCAGCACCTTTTCCCAAAGATAAAGACTGGGGATCTGCCGTTCCTTATATTTCTGCTTTAACAAATACATCAGCAGGATCACCGGCACCGCCAAAAGCGCCGCCCATCCCAATGGGTAGAAAAACCGCACGGTCCCCCTCCTTTCTGTTGATCGTCTCTTTATTCAGAAAGACTGCGCAGATATTCTGCCGTCTCCTCATCCACTAGATAATTGGCGGTAAAACTGCCCTGCGGCAGGACCACATCCAGATACTGGGTAATATCTCCCAGGATGGTCAAGGACACCATCTGATCTGCGTACAGCGTCATTTCCGCGATCTCATAATACCGATCCGTGTCTTCCTCTCCCAGATGGATGGTTCCCTTCTGCTGGATGGAAAAATGTGCCGCCTCTTGCATATCCGCCGGGATAGCGTCTGTTTTTTCCCATGCTTCCACATCTGCCTGCTTTCGGAACTCCTCCATATCTTCGATTTCCGTCCACTGGCCGTCTGTGCCCTCGCAAAGCACCTTCAAATTCTTCTTTTCGCTGTCACTATCCGGCACAAGGAGCATTTCCGCCCAATCAATCTCGGCCAGTTTCTCCGAGGCCTTCTCCTTAGCCTCTTCCAGAACGCTGCCCGCTTGGGCCGCCGCGTTTTTCAGTTCCTCCCGAACTTCCTCCTCTGTTTCCCGGTCCAGAGCGCCGCAGCCGCCAAAGGCGCAGACTGCCGCCGCCAATATCGCCAAAAATCGCATTTTCATCCTTTGATACGCCTCCTACCGTTCCAATCCAGAAAAATAATCGGAAACCAGTGTCCGCATCCCATAGGGTACCTGGCTGTTTTCCAGAGAGCTCATGGCTTCCTGCTGATACTGGAGATATACCTGATCGTAGGGCATGCTTTCTCCCGCCTGGCCCATGGTACGATGCTGAGAAATCACGGTGCTGCCGTTTTCCGTATCCTCCCCGGAAAGCTGCACATTCTCTCCTTCCATTCCGGCCGCCGTCCGGCTGTAAATCTCCTCGGCGTTTCCCTGACCGAAGCCACGGCCCTGTCCGCCGCTGCCCTGACCATAGCCGCCGTTGCCGCTGCCTTCTCCCTGGCCCTGGCCGCCGCTGCCCTGCCCCTGACCGTCAGCTTCCACAGCCTGAAGCGTTTGTTGCTCCTGCCCGGTCCGCAGGGTACCGCCTTTTTGCGCCAGACTCAGATTCATTTTTTGCAGACCTGCCCGCAGATTCGCGCCCGAAGCCATCTGTGCCGCTGCCGCCTGCTGAAGTTCTCCCATGGCCTCAGAAGGGTCCATCCCCTCCTCCAGCGCCTTTTGCAGTGCTTCCAGAGCTTCCTTCAGCTGCTGATCGTCTAGCCGATCCGCCGCTTCCCCCATCTGCGCCGCCAGCTCGGCGATCTCCTGTGCCGACATCTGTGTCAGCATCTGCTGGAGGGCAGTCAACGCCTGCTGCATCTGCTGACTGTCCGCATTACGCAGGGCCTCCGCCAGAGACCGGGTGCTTTCCTGATGCTCTATATTCTGCGCCAGTTCCCGCAGGTCCTTGGATACACTTTCCTTTTCCAGCTTTTTCATTTCCTGCTGTGCCTGCTGAACCGCCTCTTTGGCCTCTTTTTCCGTTTTGGCCAGTTTCAGCTCCTTACGCAGGCTCTTGGTCAGTTCATCCAGCAGGTCCTGTTCTTCCCTGGTCAACTCCTCTCGTTTCAGTTCCGCCTCTGCCTGTTCGATCCGTTCCAGCTGGGCTTTGGCGTATATCTCCGCCCGTTCCTCCCGCTGGATGGGCACAAAGCCCGCCCCGGCCGTCAGCACCAGACTTAAACCCAGAATAATCAGCATCTTTCTGGAAAAGCGGAAGACATGGGCCTTAGCGAAATCCGTCTGCTCCGCTTTTTTGACGCCGTCGTCCACCGCCATTTTCTCCATAGTGCTGTATTCCTTCTTTTCCAACAGCTCCAATGTGGTAATCATCCGTTCCTGACCGCCCAAAGCATCCGCCTCCTGGGCCGCCTGGGTCAGGGTAACCGGACGCAGCCAAAAAGCCAGCACCGCCGCGGCTGCCGCCGCCAAAAGCCACAGTCCCGCGCAGCACTGCCAGAGCAGATCCATCCGCACCCATTTGGACAGCAGAACCAATCCAAGGCAGACCACACTGGCGCCGCTCTCCAGCCGCAGAAGCCATTTCAAAAACCGCTCCGCCGCCATTTTTCGCTTTAATGGCGCCAAAAGACGTTGGAATTCTCTCATGATTTCCTCCTTCTTTTTTCCCGTACAGGATCAATCATCCGAGCGGAAAGCCATACAAACAGAGCCGTTACCGCCAGACTTGCCGCCATATGCGCCATCCACAGATGCTCCGCCAGCCAGTACACCAGATTCCCGTCATGATAATAAGCCATATTCAGCAGGCCATGGACAATGCCGCTGCCCATCTGCATATCCATCAGGGAAAAGAATGCCGCGCCGGGGTTCGGCAACAGGATCAACACACTGATCCAAAGCGACATGTCAATTTGTCCGCTGCGTCCGGCAAATAAGGCGTAAAAGGCCAAAAGAATCAATGTGCCGAAACAAAGAACGCCTATAATCAGGTACATCAGTACAATAGAAATCACCGTTTTCCTGAAAATACAGGACAGGAACACGGAAACGGCGCTCAGTGCCAAAGACATCACCAGAATGAAGAGCAGCATCAGCAGGATGCTTCCCAATGAAATACTGCCATAATAAAACGCTACGCCAAAAACAGGAACCGTCGCCACAACCAGCAGCAATACATAAATCAGGGAGGACATCATCTTCCCCCATACAATAGACAAGGGCGTCATTTTCGTTACCAGCAGAAGATCCAGCGTCTGCCGCTCTCGTTCTCCGCTGATGCTGCCTGCCGCGATAGCCGGGGTTGCCAGCATCACCAGTCCCATCTGCACCCCTGCCAGCACCACATACAGCCAGACCATAGCCGCTGGGTCAGTATTATAAAGATAATTCTGAAACATGCTGGCATAAACATAGAAGGCGGCACCGACGGAGGTAATCGCCAGAAAGATCAGCAGCGCGCCGTAGGTCTTCCAGTTTCGCATGGTCGTTACCGCTTCTCTGCGCAATACCGGATTCATCATTGTGCATCCCCTCCTGTCACCTGCATAAATACTTCTTCCAGATTTCCTTCTTTTTCCTTGAAGGTCACCACAGAAACGCCCGCCGCGATAACCTGACGCAAAATCTCCGCCAGCATCTGATCGCTGCCGTCAAAATGGAACTCCAGATCCAGCGTATTCTCAATCACATCCTGCACACTGGGCTGTTCCCGCAGAATTGCCGCCGCCTTTTCTACCTGATCCAGCGGCCGCAGATAAATGGTACGTTTCTGCACCAATCGTTTCATGATCTCCTGCACCGTTCCCTGGGCCGCCAATCTGCCCCGGTCAATGATACCCACTTCCGTACACATCTCCGCCAGTTCCGGCAGGATATGGGAGCTGATGATGACGGTCTTGCCCATCTGCTGAAGCTGCTTCAGGATCTCCTTCATCTCCACTCTGGCACGAGGGTCCAGACCAGAAGCCGGTTCATCCAGAATCAGCAGCTTCGGGTCATGGATCAGACTTCTGGCAAGGCAGAGCCTCTGCTTCATGCCACGGGACAGAGCATCCACGTAATCGTTTTTCTTATGAGACAAATCCACGATCTCCAGCAGATCATCAATGAGCGCCGGGCGATCCTTGTAAGGAATTTCATAGGCCCCGGCGTAGAAGTCCATATATTCCGTTACCTTCAAATTATCATACACACCGAAAAAGTCCGGCATATAGCCAATCTTAGAACGCAGAAGTCTCGGATTTTTCGTCAGATCCACGTCCTCCATGAAAATGCCGCCGGAGGTAGCGGGAAGCAGCCCCGCCATAATCCGCATGGTCGTGGTCTTTCCCGCGCCGTTGGGACCCACAAAGCCAAAAATACTCCCCTGGGAAACATGCAGACAAAGCCCGTCCACTGCCGTAAAGGAGCCGTATTTTTTTACCAGATCCTTGATCTCAAGCATATTTTCCGCCTCCTTCCATGCGCATTTCCGGTGTAATAACCGTATCCGAGCCCATCAGATGCAGACGAACCAGAATGGTATTGTCTCCATCCACATAATCCGCCGTATTTTCATAGGGTACTTCCTGCAAAATCTCCCATTGTCCTGTCCGAAGATTATAGATTTCCGTTTTTTGGCTGACCACATAAGACTGACTGCTCAAACGGAACTGGAACAAATCAATCCGTAAATCGCTGTCTACCTGATATTTCAGTGTAACGTCCCGTTCTTCCTCCCCATAAGGAGAGAGGAAATGCCGGCCTTCCCAGGAATCGTAATACAGATCATATCCCTGGCCATTGGTCTCGGTGGCCTGCGGCCCGATCATATAGGGCAGGGAGAACTGCTCCATTTTCGCCAGATCCTGCCGAACAGGGATATGGTACAGATGCAGGTTCGTTTCTCTGGGTTCTTTGCCGTTGACGGTCTTCGCACCCGTCAGCAACGGCGCGTCACTGAATCCAAAAAAGGTGCAGATCTCCTGCTCACTGTCAAAATATCCTTCGCCGCGGTCGGAATCATACATATTCAGAAGATCCTCCTCCAGATTCAAACGGAAGGCCTCCTGTCTGGTGATCGTTCCCTGCTCTGCCAGCTGAGACATGGAGGTTTCGCCGCCCCATACGGCAGTGCGCAGAGTATTGCGCAGGGTATCCTCGCCCATGGCCTCCGTATCCAGAGAAACCTCTCTGCTTTCTCCCGCAGGGAGCTCCCCTAGGGGCAGATACTGCTCGTGCAGACGAATATAGGCATCCACAAAATCCACGTTAGAATCATTTTCGATCAGGCAGTAAACCACACTGCCCTCTGTACGTACCTGGCATTGTACCGTTCCGCCCAGATCCACAATGCTTCTGGCCGTCAATTCGCAGCTTTCCCAGGTAGAAAGATCGTAGAAGGTAAGTCGGTTTGTCTCTCCCGCTTCCACGCGATATTCACATTCTTCCGTATTTTCTCCGCTGAAATAGTAGTAATCCTCCATTTTCGGCAAAACAGGAAGCTGGTCCTCCATGGCAAGCACAAGATCTCCCTTTTTCGGTGATTTCACCGTAATGCCAATATCCGCCCGTCCATAGGAAGCCTCCGGCGCCACATCAATGACAGACACCACGCTGAGCATACTGTCCTTATAAGCGCTGCCCATAGAGCACAGCAGTGCCGCGCCCAGGAATACAAAGGCCATCACCGGGATACATACCCAGCCCAGAACCTGTTTTTCCTTTTTCTTCAGCACCACATACAGCACCGGCCCCACCAGCACCATATAGACAATAATACAGCCAAATACCAGCCAAATGCCGCCGTTATCCATACCGGGGAAACGATCCGCATAATGGTCCATATAATTGGTCTCCACATCGGACGCCAATTCTAACTGGTCACCGGACCATCTCAGGCAGCTGTCCGCCACCAGAGCGGAGGCATTTGGCAAATTGGAAAATGGCGTCAGGCCTAAGGAAAAATGATAGAGCAGGACGTTTCCGCCGCCGCACGTCAGCGTACTGGCCAATACTGTGCCATTATCCTCCCAGTACTGACGCAAAAGTTCCGATTCCAGCACTGCCGTCTGCATCGGCTGGGACAGTGTCACACTGCCTCCCGCCAGATCTGTGAAAGCGGACACCGTTCCACTGCCCGCCGTCCTGATGTCTCCCAAAAAAGTCAGACCGGACAGCACACGGTTAGCATGGGGGCCTGTTCCCAATATCAACAGGCCGCCGCTGCGCAGCCAGCTTTCCAAAGCCCCTTTCTGCTGGGCCGTCAATACAGACGTATCAAAATCATCTATCACAACCAGATCAAAATTTTCCATGACTACCTGCTCCGAAGGGAACTGGCTCCCGTCCAGGAAAAATACCTGGTTCCGTTCCGCCGGCAGAAGATCCGCCAGACTGGACAGATAGTTCAGCTGCTCCGGCTGACTGCTGAGCACCGCCACAGCCACCGTTTCCGGAGCCAGCGCTTCCACCGGCACGTTTTTGCGGTATACCACACGTTCCTGCTGGTCCACCAGCTCCACTTCCATATATTTACGCACACTGCCAATGCCAATTTCCATGGAAATCTGCTCTGTGGCTCCCTGAGGCAGTTCCAAAGGCTGGGCATAGAGCGCGTAGGATTGGAAATTCCGGCTGTCGTTTCCATATAAATATGTTTTCAGACGAAGCTCTCCCTTGAAATTCCCGGCCAGATTGGTGATCTGCCCGGAAAAAGGCGTCATCTCGCCCACAATATATTTCCCGTCAAATCCAATGGAAAAATCCGCGGAAAAACTGGACTGTCCCATTTCCTCCTCCGGCGTTTCCACAGGCGCTTCCTCTTCCGGCGTCACCGTCACGGTATCCGTAACCTCTACGGCCACAGCCGCCTCCGCCGCGAAGGCCGGCGACAATAATCCCAGAACCATAATGACAGCGATCATAACGGCGATCACCGCAAAGGCGCGTCTTTTCCATTTTTGCTTTTGTTGATACTGCATAGGACCTCCCACCTTTTTCTCCTGTTTTTTCCATAAATATCTGGTTTTATTATACCAATCCCCCAAATTGAATGTTTTAACTCTTTCTTACGATTTTTTATCGTTCTCCTTTAGAAATACGCCTGCGGGCAGACCCATTTCCCCCAGAAACCGGGAGGGCTTCATCTGCCGCTCATATCGTTTTCCACAGAAGGAAAGGAATAAACGGCTGCGGGCTCTGGTCAGGCCCACATAAAACAGTCTGCGCTCTTCCTCCAACGCCGCCCCTTCTCTTCCTTTTTCATAGGGCAGTATGCCCTCCGCCAAAGAAGGCAGGAATACCGCCGTAAATTCCAGGCCTTTGGCGGAATGGATGGTAGTCAGACTGACCGCCGGCCCCTGAGGCGCTTTCTGCTGCTCCTGCATCTGCCGGCTCATTTCCTCCAGCCGTTTTTCAAAGGCGGAACAGTTGTCCGCATCCTTGGCGGTCTCTGTAATTTCATCGGCGATCTCCAGAAAATGGGGCAGATTGGCCTTTCGAAAAGCAGCGTAATCGTTCAGGTATTCATCATAACCCGTGACATTTCGTATGTAGCGCAGAGCCTCATAGGGCGCTCTTTTCCTGATCTGCGCCAGATCCTCCCGCAGACGGAGCAGAGGCTCCTCCTGCCATTTTTTCAGGGAGGGGCAGACAAAAAGACTGCGAAGCAGGCCATAGGGCATCCGCTGCGCCTCCTCCAGAAGCTCTTTGCTGATATAGCGTTTGGGTTTATTCAGAATACGCAGCAAGGCGCTGTCGCTGTCCTCATTTTCCGCCAGATGGAGATAGGCCAGCAGATCCCGGGCGATCCAATGGGTATAAATATTGCTGCCGCCGTCCCGCAGGCGGTAAGGAATCCCTTTTCGGTAGAGGGCTCTGGCAAAGGCGCCGCCCTGTACATTGGTACGGTAGATGACGGCAATCTCCTGAGGCTCTACGCCCTCTTCCAGCAGACGCTGTATTTTTTCCGCCACCAGCTCCGCTTCCTGTGCCGCGTCCCTGGCGGAAAAGACGCTGATCTTATCCCCTTCGCCGCCTATGCCGCGCATCCCTTTGGCAAAGCGGTATGTATTGAAGGCAATGACCTGCTCCGCCAGCCGGATGATCCTGCCGCTGGAACGGTAATTGGTATCCAGCGTCACCCGGGCCGCCTGAGGGTAGGCCTTCGGAAATTCCAGCATAAATTCCGGTCTGGCTCCACGAAAACCATAAATGCTCTGGTCGTCGTCGCCCACTACGAACAGATTGTTCTGGGGCGCTGCCAGCAGCTTCAGCACCTGATACTGGGCCTGATTCACGTCCTGGAACTCGTCGGCCAAAATATAGGCAAAGCGGGTCTGCCAATAGCGCAGACTATTCGTGTCCTGCCGCAGCAGCGTATAGCACTCCGTAAGCATATCGTCAAAATCCAGCTTTTCCACCCTTCTTTTATAGGAAGCGTATCCCTTCGCCAGAAAGCGGAATTCCTCCTGAGGCAATCCCTCCGGCTGAAAACTTTCCAGATCCTTCAATTCATTTTTCATCAGCGACAGTTGGTTGAGAAACTGCTCCAGATATTCCTCCTCATCGGCAGCAGAGATGTGCCCGTCCCGCAGCAGCTGACGCAGACAGCCCTTCTTCTCTTCCTCCTGCAGCACCTGTTCCACCTGATAGCCGTAAGCACGGCGCAGAATACGGAAAAATACGCTGTGGAAAGTTCCAAACAGGACGCCTGTCCGCCCTTTCAGCGCAAAATACCGGCTCTTCATCTGTTCCGCCGCCGCTTTGGAAAAGGTAATGACCAGGATACTTCTGGGGTCAATGCCCATGGTTTCCGTCATGTGCCGCAGCCGATGGACGATAACCGTTGTCTTTCCGCTGCCCGGCCCCGCCAGCACCAGCATCGGCCCTTCCCCATGAAGAATGGCTTTCTTCTGATTTTCGTTGAACTTCATTTCCATAGCGACACTCCCGTCGTTCTTTTCAAATCGTGAATGAGATTTTCTGCTTTTTTCTATCTTTTTGTATCAAGTATACCATATTTCCCCTCTTCCTTAAAAAAATCTTTATAGGATCGTAACTTTTTCCTGCTTGTAAAAAACCCCAGATTATATTAAAATTTCTAAAGAAAGCAAAACCATAAGAAGTAAGGAGGGGAAGTCATGAATATCGGTATTTTTTCCGATACGTATTTCCCGCAGCTCAACGGCGTGGCTACTTCGATTCAAACCCTTAGCCGGGAACTGCGCAAAAAAGGTCATAATGTCTATATCTTCACACCCTATGACCCCAGGCAGCCTCAGGAGCCGGACGAAAATATCTTCCGACTGCCGAGCATGCCTTTTCTTTTCGTCAAAAATTATCGGGCCTGCTTCGTCTGCCCGCCTCATATTTTATATAAGATCCATGGTCTCCATCTGGATATAATCCACACCCAGACGGAATTCTCCATGGGCTTTTTCGGCAAAGTTGTTTCTAAAGCCCTGGGGATTCCCATGATCCACACCTATCACACGAAATATGAGGACTATGTTCATTATATCATGAAAGGACATCTGCTGTCGGCAGAAGGCGCCAGAGAATTCAGCCGTATTTTCTGCAATACCGCCACAGCGGTCATCGCTCCCACAAAGAAAACGGCGGATCTGCTGGATTCCTACGGCGTTGTAAAGCCTATCTCCATTATCCCCACCGGCATAGATACCTCTCATTTCAAAAAAAGCAATTATGCCAGAGAGGATGTACTGGCGCTGCGCCGGAGTCTGGGGCTGGCGGAGGATACGCCTGTGATCCTTTCCATCGGCCGCATCGCCAAGGAAAAAAGCATCGACGTTGTCATTGGCGCTCTGCCCAAGCTGCTGAAAAAATGCCCTGATACCAAAATGGTCATTGTGGGGGAAGGCATGGAAATAGAAAATCTCCAGCACTATGCGGATTCGCTGGGCGTTGGGGACCATCTGCTCTTTACCGGAGGGAAATCCTGGGAGGAGATCGGTCTTTATTACCAGCTGGGAGATGTTTTTTGCAGCGCTTCTCTTTCGGAAACCCAGGGACTTACCTTTGCGGAAGCCATGGCGGCGGGCATCCCCGTTGTCGCCAGAAGAGACGAATGTATTGAAAATATCATGACCCATAACGAAACCGGTCTGCTTTTTGAGGAGCCAGAAGAGCTTCCGGAACTGCTGTATCGTGTGCTGACAGACGCGGCCCTGCGCCAACGCATTACGGATGCCGCCGTAAACGCCATGGACGCGTTATCCGTGGAAGCCTTCGCCAACCATGTGGAACAGCTGTATCTGCGTACCTTGGCAGAGTACGAACAGGCGCCCAGATGGCTGCCGAAAATCTCCGGCGCCAAACGGACCGCCAGACGAATTCGTCAGCTGCCTGCTACCCTCATCCATCATGGCAGTCATGCCGAGGAAAAGAAGTGATCCCTTCGCCGCCTTGCCGCGTCAAACGGCTGGGCGGCGGTTAAATTTCAACTTTTTTCATTTTTCTCTTGACAAACCTTCTTGTCTGATGTAATATATTTCTTGCGTGAATTAAATATGTGAGTGTAGCTCAGCTGGATAGAGCGTCTGACTACGGATCAGAAGGTCGCGTGTTCGAATCATGTCACTCACGGCAAAAGGACTGTTGGAAAACAGTCCTTTTTTTGTGCCAATTTCATAGAAAACAAAGGCCGCCGGAATCCTTTGAGCTGTCTGGATTGCCGGCGATTGCACGCCATGCGCCTTTTTCAAAGCAATCCTGTTATCTTCCTCAAAAACAGAAACCTCTCCCTTTTCAAAGGAAGGCCTTTCCCCTTCCGTCTTCCGGCATAAAAAAAGCGGCCAAAGGCCGCTTTTTCTATTCGTGGATGAACTTCCGAAAAATGATTACAATAATTATTTGTCAACAGTAGGAATTTCGTCGTCGGACCAGCCTTCCATATTGTCAGCAAACAGATATTTCTTTGTTTCCGCAACGATAACGCCGCTCAGACCAAGCAGTGCGATCAAGTTGGGGAATGCCATCAAAGCGTTCAGGATATCCGCAACGCCCCAGATCAGGTCCAGGCTGACTACGGAACCGATGAATACAACGATGGTCCACAGAATACGGAAAGGCATGATTGCTTTCTGACCTACCAGGTATACCCAGCATCTTTCACCGTAGTAGCTCCAGCCCAGGATGGTGGACCAAGCGAAGGTGATCAGACCGATAGTCAATACGATAGGACCAACTACGGGGATCAGGCCAAATGCTTTGGAAGTCAGGTCGCCGCCTGTCAGACCCTGCAGTTCGCCGGGGTTTCTCAGGATAGAGGAAACCAGAACCAGACCTGTCAGCGCACATACGATAACAGTATCCCAGAATACACCAGTCATGGCGATCAGGCCCTGACGAACGGGGTTTCTGGTAACAGCTGCCGCGTCAACGATAGGCGCGGAACCCAGACCGGCTTCATTTGTGAACAGACCGCGGGCAATACCAAAACGAACTGCCAGCATAAATGTGGAACCAATGAAACCGCCGCCTGCTGCTCTAGGTGTGAACGCGCTGCTAACGATAGTTACCAGAGCTTCGCCCAGATACGCACGGTTCAGAACCAAGATAATGATACAGCCAAGGATGTAGAAACCAGCCATGAAAGGAACCAGTTTTTCACATACTTTTGCGATAGACTTAACGCCGCCCAGAATAACCAGACCGGTCAGTACAGTCAGGATCGCACCAGTGATGTAAGGAGAAACGCCAAATGTGCTGTTTACCATACCTGTAATGGAGTTGCCCTGTGTACCGTTACCGATACCGAAGCAGGCAAGACCAGCAAACAGTGCGAACAGAACGCCCAGCCATTTCTGTTTCAGACCTCTTTCCAGAGCGTACATAGGACCACCGATCATACCGCCGTCCTTACCTTTTACTCTGTACTTGATCGCCAATACGGCTTCACCGTATTTGGATGCGATACCAAAGCAGCCTGTGATCCAAACCCAGAAAACTGCGCCAGGACCGCCGGATGCGATGGCTGTCGCAACACCGACGATGTTACCGGTACCGATGGTCGCTGCCAGTGCAGTTGCCAGCGCGCCGAAACCGGATACGTCGCCTTCCGCCTCTTTGTCAGGGGTAACGGAGAGTTTGATGCCTTTGAATACGTATCTCTGAATCACCCGTGTACGGATGGTCAGGAACACGTGGGTACCAAACAGCAAAACCAGCATAACGGGTCCCCATACTACGCCCTGGATACTAGAAATAACATCCATCATAATTATTCCCTCCCAAATATGAATAGAATGATTGCAAATGCCAAAATCGACTTGGGATTTCTTGCCCGCATCCCACGAATTATGCGGGAAAAAAATCGTATAATTCCCTCTCTGTCGAATTGAACATCTGCTACTATTTTATCGCATTTCAAAAAAATTACAAGCAATTTTTTACGAATGAAAATCAAGTGAAATATGCATTTTATCAAAATTTACACAAATTTTATTAAAATGATCTAGGTACATTGTATTTTTTATATAATATTCACCAAATTCTTCCAGTGCCATTCCCCCTTACATCTTAATGGAATATTAACAAAATATTTTTCGTAAAACGAGAAAAAACTAGGCCTTTTCCACAGGCTCATATGGATTTCGGGACATTTTTGCGGACATTTATGGTTTCAGCAGCGGACACTGGAAAAATATGGATATCCATTTCCTGTTTTTCCTTGTTTCCGGCCAGTACTTCCTTTCCACCAACAACCGCCAGACAAAGCGAACACGCCCCCGTCCCCGGCTCTTTGCTCCAACGGCTCCCAAAGGCGGAATGGTCAAAACCCTTGCACAGCAAAGACTGCGGCCGCATCCGCTTTCTGAAAAAATGCCGTCAAATCCGTTTTTTCCAAAACACACAAAAAAACCGCAGGAGAAACTCTCCTGCGGTTTTGCCGATTTTTTCCGTAATGCTGTTTCCAGCTGAAAAATCAATGTCTGTCTACAAGGGGAACCTCGTCATCAGACCAAGCATCCATATTGTCGTCGAACAGATATTTCTTTGTTTCCGCTGCGATTACGCCGCTCAGACCAAGCAGAGCAACCAGGTTGGGGAATGCCATCAAAGCATTCAGAATATCCGCGATACCCCATACCAGATCCAGGCTGACAACGGAACCGATGAATACAACGATAGTCCATGCTACACGGAAAGGCATAATTGCTTTTTCGCCTACCAGATATACCCAGCATCTTTCACCATAGTAGCTCCAGCCCAGGATGGTGGACCATGCGAAGGTAATCAGACCGATGGTCAGTACGGCAGGACCGATAACAGGGATGGTAGCGAATGCTGCGGAGGACAGGTCGCCGCCAGTCAGGCCGCCCAGTTCGCCGGGGTTTCTCAGGATAGAGGAAACCAGAACCAGACCTGTCAGTGCACATACGATGATAGTATCCCAGAATACGCCAGTCATAGCGATCAGACCCTGACGAACGGGGTTTCTGGTCATAGCAGCCGCGTCGGCGATAGGAGCGGAGCCCAGACCGGATTCATTCGTGAACAGACCGCGGGCAATACCGAAACGAATTGCCATCATTACTGTTGCGCCGATGAAGCCGCCGCCCATAGCGTTGCCGGTAAACGCGCTCTTAATGATTGTGGTGAAAGCTTCACCCAGGTAAGAACGGTTCAGGATCAGAATTACGATACAGCCGATGATGTAGAAGCCAGCCATGAAAGGAACCAGCTTTTCACATACTTTAGCGATAGATTTAACGCCGCCCAGGATAACCGCGCCTGTACCAATGGTCAGGACGATACCTGTGATGTAAGGAGAAATGCCGAAGTTTGCCTGTACCATGCCTGTGATGGAGTTGCCCTGTGTACCGTTACCGATACCGAAGCAGGCAAAACCAGCGAACAGTGCGAACAGAATACCCAGCCATTTCTGTTTCAGACCTCTTTCCAGAGCGTACATAGGACCACCGTTCATAGCGCCGTCAGAACCTTTTACTCTGTATTTGATTGCCAGTACGGCTTCGCCGTATTTAGAAGCGATACCGAACAGACCTGTCAGCCATACCCAGAAAACTGCGCCAGGACCGCCGGATGCAATCGCTGTTGCTACACCGACGATGTTACCAGTACCGATGGTCGCAGCCAGCGCAGTTGCCAGCGCGCCGAAACCGGATACGTCGCCTTCTGCTTCTTTATCGGGTGTAATGGAAAGCTTAATGCCTTTAAACACATATCTCTGGATTACTTTTGTACGGATTGTCAGGAACACATGTGTACCAAACAGCAGTACCAGCATGACCGGACCCCATACTACGCCTTGAATGCTAGAAATAATGTCCATCATAATAATTCCCTCCCATAATGATTTATAAAATATAATCATTGCGTGAATCCCGTTTTTTCGTCATTTCGGCATTTTCTTTTCAGTCCGCGGCTCTGAAACGAAAGGGCCGAAGTACATAGAAAAAACAGAACTCAAAGATATTTTATCCATAACTTCCAAAAGCCGCAAGGGAGAATTCCATATTTTAACAGTATCTTTATGCCTTTTATGTAAAAAAAATGCCAATCAACGAACTATTTTTTAGCATGTTTACTCTGGTTATTTTATGTTTCGCAATAGTAAAAAACAGCTCGAAACCGCGCCGTATCGTGCATTTTCTGTTTACTCCAGCCGAAATTGCAGCAGGATAGGGTTATGGTCGGAATACTGATATCCCGTATCCAGAACCTCCAGATCTTCCAGTATCACATTCTCCGAAATCAGAAAACCATCCACCGTTACCTGTAAGGAGGTCTGCGGATCATAGGGTGTATCGGTATAACGGGTGCTGTCCGCCATTTCCTCCCGTTCCCGCTCCGAAAGCAGATCCATAGCGGAAACAATGCCTTCCGGCAGGCGTTCTCTGGGGAAAATATGGGCCCAGCTGTAAGCGTTTTCCTCCCCCGCTTCTGTACGTTTCATATCATGGTTAAAGTCTCCGCCGCAAATAATGTAATTGCCTTTTTCCAGCTCCGCCGCCATATCCGCCGCCAGCAGATCCACCTGTCCGGCCCGGACGCTGTCGTCATGGCCATAGGCGGAAAGATGGACTTCATACAGACAGAGCGTCTTTCCATTCTCCACAGGAATACGGATGCGGCTGTAACACCGGTCCAGATCCATCAGCTTCCGCCAGCCCGATGCCACCGGCAGACTCCTTCGTTCCGCCTCCTCCATCGGGAAGCGGGAAAAAGCGGCAATAGAGGAAAGGGATTTCCCGTGAGGCTCCCAGGGCGGCACCATCAGATAGGCCGAATCGTAATTGACGGCATTGGTACTGTCATAGGCCGTAAAATATTCTTTCAGCAGGTCATACTGGTTGATATGATGGCTTCTGGTAGAATCCAGATCCACCTCCTGAAACAGCAGAAAGTCCGCCGCCTGCGCCGCCGCTGTTTCCGCCGCGCCCCGAATGCAGTTCTCCACGCTTTCGGCGCTTTCCGCCACTGATCGTTTCCCGCCGTCCATAAAGAACGTAAAGTCCGGCGTATAAGCCCCAAAGCCCAGATTATAGGTGAGGGCCCGGTATGAGACTCCCGTTTTCACGGCACTCTCCCCCGTTCCCCGGCTGATCTGCTGTACCATCTCATCGGGAAGACGGTGATAGGTCAGCCAAACATATGCCCCATAGAGCGCCACCGCCGCCGCGCAGCCACAGCCCACCAGTCCGATCTTCTTCCATATCCCTTTCATACGTACACCTCATTTTCTCTCATAACGGACGATTCCCTCCAGAATGGTCCCCTTTACTCTGGTTTTTCCGATCTCTTCCGGCGCCATCTCCATAGGATCGCCTTCCAATACCACAAAATCCGCTCGTTTGCCTGCTGAAATCGTCCCTTTTTCCTTATCCTCGCCGTACTGGGCCGCCGCCTGCCTTGTGACGGCCGTCAGCGCCTCCCATGCCGTCAGCCGTTCCTGACCGCCCAGCACCCGCCCCTCTTTTGTCCTTCTTTCCACAGCGCAGCCCACCGCTTCCAGCGGATTGGGCGGCAGCACCGGCGCGTCCTGATGGAGCGTAAAGGGAAGGCCTGCCGCCAAAGCGGAATGGGCGGCGCTGATGCGGGAAGCCCGCCGCCATCCCAGATGCGTCAGATGCAGTTCTCCCCAATGGAGGATATGGGCCGGGAAGAAAGAGGGCGTAATCCCCAGTGCCGCCATTTTCGCCAGCTGTTCCGCTCTGGTGATCTGACTGTGGATCAGCACGGGGCGCACCAGTGCCCCTTTTTCCCTGCGTACCCTTTCATACACCCGCAGGAACTGATCCGCCGCCGCGTCTCCGTTGGCATGGGCCAGCAGCTGCTCCCCTTCCGCCACGGCCCGACACAGAAGTTCTCTCAGTTGGTCATCTGTCATAGCCGGATATCCCGCCGTCCCATCGTCATAAGGCTCTGTCACCCACGCCGTCCGGCTCTGCGGAGAACCATCCAGAATCACCTTATATCCCGCCGCCTTAAAATGGCAGTGATACCCGCCACGGCAGCCGGAAAAGGCATCTAACAGCCAGGGACTATGCCGCAGGTCCATATAAGCCGCCACATCCAGCCACAGTTTTCCCTGCCGCAAAAGCATCTCATAAACCCCCTGAATCTGCTCCACAAACATCCCTTCCTGGGCTGTGGAAAGGCCATAAGAGGCATAAAGACGCTGGGCCTTTTCAAAGGCAGTAATCAAATCCCCCATTTCCGGCATGGGGAAAGCATCCATTCTGGCAAGAAGGGCGTTTTCCTCCAACAGTCCCCTTTGAAAATCAATCCGTCCGCCTGCCGGGGATTGGGTTTGATCGGTAATCTCCAGCCGCGCCAGCCCCATGGAATTTAATAGGGCGCAATGGCCTGTGGCATGATGCACCACCAGCGGATGAACAGACGTAATGCCATCCAGAAACTCTTTGGGCGGCATCCGCTTTTCCGCCAGTGCGCTATGGTCCAGTCCCTTCGCCTGTACCCACTTTCCCTGAGGCACGTGATTCTCCCGAAGAAAGCGGACGATCCTTTCGCGAATATCCTTAAAATCAACGGCTTCCGCCAAATCCACCTGCAAAAAGCCATTGGCCACGCCCAGAATATGACCATGGCTGTCCAGAAAAGCTGGCAGCATGGTCTGGCCTTCCAGATCATACATCTCGTCGGCTTCCTTTTCCAGTGTCTTTCTTTCTCCCGCCGCCAGAATCCGGCCGCCTTCCGTCAGGACCGCCTCCGCACAGCGCCGCCGCTCCTCCAAGGTATAGATCCTCCCGTTGGTATAAAGCACTTTTTCCATACCGCACCTCCTTTTTCCTATTGTTCCGGAAATGCGGCAGTGCCATACTCTCTTTTCAAAAAAGGCGGCTTCTTTCCGGGATACACCCAAAAAAAGCCGCCAATATTTTATCTGTATAATTTTTTTAGATCAGCTCCAGGAATTTGACCATAGGGTCCAGCCAGTCGCCTTCAAAGTCCTCCGCGTCGCCTCTGTCGCATCTTGCGGCGATCTCCGGATTGATGGGCAGTTTGCATACCACAGGAATGTTATGCTTTGCGGCGATCTCCTCAATATGGCTTTCGCCAAAGATCTTATGCTGGCTGCCGCAGTCGGGACAAACGAAGTAGGACAGATTTTCCACAATCCCCAGAATGGGCACGTTCATCATTTCCGCCATTTTCACGGCCTTGTCCACGATCATTCCTACCAGTTCCTGGGGAGATGTCACAATGATGATACCGTCAATGGCGATGGACTGGAATACAGTCAGGGCCACGTCGCCGGTTCCGGGAGGCATATCAATGAACATATAGTCCTCGTTTTCCCAGATCACTTCGCTCCAGAACTGTTTTACGGTCTCGCCGATAATGGGACCTCTCCATACCACAGGATCTGTCTCATTATCCAGCAGTAGATTTACAGACATAACATCAATGCCGGTTCTGGTTTTGCAGGGCAGCATCCCCGCTTCCGTGCCATAAGCCTTTTCCTTCATGCCAAAAGCCTTGGGAATGGACGGACCTGTAATATCCGCGTCCAAAATCGCGGTCTGTTTGCCTTTTCTCTGCATCAGCACTGCCATAGTGCTGGTCACCATGGATTTGCCTACGCCGCCTTTGCCGCTGACTACACCGATGACTTTTTTGATATTGCTGCTGGGGTGGGGTGCCACCAGGAAATCAGCAGGTTTGCGATGACCGCAGTTGGAAGAGCAGCTTCCGCAGTCATGGGAACAAGATTCACTCATTGTTTTCCATCTCCTCGTTGTTTATTTTTTCGTCTTTTCTGCAACACATCTTCCGGCATTTCCTGCCGCAGGGCGCCTGTGTCCCCTGACACAGATCATAGTCCCCTCCGTCAATCAAAAGCGCTCTGCCATAGACCAGGGCTTCCGCCGTTTTCCGCCGGGCCTCGTTATAGACCCCCTGCACCGTGGTCCGGGCCACCCCCATCTGCGCCGCGCACTCCTCCTGGGTATAGCCCGCCAGGTCAATGAGGCGCAGTGTTTCGTATTCATCTACCGTCATTCTTACAACCCCCGGTACGTCTGTTCCGTCCAAAGGGCCAAAATGGCGGATCTGGGGCATCGCGCAGACCCTTCTGCACTTTCTAGGTCTCGGCATAAGCATCCTCCGTTTCCGACATATGTTACTTACTATTCCAGTATACACGCTTTCCGCCGTATGTCAATGAAAACCCCCGTTTTACGGCGAAAAATACAGGAAAGAAAAGAAAAAAACAGGCGATTCTCCTTTCCATGAAAGGACCTCCGCCTGCCGTTTTCCTGTTTCTATTTAAGATTGGTTTCGATAATTTTTCAGGCATGCCCCTACGATCATCACCGCCGCGAACAGGATCAGGTAGAAAATGATGGCTGTTCTCAGGGATACGATAGCCGCTACCACCATAAACAGGCTGGCCGCCACCCCCAGAATGGGCATAATCACACGTTTGAATGTGGGCAGTTCCTTTTCTTTCACCATCTGCATCACAAAAATAGGGATATACATTAAGTAAATAGTAATAATGGGCAATTCCGAGCTGTCAAAGCAGAAGGGCCCAAACCACGGGTCTGTCAGATTGGCCCCGTAGAAATAAGTCAGCCATACCGCCGCCATAAACAGCCCCATGACCGCAGAGTTGGTAGGCATATTGGTGGCCTTGTCCACACCATTGAAAATCTCCGGCGCGGGGCCTTCCTTCCGGCTGGCCATGGCATAGAACCCACGGGTACAGGCCAGCATCAGGCCGTTCAGCGTCCCCAGACAGGAGATCACCACAAACACAAACAGCAGTGTGCCGCCTACTTCCGTAAACACAGTGGAGAAGGCGATCTTGGCGCCAGTCTCTCCCCCGGCCATAATGATTTCGTTTTCCACGGCGCCTGCCAGCCCCACATAGTAGAGCATGTAAACCAGCACGACAAAAATGGAACCAAACACCAGCGCACGAGGCAGATTCTTTTTGGCATCCTTCAGCTCCGCGTTAATGCTGGTGGCACAGATCCAGCCTTCATAAGCGAAGCAGGTGCCGACCACCGCCGTAAAGAGGGGGTTGCCGCTGACTTCCACAATAGCGCCGCTGGTAAAGTTCTGGATCATGACCCCGTTTTTCAAACCGTAGATGGTGCCGACCACTGCCATCAGCCCCAGAGGGATCAGCTTCGCCGCTGTGGTGGTGATCTGGAATTTTCCCGCCAGCTTCGGGGAAACCGCGTTCAGCGTAAAGCTGCCCACCAGGTACAGCGCCGCCAGGTTCATGGCCTGCGGACCAGCGATGTCCCAGCCCATCAGTACCGCCGTATATCTGGCCGCTACCCAGGCAACCACGGACGTCATCGCCGGAAAATAGATGGTCGCCATAAACCAGGCAAAATAATAGCCGTATTTCCGTCCTACCATAACCTCGGCGTAGTCTACCACGCCGCTGACCTTTTCATATCTGGTGGCCATAACGGCAAAGTTATAGGCACAAACAATCATCACCAGACCGCCCAAAAACCAGGACAGTATACCTAACGGCAGATCTCCTCCCGTTGCTACCAGTACTTTTTCCGCCTTAAAGAATACGCCGCTGCCAATCACGATCCCTACTACCATGGCGATGGCTGTCAGCAGGCCGTACTTCTTTTCCAGTCCATTCTGCATATCCCGTTTCATCCTTTCCCGCGTCGACGCTGATTTGCGTCAGCGCTGTTATGCTTTGTTCTACAAAAGTAACATTTTTCGTCAGAAAAAGCAAGGGACGGCGAAAAATCAGATTGTATTTTTCTAAATACAATCCCAGTTTCTTCCATTATTTTAGCAACATTCTCCCACAAAAAAAAATACCATTCGCAGTTTCCACAAAATAATTTCTTCTTTTTGTAAAAAAACACGTTTTTTCCCATCTATATATAATTAGGAAGAAACTCTGTTCTTTGTCAGGAAATATCATGCATATAATATGGAACTATACGCATATCCTTCCCCACCTTTTGATCGCAATTTTACTTTTTCCCTTATGGAATACAGAAAAAAGCCCCCGTTTTTACGGGAGCTTTCGCCGTTTTTTCTTTGTTTGTTTTTGATGTTACCGTTTTCAGGGCAGATTTGCAAGCAGTATCCACCTATAAAACAGCGGCAGATTATGCAGAATTTATTTACTATCGTTCTGATCTTCCTTTTTTCGGGGAAGATCTTCTTTTCGGTCAATGTCAAACAAATAAAATTCCTCTTTGCAGGGATGCGTGTAGAGCTTTTCCGGTTCCTTTTTCCATAAAGCGCTGCCGCCCCGGTCGCCTTCCAGCGTCATCAGCGCCGCAGCGCTGGGGCCACGAAAAATACCGGGATTGCCTCGTCTGCCCTTGTATTCCATACAGCCCATTTCCTTCCCAGACTGGTCAAAACCGGCAAGGAAGGCCAGAATTTCCTCCTCCGGCAGCCACGGCTGATCCGCCACAAAAAATACGTAAGCGGTTTCTTCCGAAATTCCCACTTCCCGCAAAGCACACTGAATAGAAGAAGCGAGGCCCCGCTCCGGTGCCGGGTTCCATACGACCCGTGCCGCCGACAGCGCTTGTGCCACATCCTCCCGGCTGACTACCGCTGTCACCTGCTCCTTCCGTCCGGCGGCAATTTTCCGGATACGGTCGAAGACATGGCGGCAGAGGGGCTTTCCTTCCAGCGGGTAAAGCAGCTTATTGCCGCCAAATCTGGAGGAACGTCCCGCCGCCAGCAGAATCCATTCGATCCTCATTCCTTCATCAGACCCATAGCCACCTTTTCCGGCGTAATGGGCAATTCCCTAAAGCGCAGGCCCGTCGCGTTATAGACCGCATGGGCAATGGCAGGCGAAGGCGTGTTGATAACGATTTCCCCGATGGATTTAGCGCCAAAGGGACCTGTCTGCTCATAACTGCTGTCAAATTCCACATGCAGTTTTCCCATATCCAGACGGGTCGGGATCTTATACTGCATCAGAGAATTTTCCGCCACATATCCCTTTTCGTCATAGGTGATCTCCTCAAAAAGGGCCATGCCAATGCCCTGTACCAGACCGCCTTCCACCTGTACCTTCGCCAGATTGGGGTTTACCACCGTACCGCAGTCCACCACAGCAGCATAGTCCAGCACTTCCACAGAGCCGGTCTCCGGGTCTACCTCCACTTCTACGGCGCCAGCCATAAAGGGCGGCGGAGAAATGGGAGAAGAAAAGGCTTCTGTGGCATAAAGCGCGTTATTGGCGGCGCACATGGCCGCGTTGCCCAGCTCCTTCCGGCTGATGCTGCGCTCCTCCTTCAGGCAATATACTTTTTCCCCGTCAAACTCTACATCCTCTACATCACAGCCCAGCTTTTCCGCGCCATAGGCTTTGATCTTCTCCACCAGCGTCTGGCAGGCCTTTACCGTTGCCATACCCGTTACATAGGTGGTACTGGAAGCGTAGGAACCGCTGTCATAAGGGGAAATATCCGTATCTACCCCATGAACGATGATCTCATCCACAGAGCAGTCCAGACAATCCGCCGCCATCTGCGACAGAATGGTATCACAGCCTGTGCCCATGTCCGACGCACCAATGGACAGAGAATAAAATCCGTCATCGTTGATCTTCACGGAAACAGCGCCGGTATCCACATTGGAAATACCGGAACCCTGCATAGCCATGGCAATCCCCACGCCGCGGATCTTGCCATCGGGCATGACGCGTCTGGGGTATTTCTCCTTCCAGCCGACCATTTCCGCCGTCCGTTCCAGACAGCGGTCCAGATGGCAGCTTCCGGCTGTTTCGCCGTAATAGCCATGCATGACGTCCCCTTCTCTGGTCAGGTTCATTTCCCGCAGAACAACCGGGTCCATATCCAGTTTTACCGCCAGTTCATTGACAGCGGACTCCACAGCGAAAATCCCCTGTGTAGCCCCGTAACCCCGGTAAGCCCCCGCCGACATACGATTGGTATAGACCACGTCATACTGGAAACGGAAGGCCTCCGCCTTGCTGTACAGAGGGATGGATTTATGGCCGGACAGGCCTACTGTCGTAGGGCCATGCTCGCCATATGCTCCTGTATTGGACAATGTCTTTACCTCAATACCCCGGATATGGCCGTCCTTTGTGGCGCCGATGCGCACCTTGACCTCCATTTCATGTCGAGGGGAGGAAGCAATCAGACTTTCCTCTCTGGTATAAATGATTTTAGCGGGGCGTCCTGTTTTCAACGTCACAATGGCGGGATACACCTCCGCCACCACCGTCTGCTTGGCGCCGAAGCCGCCGCCGATTCTGGGCTTTACCACACGGATTCTGGACTTGGGAATATCCAGAGCATTGGAAAGAATCCGGCGCACATGGAACGGCACCTGGGTAGAGCTGATGACATTGAGTCTTCCGTAAGTATCCATGGTCGTATAGGTACGGAAGGTCTCCATCATGGTCTGCTGCACCGCTTTGGTATGGTAGGTATTCTCTACCACCACATCGCTTTCGGCAATAACCTTATCCACATCCCCGTGTTCCTCCAAACCGCAGGCGCAAAGATTGCGTTTGTTGTCCGCTCCCACTGGACAAAGCGCCTTCCAGTTCTCTTCCGGATGGACCAGAATGGGGTTATCCTTGGCTGTCCGAAAATCCAGTACCGGCTCCAATACCTGATATTTCACTTTGATGACTTTCATGGCCTTTTCTACGGCCTTTTCGTCCTCACCGGCTACAATGGCCACAGCATCGCCTACAAAACGGACTCTTTTGTCCAGAATCAGCCGGTCATAAGGGCTGGGCTCCGGATAGGTCTGCCCCGCCATGGTAAATCGTTTCTGAGGCACATCCTCATAGGTCAGTACACAGACAATCCCCGGCAGTTTTTTTGCAATATCCGTCTGGATCTCCTCAATGATGGCGTGGGCATGGGGACTGCGCAGTACCTTTACCACCAGACAATCCTTCGGCGCCAGATCATCCGTATAAACAGGCTTGCCTGTCACCAGAGACATGGCGTCCTTTTTTCGTATGGGTTGGTTCACATATTTCATTTGCTTTCCCCTCCCTTTTTATGGGCCATATAGGCACGAATGGCCCGCAGCTGGCCCTCATAGCCGGAACAGCGGCAAAGATTCCCCGCCAGATATTCCTTGATTTCTTCCTCTGTGGGGTCCTCATACTCCCGGAACAGCGCCAATACATTCATAATAAAACCGGGACTGCAATAACCGCACTGCTCCGCCCCCTGATCCGCCAGAAATGCCCCGAATTCGGCGGCTTCTTCCTGACATCCCTCTAACGTCACGATCTCATGGCCGTCTGCCCGGGCGGCCGGTACGGAACAGGACAACACCGGTTTTCCGTCCATCCACAGCGTACAAAGGCCGCAGTTGGTGGTCTCACACCCGCATTTTACACTGTAACAACCCTGAGAACGGACAAACTGTAACAAAGTCATATCCGGCGCTATATCGGCTGTCACCGGTTTTCCGTTCAGCTTCATGGTTATCTGCATTCCTCAGCACCTCCCCACAGGGCTTTTGCCCCTCTTCTGACCAGCACCCCTGCCACATGACGGCGATAGGCGCCGCTGGCTCTTGTATTATCGGCAAAAGCGACTTCCTGCTGTACTTTTTCGGCGAAGGTCTTCCAGCCTTCCTCGCCCCGCTCCAGCAGGCCCTCGCGATCCTCTACGATCACCGGCATACAGGGTCTTGCCCCAATGACAGCGTAATTCCCCGCCGCTCCTTTGGAAAGCGCGCAGGAAACCACGGGAAAATCTGTGGCGGAATTCCGCTGGGAAAGATAAACGGCCTTGCGGTCTGTTTTCTTCAAAATCACCTGTACCAGAATATCATTGTCTTTTTTCATTTTCACAAACTCCGCCAGAGGGATTCTCCCTGCCTGGTAAAGCTCCACCTCACAGTCCAGCCCCAGCAGACAGCAAAGGGGATCGGAAAAACCGAACCGGCCGTAAATACTGCCGCCAACGGTGGCACAGTTTCGCATCTGTACCCCAACAATATGGCGCAGACTTTCTTTTACAGCGCCGCCGGTATAGGTGTCAATACCCGGATGGATCTCCAGCTGACGCAGGCTCACCATGGCGCTGATGAAAAAGGCCGTCTCATCCTCCGTAATCTGATCCAACCCCAGCCCGGACAGATCAATGGCCGTCTGGATATTCTTTTTCCCAAGACGCAGCCAAAGGCCGCCGCCCAGGATGGTATTCATTTTTTTCTGGTTCAGCTCATAGGCCTCCTCCAGACTGGATACCTTGACATAAGTACGAATACTATACATGCTCCTCCTCCTTCCATAACAACGCCTGCCGGCCCTCCTGCTCCGTCAGCAGGATCTCCGGGCCGTAGATCTGACGCAGACACTCCTCCAGCCTTCTGGGAAACCCATCCTTTTCCCGGCAAAAATCCCCGAGGATGCTTTTTTCTCCCAGCACCAGGATGCGGTCGGCATACTGCACCGCCAGAGAAGGATTGTGAATGGTCAGAAATACTCCCCGGCCCTTTTGGCTTTCTTTCCGCAGAAGCCGCAGAAAATGATGCTCTCTGGTAAAATCCAGAGATGCCGTTGGCTCGTCCAGAATCAGCCAGGGTGTTTTCTGCACCCGTGTCCGGGCAATGGCAACTAACTTCTTTTCCCCGCCGGAAAGCCGGGTCATCTGTCTTGCTCCCAGCGCCGCGATCCCCAGTTCCTCCAGAGCCGCCGCGCCTTCCTTTAATCCTATTTTATCATAATTTTTATAAAAAGGGGTATAAGGTGCCTGCCCCATGGCAGCATATTCCAACGCCGTACAGCCCATGGGAATCTCCCGCTCCTGAGGAATATAGGCAATCCGCCGGCTTCGTTCCCCTGCCGTCCATTGTTCCACAGGCCTGCCATCCAGCAGAACCTGTCCCCTTTTTGGCCGATACCGGCCCAGTATGGTTTTCATCAGAGTCGTCTTTCCCGCGCCGTTTCGTCCCAGCAGCATGGTCACGCCCTCCGGCAGCAGACGCAGATTGACCTCCGCCAGCACCGGACGCTCTCCCAGGAAAACACTTACCTGCCGCAGCTCAATCTCCATCGCTCCACCGCCCTTCTTTGCGCCGTGTCAGCAGAAATACCACCAGGAATATCGCACCGATCAGGGAAGTCAGGATACTGATGGGAATTTCCGCCGTAAAAATACTTCTGGCCAGTGTATCCGCGATCATCAGCAAAATACTGCCGCAGAACACAGACTGTATAAAATTATCCTCGAACCGCTCTCCAAAGATCATCCGCACCATATGTGGTACGATCAGCCCTATCCAGGAGACCACGCCGGCCACGGAAACCACTGCCGCCGTCAGCACCGTCGCGCCCAGGATGCCCCCGAGACGCACCGGCAGTACCCGCACCCCCAGGGCAAAGGCTTCTTCTCCGCCCAGAATCAGCAGCTTCAACTGCCATCGCAGCAAAAACAGCAGCAAAAACGCGCCCAGAGAAAGCAGGCCCGCCACAATGCCATCCGACCAGTTGGCGGTATGAAAGCTGCCCATAAGCCAATATTCAATGGCCGCCAGCTGCCGGCTGGGGTCCGCGCCGTACTTCAAAGTCATAATGACCGCGTTGGAAAGGGCTCCCAGAATGATCCCCGCCAGAATCAGGCTGTAAAGCTTTCTGCCGCCCATGGCCTGGGCCAGTGCCACAGACAGCGCCACTACTGCCAGTCCTGCCGCGAAGGAAAGGGCCTGAGAAATGACAGCACTGCCGCCGAAAAAGAGCAGGGCCGTAATGGCACCGACGGAACAGCCGCTGCTGACGCCCAGCACATCCGGGGAAACCAGCGGATTCTGAAACATGCTTTGATATACAAAGCCCGCCAGCGCCAGTGCGCCGCCGGATACGGCAACCAAAAAAGTTCTGGACAGCCGTATTCTCCAGAAAACATTACACTTCATGGCATCGTCGCACCATCCCAGCAGTATCTGGCCGATATCTGTCATCGACAAATCATATCTGCCCACACAGCAGGAAAGCATAAAGGTCCCTATCCAAATTACGATCATGATCCAGAACTTTTTTCTCATGTCATTACTCCATTATACGCACATTTTTCAGGCAGCTTCCGCAGCGCTTTCCTCCAGACCCAGATCGCTTCTGCTGATCTCGATGCCGAAGAACTGCTGATAGAAGGCTTCTGCCTCTGCCACATAGGCTTCTTCTGTATACAGATCCGGATGCAGCACATGGGTCAGCCACAAAATCCCCAGTACGGAGGAAGGTGTCGGATAATCCCAGGGCTCCAGATCAGAAGGGAAGGAATAGACTCTGCCGTTTTCAATGGCGTCCATTCCTGCCAGCGCGCTGTCATTCTTGATATCATCCAGAGAATATTCCGCATAGTTGACAGCAAAAATATAAGCGGGATTCCAGCTGAGCAGCTGTTCCGCGGAAATGCTCTGCCAGTAGCCGTCGGTCAGCTCTGCGGATACGTTTCTGCCGCCTGCCATAGCGATCAGATCATTCTGATACATTTTGGAGGTGCAGGTGCTCAGGTAATCAGAGCCAGCGGACAGATATACCGCGGGGCGTTCCTCGTCGCTGAGGCCGCCGGTCAGTTCTGCCGCTTCCGCCATTTTATCTTCATAGTAGGTCAGCAGCGCCTGGCTGGTCTCCTCCGCGCCGGTTGCCTTACCCAGCAATTCCACGCAGGCGGTGTAGTTTTCCAGTGTTTCCGGGTCTACCACCAGAACAGGGATACCCAGTTCCTCAAAGGAAGCAACGGAATCCTGCAATTTCTGAGGCAGGATCACAAGATCCGGCTCCAAAGCCGCGGTTTCCTCTACATTGATGCCTTTGCCGGAGCCTACGGCAGGCAGATCCAGCAGCTGCGGCGCAGCGGCCTTATAAAGATTTCTTGTGTCCGCCTTCATTTCGATACCTACCAGCTGGTCCTCTTTACCTAACGCAATGAGAATAGCGGTAGAGATATAATAAGAAGACACAATCCGTTCCGCCGGTTTCTCCAGTGTGACTTCTCGACCAATCTGGTCTGTCAGCACAATGCCGCTTTCGACGGTATCCTCTTCCTGTGCCGGCTGAGAGCATCCTGCCAGCAAAGAGAACATCATCACAAAGACCAGCAAAAGACCTGTCCGTCTTTTTCCAAATACTTTTTTCATACGTTCCACCCCTCATATGTTTGCAAATAATTTTGAATGGCTGCTTTCGCCATTTCTTCCGTTGTCTCATCCAGGTCCAAAAGCAGAATATCCTCTCTGGAGCGCAGTCGGTCCAGAAACGGCGTTTTTTTCTTCTTCACGGCGCATATGGTCCATGCGTCGCTCTCCAGCACCGCTTCCACAGCTCTTTGGAACCGGGCCGCCTTTCCTTCCAGCCGTCCCAGCTCATCCATGACCACAAAGGAGGCTGCCGCCGCCTGCCGCAGGCACGCACTGCCCAGCCCCTCGAAGGTTTCCGTCACCGCTACGGCGCCGGAAGCCGTCGTCTGCACCGAAATGGGCACATCGTTCTCCCAATGCGCTACGGGCGCCAAACTGTGGAAATAAAACCCCTTTCGCCTGCCGCCGATCTCATAGGGCAGTGTAAAAAATCCCTGCCATGGTCCGCCCAGCTCCTTCATGAGTCTGCGGACCCAGGTAGACTTTCCGCTGCCTTTGCCGCCTGTGAACAGTATATTCCGTGGCATAGACCGCCTTCCTTTCCGCTTTTTTCCCCTCTTCGACACCGTTTTTTAGTATATCACGCGCCTGCCTTTTCTGGCAACGGATATTTCGGGAAAAACCCGCCAAAAATCAAGAATTTTTCCATACAAAACCACCAATATTTCCGGGCGGAAAAAGAAGCGCCTCCCTTTACTGGGGAAAGCGCTTCCTGTGGGGGGCATCCTCCTGTGAAACCCAATGTTTGCTCAGGAAGAACCCGGTTTTATTTTTACTTTTATTCCAGTTCAAAGGCGCCGGTATACAGCTGATAATATCTGCCTTTTTCCTCGATCAGTCTGTCGTGGTCGCCTCTTTCAATGATGCGGCCCTGTTCCAGTACCATAATAACATCGGCATTCTGGATGGTAGACAGTCTATGGGCAATGACAAATACGGTTCTGCCCTTCATCAATGCGTCCATACCACGCTGTACAATGGCTTCGGTACGGGTATCAATGGAGGAGGTTGCCTCGTCCAGAATCATAACGGGAGGATCTGCCACCGCCGCCCGGGCAATAGAGATCAGCTGCCGCTGGCCCTGGGAAAGGCCGGAGCCGTCACCGGAAAGAATGGTGTTGTAGCCCTCCGGCAGCATCCGGATAAAGCTGTCGGCGTTAGCCAGTTTTGCCGCCGCGATACATTCCTCGTCAGTAGCGTCCAGCTTGCCGTAACGGATGTTATCCATCACTGTGCCTGTAAACAGGTTAACATCCTGCAAAACGATACCCAAAGACCGGCGCAGATCGGATTTGTGGATCTTATTGATATTGATGCCGTCGTAACGGATTTTACCGTCAGCCAGATCATAGAACCGGTTAATCAGATTGGTAATGGTGGTCTTTCCGGCACCGGTAGCGCCTACAAAGGCTACCTTCTGGCCCGGTTCCGCGTAAAGGGTAATGTTATGCAGTACAATCTTGTCTTCCGTATAGCCAAAGTCCACATCAAAGAACCGCACATCCCCGGTCAGCTTGGTGTATTCCACCTCGCCATCCTCCTTAGGCTGTTTCCATGCCCAAATACCGGTATGCTCTTCACATTCTGTCAATGTGCCGTCCTCTGTGTACTTGGCGTTGACCAGTGTCACATAGCCCTCGTCCTGCTCCACTTCCTCATCCAGCAGGGTAAAGATACGTTTCGCGCCGGCCATAGCCATAACAACGGCGTTGACCTGCTGGGAAACCTGACTGATGGGAGCGGAGAAACTCTTGGACAGCTGCAGGAAGGAAGCGATGGCGCCCAGCGTCAGGCCGCCGATGCCATTGACTGCCAAAACACCGCCCACAATGGCGATCAGCACATATTGCAGGTTGCCCAGGTTCATCATAATGGGCATCAGGATATTGGCATACTTATTGGCCTTTGTGGCGTTTTCACACAGCTCGTCATTCTTCTTGCGGAATACTTCTTCCGCTTTTTCCTCGTGGCAGAATACCTTAACTACCTTCTGGCCATGGATCATTTCCTCGATATAGCCGTTGACATCCCCCAGTGATTCCTGTTGTTTCAGGAAATATTTCCCACTTCGTCCGGCGATGAATTTCATGCACCGCAGGATGAAGAATACGACAATCACCACCAGCACAGTCAGATATACGCTGGTATACAGCATGGCGCAGAATACGGCTACAATCGTCACAACAGAAGAGAACATCTGCGGTACACTCATGGAAAGCATCTGACGCAGTGTATCTGTATCGTTGGTATAACGGCTCATGATATCCCCATGGGTATGGGTATCGAAATACCGGATCGGCAGCTTCTGCATATGCGCAAACATCTGGTCACGGATGGTTTTCTGAATCCCCTGAGAGATTACGACCATCGTCCGGTTATACAGGAAGGTTGCCGCGATCCCCACCAGATAAATGCACGCCATTACGATGACTGCCCGCAGCAATCCGCCAAACTGTGGAGAAACCTGAGACAGCAGCGGCGTAATATAATCGTCAATGACGATCCGCAGGAACATGGAGCCCGCCACATTCGCCATGGCGCTCAGGCAAATGAATACCAGCACCAGCGTAAAGCGGAATTTATAATTTTTCAGATAACCCAGCAAACGGTTCATGGTTGCTTTGTCTAATTTGGGCCGTCCAATGGGAACGCTTCGTCCCCGCATGGCCCCGTGTGTCGTTCTGCTCATCCTTCCAGCCCCCCTTTCTGCTGGGATTCATATACTTCACGGTAAATCTGATTGTTCTGGAGCAGTTCCTCATGGGTACCCATACCATTGATCTTGCCATCGTCCATAACCAGAATGATGTCCGCATCCTCTACAGAAGAAATTCTCTGGGCAATAATGATCTTTGTGGTATTGGGGATTTCCTCCTTAAACGCCTTGCGGATCAGGGTATCCGTCTTGGTATCTACGGCGCTGGTGGAGTCGTCCAGAATCAGGATCTTCGGTTTTTTCAGCAGAGCTCTGGCAATACACAGACGCTGTTTCTGGCCGCCGGATACGTTGGTACCGCCCTGCTCGATATAGGTGTCATATTTGTCAGGGAAATTCTGGATGAACTCATCGGCCTGAGCCAGTCTGCACACCCGTTCCATTTCCTCGTCTGTGGCGTTTTCGTCGCCCCAGCGCAGATTGTCCTTGATGGTGCCGGAGAACAGCACGTTTTTCTGAAGTACCATGGCAACCGCTTCCCGCAGCGCCTCCACATCATACTCCCGTACGTCTCTGCCGCCGACCTTGACACAGCCCTCCGTCACGTCATACAGTCTGGGAATCAGCTGTACCAGAGTACTCTTGGAACTGCCGGTGCCGCCGATGATTCCCACCGTCGCGCCGGAAGGAATTGTCAGATTGATATGATCCAGACACAGCTTATCAGCACGTTTGCCATAGCGGAAATTTACGTTTTCAAAAGAAATACTGCCGTTCTCTACTTCGTAGACAGGAGATTCCGGATTATGAATATCGCTTTCCTCCTGAAGGATTTCCACGGCTCTTTCCATAGACGCATAAGAAATGGTAATCATAACGAATACCATAGAGAACATCATCAGACTCATGAGGATCTGCATGGTGTAAGAGAACATACTGGTCAGATCCCCGGTGGTCATACCCAGCGCCGGGTTATTGCCGGACTGCACAATCAGCTTTGCCCCCAGCCAGGAGATCAGCAGCATACAGCCATAGGCGCAGAACTGCATCAGCGGCGCGTTAAAGGCCAGCAGTTTTTCCGCCTTAGAGAAGTCCTGGAAAATAACTTCGGATACCTTCCGGAACTTCTGGGTCTCATGTTCCTCACGAACAAAGGATTTTACTACACGGATGCCGTGCAGATTTTCCTGTACTACGTTGTTCAATTCATCATAGGTATGGAATACCCGTTCAAAAATCACCTTGGCGTTGCTGGCGATCAGCCACAGCCCCACAGCCAGAATGGGCACGGCGATTACGAAAATCGGCGCCAGATGGGAATTGATCTGGAATGCCATAAACAACGCGAAAATCAGCATGATGGGGGAACGCACCGCGATACGAATAATCATCTGGTACGCGTTCTGGATATTGGTAATATCCGTTGTCAGTCTGGTTACGATACTGGCGGCGGAAAATTTATCAATATTGGAAAAGGAATATCCCTGTACCTTGTGGTACATATCCATACGCAGATTTTTCGCCACACCGGCGGAAGCGTCCGCTGCGTATTTGCCGGAAAGGGCGCCGAAGATCAGCGAAACGATACAGCAGACCACCAGAGCGCCGCCCATTTTCAAAATATAATTCAGGTCACCCGCCTCGATACCGAAGTCGATGAGCTTTGCCATCAGCATTGGAATCAATACCTCCAGCACTACTTCACAGGTGACAAAAAACGGTGTCAGGAAAGAAGCTTTTTTGTATTCCCTGACGCTTTTTAACAAACAGCCAACCATTTTCTGTTTTCCCTCCTTCTTTTTTTACAGTTCCGTCTCTTCCTGCATGTAAGGAATTTCTCCTAGTCACAGGCGTCAAAAAAGCCAAAGGGCTCTTTGCCGCACAGATTCTTCTCCATTTTTTCCAGGATCTGACACAGAGCTTCCTTCTCCTGCTCCGAAATCCCTTCATACATTTTCCGGGTCAGATCATGAAAAATCTTCGACGATGTCTGATGGATCTCCCGGCCCCTCTGCATCAGCAGAATCTGTTTCAATCTGGCGTCGGCGCTGACAGCCCGGCGCTCGATCATGCCTTTTTCCTCCATCAGCCGCAGTACCTTGGATACCGTGGAACGCCGGATAGAAAAATGCTCCTCCAGATCTTTCTGGTACACCGGCTCACTGCTGTGCGCCAGATACCCAATTACCATCATATTCTGCCCTGTAATGTTTTCATTCAGCTTTTGAGAAGTTCTGTTGTCCAATTCCCGGAAAAACCGATGTACGACACGATTCAGCAGCAGAATAGTTTTATCCTGCATGTTACGCGCTCCCTTCATTTGTTAGCTATCGAACTGTTTTCCGTCTAACATTATACTCGATCTAATTTTATTGTCAATACTTTTTTCTTCTTTAATGAAATTCTCATATTTGTGGATTTTGCCCAATAAAAAAGCAGACAGCTCCTGGCCGCGGCCGGAACCGTCTGTTCTCATTTTTATAATACTTCTTCCTCTTGCGGACACTCCGCCAAAGGCGGGGTCTCTCTGCACAAAGGCACAATGGCCAAAAAAAGATACAGCAGATAAATCACATCCGTAATGCCCCGTACCAGACCTATGGCCGGCAGATTCAGCTGTAAGCAGAAGGCCATGATATTGACCGCACAGATCATCAGCAGATTCCGCCGCCGCAGCAGGATAAATTCCTCCTGACGTTTCTGATACAGCAGTGTGGCAATACCGTAAAAAAACAGCAGATCCAGTACCTGATAGCCCACACTGATGGTCCAAAAAGGAATCGTCGCGCGTATCCCGCTGTATTCAAACACCAGAGAGTATGCCGTTAAAAGTTCCCCCAGCAAAGTCTGCCAGTGACGGCCTGTCTCCTCTTTCTGCATGGTCCAGACGCACCATGTCAAAACGGCGTAGCCTAGGGCCCGGGGCAGAACATTGATCCCGCCGATATGCAGATTTACGATCAGCAGCACAAGGCCCACATACATCCAGTTTCTGATTTTCTTCATCTCAGATGGCCCCCTTCATTTTCAGAATACGGTAAATCTGCCTAAATCCCAGATTCGGCTCATGGACGACCATTTCCCCGGCGGAAAATTCCGCCAGACTTCCGTCAGATGTTCTCGTCTGAAACCAGGGATGTATCCCTACGACTTCCTGCCGCCGGTAATCTCCCGGCAGAAGTTCCATGCTGGCGATAATTTCCATCTCTTCTCCTGCCGCCAGTTTCATAGGGAACGTAACCTCCTGACCGTCTCCATCCCTCAGATACAGAACATCAGAAAACCGGTTCTGCCCATAATGGGTGATCCCCAGAATCTCCACATCCTCCTGCGCATACCATGCCACATAAGCACTGCCGTCGGCCTCCTTGCCGCAGGCCACCAGAGATAAGGCCTCACTTTCCTCCATAGGCACATATAAATGGACTTCCCCCACATCCACCCGGCTTTTTGTGCCGTCGGCGCATAAAATCTCCATTTCCGTAAAGATCAAATCAGAGTTGCGCATCTCCTTAGGAAAATGAAACTCGATTGATGTATCATACAGGCTATATACGCCGTAATCCTCTTTATTGCAGTTTCTTGGCATTCCCTCCAGATAATCCAGTTCCGGCAGGCTGACAGATAATATCTCCTTGTTCTCGTCCCGGTTGGCGATATAAGAAAAGTCCAGGGACATCCAGTCCTCCATGGGCACACTGTAATAATGGGAAAGAAATACCGGTTCCTCCAGACGAGCCGCCAGATATATGACAAAATTGATTAAAAAAACAATCAGGATCGCTGCCAGTACCAGCGGAAGCTCCCATGTTTTTTTCATATCGCTCCCCCCTTTTCGCTCTTCTATCAGAATACCAGAAAATACAGAAAAAACCCATAGAAAATTTTCATATTTTCACCAAAAGAAAAGATTTTGCCAAAAAAGCGAAAAAAAAGTTTATTCTCTCCTGAAATTGTATTTATATCCATGCACTCTCAAAAATCTGCTTTCCGGAAGCTTTCCCAAAACCCAGCGCTAACATACACTCGGTTTTCTTGTTTTCTAATAAAAAATCCCTAAGACCCATAGGATCTTGGGGATAAGGTTCTCCAATAAATAATTATCTCTTGGGTAAATGAGATTAGCGCTTGCTGAACTTCAAGGGCTTTGTGCCGCCCTTGCCAAATATCCGGTCATTTCTTCGCTTTTCATCTGATTTTGCTTAATCATACGGTTTTTCCACGTATTATGTTCTAATTTTTATCCCCGTACATAGCGCACGAAAAACAGATTTTGCTCCTTATGCGCGCCTTGCGTATCGCTGCCCAGGACAACGGTAAGGAAAGAAAACAGGTTGCTGTGCTTGTCACTCCCTCTGAGAATCGTCACTAAGGCAGGGACTCATCTTCAAGGCGCAGAGAACCAATAGATTTCTTTCCGCTTTTGCCATATGCACGTGGTGACATACCGAAATAGCGCCGGAATGCCTTATAAAAGTTGCTGCTGTTGCCGTATCCAAGCATATCAGCTATTTTTTCTATGGGCAGATCTGTCTGATTCAGCAGCAGTTTTGCCCGCCGCATCCTGGATGCCAGCAGAATTTCAGAAAAAGTTCGTCCTGTCTTTTTCGGCAGAAGTTTGGAAAGATAGACCGGATGATAACCAAAGTGTGCGGCGGTGGACGCCAGGGTTACGGTATCCGAATTTGCTTCTATGTACTGCACAATCCGATCTTCCAAAACTTCCTGTACAGCCAGGCGCTGCTATTTATATTCCGCGGAAAGGTACATGGAGATGGCCATGACCATGGGCTTTATAATCTTCTGGATGTGTTCCGTCTTGTTGGCGTACTCCCAAACGATGAGGCCCAGCAGTTTCCAAACCGGTGAATCGTCGGGAATGGTAAAATGGAGAAACTCCTCCGAGTAGCGGTTCTTTTGCGGCTCAAGAAAGAACCGGAGCATGGCGGTGTCCGCCGAAAGAGATTGCAGGTACTCCCGGATGAATGTATCCCTGCGAATCAGTATGCCGATGATGATACACTCCTTATCTGACACGCGGCGGGCTGCATAACCGTTGTAAGGCTGTCCGATACAGCAGCTTCCCTCCGGCACACAAATCCGGCTGTGATTTTTGACGCTCAGGGTCTCGTAGGATTCCTGATAGGCGAAATGGATAAAAAAGAAATCCTGGCGATGAAAAGGCTCCTGAATAAAATTTCCTTTGAATACGTTTACCATCACTTCTTCCGACGATTCCCCCGGCCAATAGGAGACCAATTCTCCGCTGCCGGAAGCGGGGTCAGGGCGAAAATCCCAATTCAGGCGTGGAAACTCCTGCCCCAGCGTTTCCAGGGCCAGCAGAATTTCCTGATCCATGTATTTGTACATACTTGCGTTCTCCTTTTATTCCCTACGGTAGATTAAATAAAGCCATACTTAATCTTAATATATAGCGCTGTTTTCCGTCAAGAAGTGCGCTATAATATCAGCAAAAAAGAAGAAGGAAGTGTGTATGAAATGTTAAAAAATCTGGGACCCTACGCATTTGGCTTCGGTTATCCCATGCCGGTTTTGATGGTGGCCACTTATAATGATGATGGCACGGTCAATGTGATGAACCTTCACGAAGCCATGCGGACCAACGCCGGAGATTTGGCCCTGTGTATCGGCCCTCGCAGCAAGACCCATGCCAATGTGGAGAAGCGCCGCGCCTTCACGGTGGCGCTGGTCAACCAGGATCTGCTGGCGCAGGTGGACTATTGGGGCAGCGTATCCGGCCGGAATGTTCCCGACAAATTCGAGCGAACCGGGGCAAAAGCCGTTAAGAGCCAATTTGTCGATGCGCCCATCATTGAGGGCAGCCCCCTGGTCATTGAATGCCAGCTCGTTGAAATTGCCCACGGCACTAATTTTTCCACGGTCCTTGCCAGGATTGTCAATGTGGCCGCCGATGCCTCCGTCCTGGATCAAAGCGGGCGAGTAGATTCCCTGAAAACGGGGATGATTCTGTACGATCCCTTTGGCACCAGCTATGTTAGCCTGGGGCAACGGGTGGGAACCGCCTGGGGTGAAGGAAAGAAGTTCATGTAAATTACAGTGTGCGTTTATCGCCGACATCCGGACGAATGGACATCTCCCTTCACCGGGAATATACACAAGCCGTCACTTCAAAAAAATGAAAGTGACGGCCTTTTCTTATCTCGGAACAAAATTTCCCGGAAACGCAAAAAGCACACAGTAAAAAATACTGAGCGCTTGGCGATTAGATTTATTCTGTTGTATTCAAATCAGGGCAGATTATCTCAAACCAATCAGATGAAAATGGTCGATGACGGAGGAGAAAAAAGTACTCCTCCGGGGGACAAAAACCGGCCTTCGGTTATCCTGTTTGGTAACCACATGGCCCTCTTTTGACCATCTTTTTTGCCGGTTATCCACTTGGTAACCACTAAAAATCGGATGAAAATGGGTCCTGTTATATCAAACTTCATCAAACCACATCAAAAGGAAAACCCCGGAAAACCTTGATTTTCCGGGGTTTGTAAGCCATATCGGACTCCAATTATCTCTTGGGTAAGTGAGATTAGCGCTTGCTGAACTTCAAGGGCTTGGTGCCACCCCTGCCAAACATCCGGTGATTTCTTCGCTTTCCGCCTGATTTTTGGCTTAATACTGCGGTTTTTCTGCACATCAGATTCTAATTTTCATTCTCGTGCATGACGCACGAAAAACAGGTTTTGCTCCTTATGTGTGCCTTGCGTATCGCTGCCCAGGGCAACGCAGGACAACAGTAAGGGAAGAAACCTGGTTGCTGTTCTTGTCTTCACCTCAAAATTAAATTCAGACACGGAGGACAGCATAATGGAAAAATACATTTTCGATCAAAGCAACGGCCTTTGGTATGCACTCCAGGGCAACTACTATATCCCCTGCTTAGTGCTGGATGAAGCGGGGACATCTTCTATTGGCATGTGGGGCAGAAAGCACCAGCAATACCTGAAAGAGCATCGACCTATGCTCTATTCTAATCTCATTCTCAGCGGAAGATTGCTCAGCTATCTGGCTGATATTGATACCCAGGCACGAAACAAACTCCATCTGCTCATAACACAGCTGGCAGAGAAGGAGGGTATCAATGAGCAGCTGAAAGCGCAGGATCAGATGGCATGGGTGGGAGCTATGAATAACATCCGAAACCGGGCAGAGGAAATCATCCTCCAAGAGCTGATCTATGGGGAGGATGCCGTATGAGACTTCTTGAAGAATTTTGGTATGGCAACATTGAACCGACCGAATACGACACAAACGCCTGCAAGGAATACAAGGAAGTGCTTCACCTGATTACCCGAAATGAAGAAAAGCTTCAGGCAACCATGACGGATGAACAGAAAGAACTGTTCTCTCGATATACGGACGCCGTTCGTGAGTATCAGACCATGGCAGAGTGCCTGCTGTTCCAAAATAGCTTTAAGCTGGGTGCCAGAATGATGCTTGAGGTCATGGACGAATAACAATATCAACGATCAGCCGGGTAGTAGTTAGCTACTCGGCTGATTTATTACTTCTACTCGACGATCTGCTCGTACAGCGCGTCTGTGATCTGACGCATTATTTCACCATTGATGTCACGCATATTGGAATAGCGTGAAACATCAATACGCACTATATCAGAAGCCTTCAAATCGCTATCTATTTCGGGACATTCACACCTTATTTTCTCTAAATAACGTTCGCTCTTAAATGCTACATATTGTTCTTTTTCCTTTGTGGAAAGCGGCCAGAAAGCGCATTTATAATTAAACCTTGAACGCAATTCAGGAGGAAGAAATTCTCCGATCTTTTCCTTAGGCATATTGGAAGTAAAGACAATAATGTATTTATCTAAGTCATACTCTCGTCCTAAGGAGTCTGTAAATTTTCCTTCTTCAAGCAGCTGCAAGAAAAAGTTATAAACGGGTTTGCTGGCTTTTTCAAATTCATCTATCAGGATTACCTTACTTCGGCTACGCATAAGCTTGTCCGGTAATTCACCTTTATTACTGCCAATATAACCTCGTGGACTACCAATCAAACTATTCAGTGCATCTTGAGCACTATAATTGCCGAAATTAATTTTTATCATTGGTTCCTCTGGTGCCAACTTCTGATGGAGCAATCTGGCGACTTCTGTTTTACCAATGCCCGATGCACCACATATTAAAACAGAGAAAATCGGCTGTTGGCCAATTCGATTGAAAAGCCTATACTTTGTTAATTCCTCCTTTAAGCGTTTTTTGAATAGTTCGTTGCCAAAAAGATTTTGATTTAAGTAATCTAAGATATTGTCAAAATCAGACTGATTAACGTCAACAATATTTTGAATTGGGTCCTTTTCAATTTTAAGGAAGCTCTCAAGCTCAAGAACTTTATCAATTTTGTAATACAGCAAATCTTGAACTTGTTTGCTATATTGACGCTCGATAATGACATACAAGGCAACAGACTGCTCTTTTTGAACAGCATTCAACATAAGTTCTGCTGGTGCAACAAGAGCATCAGCCCGATCTTCGCTATAAAATAATGAAGACAAATCAATAAAGACCGAGCGAGTACCTGCAGGAAAGTCAAATTTTGATTGATCTTTGGCGAAAAAAGACCAACTTAATATTTGCCCATCAGCTTCTTCAATTGCTTTAACAACACGCTCTCGGTTCTTTCGATCGTACTCATAAATACTTACTCTATCCATAATAACACCTAAGCATTAAGGTCCTGAATAATTGCAATAACATCGATGTAATGAACCTTCCCCTGCGTACCAGAAGCATTCGGAATATCTTTTTTAGCCTCTTCTTGGACGCCATCTTCAATATCCATACCACTGTCTTGAAAATTGACTGTCTGCTCTTGATTCTTTTTACTGCTATCGTTTAACGCCATCATGCGATTGATCTTTCGCTCAACATCACTGCGTTCAAATTCTCCTCGATAAATGCCAAGCACAGTAACTTTACCGATCTCAATGTCCGAAATGCTGTACTGACTTTCCATTTCATTTTCAGCGCTCATGGGAATTTTGAGCATCATGTGCTCATTGGAGCCAAATCTATGTGGCAACTCACCGCAAAGAACATAGGCGGAGCCTTTAAACATTACCTCCACAAGAGAGGTGAAGTTCATATTACCAATGCCTTTAACAGGTACTTGACTCACCAAACCACTCATAAGCGCTTTTGTAGCCAAAACATCATTGGAATTTACGACAGTAAGGTAAACATCTTTAATTTTTACCAAATTCCCAACCTTGCTATCGTCCAACCGACGCACTTCTTTGGCTTTTTCATAAATAGGTTTGAGAATTGTTGATTTAGAGCTTACTACTTTTACGGTATCTTCCACTCCATTAGATCTACTATGAGATAAATTACCATTTAGATCTATGCTGGGCAAATACTGACCAATAACGGGAATCTTTGAAGCAGCGCTTGTAGTGGCATCCATATCACCCGCTAATGATAGTTCTGTGTTCTTAATACGAGTAATTTTCTCTACTATCTGATTATCAAACAACATTGAAATTTCGGAAGCTTTCTCGTTGTTGATATAGTAGATATTAAACATATTCTTCAATTAATCCCCTCCTTGCAGCCCAATTCTTTAGCCACGTTCTCTTGAAGCCTATTCCTGTGCACCTTTTTTTAGATTACAATCCCGGCAAAGCATTTGACAGTTATCAGGCGTCGTCTTGCCGCCTTTGCTCCACGGTGTAATATGATCAGCGTGCATCTGTTCAAACTCAAATTCTTCACCACAAATAGCACACTTATGTCCTTGCTTCTCGTAAGCCGCAAGAGCATCCCGACGGTCAAAGGAACGGATTGACAGTTTCTTTTCTTCGCCAGTCAACAGGTACTCATAAATACCGGATTTTTTGGTCACATCTTCATCACCCATGAGTCGCTGAATTTCCGTCTCCAGCTTCTTGGGGTCAAGGTCTGTCCGCTTGCCGTGCTGATTGTAGAAAAGGCCCCATGGCAACCCCTTCATTTCTTTGCGCTTTTTGGGGAAAATCGCTTGTACCCAGTCGATCACAGAGCGAAAATAGTTCCACAGCTGCACCGCACTTGGGTCGTTCTGATGTTCAGCCATGTACGCTTCAATGGTTTTTCCTTCAGCGCTGGCCGCCCAGAAAATAGCCGTTTCAAGGTATTCCTGACGGATAGAAGCGCCTTTCAAATAATCACCAGCCAGCATACCTGCTGCGCAGCCGGTCTTAGAGAAATACCGCTTTGCGTCAGAAGTCCAGCTACCGGCATAGACGGCGTTCCGCAGCTCCTGATCGGTCAATTCTTCGCCTGCAATGTTGATAATACGGAACCATTCCAGCTTTTCGCTGTCCGTACCATCACAAACATACACAAACAGGGGATAGTCAAGAATCTGCTGCTTCTTGTCGGCCGGTAGATTATAAAAATACTTGTCATCTACAGAGAAGGTGCCGTCTACATACTCGCACAGGGAAATGGTACGCTGCTGACCATCCAGCACCTCGAATCCATCTGACCCGTCCTCTTTCTTCACCTTGCACCAGTACATCACATTGAGCGGTAAGCCCTTCATGACAGTGCGAATGACTTCATCACGCTGCGCGTCCTTGTAGACGAACTCCCGCTGATACTTCGGCCTTATATCAAGGCGCTCGTCGTATCCAACGACACCTTCCTCTGCATCATTGAAATAGCCCTCACAGACTTCACCGACAGTTACTTTCAGTTCTTTGATTTGCATATCATTTCACCTCTTTCGGTGGTTCTGGATGTTTGTTACGAATGAACACACGGTCATAAGTCCTTTTGCCATTGAGCAAACAACATCCCCCACGATCTTCTTTGCTCGGTTTATATCCTAATTGTTCTAATATCTCAACCGGAGCAGATGCTCGTGTATTTCCTGACGCTTGCCAAATAATCTCAAATTGATCCGGATTAAACTTATCAAAGAATGTAATCGGAACTCCCATGATACCTGTGTAGTCACATGGAATATCAGCAGTTTTAGAAACTTCAACGGCATTATAATTATCATACGAAGGATTATTCTCTGGGCTATATCGCTTTACGAGAATTAGTTCCTCATGGCGCTGTTTCATGTCAAGATTGGTATACCACCGCACGCCTTTTACTCGGATATATTTTCGGCCTGTAGCTTCATCAATGCCACAAGTCGAAGCATCAAGTGAATAATCATCCGGAACAAAAAAAGCTCTATCTCCCGAATGGATACTTGCTCCAAGCCATATCTGATTTGATATGATATACGGGAATATTTCTTTATACTTCAGTGCATTAACATTACCAATAATGATAAAATGCTTTTGATGCTCCACCAACGTAGCTACATACTCACGAAACAATGAAAATGGCGGATTTGTAACCACAATATCTGATTCATCCAGCAAGGCCAGACATTCAGGCGAACGGAAATCGCCATCGCCCTCCAGCTCTACCAACTCATTTTCGCCGGTTCTGAACAGCTCTGCCACATCCAGCATATCCACGCCACCGTCACCCATCTTGTCATATACTTGAGTAACTACAGCCTTATAAGGACGCTTGCTTTTATTTTCTTCTGCACCCTTATCTTCAAAGTAAAAAGTCATCTGGCCGTTTGCGTCACAACCGTATTGTAACTGCTGCCCTGCAATCGGAGACGAATAGTAGCAAGTTGCAATCAACTTTTTCAGCCCCAAACGATTGAAATTCAGCGCAAAATACTTAAAAAAGTTGCTCTCAAACGGATCATCGCAGTTACACAGCACCGTCTTACCCTGGAAGTGCTTGCGATAATATCGCATTTCCTTTTCAATATCAGTTAGCTGTGTATAGAATTCATCCTTTTTAGCTGTTTTGGCAGCACCTAAATCAGCATTCTTTGCCATTACTGCTCTGCCTCCTTTGCTTGATATTCTTTCAGCCATTCACGCAGAAGGGCAGAAACCGTCATGTCTTTATCCAAAGCAATCTGCTTGAGCGCTTTGCGCTCTTCCCGTGTCATCGTGATTGTCAGATTTACCATGTTTCTTTCTGCCATAATCGTTTACCTCTCATGCACATTTAATTGTGTACTTGTGTAATAGTGTACCACAAAATGGCACATAAATCAACAAACTTAGACTGGCTCCGTCTTTGTTTTATAGCTGTAGATAAGATATTTCTCCGCCTTGTTTGTTAATTATCGCGACTCTCCTCTATCAATCTCGCTTCTTCTATGCTGTGAAAAATATGACCACAAATTATGCCGAGAAATTACATCTTCATATTTGCGGAGTTTACCACGAAGCTCACCATTTTCCTTCTCCAAGTCTACGGTGCGAAGCTGCCCCCGAACGGACTTGTACTCTGCCAGTTCTGCGGTCAGTGCGGCGACCTTTGCTTTCAACTCACTTATCATTTTCATCGCTGCATCCAAAGCCTTTTGCAGCTTGGATTCCTTGCGCTCCTGGACATAAAACTTCTTTGCCGCAGCTGCCAGATTTTCATATTCAGAACGATCCAGCATAACTTTTGAGGAAAACGGAACGGCATGAGGTTCTATTTGCTCCACTTCCTGAACCGCAATCTGCTGTTTTTGAATCTTCTCAATCTTCTTTTCCAGAGAAGCTGCCTGCTGCTCTTTCTGCTGCGTTTGTGCGGTGAGTTGTTCCAATCGCTCCTGTTCCCGTTCCACCTTGAACTGTGTCACGGTCAAATGTTCCTCGGAACTACCCCGTTCTCCACGCTCCACATCCGCATATCCAGCGTTTCGCATAGCCCGGAAGAAATCATCCTGGAGAACGCTGTAAGACTTCCGCAGCACCGGCTTGCCATTCTTCTGGAGAATAGGCGCTCCCTGTTCGTCCAATGCCGGTTTAGACAGCCATTTTTTACTGCTGCTCACCTGCATAATTGTTTCCTTGACAGTTCCCACAAGTGATTTGTCTTTGCACCTCTTAGACCAGAGGATCTGCTTCTCCACAACCGGAACATAAACCACATGGAGATGATAATGGAATACATCCTGCCCCAGTGCTTCGGACATGGCCCGGTTACGCTCATCGGCGTGCATAACAGCGGAGAGAATATACTGTTCGCCGCCAACGATCTCTATGGCAGCTTTGTAAGCGTCCTCATAAAATCGCTTGGCAAACTCATACCCACCATGGTTATAGAAGTAGGCGGAGTTTACATCAAAAATCAATTCCCCGTAAAGGTTGGCGTCTGATTTCAGACCACGGGTGGAGATTACACCGTCTTTTTCCATCTGAGCAAACATCTCTGCATATCCGGCGGTAGGTTTCTTAAAATGGATGTTCTGAGGGGTGTGTTCTGGTATAATATCTGGGTTGGTATAGGATTCCTTTTCTCGTTCGTTGTGCCGCTGGGCATTTCCGATTTTGGCGGCAGTCAAGTTTACGTTTCTTGCACTGGTACGGTCAATCCCGTCGTTTCTCGCCATAGAGCTCCTTTCACGTTTGTACGGCCTGCGGGCCGGGGCGCACTTCCTGCGGAAGTGTAATAACCCACTATGATACTTTCATCCTGCGGCTGCAAAGTATCGTGGGCTCTCCGAGGGGGGATGCGGCTCCTGCGGGAGCCTCCCTGACTTGCGTGTGCTATCCACACAGCAAGTCAGGTGTGTCCGGCCTCCTTGCTCCGGTAAGCAATCCTGCCGGCCACGGTTCGGGAAAATCCACCGGATTCTCCCGAACCTTCCATCTCCAAATCTGAGGATTTTTCGATGGGGACGGTGGTGCGATACCAGAGTGCAACTCTGTGCAGGAAATGCAATAAATGCAGATAATTCCGGTTTCATGCGGCGGGGTTCACGATGATTTTCACATCGGCTGGTCTGCCCACCGACTGGCGTTCCGGTTCTTCCAGACGAATGTATCCATGTCCCTCCAGCAGTTCCAGCGTCGGAAAAATCTCCTCCGTTTTCTTGAAGAACTTTCCCCGGCACATCTGAAAAAGCTCTGAACGCTTGATCACCGATATGTTCTTCTTTTTCAGCTTTGCCAGGACAAATTTAGCTTTCTGAATGCTCAAGTCAGTACCCATCATGGAATAGGCGTAGGTGGAATGAGCCAGAAAGTATTTGCCGATCTGAATCGCCTTGCTCATCGTAGAAGCTGTTACTTCTGCTTTGTCATCTTCCATATCAGCACAGTGCAACAGTCCTGCAATCCGGAGTACGGCACCGATATATTTGCTTGCCCAATCGGAAATTGCCTGTCCCTCGCCAACCAGAAACTTCTCATGTTCCTGAAAGTAATCGGCCATCAGGTCAAAGGCTTTTTCGGAAAGGTGTACCGTCTGGGCATCTCCAGCAATCGGTAAAGCCATCAGGCGAAAAATCAAGCTGCGATAAGCGGCGGTTATTTCGGGCGGAATCGGCTGGGTACGAAAGACCCGGCTGCCAATTCTGGATGGTGGGGACGCATACAGGAAGCGGGCAATCAAGCCCCGCCCGGTCATGGTGGTATTGGACATGATTTCATCCAGCACACTGGGCTGAATCGAGAGGATGGCTGACAATGCCGGGTGCATGATGCACTCCGCTTCACGGGTCATTCGATCCACATAAATGGCATCCCCACAGTGGCCTTTCAGCCAGACATCAATGTTGGATTTGTTGGAATACCGTCCTGCCATGATGTCAAATATGCCGCCCTCGGTGGAGATCACGGAGAACACTCCGTTGTTAGCTGCCATTAAGCTGGTCAGAGCTTCACTGGAACAATCGTCCGCAAAAAAGCGAACCGGCTTTCGTTCTGGAGTTTCTTCCAACTGCTCCTGAAGCTGCCGTAGCTCCAGCTCCATTTCCTGGCTTTCCTTACGCTCCAGCTTCTTTTGCAGACCGGAAATCTGACGTTCCAGAGATTCCCGCTGCAAGTGGTTTTCCCGTATTTCCATGCTGTGCGCCTTGTTATATTCCTGCTCATACTCATAGAGGAATGTGGTCATATCCCGCATGACGCTGGACTTTCGCTCCCCCGGTGCGGCGATCACCACTGTGTACAAGCTCAAAGGCTCACAGTATCCCGGCGTTCCCTCTATCTTGTATTTCCCTTGTAAGCAGGTTGCCAGCACACCCAGGCTGATCGCCGCTGCCATGTCCGGGGCAGTCTGACTGTGTTCGGCCACCGCACTCACATAATTCCGAATCACATCCGAGAGAGCGTCTACCGGAAATGCAGGCAGATCACTCCACTGTGGCGTCAGCGGAACAATAGGTTGAAAAACCGGTGACGGCTCCGCTTTTGGAGTGTAGATCTCTCGGCAATGCTCGATTGCCTTCTGAATGGTGATTGCACCATACGTTGTGCCGGATTGCTGCCGGTCCCATTTATCCCGCATCAATCCCGACTGCCGGAACATAGTGTCCATCTTGGCAACATCCCGTCCTGTCCAAAAGGCGAGATGACTGCACAGCGCCAGATCTGCCTCTGATGGGGACGAATATCCCTCCAACGAACCGTTCCAAAGGGCTGTGAACGCTGCCCCATTCTTACTGCTTTTTGCCAGTTGCAGAAGCTGCTCCATGCTTAAATCAGAGTTTTTTGCATTTATTGCATTTTCTGCGCATACCTCTGGCCTGCGCATGAACTTGTCCAGCAACACTTGCAGCTCCTGGGTCCGGTCACCATACTCATAGTCCTCACAGCGGTTTCCGGTCACGGTGACATATTTGTTGGTTGCTCCCGCCACATAAACCTCGATTCCGGCCTGATGGTTCATAATGTAGAATCGCTTGGTATCATACTGAAAGCCTTTTGCCGAAAAGAGGATGTGCAGACCGTTGCCGCTGGGGCTGTACTCGGTATAGCTGTGCATTAAGGCCACAATTTCTGCGGCGGTCTGGGTGTAATAGCCGCTGTCCGAAAGGCAGTTGTCCAGGTCAATCGCACAGATGCCGTTGAAAATGCCAATTCCAATGCCATCATATCCGCTGGCCTGTACTGCTGTTTTATAAGGTACGAAGCTGGAAGGATCGTTGCTTTTTGCTCCCAGGCCGGTTTCCGGCTGGTATGGCACCTTCGTTTTCCTCCCATTCCGTTCCTCGTACTTCCAGCAGCAGAACAGACCATTTTGTATGATGCTGTCTGGTAAAGCTGTCAAATTCTGTTCCTCCTTAAATAATTATTGAATTTGGCAGCTGTCGTGTTATAATATCCTTGCTGAGTGATAGTCACACGGCAGCTGCCGTTTGTACTGTCGCCAAGAGTTCTCATCTGCCAGGATGGGGGCTCTTTTTTTATGCGGTTTCCGGCTGGAAATATCCAATTTCCTCCCACACCTTTCTGTCGGGGCAGTAGTAGTTGTACTCGTTGGAGTTTTCCAGCTTGATCGCATAGCCGAATTTCAGGATTCCCTGCTGCAAGCCAGTGCGCACATACTGGGCATCTTTGTGCATGGCGGCTGCAATCTCAGTGATGGGGACATTGCGTCCAGTGAAGGGCGGCAGTTCGACATAAACTTTCTTCTCCATGTGAATGACCTCCTTATTGCCAATATGCGAATTATTAGTTCGTATTTCGATTATAAGCCATCCTCGACAGCTTGTCAACACTAAATACGAAAAAATTATTCGTATTGCGACCTTGTAATTCGTACGGCTTCGTGTTACAATACAAACGAGGTGATGACAATGCACAGCAACCCAGCCGAAATTGGCGAGAGAATCAAGGCAGCCCGCAAGGCCGCTCACTTGAGCCAAACAGAGCTGGCACAGCGTCTGGACAAGACGATGCGCACAGTTCAAAAATACGAAAGCGGTGAAATTGAGCCATCCATAGCGATGATCAATGCCATCGCCAAAATCTTAAACATATCTCCGGCAGACCTGATTGGCTACCAGAAACCTGAAATCCAGTTGGATAGCCTGTCTGATGTGATAGCGGTTCTTTACCAATTAAACAAGAAGGCCGGTATCCGGTTCGAGATCGACGTCCAGCGCCCACCCCACAGCGAAGAATGGTCCTGCTCCCTGAAATTCAATGGAAATGACCACTCCGCAGAGATGAACGATTCCCTGTGCCTGATTTTGGAAGAGTTCCGGGACGAACGTGAAAAGCTGGAAACCTATTGGACCGATCAGGAATCCTTTGACCGCTGGATTGAAAAGGAACTGGCCTACTACGCAGATGCCAAACTTCAGGACAAGGAAGTGGAAGTCCTCTCCGATTTGGAGCGCATTCAGCGGCGCAACGAACTGGATCGGCAGATGCTGGAGAAAATGAAAAAGGCCGCCGAAGAAAACGGCGACCAGGAATAACAAAGGGTGTTGCATACCCTTCATCAAATTTAATTCAAACGCTGGGAGAAAGGAAGTTTGAGATTTTTTGAGATTACCCAACGGATATGGAAGCGTCAAGAAAATGTCCGGAAAGCGAAGAAGGCCCTATGCAGTGAGGAAAACGGTAGGGTGGCACGTCAACCCTGAAACTGGAAAGTCTGTTCAGGAACAAATTACCATCGGCTATGCGGCAACCAGAGCAGAGGGGCTGCAAATGCTGGCAGAGTACAACAACAATCCCTTTGACATCAAGGCATCCAAGGCCACCTTCCAGGAGGTCTATGAACGCTGGTCAAAGGAGAAGTTTCCCACCATCTCCAAGTCAAATGTAAAAGGCTATGAGGCGTCCTATCGGGTATGCGGAACACTTTACAACAAGGTATTTCGGGATATTCGGCTGATGGATCTTCAATTTGTGGTGGACACCTGCGGGAAGAATTACCCCACCCTAAAAAAACTCAAGGGGCTGTTCAATCAGCTGTACGCCTACGCCATGAAAAACGACATCTGCAACAAGGATTACTCCGAGTTTGTGGATTTGAGCCGGTACAAGGATAAGAACCCCAACAAGCGTGACCGGAACAAGTTCACAAAGGAGCAGATTGCCCGCCTGTGGGAGCTTGCGGAAGATCCGTACTATCAAATCGTGCTGATGCTGATCTACAACGGCTGCCGCATCTCGGAGTTCCTGGACTTGAAGAAGGAAAACGTACATCTGGAAGAACAGTACTTTGATGTGATCGCCAGCAAAACCGAGAACGGCCTGCGGAAAGTCCCCATTGCCGACAAGGTGCTGCCATTCTACAAAGCATGGTACGAAGGTTCTCAGTGTGAATATCTGCTCCACACGCCGGACCAAAAGCACTTCGATTACAGGAACTATTACGACAGTTACTTCACACCCCTGATGGAGCAGCTTGGATATGACCAGACGCCACACTGTACCCGGCACACCTGCATCTCCATGCTGACAGAGGCCCATGTAGACCAAACCATGATCAAGAAGATTGTGGGACACTCCGGTGCCATGACGCTCACCGAACGTGTCTACACCCACCTGGATATTGAAACACTGGTGGAGGCAATCAACAAGATCTAAAAGGAAGAAGGAAAAACCGTGCAGCACAAAAAAAGCAGGAGATACGCTCCTTGTGGAACGATCTCCTGCTTCATAAGGCTTTTGTTTTCGCTTGCGATTCTTGTTCCTTGTGTGCTCCTTGCTTGCTCCTTACGGAGTAAAACGGAACACTTCTGAGGAACTCTCACAACTCCAAAACCATCCAGTTTTCTGCAAAACAGCGTCCAAAGACGTACTGAGAAGCAGTGGAAATTATCTCTTGGAGAACTGAGGTGCTCTTCTTGCTGCTTTGAGACCATATTTCTTTCTTTCTTTCATACGAGGGTCTCTTGTCAGGAAGCCAGCTTTTTTCAGAGAAGGTCTGAAATCGCCGTCTGCCTGCAGCAGAGCTCTGGAGATACCATGTCTGATTGCGCCTGCCTGACCTGTGAAGCCGCCGCCTTTTACGTTTACCAGAACGTCAAATTTTGCGGTTGTTTCTGTCAGTTCCAGAGGCTGACGAACGATCAGTTTCAGTGTTTCCAGACCGAAATATTCGTCGATATCTCTTTTGTTGATTGTGATTTTACCACTGCCGGGTACCAGATAAACTCTTGCTACGGAAGATTTTCTTCTGCCTGTACCGTAATATCTAGCTGCTGCCATTATGCCTTCCTCCTTCGATTAAAATTTCAGTTCCAAAACTTCAGGTTTCTGCGCTGCGTGGGGATGTTCCGCGCCTGCGTAAACATGCAGTTTGGAGAACATTTTTCTGCCCAGAGCGTTTTTAGGAAGCATACCTTTTACAGCATGTTCGATAACTCTTTCAGGGTGTGTTTCCAGCATTTTGTCCAGTCTTACTGTTTTCAGACCACCAATGTAGCCTGTGTGATGCTGATACAGTTTCTGTGTCAGCTTTTTGCCTGTTACAGCAATTTTTTCCGCGTTTACCACGATCACATAGTCGCCCATGTCAACGTTGGGTGCGTACTGGGGTTTGTTTTTACCTCTTAAGATGTTTGCGATTTCGGAAGCCAGACGGCCCAGTGTCAGATCTGTTGCGTCAACAACATACCACTTCTTTACTACATCTGCTTCTTTCGCAATGTAAGTTGTTCTCATGGTTCTTTACCTCCCTTATTATTTTTTTGTTCGACCCTTTGACTTTACAGCGATACGGGAATATCCCTGCAATCTCCATTATGCCTTTTACCTCATAACTTATTGGGTCCCACCTTGAGAAACTATATTTAAAACGCAAAGCGTCTTAAAATCTAAATCACAGCTTTATTATTATAATACGCCGAAATACCGGTGTCAAGGGATTTCTAAGGCAAATCATAATAAATTTCCAGCAAAGTCAGGCCCTGGGGCTCCGCTGTCTGGCCCGCCTGCGTCCGATCTCTGCTTTCAATGATACCGGCCACCCCTTCGGCGGGAAGTTTTCCCTGGCCTACGGCAATCAGCGTCCCGGCAATGATCCGCACCATATTGTACAAAAACCCGTCGCCCGTCACCAGAATACGGATCTGCTGGCCTTCCTGCTCCATGTGGCAGTCGAAAATGGTCCGCACCGTAGTAGAAACACTGCTCCCCGCGGCGCAGAACGCGGCAAAATCATGAGTGCCCACAAAGGCTTTCGCGCCTTCGTTCATTTTCTCCACATCCAGATCGTGATAGACAAAGGTGCTGTACAGCCGTTCCTTTGGGTTTTTATATTTCCCATGGTAAATGCGGTATTCATATGTTTTTTTCACGCAGTCATAACGGGGGTGAAACGCCGTTGGCACTTCTCTGGCCGCCGTCACCACAATATCCTCCGGCAGAAAAGGACGGATGGCAAGGGGAATTTTCTCCACGGGAATGGTGGTCTCCACATCTACCACCGCCCGCTGGCCCAAAGCATGAACGCCCCGGTCCGTCCGGCTGGCGCCGATACACTCCAGCTCCTTGTCCCGAAAAAGGGCCCGCAGGCCTTTTTCCAGCTCACCCTCCACCGTCAGCACCTCCGGCGATTTCTGCTTCTGCCAGCCGCTGTATCTCGTTCCATCATAGGCAATGGTCAATAATATCCTCATCCCATATCCGCCTTTCTTTTTCGCAAATATTGTACTGCCAAAGCGACCGCGACCGCCAGACCATAACAGCAAAATATCCTTGCCGCCAGAGCCGCGCCGTAATTGGAAATGCCCAACAGACCCAGAAGCCGGTCCTGCACCACATACAGCCAGATGCCATGGTACAGGTACAGCTCATAGCTGAAGGCGTCCACTGCCTGACACACCCTGTTTTCCATGACCTTCCGGCCCAGCGTATCCCCCAGCAAAAACAAAAATGCCATGGCAAACACCACATAAAGCCGATGAATGTCCTCCAGAAAAGGTACTGCCAACATTCCTCTGACCATGCCGTAATACAGCAGGCCGTCGGCACAGGCGGAAATCAGGAACAGACAGAAAATCACACCCTTATTCCGCTGCAAACTCTCCAGAAAGACGTCGTAGTTCCTTCCTGCATAACACCCCAGCACCCAATAGGCCAGATAGGAGGTAAAGACACGGTCATTATAAGGGAAGGCCGTTCCCGGGGAAACCATGGCAATCATAGAAGGCAGGCCGTCATGGAACGCCGCCATCAGCAAAACAGCGCTGACCGCCGCTGCCCAGAAATCCACTTTTTTCACCATCCAGCGCCATACGGGCATCAGCACATAAAACTGAAACAGAATAATGATAAAGTAAAAAGGGGCGATCATATTGCCCAAAAGCGCGGACTTCACCAAAAATTTCAGATCAAAGGCATAATACCCCAGCCAGATCAGCCCCAGATAAGAGACCAGAACGGCAATAAGATACGGCACGCCGATTTTCCGAATACGCCCCCACAAAAAAGGGCCGTAGGAAAAAGGCTTTTTTTCCATGTTCCGAAAAAGTTTCAGCGCAGACAGAAAAAGAAAGCCCTGCACCACAAAAGCGGAAAGCCGCCATGTCATTTCCACTGCAAAAAAGGCCCCGCTGGCCTTGTCCCATGTGCTCACCGCCACAGAACAAATATGAATCCACATAACCAACAGGCAAAGGATCATATTACAAAACGAAATTTCCCGATTCCGCACGCCCATTTCCTCCCCGAAATGTTTCCGGCAAAGTGCCTTTCCGCCCTCCTCCGGAATTTGAAAAAAATGCAGAAAACCACAAAAATACAGACTTCAAGCAGCCTGCATTTCTGCGGTTCTGTTCCTTTCTTAAATCATAAATGTCAAATGACCTGCGGCGATCCGCAACCCTACCACAACGCAAAGATATACCGCCGTCATGACAGCCGCCCGATAGTCCCTGCCCCGCATCCGCATTACGTTCATACGGGTTCTGTTCTCATCGCCGTGGTAGCATCTGGCCTCCATGGCCATAGCCAGTTCCTCCGCCCGGCGAAAGGCGGAAATAAACAGCGGCACCAGAATAGGGATCAGGCTTTTTGCCTTCTGTATCATGTTCCCTGTATCAAAGTCCGCGCCTCTGGCCTGCTGTGCCTTCATGATCTTGTCCGTTTCATCCAGCAGTGTGGGGATAAAACGCAGAGCAATGGTCATCATCATGGCAATCTCATGCGCCGGCACGCCAATCTTTTTCAAAGGCCGCAGCAAATACTCAATGCCGTCTGTCAGCTGGATGGGCGTTGTGGTCAATGTCATCAGAGAGGAGCCTACAATCAAAAGAACCAGTCTGACACACATTTTGATGGCCATATACAGCCCTTCCGTTGTAATGGTCAAAAACTTCCAGCTCCAGAGAATATGGTCCCCCCGTGTCATGAACAGATTGATGACCGCCGTAAAAAGAATGATAATTATAATGCTTTTCAGCCCCCGCAGCATAAACTTCACAGGGACCTTAGAGGCATGGATCACCACGCCCAGCAGCGCCGTTACGATCACATACCCCATAATGGTATTGACGATAAACAGCGATACAATATATAAAAATGTCACAACGATCTTGACTCTGGCGTCCAGCCGATGGATCGGCGACTCCGCCGGGTAGTACTGACCGATGGTAATATCCCGAATCATGCTTTCACCTGCTTTATCAATTTCAGCAAAGCCTCTTTGGCTTCTTCTATGGTATATACATCTGTAGGCACATCAAAGCTCCGCTTTTTCAGCTCCGCGAAAACGTAGCTGACCTGCGGCGCCGCCAGCCCCATCTTCTCCAGGTCTTCCACATGAGAAAAGATCTCTCTGGGGGTGCCTTCCATGGCCGCCTTGCCCCGATGCATCACAATGATGCGATCCACCAGCTTTGCCACGTCCTCCATGCTGTGGCTCACCAGAATGACCGTGATGCCCCGTTTTTCGTGCAGTTCTTTGATGGCCTGTAAAATCTCGTCCCGGCCTCTGGGGTCCAGACCTGCCGTCGGCTCGTCCAGAATCAATACCTCCGGATTCATGGCCAGCACACCGGCAATGGCCACACGCCGCTTCTGGCCGCCGGACAGCTCAAAGGGAGATTTTTCATAAACTTCCTCCGACAGACCTACGGTCTGTAACGCGGAAATGACACTTTCATGGATCTCCTCAGGAGAAAGGCCCATATTGGTAGGGCCAAAGGCTACATCCTTATAAACCGTCATTTCAAAGAGCTGGTACTCCGGGTACTGGAAGGCCAGCCCGATACGGCGGCGCACTTCCTTCAGCTTTGCCTTATCCTTATGAATATTCTCCCCATCCAGCAGGATCTCGCCGGAGGTAGGGGAAATGATCCCGTTCAGATGCTGGATCAAAGTAGATTTCCCGGAGCCTGTATGACCGATGAGGCCCACAAACTGCCCCTTGGGGATCTCCAGGCTTACATCATCCAGTGCCTTTTTCTCAAAGGCCGTACCGGGATTATATATATGGGTTAAATGGTTGATTTTAATTGACATACCGCACCTACCATTTCTTCTATCGTCAGAATATCCGCCGGAAGGTCAATACCTTCCTTCCGCAGAAGATACGCCACCTCTGTTACCTGAGGCACATCCAGACCGTATTTCTTCAGTTCTTCCACCTGGGAAAAGATTTCCCGTGGCGTCCCCTGCATGACTAGGTCCCCATCATCAATGACAAAGACCTTGTCCGCCCGTACCGCTTCGTCCATATAGTGGGTAATGAGGATCATGGTGATCCCCTCTTCTTTATTCAGCCGTTCAATGGTCTCCATGACCTCCCGGCGTCCCACAGGGTCCAGCATGGCCGTAGGCTCGTCCAATACGATGCAGTCCGGCTTCATGGCCAGCACACCGGCAATGGCGATTCTCTGCTTCTGTCCGCCGGAGAGCTTAGACGGGGTATGGGTAGCGTATTCCTCCATGCGCACCGTTGCCAGCGCCTCATCCACCCGACGGCGGATCTCCTTGGGTTCTACGCCCATGTTTTCCGGTCCAAAAGCAATATCCTCTTCTACTACCGTGGCTACCAGCTGGTTATCGGGGTTCTGGAACACCATTCCCGCCGTCTGGCGGATATCCCAAACCAGCGCGTCGTTTTTGGTATCCATGTCCTTCACCCAGAGGGTGCCGCCGGTAGGCTGCAGCAGCGCGTTGATCTGCTTGGCAAAGGTAGATTTCCCGGAGCCGTTATGGCCCAGGACAGCGATAAAATCTCCCTGTTCTATTTCCATGTTGACCTGCTTGAGAGCAGATACCTTTTCTTCCTTAGTGCCATGATCCGTTTCCATAACGCGAATATACTCGTAGGTCAGATCTTTGGCCTTAATCATTTTCATAATTTCCTGTTCACCTTTTCTTTCAGGAAGAAGATTTCTTCCATCTTTCATAGTCTATGGCGTAAATACTCACAGCTATCAATAAGATACCTTTTTTCTATGAAAAAGTCAAGAAAAATGCGGTCTTCCGCAAAATCCTGCGGCCCGTTTTCCGTACCGGAATCAGAATAGAGCCTCTGACGGTCAAAGCGCCTTTGCCCCCTTTCCCCGGCAAAAAAGACCGCGGACAGATCTGTCCGCGGCCGCAGGATACTTTTTCTTTTTCAGGCTTTCTTCCATTTCAGCAGCAGCGCCGAATTGAGAATTACCAGTACAGACCCGGCATTATGTACCAGCGCCCCAATAATGGGATTCAATACGCCAGTCATAGCCAGAATAATGGCGATAAAATTCAGAGTCATGGAAAAGGTCAGATTACATTTGATCGTAAACATCATTCGTTTCGCCAGCCGCAGCAAATGGGGCAGTTGCCGGATATCATCATTCACCAGCGCAATATCCGCCGCCTCTACGGCAATATCACTGCCGATCCCGCCCATGGCGATGCCCACATAGGCTTTTTTCAGCGCAGGCGCATCGTTGATGCCGTCCCCCATCATACAGACCTGTCTGCCGTCCTTCTGGTACTCGTCGATGCGGTTCAGCTTGTCCTCCGGCAGGCACCCGGCGTAGACCTCTGTGATTCCCAGGGCTGACGCAATATGTTTGGCGGCGTTTTCATGGTCTCCCGTCAGCAGTACCGGCGTTACACCAGCGGCCTTTACGCCCTCTATGGTTTCCGCCGCATCCTGGCGCAGTGTATCGGCCAGAGCCAAAAATCCCGCCGCCTGACGGTCTATGGCCACATAGATAATGGTACAGCCTTCCAGCCGGTGTTTTTCCGCCTCTGCCTGTATTGTTTCAGACAGCCTAATTTGATGATCCGCCAACAGCTCCGTATTTCCCGCCAGAATTTCCCTGCCTTCCACCAGAGCCGCCACACCGCGGCCCGGCAGCATCTGAAAATTCTCCGCTTCCGGCAGAAGATGACTGCTCTCCTTTTCACAACACTGCACAACCGCCTTGCCCAGAGGATGCTCCGAGCGCTTTTCCGCCGCGGCGGCCATTCTATACAGCTCCTCTTTTCCCAATCCCGGCAAATCGCTGTAAACTGCTGTCACTTTTGGTTTGCCGTAGGTCAATGTCCCTGTTTTATCAAAGGTAAGCCGGGAAACAGCCGCCAGACGTTCCAGGGCGTCCCCTTCCCGCACCAAAAAGCCATGCTTCGTGGCGTTGCCAATGGCCGCCATAATGGCCGTAGGCGTTGCCAGCACCAAAGCGCAGGGGCAAAATACAACCAATATGGTCACGGCGCGGATGATTTCCTCCGTAAAGAACCAGGTCAGAGCCGCCGAAACCAGCGCGATCACCACCACCCAAGTGGCCCATCGGTCGGCAATTCCCACAATCTTAGCCTTCCCGGCATCGGCAGACTGCACCAGACGAATCATCCGCTGGATGGAACTGTCCTCGCCTACCCGCAGAGCCTTCATATCAAAAGAGCCAAACTGATTGACGGTGCCGCTGGACACTTCATCTCCCGGCCCTTTGTCCACCGGAAGGGATTCCCCGGTCATGACTGCCTGATTCACCGAAGTCTCACCGGAAAGGATCATGCCGTCCACAGGAACGGTCTCTCCCGGAACTACCCGCAGGATATCTCCCGCCTGCACCTCTTCTGCCAGTATCATTTCTTCCTTTCCATCCACTATCCTTCTGGCCGTTCTGGGGGTCAAACGGACCAGCTTCTCGATACCCGCTCTGGCCTTGGCCACTGTCAAATCCTCCAGCAAAGCCCCCAGCTGCATAATAAAAGCCACTTCCCCAGCCGCAAAATGCTCTCCGATAAACACCGAGGCAATCAGCGCCATGGATACCAGCACATCCGCCTTGATGTCAAAGGCCGTCACCAGACCGATAATGGCCTCCAAAATGATGGGCAGGCCGCAAAGCACAATGGCTACCCATGCCAGATCAAAGGGAAAGGGCTGAATTCCCAGAATACTGCCCAGCAGACAAATACCGGAAAGTACCAGAAGCAGAATGTCTTTTTTCACGCCGCCCCATTCCAGCAGTTCTTCTAATTTTTCCACCATACATCCTCCTTTCAATACCCATGGGGGTATATGTTTATTATACATATAGGGGTATGGGTTGTCAATGGATTCATTTCATATTGGCAAAGCGCTCCACCGCTTTGGTAAAGCTGGCAATGGTCTGCTCCGCGTCGCCATGCTCAATGCCGTCCCGTACACAGTGCTTGATATGGCCTTCCAGCACCACCTGCCCTGCCCGATGGAGGGCGGATTTGGCCGCGTTGATCTGGGCCAGCACATCTTCGCAGGGAACATCCTCGTCGATCATGCGGTCTATGGCCTGTACCTGTCCGATAATTTTTTTCAGTCTGCGGTGTAAATTATCCGCGTCCATACATTGTCTCATGATTAAAACCTCCTTATACCTCTAGGGGTATCTGTATAACTGTATCTTATGGAAAAAAAGGCCCCCTGTCAAGAATCTTTCCTATCTCCGTCTCGAACTGTGTGTCTTAAGAAATTCTTCTCTTTTTCGAGATATTCCTGTAATAAAAAAGAAATGCGGCTGTAACCATAAATTTACACCGCTGTAACCTATGCTTGTCCCCTTTGTGGTATGATGGTATCAGATAAAAAAGTATTCTGCAAAGCAGCCTCCCTTTAAGAAAACAACGATTTTCTTATTCCTTGAGAGGAGCTGCAATGGCTGTCTTCATAAGAAAAAAATCCAATCAATATATTTGTTTTCTTATGAAGATGCCCTGAAAGGAGGGTTTCCTATGACAATGAAAAAAACGGTTCTGATGAGCGCTATTGTATTTTCTCTTTCTTTTATGATCGGTATTTCCATGACCTACACACCTGTTGCAGAGGAGACTTCTCCCGCAGCCATGGAACTAGTAGCGGAAGCCGATACTACTTCTGCCGGCGCGGAAGCATAAACAGCCAGTAACATCAAAAAATTCATTTTGATCTCCTAATGTAAAAGAACCCGTCCTCAAATAGGACGGGTTCTTTTAGATTCCTCTTCTGCCATATCTTTTTCCTAAGGGAACTCTGCGTTTCCGGCTTCCAACATAACAATATGGGCGGAGGCCTGCTGTTCCGCACGGATTTCTTTTCATTTTGGGCTACATTCCTCGCTGCAAAAATAAAAAAGCACAGAGCCTCAAAGACAAGGTTCTGTGCTTCTTATTTCTATGCTTGCCTGTCATCAGGCTGTCATCGATCTTAAACCAGTTCGATGATAACTTCCATCGCGCCGTCGCCTTTTCTAGCGCCCAGTTTCACGATTCTTGTGTAACCGCCTGTACGGCCTACATACTTAGGAGCGATTTCGTCGAACATTTTTGCTGCCATGTCAACTTTTTTGCTGTTCTTTCTTGCTTTCTTACCGTCTGCGGGTACCTCTGTTACAGGGTACAGGTAAGCCAGCATCTGACGTCTTGCAGCCAGTCTGGAAGGTTTATCCTTCTTAACTGTTTTCTTTACTTCGTCATAAACAGTTACTTTCTTGCCGTTTACAACTTCTTTCACTCTCTTGCCGTTGCCGTCTTTCTTTGCAACCTTTGCTGTTACTTCAACTTCTTCGAAGTTGTCTTTTTCCTTTACAGCCAGAGTGATGAGCTTTTCAGCGATTCTTCTAACTTCTTTCGCTCTTGTTTCTGTTGTTTTGATCTTGCCGTGGTACAGCAGATTTGTAACCTGGTTTCTCAGCAGAGCTTTTCTCTGAGGTGTTGTTTTGCCAAGTTTTCTATAACCGGATGCATGCATGGTTAAATCCTCCTTGTTGATACCTGCGGAACTTACCCCGGCGCCACTGCTCTTCGGGCTTATGTGTGCCGTAATTCCACAGTAAATAATGGTTAACGGGCAGAATTATTCGTCGCTGGGACGAAGGGACAGACCCAGTTCTGCCATTTTGTTCAGCACTTCTTCCAGAGACTTGCGTCCCAGGTTTCTTACCTTCATCATTTCTTCCTCTGTCTTGTTCGCCAGATCCTCAACAGTGTTGATGCCGGCACGTTTCAGGCAGTTGTAAGAACGTACAGACAGATCCAGTTCCTCAATGCTCATTTCCAGAACTTTCTCTTTCTTGCCTTCTTCTTTTTCTACCATAATGGAAGCGTCCTTCGCGTTATCAGACAGGTCGATGAACAGGTTCAGGTGCTCGTTCAGGATCTTCGCGCCGTAGCTGACTGCGTCATCGGGAGCGATGGTCCCGTTTGTCCATACCTCCAGAGACAGCTTGTCGTAGTCTGTGATCTGGCCTACACGTGTGTTTTCTACCAGGAAGTTTACTCTGGTCACAGGTGTAAAGATACTGTCTACCGGAAGCATACCGATTGGCTGATCGTCTTTTTTGTTTTTGTCGGCGCCAATATAGCCGCGGCCTTTGTTAATGGTAATCTCCATGTAGAGCTTACTGCCTGCGCCGCCGGAAAGAGTCGCGATATGGTGGTCGGGGTTCAGGATTTCAATATCGCTGTCCGCCTTGATATCGGAGCCTTTGACTTCGCCTTCGCCTTCCATGTCGATATACGCAATTTTGGGCTCGTTGCCTTCGCTGGTATTTTTGATTGCCAGTCCCTTCAGGTTCAGGATGATCTCTGTCACGTCTTCCTTAACGCCGGGAATCACGCTGAATTCATGAAGCACGCCGTCGATCTTAACGTTGCTTACTGCCGCACCGGGAAGGGAAGAAAGCAGGATCCGTCTCAGGGAATTGCCCAGAGTTGTGCCATATCCTCTTTCCAGAGGCTCTACCACAAACTTACCATATGTTCCGTCCGGTGACATCTCAGCAATTTCAATGCGAGGTTTCTCAAATTCAAACACTCATTCAAACCTCCCTTTAATATATTAGATGGCCGCAAGGAAAGCCTTGCGGCTGTATCTTTGACTTCACTGCACAATCGAAATCTATTATTTGGAGTACAGTTCGACGATAAATGTTTCTTCAACAGGAACATCGATCTGTGCTCTTGTGGGTTTTGCAAGCACGGTGCCGCTCAGTGCATCGTGGTTTGCGCTCAGCCATTCAGGAACCAGTCTGCCGTCTGTTACAGCCAGAACATCTTTGTATCTCTGAATGGATTTGTATTTTTCTTTTACTTCGATCACATCGCCAACCTTTACCTGGTAGGAAGGGATATCCACTGCCTTACCGTTTACGGTAACGTGTTTGTGACGAACGATCTGTCTAGCTTCTTTTCTTGTTCTGCCGTAGCCCAGACGGAACATTACGTTGTCCAGTCTCATTTCCAGCAGCATCAGCAGGTTTTCGCCAGGGATACCTTCTTTTTTCGCGATCTTTTCAGCCTGTGCATAGTATCCTCTGAACTGTTTTTCCAGTACGCCGTAGATGAATTTAGCTTTCTGCTTTTCTCTCATCTGCAGACCATACTCACTCATTTTTCTGTTTGCTTTCAAGTTCTGTTTTTTGGATTTTTTATCAATACCAAGGTAGATGGGATCCAGGTTCAAAGATCTGCATCTTTTCAGTACCGGTACTCTATCTCTAGCCATTTACTTTACACCTCCTGAAAATTATACTCTTCTGCGTTTGGGTGGTCTGCAACCGTTGTGAGGAACGGGTGTAACGTCTCTGATCAGTGTTACATCCAGACCTGCTGCCTGCAGAGCACGGATTGCGGCTTCACGTCCGCTGCCGGGGCCTTTTACGAATACTTCCACAGTCTTCAGACCGTAGTCGGAAGCAGCCTTTGCAGCTGTATCAGCAGCCATCTGTGCAGCATAAGGAGTAGATTTTCTGGAACCTCTGAAACCAAGCTGACCTGCGCTTGCCCAGGAAAGAGCGTTGCCAACAGCATCAGTGATTGTAACGATTGTATTGTTAAAAGTAGACTGGATATGAGCCTGACCACGTTCTACTTTTCTTTTGTCACGGCGTCTGCGAGTTGTTGCCTTTTTCACAGTTTTCTTTGCCATTTCTTCAAACCTCCTTCATGAAATCTTATTATTTCTTCTTATTCGCAACAGTCTTTCTAGGACCTTTTCTTGTTCTTGCGTTTGTTTTTGTTTTCTGACCTCTTACGGGCAGGCCTTTTCTGTGGCGGATGCCTCTGTAGCAGCCAATTTCAATCAGACGTTTGATGTTCAGAGCAACTTCTCTTCTCAGGTCACCTTCTACAGTCTGTGTTCTGTCGATGACTTCACGAATTCTGGATACTTCTTCGTCTGTCAGATCTCTTACTCTGGTATCCAGGTCAACACCTGCTTCATTCAAAATACGAACAGCACTGGAATGGCCAATGCCATAAACGTATGTCAAACCAATTTCAACGCGTTTTTCTCTCGGTAAGTCTACACCAGCAATACGTGCCATGTATCTCTTGCACCTCCTATGATAATTCACTTTATTTGTCGAAAAATATCTATCGAATGTTACTTCGTTATTCGCATAAATGGATCGTACCCGTCGGGCATTACAAACGGAAAGAACAGACCGTCAGCCTGCACGCTGCTTCCGCTATTAACTGTATGCTCCTTCGCGGTACCTTGACGGATTTACCAACGGTTCCCAGGGACGTTTACCCCTGCAGAGCCATAACGAAATCATCAGCCTTGTTTCTGTTTATGCTTGGGATTTTCACAAATGACCATAACCCGACCTTTTCTTTTGATAATTCTGCATTTTTCACACATCGGTTTTACGGATGGTCTTACCTTCATTGTGATCGCTCCTTCCTTATTTTGCTCTCCAGATGATTCTGCCTTTGGTCAGATCATAAGGAGACATTTCTACCAACACTTTGTCACCGGGCAAAATGCGGATGAAGTTCATACGCAGCTTCCCGGAGATATGCGCCAAAATCTGATGGCCGTTTTCCAGTTCCACCTGAAACATGGCGTTCGGTAATTTTTCCAGCACGGTTCCTTCTACTTCAATTACGTCGTCTTTAGACAAATCCGAGAACCTCCTTCAATTATTTCTCCGCCAATTTTTCTTGATAGCTTTTCAAAGCCTTTGCAATGTCCGCGTCCAGAACGTATTCGTTCCGGCACAGCTTGCCGGCCAACTCTGCGTCCACATACCCTGTCGGCTGGATATGGATGAGCTTCTTTTTCTTGGGCCGCTCCAGCTTCCGGCGTCTGCCGTCTGCCAGATACGCATAGGGTCCCTCCAAAGAAAGGATCATCATCATGCCGCCTTTGTCATGACCGCTTTTGGAATACACCACTTGCCCGATCTGATATTCCATGGTCCTCACCTCGCTGATCTCGAACCGGATAACGTAAGGATCTCAGGTTCCTCCTCCGGTCATCAGAACGGTTTTGCCGCGGCAGGCCTTCCCCGCCGCCGAAGCCGCACAATGCCGCTCCCCATGTTTTTCACCTGTGGTCTTAGGGCGCCTTTTCAGGCGTCCAGACCTTTGATAATCGCTTCTGTCAACGCATCGATTCCCTGTGTGCCGTCCACTTCGATCAGAATGCCTTTCTTGCCGTAGAAATCTACCAGAGGCTCGCTCTGCTCATGGAAGGTAGCGATACGCTTCTTCCCTGCTTCTACGGTGTCATCCTTACGCTGTGTCAGCTGTTCCCCGCATACATCACAAATGCCTGCGACCTTAGCGGGCAGGAACAGTTTGTTGTATGTGGCGCCGCATTTGGGACAGGTCTCTCTTGCGGTCAGTCTTTCCAGCATCACATCGTCCGGAGCGTTGATATAAACTACTTTGTCCAGTGTTACCATTTCTTCCAGTTTTTCAGCCTGCACAACTGTGCGGGGAAAACCGTCCAGGATAAAACCATTTTTGCAGTCGTCCTTTTTGATTCTTTCCTGTACGATGGCAATAATCAGCTCGTCGGATACCAGTCCGCCGGCTGCCATAATGCTTTTTGCCTGGTTTCCCAGTTCTGTACCCTTTGCCACTTCTTCTCTGAGCATATCGCCTGTAGAGATATGAGCGATACCGTAATGTTTAACCAGTCTTGCCGCCTGTGTGCCTTTGCCGGCCGCGGGCGCACCAATGAGTACTAATTTCATACGATTACCTCTTTTCTGATTAGGCCTTCTCTTTGTGTTCTCCCCGAAACAACCGGCGGGAAATGCGCGCTGCATTCCCCCATGCGGTTGCTTTTATTCGCTCAAAAATCCTTTGTAGTGACGCATCAAGAGCTGGCTTTCCAGCGCTTTTACGATGTCCAGTGTAACACCTACAACGATGATCAGTGTTGTGCCGCCGAAGCCAACATTGATCTTAAAGATCCACTGCAGTACGACCGGCACCATAGCCAGGATCGCGTAGCAGATGGCGCCTACCAGTGTGATTCTGCCTACCACTCTTGTGATATAGGCACTGGTGGGCTGACCAGGTCTGATGCCTGGAATAAATCCACCGTTTTTCTTCATATTCATCGCGATCTCATTGGGGTTGATTACGATGGATGTGTAGAAATAGGTGAAGAAAATAATCAGGATGATATACAGACACGCACCGATGGGGTGTGTCATATTCAGCACTTCAATTACCTTGGTAAATACTTCTCCCTTGTTCTGGATAAAGTTCCCGATCTGCTGAGGGAACTGTAGCAGAGAGATGGCGAAAATGATGGAAATAACGCCGGAAGTATTTACTTTGATGGGCATGGAAGTGTTTCTGCCGCTGGCCTGTTTTCTGCCGACCATCTTGGAGGAGTACTGCACAGGCAGTCTTCTCTCACCGCGGTTAACGCATACGATGAACGCCAGAACAATCAGCAGAATAATCAGGATCGCCGCAACCTTTGCCGCGCCTACTGCTCCGGAACCGGAGATAATGTAGTAAAGGCTGGCAACGCCGGAAGGCAGGTTGGATACGATGTTAATAAAGATTACCATGGAGGAACCATTCCCGATCCCCTTCGCAGAGATCTGTTCCGCCAACCACATTACAAATGTGGAACCGCATACCAAACAGAATACGGAGGTAATATAGTACAGCATATTATCCGCAACATACATCCCCTGATAGGTATATGTTAACCCAATACCCTGGATCAGCGCAAGTATTACGGTCAAATATCTGCTGTAAGACTGCAATTTTTTTCTGCCCTCGGGGCCTTCCTTGGACAGCTGCTCAAATTTCGGAATCGCAATGGTCAACAGCTGCATAATGATGGAAGCGTTGATATAAGGCCCGATCCCCATTGCGAAAATAGACCAGTTAGAATTTGCGCCGCCTGCGATGACGCTGTAAAGTGTGCCGATACCGGCTGTTTCTCTTGCCGCAACTACGCTGGCTGCGTCGATGCCGGGCAGAGCAATCTGTGTACCCAGTCGGATGATCGCGAAGATCATCAATGTGTAAAGAATTTTGTTACGGATTTCTTTTGTTTTCCAAGAATTTACAAAAATCTTAAACAAATTAGATCACCTCTGCTTTTCCGCCGGCTGCTTCGATTTTTTCCAGAGCACTCTTGCTGTAGAAGTTTACCTTTACTGTCAGCTTTCTTTCCAGATCGCCTTCGCCAAGGATCTTCACGCCATCTCTGGGGTTGCTGATCAAACCAACGGCCTTTAAAGCATCGATATCTACGACTGTGTCGTTTTCAAATACGTTCAGCATGGAAACGTTGATAGCAACGATTTCTTTGCTGTTTCTGCAAGTGAAGCCTCTCTTAGGCAGTCTTCTGTACAAAGGCATCTGACCACCTTCGAAACCGCATTTACCGCCGGAACCGGAACGCTGGCCCTGGCCTTTATGACCTCTGCCTGCTGTTTTACCGTTACCGGTTGCATGACCTCTGCCTCTTCTCCAGTTCTTTTCTCTGGAGCCTTCAGCAGGTCTCAATTCGCATAAGTTCATGTTGGCACCTCCTAAAATTAAATCTCTTCAACTTTTACAAGGTGGCTAATCTGATGAATCATGCCTCTGATAGCCGCGTTGTCCTGTTGAATCACGCTGCTGTTTGTCTTTCTCAGACCCAGCGCCTGTACTGTTTTTTTATGTTTCGGAATTGCTCCGATTGTAGATTTCACCAATGTGATTTTAATTTCAGCCACTGTCAATTCCTCCTTAACCCAAGAGTTCTTCTACAGTAATGCCACGCAGTTTCGCTACTGCTTCAGGTGTTGTCGCTCTGGACAGACCTTCGATGGTTGCGCTTACTACGTTACGTTTGTTGTTGGAACCCAGGGATTTTGTTCTGATGTTGCGGATACCTGCCAATTCCAGTACGGCACGAGCAGGGCCGCCAGCGATGATACCGGTACCTTCTGCAGCAGGCATCAGCAGAACGCTTGCGCTGCCGTATGTGCCTGTAACGCCGTGGAAGATGCTGTCTACATCATTTCTGTTTACTTCGATGATGTTTTTCATAGCGTCTTCTTTCCCTTTGCGGATTGCATCGGGGATTTCAGCAGCTTTCCCTACGCCGCAGCCTACATGACCGTTGCCGTCGCCAACAACAACCAGTGCGGAGAATCTCATGGTACGACCGCCTTTTACAACCTTTGTAACACGGTTGATGGTTACTACTTTATCTTTCAGATCTAAAGTGCTTGGATCGATTCTTTTCACCTTGCTTTTCCTCCTTGCCTTAGAATTTCAGACCAGCTTCTCTTGCTGCATCTGCCAGAGCTTTTACTTTGCCGTGATAGATGAAGCCGCCGCGGTCAAATACAACTTCTGTAATACCTTTTTCCACTGCTTTTTTCGCGATAGCTTCGCCAACAGCCGCTGCAGCTGCAACAGTGTCTGTATGTTCTAATGTGCTGGCGATCTCAGATTCCATGGTGGAAGCTGCTACCAGTGTATGATGTGCAACGTCATCAATGATCTGCGCGTACATGTGTTTGTTGGATCTGAACACAGCCAGTCTGGGTCTCATTGCGGTACCCTTCACATGATTGCGGATTCTGTAATGTCTTTTCTGACGAGCCGCTGCACGAGATGGCTTATTAATCATAGTATTTTTCACTCCGTTTCTTCAAAAATCAGTCACTTTCCGATATAAACAATCTAAACCTCTTGGTTTAATTATTTCTTACCGGTCTTACCAACTTTACGTCTAATATATTCGTCAGAGTATTTAATACCTTTGCCTTTATAGGGTTCGGGGGGACGTTTTGTTCTGATCTCTGCTGCGAACTGTCCAACTTTTTCTTTATCAATACCCTTAACAATGATCTTGTTTGTGCCTTCTACGATGGATTCGATGCCTTCGGGATCTTCCATCTCAACGGGGTGGGAATAACCCAGAGTCAGTGTCAGCTTCTTGCCGGACTTTGCTGCTCTGTAACCAACACCGTTGATTTCCAGAGTCTTTTCATAGCCCTGTGTAACACCAACGATCATGTTGAAAATCAATGTTCTTGTCAAGCCGTGTAAAGCTTTGTTTTTCTTCAGGTCATTGGGTCTTGTAACCACGATCTGACCATCTTCCATTGCGATATGCATGTCAGCGGATAATTTTCTCTCCAGAGTACCTTTGGGACCCTTTACTGTCAGCAGGTTGTCTTCGCCGATCTTTACTTCCACACCGGCAGGTACTGCTACGGGCAATTTACCGATTCTTGACATGGTCTGCACCTCCTAATATTCTTCGTCTTATCTTACCAAACGAAGGCAACAACTTCGCCGCCTACGCCTGCTTTTCTTGCTTCCTTATCTGTCATCAGGCCCTGGCTTGTGGAGATGATTGCGATCCCCAGACCACCCAGTACCTTAGGCAGTTCGTCTTTGCCGGCGAAAACTCTCAGACCGGGTTTGGAGATTCTCTTCAAACCTGTGATAACTTTTTCGTTCTTGTCTGCGCCGTATTTCAGGCTGATGCGAAGTGTTGTTTTGATACCATCTTCGATTACTTCGTAGCCTTTTACATAACCTTCTTTTGTTAAAATGTCCGCAATTGCTTTCTTCATCTTGGAAGAAGGAACATCTACTGTATCGTGTTTCGCAATATTACCGTTTCTGATTCTTGTGAGCATATCTGCGATAGGGTCGCTCATGGACATTGTCAATTCCTCCTTTCGTTTTACCAGCTTGCTTTCTTTACGCCGGGAATCTGGCCTTTGTATGCCAATTCACGGAAGCAAATACGGCAAATTCCATATTTTCTCAGTACAGAGTGGGGTCTGCCGCACACTCTGCAACGTGTATAAGCTCTTGTAGAGAATTTAGGCTTTCTCTGCTGCTTTACAACCATAGATCTCTTAGCCATTGTTTTCCCTCCCTTAATTATTTAGCGAATGGCATACCGAACAGTCTCAGTAATTCTCTTGCTTCTTCGTCTGTTTTCGCTGTTGTTACAAATACGATGTCCATACCTCTGATCTTGTCTACTTTATCGTATTCGATTTCAGGGAAGATCAGCTGTTCTTTGATACCCATTGTGTAGTTGCCTCTGCCGTCAAAGCTGTTTGCCTTAACACCACGGAAGTCACGTACACGAGGCAGAGCGATGTTGATCAGTCTGTCTGCGAATTCGTACATTCTGTCGCCTCTCAGGGTAACTTTGCAGCCGATGTTCATGCCTTCACGCAGCTTAAAGTTCGCTACGGATTTTTTCGCTTTTGTTACCAGGGGCTTCTGACCGGAGATGATTGCCATATCCTTTACAGCGCCGTCCAGAACCTTAGCGTTTTCTCTTGCTTCGCCAACACCCATGTTGATGATGATCTTTTCGATCTTGGGTACTGCCATTTTGTTTGTATATGAAAACTTCTTTGTCATTTCAGGAACAATTTCTGTATTATAGAAATCTCTTAATCTGCTCATTGTTAACCTCCTTTCGCAGGGATCAGTCGATTACTTCGCCTGTCTTTTTCGCTACTCTAACCTTTTTGCCGTCTTTGATCATTGCGCCCAGACGTGTTGCCTTGCCGTTATGCAGGTACATTACGTTGGAAGCGTGGATGGAACCTTCTTTTTTCACAATGCCGCCCTGCTGGTTCTGCATGTTGGGCTTTGTGTGTTTGGAGATCATGTTTACGCCTTCCACAATGACACGGTTGTTCTTTCTATCTACATGAAGGATCTTGCCTTCCTTGCCTTTGTCTTTGCCGGCGATGACAACTACCTTGTCACCTGTTTTCAATTTCATGTTAGCCACCTAGCACACCTCCTTATAATACTTCCGGTGCCAGAGAAAGAATCTTCATGAACTGTTTCTCTCTCAGCTCTCTTGCAACGGGCCCGAAGATACGTGTACCTCTGGGGTTTTTGTCCTCTTTGATGATAACCGCTGCGTTTTCGTCGAATTTGATATAGCTGCCGTCTGCTCTGCCTACGGGATGAACGGTTCTAACTACGACTGCTTTTACAACGTCGCCTTTTTTAACAACACCGCCGGGTGTTGCGTCTTTAACCGCAGCTACGATAATATCGCCAACTCCTGCATATCTTCTGGTGGAACCACCCAGAACTCTGATGCAAAGAAGTTCTTTTGCTCCTGAATTGTCTGCTACTTTCAATCTGGTTTCTTGCTGAACCATATATTGTCCTCCTCTCTGAACAGGATTATTTTGCTTTTTCGATGATGCTTACAAGTCTCCATCTCTTGTCTTTGGACAGAGGTCTTGTTTCCATAACCTTTACACGGTCACCGATGCCGCATTCGTTGTTTTCGTCATGGGCTTTCAGTTTGTAAGTTCTGTTCACGATCTTACCATACAAAGGATGTTTTACTTTATCTTCTACAGCAACAACGATTGTCTTGTCCATTTTGTCGCTGACTACTCTACCGATTCTGGTTTTACGAAGATTTCTTTCTTCCACGTTGTGTGCCTCCTTTCGCTAAACCGTATTTTTTATTTTGCTGTTCTAGCTTTCTGTGTCATAACTGTCTGGATTCTTGCGATGTTTTTACGAACTTCTTTGATTCTTGCTGTATTATCCAACTGATTTGTTGCGTTCTGGAATCTCAGGTTGAACAATTCTTTCTTAGCGGAAACAAGGTCCTTCTGTAATTCATCTGCAGTTTTACCCATCAATTCATTAACGTAACCTTTTGTTTTCACTGATGATCACCTGCCATTTCTGCTGCTTCTGCTTTGGAAACGATTTTGCATTTGATAGGCAGTTTGTGGATTGCCAGTCTCAATGCTTCTCTTGCTGTTTCTTCTGCAACGCCGCCGATTTCAAACATTACTCTGCCGGGTTTAACAACTGCTACCCAATATTCGGGTGCGCCTTTACCGGAACCCATACGAGTACCGATAGGTTTTGCGGAAACGGGTTTGTCAGGGAAAATCTTGATCCAAACGTCACCGCCACGTTTAATATGTCTTGTCATCGCAACACGCGCTGCTTCGATCTGGTTGGATGTGATCCAAGTGGGCTCCATAGCCATGATGCCGAAATCGCCGTAAGTAACCTTGTTACCTCTGTAAGCGCGGCCCTTCATGGAACCTCTCTGCTGTTTACGATGTTTCACTCTCTTAGGCATTAACATAATTACTTAGCGCCTCCTTCCTTTTTTGCTGCTTTTACAGGAAGTACCTCACCTTTGTAGATCCAAACCTTTACGCCCAGTTTGCCGTATGTGGTGTCTGCTTCTGCGAAACCATAGTCGATGTCTGCGCGCAGTGTCTGCAGGGGGATGGTACCTTCGTGGTAGCTTTCTGTACGGGCAATATCTGCGCCGCCCAGACGACCGCTTACTGCTGTTTTGATACCCTTAGCGCCGAACTTCATTGTTCTGCCCATTGCCTGCTTCATAGCACGACGGAATGTTACACGGTTTTCCAGATCCAGAGCGATTCTTTCTGCAACCAGCTGTGCGTCTGTTTCGGGTCTCTTGATCTCTTCGATGTTTACTGCTACTTTCTGGCTTGTCATCTTCTGGATCTGACCTTTCAGTTCCTCGATGGCCTGGCCGTTTTTACCGATTACGATACCGGGTTTTGCTGTATATACACTGATTTTTACTCTGCCGGCTGTTCTTTCGATTGCGATCTTGGAAATGCCTGCATCGTACAGTTTCTTTTTGATGAATTCTCTGATTTTAACGTCTTCTACCAGGTAATCAGCAAAGTCTTTTTCAGCATACCATTTGGTATCCCAGTCTTTGATGATACCTACTCTTAATCCATGCGGATTTACTTTCTGTCCCATTGTGTACCTCCTTATCTCTCATTGAGAATGATGGAAATGTGGCAAGATCTTTTCAGAATGCGGTAAGCTCTGCCCTGTGCTCTGGGGCGGATTCTCTTCATCGTAGGACCCTGGTCTGCACTTACCTCTTCTACATACAGTTTGCTCACGTCCATACCCAAGTTATTTTCTGCGTTTGCCATTGCGGATTTCAGTACCTTTGCAATGATCTCGGAAGCATATCTTGGAGAATAATTCAACATCGCTGCTGCTGTTACAACGTCTTTGCCTTTGATCTGATCCAGAACAATTTTTGCCTTTGTTGCAGGAATGCCAACGTATTTAGCAGTAGCGTGGGGTCTTTTTTCCTGTGTTGCGATATTTCTTTCTTTCTTAATTTGGCTTCTATGTCCTTTTGCCATGAACGAAACCTCCTTTCCTGTGAATCTGATTAGCGAACTCTGGATTTCTTTTCTGCGTCTTTGCCGTGGCCTCTGTAAGTTCTTGTCAGAGCGAACTCGCCCAGCTTGTGGCCAACCATATCTTCTGTGATATATACAGGCACGTGTTTTCTGCCGTCATAAACTGCGATTGTATGACCGATCATATCGGGGTAGATTGTGGAACGACGAGACCATGTCTTGATTACGTTCTTTTCGCCTGCAGCGTTCATCGCGTCGATTTTCTTCAGCAGGTGATCATCAGCGAAAGGTCCCTTTTTGAGTGATCTGCTCATTATTTCATCCTCCTTGTTTCTATTTACGCTGCGCTAGGCAGCGCAGGAATTAGCCGTTTCTGCGGCGTACGATATATTTGTTGGAAGCTTTGTGTTTGTTTCTTGTCTTGTAGCCCATTGCAGGTTTGCCCCAAGGTGTCATAGGAGAGGGACGACCGATGGGTGCTCTACCTTCACCACCACCGTGAGGGTGATCGTTGGGGTTCATTACGGAACCTCTTACAGTAGGTCTGATACCCATGTGACGTTTTCTACCTGCTTTACCGATGTGAACCAGTTCGTGGTCGATGTTGCCAACCTGACCGATGGTTGCTCTGCATTCGATGGGCAGCAGTCTCATTTCACCGGAGGGCAGTTTTACAGTTGCGTATTTGCCTTCCTTCGCCATCAGCTGTGCTACGTTACCAGCGGAACGAACCAGCTGGCCGCCTTTGCCGGGCTTCATCTCGATGTTGTGGATGTTTGCACCAACAGGGATCTTGCTCATAGGCAGTGTGTTGCCCAGTTTTACTTCGGCTTCGGGACCGTTCATTACGTGGTCGCCAACCTTCAGGCCAACAGGTGCCAGGATATAAGATTTTGCGCCGTCAGCGTAAACGATCAGCGCGATGTTTGCTGTTCTGTTGGGATCGTATTCGATCGCCTTTACTGTTGCGGGAATACCGTCTTTGTTGCGTTTGAAGTCAACCAGTCTGTATTTGATGGCTGCGCCGCCGCCTTTGTGACGAACGGTGATTTTGCCCTGGTTATTTCTGCCGGAGTTTTTCTTCAGGTGTACTACCAGAGATTTCTCGGGCGTGGATTTTGTGATTTCATCAAATGCGGACACTGTCATGTGTCTTCTGGACGGTGTGTATGGCTTATATCTCTTAATTGCCATGTTTTCCACTCCTTTCGATATTGTTTATCCGTCTACACGTTTCCGTGTGTTTTGCGTTTTGGTGTTTCTTCCAGATTACATACCCTGGAAGATCTCGATGTCTTTGCTGTCAGCAGCCAGTTTTACAACTGCTTTTTTGTATTTCTTTGTTTTGCCGAAGATATAGCCTCTTCTCTTGGGCTTGCCGCTGTAGTTCATTGTGTTTACGGAAGCAACCTTTGCGCCGTCAAACATTTTTTCTACTGCGTCTTTTACCTGAGACTTTGTAGCTTCGGGATGAACGATGAATGTGTATTTCTTCTCATCCAGAACAGCCATACTGTTTTCTGTGATAACGGGTTTCAGGATTACGTCATAATATTTCAGGTCTGCCATTATGCGTACACCTCCTCGATTTTTGCTACCGCTTCTTTTGTAACAACCAGAGTGTTGTACTTCAGCAGGTCATATACGTTGATTGTGCTTACGGAAGCTGTTTTTACATCAGGGATGTTTCTAGCGGACAGCATTACGTTTGTGTTTGCGCCGTCCATCACGATCAGTGCTTTGCCGCAGTTGATGTTTGCCAGCACCTTTGCCATCTCTTTTGTCTTAACTTCTGCCAGGCTCAGTTCATCCAGAACGATGATTTTGCCTTCTGCCACTTTTGTGGACAGTGCGGACTGCAGTGCCAGTCTCTTCACCTTCTTATTCAGTTTGAAGGAATAATCTCTGGGCTTGGGAGCGAATACTACGCCACCGCCAACCCACTGAGGGGAACGGATGGAGCCCTGTCTTGCTCTGCCTGTGCCTTTCTGTCTCCAAGGTTTTCTACCACCGCCACGTACTTCTGCGCGTGTCTTTGTGCTCTGTGTGCCCTGTCTCTGGTTTGCCAGATACTGTACAACCGCCAGGTGCATCACATGTTCATTTGCTTCTATACCGAAAATAGCGTCGTTCAGTTCGATTGTACCGACCTGTTCGCCATTCATGTTCATTACTGCAACGTTTGCCATGTTAGTTTCCTCCTTTCGTAAAGTTTATCAAGCCTTTACGCTGTCTTTGATCACCAGAACAGAACCTTTGGGACCGGGTACAGCGCCCTTAATCAGCAGCAGGTTCTTTTCTGCGTCAGCACGAACGATTTCCAGGTTCTGGATAGTTACTTTCACGCTACCCATGTGACCAGGCATTCTTTTGCCCTTCTTAACACGGCTGGGTGTTGCGGAAGAACCCATGGAACCTACTACTCTGTGAGATTTGGAACCATGACCCATGGGACCTCTCTGTGCGTTGTATCTCTTGATTGTGCTCTGGAAGCCTTTGCCTTTGGAAATGCCGCTTGCGTCTACTTTGTCGCCAGCCGCGAATACGTCAGCTTTGATTTCTGCGCCAACTTCGTATGCGCTTGTGTCTTCCAGTCTGAATTCTTTTACATATTTCTTTGCTGTTACGCCAGCTTTGTCAAAATGACCCTTCATAGGTTTTGTTACTTTTTTTGCTTTCGCATCTTTAAAGCCAACCTGTACTGCTTCGTAACCATCGTTTTCCATTGTTTTCTTCTGGATTACTACGCAGGGGCCTGCTTCAAGAACGGTAACCGGTACCAACGCGCCGTTTTCTGTGAAAACCTGTGTCATACCGATTTTCTTAGCCATAATAGCCTTTTTCATGTAGTTGCACCTCCTAATTTTTCTACAGCGGATTGCTCCTACTCCTTTTCGTTTCGGAGTAATCATACTAGATTCATATAAGAGACTGCCGTTTCGCGTTTCTTCTTATATAAACCAGTGTTTTGGATAAATTCCTTTTTATTTGAAATCAGTGGTCGTTGCTTCCCATCTGTGATTTCCTTGATCTTATCTCATTACTTTCAATGTGATGTCCACACCTGCGGGCAGGTCCAGACGGCTCAGAGCGTCTGCTGTTTTAGCAGTAGGGCTCAGAATATCGATCAATCTCTTGTGTGTTCTCATTTCGAACTGTTCTCTGGAGTCTTTGTATTTGTGTGTTGCTCTGATGATGGTCACTACTTCCTTCTTTGTGGGCAGAGGAATAGGGCCACTGATCTGTGCTCCTGTTTTCTTTGCTGTTTCAATGATCTGCGCTGCAGACTGATCGATCAGCTTGTGATCGTAAGCTTTGAGACTGATTCTGATTTTTGGGTTTGCCATAAAAAAAGTCCCCTCCTTTTCGTACTTTTGGTTTCAGCACGACAAGTGGTGACTGCACACTTATCCGGGTGTATCCTGCAACGTGGGATACGCAAAGTTATCCTGTCGAGATAACTTACCCTAAATATTCAGTACAGTGACCTTGTCGCCCGGTTTCTTGAACTGGACATCGCTCCGCGGAAAAACCGTCCGGCCTTATCTTTCTGGCCTTCCGCAACCTTCCGCATCAACACTCTATGTCACAACACAAACTAGTATACACGACCGCACCCCATTTGGCAAGTGTTTTTTTGCTTTTTTTCTCGAAAATTTCTTAGAATTTTAACAAAAATTTAAAGTCGCTTTCCGTCAGTTTTTAAACAAAGCAAACAATTATCTCTCGCTTACTCTTTTGAAAAAGGCTTTTCTTTGTCTATATCGTACAATAACAGCCCTCGTTTTTCTCCTTTTTTACACGCAAAAACCCATATGTCTCTTCCATCGGCGAAATATCGCGGTTTTTCACCTGCTCCTCCGTTTTCTTTGATGGAGTTTCTACTATATTATATCCTCTTTTTTCCCTCATTAAAAGCTCCGTAGAAAAAGAAGCGCCGGTATCCCCCGCACTGTTGGGGGTACCGGCGATCATAATGACACAGTTGTTTTGAAAAATATATTTAGTTTTTAAAGCTGTGAATGGGCGCGGGGATTCTGCCGCCTCTGGCAATAAATTTCTCGCAGCTGTATTTGTTCACTGCCATGATGGGCGCATAGCCCAGCAGACCGCCAAACTCTACGGACTCGCCAACGCCTCTTCCGATGACAGGGATCAGACGGACTGCCGTAGTCTTATTGTTCACCATACCAATGGCCGCCTCGTCGGCAATGATACCGGCCAGTGTGGCAGGAGAAGTATCTCCCGGTACAGCAATCATATCCAGACCTACGGAGCAGACACAGGTCATGGCCTCCAGCTTTTCCAGAGTCAGAGCGCCTTTTTCCGCCGCCTCAATCATGCCGTGATCCTCACTGACAGGAATGAACGCGCCGCTGAGACCGCCCACATAGGAAGACGCCATCACGCCGCCTTTCTTTACATTATCATTGAGCAGTGCCAAAGCCGCTGTGGTACCGGGTGCGCCAGGCTCCTCCAGACCCATTTCCTGGAAAATCTCCGCAATACTGTCTCCCACCGCCGGCGTAGGTGCCAAAGACAGGTCAATGATACCAAAGGGCACATTCAGACGTTTGGATGCTTCTCTGGCGATCATCTGGCCTACACGGGTAATTTTGAAGGCCGTGCGTTTTACAGTTTCGCACAGGGTTTCAAAGTCCTCGCCCCGTACCTGTTCCAGAGCCTTTTTCACAACACCGGGGCCGCTGACGCCCACATTGATGGCGCAGTCCGCTTCGCCGACACCATGGAAGGCCCCTGCCATAAAGGGGTTGTCCTCCACCGCGTTGCAGAATACAACCAGTTTTGCACAGCCGATACACTCTCTGTCTTTGGTCAGTTCCGCTGCTTTATGGATAATCTCACCCATTTCTTTGACGGCGTCCATATTCAAGCCGTTGCGGGATGTCCCAATATTTACGGAAGAACAAACAAAATCTGTTACCGCCAAAGCCTCGGGAATAGAAGCGATGAGCTTTCTGTCACTTTCTGTATATCCCTTCTGCACCAAAGCGGAAAATCCGCCGATAAAGTTAACGCCTACGGCTTTTGCCGCTCTGTCCAGCGTCTGCGCGATGCTGACATAGGAATCTGTTTTGCAGCCTGCCGCCGCAATAGCGATAGGTGTCACGGAAATTCGTTTGTTTACCACGGGAATACCATATTCCTTGGCCAGCTCGTCGCCTACCTTTACCAGGTCCTTGGCATAAGTCGTGATTTTGTTGTAAATCTTTTCATTGAATTTATCAATATCCGCATCAGCGCAGTCCAGCAGGCTGATGCCCATAGTAATGGTACGCACATCCAGATTTGCGTCGTCGATCATCTGATTTGTCTCGAGGATCTCATTTCTTGTAATCATCTGCACATCCTCCTTATCAAATGCGGTGTACCGCGTCAAAAATTTCTGTATGCTGTACTTTGATTTTCAGGCCCATTTCCTCGCCCAGTGCATCCAGACCGTCTGCGATCTCATCAAAGTTCTTGTCTGTATTTGTAATATCCACTACCATGACCATATCGAAATACCCGCCGACGATAGTCTGGGAGATATCCAGGATATTGATATTCCCTTCGGACAAAAACGTACAAACTTTGGCGATAATACCCACTTTGTCATTTCCCAATACTGTGATTACTGCTTTTTTCATGTGTTTGACCTCCTTGAAATTAGAAAACATATTTTCCTCTTTCAGGGGCAAAAGTCCATTCTGGCAAAATGGCAGTCTGCACCTGCAAAAGAGCCGCAAAACCAGAAAAACAAGGCGTTTTCAGCACCTTGCCTTCTAATTTCATGGGACTATTCTAATACCTGTCCTGCGGAAAGTCCAGTATTATTTTGTACCGCCGCTGAACAACAGCACATTTTCCCGGTTTTCAACATCTTTGGCCTGCGGAAAAATCCCGGAATATCAAGGATTTCAGGTTTTTTCTTTTTTTCCTTTCTTCCGGAAAAAAATTGTTTTTTTGACAATCCCGGAGAAAAACAGGCAAAAAAAAGAAGGGCTGTTGCCAAAGCAACGGCCCTTCTGTGCCACAGGGGGAAGGCCCTGTTTGTTTTGTAAATCAGTTCTTCACTTTGTTTGCTTTGTATTTTCTGATGGCGTCAGCCAGTTTCGGCAGAATTACCTTAACGTCGCCGACAATACCCAGGTCGGATACTTCGAAAATAGGAGCTGTGTCGTTCTTGTTGATGGAGATAACCAGTTCGGAGCCTTCCATACCAGCTACAT
>NZ_JACSNY010000060.1 GCF_016902535.1 Anaerotignum lactatifermentans | reverse complement strand
GAGACCGTTTCAAGTTTTGTGTAAAGTGAATAAACTGATATAAGATATGTCATTAGTTACTTTGGGCAGAGCCTATTTTGAGGTTCTGCCTTTGTCTGTATTATAATGCAGTTTCCGGACATGTCAAGCAGAGCTGATCAGTCCAGCCCTATCAGCCTGGCCGCTGCTTATAATCCTGACAGCCTTTCTTCAAAAAATATCTCCAGCTGCGAATGAATCTGGCCCCAATCCTGTCGGTGTCCGGTCCATTTTTTCGTGATATC
>NZ_JACSNY010000059.1 GCF_016902535.1 Anaerotignum lactatifermentans | reverse complement strand
GACGTTAAGCAAATCACAAAAACCCAGTCCCAGTTCGGATTGTAGTCTGCAACTCGACTACATGAAGCTGGAATCGCTAGTAATCGCGAATCAGCATGTCGCGGTGAATACGTTCCCGGGCCTTGTACACACCGCCCGTCACACCATGGGAGTTGGAAGCACCCGAAGTCGGTGACCTGACCGTAAGGAGGGAGCCGCCGAAGGTGAAGCCAGTGACTGGGGTGAAGTCGTAACAAGGTAGCCGTATCGGAAGGTGCGGCTGGATCACCTCCTTTCTATGGAGTATAGGTTGAG
>NZ_JACSNY010000058.1 GCF_016902535.1 Anaerotignum lactatifermentans | reverse complement strand
GTAAGGTCCCTTAAAGATAATGAGGTAGATAGGTTGGAGGTGTAAGCACAGTAATGTGTTCAGCTGACCAATACTAATAGACCGAGGGCTTGACCTAATAAAAAGATTTGAGACGAGAGTTTGCTTGTATTCGGTTTTGAAGGTGCATAAGTACCTTTCAGGAAGGCGGTCAAGTCCGCTGACCTCAAAATTGAAAATTTCCGGTGACGATGCGCTTAGGGGACACACCCGTTCCCATTCCGAACACGACGGTTAAGACCTAAGCGGTCGATGGTACTTGGTGGGGAGCTGCCTGGGAGAGTAGA
>NZ_JACSNY010000057.1 GCF_016902535.1 Anaerotignum lactatifermentans | reverse complement strand
TTCGGAAGTAAGGTCCCTTAAAGATAATGAGGTAGATAGGTTGGAGGTGTAAGCACGGTAACGTGTTCAGCTGACCAATACTAATAGACCGAGGGCTTGACCTAATAAAGATTTTATGATATAATACGTTTGCTGTATTCAGTTTTGAAGGTGTATGCCTTTTCATAATCCTCGATAGCGGAACGGTAGAGCATCTGTCACCTGCTTTGCTGGCATGGCTGTTAACCGGAGAGCACTATGAGGGCAATCATCCTCGATAGCTCAGCGGTAGAGCATCCGGCTGTTAACCGGAGGGTCGTTGGTTCGAATCCTACTCGGGG
>NZ_JACSNY010000056.1 GCF_016902535.1 Anaerotignum lactatifermentans | reverse complement strand
TGGTACGGATACGAGTCCAATGCTCGCTGGGAAAATCGCAGTAGGTCAGCGTTTCTTCAATGCCGTCCTCTACCTTCTTGGCTGCTTCTTTCAGCTTCATGGAGCGTAGTTCTTCTACTACAGCTTTGGCTTTCTCCCGAGCAGCTTTCTTGCTCTCCTGAGCGTGGATTGCTTTGAGCATCTTGGCCACCAGCTTTACCTTGGAACGCGGTGTAACGGCGAAAATATTCCGGTAAAAGTGGACTGTACACCGTTGGTATTTGGCCTCAGGAAACACTTCGCCCACGGCTTCCAGCATGCCAAGGCACTTATCGCCAACCACCAGTTTGACCC
>NZ_JACSNY010000055.1 GCF_016902535.1 Anaerotignum lactatifermentans | reverse complement strand
CATACAGTTCCTCCGCCCGTCGGTTCAAATGGAGGTTCGAGGGCAAGGCTTTCGTTCCCTCCTTCATAACCTCCGCCAGCAGCGCCAGCTTTGTGGCGTTTTCTCTGCTTAGCGGCAGGCGAAAGACGCAAAGCCAAGTATTTGTTTTCATTTTTTCTCCATCCAGATAAAACATCCGGCATTGTTCCGCCGTTATGTTTCGTTCTTCCATCCCACATTCACCTCTTTTTTCGTTTGCTTCTATTCTTTCCCAAAGCAGCGAAAAAAATCCGGGCGAAAAAAAAGACGAAAGAAACCTTAGAAGTATCTTTCGTCTTTTTATCATATATTTTTA
>NZ_JACSNY010000054.1 GCF_016902535.1 Anaerotignum lactatifermentans | reverse complement strand
GATGCGGATGACAGGACTTGAACCTGCACGGGCGCAATGCCCACTAGAACCTGAATCTAGCGCGTCTGCCAATTCCGCCACATCCGCATATTGTATTGATTTTCATACATTTTGGCTTGCTTGGTTAGGATACTACGTTTTTCCCCTCTTGTCAACACCTTTTTTCAAAAAACTTCCAAAAACCAGTGTTTCTCCCTTGCTCCCCCGCAAAGAAAAAAGACCATCTTTCTGATGATCTCTTTCTGACTGCGGATGACAGGACTTGAACCTGCACGGGCGCAATGCCCACTAGAACCTGAATCTAGCGCGTCTGCCAATTCCGCCACATCCGCATATTGTATTGATTTTCATACAAT
>NZ_JACSNY010000053.1 GCF_016902535.1 Anaerotignum lactatifermentans | reverse complement strand
GGGTACCGGCCACATGGCGCAGCCGGGCACAGACCAGCATGAGAGCAGAGTTGCCGTCAGGGAAGCTACCTACTACACGGGTGCGGCGACGGATCTCTCGATTTAGCCGAGACCGTTTCAAGTTTTGTGTAAAGTGAATAAACTGATATAAGATATGTCATTAGTTACTTTGGGCAGAGCCTATTTTTTGAGGTTCTGCCTTTGTCTGTATTATAATGCAGTTTCCGGACATGTCAAGCAGGGCTGGTCAGTCCAGCCCTATCAGGCCGGCCGCTGCTTATAATCCTGACAGCCTTTCTTCAAAAAATATCTCCAGCTGCGAATGAATCTGGCCCCAATCCTGTCGGTGTCCGGTCCATTTTTTCGTGATATCTA
>NZ_JACSNY010000052.1 GCF_016902535.1 Anaerotignum lactatifermentans | reverse complement strand
GCGGTGTCTTAACCCCTTGACCAACGGACCAAAAAACTCCCCGAGTAGGATTCGAACCAACGACCCTCCGGTTAACAGCCGGATGCTCTACCGCTGAGCTATCGAGGATTATTGCCCTCATAGTGCTCTCCGGTTAACAGCCATGCCTGCGAAGCAGGTTATAGATGCTCTACCGCTGAGCTATCGAGGATTATTACCCTCTACTTAAGAGGATGATTGAAAGTAATACACCTTCAAAACCGAATACAAGCAAACTCTCGTCTCAAATCTTTTTATTAGGTCAAGCCCTCGGTCTATTAGTATTGGTCAGCTGAACACGTTACCGTGCTTACACCTCCAACCTATCTACCTCATTATCTTTAAGGGACCTTACTTCCGAA
>NZ_JACSNY010000051.1 GCF_016902535.1 Anaerotignum lactatifermentans | reverse complement strand
CGATGCGCTTAGGGGACACACCCGTTCCCATTCCGAACACGACGGTTAAGACCTAAGCGGTCGATGGTACTTGGTGGGGAGCTGCCTGGGAGAGTAGATGGTCGCCGGAGTCTATGGGCTCATAGCTCAGCCGGTTAGAGCGCACGCCTGATAAGCGTGAGGTCGGTGGTTCGAGTCCACTTGAGCCCATTTGTGTGGTTTAATTTCATAAGAAGCGTGGGGAATTAGCTCAGCTGGGAGAGCACCTGCCTTGCAAGCAGGGGGTCACGAGTTCGAATCTCGTATTCTCCATTTACCGGCGAAAAAACGCCGGATGCACCTTGAAAACTGAATACAAGACAAACAAGAGTCAATAAAATCGAGAAAATTTATTCTAAATAAAATGTAGTAAAGCAATCAACATTTTATTTCGCTATAAATGA
>NZ_JACSNY010000006.1 GCF_016902535.1 Anaerotignum lactatifermentans | reverse complement strand
CGATGCGCTTAGGGGACACACCCGTTCCCATTCCGAACACGACGGTTAAGACCTAAGCGGTCGATGGTACTTGGTGGGGAGCTGCCTGGGAGAGTAGATGGTCGCCGGATTTCAATTTTCAATGACGGGGTGTGGCGCAGCTTGGCTAGCGCGCCTGATTTGGGATCAGGAGGTCGCAGGTTCGAATCCTGTCACCCCGAGCCTTTCAATATATGGTGGGTATGGCACAGTTGGTTAGCGCGCCAGATTGTGGCTCTGGAGGTCGTGGGTTCGAATCCCACTACCCACCCTTTTTTATGGGTCACTAGCTCAGTTGGTAGAGCACTGGACTTTTAATCCAGGTGTCTCGGGTTCGAGTCCCGAGTGACTCATTTCTTATTTTTGGGCAGCCGTGGCGGAATTGGCATACGCGCTAGACTAAGGATCTAGTCCAGATTCTGGGTAGGGGTTCAAGTCCCCTCGGCTGCATATAGGATATGCGCGAGTGGCTCAGTGGTAGAGCATCGCCTTGCCAAGGCGAGGGTCGCGAGTTCGAATCTCGTCTCGCGCTTTTTGGTTTCGTTTTTCCTGCAATTATCGTATAATGGGCTATCGCCAAGCGGTAAGGCACAGGACTTTGACTCCTGCATTCGCTGGTTCGAATCCAGCTAGCCCAGGTCTCAAAAAAAGCGAAATCGCTTATAATGGGGTATCGCCAAGTGGTAAGGCAACGGATTCTGATTCCGTCATTCGCAGGTTCGAATCCTGCTACCCTAGTTTCAAAAAAATAAAAACTGTATAATGGGGTATCGCCAAGTGGTAAGGCAACGGATTCTGATTCCGTCATTCGCAGGTTCGAATCCTGCTACCCTAGTTTTTAGGAACCTGATTTTTCAGGTTCTTTTTTTATGAATAGAGTAAGATTTTTGTAAGATTTTTGTAAGATGTTTCAAGAAAATTTAATGGGAATTTATGCATATTTTTGTTAGGCTTATTACAAAAGAATCGCAGCGTAAATGAAAAAGGGGGCATTTTTATGAAAAGAGGGATAATGATTGGTTTAATATTGGCGGGGATAATGACAACGACAGTATGGGCTGAATCGGGCGCAACCTACCGTACCGTGATTCCAACACAAGATGGTACGGTGGAATTTCAGTGCAGGCAGGATTTGTTCCGAAAGGGAACACGCTCATTTCCCTATGGGGGTTTTGCGGTGACAGTTCCTGCTAAAGCAGAAGGAAAGAAGATCTATTTGGACTTGGTGTATACAGATACTGGCCGACAGGCACAGGTTACAATAAGTACTGAACCTACGGAAGAGTTCAAAAAAGGGCTGAATGGCTTATCTCAGCAGGAAGTAAATGAACGCTATGAAAATTTTTATCAAACATTTTCGAGGCTGGAATATGACGTGTATGCGATAAAATTGGCAGCAGAGCATCAGGAATATATTTTTTCCTGTAACGAATATGATACGGCGGAAGGTTTGAAAGATAAAGCATATGGTCTGTCATTGCGCGTTATAGGCGGTAAGGAATATGCAGATAATTTGTTTTATGGTCAGGAGGATCAAATCATCTGTCCGGATTTTTATTACTTTTATTTAGGGACGGATTGGAAAAAAGACTATACGGAGATGCCTTGGGGGATGACCGTTAAGGCGGATGCAGAAGATATCTGGGTCAATGGGGAAGACTATTCTTTGGATGTGCCGGCATATGTCAATGAAGCAGGTACTTTGATGCTCCCTCTTCGTGATGTAATGGATAGTTTACCTCCATCATTTCAGAAAAAGATATTTTGGGACAGAGAAAACCAGATGGCATATGTTCTTTGGGATCAGGAAGTTTATATGATGCGTGCAGGTGAAAATAAGATTGAATTAAGGGGAAAAGAAATTGTATTAAAAACGCCTATGGAAATAAGAGAAGGAAGGTTGTTTCTGCCCATAGAGGGTTTAGAAAATTTATGGAAAGTCTGCAACATCCAAAGGGACTTTTCAAGCCAAACTGCAACAATGGAAGGTACATTGTCATTTTATCAGTCAAAAGCAGAATAAAAAGAGTATACAGATGGAAAGCATGGAACTGTTAAAAGTTCTGTGCTTTTTGATTTTTATTGATTTTAATGTCAGATTCCTTCTTTGACTTACGAATAGTAAAGTGAAAAGGAAATCTTGTTTTTACGCGGGGCTTTCCTTACAATATGCAATAAAGGAGGGGCGGTTATGGAAGACAGAGAACTGCTGCAGTTGATGCAGAAAAATCCGGAAAACGGCATACGGCTGGCCATGAAGCAGTACACGGGCCTCTGCTACTACATCGTTCAGCAGAAGCTATCGGGCCAGCCCAAGGAAGAGGTAGAAGAATGTGTCAGCGATGTATTTCTTGCTTTTTATCATCAATATCAGAAAATTGATCTGGAAAAAGGCAGTATCCGTTGTTTTTTGGCAGTGCTGGCAAGAAGAAAAGCCATTGACCGCCTACGGAAACTGACGGGAAAAGAAACAATCCCTTTGGAGGAAAGCTGGACGGGAGAAAATCAGGTGCAAAAACAGGAGGAACGCAGACAGCTTCTGGATGCCGTTCATTCTCTGGATGAGCCGGATAACAAAATACTGATTTTAAAATATTATTTTGGCTATCCCACAAAAATGATCGCTGCTGCCTTTGGTTTGAAGGAAAATACCGTAGACCAGAAGGCAAGGCGGGGACTGGAAAAGGTTAGAAAATTGCTGGAAGGAGGTGCGTAATATGAAGAAGGAGTTTGAGGAAATGCTGGATATATGGACAGAAGAGGAACTGAAGAATTTTCTGCCGGAGCAGCTGCCGGAACTGGATGAAATGACCCGGAAAAGAATCGAAAAGCGCACTCTGGAAAAGGTAAAGCAGGAAAATAGGAGATTCAGCAAAAAACAGATCGTTGCCGCGGTGGTTTGCATCGTGGCTGTGCTGGGAATCGCTGGGAGAGGACCGATTCTGGCGGCCTTTGAAAAGCTGTTCCATTATCTGCCGGGAGTTGGCGTATATGTAGACGAGGAAGGAACTCAGATGTACAGCGCAGAGTTGATTCAGGATACCTTTACGGAAAATGGCGTTACGGTGACGCTGAAAAATGTTTACGCCAAAGGCATTGCAATCCACATGGAGCTTGTGATGGAGGGGGAAAACCTGACAGAAGGCATTTTGGAAGGACAGGATGACTTTGATTATCTGAAAGAAAAATATCCGGTGACTATGGAATATAACGGAACGGAATATGAGTTAAGCAGCAATTCCGGAGAAATCCGGAAGGAGAATGACGAGAATGTCAATAGATATCGTCGTCAGATCATTAGATCAGTTTCCAATACGGCACAGCTGTATACCGTAAGGATCGCTGGCTTTGAAACGCCGCTGGTGTTCCGTCTGACAGCTAATGAAGGCACTGCCGATCCGGAAACTCTTGGTGTCAGCCAGACGAAGAGCGGCATCACCTTAACAGCTTCGGCGGAAGTTACAGAGGATGGCATTGCGGTAGAACTGTACCAGGTATATCAGACAGAGGAAATCCAAAACGCAGAAACGGATTTTAGAAGACAGGTGCTCATTTATGGGATAGACTATGGAGATGAGGACGCATCACAGGACTGGATAGAGGTATATCGTTCCCAGAATTACGTGGAAAATAAGGATGGCGCAGTTCTGAAAACGATTCTGGAAAGTCAGGAAGATATGCAGAATGGTCTGCGGTTTGTGGTAGAAGGCACCGAGGCGGATTTCCCCATTACCATCCATCGGGGGCCGACCACGGTGGAAACCAGTGAAACACAGAGCATTGCGTTGGATTTGCCGGAAACCGGTGAAACGAAGACCATGTCGGAACAGCTGGAGTTTGCCTATGGAACTGTGGAAATTCTGGAAGTTTCCGTTTCTGATGTGTTCCAGCAGAGGGTAGGCACTGGGGAAAATACCGTGGATGTCCCCAGAAGAGATGTGGAGATTTCCTATCGTGTTGTACCCAAAGAGGGCGTTTTCCAAATGTATGCTGTATCGGCGGAAGCTCCTCGAGGGTTGGCCAACGGAGTGACTTCCGACTGGGATTATAAGGAGAATATCTTTACCTTTGGAACGGATGTGGCCGAGGATCAGGAAACGCTGGAGGCTACGTTTGCGGATCCTTATCTTTGGGCTGTGGAAGATTTTACATTAGTCATTGACACACCAAAGCAGTTGGAATGAGATTTGAGAATGGAAAAATAGAAATATTTTAGAAGGGCTGTAATGAAATAATTTGTTATAGTCTGCGGCGGCAAAGAATATATGGTTCTTTGCCGCCGCTTTTTGTATTTTCAGTCGTAGAGTTATAAAAGGGCATGATAATGCAAATTCCCTGAAAGACAAAGAATACAGGTGGAGAAAAGCTGCTTTGCCCGCGGAAAAAAGAAATACCACTGGGAAGGAAAATGTTCTGGGGATTAAAAAACAATGGAAAATGGAGAGACAGGATTTTTTACAACGAAAAGTTTTTGTGTTGTAGAAACCGCGATGGGAAGTGAAACCAGATTAGTAAAAGAAAAGGAAATATCGAAAGCAGACTTCCCTTAAGAATACAGCGATTCTTTATTCTTTGATTCCTTAAGGAAGGCTGAGGCAAAATTTCCTGAAAATAGGTTTATGGTACAATAGTAAACACAATTTAGTCGTTTATCATAATAAAATTATTATAAAATTGTGTAAAATTATTCTATGAATATCCTCTCTTTTATGATATGCTGTAAGTGAGTTAGAGAAAAATTATAAATGCATTTATAAACAAAGTAAAAATAAGCAAAAATTACGTATTTTAGTGACTATTATGTAAAATAATGAAAGGTGGTTATAATAAAATTACAAAAGAGAAGATTTTCAAGTAGCTTGAAATCAGAATTATTTGAGGGAGGAATGAACGTGAACAAAGAGAAAAAGCAGGCAAGGGCTCCAAAGCCCTTGGAAGCAGTATTGATATTGATTGTTCTGATTGCTGTGATCGTTGTCTGCATCAAGATGCAGGTTGGCGCTCAAATGGCTTTGATGGTAGGTACATTGATCGCGGCGTTGGCGGCATTGGCCTTTCATAATCCATGGAGCGAGATACAGAAGGCAATGCTAAAAACCATTGACGACAGTATGATGGCAGTGCTGATTCTGGTTTTGGTAGGTATTATGATTGGCGCGTGGATGATCGGCGGTACAGTACCTTCCATTATGTATTACGGACTGATGTTTTGTACTCCGTCACTGATTTTGCCCTTATCCTTTGTGCTTTGTGCGCTAATGTCTGTATTTACAGGCACCAGCTTTGGTTCTATCGCGACAATGGGTTTGGCGTTGACGGGCGTTGCCGCCGGTATGGGAATGCCTCTTCCGATTGTAGTAGGCGCGGTAATTTCCGGATGCTATTTTGGGGATAAGCTTTCTCCGATGTCCGATAATACCAATATGGCTTCTGCAATGACAGGCGTTGGTCTTTACGACCATATCGGCGGGATGATGCCTACGGCGATTCCGGCGACGGTAGTGTCTCTGATACTTTATACGGTAATCGGTTTCAAGTACGGTTCCGGTGTCATGGACGATACCAATATTATTTTGATGATGGATACGCTGAACGCGCAGTTCCATATTTCACCGATTGCAGTAATTCCAGCAATTCTGATGCTGGTCGTATCCGCGAAGAAAGTACCATCTCTTTTGGGGCTGGGCGGATGCGCCACATTCTCCATTGTATTTGCGGCGATGATTCAGAATGTTTCCGTCATCGAAGTCATGCAGGTTGCTTTTAACGGCTATGTATCGGAGAAAGGTGTTGCGTTGGTAGATACCATTTTGTCCAGAGGCGGTATGGCCTCCATGTCCGGCACGATTTTCCTGATTCTGGCGGCAAGCCTTATGGGCGGCGCTTTAAAAGCGAGCCGGATTTTAGAGGTTCTGGTAAATATGCTGATGAAGGTTGTTAAGAAAGTATTTTCTCTGGTTTTTGTCACCATGCTTTACAGTTACTTTATTTTGCTGCTTTCCGGCAATCAGGTACTTCCACTGGTTATGGCAGGGCTGGTATTTAAGCCCGCCTACGAGGATATGGGGATTTCGCTGAAGGTGTTATCCAGATCAATGTCTGACTCGGCTACGGTAGCGGCGCCGCTGGTTCCCTGGGGCACATCCTGTTCTTACGCAATGGGGGTATTAGGGATTGGAATAGAGTATATACCATTTGCGTTTTTCTGCTACATTGTACCAATTTTCTCATTGGTTTTTGCCGCACTGGGGATTTTTGTCTGGAAAACAGGAGGGACACCACAGACAGAAACAGAAAGCATCAGTCCCGCGGAAAAATCCTGAAATCAGAGAAAAACAGAAAAAATTCCCCACGGAAAAAACATTTTTCTGTGGGGAATGAAAATAAAAGATCAGAATTTCTTGATGCGAAGTTCACGCAGATAGTTGTAAAGTGTAGCCTGAGAAATGGAAAGCATTTCGCATACCTGCGGCACAGAATCTTTTACAGAGAAAACACCTTGATATTCCAGCATACGGATCACTTCCAGCTTCCCTTCCTTGGAATCAAGGGAGAGGGGTTTCAGTTTTTCAATAGAGTTCAGAATAACCTGACGCATGGTTTTCTGGATATAGTTTCCATCGGAAGGAGAAGGAGCATCATCTTCCTGAATGGAGTGGAAAGAAAACTGTTCCTGCAAAAAAGCCAGGATCTCAAGGGGAAAGCTGATATCCTGATTGACGCAGAGCAGAGCACAGGGAGTCCCTTCCTCATCGCGGAAGATAAAATGAGAGGATCTGAGCGCTTTTCCGGAAGGAGAAGAGCTCTTATATCCAATCAGCTGATCGGAATCCTTTGCTAATTCGAGGATACTATGGTACATCAATTCATCGCCGTTGTATCCGACATCTCTGCCGGTGATATAAGAATGCTCGATAAAAACGATTTGATGCAGCCTTAGATCATGCAGCGCTACCTCTGTATGTGAGCCAAGCAGAGCGGCCAGGCCAGAAGCCAGACCTTTTAACATTTCCATAAGGTCGGTGGTTGGCATTTTTTATCACCCCTATATTATAATAATTTTCTTATAAATTATATTGATAATTATTACACAAACGGCCCGTTCCTGTCAAGAGAGGCGGGAATGGGATTCATAAAGAAGGAGGAATTATGATGAGAGATTATGAACCGAAGAAAATGAAGCAGGTCCATTTTACAGGTATTCGCCGGGTACTGGAAAAGGCCAATATCGTGAAGCCCGGCGGCATCATTCTGGTAAACGCGGATATGGTGGAAGAAGCCGACCTGAACGCGACACGAAAAGATGTGAAGGTAGTGCCCGTCCACTGCGATACTCTGGCTGACCAGGTAAAAAATCCCAAGGGCGCCAATATCGTAATGATTGGTGCCATCGCCAAGCTGTTAGGAGACTTTGACCATGAAACCGGCGTAGAAGGTATGAACGATATGTTCCGGAAGAAAGGGAAGAATAAATATGAAGCTCTGAATGCGGCGGCGTTTGAGGTGGGATACTATGCAGTCTGAAATGAATGTTGAAAGAAAAGATCAAAGCCAGAATAAGTCCCGTATGGTCATTATGATGGTGGTACTGGGGCTGGCCTATTTCTTCAGCAATTTCCACCGGCTGTCTCTTGGGGTAGTCAGCGATACCATACAGACGGAATTTCAGCTTTCCACGGCCCAGTTGGGGCTGTTGGGCTCGGCTTTATTTTATCCATATGCCATCATGCAGCTTCCCTCCGGGGTCATCGGCGACAGAGTGCCGGCAAATAAACTGATTGCGGCCTCCTGTATTTTGACGGCCTGCAGCACATTATTATTTTCTGTTTCGCAGCAGTTTTCACTTCTGGTTGTTGCCAGAATGATGGCAGGCGTTGCGACGGCATTGGTTTATGTACCGGCTCTGGCGGCCATCCGGCGGAAATTTGGGGATGCCGTTTATGGAACCATGGTGGGCATCATGGTTTCTCTGGGGCAGATCGGTGCGGTCTGTGCCTCCGCCCCGCTGCAGTTTTTGACCAATGTACTGGGATGGAGAAAAGCGTTTTTTATCATTGGATGCCTGACGGTGGTATTAAGTATCGGCTGCTGGTTTTTTATTGATGATAATAAAAACGGCACGCAGACAAAACAGAAGAAGGAAAATGCGTGGAAAATGGTGGTACAGCCCTTTGCCATCGCGCTGATCGTCTGGTTCTTCATAACCGGCGGCAGCCGTTTGTCTTTCCAGAGTCTCTGGGGCGGAAAATTCTTTACAGAGGCCCTTTCCATGTCTGCAGACGCGTCCAGCATTATGCTGATGTGCATCAGCATTGGCTGTATCGTAGGCGCAAGTATTCTGGGCAGTATCAGTGATAAGATCGGCAGCACAAAAACAGTGGTATTTTCCAGCCTGATCTTTGTATGTACATGGATTGCTTACGCCGTATGCAAAGAAAACAGCAGCCGCCTGTTTATTGGCGCGGTGGGAATCCTTCTGGGTGCCTTTGGCGCCGGCGGCTTTACCGTAGGATTCAGCTGTATCAGCCTTTTTGCCAAAAAAGAATATACAGGAACCATTACGGGTATCGTAAACTTCTTTACCTTTTTGGGAAGCGCTATCTTTACACAGATTTGCGGGAATTTCATGGAGAGCCTGCCTATTTCTACTTCCAGAGGGCAGTTCCAGGTGCTGTTTATCTGTTTCGCCGCTGCCTCTTTGATTGTGACACTTTTCCTGTGGGGCTGCGGAAGAAAAATGAACGGTGCGTCAGACAAATAAAAATATATTGTCTCAGAGCGGAGAAACCGCAAGTCACTTCTTGTGCCGGTACAGCAGGATTTTCGTGCGGATAACGGAACACTGGACCGGCGTGGGAAGAAAACCGAAAGATGTGTGATATTTTGAAAGGAGGAGCAGGATGGAATTAAGAATTAACCGTGCGGTGAAAGAAGGAAAGAAAGTAAGCTATGCCATTGAATCCGGCGAGCCCATGTCTTATGATGTGGACTGTGGGGAAGGCATCAATATTGTTATGGCGCCGCCTGAAGCCAAAAAGGCTTTTCAGGACCTGACCTTTGAAATGCTCCAGCCCTATCCTCATTCGGTGGGTGTAAAGGACAGCGTGATCGCATACTGGAAAGATTACGCGGCATTGGATTACAAAAGGATTTTCCTTTGCGATGGCTCTATCAGCGGCTTATATCTCATCAACCGTCTTTTTCTGGAAAAAGGCGATCGGGTGTTGGGATATGTTCCTCAGTTTTCTACATACCAGACAGATGTGGAAATGAATGGGTGTGTCTACGATCAGGTATTGCTGAAAAAAGAGGAAAATTATAAATTTAGCGCGGAGGATGTTCTGGAGATGCTGAATGAGCAGCATAAGCTGGTCTACCTGGACAATCCGAACAATCCCACAGGACAGATAATTCCTATATCTGAAATTGAAAAGATTCTGCGGGCTGCCCGGATGAAAAATGTCTTTGTCATCGTCGATGAAGCCTATGGGGATTACATGCCGAAACAGAATTCCGCTGTGCAGCTGGCGGACCGATACGACAACTTAATCGTTGTAAAGACCTTTTCCAAGGGCTTTGGTCTGGCAGGGCTGCGAGCCGGCTATCTTGTTTTGCCCTCGGAGCTTGTTCGGTATGTGAATAACATCTCCAATCCTTATGCCATGTCGGAATTGTCCCGGAGTGTTGCTGCCCGGACCATAAAAGACGAAGCCTTTCTGGAAGTATTGATGGAAAAAACAAGCCAGATCAAAAGACAGCTGCTGGCATTAAAGCTTCGGAACATTTCCATTGCGGAAACCGCAGATACGGTGTCGATCTGTCTGCTTACGCATCATAACACGGAAGTAGACCTGGCGAATGAATTTGCCAAACGGCGGATTCTGGTTATTTCCGGGAAAGATTTTCATAATTTAGGCAAGAACTCGGTTCGGCTGCGTGTTCCGGGAGAAAGCGAGATAGAAAAAGTATTGAACGCACTGAAAGAAATTGACGAAAATTAAAGATCAGGTAAAATTCCCCCCCCCAATTTTATAAACCTTCAGACTGGCATAAGAGCAATCTGCCAGACTGGAGGTTTCTTTTTTGCGGCATTTTTCTATGACAGAGAAAAAGAATGTGGTATGATGAAAACGAAGAAAAAATAAAATTATTTTGGAAAAATGAAAGATTTTCCCGGTTTCATTCGTATTGAGAGTGAAAGCAAATTATTTGGGAGGGATTTCTATGAAAAAACTGATGGGACTGGTTCTGGCGGGAGCGCTGGTATTGACTTTGGGCGCCACCAGTGTATTGGCGTCGCCTTTTGGCCATGGTATTATGGCCCAGAGAAGAGACGGCAGCTGTCTGGTCAACGGTACAGGCTGGTGTCAGTATGTGGATGAAAACGGTGACGGCGTTTGTGACAACTGCGCCGGGAAGGGGCTCTGCACGGGAAATGGCTGGTGCCAGTACGTGGATGAAAATGGTGACGGCGTTTGTGATAACTGCGCCGGAACAGGACTTCGTACAGGAAATGGACAGCAGTATCTTCGGCAGACCAGTGGCGGAAACGGCTGGGCCGCAGGCGGATGCCATGGCGGTTATGGACGACATTGCAGATAAAACGGGGAAAGGCATATGCGGGAAGAACAGGAAGTCAATCGGGCCATTGACCGCTACGCCGATATGGTGCGGCGGCTCTGCATGGTATATTTAAAAAACAAAGAGGATACGGAGGACATATTTCAAAATGTGTTTTTGAAGTATGCCCTTTCTTCCGTTGACTTCCAATCGGCGGAGCATGAAAAGGCGTGGATCATCCGTGTTACCATCAATGCCTGCCGGGACCTGCTGCGGAGTTTTTTCCGCAGCCGTACCCTTTCCATCGAGGAGGTGCCGGGACTGCCCGCGCCGGAACATGAGGAGCGGACGGTGCTGGAGGCGGTGCTGACACTGCCGGAAAAATACAGAAGCGTGATCTATCTCCACTACTACGAGGGCTATCCGGCGGCGGAAATCGGAAAAATACTGGGGAAGAACCCCAATACGGTCTATACACTGCTGGATCGGGGCAGAAAGCTGCTGAAGGAAAAGCTGGGAGGTGAGGATGTTGGAAAATAAGCTCAAATCTGCCTTTGACGCGGTACAGGCGGAGGAGGAACTGAAAGCGAATACAAAAGACTTCCTGCATCGTCAGCTTTATGGGGGCAGAAGAAAAACAAGGGCGGTGCCCAAACGTCTGGCGGCCTGCTTTGTGACAGTATTTCTCTGTGTCAGCGGGTATTTTGCCTATTTCACTCCCGTGGCGGCTGTGAGCATTGACATCAATCCTTCTTTGGAGCTGGCGGTGAATCGGTTCGACCGTGTCATTGACGTGACGGGGTATAACGCCGATGGTCAGGCTCTGGCGGAGGAACTTTCCCTGCGGCACATGAATTATGAGGACGCGGTCAATGCTGTGACGGAAAATGAAATGGTGGCGGCCTGTCTGGCGGCAGGGGAAACGCTGGAGATCACGGTGGCGGGGACATCGGAGGAACGGACGGCGAAAATGGAGCACTGCCTTTCCCAATGCGCCTATGTGACAGAGGAGCAGGTACACTGTGCCGGGCATTGGGATGAAGTGGAACACGCCCATGAGGCGGGCCTTTCTCTGGGAAAATACCGGGCTTATCTGGCGGCGCTGGAGGAGGAACCGGATCTGACGCTAGAGGAAGCGCAGGATATGACTATGAGAGAACTCCGTGAACGGACGGAATGTGACAGCACCGCAGAGCAGGAGGAGCATGGAAACGGACAAAACCAGCAAAAAGGCCATGGCAATGGCATGGGCCACGGAAAACATCATCAGGAACAATAAAAAACGGAGGAAGGCATTTTTTGTGCCTGTCCTCCGTATTTTTTAGAAATGTTTGTCGTAGTGGATGTCCAGCCATTTGCGGACTTCCTCGGGATTCCCGTCCCGGATGCTTTGCAGGATCATCTGATGTTCCGTCAGGTTTTTCAGACGGTCGTCTTCGCCCCTCTGGTTGTCATGAAGGGCCATGAGATAAAAAACATCCTCGATCCGCTCGTAAATGGAAAGCAGATAGGAATTGCCGGCGCCCACAATGATGCTTTTATCGAACATCAAAGCGTGTTTGACCGATTCCAGCAGATTTCCCGCCTGGGAATATTCCTCCTGCTGTTTGATATATTGCTCCATATCGGCAATGACCTTGTCAATGGTGCCGTTTTTCACGCAAAGACGGTATGCCCCGTAAAGCATTACATACAGGGTGCTGGCGATTTCATGAAATCCGGTCTCAGAAAAAGAGACGACTCTGGCGCCGTTGTTGGGGATAAACTCGATCAGGCCGTCCTTTTCCAGCATCATCAAAGCTTCACGGATGGGGGAATTGCTGATCTTTAATTCCTCCGCCAGGGTGTCGATATTGATTTTTTCTCCCAGGGCGTATTCCTGCTGTAATATTTTTTCCCGCAGGATGCGGTATACCTGTACTTTTAAACTGACTCTCTGCAATTCTGCCATATGCGGCCTCCATCCTTTTGTTTTCAATGTTTCTATTATTTCAAATTTAGCCGGAAATTGCAAGTAAAACTTTCCTCCGGGCCCCTTCTGTACGGAAGAAAAAACATAGAGGTCCGCTGGGCTTTCAATGTTCTTAGGAAAAAGCAACAGTTTTTTTAATTATGAAAAAAATGTTTTAAAAATACAGGGGAAAATGGTATAATAGCAACAGAATCATGTCCTGAAACAGACGGGAAAACAGGCCCGGCGAAAAAGGCATTTTTTTAGGGAAAGCCACAAAGTGGGGCTTTCATAAAAGAAAAACAAAAGCAACCCGATAATCCGGATAGGAGGTTGAATTCAATATGACGGCAAAACTGGAAAATGAATATGGCGTAATCAGCATCGACCATGAGGTCATCGCCAGAATCGCGGGCTATGCTGCCATTGAATGCTACGGCATCGTGGGAATGGCCGCCAAAAATATGAAAGACGGGCTGGTGCAGCTTTTGAAGCTGGAAAGCCTGACAAAAGGCATTAAAATGCGTGTGAATGCCAATAAGATCAGCCTGGATCTGCACATTATTGTAGAGTACGGCACAAACATCTCCGCTATCGCTGATAATATCATCAGCACTGTAAAGTATTCTGTAGAGGAATTTACGGGTCTTGCGGTAGAAGACGTAAATATTTTTGTCGACGGCGTGCGTGTCGACGGCTGAGAGCAAGGAGGAGCAACAAAGTGAGCGTGACAAAATTAAACGGCATTTGTCTGCAGAGAATGATTATTGCCGGCGCCAATACCCTGGACGCCAATAAGCAGGCAGTCAATGCCATGAATGTGTTCCCTGTGCCGGACGGCGATACAGGGACAAATATGTCTTTGACCATATTGGCGGCAGCCAGAGAATCAGAAAAGGGCGACGCGCTGCGTGTGGACGAGGTGGCAAAGAAGGCGGCCAGCGGCGCACTGCGGGGCGCCAGAGGCAATTCCGGCGTAATCACCTCCCAGCTGCTCAGAGGCTTTTCCAAGGGATTGGAAGGGCTGGAAGAGGCCGGCACAAAGGAACTGGCGGCAGCAGCGGAGCAGGGGGTAAAAACCGCCTATAAAGCGGTAATGAAGCCGAAGGAAGGTACGATTTTGACCGTAGCCAGAGCCTGTGCCGAAGCGGCCGTCCGTATGGCGGAGGAAACAGAGGATATTGAAGTATTCCTGAAAGGTGTGTTGGCCTATGCCCATGAAGTGCTGGCCCAGACACCGGATATGCTGCCTGTGCTGAAACAGGCGGGCGTGGTGGACGCCGGCGGCAGAGGTCTGCTGCATATTCTGGAGGGCGCCTTGGAAAATCTGCGTTCCGGCGAAAAGCAGGAGATCGTGGAACCCGGCGCTAATGTCCAGGAGGATTTCGCCGCGCTGGCATCCATTGAGAATGAAAGCATTACGTTTGGCTATTGCACAGAATTTTTCATCAATGTCCATGAACCGGATGATGCTACCGTACAGCAGCTGAAATCTTATTTAGGCACCATTGGGGATTCCATTGTCTGTGTCTGCGACGAGGAGATCATCAAGATTCACGTCCATACGGATCACCCCGGTCTGGCGCTGGAAAAGGCCCTGACCATCGGCAGTCTCAGCGGGCTGAAAATCGACAATATGCGGGAACAGCATACCAATAAGATTGATTTTCGCGCTTCAGAAAAGGCGGAGGCTCAAGTGCCCGCAACGCCTGTGGAAACGGTGAAAAAGGACATCGGATTTGTTTCTGTATCGGCAGGGAAAGGGCTGTCTGATATCTTCCAGAACCTGGGTGTGGATCAGGTCATTGAAGGCGGCCAGACCATGAACCCCAGCACGGAGGATATCTTAAACGCGGTGGATCTGGTAAACGCGGATCATGTGTTCATCCTGCCCAATAACAAAAATATCATTCTGGCGGCAGAACAGGCGGCCAAGCTGGCGGAGGACAAGAAGCTGTATGTGATTCCGACTACTTCTGTACCCCAGGGCATCAGTGCCATGTTCTGCTATGAGGAAGGCGCTGACGCCGAGGCATTGGCGGAGGCCATGAAGGAAGCCATCCAGACGGTACAGACGGCAACGGTAACCTTTGCGGTACGGAGCACCCAGATTGGCGAGCATGAGATTCATGAGGGCGATATTCTGGGGATGCTGGATGACAAGATTGCCGTAGTGGGCAGCGAGATCGCCCAGAGCACCAAGGACCTGCTGGCCGAAGCCATTACCGAGGACAGCGAAATGGTCAGCATTTATTACGGCGAGGATGTAACGGAAGAGGATGCGGCGGAAATCTCCGCTTTTGTGGAAGAGAACTATCCCGATTGTGAGGTAGAACTGCAGATGGGCGGCCAGCCGTTATACTACTATATTATTTCTGTGGAATAAAGAAAGCGGTTTCGCAGAACCGGAGGATAACAGAGGAAGGTTTGAGATTTCGGCAGTGCCGGAGGCTTAAGCCTTCCTGTTCTGTTTGGAAGGAAAGGGGAAAGGAGGTACAGCCATGGATAAGCACAGCCCGGTCAGTGAATTAAAGCATATCGGAGAGCAGCGGACGAAGCGGCTTCAGCGCATGGGCATCGAAACAGTGGAGGATCTGCTGGAGCATTATCCCAGAGAATATAAGGACCGCAGCAGCATTGTCATGGTATCGGCGCTGGAGGAAAACGAGGAACAGACCTTTATCGCCAAAGTCAAGGGCGAGGGGCAGAACGGCAGACATGGCCGCCTTACTTATACCAGACTGCGGGTCTATGATGAAACGGGAGAGGTGACACTGGTCTGGTATAACCAGCCCTATATGAAAACAGCTTTGAAGGTCGGGGAAGCCTATCTTTTTACGGGAAAGCTGTCCAGAAAATACGGCAGGCGGGAGGTCATTTCCCCGGAGTATGAAAAGATCGGCGAGGACTTCGCCGGAGGCCGCATTGTGCCGGTATATCCCCTTTCCGAGGGCATTTCCCAGAAAATGATGCGCGGATTTCTGGCGGAGGCGCTGGAGGCGGTACGGGGGACGCTGTCCGAGGAACTGCCCCTGTGGCTGCGGAAGGAATATGCTCTGGCGGAACGGAATTTTGCTGTGCAGAATATTCACTTCCCTATGACGGAGGAGGCTTTTTATGATGCCCGCCGCCGTCTGGTCTTTGAGGAATTTTTCCTTTTGCAGACGGCCCTGTTCCGTCTGCGGAATACCCTGCTTTCTCAGGGCAGCGGCATTGTCATGAAAAAGAAAAAGGCTCTGGAGGAATTTCAGGCATATCTGCCCTTTGCGCTGACATCGGCGCAGAAAAAAGTGCTGGAGGAGATCCGGGAGGATATGACAAAAGGGAAGATCATGAACCGGCTGGTGCAGGGGGACGTGGGCAGCGGCAAAACGGCCGTTGCCATGGCGGCGGCCTACTGGACCATACAAAATGGTTATCAGGCGGTGATTATGGCGCCGACGGAGGTGCTGGCGGAACAGCACGCCCAGTCCTTCCGGGAAATCTTCGCGCCTTTGGGCATCCGGGTGGCGTATCTGTCCGGCAGTCAGAAGGCAAAGGAGAAACGCCTTTCTCTGGCAGAGATCGCCGAGGGGCGGGCCCAGATGATTGTAGGCACCCATGCGGTTATTCAAAAGGGCGTAGATTATCATAAACTGGGGCTGGTCATTACCGATGAACAGCATCGTTTTGGTGTCCGGCAGCGGGGCATGTTGGCCCAGAAGGGAGAAAATCCCCATGTGCTGGTTATGACGGCGACCCCCATCCCCAGAACATTGGCGCTGATATTATATGGCGATTTGGATATTTCCATCATTGATGAATTGCCGCCGGGCAGAAAGGCCATCGACACTCTGGCGGTGACAACGGCTTACCGGAAACGGATCTATGCCTTTTTGCAGAAGCAGGTCAAGGAAGGCCGTCAGGCCTATGTGATCTGTCCTATGATCGAGGAAAACGAAAAGCTGGAAGTGGAAAACGTACTGGAATACAGCCAGATGCTGGCGGCGGAACTGCCCCAGTGCCGGGTGGCCTGCGTCCATGGAAAGATGAAGGCGGCCGAAAAGCAGGAGATCATGGCGGCGTTTGCCGCGGGGCATACGGATGTGCTGGTGTCCACCACCGTTATTGAGGTAGGCATCAATGTACCCAACGCCACCGTCATGCTCATTGAAAACGCGGAGCGTTTCGGTCTGGCCCAGCTCCACCAGCTGCGGGGCCGTGTGGGCAGAGGGGCGGAGCAGTCCTACTGTATTCTGGTCAGTGACGCCGATGGGAAGATCGCCAGACAACGGTTGAAAGCCATGACAAAGACCGGCGATGGTTTTGTTATTTCTGAAATGGATCTGAAGCTGCGGGGACCAGGAGAATTTTTCGGTACCAGACAGCACGGTCTGCCTGAAATGAAGATCGCCAATCTCTACCGGGATACGGAAATATTGAAGGAAGCCCAGAAGGGAGCGGCGGCGCTCCTGAAAAAAGACCCGGAACTTTCTCTGGAGGAACATCTGCCCCTGAAGGAAAAAATGGAGCAGTGGTTCCGGGGGAAAAGTTTGGAGCTGTAAACAGTTTTTTGTTGTATTTTATAACTTTCTTTGTTATACTTATATATGTATGTATAAAATTCAATAATACGGGTGATAACGAGATGCGAGTGATAGCAGGTTCAGCCAAAGGACATAAGCTGGAAACCATAGAAGGGCTGAATACACGGCCCACCACAGACCGTATCAAGGAAACGCTCTTTAATATCATCGCCTTTGATTTGCCGGAATGTGTCTTTTTGGATCTGTTTTCCGGCAGCGGCGCCATCGGCATCGAGGCTCTGAGCAGAGGCGCCCAGCGGGCGGTACTGGTGGAGCAGTCTGATCTGTGCGGCAAGGTGATTTCCCGAAATCTGGAACATACCCGGCTGGCGCAGCGTGCAAGACTGATGCAGAACGATGTACTGGCGGCACTGGACAAGCTGGCGGCAGAAGGGGAATCCTTTGATATTATTTTTATGGACCCACCCTATGCGGCAGGACTGGCCAAGCCGGCGCTGGAAAAAATCGTGGAAGGCGGTCTGCTGCGGCCGGAAGGTTATGTGATCGTAGAGCGCTCCGCGCAGATTCCTCTGGAGGAGACTGCGGGGCTTTATGTAGAAAAAGAAAAAAAATACAAGACGACAGTAATCTCTTTTCTGCGTCTGGAGGAACAGGAAACATGAAAAAAGCAATTTATGCCGGCAGTTTTGACCCGGTGACATTGGGTCATCTGGATATCATTGAAAGAGCGTCCAGACTTTTCGACTGCCTGGTGGTGGCGGTTTTGGAAAACCCCAACAAAAACTCTTTGTTTACCGTAGAAGAAAGAAAGCATCATCTGGAACTGGTTACGAAGCATCTGGAAAATGTGGAGGTTGCCTCCTTCCGTGGGCTTCTGGCGGATTTTGCCGGCGCCATCGGCGCGGATGTGGCTGTAAGGGGCCTGCGCAACGCGGTGGATTTCGCGGCGGAGTATCAGATGTATTTAATTAACAGAAAGCTTGGAAAAGAAATCGAAACGATTTTCCTGGCGGCGGACGAGGAGCATCTGGCTCTGAGTTCCACCAATGCCAAGGAGGTTGCCGTTTTTGGCGGAAACATTGATTTTATGGTGCCCCAGGAAATCAAACCGTATATTATAGAAAAATATCAAAAGTGAGGGAAAGCATATGGATTCTGTATTACAATTACTGGATGAACTGGAAGAAATTTTAGACAGCAGCCGGGCTGTGCCTTTTAGCAATAAAGTGTCTGTGGACAAGGAAGAGATCTATGATATCATCAGCGAGATCCGTATGAAGCTCCCCAATGAACTGAAACAGTCCAAGTGGGTCATTGAGGAACGGAACAAAATTCTCATCGACGCCCAGAAGGAAGCCGATGAGATCGTGAAAAACGCGGAAGACCGCATGGTACGCATGATCGACGAAAATGAAGTGACAAAGAAGGCCTATGAACAGGCGGCGGCCATCATTGATTCCGCCAAAAAGACTTCTAAGGAAATGCGTCTGGGCGCTATGGAATACGCCGAAGGCATTCTGGGCGACGCCGAAGGCAAGCTGAAAGAACTGAAAGCGGTTGTTTACAGCGAAAGCATCAAAACAGACGATTATTTTGCCCAGACATTGAACGTACTGGCGGAAAATATCCAGGAACTGCGCATGGGCAAATAAGATTACTTGCGGCTTTTTCGGAAGGAAAGCAGGCCCAGCAGGAGCAAAAATAACAGAAGCATATGTACCCAAGGGGAAAAGGCAGTTTCCGTATGGCTGGAAAATACGGGGACTGCTTTTTGTGCCTGTTTTTCCCAGAAATCATAGGTCAAAAGGAAGACGGCACAGGCCAGAACGCCGTTGAGGGCTTGATAGAACAGACAGCGCAGGGAAGAAATGGGAACAGGAGCAAGCAGATCCATGGTCTGGCCCAGGATAGAGGCGCCGCCAAAGGCCGTCAGGAACAGAGCCCCCGTCAGCAGAAGCTTTGGGCTGTCCGTGCATTGGCTCAGTGCCGCCGCGCCGTTGGTCATTTCCAGAAGTCCCGTTCCCAAAGCGGAAATCATTTCCCGGGAAACAGGCAGAAAGGAAAACAGCCGCCCCAGAAGAGAAAAAAATCCGTTTTGTTCCAGAGCAGCGCAAAAGGCGCCGAAAAATACCATATATCCCCCGATTTGGGCTGTCGTCGTCAGGGCGTCCCGAACGGAAACAGAAAGCAGGAAGGAAATCCCTTCTTTTTTTTGTGTCCTTTTTCCGGCAGAAGGCGGAAGGGCCTGGGCGGGCAGAGGCCGAAACAGCAGTCCGGCGGCAAAGGCCCCGGCAACGACAGAAAACAGAAAGGCATAGCCCCAGACGGTGCTATGGAAAAATTCTGCGCCAACGGTACCAACGAGAAAAAGAGGACCGGGATGATTGCAGAAGGCCAGCAGTTTTTTCGCTTCGGATAAAGAAAGCTGATGGTTTTCATAGAGCTGTGCCGTCAGCTTGGCGCCCATGGGATAGCCGGAGACCAGCCCCAGAAACAAAGGAAAGGCGCAGATGCCGGAAAGTCGGAATAAAGGTCTCATAACGGGCTGCAAAAGTCGGCCCAGAGCCTCGGCTGCTCCCAGACGCCAGAGAATGCCGGTGACTGCCAGAAAGGGAAAGAGAGAAGGAAAGACAGCCGTCAGCCAGAGGGACAGGCTGTGGGCAGAGGCGGCCAGAAGCTCCGCGGGAAAACGCAGCAGGGAAAACAGAAAAAAACAGGCAACGGCTGTCCAAAAGCAGGTGGATTTCATAGAGAACCTTCCTTATGGTTTTTGATACAGCTTATGCCTGTTTTTTGATTTCATGTGTAAAACCCCGGGTCAAAGAATGGCCATGGGCGTAGTAAAGTCACGATTGGGGGCGCGGTACAGGGGATTAGGGGACGCCAATGCCTGCAAATCGGTAGCCAGCTTTTCCAGAGCCAGCAGATGCAGTCCGTCCTCGTCCAGAATTTCTGTCGCTTTTTTCAGATTGGTCAGTACGGGGCATTTTGCCTGTTCTGTCAGCTCGCCAAGAATATCGGCGTGGTCCTTCTGAAAGCCCAGCACCCGCAGATAGGGCAGATGCTTCCGCTCCAGAAAATATTCCACTTCCTTTGTTTTGATGTCCAGCAGGATATGTACCAGAATCCGCTGGATCTTGGTGCGGGTATACCGTTTTGTCTTGATATACTGCAGCAGATCCTCCATGGCATAGTGGTCATCTATGGCGGAAAGAATACGGTTTTCCAGTCCTTCTGTCACCTCGAATATTTCATGGAGTTCCTCTGCCGAGGTGGTCCGCAGTTTGTAGTGGAGGGCGTCCGTCAGGTTCTCCAGAGAGGCCGGGGCCGTTCCCAGAGAGATTTCCTTGGTCCAGAGGTCTACGGTGTTTTCCGGTACCTGGAGCAGAGCGTCCGTGGCGTTTTCCTCCAGAATGGCTTTGCGGATGGCCGCCGCCGAAGCGAATTCCCCCTCCAGAGACGGACTGTTGTAAGCGCCGCCCTTCCGGCGGATGGTGTAGGGCGTAATAGAACTGCCGCGGCGTTCCAATGCTTTTAGGTATTCCAGCCCTAAAATATGGTTGGGCTGGGAAATGATCTCGCTGTTGATATGGGAGACGGTCTCCAAAGCCTTTGCTCTTGCAGCGGGATAGGACATTCCTTCGTCCAGATGGGCTTTCAGCAGGTTCTGGAACTCCTCCGTTTCATTCATCATCAGCTTTGCCGCTTCCTGCATGGAGGCAAGATCGCCGCTTTCGGAGCCAAAGCAGATGGCGTCAATCATATTGGCGTCCTCCATAACCTTGATGCCTCCGGCGGCAAAGACCTCCGCGTTGGCCGCCGCGAAAAGCACTGGCAGTTCCAGCACCATATCCGCGCCGTTTAACAGGGCTGCTTTTGATCTGGTCCATTTATCAAAAAAAGCGGTGTCTCCCCGCTGCACGAAGCTCCCGCTCATGACGATGACAGCCCGCTGTGCCTCCGCGTGGGCCTTGGCTTTTTCCAGCATATATTGATGTCCCTTATGGAAGGGGTTGTATTCCGCGATGATCCCGACTGTTTTCATGTTTTGTCGCCATCCTTTCACAAAATATTTCTAAAAGCAGTATAACATATTTCGTAACAATTATGAAATTTTTCTCTGGAAAAAATAAGGGAATCAGGATATACTTAAAACAGAATCAGCATATAAGAGGATGATACCATGGAGAAATTTGTAGAAAATCCGGATTTTCTGCAGGAACTCTTTTTAGAAGAGTCATGGAAAAATATAGATAGGTTAGACCGTTTTATAGAAAGTAAATCAGGGGCAGAAAACATCACAATCAGTAAAGAAGAAGTAGAAAGTCTGTTTCGCACGATGCACAGCATCAAAGGCTCGGCGTCCATGATGGGCTACCCGGCCATTTCCGAAACAGCCCACAGTGCCGAGGATTTATTTTCCTATTTGCGGGAAGAGGAAAATCCGGCGGAAAAAGATCTGTTGAGCATATTGCAGCTGCTGCGGATGGTTTCCGGCTATATGAAGCGGGAACTGCGGCGAATGGAAACGGATGATGAGGTGACGGACTTCGGCTGGGCGGTGGTGCGTCGTATCAAGAATTTTCTGGCTCATGTGGACAGCGATAATGAGCCGGAAGGCCCCAGCTATCAGATCGCCTATACCAGAAAAGGAAAGCAGATGATCCCCTATACGGATTTTTCGGCGCTGGTGGCCCAGATGGAGCGTCTGGCGACGGTCATGGGGCGGGCGCTGGAAAAGGATTTCTGCGTGAAGGTCTCCGGGGCGGAAACGGAAGTGCCCAGAGACATCTACGATAAAATTTCCATGGCGGTGATGCAGATGATGAAAAACAGCATGGATCACGGTCTGGAAAAAACAGAGGACAGAGAAACCATGGGCAAAACGCCGGTGGGGGAAATTTCTCTGGAAATACAGAAAACAGCCCAAAGCGTGTTCGTCTCCTTCCGGGATGACGGCAGAGGGTTGGATAGAAAGAAAATATTGCAGGCGGCTAAGGCGAAAGGCTGGCTGAAAAAACCGGAAGAGGACTACGAGGACAGCGAAATTTACGCTTTTCTGCTCCGTTCCGGTCTGACGACCAAAAGCAGCGCCACCCTGTTTTCCGGCAGGGGCGTGGGACTGGATGTGGTCAACGCGGCAGTATCTTCTTTAGGCGGTACGATCCGCATTGAAAGCAAGGAATATATGGGGACGACATTCTTTATGGAATTCCCTCTGGCGGCATAGAGGAATTATGTGGACAGGAGGAGCCTATGGATTGGAAAAACGGGGAAAAAAAGCAAATACCGGTCTACGTCTTTTTGATAGCGGCTGCTTTGATACGGCTTTTGACGGCGGCCCTCATCAGCGGACTGCATTTGTCTGTGCAGATGACACGGTTGTTTTATCAGGGCGGTACGCTGCTGGCCATGGCGGTTCTTCTGCTGGGAATCGGTTATGGATGGAAACTGCGTTTTCGGAATAAAGGCAGCCGCCAGAAACAGAAGGAGGAATATTTCCGCTTCTGTCCCTACTGCGGCGCCAATGTGCGGGAAACAGACAAAATCTGTGTTGTCTGCGGCAAGGATATGTACGCCGAAGAAACTGAACAGATGAGATGAGACGGAGAGGAGTATGCTTATGAGAAGCATCAAACCGGGCAGAGGCCCGTCCTTTATGGGCGGTATCGGCGCTGTGGGCGCCGTGATTTTCGGCATTATTTGGATGGCCGCGGCGGCGCAGATGGGCGCTCCGGTGCCTTTTGTGCTGTTTGGTCTGGTATTTGTGGTGATTGCCGCCGCCAATGCCATATTCTCCTTTCGGAACGCCGCGGGGGAAAACAGATATTCCCTGTATGATATTACGGAGGAAGGCGAGGAGCCGGACCCTCTGGAGGAACGCTTCGGCGGGAAGGAAGAATCATCTTTCCGGAAGGAAAGCAAAGCCCGGCCGGAAGAAAAAGGCGGCTTTTGCCCCTATTGCGGCGCAAGGGTGGAGGCGGATTATGTATTCTGCCGTTCCTGCGGGAAAAAACTGTGAGAAAAGAGGGACTTTTCCCTATTTTTTCATGGATTTTACTTGTAGACGCCTGGATTTTTTATTATAATAGATATGCTGTCCGCTGTTTTTCGGCGGATTTGGAAACAGTATATATTTTTAGGGAAAGCCATTTCCTGTGGTGCGGAGGGCAGGTCCTTCCGGCAAATGTAACCCGAAAAATCAATATTTTAAAATGGAGGTCTTTACCGTGGATTTTTTAACTGAAATGAAAGCAAAAGCAAAAGCTGACAAAAAGGTAATCGTATTGCCTGAATCTTATGAAAAAAGAAATCTGGAAGCTGCTGCGGAATGTTTGAAGGATGAGCTGGCAGACATCGTTCTGATCGGCAACAAAGAAAAGATCATGGAGGCTGCCGGCAGCTTTGATGTATCCAAAGCAATTTTCGTAGATCCTGAAAACTATGAAAAAATGGATGAAGTGGTTGCGGCTCTGGCGGAAGCAAGAAAGAGCAAAGGCATGACTCTGGAAGAAGCAAGAAAGCTGCTGCTGGACGATCCTCTGTTCATGGGCGTTATGCTGGTAAAAATGGACATCGCTGACGGTATGGTTTCCGGCGCGATCCACTCCACAGCTGACACACTGCGTCCCGCGCTGCAGATCCTGAAAACAGCACCCGGCACAGAACTGGTATCCTCTTTCTTCATCATGGTAACAAACACACCTCAGTACGGTGATGACGGTATCCTGCTGTTTGCTGACTGCGCATTGAACCAGAATCCTAATCCTCAGGAACTGGCTTGCATCGCAGGGGATTCCGCAAAATCCTACGAAGCATTCATCGGCAAGGAACCCAGAGTTGCTATGCTGAGCCACTCCACCATGGGCTCCGCGAAACACGCAGACGTTACAAAAGTAGTGGACGCTGTGAAGATCGCGAAGGAAAAATTCCCTAACGTAAAACTGGACGGCGAAATCCAGCTGGATGCCGCTATCGTTAAAGAAGTCGGCGAACTGAAAGCACCTAACAGCACAGTTGCTGGTAAAGCAAACGTACTGGTATTCCCTGACATCGACGCAGGCAACATCGGCTACAAGCTGGTACAGAGATTCGGTCAGGCAGAAGCTTTCGGCCCTATCCTGCAGGGGATCGCAAAACCTGTAAACGACCTGTCCAGAGGCTGCTCCGCAAACGATATCGTTGCAGTTGTGGCTCTGACATCCGTACAGGCACAGGTAATGGCGAAATAAGACACAAACGAAAAAGGTTACTTTATTAAACATTAAAATAAGGAGAGAACAACATGAAAATTCTTGTATTGAACTGCGGCAGCTCTTCCCTGAAGTATCAGCTGATCGACATGGAAACAGAAGGCGTACTGGCAAAAGGTCTGTGCGAAAGAATCGGTATCGAAGGCTCCAGACTGAAACATCAGCCCACCGGCAAGGATGACGTAATCTTCAACGATTACATGGAAGACCACAGCGTAGCTGTAAAAATGGTTCTGGACGCACTGACAGATGCTGACCATGGCGTAGTAAAATCCATGAAAGAAATCAACGCAGTTGGTCATCGTGTAGTACACGGCGGCGAATATTTCGCAAACTCCGTAATCATCACACCTGAAGTTATCGAAGCCATCGAAAAATGCTGCGAACTGGCACCTCTGCACAACCCCGCAAACCTGATCGGTATCCATGCCTGCGAAAAGATCATGCCCGGTGTGCCTCAGGTAGCTGTATTCGACACTGCATTCCACCAGACCATGCCCGAAAGAGCATATCTGTATGCAATTCCTTATGAATACTATGAAAAATACAAAATCAGAAGATACGGTTTCCACGGCACAAGCCACAGATTCGTATCCGAAGAAGCAGCAAAAATGCTGGGCAGACCTTACGAAGAAACAAAGACCATCACTTGCCATCTGGGCAACGGCGGTTCCGTCTGCGCAGTAAGAAACGGCAAATCCATTGATACCACCATGGGCTTCACACCTTTGGAAGGTCTGGTAATGGGTACCAGAGCCGGCGACGTTGACGCAGCTGTGATTACATTCCTGATGGAAAAAGAAAACCTGACACCTCAGCAGATGGATGACATCCTGAACAAACACTCCGGCGTTCTGGGTATCTCCGGTGTATCCAGCGACTTCCGTGATATTGAGGAAGCAAGCGAACACGGCAACGTAAGAGCAGGTATGGCACTGGATGTATTCGCTTACAAAGTAGCAAAGAGAATCGGCGCTTACGCAGCAGCAATGAACGGCGTAGACGCAATCGTATTTACAGCAGGTCTGGGCGAAAACTCCGCTTCCACAAGAAGACTGATCTGCGATTATCTGGGCTTCCTGGGTGTTCATATTGATTCTTACAACAATTCTCTCAGAGGCAAAGCGGTTGAAATCTCCGCTCCCGATTCCAGAGTTCGTGTTCTGGTAATCCCTACCAACGAAGAACTGGTTATCGCAAGAGATACAAAGGAATTGCTTGACAAATAAGAATCCTTTCTGTATAATGTTTTAGGTACGACTATGGGGTGATGATATGATTTTAGAAATGTCTCAATTATACGGAAAAAATGGCGCGTCCATGGAGGTGCGTATGGTTGAGCAGATCGAGGATCTGTCGTCTTATCCCGATGTTGTGGGTTTTATGGAGCCTGTAAAAATAGAAGGAACTCTCAAAAACGAGGAGGAGATCTTCGTTTTGGAGGCAAAGGGCGAAACAAAGGTCAGCCGTTTGTGTGACCGTTGCCTTGCGCCGGTCACGTTAGAGGTTTACTTCAATATTGAGGAGCGTTTTTCCCATACAGGCAGAGATAACGAAGAGACAGAAACTTTTTCGGGAGATCAGATCGATCTTGCGGACTATGTCAAAAGAGGCATCCTGGAGGTCCTTCCCATGAAGGTCATCTGCAGGGAAGACTGTAAGGGACTCTGTCCTGTCTGCGGCAAGGATCTGAACGAAGGTGACTGCGGATGCGACACCACAGAAATAGATCCGAGGTTTGAAAGTTTGAGGGCTCTTTTCAATGTTGATGAGGAGGTGTAGAAATGGCTGTACCTAAGGGTCGAGTATCAAAATCCAAAAGAGATAAAAGAAAAGCACAGAGTTGGCAGATCGCAACACCCAACCTGGTAAAATGCAGCAAATGCGGTGAACTGATGATGCCTCATCAGGTATGCAAAGCTTGCGGTGCTTACAACAAAAAAACAATCATCAAAGTTGACTAATTTGGTCGCTATCAAAGGCAGCAGAAATGCTGCCTTTTTGCGTGGGAAAAATCTGTTCTCTTTCAAAAAAATATGGCTGGAATCTTTGCGGCACAAAGTCTTCCAGCCATAATCATTTCATCAGGATGTCTGTTTTACGAAGAGTCATTCCTTCGGGGAATCAAAGGATGCCCTGGGGATTCTTAGCCAAGAACCGGCGCCAGAAGCACTTTTCCGGTACCGCGGTATACATTGACAAGACCCTCGCCGGATGCGGCGGAGCCGATCAGTGTTTTCCCCGAGCGTTCTACGGTAAACTCCAGAGAACTGCTCCAGGCAATGGCCATATTTCCGTCTACCTTTAATACGTCATTTTCCAGGAAAATTTCCACCAGTTCCTCTCTGGGGCAGGGGCACTCCAGGCAGACTACGCCGTTTCCGCTCAGACCCAGGTTAAAGAGACCTTCGTTGCCCGCAACGGCCGAGGACAGATTGGAGCGCATGATAGCCTTATGCTTCAGCGTGGATTCGCAGGCCAGGAAGAGTCCGTCCTCCAGAACCATGGAACCGTTCCAGTTGGCCAGATCCTCCAGCAGGATGTATTTATAGGTAGGCTCCAGCACCAGAGTACCGTCACCGGTATATTCCGGCTTGATGGCGGACTCACCAGTTACCTTGCCGCGGATGGCTTTTCCGAACAGATCGCCTACGCCTTTGATACCTGTGGTGGCGTTTACGTTGCCCACGGTCCACTGCATGGCGCCCGCCTGTACGGTGACATTGCCTTTTTTCAGATCACAGAGGATTTGGCGGCGGCGTACATTCATGGCCTGAGCAAAATAAGCGGCCTGTGCCGTCATAGCGTTGACGCTGAGATCCCGCTTGTATTCGTAGACAGTAAAGGGCCCCAGCTGCTCCAGAACCTGAATATCATCGTTTTCCAGCAGATTTCTGATCTGATACATAATTTACCCCTCCTTACAAAAAATGTCATAAATGATGTTTTGTGTTCAATGTATCATATTCCCACGGCAAAGGCAATCCTTTTCCGAAAGGATAGTTGGCGTCATGGGATTGTAATTTTCTCTGGAATTGTATATACTTAAAATTACGGATCAATCATAATGAAAGAAGAGAAAGGACTTTGGTGACAGACAGATGGAAAAAGAGATCATTGTTGCCTTAGACGCCATGGGCGGCGATCTGGCCCCTGTGGAAACAGTAAAAGGCGCCGTAGACGCCGTGAAAGAACTGGGCAACGTCAAAATAAAACTGGTTGGCTTGGAAGAAGCCGTAAAAAAGGAATTGGCGAAATACAGCTATCCGGAGGGAAAAATAGAAGTTGTTCCCGCCACAGAGGTAATCTCTACGGATGAGGTGCCCACCATGGCCATCCGCCGGAAAAAGGATTCCTCCATGGTTGTGGGGATGCAGCTGGTGAAAAAAGGAGAGGCGGATGCCTTCGTTTCCGCCGGCAGTACAGGCGCGCTGCTGACAGGGGCGCTACTGATCGTAGGCCGTATCCCCGGGGTAGAACGCCCCGTGCTGGGGACCTGTCTGCCAACGGGCAGAGACTTTACTTTCCTGGTAGACAGCGGCGCTAATGTGGACTGCAAGCCCAAATATCTGGAGCAGTTTGCTAAAATGGGCGCGGTATATGTGGAAAATGTATTCGGCAAAAAGAATCCTTCTGTGGCGCTGGTGAATATCGGCGCGGAAAAGGAAAAGGGGGATACCCTGACCAAAGAGGCCTATGAACTGCTGGAAACGTCCGACTTGAATTTTACCGGCAACATCGAGCCCAGAAATATTCCCTTTGGAGAGGCGGATGTTGTGGTCTGTGACGGTTTTGTGGGCAATACCATTTTGAAGTTTGCCGAAGGACTCAGCAAAGCGCTGGTGGGCATCATCAAAGAAGAAATCACCAAAGGCGCTTATAAAATTCCGGCAGCTATGCTGTTAAAACCCTTTAAAAAAGTGAAGAAAAGCTTTGACGCTGACGAGGTGGGCGGCGCGCCCTTTATCGGTCTGAAAGCGCTGGTGGTAAAGGCCCATGGCAGTTCCAACGCAAAAGCCTTTAAAAATGCCATTCGCCAGTGCGTCCTCTTTACGGAAGCGGATATTGTGGGGAAGATCCAGGATAAGCTGTAATTTTTTTTTAAGGGCTTTCTCATTTTCTGATGACAAACAACAGAAAATGCAGTATAGTTAGGAAGAGAAAAATAGAAAGGAGTCTTGATGATGGAAGAAGCAACTGTGATAAAAATTATTGCGGAGCAGCTGGGGATCTCTGAGGACGCCATTGCTTTGGATATGACCTTTGCGGATCTGCATGCGGACTCTTTGGATCTGTTCCAGATTATTGCCGCACTGGAAGAAACGTATGATCTGGAATTTGATAATGACGAGGCGGAAAAACTGGCCTCTGTGGGAGATATTGTAGCGTATATCGAGAAAGCATTGGAGAACTGAAATGAATTACTTGAATTTAGAAGAATTTGAAAAAAAGCTGGGCTATCGTTTTACGGATAAGAACCTGATTCTGCTGGCGCTGACCCATAGTTCCTATGCCAACGAGACCAAAAAAGGCAGTCATGAGAACAACGAGCGTCTGGAATTTCTGGGAGACGCTGTGCTGGATATGGTAGTCAGCGAGTATATGTACCGCACCTTTCCTCAGATGCCGGAAGGCGAGCTGACGAAGCTGCGGGCAGCCGTGGTCTGCGAAGGCTCTTTGGCGGAGCTTTCCCGGAAACTGGGCGTAGGCCGGAACCTGTTTTTGGGCAAGGGCGAGGAAAGCACTGGCGGAAGAAACCGGGATTCCATACTGGCGGATGCCTTTGAGGCCATCATTGGCGCGGTATGCATTGACGGCGGCGTAGAAGCGGCGTCGAAATATGTAATGCGTTTTATGGAGGATCAGATCAGCCAGACAAAGAAAAACTTCCATAATCTGGACTGCAAGACCCATTTGCAGGAAAAGATCCAGAAACTGAGCAAGGTGCCCCTTCATTATCAGATCGTGGATGAGCAAGGTCCCGACCACAATAAGGTTTTTGTGGCAGAGGTGACCCACGAAGGCAAGGTATTGGGCAGAGGCAGCGGCAAGAGCAAAAAGGAAGCGGAACAGAACGCGGCCAACGCGGCGCTGGAACAGATGGGACATTAAAAAACAGATGATTTTGGGGGAGGAAAATCCTTCCGTGAAATCATCTGTTTTTTTGTTTCGTATCATTTCATTTCCTGAAAGAAACGGCAGTAGAGGTCTTCTTTTCTGTCCGCTTTCAGAGGGAATTTCTTCCGATAGGCTTCTGCCTGCGCGGGGTCGATTTCCACTACCTGTAATGCGTCCTCGCCAGTCAGATGTGCCAGAATCTCGCCTTCCGGAGAAATCAGCATACTGTCTCCCGTATAGGTCAGTGTTTTGTCCTTGCCGCTGCGGTTCACGCCTACAATGAAGCTTTGGTTTTCCAAAGCCCGGGCCTGGAGCAGTGTCTGCCAATGGCTGATACGGGCAATGGGCCAGTTGGCAATGACCGTCAGAAGGGTGCTTTTTTTAGAAGCTGCCTGAAAAATTTCAGGGAACCGCAGATCATAGCAGACGAAAGGCGAAGTGGGGACGCCCCGCATGATACAGGAGGCCAGTTCTGTGCCGCCGGCGTAGTGCTTTGCTTCCGCACCGTAGGAAAAAGGATGGATTTTGGCATAATCCGCCAGCACTTCTCCTGTTTCGCTGAGGATCAGGCTATGGTTGGTGGCGATACCGCCCGCCACAAAAATAATGCCGCAGACAATAGCCATATGGTGTTTTCTGGCTTCCTCCTGAAAGAAGGCCAGAGAGGGGCTGTTTTCTTTTTCTTCACCGTAGACCTGCGGAGACATAGTGAAGCCCGTCAATGTCATTTCCGGAAAAACAATGACATCGGCACCCTGGGCGGCGGCTTTGGCCGTCATTTCCCGGCAGCGCTCCATGGCATAGGGCTTATCCTCAAATTTCATATTTAACTGCGCCAATGCGATCTTCATAGGGTATTATCCTCCTTTGTTACTTCCATTCTTTCCAGACCTCCGGGCAGTAGCCCAGAGTAAAGGAGTTTCCGTTCCGGACAATAGGGGTACGGAAAAGCGCGGGATTTTCGAACAATGTGCCTTCCCGTTTGTTCTCATCGATATAGTCCATATACAGGCTTTCATAGGCTTTGGCTTTCCGGTCAATCATTTCCTCCACGCCCAAGGCAGCCTTTGCCTTTTCAAATACAGCCTTGCTCAGGCCGTAGCGGTGCAGATCAATATACTGATAGGAGATATTCCGCTCCTTGAAATATCGTTCCGCTTTTTTTGTATCAAAGCACTTTTTCGCGCCGTAAATCTGTATGTTCATAGAGAGACTCCTTTATCGTTTTCTGCCTATTATTTTAACCGATTATGGCAAAAGACACAAGACAAAGAGGACAGGCTGTGATATACTGTGACAAATAAGGAAAGAAAGGATGTATGACAGATGAAAATGATCTCTTGGAACGTAAACGGCCTTCGGGCGGCGGTAGGCAAGGGTTTTATGGAATATTTCAAGGAAGCGGACGCGGATATTTTCTCTTTGCAGGAGACAAAGCTGCAGGAGGGCCAGATCCAGCTGGAGACGGAAGGCTATCACCAGTACTGGAATTATGCCGAGAAAAAGGGATATTCCGGTGTGGCCGTATTTACAAAGGCGGAACCCGTTTCCATTTCCTATGGATTGGGCATAGAGGAGCATGATAAGGAAGGACGTGTCATCACGCTGGAATTCCCGGATTTTTATCATGTGACGGTGTATACTCCCAACTCCCAGCAGGAAAACGCTAGACTGGATTACCGCATGGAGTGGGACGACGCCTTTCGGGAGTATCTGAAACAGCTGGATGAGAAAAAGCCTGTGATCGTCTGCGGTGACCTGAATGTGGCCCATCAGGAAATCGACCTGAAAAACCCCTCTACCAACCGCAGAAGCGCCGGATTTACCGACGAGGAACGGGGAAAATTCACGGAACTTCTGGACGCGGGATTTTTGGACAGCTTCCGGTATTTTTATCCTGATGCCACCGGGGTGTATTCCTGGTGGAGCTATCGCTTTAACGCCAGAAAGAACAACGCCGGATGGCGGATCGACTACTATGTGGTTTCCAAACGGCTGGGAGAGAAGATGAAGGATGCCAAGATCCATACAGAGATCACCGGCTCCGACCATTGTCCTGTGGAACTGGATATCGAATTGTAACGCAAAACAGACCGGTGCCTTTTCTGTGAAAGTGTTTCGGTCTGTTTTTTATATTTTTCTGAGACGATACAGCCGCTGAGGACCGTCAGCGGGAGCAGGGAGAAGGTCGGTAGGCAGGATTTCTGCCAGTTCCCAGCCGTACTTTTCGTAGAGCCCCTGATGGACGGTAAAAAGATACAGTTCTTTTAAATCCAGTGCCGCCATCTGCCGGCGGACGACAGCCATGATCTCTTTCAGGATGCCTTTTCCCCGATATTCCGGCAGCAAATAAACGTCCCGCAGCCAGGGATACAGGTCGGGCCGGGTATCCAGATCGGCCATCGCCAGCTGGAAGGTGCCAATGGGCTGATTGTTTTCGTAAACGCAGAAAAGCTGAGGGACACGGTCGGTACAGGCCGCATGACGCACATAGGCATCAACCTGAGTCGTTGTGTAGCCTTCCTCCTTCCCCCACCAGTCCCAAAGCCATTGGATCACAAGAGAAAGCACAGGATCTTCACGGTTTGTGATTTGTTTAATTTCTATCATGGTTTCCTCCCGAAAAAAACAGGGGAGCTGCGATGGCTGTCTTCATAAGAAAATAACTCCGATCAAAATTGAATTGCCGGAATCCTCTTTATTACAGGGATTCCGGCAATGTTTGTTTTCTGATGAAGATGCCCCTAAAGGCAGCTCTCCTTGAAATTTATTTTCTGATATATTTTTCGTTGCACTTGGCAAGGAAAAAAACGCAGACAAGCAAAAGCAGAACAAAAATCACCCAGATGACCGTATTGCCGGGGAAAACTTTTTCCAGAATGGCTTTTACGGTAAAAAGAAAACCGGAGACCATGTTCCAGATACCTTCTTCCTTCAGGTAGGCAGGAAGAAGCTCCGGGTCTACAGGCTCCAAAGAGCGTTTTGTATAAAAAATGGGCTGCCCGAAAAGAGCAAATACGCCTCTGGCAAAGAGATAAATGCCAATGACAAATAAAGGTCCTACAAGTGTCATTTTGATTCCGTCCTTTCGCCTGTTTTTGTTGCGGGTTTGGTATTCCTGTGGTACAATGCCGTCATATGCTTTTTTTCAAAGAAACCGGCATCCAATCGTTTAGTAGGAGCGCTTATTGGCCCGTTTGTTCAGACTGGTCTGTCGTTCGTTGGACTGTTTCATCCATTCCCGCATTTTTTCCTCGAAATCCGCATTGGGATTTACGGTCTGGGGCTTGAAATATTCCTCGGCAGGATTGGTTTTGGGCTCCTGAGCCTGCTTGTGCTGTCGGAAGGGTTTGTCACCTCTGGCGGGACGCTCCGGCTTGGGCAGAGCTTCTTTGATGGACAGGGAAATTTTGTGGTTTTCCTCGTCAATGGAAAGAACCTTTACTTTGACCATATCTCCCACTTTCAGATGATCGTTGATATCCTGTACGAAGGAATTTGCCACCTGGGAGATATGCACGAGACCCTGCTGATCGCCGATGGAAACAATAGCGCCAAAGGGTTTGATCCGAAGGACTTTGCCTTCTACAATACTGCCGATTTCAAGTTTTTCAGACATGCTGTTTTACACTCCTGTTTAGATTTTTAGTTTGAAAATTACACGGAAACAGTATACCATAGAATGAAAGGGATTACAAATAAAATTACTGGTGTTTTGGAGGAACCTATGAAGAAAAAAGAGATCATTTCTGTAACCATAGAGGATGTACGTTTTCCCAATAAGGCCTACGGTCATGTAGAAGGGGAAAAGGTGATTGTGAAAAACGCTGTGCCCGGGCAGGTAGTGCAGGCACAGGTGATGAAAAAACGCAGCGGCGCGATAGAAGCCCGCCTGCTTTCCGTAGAGAAACATTCCTGCCTGGAAAGAGGGGAAGGGATGTGTTCCCATTACGCCATCTGCGGCGGCTGCACCTACCAGACCATGGAGCGGGCGGCAGAGTTGGAAATGAAGGAAAGACAGGTAAAACGCTTGCTGGAGGAAGCCGATATTTCTGTGGAGCAGTGGGAGGGCATTACTCCCTCTCCTCTGGAGGAAGGATATCGGAATAAATGTGAGTTTTCCTTTGGGGATGAGGAAAAGGATGGCCCTCTTGCGCTGGGGATGCGGAAGAAAATGAGCCATTATGAGGTAGTGTCTCTAAAGGACTGCAATATTGTGGACGCTGATTTTGTGGCTATCGTGCAGGGAGCGCTGGCGTTTTTCCAGGAAAGAAAGGTTGCCTTTTACCATCGGATGCGTCATGATGGTTCTCTGCGTCATCTGGTTGTAAGAAAGGGAAAGGCCACAGGGGAAATTCTGGTGCATCTGGTGACGACGTCTGAGGTGCCTTTTTCCCTGGAAGAATTTAAAGAGATGATTCTGGCATTGCCTTTGCAGGGCAAAATCTGCGGCATCCTTCATTCCGTTAACGATGGTGTGGCAGACGTGGTGCGCAGTGATGAAATGACTGTGCTTTACGGCAGAGATTTCTTCATGGAAAAACTTTTTGATCTGGAGTTCAAGGTTTCTGCCTATTCCTTCTTCCAGACCAATACGGAGGGTGCGGAAAAACTATACAGCATCGTTCGGGAGTTTGCCGGTGATGTGGAAAATAAAACGGTGTTCGATCTATACTGTGGCACCGGTACCATCGGACAGATCATGGCAAAAGCCGGTTCTAAAAAAGTCATGGGTATTGAACTGGTGGAGGAAGCCGTTGCGGCGGCCAATGAAAACGCTGCCAGAAACGGCCTGACGAATTGTACTTTCCTGGCAGGGGACGTACTGAAAATGGTGGACGAGCTGACAGAAAAGCCCGATGTAATTATTGTGGATCCGCCCAGAGAAGGCATTCATCCCAAAGCCATTGGAAAGATCATTGACTTTGGCGCGCCGGAAATCGTATATGTATCCTGTAAGCCTACCTCTCTGGCAAGGGACTTGCAGGCGTTCCAGGAAGCGGGGTATGCGGTGAAACGGGCCAGATTGATGGATATGTTCCCAAGAACAGTGCATGTGGAGACGGTTGTTCTCTTAGGTAGGGAATTAGAGAAAAGCCGCGAACATGTCTACTTGGACTATGAGCCTTCAAAAGAAATTGATCTGCCCGGCGGTGCGACCTATGAGCAGATCAAGGCGTATGTGCTGGAGCATACCGGCTTGAAAGTCAGCCACCTCTATATCGCCCAGGTCAAACAAAAGCATGGTATCATCGAGCGGGAGTGTTACAACAAGCCCAAATCAGAGGATGCCAAACAGCCGCAATGCCCGCCGGAAAAGGAAGCGGCGATTGAGGCAGCACTGAAGCATTTCAAAATGATCTGATTGCTCTTAGATTCTGAGCCGGAGGCAGAGCCAGCCACCGCAAAGCGGCTTGCACTTGGCGGGTTCTGGCGGCGGTGCTATACTGGTGAATACGACGGTGAGGTTCTTTGAAGGATTGCTCCTGAGTTCCTCACCGTCGGCCGTTTATGGGCAGTGCCGCCGACAGGTTCAGTCAAGTGTGGCGGTCAAATTTTGCTCAGATTGCAAATAAGGCGCCTAAAGGCACAGATACACGAGAAACGAAGAAAAATTGCACAGCGTAAACGACAGGCGCACATTTCGCTATATTCTAAGACGAGCCGCAACTGCACTATGTAGCTGCGGTTCGTCTTTTACTTCTGCCTGTATTCGGGCGGGCGGCAGCCCGTCCCCATTCCGTCCAAACACACTGTTTTTGCACCAGCGTTTCTTTTTACACCCTTTTAGACTATGGAGTGTAAAGGGTGTAAACGGTGTAAAATTTTTCGTCAAGTGCCGAGAACCCTTGAAAATAGGGGGCCATCCCACAGTGGGCTTGTGTGGGATGGCCCAGAACGCAACGGTGTAAACGGTGTGAAAAAACGCTTCCTACAAGCAAATTCACACCGTTTTAGCAATAGCATATGCAACAGAAACGGTGTGAACGTATTGACTTCACACCGTTTCTACGTTACAATGCAAGAAGAAGCAGTGTGAATCGAGGTGGGCATATGGCATACAAAACGAAAAACAGTGTCAAGGGTGAACGCAAGCTCGGATTGCAGGCCGTAAAGGAAATGGAAGCCGCTCCGGGATACGATCCCCAGGCTACGTTAGCGCTGGCACAGGCAAATTTGGATGCTTTTGGCAAGCTGGATGATCTGGATGATGCGTCATTTATTGCCTGCATGAATGATATGCGGGCAAATCACCCGGATATTTATCCTGTGTTCTGGTGGTGGCGGAAAGCCGAAGAACAGGCTGGACGCCGCCAGGAAGAAGATGGTGAAGGGACTGAATCCAGATATAAATTTTTCATGGTGACGCAGTTTCTGCTCGACCCTTTCGCTGCCGAATGGGAAGATGACAGGCAAACGCTGAAACCCGGCGTGGCCCCTTGGATTGATACGCCTCAGATTGAAGCCGGTCTTGACCACAAGAGCATCAAGCGTTGGTGTTGGATTTGGCATGATCGTGATATTTACACCGAAGAGGATGAAATCGCTGACCGAACCGGGCGAATCAAAGCAGGCGACCGAAAGTTCAAACACGCGCACATTGTGATTGAAGTCCCCGGCAAAGTGCCTATTTCAACTATTGCCCGCTGGTTCAAAGTACCACCACAGCAGGTGACGATCCTGCGCGGACGCGGGGCTTTTCTCGATGGTTCCGAATACCTCGTGCATGAAAGCCCTCGTGCAGTCGAACAACACAAGACACACTACGGTGACGATGAGGTTCATACTTCACCGGGTTTTGATTTCCGCAAAGAGCTGACCGATTTGCAGGCACATAGAGCCAAATTCGGCAAGCGGTCAGGAGAAATGACGCCAGCGGATACCATGCGGATGCACGTCATGCTGGATGGCTGGACGATGAAACAGTGCCGCGAGGATGACCCGCTTACATTTGCAAAGATCCGGTCTACATTGCCTCCGCTTCGACTTGACTATCTGATGGATGCCCCACCCTGCCCTTTCAGGCTCAACATTTATGTGGATGGTCCTGGAGGTATCGGCAAATCAGCTTTTTGTGAATACATTGCACAGGCGATGTTTCAATCGGTTGATGATCCCTATTTCTGCATCGGCAACGATGAGCGTGTAACATTTGATGGCTATGATGGCCAGCCTGCTATTATCTGGGATGATATGCGCGTGACAGATTTCATCCATCAATTTGGTTCGAACGGCGCTTATAGACTGCTCGATCCACACCCCCGAAAGATTGCGGAACAGGCAAAACATAGTCGGGTAATTCTGAACAACGCCTTGAATATTATCAACGGTGTTCAGCCCTATGAAGAGTTTATCGCTGGACTGGCGGGGACATACACAGATAAGTTTGGCACCCACCATGAGGCCGAAGATGAAAATCAGGCATGGCGCAGATTCCCCATGATTCTGTGTGTCCGCGAAAATGATTTTGATGTTCTCATTAACCAAGGGTTCGTCAATAACGATTTGAGTTCTATCAAAACTATGAGCATTTATTCTCATGTGCGCGGGAGTATGCAAGCCGTCATGCAGCGGCTGGATGGGGCAGCGAAGCAAAAAGCTCTGGCTCAATTTGGTGCGCCAGTACAGACAGCGGCCAAAATGATCGAAGCTAAACACGATGATAAAATTTCCGATCCCGATCAGATTCCGCCGGAACTAATGCCAGTGGCAGAATCAGTCGAAGAGCGTTTCCAGCGCGAGTGTGCCGAATACGAGGAGCGGCGCTTCAATACGCTGGTATCATTCGGCCGTTGGTTCTGGGATTCCCCCGCCGGTGGCTGGGCGGAATACACTAAAATGTATCCCGCAGCTAAAGTTCGTCCGCAAGAAGAATATGAATTTTTGCAAAACTTGCAATGGCCGACGATCCGCGACGCGATTAACAGATATGTAGACGGCGAACTGGTAGCAACCTACACAGAGCAGATTATTCGGGATACAATCGAGATGGTGTGGGCCGGACAGTTATAATTGACTACTTGCGTTCTGCATAATTTACGGTAAACTGAAATCAGAAGTGAGGTGATTCAAATGGCCAAATCAAGCGCCGACTTGAAAAAACAAGCAGATACTCTACGTGCAAAACTTGCCGCAGTCCAGAAAGAAGCACGCAAGATGAAGAAACTGGAAGATCAGCAAGCCGCCGAAGAACAGCACCAGCGTGATATACAGTTTGCGCTCGAATTTGTTCAGATGGCAAAGGAGATGTATTTTCGGGATGGCATTCGAAGCTATTATGATTACATCTCGGAGAAGATGGCTGAAAAGCGAGCAGCCGCACAACCTGCAACTGCTTTAACAGAACAGCAGCCCGTGAATCAATCTGCGGGCTATGCACAGCAGATTTGACCTAACCCCCGTTGGGAAGAACCCAACGGGGTTTATAATTTAGGGGCTTGCGTTCTGAACATTTTGTGGTATGTTGCAGGTAAAGGAAGGTTTGCCGCCCGGCTGGAAACGTAGTTTCCAAAGAGGGAGCTGACGGCAGGAGGACGATGGGTTTGTTTACAAACCCTGAGGACATTCATACTGGGTTTGTAAACGACCCCCGCGGCAGGAGGTGAAGCGATATGGGTTGGAAATGTGCGCCGCAAGTGATGGGCTTGGTGAGAGGTGAACCGAAGCAAGGGCAGAAACATCGTGCGAACATTCGGAAGATTGCGATGGAAGCCGGATACGAGCGAGCATCGAAATCGGATACGCTGGATAAGAGCCGGTCGAGTAAAAACCATTATGACGGATACCGCAGCGGCTCACAATTCGCCGCTGCTATGGAACAGGAAGCCTCTAAGTATCGTGTCAAAGTGAATGGAAAAACTAAAGATAAAAAGCCAGTCGTGCGTGAAAAAGGTTTGCCGCATAATGCTGTGATCGGCTGGGCGGTGATCTATAATCCGCCCGCCGAAGTTTGTGCAGCATGGACAGACGAAGATTATCAAAAATTTTACGCAGACTGTCGGGAGTGCATGGCTGAAATTGAACCGCGCTTGTTCCGCCGTGATAACATTCGAATGTCTGCCGAACACTTTGACGAAGGCATTCCTCCTGATGAAAATTCGGGGGTGATTGACCGTCATTTGCATGACCTCGGAGTATCGAAAGATGCAGACGGACGCTATTGCGGAAATCTTATAGATGCAAAGCTCCTGATTAAAATCAATGAACGTTTCCCTGCCCTGATGCGTGAGCGCGGATGGGATATGGATGACCTTGACCGCACAGACTTTGAACGAGCCAAGACCGACAAAGAATACGCCAGCGAACGAAACGCAAAACGTCGGCAATCTGGTCTTTCTGTTAATAAACACCTGGGCAAGAAAGCTCGTGAGATGGCTGAGGATGCCGCCGAGCTTGTTAAGCAGGCCGATGCACTGAAAGCGCAGACAGAAGCTGATGCCGCTGCACGTCAGCAACAGTTGGATTTGACCGCACAGCAGCAAGAAACCACACGCAAAGAGCAGGAAACCATCGCCCAGCAGCAGGAAGATACACAGAAAAAACAGGATGGCAGGGATAAAGGACAACGTCGTTTGATGAATGCCATTTATGATCTATATCAGCGTCTTAACGGCGGTGAACTTGTCGCATTCCCCACATACACCGAAGGAATTAAAATGTTCAAATCTGCTCTGGATACGTTTGTGGAACGCACAACAACAGAGGCTCAAACGAAAGTACAGGAAGCAGCTGCCGCCGAATTTCAAAAGAAAGAAGATGCGCTGGAAGCCCAGAAATCGGTTTTGGATGAATTAGAGCAGTTAAGAGATAAGCTGCAATCATCCACAGACACAGACGCCAGTAGAAAACGCTTTATGGAAGCTCATACTCTGAAAGACGGCCGCACACTGGAAGATGTCTATCAGGCGTCTATTCAGCAGAAGCGAGAACGTGACGACGCATTCCTTCGTCGTGCGTCCGATCTGACAGATGAATATGATCGGTTGCACCAAGGAGTAGAGCAACAAGAAAAGCAATGATATCCGGCACCTTTTTGGAGGTGCCGGATTGCTTTATCACCTATTTTGTGGTACACTATTACACAAATACACAATAACACAAATTGCGTGTTGAGAGGAAAATCAAAATGGCAGAACGAAACATGGTGAACCTGACAATTACAATGACGAAAGAAGAGCGCAAGGCGCTCAAGCAGATTGCATTGGATAAAGATATGACTGTTTCTGCCCTTCTGCGTGAATGGCTGAAAGAGTATCAGATACAGGAAGGAGCAGAAAAAAATGGCTAACTATAACACTGAACGAGAAGGGCAAATTGAATTTTATCAGACATTCCTTCCCTTGATTGATCCTAGTTTGAGTTTGGAAGACATTCTTTCTGATGATAACGACGGGGTACTGAATGGTAATCTTTTGGAGTTCAAACTGCGTGTAAGTGACTTAAATGCAGTTCTGTTTCAGTGTGTAAAATATCTATCGGCACTAAGAATTAAGGGTAAACCGGTTCCGGCTAATATTGTAATCATCGATCTAAATGGAGAACAGGCATATCTTTATAAGTCTGATGATTATCTGGCAGATATTGAAAAAGTTTATGTTGGTGGAGCTTCAAAATCAAATGCTGGATTTATTGGTCAGCCTTACCATGAAAAATACATGTATGGTACTAACCAGCTTGCAGCAGCGAATTTGATTAAGTGTTTGAAAGAAAAAGATTTTACACGTATCCACATTGATGAAAACTGTATTGTCGGCTGGGCAACAGCTTTTTATAAGGCTATGCCGACTGCTCGCAAGGAAGACTTCATTGGAGATGATACTGGCAAGCATAAGACAATCGGAGAAATTCGAAAACCTTCCATATTTGCTAAATATATTTATCCATATACAGGCGTTTCAAACGTAAAATTCCAATATCTGATGGATAAACTGAACGATACTCTTCAGAAAAAGAATCTGGGAGCGTTCTATACGCCGGAGGCTTATGCCCAGAAGTCTCATGAACTACTCAGAATGGCAATTGAGCGCGTTCCTGCTGGAAACGACTATGTTATTATTGACCGTTGTGCGGGTACAGGTAATCTTGAGAAAGGGTTGACGGATGAGGAGTTGTCTCATTGTATTCTTTCCACTGTTGAGTATTATGAATACAAAGTTATGCAGGAAGTTCTCGGCTCTAAAGTTCGTCATATCATTCCGCCTGTGGAAGCGGCAGATACATTCCAGGCGGGGTTGGTCAAGGGTGCAGATGCTCTGAGTAAAGAATATATCGAAAATCCAATTATCAAACAGTACCTTGACAACCCGAAATGTACGATTATTTTGTTTGAAAATCCACCGTATGCAGAAACAACGAGCATTGAGTGGCATAAAAAACAGCAAAGCAAAAAATCCACTTTATGGAAACAAACCTATATCGTACAGGAGATGAAAAAACAAGTAAAAGGTGCTGCCAGTAACGAATTGGGAAATGCTTTTATTTGGTCTGGATTTAAGTATTACTTACGTCAACCTACAGATAGTTTTGTGGTATATTCACCAGTAAAATATTGGAAAGCGCAACATCTTGTTGATCGCAAATTCATTTGCGGTTTTGCCTTTAATAGGAAATGGTTCCATACTACGATTGATGCCTGCATTATGGTTGCGTTATGGTCGAACGAATATGGAGATGAAGATTCATTCGCTCTCGAAGGGTTTGATATTAGTAAAGAGACTGGCGAATTGATTTCTGTTGGTATGTTACCGGTGAAACAAGTGTTTACGCTTTATAGTAAAGAATACTATGATAACCGCTCTGCTACAGCAGAAACCGATGATGGAATTTTGGTATCTTTGAACGGCCTAGAAGCACCTGATAATGTAAAGAAGAGAATTATACCGCGTTATGCCAATGACCTTCTGGGTTATATGGTGGCAGATGGCACAGGCTTTGACAATCCTGATACACATTCGTCACTGTTGGTGGCTGGTAGGTATAACGGGAATGGATTCTATTTACATAAAGATAACTATTTGAGTAAGTTACCTATGTTTTGTGCATCTCGTTATATCACATATAACCGTGAATGGACAGAGCGTGCCCGTATCATGAAATCCGGTGATGGAGCAGATCGATTTAATGCAGATGTTGCATCGGGTAAATTAGATCAATGGCTTCTCAAATGCCTGCTGTTTACTTGCGTTGAGATGCAGAATCATATGCGCACGTTCACCGGAAGTGATGGCCGCTTTTATCGCAATGAACTGTGTATGGACACAACAAATGGTGAAACGGTGGCTTCCAATGATTTGAAACGCTTGATTCATGGAGACGCAGAGCAGCGTATCATTGACCAGTGGGAGACCTTATTGACTGCTGCAAAGCAGACGAAAGAGTATAACCCTGCTCTGACGTACGGTGTGTATCAGATCTTCGCAGAGATTGATACATCTTACAAAGATGAAGATGGGAACACTGTATGGAATAACCTTGAGGTACATTCTGCATTGCAAACGCTCAAAACACTAGTGAAAGATTATTATAATACTGCTATAGTGCCGACTTTGTTTGAGTATGAGTTCCTGAAGTAAGGGGGACGAGATATGAATCAAGCAAAGAAACGTTGCTATCTCTATACCCGCGTTTCCACACAGATGCAGGTAGACGGATACAGTCTGGATGCACAGCAAGATCGTCTGAAAAAGGAGGCTGCTCACCGCAGTATGCAGGTGGTTGCCACATTTTCGGACGAGGGCCGGTCCGGCAAGAATACCACCGGTAGGCCGCAGTTTCAAGAAATGATGCGCAGGATACAGGCCGACAATGCGGATCGCGTCAATTATGTGCTGGTGTTCAAGCTGTCCCGGTTTGGCCGGAATGCTGCCGATGTGCTGAACAACTTGCAGATCATGCAGGATTTTGGTGTCAATCTCATCTGTGTGGAAGATGGGATTGATTCCGCCAGTGCTGCCGGAAAAATCCTCTTTCCTGTTCTGGCCGGTGTCGCCGAGCTGGAGCGTGAAAACATCCAGGCACAGACAATGGCCGGACGTTGGCAGAAGGCCCGTGAAGGCAAATGGAACGGCGGTCAGGCTCCATATGGCTATCGGATCGAAGATGGTGTGCTTATCATTGAAGAATCCGAAGCCGCCCTTGTTCGGTTGATTTTTGAAAAATATGTGCAGTCTGATATGGGCATAAACGGCGTTGCCAAATGGTTGAATGAGAACGGGTATAGTAAGCAGGCTCGTCAAAATGGGATATACAGCCGGATTTCAACCACCTTCGTGAGGGGGGTATTGGACAATCCAGTCTATGCCGGAAAAATCGCCTACGGACGCCGGAAAAGTGAGAAAATCGAAGGCACACGAAATGAGTACCATACCGTCAAACAGGCTGAATATGAAATATTTGACGGCAAACATGAAGCTATTATCCCGGACGATCTTTGGCAGGCCGCGCAAGTAAAACGGGGTTTGAACGCCTACAAGCGGGAAAAAAGATACAGCCCGGAACATGCTCATATCCTTTCTGGTCTCGTCAAATGCCCTGTCTGCGGTGCGCCGATGTATGGTGTAGTGAACCGGAAGAAGAAAAAAGACGGTTCCGGCGAATTTTATTCGGACATGTGGTACTACATTTGCAAAAATACTAAAACCGTGAGCGGCCAGCGCTGCACATACACAAAGCATATCCGGCAGGACGATGTGAATGAGCAGGTGCGCCGCGTAGTACAGGAAGCGCTGCGAAATATGGATTTCACGCAGGATATTATGAAATCTATCGGAACCGACGCCAATTTGGACGCTTTACAGGCGGAAGTTGATACTCTCGCTGCCACAAAGAAAAAGGAAGAACGCCAGAAGTCCAAGCTGCTATCGAAGATTATGGAGCTTGACGCCGATGACGAGCTGTACGACGAAATGTACGATGACCTGCAAGGGCTGCTGCGCCAGCGAATGAAACGTATTTCCGAATTGGACAGCAAGATCAATCAGGTGAGTATCGCCATTCAGAACGCAGGCAGCAAGGCCGCTACGGCTGAGGAAGTGTATGCCACCATGCGGATCATCGTGGACATGATGGACATCATGCCCGAACGCGACGAACAGGAAATCATGCACGCATTGCTTGACAGCGTGCAGATTTACCCTGAGCGGCAGCCAAACGGTCTCTGGATCAAGAGTGTTCGCTTCAAAGTTCCGCTGGAATTTGACGGTGTATCGTCGCAAGACGTGATTATCGACAATGACGGTAATTCCCTACCTAACGCAAGTAATGATGAATCGGTGGTACTGATGACACGTTGTGGTGGACAGGCGTAAAATGAGGGTGAAACCACAATGCGTACCGGAAAGAAATCCGGCGGCGAAGCCGTTTTTGCGAAGCAAAAATACTGACCAGTTGTGGTTTTAGGACAAAAAAACGGGGGTTTTTGAATGGAAAAAACGCCCGTTTTTTGCACCTGAAAAATGCCCTTTGGACAGATGACATAGAGAAATTTGAAAAAGACAGCGAGAAGGCTTGCTGTCTCTATTTATATAGACAAGAGTATTCAGATATGTAAAGATATAAGCAAGCCGAAGCTGTATGTTTAACAGCATTTGAAAATGTCCGTAGAATATGAGTAAACCAGTGAAGAGGAGGGATACTATGGCAATTACGGTTTCCGATTGTTTAAAGCTGCCGTCTTTGAGAGAAGCGAGGGTTGTGGCGGGGCATAAAGGGCTTAACAAATTTGTTTCGACAGTTTCTGTATTGGAATATGCAAAAAGATATGCTTTAGCGGAAGAATACTTTTTAGGGAATGAACTGATTCTGACTGGTTTTATTTCAGTAAAAGATAATATAGAAGATCAATGTGAAGCGTTGCGTCGACTGCATGAGGTTGGAGAAGCGGGGGTTGTTTTATATTATGTTGGGTGCTTTTTGCCAGAACTTTACCCCGCGTTGATTGAAACTGCGGATGAATTAAATTTTCCGCTGATTGTAATGCCGGAAAAAGCGTATTACTTAAGATACAGCGAAGTGATTACAGAAGTTTTGCAGCTGATTTTTTCAGATCAGCAAAAAGAGACTTATTATGTGAAAAATATTTTAGAGCAGATTGCAAAAATGCGGGAGCGTCAGCGTAATATTGAAAGTGTGCTCCGGCTTTTGAGTGACAGACTGCGATGTTCCTTTTTGCTGTTAAGCCATGACGGCACAGAAAACGGCTATGCCAGTTGGCCCATTGGCTCCAAAAAAATATTTGACAGCATGATGCAATACAGAAAAAGTCATGAGCCAAAACGAGAATGTTCTTTTTTCCAGTCAGAAGAAAAAGACCATGCCTTTCGTCTATTCCAGCAAAAATTTGATACACAATATCAAAAAAGCCTTCAGTTAGTGGCGCTGGATGAAGGGACACTTCTGAATGAATTTAGTTTCCAGCAGGCTATAGAAGTGATACAAATGTTCAGCAGTATCTGGAAGTATGATTTTGAGACTGAAACGGAAGATGAATTGGTGCGGGCCATCATCAATGACCAGCCTTTAGTAATGAACCGTATTGCCAAGAAATATTTTATTGACCTGAAGAAGATCCGTGTCATGTGGGTGTTGAAATCTCGGGAAAAATCAACAGAAAGGCAGGAAGATCTTGCGGCTGTTTTGGAGCAGCGAAAGAGGAAAATCCAATTGTTTTTAAAGGAAAATGGAAAAAGTGTTTTAGTGGATACATTTGATAACAGTGTAGTGGCTTTTATGGATGACGCGCCTTTTCCGGAGATGGAAACACCTTTGGCGGAAACCTTTATGGAACAGTCTGGGGAGTCTGATGAGATTCTTATTTGGTGTGGCGGAATGGATTCCACAAAGGACGTCAGAAGTGCTTACCGTATGATTGAGGATAGTTTCGAAACCATTTGCAAACTGTATCCGGCAAAAAAAGTATTTACGGAAAGAGAACTGGAATTTGCTTTGGAATGCCTGCGGATCATGGAAAAAGGAGAAAATGTGATAGAACGCTATCAGCAAAGCCTTTTTGCCTTGGCGGGACAAAAGGATGAAAAGGATATGATAGATACCCTTTCTGTATATTTGCTGGATGCCAATCGTAGTATTTCTGTTACCGCTGGATTGTTATATCTGCACGATAGTACGGTAAAATACCGCTTAAATAAGATTAAGCAGAGATTAGGATATGATATGGACATGATGCCGGGGGCATATTATCTGTATTTGGCTGTAGCTTTAAAGAGAGTGACATAGGTATTGAACTGAAAGATGAAATACAAAAAAGGTTTTCAAGCATGAATTTTCTTTATGAAAGAAAATTCATGCTTTTTTATTTATGATCCATAATTTATCTGAAAAGACAAAGTTTCACGGTTTATTTCAGCTTTCGGGACGAATACAAATGACTTCGCAGGAACTACAATGTGGATAAGGTTAACCGAGAACGAAAAAGGAGGTATGTATATGGATCAGGAAGTGAAAAAAAGCTCAAAAATGGAAAATCGCGCCATGAGCCGTGTTTCTGAGGAAGAACGCCAAAGCTGGGTCAGCATCGCTTTTTTATGGATTGGTACTATGATCTGTATTCCTATGCTGATGGTGGGTGGAATGTTTTCCGCATCAATGACATTATCCAACATTGTTTTGGCGGCATTTATCGGATTTTTTATTTGCAGTTTCGTTATGGTTTTGACAGGGATGCAGGCAACGGATTTGGGACTGCCTTCTGCCATGTGCGCAACAAAGGCTTTTGGGGATAGAGGCTCTTCTCTTCTGACCAGTTTGGTGGTGTTCGTTGCGCAAATGGGTTGGTTCGGCGTACAGACAGCAACCTGTGCCACAGCGTTTAATACGTTGATGGCATTGGTAGGCATCAATGTCCCTTTCTGGATTTCCTGCATCATTTGGGGCGCTGTGATGCTGATTACGGCTGTTTATGGATTTACCATGATGAAAATTTTGAACTATATCGCAGTTCCTGCGCTGGTTATACTTTGCATCTATGGCGCATATCATGCCGGTTCGGATATGGGCTTAACTGCTATGATGGCATTGGTGCCGGAAACACCATTGCCTATGAGTGCGGCGATTTCTACCGTAATTGGGCTGTTTGCGGTAGGAACTGTAATCAATTGTGACTATGCGAGATATGCCAAAAGCAGAAAAGACGCTGTAAAAGCTACGTTTATCGGTGTTTTGCCGGCGGCGGTTATGATGATTACTGTAGGTGCGGTCATGGCGATGTCTACGGGCAATTACGATATTACCAGTGTTTTTGCAAGTATGGGACTGCCTGCTATCAGTATGCTGGTATTGATTCTTGCTACATGGACCACGAATACCAGCAACGCCTATACCTCCGGGTTGGCGGCAATGAAGGTATTCAGTTTAAAAGATGAAAAACGTCCTTTGGTTACTATGATCTGCGGCGCCATTGGTACACTGATTGCCATTGCGGGGCTGGCAGACGCCCTTTCTGCTTTCATTACAGTGCTTTCCAGTTTCGTACCGCCTATCGCGGGGGTAATGATCGCTGATTATTGGATCGTTGGGAAAGGAAAACCGGAAAATTGGTATCCCATTAGAGGGTTCAACTGGAACGGTATTCTTGCTTGGGCTATCGGTTCTATTGTAGCCTTAAAATTCAGCTTCTTCAGTCCCGCGTTGGATGGTATCATCGTTTGCTGTATTGCGTATGTGGTACTGAATGGTCTTTTTGGAAAAACCGTTATGGCTGGGAAAGGGAAAATGTCTGTGGAAGAAGCGGAGGAAAGTGTTTCCGCTTAATCAAACATAAAGGAGGAATGAAGATGGAAGGAAACAAGAAAATTGTAGAAGCAGCGAAAAAGCTGATTTTAGACTGCATGGGGACAAAGCAGGATGAAAAACTGCTGATCGTAGCTGACGAAAAAACCTTTGAATTGGGCTATGCCTTTGCACAGGCGGGACGTGCCTGCGGCATTGAAACAAGTTTTGTGGAAGCGCCTGCACAGACAAAAGGAGAGCCGCCGGCACCGGTAGCGGCAGCAATGGCAGCGGCTGATGTGGAATTTTTGCTGACCTCTATGAGTTATTCCCATGTAAAAGCCCGGATTGAAGCAACGGAAAAAGGAGCAAGAGTGGCGTCTATGCCTATGATGACAACCGAGATCGCGGAAGGATATCTGAACGCGGACTATCCGTTTATCAAAAAAGTCAGCGAACAGTTGGCGGACATGCTGACAAAAGCAAAAACAGTCCGTGTTGTAACGGAGAAAGGAACGGATATTACATTTTCTGCGGAAGGCAGGGTTTGCCATGCGGATACCGGTGATTTGACAGAAAAAGGCGCTTTGGGGAATTTGCCGGCTGGGGAAGCGTATTTTGCACCAGTGGAGAATATCGGTACAGGGAAGATCGTCGTCGATGGATGTATCGCCTATGTTGGGCTAGTGAAAGATGATATTACACTGACATTGAAAGATGGGATGATTACCGATATTTTCGGAGGAGAAAGTGCGAAAATGCTGACGGAATTTTTGGCGGATAAAGATGAAAATGCCAGAGGCATTGCGGAGTTTGGCATTGGCACCAATCCGGGCGCTAAGATTATCGGGCATCCTTTGGTGGATGAAAAGGTTTGGGGAACCATTCATATTGCTTTTGGCATGAACCTGTCCTTTGGCGGCACAAGAGATTCCAATATTCATTATGACTGTATCATCAACGCGCCTACGGTATGGGTGGATGATGTGATGATTCTGGATAAAGGAAACCATATTTATGAAAACATGAAATAAAAAGGAGGAAATGAGTATGATCAGAAAGTTAAACGAAGAAGCTTTAATCAATGTGATTTGGGGTGCTACACTTCTTGGTGGCGGTGGCGGCGGCTCTTTGCAGAGTGGCTTGGATATGCTGGAATCCTATAAAAAGGCGCATCCGGAAAAAGCGCCTGAACTGGAACTGATTACATATGATGAAATGCTGAAAGGGGAATATGCGGCGGTGACAGCTGGTATGGGTTCTCCCCAGGCCATTGTAGGAGTAGACTTTTCTCAGTATGCCATCAACGCCTTTGAACTCCTTCAGGAAATGGCAAAAAGAGAAGGCAAAAATTTAAAATACAGCATCCCAGTGGAATTGGGCGGCTTCAATACCTTTGTTCCTATGCTGATCTCCTTGGTAAAAGGAATTCCTTTTGTGGATGCTGACGGTGCGGGGCGTGCTGTGCCTGCACTGGAAACATTGCTGCTCCATGTAAACGGATGCGCAACCTCTCCTCTAGCTATGGCGAATGATGTCAATGATAAAATCACCATTGAGCTGGCTGACCCTTATAATGCGCCCTTGGCAGAAAAATTAGGCAGAGATGTATGCATTGAGTTTGGTATGAAATCCGGCTTGTCCGGTTGGATGGTATCCAAAGAGGATATTCGTGACAGGATTGTAGATGGTTCTATTACGTTGGTTGAAGAAGTCGGAAAGGTTTTCAGAAATACAAAAGATAAGGCAATGCTTCTGGAAACATTGGCAGAGAAAGGGATCGTGGAAGCGAAAGTTATTGGCAAAGGTAAGGTGGAAAAAGTATTTACAGATATGTCCGGCGGCTTTGACTATGGCTATGTTCTGGTGAAAGGTGAAGATGATGCTGACTACAAAGTAGATTTCCAGAACGAAAACCTTCTGGTTTCCAAAGGAAAGAACGGTACATTCACACCCTTGATGACTGTTCCGGATATTACTTGTATGTACTGCATTCAGACGATTCCAGGATCTCCTGTGAAGGCAGGAATGCCTGTTTCCAACGCCGATGTAAAAGAAGGTATGGTGGTGGGCATTGGCGCAATTAAAGTCAATGAAAAATGGTTCAAAGACGAAAATCACGATAAAAAATGGTGGACTGTTTGGAAAGAATACATGGATAATATTAAATATACAGGAGACAATATTCCCTTTGATCATTTGAAATAAAGTTTTGCGTTTCGCAATGCTGCTTGTTTTTTGGCAATGATAGCGGGCAGAGAAAAGTTCGTTTCCTTGAAACAAAAATAGGAAAACAAGAAAAGCGACTGATATATCAGTCGCTTTTTTCGTGCCCAAAAGTTTTCAGAAACAGCCGAAAGACCTCCTGATCCGTTTCCAAATCCCGAGTGAGGAATCGCTTCGTCAGTTCTATAAGGATACCTTGAGAAAATAATAGAGCCAAAGGACAGGGAAGAAAACGACGAAGAAGCATCTGCTGAAAAGCTTCCAGAGACTCTTTGTCGCTGTGTTCCATGAGTTTCTGTTCTGTCTGCCGCAGTTCCATCAGATCAATGGAGGCGTTCCACAGAGAAGTTTTTTCGTTTAGGATGTCATGAACTGATTGTTCCAAGATAGAATCTGCCTGCCGTAAGAAGCAGAGATTTATTTTTGTGGCAGGCTCCTGACAAGGAAACTCGGATAGGAGAGATGGATTTTCTTTGAAAGAACGCTGGGCATCCGCCATGGCTTGGTGGACTTCATCCTGTATGATCTTTTGGCAGGATCAAATGCCATGACCGAAACAGAGCCACAATGATACTTCTGCCGAGTCCCAGACATCGCAAGGACGGCAGCCTCCATGACGGGGGAGGTGAGAAACCTATGTGTGCAGCCAGGCACAGTTTATATTGCCATATTTTTATCTGCTTTCACCAGCGGTATGGCTGGTACCGTTGCTGAAAACAGATAAAAACCAAAGGAGGAAACTATATGATAGAGAAGAAAGAAACGAGAGAGGTATATTACGCCCTGTCCAGAAAACTGCTGGATCTGATGCTGCAAAGCGGTTATCTGGATCGGGAGGAGTACGAAAAAATCGACGCACTGAACCGAGAAACTTTTTCTCCGGAACTTGCCCAAGTATATGCGTAAAACCATAGATGTGTCAAAAAAGGTGTGGTATTGTGTTGTGCGAAAGGAGGAAACCTGATGGAAAAGAAGATCACAAAAATTGAACCGGTCAGAAAACAAGAGCAGCAGAACGCACCCATGATGAAGCGAGTTTGTGCATACTGTCGTGTCAGTACAGCGTCAGGGGAGCAGAAGCGTTCTTTGGAAGCACAGATACGATATTATACAAAATTGATACAGGAAAAAGAACATTGGATAAGCAGCTTCTCCTTAAGAAAACATTGTTTTTTTCGTTTCTTTGATTTCTTAAGGGGAACTGCGACGGCTGTCTTCATAAGAAAACAATTGTTGTTTTCTTATGAAGATGCCCTGAATGGGCAGGGATTTATGCGGACGAAGCCCAAATCGGTACAAAATTGACCCATCGGGAGCAGTTCCTGCAAATGATACAGGAGTGCAAAAAAGGAAGGATCGATTTGATCCTGACAAAATCCGTCACTCGATTTGCCAGAAACACCGTGGACAGTATCAGCACCATTCGTATGCTGAAAGAAATGGGAGTAGAAGTCTACTTCGAGAAAGAGAAAATCAGTACGTTTTGGAAAAAAGCGAACAGTTGCTGACCATACTCAGTTCCATTGCCCAAAGTGAAGCGGAAAATATTTCTGCCAACAGCAAATGGGCGGTACAGCGACGGTTTCAAAACGGTACTTATAAAATCTCAACACCTGCCTATGGCTATGAAAAGGACGAGAACGGAGAACTGTTGATTCAGTCAGAAGAAGCCCGGGTGGTACGCAGGATTTTCGAGGCGTATCTGGGTGGGAAAGGCTGCTATACCATTGCCAAAGAATTGCAGGCAGAAGGCGTCCCTACCATACGGAACAAGGGGAAATGGCATGAAGTTGTGGTGCAGGAGATCCTCTTAAATCCTGTCTACGAAGGGAATCTCATTTATCAAAAGACATACAGCACCTCTTGTCTGCCCTTTACACGAAAACGCAATGATGGTACATATCCCAAATATCTAATTACGGAAAACCATCCGCCCATTATCACCAAGGAAGAAGCAGAAGCTGTGCGTCAGATTTATGAGTACCGCAGTCAGTCAGTCAAAAATAAGGCATCCTCGCCAAAACGATATGTATTCAGCGGTCGTGTCCGCTGCGGCATATGCGGAAACACCTTTCGCCGACAGAAAATTTATATGGGAAGGCCTTATGAAGCAGTCCAGTGGTGCTGTAAAGGGCATTTGCAGGATATGACAAAGTGCAATCAGAAAGCTGTTCGGGAGGAAGTCATCCAAGAAGCCTTTGTGCATATGTGGAACCGTCTGGCAGGGGCTTATGAAGAAATTTTTCTCCCCCTTCTGTCTGCCCTGAAAGCAGCGCCAGAGGGGGGGGAAGAGAGCAGGAACAATGGAAAAACCGAATACAGCAAATCCAATGGCAGTGTCAGATGCTTCAGAAAGTTCTTTCGGAAGGGAGCATGGACGCTGCCATTTTTATCGAGAAGCGAAATGCACTGGAGCAGGAACTGGAAACAGCACGACGAAACCTGCGAAAATTACAGGACAAAGGCGCCTTTGAGGAGGAAATCGCCCAGACAGAATACCTGATGGCAGTCTTTCAGTTGCGTCCTAAAGTTATGGAAACATTTCAGGAAGAAGCCTTCACGCTGATCGTGGAGCAGGTGACAGTATATGAAAATCACTTGGAATTTCGATTGAAAAACGGGCTGATTTTAGCGGAAGTATATGGAAAGGAGCGTTGATGGATGCAAAGACATATTCCCTTGGGCTATTGTGTGGCGCAGGGAAAAGCGCAGATAGACCCAGAAACCTGTCAGGTGGTGCAAGCTATTTATCAGGCTTATGACAATGGAGCATCCTGTAATGCCATTGCTAAGGACTTGACGGCAAAAGGCATACGGACGGAGAATCAAAAAGCAGTCTGGCATTGCTGTATGGTGGGAAAAATACTGGAAAATCAAAAATATCTGGGGGATGGTTTCTATCCCCAAATGATTGAGAAAGCCTTGTTTCAGAGAGTGCAGAACAGAAGAAAGGAACGGGCAGAAAAGCTGGGGAAAACAAACACCTTAAACGGGCATAACAACAGGACTTTGTGGAATGAACTCCTGATTTGTGGACAATGCGGCGGTGTGTATTGGCAATGTGTGGATAAACAACAGCAAAAATGGTGGAAATGCAAAAAGGATGCCCATAAAAAGGGGATGGGCTGTGAAAACCTTTCTTTGACACAAGTACAGATGGAAGACGGGTTCCTGCGTATCTTGAGGGAAGTCATGGAGCATCCTTCCTGTCTGATCCAAAGAAAATCAATAAGGGAAAGCAACCAAAGTCTTTTGGAAATCCGGCTGACAAAGGAAATACAAAATCTGTTGATGTCACCGTGTTGCGATACAAAAAGATTAAAAGAACTGGCGTATGAAAGAGCGGTAGAACAGTATCAACATACGGTCTTTGATGACAGTGATTTTCAGACGGAAAAATTGCTGTATCTTCTGAACCATACGCCGGTTCCAACGAAGTTTGACAGTCATCTCTTGGCGGAAACCATGAAAAAAGTCGTTGTTGCGAAAGAAGGGTATCTGGAGTTTCATTTCAAAAATGGGTATCAGCGAAAAATATGGATAAAGGAGGAATGAGAGATGCTGCAGACCATAAAAAAGAATATTTCCGTGATTCCGGCGGTACCTGCCCATGCGGCAGAAGGAAGCCGAGAGACGAAACTGCTTCGGGTAGCCGCTTACTGCCGTGTCAGCACCTTACAGGAACAGCAGGAAAGCAGTTATGAAGCACAGGTAAATCACTATCGGGAAAAGATACAGAACCACCCCGGCTGGAAATTGGCTGGCATTTACGCCGACGATGGGAAAAGCGCCACCAGTACCAAAAAACGTCTGGATTTTCAGGCAATGATCGAGGACTGTATGGCAGGAAAAATCGATATGGTACTGACAAAGTCCATCAGCCGCTTCGCCAGAAATACGGTGGATGCCCTGACCAATATCAGAAAACTGAAAGAAAAGAATATCCCTGTCATATTCGAGAAAGAAAGTATCAATACCGTGGAGGGCAGCGGAGAACTGCTCTTGACTATATTAAGCAGTCAGGCACAGGAAGAAAGCCGGAATATCAGCGAAAACTGTCATTGGGGTATTGTGCGGAAGTTTGAGGAAGGGAAAGTCATGGTGAACCACAGCAGATTTCTGGGTTATACGAAAGATAAAGACGGAAATCTTGTGATCGTGCCGGAAGAAGCACAGCTGGTGCGGCGGATCTATAAGCTGTATCTGGAAGGCAACAGCAGTTACCGCATCAAACGGATTCTGGAAGCTGAGGGCATTCCTACGGTCACAGGGGAAAAGACATGGAGCACCACCACCATTGATCGGATGCTTTCCAATGAGAAATATATGGGGGACGCCCTTCTGCAGAAAACATATACGGTGGATTTCCTGACGAAAAAGAAAGTGAAAAACAACGGGATCGTACCCCAGTATTACATAGAAAATGACCATGAAGCCATTATCCCCAAAGAACTGTTTTATCGTGTGCAGGAGGAAAAAGCCAGAAGAGCAGCTATATAAACCGGCTGTCAAAAGAAAAAATGGATTGCAAAAAGGGAAATACAGCGGGAAATATGTCCTGTCTGATCTTCTCTGCTGTGGAGAATGCGGACAGCCTTACCGCAGACAGGTCTGGTCAAAGTATGGCGTAAAACAGGCGGTTTGGCGATGTGATAATCGGCTGAAAATCGGAAAAAAAGAGGTGTAAGTATTCTCCCACATTGAAAGAAAAGACACTGCATTACTGCCATTATGACTGCTATCCACAGCGTGGCAGAGGATCAGGGGAGGTTTGTGCAGGCGTTTCGGGAAAATGTCTTGCAGGTCATAGGAAGTTATGAGGCATCGGAAAAAGAAACAGAAATCCTCAAACAGATAGAAGCCTGCCAGAAAAAGCTGATGGAGCTTATGAAAACTGGGATAAAAGATGGAAAAGAGGATTTTGAACAGGAATATGACAAGATCATGAGGAAACTGAAAGAACTGCAAAAAGCCAGAGCACAGACCGCAAAAGAAAATAGACTGGCGAAAAGCTGTCAGCAAAGAACGGCGGATTTGGAGCAGTATGTGAAAAAAACAAGCTGGTTACAAAGAGAGTTTGACGAGGAACTGGTGCGCAGGCTCATCCGAGGGATTAAAGTAGTCAATGAAAATAAGCTGGAGATACAGTTTCATTCGGGGATCGTGATGGTACAGCGGATGGATTTTGAGGAGTGAGGGAAAGGAGGAAAAGGCTGGGGGAGTTTTGAGAACAATAGATTTTTTAGGCGGTGGGAATTGAAAATCTCACTGCCTTTTTGTGTTGATGAGAGAAGTAAAAGGAATATGTTTCTCAAAAAAGTTAAAAAACATTGAGATTCTATGAGACTTTTTTTTCGCTATACTCTGGAAAATAAATCATAGAAAGGATAATATGTATGAGTAAAGAGTTAATAGGAAAAAATGGAAAAATCGTAGGATCAGCAGCTTATTTTCAAGAAATGAATCGAAGCTGTAAGATAACAGAAGTGATGAAAGTCCCAAAGGAATATCAATATTTTGATGGATGTAAAGAACTTGCGCGTAGCTGCAAAGAGATTGTTTCTGTGATATATCAAGATGTAAAAAAATGTGCAGACATTTTGGCTTTTCTTCCTGAAAAAGATCGGCAGGAAACTGCAGAATTGGCAAAGGCGATAGGGGAAATTTCACGGCAATGGGGCAGTGCCAGTGGCGATGTGAATCAAATTGTTTCCCTTGTTTTACTGTCTGCAAGTGCATCCAAAAGAAAATCATCTGAAAGCATGGGGATGATCGAAAAAACAGAACGAAAGCTACGAAGTACAACTGGAAGTAGTTTTTCTATGTCTGAAAAGATAAATCTTTTGCAAAAAGCAGTAAGTGGTACGGTCTATCAAGCGGCATCAAATGATGCAAAAAAATTGGAGTTTCTTATGTCTATAGAGCAGGGAAAAGGAAAAGGGTTTTTACAGGATATTTTGCATTATTATGATTATTTGAACCATCAGCGCAATTATGTTGGTAAAAATGGAAAGGTTGTTTGCAGCAGAGAATATAATCAGGAGATGCAGAAAAAAGTTTTTTTCAGAGGCTTTCCACGAGTTTATTCTTATGGGCATCCGAAAAAATATGTTTCAGAAATTCAGAATATGCTGAAAAAAGTATGCGATGAACTTTCTAATGATCTGGATCAAGGAGACAGAAATAAAGATTATATCCTTGATGAAAATGGAGAAATTTGCTTTACAGCCATAGAACAATGTGGAAAAGCAGGAATATCCTGTGCTGGTTTAAAAAATAAAGTGGAAAAACTGATGTGGTTTGTAGGTGGAAACCAACAAAAAATTTTGACTTTACAAAGAAATATAAATGCATTAGGGATCAGAGGTACACATGGAAGCTTAAAAGAGGATGGGGTTTTTGGAGAGGAAACGCTTAGTGCGTGGAATGAATTTTTAAATAACTTTGAACGAGGAACTGTGCCTACATTAGCATGGATAGATGTTTTAAAAACAGATATGACAGGGATAGAAATAGGAGCGACAAAAAATGGAAGTTTAGCAGGCTTAAGAAATGCATATGTGTATAAGAAAAAACCATATATCAGATTTGATCCTTCACATAATAAACAAAATGGATATTTCAGGGGGCAAAAGAGGACTATAAATTATAAACATATGAATTTTGATCAAGTAAGTAATACGAATTCTGTTTATGAAAAAATAAGAGAAAGGTATAATCATTATCCACTTTCAGATGAGGCATATGATTTATTGAAAAATTTAGATGATACAGGAAAGAAGGTTAGAATCGGAGGGAGAGTTTTACTTGTTGCAGGAGTTGTTTTAGATACACTAGAACTTGGAAAAGCAATTAATAATGATTTGCATGATGCAGATCAAAAAATAGGAAGGAAAACAGCATCAACTGCTTTCAGTATAGGAGGAAGATGGGCAGGTGCTATAGGAGGAGCAGAATTAGGCGCTTACTTGGGAGCGTTCACAGGTCCTGTTGCGCCAATTGCTATACCTGTTTTAGGTCTTATAGGAGGGATAGCAGGCAGTTTTGCAGGGGATAGTTTAGGAAAATATGTTGTTGATATTACTTGTTTAGGTGATGAATAATGAGAAAACTAGCAAATTTATTTCAAAAAAAGCAAAAAGTAGAAAAACTGCCGGAGGATATCTTTTTCAGTCCGAGGTGCGTATATTACGAATCAGATATGGAAGGCATCAACAGTGGACAGGTTCAGGTGTTCACCCTCTATCCCAGTCTTTACACAGAGGAATCGGATGATGATTTTTGGAAGATTTGCAATGGAATTTTCCATGGACTGCTGCAAAACAGAAGCGTGCTGATAGCAGTGAAAATCATAGACGACAGCCAAGAAGCGAAAAAAGCAGTATTTCAGAAATTGACAGAATGGAAACATACAAATCCGGAAGTTGTTATTCTGGAGCAGGATGAGGGGTACGATATATTATGCAGAGCAGACAAGATGATTTTTGATTTCAAACAATTTGAGGAAGATTGTATGGAGCTGTTTGACTATAAAATATATGGCTATCCCGAAAAGACGGAATGTCTGTATCTGGAACAGGCAAAACAGATGATTGCACAGTATCAGTACGATATTTATTTGTATTATCATAAATATCCGGATTATCTGGAAATCAGAGTGAAAAATAATCAAAAGGCAAAGGATTTGCTTGATGTTGTCAGCATGGTATGCAAGGAAAATCAAAGGCGGTTGTTTGTGGAGTATGAAGGATGATTTTTCGATTTAAAAACGAATAGGGGAAAAGGAATGTTTTTTCAAAGAAAAAAAGAAAAAATCGCGCAAGAGAAACCATTAAAATATTATATTTCTGTTTCTGCCTGTGAAACGGAATTCACCTGTAGTGTTTCTTACACAGAAGGGATGCACAATACCAAATTTACGGAAATAGGGTATACGCTTATGGATGCGGTTCTGTCTGGGTATTGTGTTTTTACGGTGCGTCATATTCTTGGGAATCCAGAGGAATTGGAGCGCTGTTTGGCTTATTTGAAACAGGAGCCGACAGCGGAATTTATATCAGATGAAAAAGAAATGATCATTGAAAAAGGAAACGGTGTTTCCTCTCTTTTGCTGAAGGATTGTTTTCACAATGTAGAACCAGGCGAGTGGAGTTTTCCTATGAACGATTTTGTACGATACGGCTATCAAAAAGATGTTCGGATGAAAGAAACAGCAGAGGAACAATACACGTTTTTGGAGAAAGAATCCCCAGATATTTGTGTGGACTATGAGGATCATTTTGAGGAATTGCAGTGCCTTTCCTTTATCTTCAAAAGAGAAGTCCTTTCTCCAGAAGATTTTGCCGTGTTAGCCATTCAAGTTTGCAGAAAATATGGAAAAGAGGTTGAATTGCATTATCAGGAGAAAGGATATATGTGAGAAAACGCTTCAGGTTTTTATACAAAATGTTGTTTATGAAAAAACAAGAGAAAGGTATAATCATTATCCACTTTCAGATGAGGAATATGATTTATTGAAAAATTTAGATGATACAGGAAAGAAGGGTGGAATCGGAGGAAGGGTTTTACTTGTTGCAGGAGTTGTTTTAGATACACTAGAACTTGGAAAAGCCATTAATAATGATTTGCATGATGCAGATCAAAAAATAGGAAGGAAAACAGCATCAACTGCTTTCAGTATAGGCGGAAGATGGGCAGATGCTATAGGAGGAGCAGAATTAGGTGCCTACTTGGGAGCGTTCACAGGTCCTGTTGTGCCAATTGCTATACCTGTTTTAGGTCTTATAGGAGGAATAGCAGGCAGTTTTGCAGGGGATAGTTTAGGAAAATATGTTGTTGATATTACTTGTTTAGGTGATGCATAATGAGAAAACTCACAAGTTTATTTCAGAAAAAGCAAAAACAAGAAAAGCTGCCGGAGGATATCTTTTTCAGTCCGAGGTGCGTATATTACGAATCAGATATGGAAGGCATCAACAGTGGACAGTATCAGGTGTTTACACTGTATCCCAGCCTTTATATGGAGGAATCGAATGATGATTTTTGGATACTTTGCAATGGAATTTTCCATGGACTGCTGCAAAACAGAAATGTGTTGATAACAGTGAAAATCATAGATGGCAGTCCGGAAACGAAAAACGCAGCATTTCAGAGACTGAAAGAATGGAAAACTAGAAATCAGGAAGCTGTCATTCTGGAGTCTGATGAGGGATACCAGATATTATGTAGAGCAGACAATGAAAATAAACTGGAGATACAGTTTCATTCGGGAATCGTGATGGTTCAGCGGATGGATTTTGAGGAGGGCTTCTTCTCTGAGGTTCTGGAAAACGAAAAAAGTAGCATTCTGACCTTTTTGCATATACAGATATTCCACATTTATAACAAAAAAATTGTATAATTGATATAGATGTAGAGTAATTAATTGACATTTGTATCAAATAAGAATAATATATTGATATAAATGTGGAATAGGTGATTGCAATGAAAATGAATTCGGTTATATTAGAAGCTTTAAAAAAGAATAACAATGTGATAACCACGGCACAAGTTGTGGAATTAGGATTTTCACGGTACCTACTTTCAAAATATGAGAAAGAAGGATTATTGGAGAGGGAACGACAAGGTGTATATGTTCTTCCCAATTCAGTTCATGATGACATGTACACACTGATGCTGCGTTCAGAAAAAATTATATTTTCACATGATACAGCCTTATTCTTAAATGGATTATCAGAAAGAACGCCGTTTGTTCATTCTGTTACAATTCCCAATAATACACGTGTATCAAAAGTTATACAGGAAGAATGTGTGTGCTATTATATTAAACCGGAATTGCATCAAATTGGAATGACAATCCGGAAGACTACATTGGGTAATGAGGTGCGTTGTTATAATGCAGAACGTACCATCTGTGATTTATTACGTTCACGAAATAGGCTTGATGAGGAAACGGTGATTGGTGCAGTAAAAAATTATGCGGCTTCATCAGATAAAGACCTCAATCTTTTGGCAGTGTATGCTTCTAAGTTCCGAGTGAATAAAGAATTAAAAAGATACATGGAGGTTTTGCTATGAGTTCAAAAGCAATGAGCTTAAAGGGAAGAATAAAAAATTATGCAAAGAGCCGCAATCTCGCAGCACAGGTAGTTCTTCAGAACTATATGTTTGAACGTTTTCTGGAAAGATTATCTGTATCAGAATATAGCGAAAAATTTGTTGTCAAGGGTGGAATGTTGATTGCTGCCATTGTTGGACTTGATACCAGATCTACAATGGATTTGGATACCACTTTACGAAATCTGCCTTTGACAGAAGAACAGATTTCAGCGGCACTTTATTCTATTTGTAAAGTTGATTTGAATGATGATGTTTCTTTCGAGATAAAATCTGTGGCTCCTATTCGCAAGGATGATGTATATGGTGGATATTGTGTAAGATTGGATGCGATTTATGATACAATCGTTACCCCGCTCTCCATTGACGTTTCAACAGGAGATATTATTACCCCAGAAGCCGTGAAATATGAATTCAGTGGTATTTTTGATGAAGATGTCAAAATCACTTTATGGGGATATAATATTGAAACCGTTATGGCAGAAAAAGTGGAAACGATTCTCAGCCGTGGTGTATTCACAACTAGACCGAGAGATTTTTATGATGTGTATATTCTTGGAACTACGCAGAAATATGATAAAGAAATTTTTAAAGAAGCGTTGAAGGCTACTGCAATGCATCGTGGTTCACTGGAAAAGATTGTTGACGTGGGTGGAATTATGGAACAAATTTCTTCCAATGAAGATTTGAAAAATATGTGGGTGAAATATCAAAATAAATTTGCTTATGCTAGGGATATTTCATATGAAAATATAATGGAGATATTGGGTACTCTTATATTAGAGAGTGATATGAAATGATAGTGAAAAGAGGTATTTATATGGGTAATTTCACTGCTGGTACTGGGCTATAAGCCAATAAAAAGAAATAATTTTCAAATATATTTTCTCAGAACGGCTAGGTTCCCATACAGATCCAATATAAAAAGAGATTACATATTTAAAAAAGTTTCATACGATACAAAAAAGGGACACTTTATAAAAGTGTCCCTTTTTATGCAAGAACATTACATCTTGATTTTATATTTCACACGATTGCCATACGCCATACTAGTCAGAAGTCCCATTTCTTTGAACTTCAATACAAAACTGCGGATGGTAGCGTAAGCAGCATTGCCGAAATCTTTCTCCAGCTGCTTGGTGGAAAACTCCTGCTGTCCGTAGGCGGAAAGTACAAAATTCCAGAGGTCTTTTTCCTTTTCGGTGATTTTTCCGTCTTTTAAGGCATCTTGGAAACGGGTAATCTGATTGGTTTTCTGAACATTCTCCTTTTCGATGTGGTTATAGATATTTTCCGTAAAATAGATCAGAAAAGGCGTTACATCGATCACGCCGCTGATTTTGGCGTTATCTTCTATGAGCTTATATGCTTGATAGTATTTTTTTCTGGTCTGGTTGATGTGGTAGGAGAAAGAAACAAACATGGCGGAAGGATACCCTTTCTGTACCAGATACCACTGATGGAGCAGACGTGCCATACGACCGTTTCCGTTAAAATAAGGATGCAGGTAGGCAAAGTAGAAATGAATGACTGCGGCTTTTTGCAGGTCATCCATATCTGTATCTTCCTGAATAAACGCAACCAGTTTTTTCATATATTCCGGAAGGAGAGCGTGGTCTAACCCTGCATGTTCTACCTCTGTACCGACAATATAGACGGAATCATGGCGGTAGAACTGACCGGGCAGCAGGCGGCTTTCCTCCTCCAGAAAGTCAGCAATGGCAATCTCGTAAAGGCGATAGATATTTTCTTCTGTGATGAGATTGCTTTTTTCAGAAATAAAGTCCAGCCCCCTTTTTATACTGTAAACACGGTCTTCCCCGTAACCGTTAGGGGCGTATCCTTTGAAAATTTTGCGGATGCTTTCTCTGGAAGAATCGATGCTTTCAATGGCAAGGGTGGCATAGACTTCTTCTTCCATGGCCTCTTTGCCATAAGAACCGCTTTGAGGCATCAGCAGCATTTTTGCGGGAGCGGATTTCAGTTGTACTAGAGGTTTTAGATAGACACAGGGATTCCCCTTGAAGTCCGGCAGGGGAAGTATCGTATAAACGCTGTCTTTCAGCAGCTGCACAAACTCTGTGACATCTTCAGGGCTGTATTTATACTGCATTTTTTTCAAATTGGTGACGCTTTCGTCAGAAAGCATTTTGAGATAGAGAGCGGCATCCATGAGATACACCTCCTTATGATAATAATTAGTATCAATTTATATCAGTATAGACAATTTGAAAGGAAAATACAAGTTTTTTTGCAATATGGAAATAGAAACTTGATAGGATATATAGCCACACCAAGGGGAATTCCCGCCATGCGTTCATGCGGATAAATGCTTCTTTACATGTGGAATTGGTGATACTGATGACACGTTGTGGTGAAGAAGCGTAAAATGAGGGTGAAACCACAATGCGTACCGGAAAGAAATCCGGCGGCGAAGCCGTTTTTGCGAAGCAAAAATACTGATATGTACCGGAAAGAAATCCGGCGGCGAAGCCGTTTTTGCGAAGCAAAAATACTGACCAGTTGTGGTTTGAGGACAAAAAAACGGGGGTTTTTCGGTGGGAAAAACGCCCGTTTTTTTGGCACTGAAAAATGCCCTTTGGACAGATGACATAGGAATTTTGAAAAGACAGCGAGAAAAAAGACCTTGCTGTCTTTTTTTATACGATCTGCAATGTGTTTCACTATAAAATATTCGAAAAATAGATATTAATCATCTAATTTTGATATTTTACTAATAATTTTCCCTGTTTTAAAATAAAAACAACAGAAAAACTTGCGAAAAGAAAGGAGCAGCAGTATGAATCAAAAAATACTTCAAATGCAGCCTTCTGCCTCCGTGACACTCATGGGAAAAGCAAAAGAAATGCAGAAAACAAATCCGGCAATTATTAGTTTGGCAGGCGGAGAACCAGACTTTGATACACCGGCTCCTATTACCATGGCAGCTATGAAAAGCCTATTGGAAGGAAATACCCATTATGTTGTGGGCCCCGGCATTTTGGAACTGCGTGAAGCCATTCAGAAAAAAATGTGGGAAGAAAATGGTGTTGTATGCGATGTGAATCATATTCTTCTGACACCCGGCGGGAAAAATGCTATTTATCTGGCTGTCAATGCGGTGTTGAATCCAGAAGATGAAGTTATTGTGCTGGACCCGGCTTGGGTATCCTATGAACCGATCATCCAAGCAGCAGGTGGAAAATGTGTAAAAGTAAAACTGGATTACAAAAACCAGTATCGTATTACAAAAGAAAAATTAGAAGCGGCATATACATCTAAAACCAAAATGCTGATTATCAATTACCCCAATAATCCAACAGGTCGGATTTTGCATAAAGATGAAGCGGATATTTTGGAAGATTTCCTGCTGGCTCATCCGGATATTTATTTACTTTCTGATGAAATTTATGAAAAAATTATCTATGATGATCATAAAAACATCAGCATGGCATCCAGAGAATCCATTCGAGATCGTGTGATCACAGTCAATGGTTTTTCAAAAAGCGTTGCTATGACTGGATGGCGTATGGGATATATGGTTTCCAACAAAGAAGTATTTCAGGCGGCATACAAATTATATCAGCACAGCCTGTCCTGCATGAGCGGATTTTTGCAGAAAGGCGCAGTGGAAGCCTTTGGATGTCTAAGAGAAATGGAAGAAATGCGTCAGATTTACCAGCAGCGCAGAGATATGTTTACTGGGATGCTTAATCGGATCAAAGGCGTAAGATGCGATTTGCCGGAAGGAGCTTTTTATGCCTGGGTATATTTTGATGTGAAGAATATGAATTCTATGGAAGTCTGTGAATATTTGCTGGAAAATGCAGGTGTCGTTGGTATGCCGGGCAATGCTTACGGGGAAGAAAACATCTGCTGTATGCGCTTTTCTTTTGCAACAGCAACAGAAGATTTGAGAAGGGCAGCGGAAAACATCAAAGTAGCCATTGAAAAGATTCAGTAAGGAGGTGCCGGAATGAGATTATTCGATTGTACATTACGTGATGGAGCCAATGTGGTTGGCAACGGTTTCTCCAAAGAATTGACCATCAGCATGGTGGAAGCTCTTTTGGATTGCGGCATCGATCAGATTGAATTAGGCAATGCAAAAGGAATGGGTGCCCACGAAAACGGTGCAGAAGCACCTTTGTCAGATTTGGAGTACATGCAGGCAGTTGCGCCCTATGTGAAAAAAGGCTCCCTTGGCATGTTCTTGCAGGCTGGATACGCAACGGAAGAAAGAGTGCGGATGGCTGCGGAAAATGGTCTGCAGTTTTTAAGAGTTGGCACAGCGGCAGGCGATGGCGCAAAGGCTGTTACGGCAGTAAAAATGGTGAAAGAAGCCGGGCTTTGCTGTAGATATTCCTTGATGAAAGCTTATATCTGCTCTCCGGAAGAACTAGCAAAAGAAGCAAAAGTGCTGGAAGATGCCGGTGTGGATATTATTACGATCATGGATTCCGCAGGAACCATGCTTCCTGATGAAGTTCGTACATATGTGAAAGCGTTAAAAGCAAGTGTATCCATTCCTGTTGGTTTTCATGGACACAGCAACATGGGGATGGCACAGGCAAACGCCCTTGCAGCTGTGGAAGCGGGTGCGGATGAAATCGACTGCGGTCTGTTAGGCATGGCAAGAAGTGCCGGAAACTGCGCTACAGAAGTGGCAATGGCATCTTTTCTGCGAAAGGGTTATGGAAAAGAAGAAAATTTATATAGTCTACTGCATTATCTGGACGATAAACTGATTCCGGCAATGGCAAAATACAATTATAAAACAGCAATCTCTCCGCTGGATTTGATTTTGGGACTTTCTGGTTGTCATTCTTCTTTTGTTAAGATTTTTGAAAAAGTTGCCAAAGAAGAACAGGTATCGCTTTATGGCTTGATCGTGAAAGTATCTGAACAGAACAGAAAAAATCCTGACGAGACACTAATGAGAAAAATTGCACAAGAACTGAAATAAGTCTGATGGATGGGAGGTATGGCTATGGAAGAAAATAAAAAATTTGAATTTTACGGAGGCTCTTTTGGACCATGGATTCCTGTTATTTTTATGATTGCGGGAATGGTTGCCGCTACGGTTACCGGTAACGGCGGTTTGCAAAGATTTTGTATTATTTCCTTTATTGCTCTTGCAATTGGCTTCTTCTTGACAAAAAATAAAAAGGATTTTGGTCAGCTTTCTTTGAAAGGCTTGACTAACCCGATGCTTGGAACCATCATTATGGCGTTTGTCATGGCAGGGATTCTTTCTCAGCTGCTGCGCCAGAGCGGCTTGATCAATTCTTTGATTCTGGTGGTTTCTACATTGGATTTGAATGTTGGATTTCTGCCATTTGTTGGTTTTGTAGTCTGTATGCTGATCTCTACTTCCTGCGGTACTTCCACAGGTGCTATTGCGGCAGTTGCGCCTGTGCTGGTTCCTTTGGCGCACAGTTTAGGTATTGATGTGGGCTTGATGTGTGGTGCCATCATCAGTGGTTCCATTTTTGGGGATAACATTGCGCCAATCTCGGATACGACCATCAGCTCCGCTTTGACACAGGAAGCGAAAATCGGAGATGTTGTCAGAACAAGACTCCCTTATGCTATTACATCAGCGGTGATTTCAGCAATTCTGTTCATTGTTTTGGGCCTTCGTATGGGCACTGGAGATGCGGCCCATATCGCCTTGGCAGATGCCAGCTTTAAGCCTCTGATTCTTTTGGTACTTCCTTTGATTATGGTATTCATGATGCGGAAGGGATGGGATTTGACAGGCACTCTGATTACATGTAATGTGATTGGTATCGTATTGAACGTGGTACTGGGAACCATTACAGCGGCAACCATGTTTACTGTGGATGGTCCTATTTTTGCCGGTATGAATGGTATGATGGTACTGGTGCTGTACGTTTTACTGCTGTTCCAAGTATTGGCTGTGCTTATGTCTAGCGGTGCCTTTGATGTTTTGGGTGAAAATCTGATGAAGGTCTGCAAATCTCCCAGAAGTGCTGAATTTGTTTGTTACATCGTAGCTTCTGTTGGTTCTGCAGCGACTGGGGGCAGCGGGATTGCCATCGTATTTTTCGGCTCTCTGGTTCGTAAGATTACAAAAACATTCCATATCGACCGCTGTCGAGGTGCCAATATTCTGGATGGTGTCGCTTGCGGCGCCACAGGATTGATGCCTCATGGCAATCCTGTCAATGTTTGTTTAGGTGTTGTGCTTACACTGGAAAACTTTAATCCTGAATTTTCATTTTTGAATATTTTGCCTTACAACTTCCATTGCTGGGGTTTGCTGATTATCTTCCTGCTCAGTATTCTGACAGGCTTTGGCAGACGATTTGAAAAAGCAGAACAGTAATGATTTTTTATAAAGCCTTTGTATTTCAGATACAAAGGCTTTATGTTGTTTTTCTGAAAAAACTGGGATATAGTTAAGTATAAGAAATGGTATTTAGGATAGGGAGGAAGCATATGGAGTATAAAGACATAGAAACTTTTCTGGAAATCGTTCGTACACGAAATATCACAAAAACCTCTGAGAATATGTTTTTGTCCCAATCCACCGTCAGCAATCGTTTGAAACATTTGGAGGATGAGCTGGGTTATCAACTGCTGCAAAGAGCAAAAGGGCAGCGGATGATTCAGCTTACCCCTTATGGAAAAGAATTTATTCTCATTGCGGAACGATGGAAAAACTTATATGAAGAAATGACATTGTTGAAAGAAAAGAACAATCAGGTTTTGCGTATTGCAGCCAATGAAAGCTCTTATTATGAGTTGGTAGGACCATTTACCATTCAATTTTTGCAGCGTCATCCAGATGTAAAATTGTCTATGCAGATTTGTGATTCGGCTTATATTTATGACTTGGCGGAAGATAACCTGATCGATTATGGTTTCGCCTCTTTGGAATCTACACGAAATGAAATTATCAGAAAATGCATCAATCGCCAAAAAATCTATGTTATTGAGTATTGTGAAGCACCGGAAGGAATCAAAAAAATTCATCCCAAAGAATTGGATATTTCAAAAGAAATCCGATTTACCGGAGGTCATTTTACAAATTTTGATAGTTGGCATGAAAAATGGTTTCAGAATCAATATGCCTTTCGTGTAGATATTAATTCGCCACATGCAGCGATTCCATACTTGAAATCTTTTGGCGGTTGGACACTTTGTCCTCTCAGTTTAGCGAAAACTCTGTCGAAGTACGTGAGCCTGCAGGTATACGAATTGGAAGATGAACCATCAGAGCGAAAAATATATATGATTCAAAGAGAAGGCACGGGCTTAAAGAATATGAGCCTTGGCAAAGTATTTGAAAAAGAATTTCAGGAATATCTGGATGGGATTGAGGAAAAAGAATAGAGGGAAGGATAAGATAACCCGTGTGGAGGAAAAGCGACTGATATATCAGTCGCTTTTTTATGCCGTGGGAAATGGTAATCCGCAGGCGAGGGAAACAGTATATGCCGATTTTGCGTGGAAAATAACAAATTTTGCACGGATTGTATCGGATTTTAAACAATTTTCGCTGGATCGGAAAGAAAGTTGTAAAATAAGGATGAATCCCGGTCAACGTAAGCGCAAACGGGGAGGTTTTGCTGCGTGGCGCATCCAAAAGCTGAGCGGAACCGATTTTCCGAAAGCAGGACCATTGGAGGGCTTGGGGCAGATCCAATGGCGGGATGGATCAATCAAAGTATTTGGCGGCAGGGTTGCTGCTTTATTTTCTTGTATGAGACAGGCCGTTTTCATGCGGTGCTGTGTCAGAAGACTGAAAAGTATGGAGAGTGGTTGCTCCAAGGAGGAATGGCTATGAAAAAATCAATTTTGAACTGGTGCGTGATACTGTCTTTGGTATTTTCGCTGCTGCCGGTACCGGCTGGCGCCGTGGAGGGGGACGTCTGGGAAAATGAGAATACTGTCACGGAGACGGCGCAGTGTACCTGCGGCGCACTGCCTGACGAGAATGGCGTAATCCTTCATGAGGATGGCTGTCCCTGCGCGGTTTCGGGAATTGAAGGAGCGGAACCGGGAACAGAAGGAGCGGAACCGGGAACAGAAGGAACGGAGCCGGAAACAGAAGAAACGGAACCGAACACAGAAGGAGCGGAACCGGGAACAGAAGAAACGGAACCAGGAACAGAAGGAACGGAGCCGGGAACAGAAGGAACGGAGCCGGAAACAGAAGAAACGGAACCGGAAACAGAAGGAACCGAACCGGAAACAGAAGGAACCGAACCGGAAACAGAAGGAATCGAACCGGCAACAGAAGCACCTGTTGAGGAAATTGAGGAAGAAGAAATGCTCGAGGAGTTGGAAACTCCCGCATTGATGGCTGCGCCTCTGGATGAGGAGAACAGTAGCGATATGGTGCTGACAGTAGAAGGAGAGTGGGACAGTTATGCATGGGAGAGTTGTATTTTCGGCTTTTGGTCTCAGTGGGAAGGAGACGGCCCCAGCCTGATCCTTTCCAAAGAGGATTTTGTTTCTTATGGCTTTCGCTGTGTTGTTACGCTGGGAGACCAGTCTGTGACCAGTGAGGAATTTGCCTATGACCCTTCTGTTATGGAACGGCCTATGCTGATGGCGAATACTTTTTCAAGCGGCACGTTGGTGGACAGAAGTGATCACATCCGGTATTATCAAAGCGGGAATCGTTTCGATATCCAGGGGGTAGATGGGGGAGAAACCTTTAAGACTACCTATCGCGACAAAGGATATCGTACCGCCATTTCTGTCAATGGGGGCAGTAAAGTGGATATCCCCTATCAGCTGGGCGATACCTCTGTGGGAAGCTCTCTGACGGCAAAGACCACGCTGGATCTGGCCTATGGCGGCAGATATGTAAAGATTACATATACCGTGAAAAATAATGGCTCTGCCACACAGAAGTTTCAGATCGGCTCCAGTGCCGATGTCATGATCGACAATAATGACCGGGCGGAAGTGAAGCCGACGGGGACGGGGCTGTCCATGGACGGCAATCCGTTGAATGATTATAAATTCAGTCTGGTAGCCCCCGACTGCGATACGCTGTGGTTTGGCAACTATTACAAGGCATATGAAAATATGTTTGTGAATCAGGATAGTTTAAGCTCCTACAGCGGCGACAGCGGCATGGCGTGGTCCTGGAGCGGCACCATAGCGCCCGGCCAGACATGGAGCCGTTATGTGCTTATCGGCGCGGGCGATCTGCCGGAGGCGCCGCAGGCCCCTACACTGAATATTGATACAGAGTCTATCTGGAAAGTGGGGCAGAAGGTATCTATTTCCGGCGCTGTTTCCGGAACGCCTGTCGCTGACAGCGTTACCGTAAGCATCGGCGGGTGGGAATATACAGGAGAGGTACAGCCAGACGGCAGTTTTTCCATAGAAATAGAGGTGCCGGAGCTGCCCGAAGGAGAAACTGCCTTTACCTACTGGTCTACGACAGAGGAGGGCGGTATTTCCGACATTAAGAGCCAGAGTGTGACGATTGTTCCGAAACCCTATGTGCGGCTTACCACAGACAGTGTTTCTGTCATGGAGGATGACGCCGATTTAGACGAAACGAAGTTAAAGAGCTATATTCAGGCCAGCTACGGCACAGTGACCCTTTCGCCCGAAAGTATCTCTGCGGATACGCCGGGGGAATATTCTGTTGTTTATACAGCGACTGATGGTACAGATACAGAGCAGGCTACACTGAAGGTGACGGTGCAGACAAGACCGGCGGCGCTGACTGCGGCAACGGTGACAGACCAGGGGGAGGATTTTTCCCTTTCCGCAACGATGCAGTATACCGGCGGCCTGACTTTTACGGAGACGGGCTTTGTCTATGGCGCGCTGCAAAATCCTACGCTGAATATGAATGACGGTAAGGCAACGACCGGCTCTGTTGTAAATACCAAAGGCGGCAGCATGACAGCGCTGATCGACAAAGACCAGCTGACCTATGGAATCAGCTACTATGCCCGGGCCTACGCAAAAACCAGCGATGGCACGGTGGTTTACGGCGCCCAGAGCGGCAGCTTTGGTATCGGAAATCCTGACTACGGAAAGTTTTCTGTTGCTTATACCAAAACAGAGGGAAATACCTCCACATTTACCATTTCCAGAGACGGCGCAGATGGGGAACAGACAGTATATTACCGCACCGTCAATGGTTCCGCTGTGGGCGGGACGCACTTTGCGCATCAGGCGGACAGTGTGACCTTTAAAGATGGGGAGACAGTAAAGACTGTTACGGTTACGGAATACAGCGTATCCAGTGTATACGATAACAACGCCGCCACTGCCTACGCTAACGCCGACCGCACCTATTCCTTTGAGATTTACCGTGTGACCGGCGGGGCAACTATCGCGAGCGGAACCGCAGTCAGAGAAATGACGAAGGATGCGAACAAGACCATAGACCGAGGTTTATTTAATACTTATCAAACGAGTGTAAATCCCTCCGGAGAGACAGCCCGCGGTGATTATGATGGTACTAGCATGGGCTGGACAAATGGCACAGAAGGCAATAATGCCAAGGTGACTATTTCCTTCGGCACAGGAAATTATATAGATTATATGAAGGCGGTGGCGCAAAATGTCCAGTATAAAGTGTCTTTCCAGGCGAAAGAGGTGAACGATGGCTACCAGCATATCCAGATTGTCCCCGGATCAGGAATCGACTTGGGATATTATCCCTATCAGGGAAGCTGGAATGGAACTATGACTACGGTCGTCTATGCCGCCACTTTTGAACATGGAGGAAGCACCAAGAATACAAGTTATGCAGCGTATACATTCCCCAATGCCAACGGCAGTGTTCCTAACCTGAAGCAAGAAAAATGGAAGGACGACTCCAACAACGGGAATGGCTGTGTTCTTCTGCCGGTGGATACAACCCAACTGACTGTTGGCTTTGGCGCCAGCGGTGATGACAAAGACGAGTGGACCACAAAGAATGTCACCCATTATTTAAAATATTTGGATACCAAAGAGCCGACCCTCCTTGGCGTAGCGCCCATGGCGGGAGGCAGCTATCTGCCCGGCGACAGCGTTACGGTGGCCCTGGTATTTGACGAGATCGTAGACAGTGCCAACAGCAATTTAAACAATGTCTCCATTGAAACCAGCTGGGGTACCTTTGCCTATGCCGGCGGTGCGGATACCAACGTACTGTATTTTAACGGCACGGTAACGAATACGGCCAGCGGAAACCTGACGGTAACGGCTATCAAAAATGCTTCTGATATAAAGGATATGGCCGAGGATACCGGCACAGACACCAGCGGTACCGTAAGTGATGGTAACAGCGGTGCCCAGCTGGGCAACGGTGCCGACGCGCCCACAGTAAATGTTAGTGCCATCAACAACACCGACGGCACCCTCACAGCGACCATTACCGCCGCCAACGCGGGCAAACTGGAATATGTATGGAGTACGGAAACAGACAGCAGCAAAGTGGTTGGCTGGCAGATGCTGACAGATACAGCCAATGCGACAGTTTCCACCAGACAGACCAGCGGTACATGGTATCTTTACGCCAGAGCCACCAATGGCGACGGCGTTACTGTCTATGGCTGCAGTTCCATCAATTTGGATGCGGGAGGCGAGACAGTACAGCTGCCCAGCCTGACGGTGACGGCGGATAATGAAAATTGGACTGCATCCCGGATGGTCAATATAAAGAAAAGCCCGTCCACTGCCACGGTGGAGGTAAAAACACCGGATGGCACAGAGAACGTGGTCACAGGGGATTCCTATACGGCCATGGAAAATGGTATTTATACCTTTACATTGACCAGCGGAGAGGAAACCATTACGCAGGCAGTCAATGTATCTAAAATCGACAATATTGCTCCCACAGTGGAGATTTCCGATCTGGACAATACGGCGCATATTGAAAATGTGACCCTGACCGTTCGGGTATCTGATGCCCAATCCGGCATCCAGACGGTGACAGGCCAGTGGCAGGATGGAACAGAGGCAGTTCTAACGCCCACAGACGAAAGCGGCGTTTACCAAACCGCAACACCGGGCGCGGGAAGCTGGACTCTGCATGTTACCGTTATGGATGCTGTCGGGAACACAGCAAGCGATACTTCAAATACATATACTGTGAATTTGTCCCAACCAACGATCACGGTGGTTAAGAAAGGCGACTCCGGCGACGGGGTTACTTATGAATACACCATCACAAAAGGCGGCTCGGATATCGTATCTGTACAGCTGCCCGATGGATTTGAGCTGGAGGAGGGCGTGAGCCTTCCCGCGGACAATGTCAGCGGCAGTCTGACCTTCCGGGAAAGCGGCACATATACGATCATTGTCCGGGATGAAGCGGGCCATGTGGTGACCAGTGATCCTATGACAGTGGAGATACAGCAGGATCTGATCGCGCCGGAGGTGCGGCTGAGTCCTTCCGCCTTAAATACCACCGGGACGCTGACGGTTTATGTATCGGTGGTGGAAATGGGAAGTATGCCAACCATGACAGTCAATGGTTCGGCGATTACACCGAAGCTGGAAGAAGCTGGCATCTATTCCGGCAGCTTTGAGGTCAATGCCGCTGGAACTTATACGGTGACCGCGAAGGATACCGCCGGAAATGAGGGGACAGATTCTATTACGGTATATTCCGTGACATTTGCGGGAGAGGGTCAGTCATTCCCTGCACAGCTGGCAGTGGCTGGGAACAACGCCGTAGACCCCGGCAAACCAGTAAGAACAGGCTATATCTTTGACGGCTGGTACAAGGACGAAACAGCGTGGGATTTTGCTTCTTCCGTAGAGGAGAACATTACCCTGACAGCCCGGTGGACAGCGGAAGCAGCAGCGGCGCCGGTAGTTACAAAAGGCAATGACGTCACACAGTCTTACGGCACGAAGGATGGCACCGTTTCTGTTGAAGTTGCGGAAACGGCAGGGTATACCTACAGCTATCAATGGTACAGCAATACCACAAACAGCGCTGTTGACGGAACGATGATTTCCGGAGCCACAAGCCCGTCTTATCCCATCCCGGAGGATACTATGGTCGGCGATCACTACTATTACTGTGTGGTTACCGCCCAAAGACAGGATAATCAGGAAACGGCCCAGACCACCAGCGGCGTGATTACTGTGACCATTGAAAAGGCGGCTCAGAATGCGCCGGGTGAGAAGGAAGGCTATACCATAGATTATCAAAATGAAAACATTTCCATTCAGGATGGATATGAGATTTATACCCAGCAGACAGGCGGTACAAAACTGACAGACGGGGCAAAAATCGCCCCCGGCGATACCCTTTATATCCGCAGAACGGAAAGCGATGTGCTAGCGCCTTCTCCTTGGACTACAATCACGATTCCCAACCGCCCTGATGCTCCTGATGGGATCACAAAAACAGACGAAACCATTCAAAATAAGAGCGACGGTACAGTTTCCGGCATTTTGGAAGGCATGGAGTACCGCGTAGATGGCGGAGCTTGGGAATCCGGCCCGGCAACGCTGACGAACCTTCCGGCGGGAACGGCGGTTTCTGTTCGTTATCAGGCAACAGCGGATCAATTTTACAGCGAGGAAACCACGGTAACGATTCTGGATGGTACTGGTACATTGACGGTCACATTTAACACTGCTGGAGGAACAGAGGTGGAGGATGTCAAAGTCTCCGTTTATGGGACAGCCATCATCGCTCCCGAAACCAGCAGAACCGGCTATGAGCTGGATGGCTGGTATCTGGATGGTAAAAAATGGGATTTTGAGAGTAATACGGTTACAGAAAATATGACCCTTACGGCGAAATGGAATCTGGTGTCTTATACCATTACCTATGACTTGGATGGCGGCAGCCTCGTGGAGGGAGAAAGCAATCCCGCATCCTATACGGTGGAAACGGAGACCTTTTCTCTGCACAACCCTACAAAGACGGGTTATGTCTTTGCTGGGTGGACAGAGGAAGGAAGTACAGAACCGAAGGAAACCGTCACCATATCTCAGGGAACCACTGGCGACAAAACATACATTGCCCAGTGGACGCTGGCGGAATTTGCGGTAACAGTAACGGCGGACAAGACCAGCGCCATCTATGGTGAATCCATCACTCTGACGGCGGCCCATAACCATACCGCCGACGGCATGACATACACCTACCAGTGGTACAAAAATGACAGTACGACGCCCATTGCCGATGAAAGTGATTATGCACTGATACTTTCTGATGTATCCCAAAGCGGCACATATCATGTGGTCATCACAGCCGCGGACGGAGTGCAGAAAAAGGAAAGCACCAGCAATGAAGTGACTGTTTCCATAGAGAAGAAAACCATTACGGCCACCTGGTCGGGACTGGAACAGGTATACGGCGAGAAGGAACCTGTGACGGCGACACTGTCCGGCACAGAAGCGGGAGATGATGTTACGGCCCGGGTAGACGGCGTTCTGGAAAGCGCCGGAGAACATCTTGTAACCGCGGTTTTGGAAGGCGAAGATGCGGGCAACTATACGCTGAAAAACAATACGGCAACTTTGAAGATCCAGAAAAAATCAGTGGTCATTACGGTGACAAATAATGCCGCTGTCGAGGGCGAGGTTATTCTGCCGACCATCAGCGCGCCTGGCTTAAACGAGTCGGATTATGAGGTCATCTATAAGGACAAAGACGGCAATAAGGTAAGCAGTCCCACAGAGCCGGGCAGCTATGAGGTCTGGGTAACATTCCCGGACGACAGCAATTACCGGCACCCGGACGGCAGCAGTGAAAAACAGGTAGGCACCTTCCTGATTTCCGAAGTTCCGCCGGTATTATACACGGTGAACTTTGCAGAGGCTGGCGACAGTATGGCTGGAATGCAGGGCGCCGGAGGCAGTACGCTGACTTTGCCGGAATGTGGATTTACCAAGCAAAATGCACTCTTTATGGGATGGCTCTATAACGGGAAGATCTACCAGCCCGGCGATTCGTTCACCATGCCATATGGAAATGTGACCTTTACCGCCCAGTGGCAATCTGTGTTTGAAGTACGCGGCACTGTTACAGAGGAAACGGAAGGTACTGATACACCGATGGTTTCCGGCGCCGTTGTCAGCCTATGGCTGGGCGCCAACAAGCTCGGTGAGGTTACCACAAAAGAGGGCGGCAGTTTTGAATTTGAAAAACTGGTTCCCGGCATTTATAATCTGGTGGTTACCAAGGACGAACGCACCGTTACCAAAAAGGTAGAGATTTCAAGCGAGGATAAGACCTGTGAGGCCGTTCTGCCTAAGGGCGCGACCAACTCCATTGTGGAAGTGGCCCCCGGCAGCCCGGATATGGTCGTAGGCAATCTGGACAGGATATTTGAGAATACCGATACGAATGTCTATACAAAAGACGATCAAAAAACAGTAGACGCAGGCGGCAAGGTGGAGATCACCTTTGCGGCGGAAACGAAACAGCAGGAAGATGTTTCCGCTGATTTGGAAAAAATCGAGGCGGAAAAGAACAGCAGGGATATCCTGGGTCTGGTGATAGATTACACACTGGAAAAAGAGGTCTTTGACCAAAATGGCGACAAAAAAGAAGATGCCAGCGGAAATATTTCCCAGTCCAATGTATTGCTGGAGATTCTGCTGCCGCTGCCTGTGGATATGCAGGGCAAGAACAGCTACTCCGTTTACCGGGTCCATGAGGAGGATGCGCAGGTGCTGACCACGACCCCCAGCGCGGATCTGGGAGAATACTTTACGGTCAACAGTGACAAGACCGTATTGACGCTGTATGTCAAGTGCTTCTCCACCTATGCCATCGGGTATCAGGAAAAACCGAAAAAACATGATAACAGCGAAGAAGCGGCTGCTGTGACAGAAACGATCCGTGTGGAAGAGACCGCGCATGGCTCCGTTTCGATCCAGCCGGAACAGCCGAAAAAGGGAGATACGGTGATTCTTACACTGATTCCCGAAGAAGGCTATACGCTGGAAGAAATCGCAGTGACCGATGCTGACGGCAAGACCGTAGAGCTTACCCTGCGTGAGGACGGTACTTATTCCTATGAACAGCCTGATGGAACGGTGACCATCAAAGCCACCTTCCAGCCTGTTGTTGAGACGCCGGATTGTCCTCGGGATGAAAGCTGTCCTATGGCGGATTTTTTCGATGTGGATCTGAACGCCTGGTACCATGACGGCGTGCATTATTGTCTGGAAAATGGTCTGATGGCGGGCACCGGCACTGCCACATTCAGCCCGGAGGAAACCACATCCAGAGCCATGATCGTGGCGATTTTGTATCGTCTGGCAGGTTCTCCGGCCGTGGAAGGCGAAAATCCTTTTACGGATGTATCCGAGGAAGCATATTACAGAAACGCTGTGGTATGGGCTGTGGAAAAAGAGGTTGCCAGCGGCTATGGAAACGGCGCCTTTGGACCCAATGATCCTATTACCAGAGAACAGCTGGCTGTGATGCTGTATCACTACGCGAAAGCCTTTGGTTATGATACGGACTACTCGAGTGACGCGGCGGAAGACTATCGAGACTATGGACAGGTCTCCGCTTATGCCAGAGAAGCGCTGAATTGGGCGGTGGATATGGAAATTATCCATGGCAACGACGATGGTACACTGGCGCCGAAGGGCGGAGCCACCAGAGCTGAAGCGGCGACAATGCTTCTGAACTTCTGCGAGAAGATAGAAGGATAAAAGCTTAGTTCCTAAAGAGGCTTATGCAAAAAAGATGTTTAAGGCAGTGAGATTTATTCTCACTGCCCTTTTTATGGGATAGAGTTTTTATCAGGGAACGGGCGGCGGTGGGGATATAAAAAAGCGGTGTGTGAAAGCAGGTTCCCCATAAGAAAACGGCTCCAGTAAAAAATGCCGGAATCCTTGTAATAAAAAGGATTCCGGCATTTTTTGTTCTCTTCTGAAGATGGGGCTGACGCACCGCGTCCTATTTTTTATAGGATTTTATTTGTTTTTTGGTGCTGTGCCCAGACTGTCAATGATGGTAATGACCAGACCGCGGATGCTGTTTTCCGTGGTGCGGTAAGGGGCGATACGCAGTGTATAGCACCGGCCGTTGAGAGCCGTTACTTCCCGGTCGATGGAAACAAGATCCTTCAGTACTGTATTGGCGTCCCGCTCGATTTCCTCATCAGGGAAGCTATGGGCGAAAATCTGGATGGGCCGGCCAATATCGTGTTCCATCAGCTGGAATTCCCGTCCCACGTATTCGGTAAATTTACGGATATTCAGCTTGCTGTCTACAAAAAGGATGCCGATCATTGTGGAAGACAGGAAGTTAGACAGGTCGTTTGTCATCATAGTCAGCTCGTCCAGCTTCAGCTGATGCTCTGTATTGACGGTATAAAGCTCTTCGTTGACGGACTGCAGTTCTTCTGTGGAGCTTTGCAGTTCTTCATTTGCTGTCAGCAGTTCTTCGTTGGCGGCCTGCAATTCGCCGTTGACGGTTTCCAGACGCTGGATGGTAGCGCGCAGGTCTCTCTGGGATACCTGGAATTCCCGTTCCAGATCGGCGATACGCCGGGCGGCGGTGGCGTCGATCTCATATTTTTCTGTAATGCCTTCCGTTTCCGGATGCCGCCGCTCCAGGAACAGTACCGCTGTCAGTGTGCTTTCCTCGCCGGGGGCGGCGGGGATGGGCTGAACCATCAGATCAATGATTTTCCGACCGGAAGGACAGTCTACGGCAATATCCGTATAGGTCACTGGGATTTTTTCCACATGGCACCGGCTCAGCGCCGTAGAGGCTACCAGCGTCAGATCCTTATTGAGCATACTGAAGAAATTCAGGGTTGCCTTTCCGGGAGCCAGGGTAAAGTAATCGGCATAATTTCCGAAGAAATGGACTACACAATCATTTTCATCCAGTACAACGGATGCCGGCAGAAAGGCTTCCAGGAATTTGGTGTAGGCGATTTCCTTATTCCGGTCTTCCTGGGGACTGCCCATGGAATAGGAACTGCGCATGGAAATAGCCTGAATATTAGGGATATTGAAGGTGGGCGGCGTCAGATCCTCCACCTTGCCCTCGCCTTTGTGAAGATATATTTTTTCCGGTCCGCAGATGGGTTTGAATAAATTAGCGTATTCGCTGGCAGTTTCGCTTTTCCCTAAAAAGAGATAGCCGTTGTTTTTCAAAGCGGAGTGGAAAATAGCAAATAATCCCCGGCGCAGTACCGGCTGGAAATAGATCATCACGTTTCGGCAGCTAATCATATCCAGCTTGCCAAAGGGGGGATCGGAGAACATATTGTGGGGAGCAAATACGATCATCCTGCGGATCTGTTTGGAGATATGGTATTGATCGTTCTGCTTGATAAAGAACCGGGAAAGACGGTCCGGTGTAATATCATCAATAATATTTTCCGAATAGATGCCTTTGCTGGCCTGCTCGATGGCACGGCTATCCACGTCTGTGGCAAAGATCTTGATATCCCGCTTTACCTGAAGCTCTTCCAGTGCTTCCTGGAAGAGAATGGCGATGGAGTAAGCCTCTTCCCCGGTGGAACAGCCAACGCTCCATACCCGGATGGGCTCATCCTCCCGGGTGCGTTCGATGATTTTGTAAATCGCGTTGTATTTCAGTTTTTCAAAGAAAGGCGCGTCACGGAAAAAGTTTGTTACGCCGATCAGGATCTCTTTGATGAGGATATTGACCTCGTCATTGTTATTTCCCAGCAATCTGGCAAACTCCGCCAGTGTAGCGGTATGAGTGACCAGCATCCGCCGCTCAATGCGCCGCAGAATGGTGGAACGCTTGTAATAGGTAAAGTCAATTCCGCTGGCGTTTTTCAATATGATGTAAATATGGGAGAGGGTTTCTTCTTCGGAGAAGATTGCCTCTTCGTCAGCGGGACCGTCGATTCTGGGTGTGCGCAGCAGCAGGGGAGTCTGGGAAAAATTGAGAATCTCATCCGCCGCTTCCTCGGGAGAGAGGATGAAGTCCGCCAGTCCCGTCTGGATGACGCTTTTGGGCATACCATCGAACTTGGCTGTATCCGGGTCCTGAGCAATGACCAGACCACCGTATTCCTTGACCGCTTTGACACCATTGGTTCCGTCGGAACCGGTACCGGAAAGCACAGCGACGATGGCATGCTCCCGTTTTTCTTTGGCCAGAGAAGTAAAGAACATATCAATAGGATGATTTAGGCTGCCGGCGGCATAGTCCGCCAGAATCAGCTTTCCATCCTGTATGGTCATAAATTTTTTGGGAGGGATCAGATAAACCGTATCCGCCTCTACCTGCATTTCATTGGCGGCCTGTATTACAGCCATTTCCGTATGCTTGCCCAGAATATCCGCCATAAGGCTTTTGTAGTTGGGAGACAGATGCTGAACGACTACAAAAGACAGCCCGCTGTGATTAGGCATACAGCTGAAAAACTGCTGCAGCGCTTCCACACCGCCGGCAGAGGCGCCGATACCAATAATCAGCGGCTCCTGGGTTCGTTTTTTTTCGTTCTGGGGTTCTTTTTCCTTTGTCATAGATAAGCCTCCTAACCAAATCAAATGCCGCGATCCTTTTGGATGGGGCGGAGATATTTTTCTTCAAATTGCTGCACCGGCATGGGCCGGTCAAAGAAAAAGCCCTGGGCACAGGCACAGCCCGCGTCAGTCAAAATGGAGATCTGGGCCTGTGTTTCCACACCTTCGGCCACACAAAGCATATTGCTGCTGTGGCAGATATCTACCAGGTCTCTGACCAGCATCCGGCCGCGGGGGTTATCCGCCAGCTGAGAGATCAGGCTGCGGTCCAGTTTTACGCAATCGAATTTTACGTTAGTAAAGATAGAAAGATTAGAGTATGCGGAACCGAAGTCATCCAAGGCAAAACGGATGCCAAGCTCACGGAAGCGGTCTATGATATCCGACAGAGACTGGCTTTCCACGTTGATCCCGTGTTCTGTGACTTCCAGTTCCAGCAGATCCTGCGGCAGCTGGGTGTACCGGCTCTGGATAGCCAGCACAGAGGCCAGAACGGTAGGATCGAAAAGGGTGAAGCGGGAAAAATTGACGGAGATCCGTGTGGCGGGACGTCCTTCTCTTCTCCAGCGGTCCATGGTGGATAGTGTCTGATTCAGTACGAAAAGATCCAGCGCGCGGATATCGCCGTTTTTCTCCATTTCCCCGATAAAGCGGTCCGGGGTAATCAGATTGCCCGCTTCATCCAGTCCACGCACCAGCGCTTCCGCTCCCAGGAGCTCACCTGTAATCATATGAATCTTAGGCTGGAGAAAAATAGTAAAGCGGCCCAGGCGCACCGCGTCCGCTACGTTTTCCAGCCCTTCCTGAAGAAGGGCCGAGCGCAGCTTTGGCGTGTCTTCCACAGGCGCGCAGCGCATAATGGCCCGTGCTTCGTTGACCAGCGTCTTTCCGTCGAAGATGCCGTCAGACCAACTGTGTCCGATCCGCAGATCCTTGGGATAACGCCGCTGCAAAGCGGAGCGCAGACGGGTGCAACGACCGAGGAAGACCTGTCTGGTAATATCCGGGCACAGGGCTACAAATTCCGCGTCCCAGGTACGGAAAATAAAGGAATGACCAAAGATATCCGCCAGCGTTTTGGAAACGTACCACAGCAATTTGCTGCCATATTCAAATCCCTGGGTGCTGTTGATGGAGGACAAATTAGGAATGTCCAGACAAATGGCGCCCAAAGAACTATAACTGTCTGAATTCAGGGAGTAGATCACATTCATATACGCCTGCAGATTAGGCATTTCGCTTAAAAATACACTGGAAGCGTCTCCCGGTATCTGTATCCTTGTATGGAAGCGATTCTGTTCTCCTACGATGTAAGGGATCAGGGTGGTGAACAGTGCGGCATCCATAGGATGTACTTTAGGATTTTCAATACATAAAAAGCCGATTACCACATCCTTTTCCAAAAAAGGAAGAACTGTAAAATGCCATTCATTCAAAGTGGAAGAGGCGTTTCTGGATGAAAGCGGCGTGCTTCTGGTAAGGAAAAGCGGCAGACGCTCCTCCAGACACCGTTTTAAAATAGGAAAACGTTCCACAAGCATGCCGGAAACAGCCTGTTGGATACTGGGCTTTCTGGGGCTGGTCCATTCAAAGGGCATCGTAACTACATGGCGGTTTTCCGCCAGTGCCAGAACATAGACCCGATCCGCCTGATAGTAGTTGCCAATATAATTCAGGACACTGTGGATAGAGGATTCCAAAGAGTTAGAGGTAAGCATGGCGGAAACACATTGCAGGGCCACATCCTTTTCCGGTTCGGAAAGGGGGCGGTCCATTTCTGTCCGTCCCAGAGTTACCTGATCGTCTTTGGAGGAGAATTGAAGCTCATTCCATCCCCAGTCGTCATTTTCCTGAGAAAATGTGACTGTATCCGATGCCATATTATGCCAAAGCTGGCAAAGCTGAATTGCCTGTGTTACCATAGCGGGATAGTCTGCTTTTTCCATGGAGGCGCAGACGATGCCTGCGACAAAGCGCATGGACCGCAGATCCTCTTTGTCTGCCAGAGCCATACGTACGAAGGAGAACGCATCCTCCAGCTGCTGTTTTATGATTTCCGGAGAAGTCATAGCCGGGAAAAATACCAGCAGCTGAGATCGGCTGTACTGCCCGACGATACAGGCAGGACCCAATGCGGAGGAAAGGGCCACCGTCAGGTCATGACGCAGCTGATTCATGGCGGAGCCGTGTTCTGTGTAAAGCTGCTCCATTCCGCCCAGCTGGATCATTGCCATGGCGCAGGGATAGGTTCCGCCTTTGCGGATTTGAAATTCGATCATGGCCCGGGTCGTAGCCCGGTCATACAAACCGGTGATCTGGTCATATACCGGATTGATCCCCAGCTCTGTTTCCCAGTGGTTGCGCTGGTCGTACTGCATAAGGCAGGCAAATAAATAGATGTCATGGGTCAGGGGGTCCTGAAACAGATGGATGATGTGATTTACCCAGCGGATATTGCCGCCGCCGTCTATCCTTCTGTATTTCAGACTGATCCACTGCTCCTTCTGGCCATACAGGGCGATGAGCTGTTCTTTGTTAAAAAATCGGGACAGCGCCTGTTTGTCATCACTGCGGAAAATCTTTTCTTCGCCTTTACGCAGAAGATCGCTGCAGTTGTGTTCCATTGCCTGTGCCGTAAGGTCTTTTCCCTCCAGCCAGAATTCCTGGACCGTATCCATGGTCAGATTAGCCTGTAATCCTGAGATCATATAAGGAGATAAGGCGGCGGGAAAGAAGAGGGACAGGTTTGTTTTGGGTTCCTGACCGGCGAATTCCGTGGGCAGTTTTTCGATGATGCCGACAGCTTTTACAGCCCGGCCCGCGTCATCATAGAGCATACGGTAGGAAAGGGCTGCCCATCCATAACAGTCCGTATCCTGATACTGTAAAATAAAATTGCCATAGCCCTGTGTTCTGCCGTTGAGCAAATCCTCCGCGAATTCCTGAAAACGAGGTACGGAGTTGGGATGAACCACGCCGTTGGTGATAAGAAAATCAGGGAAGGGCTCCTGCATGACCTGGGAGGGATCGTCTGCGTGGAAGTATCCAAAGAGCGTTACGGTGCGGGAAGTCAAATTTACCTCCCACATTCCCTGGGTCGTCTGTTCAAAAGCGCTTTGCAGCCGTTCGTTGACAGCCTGCAGTCGCTGTTCGTTTTCTTTGAAACTGGAGATATCCGTTGCCGTGACCAGCAAAACGGGATAGGGATTGTTATAGTCGATTTTTGTGGCGCGAACATGCCACCACAGCCATGTTTCGCCGTCAGCGGAAACACGGTTGGTATATTCCGTGGAAATGTTTTTCATAACTCCGTCGCGCAGCGCCTGCTCCAGAGCCACCCAGTCATCGGGATGCACCAGAGAAGAAAGGGGCTGGGGCAGAAGATAATTCTGGGGGTCTGCGCCCAAAATCCGGCAGAAGCTGGGACTGACATATATCAGCTGGGGTGCTTCGCCCATTTCCACCAAAGCTACACCGCTGTCCATATGCTCCAGCAGACTGCTGAGGGAAATGGTATTGACAGGAAGGTGATCCTCTGCGGCACTTGCGGAGACTGTGGCGCCGTATTTGATAAAAAAGCAGTTTTTTCCATTTTTTTTGGCTTTATACAGAGCCAGGTCCGCCGATTGATAGAGATTGTCAAAATGCAGACCGCTGCCGGAAGCAATATATCCTCCTACACTGGCCGTCAGAGTGACACTGGGGGTGCCGCCCAATACCATCTGCATCTGCTCGCAGATCTCCTGCGCTTTTTTGCGGACCAGTTTTTCAGAGAATTGACCAGACAAAAAAACAATAAATTCATCGCCGCCCAGACGGCCAACAATATCCTTGGCCCGAAACAGACTGGAAAGAATCCGCGCGGAGCGGCGAATGGCCTCATCGCCGGCCTGATGTCCCAATGTGTCATTGACCTGTTTGAAATTATCCATATCAATGATAAACAACGCGCAGACGTCGCCTTGTTTCATGCTGCTGAGTCTTTGCTGGATATATGTTTCCATGGTGCCGCGATTCAGAAGGCCGGAAAGCGCGTCTTTGGATGCCCTCTCCCGAAGCTCTTCAAACTGGTGCCGCAGAGCAGGGGAGATGGGTTTTATCTGATTGTTCTCTGTCATAGATTGTTTCCCTCCCCAGTGGATCAATGGTTTTTCCGGCTATGCCCCTGATGACGCTGATGCTGTCGAACCGGAAAAAATGTGTATGCGCCGCGGCAAACGGCAGAAAATTTTTTTGGCACAAAAAGAAAAAGCCGCATCCCCAAAAAAGAAGAATCGAGGGAGGCCGTTTCCGGTGTCCTTGTTTTTCTGTACTGAGCGCATTCTGTTTTTTGCCGCGCGTCAAATTTTGGCGATAAAAATACATCTATAATATAGCATTGTATTTGGAAAAAAACAAGAGTTTGCGGGTACATTGAGAATATTTATTCATTCTGAAAAAACATGGAAAACAGAAGAAAAGAGCCGGAACGGAAGCGGTGAAGTATTGTATCCCGTATACAGGATAACGGAGAAATACAGGAATGAAACAGAAGAGATACTTTTTTCAACAAAGAGAATGTACGTTTCCGGAAGGATATGCCGGATAATTTTTGGTATAATCATGTAGTTTTTTTGGTTTTTCATGTGAAAACGGCGGGATTGACCCACAAAGACAGGCATAGGAAGGGTATTACAAAGAGAAAAAGAAAACCGAAGGGATACCCGGAAAGGGAAACCCCTTCGGTTTTTGTTGCTGAAAGAATCAGTGGTTGCCGCATTCCCCCGCGTGCTGGTGCTCATGGCAAACAGAACCGGTGGAATGAAGTTCCCCTTTCAGATAGCTTTCCACAGCGGTTTTTGCGTTGCCTTCCGCGCCGACGATGACTTCAATATTTCTTTCGTTGAAGATTTCAATGGCGCCGCCGCCCATTCCGCCGGCAATAATGACATTTACGCCCATATCGCCCAGGAAATTTGGCAGGAAGCCGGGTCTGTGGCCGGGATTGGCAACGACGGTTTCCGCAAGGATGGAGTTCTGATCTGTGTCGTAGATACGGAAGGCCTCACAATGACCGAAATGGCCCGCTACTTCTGTACCCATGGATGCTACTGCGATTTTCATATGACATTCTCCTTTTTTGATATATTATGGTTGGATGTCCAAAAGGGACATGGTTTTGCGATAAACTTCATAAAGCGCGTCTCTGGCGGGGCAGTCTATTTCCGACAGAGGAAGGCCTTCATTGATGGCTCTGGATGCGCTGGGGTCATAGGGAACCCGCCCCAGGAAGGGGATTTCTTCTTCCTGACAGTAGGCTTCGATCTCCGCCGTTTTTTCCGGGCTGAGATCATACTTATTGACGCAGACTGCTGTTTTGGCCCGGAAAATAGAGGCCGTCTCCACAATGCGCTTTAAGTCGTGGAGTCCCGACAGGGATGGCTCCGTTACGATCAGTACCAGATCCACGCCGCTGATGGAAGAGATGACAGGACAGCCGATCCCCGGCGAGCCATCGATAATGGCCAGTTCCGCGGGAGGCGCCGCCTCTGTCATGGCGGATTTCACAGCGGAAACCAGTTTTCCGGAATTTCCTCTGCCCATTTTCAGCTTGGCGCTGGAAAATACGGGATTGCCATCGTAGAGAAACAGAGAACCGGCTTTGTCCTCTTTCAGACTGGCTGCCCCATAAGGACAAACCGCGGTGCAGACACCGCAGCCCTCGCAGGCATATTCGTCGGCCTGATAAACGCCGTCTGTTTCATGGATGGCATGGAACCGGCAGGCGTCGGCGCAGATGCCGCAGCCCAGACATTTTTGGGGGTCGATCCATGCCTTTTCAGAGCCGTAATAATCGGAAACGGCAGGGTTTCCCTCCACATGGGAAACAAGATGGAGATTGGGGGCGTCCACATCACAGTCAGCAAAGACCTGCGCCTGGGAAAATCGGATAAAGGAAGCGGTGGTAGTGGTTTTTCCGGTGCCGCCTTTTCCGCTGAGAATCAGTAATTTTTTCATAAACTGTCTTCACCGCCGATCTTTTTGAGTATATTCTGGAAGGTTTGTTTCAGTGTTTCATTTTCCCGCACGGCGATTTTTCCTTCCGCGCCCAGCGCCGCCAGTTCCTCTGAGAAAGGAAAAACGTGAAGCAGAGGGATATTTTCTTTTTTACAGAAATCCTCCAGCGGAGGATAAGGCCCGTCAGCTTTGTTGAGGATGACGCCGCAGGGCTTTTTCAGCAGCCGCACCAATTCATAGACCATCTGGAAATTGTGGAATCCAAAGGCCGTAGGCTCCGCCACAAAAACGGCATAGTCCGCGGCGGAAACGCTTTCCATGACGGAACAGCTGCTGCCGGGAGGACAGTCGATGACTGTCAGGTCCTCATTTTCATAGCCTTTGCGCAGGGCCTCCCGGATCACGGGTACTGCGGAGGCTTCTCCCATATTCAATATCCCCGTCACAACGGCAACATTTTCGCTGGCGCCCGTCTCAATGACGCCTACGGACCGTTTTTCCTCTGAAACGGCCTGCTGGGGGCAGACCAGGGCGCAGCCGCCGCAGGAATGGCAGACATCCGGGAAGATCATGGGTTTTTCCTTGATATAAACGAGAGCGTGGAAGCGGCAGAACTCCACACATTTTTTGCAGCCGTCACATTTACTCCCGTCAAAGACGGGCAGCAGGGTATGTACCTCTGCGGAGGAAACTTGCTGGGGCCGGAAAAATAACCTGCCGTTGGGTTCCTCTACATCGCAGTCGATATAGACGGCTTTTTTCGCCGCGGCGGCCAGATTGACGGAAACAAAGGTTTTTCCGGTGCCGCCTTTGCCGCTTAATACTGCCAGCCTCATGCTTTTCCGTGGAAACCGGCGTGAAAATGGCTCAATGGCTCCAGTTTCCCCTCCGCATAGGCAGCCAGATTTGTCTCTGCGTCAGTGCCCTGTGCCTCATAAATGGACATTTCAGCGGCCTGCAGCACTTCGGCGGCGTTTTGACCGCAGCGAATGGTAATGAGGACATTGACTTTGTGGTCCACCAAAAACTGAGCAGCTTTCAGCCCTGCGCCGCCTTGAGCCTGCGCGGCAGGGTTTTCGCAGATCTCCTGCTTTTTAGTTTCCGTGTCATAAAAAAGGACATAGGGCGCTCTGCCGAAGGAGACGCAGACATCCTTTTTATTTTCGTCCAAAGGGACAGCAATCATCATGGAAATTCCTCCTTTAGGGGCACATTCCTAAGAAAATAACGATTATGGAATCCTGTAACCAAGCGGATGCAGGCAGCACAATTTTTATTGGAATCGTTTTCTTAGAAAGACAGCCATCACAGCCCCCTTTAGAAATCAAGAGATCAAAAATACAGTTGTTTTCTTATGGGGAGTCTGCTTTACAGTTGATATTATTTTTGGCATATGCCATTTATTTCTAAGGTGAGTATACCTCTGTTATCGACATATGTCAATAATCACGGGGGGAAGTTCCTGTTTTGTTTCAGGAACAGGAAAGGGAATGAAAATATGGAAAAAACAGTGCCGTTGGCCATGCCGGAGGCATAGTATGGAAAGAGAAATGTGTCAGAAAGGCGGGATGGTTCATGTATCCCAAAGAATCAGGATATCCATTTCCGCCGGTGTGCAGGCCATTCCCGCCGCCCTGCTGCGTGCGGATCTGCTGTCCGGCAGGCGTGACAGGAGCCAGAGGGCCTACGGGGGCAGAGGGCCCTGCCGGTACCACTGGCCCTACAGGACCAACAGGAAACACCGGTCCGGATGGAGCAGCGGGACCGGCGGGAAGTACAGGCGCAACAGGTGCCACGGGGCCCAATGGAGAAAAAGGGCCTCTGGGAGATACCGGCCCTACGGGAGCAACGGGAGCGACAGGGGCAACGGGGCCTCCCGGCCCGGCAGGACCGGGGGCAGGGGCGACCGGTCCTACCGGAGCCGACGGAAGTACAGGAGCGACAGGCGCCACCGGTGCTACGGGAATGACCGGGCCAACAGGTGCCACCGGCCCCACAGGAATAACCGGCGCAACAGGTGCCACCGGCCCCACGGGAATCACAGGGCCTACGGGTGACGCCGGCCCTGCGGGAGCCACTGGCCCTACGGGGGCAGATGGTCCAGCTGGGCCGACAGGGGCCACGGGAGCGGACGGCGCCGCGGGTCCTACGGGACCTACGGGCGCGCTTCCGGAGGAATCCTTTGCTTCCTTCGCAAATCTTCAGTTTGTATTGAACAGCGGCCAGCAGGTTCCCGCGTATCCGGATGTGTCGGATACCACAGGCCAGATCGTTCCGCTGGATTTGTACAGAATCTCCTTTGCCCCCGGATATTATCTGATTTCCTTTAAGGTCTCCGGTATTTTCTCTTCGCCCAATTATATGCAGGTGACGCCCTATTATAATGGCGCGCCTCATTTGGAGACGGGGATCTACTTTGCCACCAATGCCAATGGTTCCAGCGCAGTAGGTTCTTCTTTCCTGATTTTGAATACGCCGGACGGAACGGAGTTTTTCCTTACCTATAACGGTTCCGGAAGATTGACGGACTGCGCGGTGAACCTGACGGCGCTGAAACTGGTACGGGACTGAGGAGGACGGCCGCTGTCTGTTTTCGGACAGCGGCTTGACATTTTTATGCAAAAGGGATATACTGTACCCATGAGTGAGCGCGAAGAGCGTCACGAAGGGGCACACCACCTCGGGTGTGATCTTTCGTGACGCTCTTTTTTGTTTTCACAGAAAATCAGGAGGTGAGACGGACATGGTGACCATCAATGGCGAACAGGTAAATGCCGCAGGGAAAACCGTAGCGGAGTATCTGGAGGAAGCGGGATACAAGACGGCTTATGTGGCGGTGGAGCGGAATCGTGAGATTGTTCCCCGGGCCACTTACGGCGAGGTCCTGCTGGAGGACGGCGATGTAGTGGAAATCGTGCGTTTTGTAGGAGGTGGCTGAGATGCGGCCCACGAGGGAAGAAATGGAGGCGGCCTTTGACGCTCGCTTTCCAAAGGAATTTCATCAGGCGGTGGCATCGGCCCGGGTGGCGGTGGCCGGTCTGGGAGGACTGGGTTCCCATATTGCCGTGATGCTGGCTCGTTCCGGCGTGGGGCATCTGTTTTTGGTGGATTTCGACCGAGTGGAGATCACCAATCTGAACCGGCAGGCCTATGGCATTTCCCATCTGGGACAGCCCAAAACACAGGCGCTGACAGCCCTCCTGCGGGAGATACAGCCCTACCTGGAGATTCAGACATGGAATGGTATGGTGACGGAGGAAAACGCGGCGGAACTGTTCGGCGGTTATCCCATTGTTTGTGAGGCCTTCGACCGGCCGGAAAACAAGGCGATGCTGGTCAATACGCTGCTGTGCCAATGCCCTGATACCGTTATTGTTTCCGGCAACGGCATGGCGGGCTATGGTGACGCCAACGAGATCCATACCCGGAAGATCATGGACAGGCTGTATGTCTGCGGTGACGGCAAAACAGATGTAGGCAGAGGCATGGGGCTGATGGCACCCAGAGTGGCGGTCTGCGCCGGGATGCAGGCAAATCAGGTGCTGCGGCTCATTGCCGCACAGGCAGGAATTAAAGAGGATTAAAAGAATATGGAGGATGAGAACATGGAAGACAAATTGATATTAGGCGGACACGAATTTCACAGCCGGTTTATTCTGGGCTCCGGCAAGTATAACCTGGGGCTCATCAAGGCGGCCGTAGAGGAAGGCGGCGCAGAGATCATTACACTGGCCCTGCGCAGAGCCAACACGAAAAAAGAAGAGAATATTTTGGACTTTATCCCCAAGGGCGTAACGCTGCTGCCCAATACCTCCGGTGCCAGAAACGCAGAGGAAGCGGTACGGATCGCCAGACTGAGCCGGGAAATGGGCTGCGGGGATTTCGTGAAGGTAGAGATTATGCATGACTCCAAATATCTGCTGCCCGATAACTATGAGACAGTGAAATGTACGGAAATTCTGGCTAAGGAAGGCTTTATCGTACTGCCTTATATGTATCCCGACCTGAATGTGGCAAGAGACTTGCAGAATGCCGGGGCGGCTGCGGTGATGCCTTTGGCTTCTCCCATTGGCAGCAATAAAGGCCTTGCCACCAAGGAATTTATCCAGATCCTCATTGACGAGATCGACCTGCCGATTATCGTAGACGCCGGCATCGGTAAGCCCTCTCAGGCCTGCGAGGCCATGGAAATGGGCGCGGCGGCCATTATGGCAAATACTGCCATTGCCACAGCGGGGGATGTGCCTGCCATGGCAAGAGCCTTCCGTCAGGCCATTGAGGCGGGCAGAACGGCGTATGTGACAGGAATGGGCCCTGTGCTGGCCAGAGGCGGCAGCGCTTCCGACCCGCTGACAGGATTTTTGAGATAAGGAGGGATACCCATGATTGATGAGGAAAGTCAGGTTTATTTTATCGACAGTGACCAGCTGCCGCCGGAGGTGCTGGAACGGAAGCATCAGCTGGAAAACGATCCTTCCATCCGTTCTGACCATATGAAATATATGGCGGGCATGGAAATCATTGATTCCGATATCAAGGATATCGTACTGCGGGAATTTGCCGCCTATGATTACAATAAATATACCGCCGATGATGTGCGGCTGGCTCTCAGCCATGAGCGGGTGAGCATAGAGGACTTCAAGGCGCTCCTGTCCCCCGCGGCGGCGCCTTTTCTGGAGGAAATGGCAAGAAAGGCCGAGGAAGAGACCAAAAAGCATTTTGGCAACACCGTTTACATTTTTACACCCATTTATATCGCCAACTACTGCCAGAACTACTGCATTTACTGCGGCTTTAACTGCTACAACAACATCCGGCGCAAAAAGCTGACCTTTGAGGAGATCGAAAAGGAAATGCAGGTCATTGCCTCTACGGGTATGGAAGAGATCCTGATTTTAACAGGGGAGAGCCGGAAATATTCTGATATCCAGTATATTGGGGAAGCGGTGAAGATCGCCCGGAAATATTTCCGTAATATCGGCATTGAGATTTATCCCGTCAATACAGACGAGTATAAATACCTCCATGAATGCGGTGTGGACTATGTGACTGTATTCCAGGAGACTTATAATCCGGAGCATTATGAAAAACTGCACCTGCTGGGTCATAAACGGATCTGGCCCTACCGCTTTGACGCACAGGAACGGGCACTGCGGGCCGGGATGCGCGGCGCAGGCTTTTCCGCCCTGCTGGGGCTGGACGATTTCCGGAAGGACGCTTTGGCGACGGCCCTCCATGTATACCTGCTTCAGCGCAGATACCCCCATGCGGAGTTGAGTCTCAGCTGTCCCAGACTGCGGCCCATTATCAACAACGATAAAATCAATCCCAAAGATGTGGGCGAGCGGGAGCTTTGCCAGATTCTCTGCGCTTACCGTCTGTTCTTGCCCTATGTGGGCATTACGGTTTCCAGCCGGGAATCTGTATCCTTCCGCAACGGCATCACCAAGATTTGCGCCACAAAGGTATCTGCCGGGGTATCCACCGGGATCGGCGATCACGAGGCGAAATACAGCGGCAGCGAGGACAGCAACGTAGGCGACGAGCAGTTCGAGATCGATGACAGCCGCAGCTTTGCCCAGATGTACGAGGATTTGGAAAAAGGCGGCCTCCAGCCTGTGCTGAATGAATACCTGTATGTTTGAGCATATGATTGCGGTCACCAACAGGAAACTGGTGACGGGAGATTTTCTGGAACAGATCCGTCGGGTCTGCCGCAAAAGGCCCAAGGCGGTGGTACTGCGTGAAAAAGACCTTTCTCTGGAGGAATATATCCGTCTGGCGGAGCAGGTGCGGAAGGTATGCGAGGAGGAAAAGGTGCCTCTGTATCTGCACGGCTTTGAGCAGGCGGCAAAGGCATTGGGCATCCGGCGGCTGCATCTGCCGCTGGAGAGCCTGCGGATGCTGAAAAATCCGGCGGAGTGGGAGATATTAGGAACCTCCTGCCACAGCGTAGAACAAATGGAGGAGGCTGTGGCTCTGGGCGCGACCTATCTTTTTCTGGGAAATATTTTTGAGACGGACTGCAAGCCGGGGCTGCCGGGGAAGGGGCTGGAACTGCTGAAAGAAGTATGTGAAAAGTGCCCGGTGCCTGTGTATGCCATCGGCGGCGTGACAATGGAACGGATGGAGGAGATCCTGAAGGCCGGCGCTGCCGGCGGGTGTATGATGTCCGGCTTTATGAAATGAGAAACAGATTTATGGAGAAAACAGCTTTATGGAGGGGCATAAGGCTGTTTTTCTTTTTGTGGGGAAAATCTTCCCGCCTTGCCAGAGGCGGCCTTTCCCGGTATAATGTGTCTTAGAGAAAGAATCCGCGAGAGAAGACAGAAGGGAGAGGCGGACATGGCGTTTTTGCCGGTAACGAAAGAGGAAATGCTGGAAAGAGGCTGGGAACAGCCGGATTTTGTATATATTTGCGGGGATGCCTATGTGGATCATCCCTCTTTTGGCGCGGCCATCATCTGCCGGGTGCTGGAAAGTCACGGGTTCAAGGTGTGCTTTCTGGCACAGCCCGACTGGCGGAGCACAGAGGATTTCTGCCGCTTCGGGGAGCCCAGACTGGCTTTTCTGGTCAGCGCCGGGAATATTGATTCTATGGTGAATCATTATACGGTGGCGAAAAAACGGCGGCAGAAGGACAATTATTCTCCCGGCGGCCAGATGGGACTGCGGCCGGATCGGGCTACCATTGTCTATTGCAACAAGCTGCGGGAGGTTTATAAAAAGACCCCCATCATCATTGGCGGCATTGAGGCCAGCCTGCGCCGGCTGAGCCATTATGACTACTGGGACAATAAGGTGCGCCGTTCTATCCTGCTGGACAGCGGGGCGGACCTTCTGCTCTACGGCATGGGTGAGCATCAGATTGTGGAAATGGCGGAGGCTCTGGACAGCGGTATTCCTGTTTCGGAGCTGACCTTCCTGCGGGGTTCCGTGTACAAAACGAAGGATATTTCCAGAGCCTACGATTATATTATGCTGCCGCCTTTTCGTGAGGTAAAAGCGGATAAAATGAAGTATGCTGACAGCTTTTTGATACAGTACCAGAATACGGATGCTGTCATCGGAAAAACGCTGATCGAGGAATATGATGAGTGGAATGTAGTGCAGACCCCGCCTTCTGCGCCGCTGCGGATGGCGGAGCTGGATCGAACCTATGCGCTGCCCTATGAACGGACCTACCATCCCATGTATGAGGAAAAGGGCGGAATTCCGGCCATTGAGGAAGTAAAATTCAGTCTGGTCAGCAACCGGGGATGCTTTGGCAACTGCAATTTCTGCGCCCTTGCCTTCCATCAAGGACGGGTCGTAACGGCGAGAAGCCATCGCTCTTTGGTAACGGAGGCGGAAAAGATTACCCATGATCCCAATTTTAAGGGGTATATCCATGACGTTGGCGGGCCGACGGCCAACTTCCGCCAGCCGGCCTGCAAAAAACAGCTGGAGCATGGGGCCTGCAGGGACAAGCAGTGTTTATGGCCCACCAAGTGCCAGAATCTGGAGGTGGATCATAAGGATTATGTGCAGCTGCTGCGGAAAATCCGGGAGATTCCACGGGTGAAAAAAGTATTTATCCGTTCCGGCATCCGGTACGACTATCTGATTTATGATAAAGACGAGACTTTTTTCCGGGAACTGTGCAAGTACCATATCAGCGGCCAGCTGAAGGTGGCGCCGGAGCATGTTTCCGAAAAGGTGCTGGCGAAAATGGGCAAGCCCGGCGGGGATGTGTACCGCCGGTTTGTAAAACGATACGAGGAAATCAATCGGCAGCTGGGCATGGACCAGTATCTGGTGCCCTATCTGATGAGCAGCCATCCGGGCAGTGACTTGCAGGCGGCCATTGAGCTGGCGGAATATCTGCGGGACATTCACCACATGCCGGAGCAGGTGCAGGACTTCTATCCCACACCGGGGACTCTTTCCACGGCCATGTATTATACCGGCATCGACCCCAGAACGAAGGAAAAGGTCTATGTGCCCAAAACACCCCATGAGAAGGCGATGCAGCGGGCGCTGATGCAGTACCGTCTGCCTCAGAATTATGATTTGGTGCGGGAGGCGCTGCGTCTGGCTCACAGAGAGGATCTCATCGGCTTTGACAGCCATTGTCTGATCCGTCCCAGACAAATGGGGCAGAAATCGGCGGGAAAAGCGGGCGGCGGGAAACGTCCTCAACCGGGAAGAAAGCCGGAAAAGCAGACGAAAGCCCCTGCGGGAAAGAAAAAGACCATCCGGAATGTGCATAAAAAGAAAAGCTGACAAAAAAGCCGGTGTTTTTCCTATCAGAAAGGCCGGCTTTCCGGCTGTCAGAGAGAAAAGAGGGCGGAATGTGAAAAAGATCTTGCTTGCGGCGCTGAATGCCAAATATATTCACTCTAATCTGGCACTGCGCTATTTATCTAAATTTCAGGACAATGAAAAACATCATCATATTGTGACTATGGAATTCACCATTAACCAGCGGGTGGATTTTATTGCGGAGGAGATTTTCCGGCAAAAGCCGGATGTGGTCCTGTTTTCCTGCTATATCTGGAATGTGGAGGAGCTGAAAGAGATTTGTCCTATCCTAAAGAAGATTCTGCCGGACTGCGTTATTGGCTTCGGCGGCCCGGAGGTCAGCTATGACAGCAAGGATTTCCTGCGGCAGAACCCTGCGGTGGATCTGGTGATGCGGGGAGAGGGCGAGCAGGTGTTTACGGAGCTTTTGGACTGGTTCGACGGCGGCGGGCCGAAAGACCTGGAGGAGATCCGGGGGCTGACCTTCCGGCAGGGAGAGCGCATCCTTTCCACACCGCCCCAGCCGCCGCTGGATCTGGCACTGCTGCCCTTTCCCTATGCGCCGGATCTTTCTGATATGGAAAACCAGATCATTTATTATGAAACTTCCCGGGGATGTCCCTATCAATGCGGCTACTGCCTCTCTTCCGTAGAGCAGGGGGTACGCTTTGTGCCATTGGAAAAGGCGCTGCCGGATTTGCAGAAATTTCTGGATGCGAAGGTGCGTCAGGTGAAATTCATTGACCGGACTTTTAACTGTAAGAAGAGCCATGCCATGGCCATCTGGAGTTATCTCCATGAACATGACAACGGCATCACCAATTTCCATTTTGAGATCACGGCGGATCTGCTGGATCAGGAGACCATCGACTTTTTGAAGCGGGTGCGCAGGGGACTCTTCCAGTTTGAGATCGGCGTACAGACCACCAATCCCAGAACCATGGAGGCCATCCGCCGGAATGTGGATTTTGAGGTGTTGTCGGAGCGGGTGCGGCAGATCAAGGCAGGGGAAAATATTCACCAGCATTTGGATTTGATTGCCGGGCTGCCCTTTGAGGATTACGCCTCCTTTGGACGCTCCTTCAATGATGTATACGCCCTGGCGCCGGAACAGCTGCAGCTGGGTTTTTTAAAACTGCTGAAAGGGTCCATGCTTCATCAGAAACGGGAGGAGTACGGCATTATCACCCATGATACGGCGCCCTATGAGGTGCTGGAAACGGACGCACTGCCTTTCGTGGATACTCTGCGTTTAAAGTATGTGGAGGAAATGGTGGAGACCTATTACAACAGCGGCCGGTTCCTTCATTCGCTGGAGTATCTGGTGCCCCTGTTTGAAAGTCCCTTCGCTTTTTACGAGGCTTTGGCGGAGAAATGGGTGGCAGAGAAGAAACATTATATTTCTCTTTCAAAATTTGCGCTCTGTGATTTTTTATGGGATTTTTCCATGAAAAAGGAAGAAACTGACGCAGAGGAGCTGCGGGAACGGATGCGTTTTGATTTTATGCTCCATGAACGGCCCAATCGTCTGCCGGATTGTCTGAAAACAGAGGCGGATTATCAATGGAGGGAAAAGATACTTTCTTTTTATGGATCAAAGGAAAAAATGGAAAAATATCTGCCTCATTACGCCGGCGGGAAAAAGCAGGCGGCAGGGCAGACGCATCTGGCTGTAATGAATGAAAAAACAGCGGTGCTTTTCGATTATGGAAGAAAGGATCTTCTGGGGAATGCGGCGGTGCAGATTCTGCCCATAGAAGTGCTGGAAGGATAAAGAAAAAGCAGGTACCAATCTGATACAGAAGAATGGTATCTGCTTTTTTTATGCCGCGGAAAAGAAACGGGCCAAAAGCGCGCGCAGAGGTCGGTAGAGGATCAGTGTCAGAACAAAATTTCCCGCGCAGTGGACCAGATCAAAGCCAAGTCCGGAGACCCAGTAGGAAAATGCCGCCGCCCATCCGCCTGCCGCCAGATAAGGCAGGGCGCAGAGAGCGCCGAAGGCCAGGCCGAAAAATCCGGATAGGATGGCCCAGAAAAGCGCGGAGTCGTTTTTTCGGAAGAAATAGACCAGGGCCGCCAGAATGCTCCATACATAGAGATAGCTGAACCACCAGATGCCAAAGCCGTAAAGAAAGCCCTCCAGAAAGACAAAGCAGTAAATGACCAGGAATACCTTTCGTCCCAGACAAAGGGTATAGAGCAGGATCAGCAGACTCACCAGCTCAATATTGGGCAGGAAAGACAGCAGAACCTGGCCCAGGAAAAGAAAGGCCGTCATCAGTCCCATCTGTGTCAGCCGCAGGATTGGTTTGCCGTTCATCAGTAGCCTTCTTTCAAAGTCAGTTCGTACTGGTCACCGTCAGAAACAGGGGCTTCATCGGCGGAAGTGGAGATCATTTCCCCTTCTTTTGTAATACACCACCACTGCTCCTTCGTTTCATCGGCGGTTTCCCCGTCTACAGTGGTGATGAAGGTGCCGTAAGGGCCTTCTGTGCCGCTGGCCAGCTGCTGTTCTTCCAGAACCTGCCCCAGGTATTGGGCATCTGTGGTGTAATCAAAGGTTTTTTCGCTGCCGTCTCCATGGATGACGATGACAGACAAGGCTTTTTGGCCCTCTGTGGTCTCTGGACGGCTCTGGGTATACAGGACCGCCGCCAGAATACACAGGATTACCAGAACAACGCCTGCCAGATAAGTTTTTTTCCGATTCATATGAAGCGCCTCCTTTGCATAAAACATATGGTATTATCTTAGGAAATGGTGAAATTTTTGTCAAGGTTTTTGACAGAAAATAGGTCAGGAATTGTGGAAAAAGGGCCGATCAGTTCCTCCTAAGCGTGGGACATAAAACGACCAGAAAACGGCGAGATTTCGGAAAAAAACGGCAAATTGGCGTCCCAAAATGAGAAATCAAAAAGATGCCGGAGAGAAAAATAATTTTTTATGAGAAATGCTAAAGGCAGTCGATTTTTGGAGGGTGGTTTATTAAAATAAGATGAAAATGAGCTGAATGGAGGAATGAAGTTGTGGAAGATTACCAATGAAAATTGGGAAATTCAGGGGAAGATTTGCATAGTGTCCATGTATAGAGGACAAATGTCCTGATTTTTACAAATTGTGTCCTTGCCAAGCAAACTTTTTTCGAAATTCTATTGACTTTGTAGAATTTTATCATATATAATTGTGTTGCTAAAAGATTAAGAATTTCCAAAGAAATCTTAAGATGTATGCAGACAATGAAATGGGAGGGTTTGTATGTTACAAGCATTTGACATTATCGGCCCCGTAATGATTGGTCCATCCAGTTCCCACACAGCTGGCGCGGTTCGCATCGGCAAGTATGCCCGCTCCATTCTGGGCAAGGAGCCTGTAAAGGCGCATATCCGTTTCAGCGGTTCCTTTGCCAAGACCTATAAGGGTCACGGAACAGACAAGGCTGTGATTGCAGGAATTCTGGGGATGGATACAGACGACGCACGAATCCGTATCAGCATGGATATCGCGAAGGAAAAAGGGCTGGACTTCACATTCGAAGAGGCTGATATTGACGGCGCACACCCCAATACCGCGGAGATCACTTTGACAGACGCGCAAGGGAATACAGCTCTGGTACAGGGCGCATCCATCGGCGGCGGCAATATCATCATCAATAAAATCAACGGTACTGAGGTAGAGATCAATGGGAAATCCGATACACTGGTGATTCCTCATCGTGATGTACCCGGTATGATCGCGGTGGTTACCAATGTCCTGGCGGACAAAGGCGTAAACATCCATGGCTTCTCTCTTTGCAGAGACCATAAGGGCGGCACAGCCGTTATGACCATTGAGATCGACGGTGATATCAACGATTCCGTACAGGATGCCATTCTGGAAAATGAACACATTTTCTCCTGTACGATTCTGAAAGCAATTTAATAGAAGGAGAGAGGTGAGAAAGATGTTTAAATATGATTCCATAGCAGATCTGGTAGCTGCGGCAAAGCAGTCCAATGAGCCTCTTTCCAAGATCGTTCTGCGGGAGCAGGCGGAAGCGGCGGAAACAACAGAAGACGCCCTTTACGCTGCCATGGCAAAATCTCTGGCGGTTATGCGTGAATCCGTTCAGGAGGGCCTGGACCCCGACAAACGTTCTGCAAGCGGCTTGACAGGCGGCGACGCTTTTAAAATGATGCGCGCGGTGGAAGAAAACAGAAACATCTGCGGCAAGATCTTTGGTACAGCCATGACAAAAGCGCTGGCGGTATCTCAGACAAACGCCTGCATGGGTAAGATCGTAGCGGCTCCTACGGCCGGCTCCTGCGGTATCCTGCCTTCTGCGCTTCTGACTATCGCGGAAAGCAGAAATATCAGCGACCACGATCTGGTAATGGCTCTGTTTACAGCATCCGCTGTGGGTATGGTTATTGCCAATAACGCAAGCATTGCCGGCGCTCAGGGCGGATGTCAGGCAGAATGCGGCGCGGCAAGCGCTATGGCGGCAGCCGCACTGGTTGAGGTTTGCGGCGGTACACCGGATATGTGTGAACATGCCTGTGCCATCGCACTGAAAAACATTCTGGGTCTGGTATGCGATCCCGTTGCGGGATTGGTAGAGATCCCCTGCATCAAGAGAAACGCGGCAGGCGTTGCAAACGCCTTCGTGGCTGCGGAACTGGCTCTGGCCGGTATCGAAAGCGCGATCCCCGCGGATGAGGTTATCATCGCCATGAAGAAAATCGGCGACGCTATGTCCTCTACACTGAAGGAGACGGCAGAGGGCGGTCTGGCGGTAACTCCTACAGGCAAAAAGCTTTGTGAAAAAGTATTTGGATGCTGCCAGTAAAACTGGAGGCAAGCAATACTTTCCAATAATTTATTTTAATTTTCGTACAACCCCGAAACAAAAACTTCATACGGAAATAATTATTTTATAGGAGAATCATAATCATGACAAACATTCTTAGTAAATGGAATAGCATTAGCTTAGTAAAACGTATTATTTGCGGTTTGATCATCGGTGCGATCCTGGGTGTTGCAGTTCCCCAGGCAACAGGTATCAGCATTCTGGGTACTCTGTTTGTAAACGCTCTGAAAGCAGTCGCTCCCATCCTGGTATTCTTCCTGGTTATCGCTGCTCTGGCTTGCGGTAACGAAGACGGCGGCAAAACCATGGGGCGTGTTGTTGTTCTGTATCTGGTAGGTACATTCCTGGCTGCAGTAGTAGCGGTTATCGCTTGCCACTTCATCCATGTAACACTGCCTCTGGACGGCGCTGCAGCAGCAGAAGGCTATGAAGCTGCCGGCGGTATCGGCGAAGTATTCACAAACCTGCTGATGAACGTTGTAGCGAACCCCTTCGGTTCCATCATTAACGCAAACTACATTGGTATTCTGGCATGGGCTGTTGTATTTGGTCTGGCTCTGAAAGTAGCTGGCGAAACAACAAAGAAAGCTCTGAGCGATTTCTCTGACGCTGTTTCTCAGGCAGTTAGATGGGTAATCAGCTTTGCTCCTTTCGGTATCCTGGGTCTGGTATTTTCCACAGTATCCACAAACGGTCTGGGTATCTTCACAGAATACGGTAAACTGCTGGGTATCCTGGTTGGCTGTATGGCATTCGTAGCTCTGATCCTGAACCCCATCATCGTGTTCACACAGATCAGACAGAACCCTTACAGACTGGTATTCAAATGCCTGAAGGATTCCTTTATCACAGCATTCTTCACAAGAAGCTCCGCTGCGAACATCCCTGTTAACATGGCACTGTGCAAATCCCTGGGTCTGGATGAAGACAACTACTCCATCTCCATCCCTCTGGGCGCTACAATCAACATGGCTGGTGCTGCCATCACAATTACAGTTATGACTCTGGCTTGCGTAAACACAGTAGGTATCGAAGTACCTCTGGCTATGAAGGTCTTCCTGAGCTTCGTAGCAGCGATCTCCGCATGCGGTGCTTCCGGTGTTGCTGGTGGTTCCCTGCTGCTGATCCCTCTGGCTTGCTCCCTGTTCGGTATTTCCAACGACGTGGCAATGCAGGTTGTAGGTATCGGTTTCATCATCGGCGTTGTTCAGGACTCCTGCGAGACAGGTCTGAACTCCTCCACAGACGCGCTGTTTACAGCAGCTGCTGAATTCCATGATTGGAAAAAAGAAGGCAAACCCATTACTTGGTAATCAACAAATTCAATGTAACATAGAGGTTGTACGAAAAGTCCTGCCGGCTCAGCCGGCAGGGCTTATTTTTTTTTGTATTCTACGCCCCTCGCCTTGTATTTTCCCTGGAAATTCATTATAATGAAATAGACTTTTTTGAGGAGGTGCGAATATGCTGTTGGTACTTGCGAAAAATATTCTTCGGGACGGCTGCCGGGAGGAATTTCTGGCTGTGGCGAAGCTTCTGGTGGAAGGCACACGAAAGGAAGCGGGCTGTCTGGCCTATGATCTGGCGGCGGATCAGGAAAATGAAAATGTCTATTATTTCGTAGAGAAATACGTGGACGCGGCGGCATTTGCGGCTCATCGCGCCAGCGAGCATTTTCAGGCCTATGTGCCCCGGCTGAACGATTATCGTACCGGGCCTTCTCAGGTAACGGTCTGCGAAGTGGAACCATTTTAACAGGTAAAAGAAAAAGGAGCGAGCTTATGAAGCCGGCAATGTTATACAGACAGAGATATATCCCCTTTGAGACCATTCCCCTGAAGGACGACGAGATTTTGTTTGCGGATGATAAGATTATCATAACCAGATGGAAGGTGTTTCGTCCAAAGGCAAAATTCAGTAATGGTGTTTCCTGCTATTTCCTTTCGGAAGGATATAAGGTAAGCAAGTTCCTGAATGATGCGGGAGAACTGGTTTATTACTACTGCGATATCATTGAGACGACCTACCGTCAGGAAGAAAACGCCTACGTGTTTACGGATCTACTGGCGGATGTCATTGTATACCCCGATGGATTTGTGGAGGTAGTGGATCTGGCGGAGCTGGCGGATGCCCTGGAGGAGGGAATGATTACCGCGGATGTGGTCAAAAGTTCCCTGCGGCGGGTAGAAAAACTGCTCCAGATCATTTATGGCGGCAACTTCTCCGAGCTGACCAAATATCTGGAACCAGAGGTTACGCCATGAGAGAGGAGAATCTCCATAAGGGCCATAGAGAACGGATGCGCCAGCGGTATCTGACCGAGGGCGGCGAGGGATTTGCCGACCATGAGCTGTTGGAGATGCTGCTGTATGGGGCGGTGCCCCGGGGAGACACCAACGCGCTGGCTCATAAAATGATCGCTGAATTTGGCAGTCTGACTGCTTTGCTGGAAGCAGACCCGGTGGAGATCGCCCGGCGTTGCGGCGTGAAGGAGAGTACGGCAGTCCTCATCAGCCTGCAAAAGGAGCTGATGCGGCGGCGAAATCAGGAGAAATGGAAGGAACATCCCGCTCTGGATTCTGTACGAAAAGCCGGCGCCTATGCGCTGGACCTGATGGGAGATTATCATTATGAGCGGTTTTACGTGGCTTGTCTGGACAGCAGAAAACGTTTGATCCGTACCTGTTTCATTTCGGAGGGAACGGTAGATGAGTCTGTGGTCCATCCCAGGGTGGTGGTAGAGACCGTATTGAAATATCAGGCGTCCTCTGTGATTTTGATGCATAACCATCCGGGCGGAACCATGAAGCCGTCCTTTTCCGATTTGGAGCTGACCACAAAGCTGTGCCGTATCCTGCGGGAAATCGGCATTGAGGTGGCGGATCATATCATTGTTTCGGAAAACGCTTATTTCAGCTTTTTGGAGCATAACTATCTGAAAGAGACCTAAAGGGGGGTTTTGTTGATGAAAAAATTATATCGTTCTACAACGGACGTAAAAATCTGTGGTGTCTGTGCCGGGATCGCGGAGTATTTCGGCATCGACGCAACGCTGGTTCGTCTGATCTGGGTACTGGGTTCCCTGTTTACCGCTATTTTTATCGGTCTGGTGGCTTATTTGGCCTGCGTATTCATTATCCCGACAGATGACGGCTATGTGGACGCGGAATACAGAGAAAAGAAATGATCCGGGAAAGAAAGAGAGGAATGTAACGTGGAAGAAAGAAAGAGAATATTCAGCGGAATGCAGCCTTCCGGTCTCATTACGCTGGGAAACTATCTGGGTGCTTTGAAAAACTGGACCAATCTCCAGGATGATTATGACTGCCTGTACTGTATCGTAGACGAGCATGCCATTACGGTACGTCAGGACCCCGCAAAGCTGCGCAAGCAGGCGAGAGATCTGCTGACCCAGTATCTGGCGGTGGGTATTGATCCCAAGAAAAATATCATTTATTATCAGTCTCATGTTTCTCAGCACGCGGAGCTGGCTTGGATTCTGAATTGCTTTACCTATATGGGAGAGCTGAACAGAATGACCCAGTTCAAGGATAAGGCGGCAAAACATGCCGATAATATCAATGCGGGTCTGTTTACTTACCCCGTACTGATGGCGGCGGATATCCTGCTGTACCAGACAGATCTGGTGCCCGTTGGCGAGGACCAGAGACAGCATCTGGAAATCACCAGAGACATCGCTGTTCGTTTCAACAGCATTTACGGCGATACCTTTAAGGTGCCGGAGGCTTATATTGGCAAAGTAGGCGCAAGAATTATGGCTTTGCAGGACCCTACAAAGAAAATGTCCAAGTCTGACGAAAACAAAAATAATACCATTGCGTTGATGGATGAGCCCGCTGTTATTATGAATAAAGTGAAACGGGCAGTGACGGACTCCGATAACGAAGTACGCTTCGATGAAAGCAAGCCCGGCATTTCCAATCTGCTGGGAATCTACTGTGCATGCACAGGAAAGACCATTGCGGAGGCGGAAAAAGAATTTGACGGCGTTGGCTACGGTGTATTTAAAACAGCAGTCGGTGAGGCAGTTGTGGCAAATCTGGAGCCAATCCAGCAGAAAGTTAAGGATCTGGAGAAAAATAAGGATTATCTGGACGAAATCATCAAAGACGGCGCCCAGAGAGCAGGCCGTCTGGCGGAAAGAACATTGACAAAGGTACAGAAGAGAGTGGGATTCCCGCCTAAGATCCGCTAAGATTTTATTGAAAAGAAATATGATAAAGCGTGAAATGAACCGTACAAATGTGGCAATTCACGCTTTTTCTTTTGGAAAATCACAGGAAAACAGGGAAAAACATTCGATAGAAATATCATGAAATGTGTAATGAATGGGTTTGATTTTTTATGGGGAATGATTTATACTTGTTAACATAGGCGATTCTATGGGGGGAGGGCGTTCCATGCACCAGAAAACGCAGGCGACCAGAGAAAGTCTGGCGGAAAGTCTGAAAAAGCTCATGGCGGAGCATAGCTTCGAGCGGATTACCATAAAAGATATTACGGATGGGGCGGGATTTATCCGGCCTACTTTTTACAATCATTTCAAGGATAAGTATGATCTGGTGGAGTGGATTTTTCAGGAGGAAGTGATCCTGCCCACGAAACAGCTGTTCCAGATGGGAATGTTCCGGGAAGGCATCCGGCTGATGCTGGTGACCATGGAGAAGGAAAAGGACTTTTATCTGCGGGCGGCAAAGATTAAAGGCCAGAATTCCTTCCGCCGGATTGTTTTCGAGTCTATCAGCGGACTGATTTTTGAGATTCTCAGCCGCAGAGCCGCACAGGGAAAGCAGGAGCAGACAACGGACTCCAGGCTGTTTTCGCCGGAGATTCTGGCGGAGTATTACGCCAACGCCGAGACCTTTTTGCTGCTCAAATGGATAGAGCATGGTATGCGCGCTTCCGCGGAGGAGATGGAAAAAGTACATTCTCTGCTGATTTCTTTTTCCTTCGAGGATGTAATCCGGGAGATTTCCCAGTGACAAAAAACACCATATGTGCTAATTAGAACGACAAATGCCTCTGTTTGTTTGAAAAGCCCGACAAAGAGGAAAGACTGCATCTTAACGGATACAGTCTTTTTTTTATAATGAAAATCAGAAAGAACAACAAAGGAAAAGAGGTGGCGAAATGGGTACGGGAGAGATCCTGCTGGTTTCTCTTGGACTGGTACTGCATCTGTTTGAAATGACGGTAAAGGCCGGAGCCACACAGGCGGCCATGCGGCGCAGAAAAATCCTGTTTTTTGGCTGTATCTTTGCTTTAGTGGAGCTGGCACTGGTGGCGGCTGGATTTGTGGTCATGTGGTTTCTGGAGAGAGTGCTTCCCCTGGAAATCCAGCGGGGGCTGCCTATGGCGGGCAGCTTTATCCTGTTGTTTCTGCTGGGGGTCTATGAATTTTCTCAGTTTCGCCGAAAGGATGATTTTGAGGAATCCAGAGGAGAAGGTCTTCAGGCGAAAAAATGCGTGGCCGACGGCATTCGGATGGGTCTGCTGGCATTTGTGGTAGGTCTGGGCGGATATTATATTTATCCTGGTAAGGCGGTGAGTGTGGCAGGCATCTGGCTGGCGCTGTGTCTGACGGCATTTGCGGGACTGGGATATGGATATTGGTATGGTTGGAAGGGCAGAGGCCTCAGTGCTGTCTGCGGCTGTGTTTTTATGGCGGCGGCGCTGGGAGTGGCGTTTGCAGGATAGGAGGAAGAAGAAATGGCATTATCGGTAAAGGAAAAACTGGAACGTGCAGCGATTGGAAAGGCCGTAGACGGCGTGCTGCATTATGTGAATCAGGATAGAGAGAAAAATCTGTTGAAGCTGGTGGACCTGGTGGAATCTCTGGCAGGCGGAATGTTCCGGAAGGAAAGCTTTGACGGGGCCAGAGCATTGATTCAGGAGCCTGACGGAAAATGGATGGGGTATGTGAATAAGCTGCTGGATGAACTGCATCCCAATGTAATCCGGACCACGGCTTTGAATCTGGGCTATCAGGCAGCCTACCGGGGGACCAAGACCACCCGGCAGAAAAGAGAAGAGTTACAGTGTAATGTGCCCTGGCTGATTCTGATGGACCCGACCAGTGCCTGCAATCTGAAATGCACTGGCTGCTGGGCGGCGGAATACGGCCATCAGCTGAGCCTGTCCTATGAGCTGCTGAGCGATATTGTAAAGCAAGGGAAGGAGCTGGGGATTTATTTCTATATGTTCACGGGCGGCGAGCCGCTGGTGCGGAAAAAAGATCTGATCCGCCTATGCAGAGAACATTCGGAATGTTATTTCAACGCCTTTACCAATGGTACGCTGGTAGATGAGGAATTTTGTCGGGAAATGCAGGAGGTAGGAAATCTTTCCCTGAATTTGAGTCTGGAGGGCTTTGAGGAGGTCAATGACGGCAGAAGAGGCAAGGGAACCTATGAGAAGGTACTGCGCGCCATGGATCTGCTGAAAGAATATGGTCTGCTTTTCGGTACTTCCATCTGCTATACCAGAGCCAATATCGAGACAGTAACCAGTGACGAATTTCTGGATCTGCTCATTGACCATGGCTGCCGGTACAGCTGGTATTTCCATTATATGCCCGTAGGCAATGACGCGGCAGTGGAACTGATTCCCACAGTGGAACAGCGCAAATATATCTTCCATCGCCTCAGAGAGGTGCGGGCGAAAGAAGGAGGCAAGCCTATCTTTGTTATGGACTTCCAGAACGACGGCGAGTATGTTGGCGGATGTATCGCCGGCGGCAGAAACTATTTCCATATTAACGCCAACGGGGATGTGGAGCCCTGTGTCTTTATCCATTATTCCAACGTGAATATCAAGGACTGTACTTTGGTGGAAGCTTTGAAGAGCCCTATTTTCATGGCTTACCGGGATCATCAGCCTTTTAACGGCAATCATCTGCGGCCTTGCCCTATGCTGGAAAATCCGGAATTTTTGCAGCAGATGGTACGAGAGACAGGGGCAAAATCTACGGATTTGCAGTCTCCGGAATCGGCGGAGCATCTGTGCGGGAAGTGCGCCGCTTACGCCCAGGCGTGGAAGCCGGAATCGGAGAAGCTGTGGGAGAGTACGCCACATAAGACACCCCTGTATTCCAATTACAAAAAGAAATAAGCTTTGCAGAAAATGGGATTTTTCCGAAGGGAAAAGTCCTGTTTTTTCTTCTGTAGCTATGTTTGCCATAGAGCGGCAAAAAAAGGGGAAAGGATAGAAATTCCCTGCCCCGCATCATGTTTTTTACATTTTTATTGAGATTGTTAGGATTGCATTGACAAAAAAACTTACTTTGATATGATGAAGAAAAAAGAAAAAAAGGGGGAAACCATATGTTTATGACAACAACGGAAACCATTCCTGGAAGAGAAATAGAACTTTTAGGGATGGTAAAGGGTGCGACCATTCAGAGCAAAAATATCGGCAGAGACATCGGTGCCGGGCTGAAATCCATTGTAGGCGGCGAGCTGAAAGGCTATACGGAAATGATGGAAGAAGCCAGAGATATGGCGGTAAAGCGCATGATTCAGGAGGCGGAAAAGCTGGGAGCGGACGCTATTGTCTGCGTGCGGTTTTCTACCAGTGCCATCATGCCGGGAGCGGCGGAGGTCATGGCCTTTGGCACAGCGGTAAGATATAAATAAGAGGATATACAGGCGCCGGAGGCAGAGCAGGCCATTTCCGGCGTATTGTTTTCCGGAAAAAGCGAATTTGGGACATAGAAACGGAGGAAGCACATGGGGGAACTGTACGAAAAAAAGGAAAGGACATACCATGAGGTACTGCCGGATCTGGAGGAGAGAAAGGAAATGGCGGCCTATCTGGGTCGATGGGTCTGGTATCTGTTTTGGCTGGTGATTCCAGGTTTGATAGCAGGTCTGATGAACTCCAGTTTGGTATCCTCTTCCACCGTACGGATGGCAGGCGATGTACTGACTATCTGTACTGGTGTGGTCTACGGTGTAATTTTGCTTGTTATGGGAAAGAAGGAAGGGCAGTATACATTTGCCGGGATCAGTTATATGGTAGCTATGATAGTCACCGTTCTGGGCGAACTGATAGGAGAAAGCGTCATAGCGGCGCTGTTGTATCTGGTAGTAGTGTCCGCTCTTACAGTCTATACGGAGTATAAGGAATTTTATGGACATAGTACCGTGCTGGGGAACTATGATTTTGCTTTTTCCGAAAAATGGAAGAACTTATGGAAATGGTATCTGGGTTGTAATGTGGTGATTGTGGGATCTACATTTTTGCTGCTGGTAGGATCTATTGTGACTTTGCTGGCGGCGCTCCTTCTTCTGGGCGGAACGATCGCTCTGCTGGTGGCCAGCATTATAAAGCTGGTATATCTGTACCGCATGGCAAAGCTGCTGCGGAATTTCTCCGGGGAATGACAGAGAGAAACTGCCTTAAGGATATCATAATAAACATCGCTGGAATCTTTGCGGCATAAAGGATTCCGGCGATTTTTTTTTGAAGGGAATGTTTTTTATGAAATTGGCTAATGCGGTTCTCTTTTATGCAGACAGGAAAACTGCCTTTGTATTTTCTGTGTGTTCGGGGTATAATGAGGCAGAAGGAGGGATATGTCATGTACATGATCGTGGAAGAAGGCGGCTATCGCATGGAAAAGAAAGTGCCGGAGGCGGCATGTGAGATCATCGGTGTGTTTTCCTATGACGAGATGCGGGAGGCGGCGGCACAATGGGGCATCTCCCTGCTTTTGTTGGAGGAGGCCAGAAAATTCGGCTTTGCCAAGTATGACAGCTTTGAAAATTTTGACTGCATCAGTCTGGAGATGCAGAATTATCATAATATCCCCATTAGCCATGGCAGTGTGGTGATCTATCTGGAAAAGGGGAAGGCCTGCTTTTTTACCTCCAGAAAAGAGCGGGTACTGAAAATTCTGCGGGAAAACGCCGAGAGCCTGGGGGAAAAGATTTCCTGGAACCGGCTTTTGTATCTGTTTTTTGAAGCCCAGACGAAAGAGGAGGAGATTGCCTTTGACGCCATGGAAAAGCAGATCCTGCATCTGGAGCAGTCGCTCATTACTTCGGAACGGCGCAATTATGTCAATGAGATCATCCATCTGCGCAAAAACCTGATGATGATGAAACGATATTATGAGCAGTTTTTGAATGTACTGGATGTGATGATGGAAAACGAGAACGGCATTTTTGACGGAAAGACCCTCCGCTCTTTTAAAATGCTTTCCAGAAGAACGGAACGAAGCTATCAGAATATACTGAATCTGCGGGAATATGTGACCCAGGTACGGGAATCCTACGAGGCGGAGGTGGACATCAGCCTGAATACCACCATGAAGATTTTTACAGTAGTTACTACCATTTTCCTGCCGCTGACTCTTATCGCCGGCTGGTACGGCATGAATTTCCAGATGCCGGAATATGGCTGGAAACATGGATATGTCATGGTCATTGTGCTGTCGATTCTGTTTATTCTTCTGGGGATTGCTTTTTTTAAGAAAAAGAAATGGTTTTAAGAAAAACGAGGGTACTGCATTTTGACGAAAAAAAGTTGCCGTATTTTTGTAAAAACAGTTGACACCCTCGTTTTGTGTGCTATAATCTCTTTATAAGCGTTGACGAGGACAGTAGTCCTTTTCAGACGGCCAGAGAAGAGCGCCTTGGCTGGAAGCGTTCCGCGTTTGAAAAGTGTATGAAGACCACCTCTGAGCGGCCCTAATCCGGCACGGTGACTCCGTTATCGTCAAAAATGAGTGGTTTTATGAAACAATAAGGGTGGAACCGCGGGAGAATATACTCTCGTCCCTTTTCCGTAACAGGAAAGTGGACGGGATTTTTTTATTGCAAAAAAATCGCACTTTCCGAAATCAAAGAAAAAATGGTAAAGGAGAGATTTTGTATGAAAATCGTATTGAAGGACAATGTGGTAAAAGAATTTGATCAGCCCGTATCCGTGATGGAGATCGCCAAATCCATCAGTGAGGGTCTGGCAAGAAACGCATGCGCGGGTATTGTCAACGGCGAAGTAAAAGACCTGCGTTATGTGGTAGACGGTGACGCGGAAGTAAGCATCTGCACATTTGAGGATGAGGAAGGTAAGCTGGCGTTCCGTCATACAGCATCCCATATTCTGGCGCAGGCCGTGAAGAGACTGTACCCTGAAGCAAAGCTGGCCATCGGTCCCGCTATTTCTGACGGCTTCTATTATGACTTCGACAGAGAAAAGGCCTTCACACAGGAAGAACTGGAAGCGCTGGAAGCAGAAATGAAAAAAATCGCAAAAGAGGATATCGCCATTGAGCGTTTTGAACTGCCTCGTGCGGAAGCCATCAAATATATGGAAGACAGAGAAGAACCATACAAGGTAGAGCTGATTCAGGATCTGCCGGAGGACGCTGTGATTTCCTTCTATAAACAGGGTGACTTTACAGACCTGTGCGCAGGCCCTCACCTGATGAGCACAAAGGCTGTAAAAGCCATCAAGCTGACATCCGTAGCAGGCGCTTACTGGAGAGGCAGCGAAAAGAACAAAATGCTGTCCCGTATCTATGGTACAGCATATCCCAAGGCATCCGAGCTGGAAGCATACCTGACCATGATGGAAGAAGCGAAAAAACGTGACCACAGAAAACTGGGTAAAGAACTGAAGCTCTTCGCTATGATGGATGAAGGCCCTGGTTTCCCCTTCTTCCTGCCCAATGGTATGGTGCTGAAAAACACACTGCTGGATTACTGGAGACAGATCCACAAAGAAGCAGGCTATGTAGAGGTTTCCACACCTATTATCCTTAACAGAGACCTGTGGTACAGAAGCGGCCACTGGGAACACTACAAAGACAATATGTATACAACCGTTATTGACGATGAGGACTATGCGGTAAAACCCATGAACTGCCCCGGCGGTATGTTGATCTATAAGCAGGATATGCACTCTTACAGAGACCTGCCCATCCGTATGGGTGAGATCGGTCTGGTACACAGACATGAAAAATCCGGTGCGCTCCATGGTCTGATGCGTGTACGTTGCTTCAATCAGGATGACGCGCATATCTTTATGACACCGGAACAGATCAAAGACGAAATCAGCGGCGTTATCCGCCTGATTGACGGTGTTTATAAACTCTTCGGCTTCAAATACCATATCGAACTGTCCACAAGACCTGAGGACAGCATGGGCTCCGATGAAGATTGGGAAATCGCAACAGATGGTCTGCGCAACGCTCTGGAAGAAAACCATATCCAGTATACGGTTAACGAAGGCGATGGCGCGTTCTATGGTCCTAAGATCGACTTCCATCTGGAAGACTCCATCGGCAGAACATGGCAGTGCGGTACCATCCAGCTGGATATGCAGATGCCTGAAAGATTCGAACTGGAATACACAGCGGCTGACGGCAGCAAGAAACGTCCCGTTATGATCCACCGTGTATGCTTCGGTTCCATCGAACGTTTCATCGGTATCCTGATCGAGCACTTCGCAGGTCAGTTCCCTACATGGCTGGCGCCTGTACAGGTAAAGGTACTGCCTATCTCCGAAAAATATGCTGATTACGCAAAACAGGTATCCGACGCTTTGGACGCAGCGGGTATTCGTGTACAGACAGATTACAGAGCGGAAAAGATCGGTTACAAGATCAGAGAAGCAAGAAACGAAAGAGTGCCTTATATGATCGTTGTTGGGGAAAAGGATCAGGAAGTAAACAAAGTTTCCCTGCGCTCCAGAAAGAACGGCGAAGAAGGTCAGGTTGATCTGGCAGACGTCATCGCAAGAATCCAGAAGGAAACAAAGGAAAGATCTTTGGACTAATCAGGAAATCCTGAAAACGGCCCAAAAGCAATACAGAAACATAGCGGTATTTCGCAAAAAAAGCGAAATACCGCTTTTTTTGCGCCTGAAATTCGGGGGATGGCAAAACTTGAGACTTTCTGAGACTGTTTTTTCTGTATGCTGTGGATGTCCGGGGAAAGGAGGAGAAGATGGAGATAGAAGTGGGGTTGTTTTTTACGGCGTTAGGCGGTGTCATTGGTTTTCTGGGCTGGATGGCTGGCCGTGACAGGACATTAAGCAAAGACGCGGAATGGCGGGGCGGCGTCAATGCCAAGCTGGATATGATTTTACAGATGCAGCAGCGCATCCAGCAGATGGAACACGCGCAGAAGGGGCTGGAGAGCCGCCTGAGCGCTTTGGAGAACAGTGTAAAAAGCGCCCATCACAGATTGGACGAGTTGACATAGTATGAAAGGGGGAGAGAAATGAAGATCAACTGGAAAGCACGAATGAAAAATCCCTATTTTTGGGTAGGACTGGCTGCCGTAGTGATGACGGCGGTGGGTGTCAGCCCGGAAACCTTTACCAGCTGGGAGATCCTGCGTCAGCAGCTGGGGGAGCTGCTGGGCAATCCCTTCCTGCTGGGAACGGCCCTGCTGGCGGTGCTGGGGGTATTGACAGATACCAGCACAAAAGGGCTTAGTGATGAAAAGCAGAACAAGCAGAAAGAGGGGGAATGAGATGTATTTAATCGCATTGGATGACGGACATGGCAGGGGAACGGCAGGGAAACGGACCCCGTTGTTTGCCGACGGTTCCTATATGGAGGAAAACGCATATAATAAAGCAGTAGTGCAGCTGCTGGAGGAACTGCTGCGCGTCCGTGGATTTGCGGTGCTTCTGGCAGCGCCGGAGGATGATGATACACCGCTGGAAACCAGAGTCAAACGAGCCAATGACGCGGGAGCGGATGTGTATGTATCCATCCATGCCAACGCCTACGGAAATGACTGGAACAGCGCCAACGGCGTGGAAAGCTGGGTCTATGATAAGGCGGACCAGAAAACCATAAAGATGGCCGAAGCCATCCACAGGGAAGTGATTGATGCTCTGGGCCGGAAGGATCGGGGGATTAAGAAAAGCGGTGATCTTTATGTGCTGCGTAAGACCAAAATGCCGGCGATCCTCATTGAGGGCGGTTTTATGACCAACCCGGAGGAGGCAGAACTGCTGCGAAGCGACAGCTACCGGCGGAAAACAGCGGAAGGAATCTGCCGGGGGCTTTGTGCCTATTACGGGGTATCCTATGACGTTGACGAAAAAAAGGAAAAGAAGGAGGAAGAAGTTATGCGCTATCAGAAAATCGAGGATCTGCCCTATGGCAAGGAGATTATGAAAAAGCTGGTGGAAGAAGGTGTCATCAGCGGCGATGAAAATGGGAATCTGAATCTGACGGAAGATATGGTCCGTATTTTTATGATTCTGGACAGAAAAGAGCTGCTGTAAAGAATCCAGCAGACCTCCTTTAAAATGGAACTGTGTTCGTGAAAAGGGAGTGGGCGGCAGAGAAATGCCGCCTGCTCTTTTGGCATAAAAACGGCATGGGTGAAAAACACCCATGCCGTTTTAGTTTTCTTCTTCTGTCAGCGCCTTTTGGCAAAGGGGGCAGATGCCGCTGAATTCCAGCGTGTGCCCGGTAATGCGGAAGCCTGTTTTTTGTTCCAGGTCTTCCTCCAGCTCCCGCAGAGGGCAGGAATCTACGGGAATGGTTTTTTTACAGACCGTACATACCAGACGGTGATGATGGTCGTGATGCTCTAACGCATAGTAAGCTTTTTTGTCCTTCCGCTGTGTTTTGCTGAGGATGCCCTTTTCGGTCAGGGTATTCAGGGTGCGGTAAACGGTAGAGAGGTTCATGGCCAGAAGCGGTGTTGCCTTTTCGTGTACTTCTTCCGCCGTCATGGCGCGGTTTTCCTGCTGGAGGATAGACAAAAGCAGCTGACGTTTTTTCGTCGCTTTCAGATCCGCGCTTTTCAGTAAGCTTTCTTCCATGTGCTACCCCCCTTTCTTCCTCTCATGATAGTATAGGAAAAGGACTTTGTCAACGAAGGGGGATCATTTTGCGTCGATCTCTTCCAGTGCGCGGATAACGGCAGGCATATCCTCTTCGGCGGGAACGCGGAAACGGATGGAGTTTTTGCCCAGAGTATAGAAATCGTCGCCGGAGATGACAAGGATTCTGCGTTTCGCGAATTCCTCCGCTAGATCCACATTAGGATCATCGTGGGTCAGCAGGCAGATGGAAACAGTATCGCAGGTCTCCGCGATGGAGATATGCTTCCAGGGGCGGAACAGCTGTTTTTTCAGTTCCGCTGTTTTGCTGCGCAGGATGTTCAGGAAATCTTCGTCCGCGATGGTCTTAGCGGCGATACTCCGGGAAAATTCGCTCATGGCGTAAGGATTTGTGATATTGGCCATGGGCGCAACCAGTTCTTCCGGCAGGATCACATAGCCGGCGCGCAGACCAGCCAGACCAAAGCCTTTGGAGAAGGTCTTTACCAGAATCAGGTTATCGTACTTTTCGCAGAGGGAAGCGGCGGAGTTTTCCTTGGGCATATAATCGCCGTAGGCTTCGTCCACAATAACGGCAGTGTTGTATTTCTGGGCCGCTGTCAGGATTTTTTCGATTTCGGACAGAGGAATTACCTGGCCGGTGGGATTGTTGGGGTTATCCAGATAAATGAGCTTATGCGCCGGTTTCAAAGCGGCGATCAGGTCCTCCGCACAGAAACGGTAATTGTTTTCCTTTTTCAGAGGCACACCTTCAAATGTGGCGCCGTACATTTTTACATCGGTTTCATATTCAGAGAACTGGGGCACATAGCCCAGAACGGCGTCGCCCTGTTCCAGGAACAGACGGTTGATAAGATACAGACCGCCCACAGATCCGTCGCAGAGGAGGATCTGACGGAAGGAAGGGGACATATAGCCTTTCCAGTAGTTCTGGATACTTTCCTTTACGGCAACGGAATGGGGATAGGGCCGCATCATTTCAAAGGACAGCTCCTGAAAAGCCGCCTGTGCCGCAGGGGGAACCATAACCGTATTGATGCCTTCGCCGCAGTCGATGTCATAGGGCAGAGGACCTGCGGATTCAATGGCATAGCTGACTTTTGTATTGGCCGCGATGGCGGAATGGATACGTAATTTCATAGATAAAACCTCCTGAAAATTTGAATTTAAGACAAACAGAACGGGAAAACAAGAAGATGCTGTGGTCTCGTTTTCCCGCCTGTGGTTGATTTGTTTATGGCCGGATGTTAGTTCTTTTTGGGAACTTCACCGTTTTTGATTACCTTATACAGACCTACTGTCAGCAGAGGCAGCAGATATACCAGAATGAAGCCGTAAGCGATTGCGGAGTAACCCATGCTGATCAGGTTGATGATACCGATCTTGGAGAACAGGATCGCAACGATCAGGATGCCTGCTGTAATCAGACCTCTCATCTTAGGAGACAAAGGCTCTTTGTTGGATTCTTCCATGCTGTGGTCCAGTCTTTCCAGCAGTGCGTGAATCATGCCGGTAGCAGTCTCGATCAGTGTCCAGCCGGCAACAACACCGAATACCAGTACAGGAATGGGGCTGTCGGATACGGACTGGAGCATTACCAGCCAGGGTACGGACGCGCCGATGATGTTTTCATCGGGGTAGTAGCCCATAACTGCAAAGTAGGTCAGGAACCAGGGAACAGTCATCAGCAGCGCACCGATGATACCGGAGATGACTGCCTCGCTTCTCTTTGTCTGTGCCCGCAGGGTAAAGAGGCCGGCGGGGATAGCGGACAGGTTGTAGGAAGAATAAATGATACCGGTCCACATAGCCAGAGGGATGGTAGCGCCCTCTACAAAGCTGGTGTCACTGTTAGCGAATACGGCGGAGATATTGTCCTTATTGGCGGTGATAACCATGATGGTAAAGATGATGTAGGCCGCGTAAAGGGCGATGGTGCCGTATGTTTCAAATTTCGCGATAAATGCGCTGCCGAAGAAATTCAGGAAGGCAACGATAACAATCAGGATGACAACGCCTACCATATAATTCAGACCGATGGTCTGCTGTAAGATCTCACCGGTAGCAGATGCCATGATGGAAATGATCAAAAACAGCAGGATGACATACAGAAAATCGTAAATGGGCCATGCCTTGCCAATGATCTGTTTCAAGATGGATTTGTAGTCATAGATACGATAGATGCGGGCCAGTTCAAAGGTCAGCACCGCGATGACGGCGAAGGTCAGGAAGGTAAATACACCGGATACCCATCCAATCGCGCCGAATTTGCCGCCGTACTCGATGATTTCACGCCCTGTCGCGTAGCCGCCGCCCATCAAAACGGACTGCAGCACGATCCCCGGAAGAAGTACCTTCATGAAGCCGGAGGTGCGGAAATCTGTGTTTTTTGATGCCATAAATACCACTCCTCTTTTGTGTGAATAAATATAAATAGAAATTTAATAATAGCGAATATCATTATACAACTTTTTTAAGGAAAGTCAAGAAATGGAAGGAAAATGCATGGTATACAATATTGAAAACCATGCGGAAAAAAAGTTTCTTTTTTTTCTTTGACATGATAAAATGAAAAAAATCGTAAAAAGGCTCTGTAGATTTTAGAATAAGAAGGAGAGGACCTGTCTCTTTTTCCCGTCAGACAGGTGCTTTTCTTTGAAAAAGAGCGTTATGGGAAATATTTCCCGGGAAAAGGGATTGTTTTTTGGGAAATACTCCTCTTTTGGGGAAAGGAGAAGAAGAAAATGACGAAAAAAGAAAAAGTGGCGGTGGTTCTGGATCTGCTGCTGGAGCATTATGGTCCTACCAAGTGTTATCTGAATCATGAAAATCCCTGGCAGCTTTTGATTGCTACCATGCTGTCGGCGCAGTGTACCGATGATCGGGTGAATTTGGTTACAAAGGATCTTTTTCAGAAATATACCTCGATTAAGGATTTCGCGGAAGCGGATCTGGCGGAACTGGAACGGGAGATTCATTCCACCGGGTTTTATCATAATAAAGCGAAGAATATCATTGCCTGCTGCCAGAAACTGCTGGCGGAGTACGAAGGGGAAGTGCCTTCCGATCTGGACGCCCTGACTTCCTTGGCGGGCGTTGGCAGAAAAACAGCCAATGTGGTTCGGGGAAACTGGTACGGTATTCCCAGTGTAGTGGTGGATACTCATGTAAAACGGGTGTCTAATTTGCTGGGGCTGACGAAAAACCAGGACCCGGTCAAGATTGAATTTGACCTGATGAAGATTGTGCCAAAAGAAAAATGGATCGACATCAATACCCAGATGATCGCCCACGGCAGAAAGATCTGTATTGCCCGCAGACCAAAATGCGGCGAATGTTTTCTGTTTCCATACTGTACCGGCGGCCAGAAACTGGCAAAAGAGACAAAGTAAATTTTTCTAAGATTTTATTAAGCTTTTCATAATAATTCTGTATTGTGTTGCGAAAGGTGATAAACGGATGATATAATCCTACCAGAAACATAGTCTTTATTGTTTCTGATGATCACATAAAAAATAAAAATAAACAGGAAGAGGGGATCACATGACATTACGGAAAAAATTATTTGCAGGTTTCTTGGCGGGTGCCATGGCACTGACGATGGCAGGCTGCGGCAGCACATCAGCGAATACATCTGCTGACACATCAGGCGTGGAGGCACTGCTGCAAAAGGCGGAGGAAACCATGGCCGGCGTGACCAGTATGAGTTCTCAGATGGATATGGTGATCGATATGACGCTGGAGGATGAAACTTTCTCCACAGCCACCACAGCCAACATTGAGGGTTTTTATGACCCTGTCAAAATGAAAATGGACATGACATTAAGCATCAACGGAGAAGAGATCCAGAATTATGGCATGTATGTGCTGCAGGACGGCGATACACTGACTTCCTACATGGATCTGGGCGGCGCATGGTATGCGCAGCCGGTTGATCTGGGCAGCATTTCCCAGTACGATGCGCAGCAGAACATGAATCTGTATCTGGAAAATCTGCAGACCTTCAGCGAAGCGGGCACTGAAGAAGTCAACGGAAAGAGCGCAACGATTATCGCAGGCGTACTGACTGGCGATTCCATGAAGGAAGCCATCGCAAGCTCCGGTATTGAAAGCATGTCCGGTGAATTTGGCATGACAGAAGAAGAACTGAACAATCTTTTTGAAAGTCTGGGCGATATGCCGGTAAGACTGTGGATCACAGATGACGGTTATGTTGTGAAATACGAACTGGATATGACCGAAATGATGGCAAGTCTGATGAGCTCCATGGGCACCGAAGATACTGGCGGCATTGCCTTTACAAAAACAATGGTCTCCATGACTTGTGACAATTTCAACGCTGTGGAAGATTTTGTGATCCCCGCGGATGCGTTGGCGGCAGAGTCTCTGGCATAAAAAAGAGAGGGGCTTCCGATGTCAGGGACATCTTTATAAGAAAACAAAGAAAGCTGAAATCCTTATGAAAAGGATTTCAGCTTTTTTACTTTGACTGAGCTTTTTTGGGTAAGTTTTCTTGTGCAGACAGCAGCAGCAATTCTCCTTAAGAAAGATAATGTCTTCTTAAGGGGAATTTGCGTTTACCGGAAGGGTTTTTTCATATAAATGGGACAATGGATGTACCATAAGATATTCCTCTTCGGTTTCCTTCTGTGTTTGAAAGCCCAGCCGGCCATAAAGCCGGACGGCAGGATTGGTTTTCTGAACGGATAAAGAGACCTGTTCATAGCCTTTCTTTTGAAGGAGGGAGAGCATTTCGTTCATAAGCGCGGTACCAATGCCCCTTCCTCGGAATTCCGGCAGAAGGGAAATGGCCAGAGAAGGTGTATGCTGGTCCACATGGCCGTAATCCTCCATGATGCGGGCCCAGACCAGGCCGACGACCTGACCGTCATGTTCCGCTGCCAGTGCATAGTCGTGTGGGCGGCCAAAGCCGGTGATATAAACCTGCAGTTCCGGCAGATCCACCACAGAACGGGGCGGCGGTTCCGCTCCTTCCGGCAGGAAAATGGCGTGATAGAGAAAATCCGGCAGAAGGCAATCTTCTTCTTTATTTAGCGCACGAATGATACAATCCATAGAAGCCTCCTTTTTTGGCGTTTTTTTAATACAGTAGTTATGATAGCAGAAACAGGAGGAAAGAAACAAGAGAGATTCGTCATTTTTGTGATATATTGCATAGTAAAACGATATATTTTATTTAATTTGGATAGCCGATTTTTTTTTGTTTGTATAAATTGACAGTAGGAATTGTATGTGATACGATACATTCAAGGAGTTTTGTATAAAAAGGAGGTCTTGTGTATGTCTTATAGTCCGTTATTAGGTTCCGCTTTTAATCGCACTAAGCTGCGTGATCCCGCCCATCCCTGTACCTTTTCCGGCATGTGCTCCATGTGTATGGCCGACTGTGTAGGTACCTGTGAGATCGGCATTTCCGCTGTGCGCGGCGCTGATGCCGTATATCCCACCACCACCGGCGACAATCAGGTGGCTTCTGAAAAAAAATATCCTATTGATTATTCTCATTTTAATATCAATGGCCGTGTCTTTGGCGCCGTAGGGGCGGAGGCAGATTCCGACAAGGCAACCATTTATCATGTAAATCTGGAGACACAGATCGGGACGCTCCATCCTGTCAAACTGAAACTGCCCATTATTCTGCCCGCGTTGATTAAACTGAACTGGCAGGATTATTTCGGCGGCGCGGCCATGGCCGGCGTTCTGACGGTCATTGGGGAAGGCTCTGTGACGAAAGACCCGACACTGCGGCTGGAAAACGGCAAAGTGGTTCACTGTCCGAAACTGCGGGAATTTCTGGACGCGTTTCGGAAATATGACCGGGGCTATGGCCAGATCATTTTGCAGGTGAACGTAGATGATGACCGCATCGGTGTGCCGGAATACGCCATCAAAGAATGTGGCTGTGAAGCCATTGAGTTTAAATTTGGTCAGTCCGCCAAGGGAACACAGCCCGTCAACCGTCTGGCGACGCTGGAGGATGCCTTAAAGGCCCAGCAAAACGGCCTGCTGGTAATCCCTGATCCTTCCGATCCGGAGGTGCAGAAAAAGTACCAGGCTGGATTTGGCGAAAACTTCCGTTCCTATGGCAGACTGCCTATGTGGGATCTGGAGTATCTGGGCAAGAGAATCGAAGAACTGCGTCAGATGGGTCTGAAAAATGTATACTTCAAGATGGCAGGCTACGACTATGCCGATCTGGAGCACGTTCTGCGGATTGCTTCCGAGTTGCAGGTGGATCTGGTTACATTTGACGGCGCAGGCGGTGGTTCCGGTTACAGCCCCTGCAAAATGATGAATGAATGGTGCCTGCCTCCCGTCGTAATGGAAAGCTATTTGGTAGAGATTCTCCAGAGACTGGAAAAAGAAGGCCTGTCTCTGCCGCATGTGGCTCTGACCGGCGGCTTTACCATGGAGGATCAGGTATATAAGGCTCTGGCCTTTGGCGCGCCCTACATCAACCTCATCGGTATCTGCCGCGGCTCCATGGCGGCGGCCATGAGCGCCAAAAAGGTGGGCGAATTGCTGAAAGAGGGCAAACTGCCTGTGGAATTGCAGCGCTTCGGCTCCACTGTGGATGAATTGTTCCCTGATCTGCGGGAACTGCGCAATATTTACGGGGAAGAAGCAAATAACTTCTCCACCGGCGCCATCGGTGTATATTCCTATCTGAACCGGATCGCCTTCGGTTTGAAGCATTTCGCGGCCCTGAACCGGAAATTCTCTCTGGAATATATTGACCGCAGCGATATTTTCCCGCTGACCAGAGACGCCAAGGATCTGCTGGACGGGAAATGGATGAAATGATTTTGTAAAGCCATAAAGACCCCTGGGGAGCGTACCGCTCTCCGGGGATTTTTTATATTACAAAAATATGAAATTTCGGAAAAACAGGCGGAATTTGTTCCTGTTTATGGTATACTAAAATGTAATGAAAAAATCTAAAAGACGAGGTAGTTACATGAACGAAAAAACACTCCATACACTGGAATACGATAAAATGATACAAAAACTGACTTACTACGCCGTTTCCCCCATGGCAAAGGAGTTGGCGCAGAATCTGACGCCCTCCGTTTCCCTTTCGGAGATCGCGCTGCGCCAGCAGGAGACAACAGAGGCTGTGAGCATGGTACTGCGCAAGGGCAGCCCTTCCTTTGGCGGTTTTCGGGAGGTGCGCCCCCAGCTGAAACGAGCCTCCATGGGCGGTATCCTGTCTATCCCGGAGTTAATGCACATCGGGGAGTTTCTTTATGTCTGCCGGAAGGCGAAAAATTACGCCAAAAACGAAAACAAGGCAGAGACCTATGAGCGGCTGGATGAGTATTTTGAGCTGCTGACACTGCTGCCCCAGCTGGAAAATGAAATCAACCGCTGTATTGTTTCGGAAACAGAAATTGCCGACGACGCCAGCGCCGGCCTGAAATCCGTCCGCAAGGAAATCAAGATTTCCAACGACCGGGTGAAGGATCATCTGAACAGCGTCATTTCCTCCTCCGCATACCGGAATATGCTCCAGGACTATGTGGTCACTATCCGAAACGACCGCTACTGTGTGCCGGTCAAGAGTGAATACAGAAGTGTGTTCCCTGGCATGATTCATGACCAGTCCAATACAGGTTCTACGTTGTTTATGGAGCCTTTGAGCGTAGTGCAGTTGAACAATAAGATTAAGGAATTACAGGCAAAGGAAAAAGAGGAAATCGAAAAGATCCTTATTTCCCTGTCCTTGATGGTAACACAAAACGAAGCGGTGCTGGGCGCTGATCTGGAACTGCTGACCCAGCTGGATTTTATTTTTGCCAAGGCGCAGCTTTCTCTGTCCATGGATGGGACACAGCCGCTGTTTAATACAAAGGGCTATGTGAATATCCGCAAGGCCAGACATCCGCTGCTGGATGCCAAAACGGCGGTACCCATTGATCTGTATTTGGGGAAAGACTTTACTACGCTGCTGATTACAGGGCCGAATACCGGCGGTAAGACGGTTGCTTTGAAAACACTGGGGCTCTTTTCCCTGATGGGGCAGGCGGGTCTGCATATCCCGGCGGGGGACCATTCCCAGCTGGCGGTGTTTGAGGAGGTTTTTGCCGATATTGGCGACGAACAGAGCATTGAGCAGAGTTTGAGTACCTTTTCCGCCCATATGACCAATGTGGTACGGATTCTGGACGAAGTGACAGACAATTCTCTGGTGCTGTTCGATGAACTGGGCGCGGGCACAGACCCCACAGAGGGGGCCGCTCTGGCTATGGCTATCATACAGTACCTTCATCAGCGGGGCATCCGCACGGCGGTTACTACCCATTACAGTGAATTGAAGGTATACGCCCTTTCCACGGAAGGGGTAGAAAATGCCTGCTGTGAGTTCGATGTGGAAACGCTGCGGCCTACGTACCGGCTGCTTATTGGGATTCCCGGCAAGAGCAACGCCTTTGCTATTTCCAAGCGTTTGGGATTGCAGGATCATATCATTGATAGCGCCAGAGAGTTTATTTCCCATGAGGACGCCCGTTTTGAGGATGTTATTACGGATCTGGAAATCAGCAAAAAGAGCGTGGTGTTCGAGCAGGAGCGGGCGGAACAGTACCGCAAAGAGGCGGAAAGCCTGAAAAAAGAAGTGGAACGCCAGAGAGAAAAGACAAGAGAACAGAAGGAAAAAATCCTCCAGAAGGCAAGAGAGGAAGCCAAACAGATCTATGCCCAGGCAAAGGAGGAAGCCGATGCCATCATCAAGGAAATGAACCGGGAGGCAAAACAGAAAAACCAGCAGAAGGCCCTGGAAAACAGAGCCAAGCTGAAAGAAAAGCTCTCCAGCGTCCAGGAGGACTTCCTGAAATCCAAGAAGGTAAAGCCTACCCACAGACCGCCGGAAAAACTCCAGGCGGGGGATCGGGTTTATGTCATTTCCTTCGACCAGAACGGTGTGGCCTTGTCCGCGCCGGATAAAAATAAAGAGGTCATGGTGCAGATGGGTGCCATGAAGGCCAAGATTCCTTTGGCGGAGCTGATGCTGGATGATACCCCTCAGCCGAAAGAGCAAAAGCAGCGGCCTGTCAACGTCAAAGCAAAGAACAAAAAAAGCCAGTTTATCTCCGCCGAGATCGACTGCCGGGGACAGCTGGTGGACGAGGCGCTGGCCAATATTGACAAATATATCGATGACGCGTATTTATCAGGACTGAAACAGATTGTCATTATCCACGGCAAGGGCACCGGCGCTCTGCGGGCAGGGGTACAGCAGTATCTGCGTACCAATCCCCATGTAAAGAGTCAGCGCCCGGGTACTTTTGGGGAAGGCGAAGCCGGGGTAACGGTTGTGGAACTGAAATAAAAAAGGAGAGAGTTCTATGAGTGAAAAGCAGAAGATACTGGTAGTGGACGACGACCGTCATATCGCGGAGCTGATCTCCCTCTACCTGATGAAGGACGGATATGATTCCAAAGAAGTATATGACGGCAGAGAAGCCCTGACGGAGTTTGACAGCTATCTGCCGGATCTGGTACTGCTGGATCTGATGCTGCCCGGTATGGACGGCTATCAGGTCTGCACGGAGCTGCGGAAAAAAAGCAAGGTCCCTGTTATTATGCTGACGGCCAAAGGGGAAACCTTTGATAAGGTGCTGGGGCTGGAGCTGGGGGCGGACGATTATATCGTCAAGCCCTTCGATCCCAAGGAACTGATTGCCCGGGTCAAGGCGGTTCTGCGCCGGTATGAGGCGGGGGCAGGTCAGGAGGATGAGAATATCCTCCACTTTCCGGATCTGGAGATCAATCTGGGCAATTACACAGTTACATATCACGGAAAAAATATGGATTTCCCGCCCAAGGAGTTTGAGCTGCTGTCCTTTCTGGCGCAGCATCCTAACCGGGTTTTTACGAGAGAACAGCTGCTGGATCGGATCTGGGGCTATGAGTATGTAGGTGATACCCGGACTGTAGACGTCCATGTAAAGCGTATCCGGGAGAAAATGAACCGGGAGGACGAATGGGGGATTCGTACCGTTTGGAGCGTAGGTTATAAATTCGGGCAGAAATAAAAAAGAAAGCCTCATTTTTGAGGCTTTCTCTGAAGCAACAGTCGAAATCAAAGGCCGTTATTTTCTTCTGCTTTGTCAGAAGCATCCGCTTCCTGTACCGGCACAGCTTCCGCAGGAGCTGAAGAAGGGACTTCCGTTTCTTCCGGTGGCGGGCTGTCGGTTAAAGCGGCGGCAGCCTGTTCCCGTTCCGCTTTTTTGCGGGCCATTTCCATCTCGCGCATTTTTACTTTGCGGATATTGGTAATGCGCAGCATGACGCAGAGGATATAGAGGAACAGCAGCAGATGATGGAAGCTGTTCATCTCTTTCCAGGGGATGTAAAAAAGCAGAAAGATCGCTGCCACAAACAGGATCAGATCTGTGGTACTTCTTTGTTTTCTCTGGGTAGGACGTTTATTCATAAGTTTCGTTTGCGGGCGGATGGTCCCGCAGCTCCTTTCCTGTAAGATCAAACCAATTTTGGTTTACCAGCCCATTATATCATAGGGAAGGAAAAGCGTCAAAGACTAATGAAAACAGGCACTTTACTTTTTTTGGAGGAATCTGGAATGCGAATCAAATCCATTGCCACAAAACAGTTTTTGCTGTATGTAGGCACCCTGACCGTCTGTCTGATGATTATGGGAGCCTCTCTTTCCGTGGCTTATACGAGACATTATATGAATGGAGTAAAGGACGAGCTCATCGAGCAGGGCAGGAAGATTTCCAGCGCCATTTCCAAAGCCTATGTGACAGGAGAAGTGGGCAATCTGGCCTACGAGATGCAGGTATTGGAGGATTATATGGGCGCCGGTGTACTGCTGATGAATGATGAGGGCGTCATTGTACTGACTTCGCCTGGTATGGACAAAACACTTCTGGGTCAGGTGCTGGCCTATGAGGAACTGGTAGAAGGTGTGCGGGAGGGAAATATCGTTTCTCTGCAAACAGGGTCCTCCACCGTCTTTGGTACGCCTATGATGGTGGTGGGCTATCCCATTTCCACGGGCAGCCTTGCGGGCATCTTTATGTGCCGTTCTTTGCCGGAAATCGAGCTGTCTCTCCATGAAATGTACCGTTCCGGTCTGGTGAGCCTGCTGCTGGCGTTCATGGTGTCCATTCTGGTGAGCATCGTTACATCCAGAAGGATGACAGAGCCCATGATGGAAATGAATAAAGCGGCGAAGGTGATCGCCGGAGGAAATTTTGAGCAAAGAGTGGAGATCTACAGTGAAGATGAACTGGGCCAGCTGGCGGAGAGCTTTAACCATATGGCGGAAAGTCTCCAGAACACGGAAACTACCCGCCGGAATTTTATCGCCAATATTTCTCACGACCTGCGTTCTCCCTTAACCAGTATCCAGGGATTTTTGACGGCCATGCTGGACGGCACTATCCCGCCGGAAAGACAGGAGCATTATTTGCAGATCGTGCTGGAGGAAACACAGCGTCTTTCCCGTCTGGCGGAAGGCGTAGTGGAAATGAGCCGGGCCCAGAGCGCCAAGATCATACTGGAAGAAACGGATTTTGATATCAATGAGCTGATCCGGGAAAACAGCGCCATTCTGGAGCCGCAGATGCAGGAGAAAAACCTTTCCCTGCAGGTAAGTCTGGCGGAAAAGGTATCTATGGTACGGGCGGACCGTGACAAGATTTCCCGCGTGATCCGCAATCTGATGGGCAATGCTGTGAAGTTTTCCAATGCTGACGGCGTCATCGAAGTAGAAACCACATTGTCGGGAAAAAACAAAATCCTTGTTTCTGTGCAGGACCACGGCGCGGGTATCAGCGAGGAGGATCAGAAATATATCTTTGACCGGTTCTATAAGGCTGATGCCACCAGGAATCAGGACAAGACCGGCATGGGGCTGGGGCTTTCCATTGTGCGGGAATTCCTTCAGGCCCATGGAGAGACCATTGCCGTCAAAAGCAAAGAAGGCGAAGGCAGTAAATTTGTATTTTCTCTGCGTTTAGCAGATAAAAAATAAAAAAAGATACAAAGGAGGATGTCTATGAAGTACAATTTTGACGAGGTCATTGACAGAACACACAGCAATTCCATGAATACGGACGGCTGGCGGGAATATATTTTCCACGCGCCCAGAGACGCGAAATTCCCGTATCCTGATGATGCCTATGTGCGGATGTGGATCGCCGATATGGAATTTGCCACACCGCCCTGCATCATTGACGCCATGAAGGAACGACTGGACAAGCGGATCTTTGGCTATACGAAAGTATTTGATCCGGCATATTTCGAGGCTTTTTCCGCGTGGTGCCGGAATCGGTATGAATGGGAAATCAAGAAAGAGGAGCTGGTGACATCTCCCGGCATTATCCCTGCGCTGTTTGAACTGACGGGATATATCTGCCAGCCGGATGAAAAGGTACTGATCCTCACACCGTCCTACGCTTATTTTAAGCATGCGGTAGATTTTAACCACAGAGAGCTGGTTTGCTCTGACCTGATTAACACAGACGGTTACTATACCATGGACTTTGCGGATATTGAGAAAAAAGCGGCAGACCCTAAAGTAAAACTTTGTATCTTCTGCAACCCCCACAACCCCAGCGGACGCATCTGGACGGAGGAGGAACTGCAGACTTTCGGCGAGATCTGCCTGAAAAACAATGTCATGATTATTTCTGACGAGATCCACTGCGACCTGATCCGTACAGGCCTGCGCCATACGCCTCTGGCAAAGCTGTTCCCGGACAGCGACCAGATTATTACCTGCATGGCGCCCAGCAAGACCTTCAATATGGCGGGGCTGATGTTCTCCAATGTATTGATCCCTCATGCAGAAACCATGAAGGTATGGAAAGCAAGACATTATGACTTTGAAAATCCTCTGTCCATCGCGGCGGCACAGGCGGCATATGAAAAAGGCGGCGAATGGCTGGCGGAACTGAAGCTGTATCTGGACGATAATTTCCGCTTTACAAAGGAATATCTGGCGGAGCACCTGCTGGAGGCGAAATTCCGTATTTCCGAGGCCACTTATCTGGGCTGGGTAGACATTGGCGCTTATGTGGAAAAGGGCACAGACCTGCCTCTGCTGTTTGCCAATGAGGCCGGTGTACTGCTGGAAGGCGGCGATATGTTCGTACAGAACTCCGATACGTATATCCGCCTGAACCTGGCCTGCCCCAGAGCGGGACTGGCAGAGGGCCTGCGCCGGATCTGCTATCTGCTCAATAAAAAGAAAAAATAAACAGAATAAAATCATATGGAAACATGGGCTTTCCTGAAAAAAACATGAGTGTTTTTGGAAAGTGGCTGATTTTCTAAAAAAGAATCGCCGGAATTCTCTGCCTTTGGCAAGGATTCCGGCGATTTTTATGAAGATTTCATTTTAGAATTTCTTTTTTGCTTCGCTTTCGCAGTAGATACAGCGATAGATCCGGCGCTCCCGGTCTGTCAGCTTGAAGATATGCTTGATCTCCTGCTCCACGGAGGTGATGCACCGGGGATTTTTGCAGGTGATAACATCGCAGATCTGCTCTGGCAGTTCCGGATGGAATTTATCTACCTTCTGACCGTTTTTGATGATGCTGATGGTGATGTTAGGGTCCATATAGCCCAGCACCCCCAGGTCGATGTCCAGCACCTGGTCAATTTTAATAATATCTTTTCTGCCCATTTTCTGGCTCACAACATTGCGCAGCAGAGCCACAGAGCAGTCCAGCTCTTCCAGATGGAGGAAGTGATAAATCTCCAGGCTCTTGCCGGCGGTGATATGGTCGATTACGATGCCGTTTTGAATCTCGTCGATATGCATTATACTTCCACCCCCAGTAATTTCAGAATCAGTGCCATACGGATATATTTGCCGTTCTGTGCCTGTTTGAAATAGCAGGCGCGGCTGTCCTCGTCCACGTTTGTGGCGATTTCATTGACTCTGGGCAGGGGATGAAGGATGCACAGATCCTCTTTGGCGTTTTTCAGCTTGTCCAGTGTCAGGATATAGCTGTCTTTCAGACGGATATAGTCCGCCTCGTTGAAGAAACGCTCCCGCTGTACTCTTGTCATGTAAAGGATGTCCAGCTTGGGCATCACTGCCTCCAGATCCTGGGTCTCCTCAAAGGACATATTTTTCTTTTCCAGTACATCATGGATGATATACTCCGGCAGACGCAGCTCTTCGGGAGAGATCAGCACGAAATGGATGCCGGTGTAGCGGGACAGGGCATGGATCAGGGAATGTACTGTCCGCCCGAATTTCAGGTCACCGCAGAGCCCAACGGTCAGGTTGTCGAAACGGCCCTTTTCTCTCTGGATGGTCAGCAGGTCCGTCAGTGTCTGGGTAGGGTGGTTGTGGCCGCCGTCCCCGGCGTTGATGATGGGAACGGGGGAGTGCATTGCCGCTACCATGGGCGCGCCTTCCTTAGGATGGCGCATGGCGATGATGTCCGCGTAACAGCCCACCACTCTTACGGTATCGGATACGCTTTCGCCTTTGGAGGCAGAGCTGCTGTTGGCTTGGGAAAAGCCAAGTACCGTGCCGCCCAGCTCCAGCATAGCCGCCTCAAAGCTAAGGCGTGTTCTGGTGGAAGGCTCAAAAAACAGAGTGGCCAGTTTTTTTCTATGGCAGGCTTCGCAGTATTTATCGGGGTTTGCGATAATGTCGTTGGCAGTGGCTACCAGCGCGTCGATTTCTTCTACGGTCAGATCTGTAATATCAATTAAGTTTCTCATTTGTTATCAGTCCTCCAGCTTTCATCACTGGGATTGTTGCGGAAAGCGATGAGTCTGGCGATATCGGATTCCTTGATGTAGCCTTCTTCTGCGGCTACTTCCGCTACGGCGTCAAAATTGGACAGGCTCACGTTTTTCACATTGGCCTCCGCCATTCTGTCCAGACCTTTCTGCATACCATAGGTGAAGATACTGACAATGCCCAGCACTTCCGCTCCTGCTTCCCGCAGAACGTTTACTACTTCGATGGCACTGCCGCCGGTGGAGATCAGGTCTTCCACTACAACGACCTTCTGGCCTTTTTCCAGCTTGCCTTCGATCTGGTTATGTCTGCCGTGGTCCTTCTGGCCGGAGCGTACATAGCCCATGGGCAGGCCCATAATATGGCCTACGATAGCGGCATGAGCGATGCCGGCAGTGCTGGTGCCCATGAGAACCTCACAGTCGGGATATTCCGCCTTGATGGTTTCCGCCAGGGCGTTTTCCACACGGGTTCTTACTTCAGGCGCCGTCAGTGTCAGACGGTTGTCACAGTAAATGGGGCTTTTGATGCCGCTGGCCCAGGTAAAGGGTTCTTCGGGGCGCAGGAAAACGGCGCCGATGGACAATAAATCTTTTGCGATCTGTTTTTTCATATCTGTCATTATTTTTCGCCTCCTAAAAATTCAGCAACACATCTTCTGTAAGCAGCAACAGGGTCTTCTGCCTGTGTAATGGGACGGCCCACAACAATATAGTCGGAGCCGATTTCTCTTGCTTTCGCGGGAGTGGTGATCCGCACCTGATCGCCCTTGTCTCCGTCCGCAAAACGTACGCCGGGGGTAACCGTCAGGAATTCCTGGCCGCAGACCTCTTTTACCATGCCTGCCTCCAGAGGGGAGCAGACAACGCCGTCCAGACCGGCCAGCTTGGTATTTGCCGCATAGTGCATAACCACTTCGTTCAGAGGACGGTCGATGAGCAGATCATTCTGCATCCGTTCCTCGCTGGTGGAGGTCAGCTGTGTTACGGCAATGAGCAGGGGACGTGTGCCGTCGGGACGGGTCAGACCCTCCAGCGCCGCTTCCATCATGGCGATGGTGCCGCCTGCGTGTACGTTGCACATATCCACATCCAGATTGGACAGTACGGACATGGCTTTCTTTACGGTGTTGGGGATGTCATGGAGTTTCAGATCCAAAAAGATTTTGTGGCCTCTTGCCTTGATTTCTCTGACAATGGCAGGGCCTTCTGCGTAAAACAGCTCCATGCCGATTTTCAAAAAGGGTTTTTCCTCTGTGAAACGGTCCAAAAAGGCGTACAGATCCTCTTTGCTGTTAAAGTCACAGGCAATGATAACGTCTTTGCTCATTTGCGGGCACCTCCTATAATGTCGTTTAAGTCTGTAATGCCGTAGCGTTCCATGACGCGGGGCAGATCTTCGATAATATTTTTGCAGGCAAAGGGCTCTACCAGATTGGCGGCGCCTACCTGTACGGCCGTAGCGCCTGCCAGCATCATTTCAATGACGTCCTCCGCCGAGGAAACGCCGCCCATGCCGATGACGGGCACCTTCACAGCCTCCGCTACCTGGTATACCATGCGGACAGCGATGGGGAAGATGGCTTTGCCGGAAAATCCCCCCATTTTGTTGGCGATGACGGGGCGCTTCGTTTTCAGGTCGATGCGCATACCCATCATGGTGTTGATAAGGCTGATGCCGTCAGCGCCGGTGTCCTCGCAGGCTTTGGCGATGGAAACAATGTCGGTGACGTTGGGGCTTAATTTGATGTAAACAGGTTTGGTAGTGACAGCCTTAACGGCTCTGGTCACTTCTGCCGCCGCTTCCGGGCTGGTGCCGAAGGACATACCGCCGTGATGTACGTTAGGGCAGCTGACATTGACTTCAATGATGCCGACCTGTTCTTCTTTATCAATGCGTTCACAGCAGTAGGCGTATTCCTCTACGGAGAAACCGCTGATATTGGCGATAACCGGCTTGTGGAAGCATTTTTTCAGCTTGGGCAGTTCCTCGGAAATGACTTTGTCGATGCCGGGGTTCTGCAGGCCTACGGAGTTAATCATGCCGGAAGGACATTCCGCGATCCGGGGCGTAGGGTTGCCGAAGCGGGGCTCTTTTGTAGTGCCTTTAAAGGAAAAGGAACCCAGAATATTGATATCGTACAGTTCCGCGAATTCATAGCCATAGCCAAAGGTGCCGCTGGCGGGGATCACGGGATTATCCAGCGTAAGGCCGCTGAGGGTGACTTTTGTATTTACCACTTGATCTCCTCCTTTTCCAGTACGGGGCCGTCTTTGCAGATCCGTTTCGTGCCGTATTTTGTCTCGCAGCTGCATCCCATGCAGGCGCCGAAGCCGCAGCCCATCCGTTCCTCGAAACTGAGCTGACCGCTGGTGACGGTTACGTCAGAAAGGGCTTTCAGCATGGGTTCGGGACCGCAGGTATAGAAATAAGTATAGTCATCCAATGTTTTCACAACATCTGTTACAAAACCTTTGGTGCCCAGAGAGCCATCCGCCGTAGCTACATGGACGGGGATGCCAAGGGCCTTGAATTCCTCAATGTAGAAGGCTTCATCCTTTGTATTGAAGCCCAGGATTACAGAAGGCTTTTTGCCTTCCTCCAAAAGGTCTTTTGCCAGACGGTACATGGGAGGCACACCAACGCCACCGCCGATGAGCAGAGGCTTCTGGCCGCTTTTGGCGGTGTCATAGCCGTTGCCCAGACCAGTGAGGATATCCAGTGTTTTGCCGGCGGGCAGGGTAGAAAGATATTCGGTGCCTTTGCCTACCACTTTGTACAGTATGGTAATGGTTTTTTCATCATAATCGCAGACGGAAATGGGACGGCGCAGGAAAAAACCGTCCAGCTTGATATTGATAAACTGTCCCGGTGCGGTAATGGCGGAGGTATCCCCCGCCAGAACCATTTTCAGGACCTGATCCGTCAGATGCTGATTGATCTTAATGGTATAAATAGACTGCTTCACAACGTACCTCCTGAAAATCACGCGTCAATGGTAGAAATGCAGAGGGTGGTCTCTTCCAGTACATCCAGCAGTACGCGGACAGTATCCAGCGCGGTGAACATGGTGACGTTGTTTTCCACAGCGCACTGGCGGATTTCCCAGCCGTCGTTGTTCTGCTGGTCGGAATTGATGTCTCTGGTGTTGATGACATAGGTTACATAGCCGTGGCGGATGGATTCAATGATCTCATCACTGCCGTCACTGATTTTGCCTCTGATTCTGGTACGGATGCCGTGTTCTTTCAAAAATTCGGCGGTACCTTTGGTTGCTTCGATATTGAAGCCCAGCTCGTAGAACCGGCGGATCAAAGGCAGGGCCTCTTCTTTGTCCTTATCGGCAATGGTAGCGAATACAGTGCCGTAGTTGAGGATATGCATGCCGGAAGCCTGGAGTGCTTTGTACAGCGCGCGGTTCAGCTTGTTGTCATAGCCGATGGCCTCCCCAGTGGATTTCATTTCAGGGGACAGGTAGGTGTCCATGCCGTGGAGCTTGGAGAAGGAGAAGGCGGGAACCTTTACATACCATCTCTGTTTTTCGTCGGGATAGATGCCGAAAATGCCCTGTTCTTTCAGTGTCTTGCCCAGGATGACCAGGGTAGCGATGTCCGCCAGAGAGTAGCCTGTCGCCTTGGACAGGAAGGGTACGGTTCTGGAGGATCTGGGGTTTACTTCGATGACATAAACGTCATCCTTTTTATCTACGATAAACTGGATGTTGAACAGGCCGCGGATGCCGATGCCCAGACCCAGCTTTTTGGTGTATTCCAGAATTTTGCCCTTTGCCTTTGCGGATACGCTGAAGGTAGGGTATACGCTGATGGAGTCGCCGGAGTGTACGCCGGTACGCTCTACATGTTCCATGATGCCGGGAACGAATACGTCGTAGCCGTCGCAGACAGCGTCTACTTCCAGTTCCTTGCCTTCGATATATTTGTCAACCAGTACCGGCTGATCCTCGTTGATCTGTACGGCGGTTTTCAGATAAGTCCGCAGGGATTCTTCGTTGGCAACGATCTGCATAGCGCGGCCGCCCAGAACGTAGCTGGGGCGAACCAGTACAGGATAACCGATTTCTTCCGCTGCTTTTACGCCGTCCTCGATATTGGTTACGGCACGGCCCTTGGGCTGAGGGATTTCCAGTTCTTCCATGATTTTTTCAAAGGAATCTCTGTTTTCCGCTCTTTCAATGGCCGCCACGTCGGTACCGATGATTTTAACGCCCCGTTCCATCAAAGGCTGCGCCAGATTGATGGCTGTCTGGCCGCCCAGAGATGCGATAACGCCCAGAGGCTGCTCCATTTCCACGATATTCATAACATCCTCTACGGTCAGAGGCTCAAAATACAGCTTGTCGCTGGTGGTGTAGTCGGTAGAAACGGTTTCCGGGTTGTTGTTGATGATAATGGATTCATAGCCGTACTGCTTGATGGTGGTAACGGCATGTACGGTGGAGTAGTCGAATTCTACGCCCTGACCGATACGGATGGGGCCGCTGCCCAGTACAATGATTTTCTTTTTGTCGCTGAGGCGGGATTCGTTGCCCTCACCGTAAGTGGAGTAGAAGTAAGGGATATAGCCGCCGCAGCCGCTGGTTTCGATCATTTTGTAAACAGGGAAGAGGTTCATTTCCTTTCTCAGGTTGTAGACCTCAACCTCTTTCCAGTTCCACAGTCTTGCGATAAATTTATCGGAGAAGCCCATTTTCTTGGCAGTGGACAGGATTTCTTTATTGCCCACGTTTTCAGCCAGAACTTTTTCGTAGTCTACGATATTTTTCAATACTTCCAGGAAGTATTTTGTGATCTGTGTGGCGTCGAAGATGTCATCCAGAGAAACACCGTTGCGGATCAGCTGGGCGATGGCATAGATCCGGTCATCGGGGCTCTTTGCGATATAGGCCAGCAGTTCTTCGTTGGAGGTGTTGTCGAATTTTGCCATATGAATGTGGCAGACGCCGATTTCCAGAGAGCGAACGGATTTGAGCAGACATTCTTCGATGGTTCTGCCGATGCCCATAACTTCGCCGGTGGCCTTCATCTGTGTGCCCAGTGTATTTGCTGCTGTTGCAAATTTGTCGAAGGGGAACCGAGGCATTTTTGCAACGATATAATCCAAAGCGGGTTCAAAGTTTGCGTTTGTTTCGGAAATCTGAATTTCTTCCAGAGTCATGCCTACCGCGATTTTCGCTGTAACTCTGGCAATGGGGTAGCCGCTGGCCTTGGATGCCAGTGCGGAGGAACGGGAAACACGGGGATTTACCTCGATCAGATAGTATTTGGAGGAATTAGGGTCCAGCGCGAACTGTACGTTGCAGCCGCCTTCGATCTTCAGAGCGCGGATGATCTTCAGAGCGCTGTCACGCAGCATATTGAAGTCGGCGTCATTCAGTGTCAGGATGGGAGCCACAACGATGGAGTCACCGGTGTGTACGCCTACGGGGTCCACGTTTTCCATGCCGCAGATGGTGATGGCGTGGTCTGTGCCGTCACGCATTACTTCAAATTCGATTTCTTTGTAGCCTTTTACGCTTTTTTCTACCAATACCTGGTGTACGGGAGAGAGCTTCAGGGCGTTCTCCATGATTTCTACCAGTTCTGTTTCGTTATTGGCAAAGCCGCCGCCGGTACCGCCCAGTGTGAAGGCGGGACGCAGTACTACGGGGTAGCCGATTTCCTCCGCCGCTTTGATGGCTTCTTCAACGGAGTATGTGATGATGGAAGGAATTACAGGTTCGCCGATTTCCTGACAGAGTTCCTTGAACAGTTCTCTGTCCTCAGCCCGTTCGATACTTTCGCAGCTTGTCCCCAGCAGTTCTACCTGACATTCCCGCAGAATGCCTTTCTTTTCCAGCTGCATGGCCAGGTTCAGACCGGTCTGACCGCCGATGCCGGGCACGATAGCGTCGGGACGTTCATAGCGCAGGATCTTTGCCACATATTCCAGTGTCAGGGGTTCCATGTATACCTTATCGGCAATGGTGGTGTCTGTCATGATGGTAGCGGGGTTGGAGTTTACCAGTACTACCTCATATCCCTCTTCCTTCAGCGCAAGGCAAGCCTGTGTGCCTGCGTAGTCAAATTCGGCAGCCTGTCCAATGACAATAGGGCCGGAGCCGATAATCAGGATTTTTTTCAGGTCGGTTCTTTTCGCCATTTTGTAATTCCTCCTTAGATATATAGTAAAGTTACGGGTTGTCTTGTTTTAGGGGCTGTTCTCAAGCCTTGTCCTCCTGCCATACAATATTGCCGTGGTACATGGTCATTTTGCATTTGCCCCAGACATTCCATCCGGCAAAAGGGGTGCTTCTGCCTTTGGACAGGAAGGTCTCCGGGTCGATGGTGTAGGACTCATTCAGGTTGTAAACCGTCAGATCGGCGGGCATTCCCTCTGCCAGAGGGCTTCCGATGCCGAAGCGGCGGGATGGATTGGTATGCATCAGATGGATCAGCTGTTCTAATGTAAGAACACCTTTTTTCACCAGTTCTGTATAAAGGATGGGGAAAGCGGTTTCCAGGCCTACAATGCCCATCATACTGCCGGCCAGACCCTTGCTTTTTTCCTCAGCGGAGTGGGGAGCGTGGTCTGTGGCGATCATGTCGATGGTGCCGTCCTGAATGCCTTCCAGAAGAGCGGCCTGGTCCTCCTTGCTGCGCAGAGGAGGGTTCATTTTGAAGCGGCCGTCCTCCTGCAGATCCATATCGGTCAGAACAAGGTAATGAGGGCCTGTCTCACAGGAGACGGGCAGGCCTTCTTTTTTTGCCTGACGGATCAGCTCCACACTTTCTTTTGTGGAGATGTGGCAGACATGGTAGTCACAGCCGGTCTCCCGTACCAGCGCCAGATCCCGCTCGATCTGCTTCCATTCGCTTTCGGAGCAGATGCCCTTGTGGCCGTGGAGTGCGGCATACTGGCCGTCATGGATGTAGCCGCCCCGCAGCAGTTCGTTGACTTCGCAGTGGGCCGCTACCATTTTGCCCAGGGCATGGATCTTTGTCATGGCCTGACGCATCATATCGTCATTCTGTACCCCTCTGCCGTCATCGGAAAAGGCGCAGACATGGGGCGCCAGCGCGTCGAAGTCCGCCAGCTCCTGCCCCAGTTCCCCCTTTGTGATGGCGCCGTAGGGCAGTACCTGAATACAGGCTGTTTTTTCAATGGCCTCCAGCTGGGGCGCCAGCGTTTGGGCGGAATCGGGCACCGGCTTCAGATTGGGCATGGCGCAGATGGAGGTATATCCGCCGTGAGCCGCTGCCTTTGTACCGGTTTCTATGGTCTCTTTATAAAAAAATCCCGGTTCTCTCAGATGTGTATGGACATCAATGAAACCGGGAAAGATCACACAGCCTTCCAAATCAAAAACAACGCTGCTCCCTTCGGGTGCTGCGGTAGAAATATGGGAAATCATTCCATTATTTACAAATACGTTGGTTTTTACAAATTCGCCCTGTGTAAATACCATAGCATTGGATAAAATGTACTTCAATGTATTTCTCTCCTTTCTTCCGTAAAAGTGTTGTTAGATATTTCTTTACAAATTGTCAGTAGTATATCACAAGGATTTGGCCCTGTCAAGAATTTCTTTCTCCGAAAATTAGTCCCCCTTCATTGACAGCATATTCGAAAATATGATAGACTGAATTTGTAAAAATTAAGGAGGTTTTCTGTAACTGACGGATTCGTGGGCGACCACAGGGGAGCAGAAAACCTGAAGGAAGCAGTGCAGTGAGATTCGGTTTCGCGTAGAAGCGGACGAGGCGAACGGACGCCCTTGGCAATGTTGGATGTGTAGATGGAAAGTGACGGTGTTTTTATGAAAAAAGAAAAAAATATCGTCTTTTTTACTGTCATCGCTTTGGCGGGCTTCGGGTGTACCTGCTTTTGTCGACCGTCTGGGCAGTCCTGTTTCTAAATGATAGAATAGGACTGCCCTTTTTTCTGTGTTTTCCGAAAGGTATCTATTGTTTTTATTTTTTAGGAGGTTTATCCATGAAAAAAATTGGCATTGTAATGGGCAGTGACAGTGATCTTCCCGTACTGGAAAAGGCGATTGTAACGCTGGAAAAATTTGGCGCGCCTTTTGAGGTACATGTGTATTCCGCCCACAGAACACCTGTGGAGGCAAAGGATTTCGCGCAGAACGCAAGAGCCAACGGCTTTGGCGCCATTATTGCGGCGGCGGGCAAAGCGGCCCATCTGGCTGGTGCTATCGCGGCAAATACTACACTTCCCGTCATCGGCGTACCGGTAAAATCCTCTACCTTGGACGGTCTGGACGCGCTGCTTTCTACCGTACAGATGCCCGGCGGCATCCCCGTAGCTACCGTAGCCATTGACGGTGCGGAAAACGCGGCTCTGCTGGCGCTGCAGATGCTGGCGGTAGCGGACGCGGATCTGGCCAAAAAGCTGGATGACGCAAGAGCGGAGGCAGCTGCCAAAGTTCTGGAAAAGAACAAAGCCGTGGAGGAAAAATATAATAAATAAGCAACTCACCGCCAGCGGCGGTATTACAGCGGTCAGGAACGACCGGCCGCTTTTACCCAAAGGGAACAAGAGAACAGGAGTGTGCAAGGATGAATAAAATTCATGAAGAATGCGGCGTATTTGGTGTGTACGCCAAAGAAAAAACGACGGTAGCGTCTACGACCTACTATGGTCTGTTCGCTCTGCAGCACAGAGGTCAGGAAAGCTGCGGTATCGTTGTAAACGATGACGGCGTGTTCCAGTACCACAAGGACGGCGGTCTGGTCAACGACATCTTCACCCCCGAGATCATGGCGAAGCTGGGCGAAGGCAATATGGCTGTAGGCCATGTTCGCTATGGCACCACAGGCGCCAGTGATCGTCTCAACGCGCAGCCCATTGTTGTCAACCATATCAAAGGCAAAATGGCGCTGGCACACAACGGCAACCTGGTGAATTCCTACGAACTGCGCCAGGAACTGGAAATGGAAGGCTCCATTTTCCATACTACCAGTGATACAGAAGTTATTTCCTATATTATTACAAAAGAAAGACTGAAAGCACCCTCCATCGAGGAAGCTGTAAACCAGGCTATGAACCGCATCAAAGGGGCGTACTCTCTGGTTGTGATGTCTTCCTCCAAGATGATCGCCGCAAGAGATCCTCATGGGTTCCACCCTCTTTGCTACGGCGTGACAAAGGAAGGTACCTATATCGTAGCGTCTGAGACCTGCGCTCTGGACGCGGTCAGCGCGAAATTTATCCGTGATGTTGAACCCGGTGAAATCATCGTATTTGACGGCGATGAGATCCGTACCATCCGGGATCACATTGGCGAAGAAAAGAAACATCTGTGTATTTTTGAACATATTTATTTCTCCAGACCCGACTCTATCGTAGACGGTGTCAGCGTACATCACGCAAGAGCCACAGCGGGCGCTTGCCTGGCTATGGAGCATCCTGTACACGCGGATGTAGTTATTGGCGTGCCTGACTCCGGTCTGGACGCTGCCATTGGTTATGCCAGACAGTCCGGCATCCCTTACGGCATCGGCTTTATTAAAAACAAATATATCGGACGTACCTTTATCGCTCCCGGCCAGAAGGTGAGAGAGGATAAAGTAAGAATCAAATTAAATGTCGTTTCTGAAACAATCAAAGGCAAACGTGTCGTTATGGTCGATGACTCCATTGTCAGAGGTACCACTTCTGCAAGAATCGTAAAACTGCTGCGGGAAGCAGGCGCTGCCGAAGTACACGTTCGTTCCTCGGCGCCTCCGTTCCTGTTCCCCTGCTACTACGGCACAGACGTGGATTCCCAGGAAAATCTGATCGCGGTAAACCATACCATGGATGAGATCAAGGAGATCATCAGCGCTGACAGCATCGGTTACCTGAGCCTGGATCATCTGGGGATGCTGATGGGCGTTCCCAAAGGCGAAGGCTACTGTTCCGCGTGCTTCGACGGCAATTACCCCACAGAAGTACCTTCCGAAACCTGCAAAAACAGATTTGAATGCAAGCTCAGCGAAAGGAGAAATAAGAAATGAAAAGCCACAGCGAAAGCTACAAAGCAGCCGGTGTTGATATTACAGCGGGATATCAGGCCGTAGAACTGATGAAAAAGCACATCGCAAGAACCGTGACCGCAGGCGCCATGTCCGATATCGGCGGCTTTGGCGGACTGTTTGAAATGGATCTGACCGGGATTTCCAAGCCCGTACTGGTCAGCGGCACAGACGGCGTCGGCACAAAGCTGAAACTGGCCTTTTTGATGGACAAGCATGACACTGTCGGCATTGACTGCGTGGCTATGTGCGTCAACGATATTATCTGCTGCGGCGCGAAACCTCTGTTTTTCCTGGACTACATTGCCGTAGGCAAAAACTTCCCTGAAAAGGTAGCCTCCATTGTTTCCGGTGTGGCGGAAGGCTGTGTACAGTCCGGCGCGGCGCTCATCGGCGGCGAAACGGCGGAAATGCCCGGTTTCTATCCTGAGGATGAATACGATCTGGCAGGTTTTGCCGTTGGCGTTGTAGATAAAGACAAGATTCTGGATAACTCCACTATGACAGAAGACGACGTTGTCATCGCTCTGCCTTCCAGCGGCGTACATTCCAACGGTTTCTCTCTGGTGCGCCGTGTGCTGGATGTGGAACATGAGGACATTAAAACACCTTTGGCAGAGCTGGGCGGCAAATCCATCGGTGAAACACTGCTGGCGCCTACAAAGATCTATGTGAAGCCTATGCTGGCTCTGTTTGAGGAAGTAACCGTAAAAGCGGTTTCTCACATCACCGGCGGCGGCTTCTACGAAAATATTCCCAGAAGCATCCCCAAGGGCTTTGGCGCGAAGATCGACAAGAGCGCACTGCGGATTCCTCCCATCTTTGATATGATTGCAAAGAAGGGCAATATTCCCGAAAGAGATATGTTCAATACCTTTAATATGGGTGTGGGCATGAGCGTTGTGGTAGCGAAGGCAGATGCGGAAAAAGCCATTGAGATTTTGAAAGCCCAGGGCGAGGACGCTTATATCATGGGTGAAATCGTGAAATCCGAAGAGGGCGTGGTAATATGCTGAAAACAAAAATCGCGGTTTTTGTTTCCGGCGGCGGCACCAATCTTCAGGCGCTCATTGATGCCCAGAAAAGCGGTCTGCTGCAAAGCGGCGAGATCGCTCTGGTCCTGGCCAGCAATCACAAGGCCTACGCGCTGACCAGAGCGGCGGAAAATAATATTCCTTCCGCTGTGGTGGAAAGAAAGACATTTGCCACCCAGCTGGAGTATGAGGAAAAAGTCAAGGAAGTGCTGAAGGAGTATGGCATCGAGCTGATTGTTCTGGCGGGCTTTATGTCTATCCTCAGTGAGAATTTTACTTCCGCTTACCCCAAGCGCATCATCAATATCCATCCTTCTTTGATCCCTTCCTTCTGCGGGAAGGGGTATTACGGACTGAAGGTCCACGAGGCGGCTTTAGCCTATGGCGTAAAGGTCACCGGGGCTACGGTTCATTTTGTCAACGAGATTCCCGACGGCGGAGAGATTTTGCTGCAAAAGGCCGTTGAGGTAAAGGATGGAGATACGCCGGAAGTATTGCAGCGTCGTGTTATGGAAGAAGCGGAATGGGTTCTGCTTCCCAGAGCGACGGAACAGGTAGCGAAGGATTTGCAGAAAGGAAGATAATCATGGATATTTATAAAAGCGAGCCTATGAAAATGCTGGTAAAGGATAACCCCTATGTGGGCAGAGGCATCGTCATCGGCAAAACAGCTGACGGCAAAAAAGCGGCAGTGGCTTATTTTATCATGGGCAGAAGCGAAAACAGCCGCAACCGTATTTTTCTGGAACAGGGCGAAGAAGTGATTATCAAGCCTTATGATGAATCCAAGGTGGAAGATCCTTCTTTGATTATCTATTCCCCCATCAAAAAATGGGAAAACAACCTGATCGTTACCAACGGCGACCAGACCGATACCATTTATGACTATTTAAAGGAAGGAAAATCTTTTGAGGCGGCGCTGGAAACAAGAGAATTTGAGCCCGACGCACCCAATTTCACACCCAGAATCAGCGGTATGCTGACCTTTGGGGAAAAAGATTTTACCTATAAAATGAGTATTCTGAAAAGCGCGGACGCTGACGGCAGCGCCTGCAACAGATACACTTTCAATTATGCGGCGCTGGCAGGTCTGGGCCATTTCATCCATACCTATGCCTGTGACGGCAATCCTCTGCCTACCTTCCAGGGAGAACCGGAACGAGTAGCCATTGGAAACGACATCGACGCTTTCGCCAAAGAGATCTGGGAAAATCTGAACGCAGACAACAAGATTTCCGTTTACGTAAGATTTGTGGATCTGGAAAGCGGCGCTGTGGAAAACAGAATGATCAATAAGTATGAATAAATAAATGCGTGAGGATACAGCGGAAGAAAAGAGTTTTCTTTTCTTCCCTGTCTTGACGCTTTTTTTCACAATAGGACATTTTCCGTTTTACGGAAGAGCGTATGGAGGAGTGGATCGCTATGAAAGAATTTGAATTGAAATACGGATGTAACCCTAACCAGAAACCTGCCAAGATCTATATGGCTGACGGCGAGGAACTGCCCATTGAGATTTTGAACGGCAAGCCCGGTTATATCAACTTTTTGGATGCCTTCAACAGCTGGCAGCTGGTGAAAGAACTGAAGGAAGCCCTGGGGATGCCCGCGGCAACATCCTTCAAGCATGTCAGCCCTACATCCGCCGCTGTAGGTGTGCCCATGAGCGACGCGCTGAAAAGAGCTTGTTTTGTAGACGACATCGAGGGTCTGGATGATTCTCCCATCGCTTTGGCCTATGCCAGAGCCAGAGGCACTGACAGAATGTGTTCCTTTGGGGACTGGGTGGCACTGAGCGATGTCTGCGACGAAGTAACGGCACGGATGCTCAAAAGAGAGGTTTCCGATGGCATCATCGCTCCCGGCTATACACCGGAAGCATTGGAGATTCTCAAAAGCAAGAGAAAAGGCAGCTACAATATCGTAAAAATCGACCCTGACTATGTGCCCGAAAAACAGGAAAAGAAACAGGTTTACGGCATCACCTTCGAACAGGGCAGAAATGACTTCAAGATCGACAAAGAACTGCTGAACAATATTGTTACAGACAACAAAAACCTGACGGAAGAGGCAAAGAGAGATTTGATTATTGCCCTGATTACACTGAAATATACCCAGTCTAACTCCGTATGTTTCGCCAAAGACGGTCAGGCCATCGGCGTAGGCGCAGGCCAGCAGTCCAGAATCCACTGCACCAGACTGGCAGGCGGCAAGGCGGATGTATGGCATCTGCGTCAGCATGAAAAAGTATTGAACCTGCCGTTCCTGCCTACTGTTGGCAGACCGGACAGAGACAATACCATCGACGTATATATCTCCGATGATTATGAGGATGTTCTGGCGGACGGCGTATGGCAGACACTGTTCTCCGAAAAGCCCGAACCTCTGACAAAAGAAGAAAAGAGAGCTTATCTGGATACCATCACCGGTGTGGCTTTGGGCAGTGACGCCTTCTTCCCCTTCGGTGACAACATTGAACGGGCGGCAAAGAGCGGCGTAAGCTATATCGCGGAGCCCGGCGGTTCTATCCGTGACGACAATGTCATCGCTACCTGCAATAAGTTTGATATGGTTATGGCCTTTACCGGCATGAGATTGTTCCATCACTAAGAAGAAGCGGAGGACGAAAATATATGAAGGTTATGGTAGTTGGCGGCGGCGGCAGAGAACACGCCATCGTGAAGAAGATCAAGGAAAACCCCAGTGTGACAGAGCTGTATGTACTGCCCGGCAACGGCGGTATGGCGCAGGACGCTGTCTGTGTGGATATTGGTGCTAAGGATATTGACGGCATGGTGGCCTTTGCCAAGGAAAAAGCCATTGATTTTGCAGTGGTGGCGCCGGACGATCCTCTGGTGCTGGGCGCTGTGGATGCCCTGGAGGCCATTGGCGTGCCCTGCTTCGGCCCCAATAAAGATGCGGCCATTCTGGAAGGCAGTAAAGTATTTTCCAAAAATCTCATGAAAAAATATGGTATTCCCACAGCGGCTTATGAGGTTTTTGACAAGGCCGAAGACGCTCTGGCTTATCTGGAAACAGCGCCCATTCCAACGGTTATCAAGGCGGACGGCCTGGCGCTGGGCAAAGGCGTAATTATTGCCGAAACAAGAGAACAGGCCAAGGAAGGCGTAAAAACCATTATGGAAGATAAGGTATTCGGCGCCAGCGGTGACCACATTGTTGTGGAAGAGTTCCTGACAGGCCCCGAGGTTTCCGTTCTGGCGTTCACAGACGGCAAAACCATGATCCCCATGGTTTCTTCCATGGACCACAAGCGGGCGCTGGACGGAGACAAAGGTCTGAATACCGGCGGTATGGGTACAGTAGCGCCCAATCCTTACTATACAGAGGCTGTTGCGGAAGAATGTATGAAAACCATCTTCCTGCCTACCATGGATGCCATGAATAAAGAAGGCAGAACTTTCAAAGGCTGCCTGTACTTTGGTTTGATGCTGACACCCAACGGCCCCAAGGTGATTGAATATAACTGCCGTTTCGGCGATCCCGAAACACAGGTGGTTCTGCCGCTGCTGGAAAGCGATCTGTTGACCATCATGCAGCATATTGCCAAAGGCACATTGGCGGAGGCGGAAGTGGAATTCAGCAAAAAATCCGCCTGCTGTGTTATTATGGCGTCGGAGGGCTACCCCGGCAAGTATGAGACAGGCTATGAGATCACACTGCCCGCGGATTCCAGCCGCATTTTTGTGGCCGGCGCAAAAATCAAGGACGGCAAACTGGTGACCGGCGGCGGCCGTGTACTGGGTGTGACAGAAGTAGCGGATACACTGGCGGAGGCTGTGGACAAAGCCTATGCAACGGTAAAAACCGTAAGTTTCGCAAACGCGTATTATCGGAAAGATATTGGTAAAAAAGCCCTTGCGGCGGAGGTGTAACATCTATGGTTTATCGAATTTATGTGGAGAAAAAACAGGGCCTTCAGACAGAAGCGGATGGTCTGAGAAGTGATCTGGTAAATCTGCTGGGCATCAAAAATCTGACAGGTCTGCGCCTGTTGAATCGTTATGATGTGGAGCATATGGAAAAAGAGCTGTTTGACTACTGCACAACAACAGTTTTTTCTGAACCCCAGCTGGATGATGTGCTGACAGAGATTCCTCAGGACGGCGCGAAAGTATTCGCTGTGGAATTCCTGCCCGGTCAGTTCGACCAGAGAGCCAACTCCGCGGCGGAATGTATTCAGATTATTTCCAAGCAGGAAAGGCCTCTGGTAAAGAGCGCCAAGGTTTATCTGCTCTATGGCGATCTCAGCGACGCGGACGTGGAAGCCATCAAGAAATATGTCATCAACCCTGTGGAATCCAGAGAAGCGTCTCTGGAAGAAGCGGCTACACTGGAAATGGTATATGATATCCCCACTTCCGTAGCCGTGCTGGAAGGCTTCCGCCAGATGGACGAGGCGGCTCTGGCCCAGTTTGTGGCGGATCAGGGGCTGGCTATGGATCTGGACGACATCAAGGTTTGTCAGGCTTACTTCCTGAGCGAAGAAAGAGACCCTACTATTACAGAAATTAAAATGATCGACACCTACTGGTCCGATCACTGCCGTCATACCACGTTCCTGACTACCATCGACAAAGTGACCTTTGAAGATGAGCTTTTGCAGGGCGCTTATGATGAATATTTGAAAACAAGAGAAGCCATTGGCAGAACAAAACCCATCAACCTGATGGATATGGGCACCATCGTTGCCAAATTCCTGAAACAGCAGGGCAAGCTGGATAAGCTGGATGAATCCGAAGAAATCAATGCCTGCACAGTAAAAATGGATGTAAAAGTGGGCGACAGAACAGAAAAATGGCTGCTGCTCTTTAAAAACGAGACACACAACCATCCGACGGAAATCGAGCCTTTCGGCGGCGCTGCGACCTGTGTGGGCGGCGCTATCCGTGACCCTCTCAGCGGCCGTTCCTATGTATATGCCGCTATGCGTGTGACCGGCGCCGGCAATCCGCTGACTCCCGTTTCCGAAACACTGAAGGGGAAACTGCCTCAGCGTAAAATTGTTACAACTGCGGCAGCGGGCTACAGCTCTTACGGCAACCAGATTGGTCTGGCCACCGGTCAGGTAGACGAAATCTACCATGACGGCTATGTGGCGAAGAGAATGGAGATTGGCGCTGTTATCGGCGCGGCTCCCGCGGAGAATGTACGAAGAGAACGTCCTGTGGACGGCGATATCGTCATCCTGCTGGGGGGCAGAACCGGACGTGACGGCTGCGGCGGCGCAACAGGCTCTTCTAAATCCCATACTATGGAATCTCTGGAAAGCTGCGGCGCGGAGGTACAAAAGGGCAACGCTCCCGAAGAAAGAAAACTCCAGAGACTGTTCCGCAACGCGGAGGCATCCCGTCTCATCAAACGCTGCAACGACTTTGGTGCTGGCGGTGTATCCGTTGCCATCGGGGAACTGGCAGATGGTCTGGAAATCAACCTGAACGCTGTTCCCAAGAAATACGAAGGTCTGGACGGCACAGAGCTGGCCATCAGTGAATCTCAGGAACGTATGGCTGTCGTTGTAGCGGCAAAAGATGTGGAACGCTTCAAGGAACTGGCTTACAGCGAAAATCTGGAGGCTACCGTTGTGGCGGAAGTTAAGGAAAATCCTTATCTGGTTATGTACTGGAACGGTGAGAAGATTGTTAATATCTCCCGTGAGTTCCTGAACTCCAACGGGGCGGAAAAACATATTGAAATCGCTCCCGACGCACCCAAAGCCTTTGATAAGGAAATCAAAGGAGACTTCAAAGAAGCCTATCTGGAAATGGCGGGAGACCTGAATGTATGCTCCAAGCGAGGACTGTCCGAACGCTTTGACTCCACCATTGGTGCAGGTACGGTACTGATGCCCTTTGGCGGCAAGAACCAGAGAACACCCATTCAGGCCATGGTAAACAAGGTTTCCATGGAAAAAGATACAGCGGAGACCTGTTCCATGATGGCATGGGGCTATAACCCCTTTATCGCCGAAAAGAGCCCTTACCACAGCGCGTATCTGGCGGTTGTGGAATCTGTGGCAAAACTCATTGCTACCGGCGCGAAATTTGAGGACGTATATCTGTCCTTCCAGGAATATTTTGAAAAACCCATGAAGGACCCCAAACGCTGGGGCAAACCCATGGCGGCTCTCTTGGGCGCGTTCATGGCGCAGAAGGGTCTGGAGATCGCCGCCATTGGCGGCAAGGACTCCATGAGCGGCACCTTTGAGCATATCGATGTTCCGCCTACATTGGTTTCCTTCGCTGTAACAACAGAAGATACTAAAAATATTATCTCTCCTGAGTTCAAGGGAGAAAATCACAAGGTTGTATGGCTGAAGCCGGTATACGATAAAAACGGCCTGCCTACGGCGGAAAGCCTGAAAGCCCTGTTTGCTCAGGTGAATGACCTGATGCGTGCCGGCAAGGTATGCGCGGGCTATACCCCTACCTATGGCGGCGTGGCAGAGGCTGTGCTGAAAATGGCTATGGGCAATGACATCGGCTTTGCTTATGCGGACGGCCTGAGTCAGGAAGACATCTTTGGCTACGCTTATGGCTCCTTTATTCTGGAACTGAATACAGAGGACGAAGTGGGCCTGCTTCTGGGACGTACCGGCGGCAGCGCCATCACAAAAGACGGCGTTTCTATCCCTCTGACAGAGCTGTATGACGTATACGAGGGCAAGCTGGAACCGATTTACTCCTGCAATATTGCCACAGAGAAGAAGGAGATCCCTGCCTTCTCTTACCATGCGAAAACCGTGGCAAAACCCCGGATGCAGTTCGCAAAGCCCAAGGCTCTGATCCCTGTATTCCCTGGCACCAACTGCGAATATGATTCCGCTAAGGCCATGGAACGGGCAGGCGCGGAAGCGGAGATCTTCGTTATCAACAACCTGTCGGCGGCTGGCATCGCAAATTCCGTAGAGACCTTTGCGAAAAAACTGCGTGACAGCCAGATGATTTTCATTCCCGGCGGCTTCTCCGGCGGCGATGAACCTGACGGCTCCGGCAAGTTTATTACAGCCTTCTTCCGCAATCCGGAAATCAAGGAAGAAGTGACCAGACTGCTGGAGGACAGAGACGGTCTGATCTGCGGTATCTGCAACGGCTTCCAGGCGCTCATTAAACTGGGGCTGGTGCCTTACGGCAAGATCATCGACACAGACGAAAACTGCCCGACACTGACTTATAATACCATCCACAGACACCAGTCCAAACTGGTACGCACCCGTGTGGCGTCTAATCAGTCTCCTTGGCTGACCAACGTACAGGTAGGCGATATCTTTACGGTGCCTATTTCCCACGGGGAAGGCAGACTGCTGGCGGACGAGGCGCTGCTGCGTCAGCTGGCGGAAAACGGCCAGCTTCTGACACAGTATGTGGATGATAAGGGCAATCCTACTTATGATATTCAGTACAATCCCAACGGCTCCGCGCTTGCCATCGAGGGTCTGCTGTCTCCCGACGGCCGCGTTCTGGGTAAAATGGGTCATTCCGAGCGTATCGCTGACGGTCTGTACCGCAATGTACCCGGCGAGTTTGATATGAAACTGTTCAAATCCGCTGTGGAATACTGGAAATAATCAAAATAAACACTTTTGGAGAGGCACCTTCCAGACATGGAGGCCTCTCCATTTTTTTGGAACAAAATGCCGGCGGGAATCGTATCATATGAGTTGAGAGTTGCTCTCTGCTTGTGCTTTTTTGTCTGCCATGATACACTAAAAAGCAGAAGACAATGATGGCAGACAGAATAGGGGGAGAGATTATGATTCGATTTGAATGTGACTATGCGGAAGGCGCCCATCCCAGAATTTTGGAACGGTTGATAGAGACCAATGACATACAGACCTGCGGCTATACGGATGATCCTTACAGCGACCATGCCAGGGAGCTGATCCGTAAACTCTGCGGCAGGGAGGATGTGGATGTGCATTTCCTGGTGGGCGGCACCCAGACCAATCTGACGGTGATCGCTTCCATATTGCGGCCCCACCAGGGGGCGGTATGCGCCCAGTCCGGTCATATCAATGTTCATGAGACCGGCGCCATTGAGGCCACAGGGCATAAGGTGCTGACACTGCCCAGCCGGGACGGCAAAATTACGGCAAAACAGGTGCAGAAGATGGTAGAAGGCCATTGGGCGGATGTGAACCATGAGCATGTGGTACAGCCGGGGATGGTTTATATCTCCCAGCCCACAGAAAATGGCACTATGTATACGAAGGCGGAATTGACGGCACTCTATGAAGTGTGCAGGGAGAAAGGACTGCCTTTGTATATCGACGGCGCCAGACTGGGGTACGCGCTGGCTTCACCCGCCAACGATCTGACCATGGCGGAGATTGCCGGGCTTTGCGATGTGTTTTATATCGGCGGTACGAAAATCGGCGCTATGTTTGGCGAGGCGGTGGTGATTTGTAATCCGGCGCTGAAACGGGATTTTCGTTATTACATCAAACAGCGGGGCGGTCTGTTGGCGAAGGGGAGATTTTTGGGCCTGCAGTTTGAGACCCTTTTTGAGGACGGACTGTATTTTGAGATTTCCAAAAACGCGGTGGAACGGGCGCTGGAGATCCGGAAGGTCTGCGAGGAACGGGGATTTCCTATGCTCTACGATTCCATGACCAACCAGCAGTTTCCGGTACTGCCCAATGAAATGATTGAAAAACTGGAAAAGAAATACGCCTTTTTCGTATGGGAGCCTGTGGACGCGGGACACAGCGCTGTGCGCTTCTGCACCAGCTGGAAGACCACGAAGGAACAGGCACAGGCTCTGGCAGAAGATTTGCGGGGCTGATTTGAGAAAAAAAGGATACCCAAAGGAACTGAGGTGAGACAGTTGGACAAGTACAGCCAAAGAGACGCCGCGGAACTGGTGGCTCTGGCCAGACAGGGGGATATGGACGCCTTTGAGGCGCTGATCCTGCAGCATGAAAAAATTGTGTACAATATCGCTTTTCGGATGATGGGCGGCGGCGAAGACGTGAAGGATATGGCCCAGGAGGTTTTTCTGAAGGTCTATCGGAATCTGGAGCGTTTTGACGGAAAATCCGCCTTTTCCACCTGGATCTACCGTATTGCCGTCAATACCTGTATCGACGAGATCCGGAAACGGAAGGGGAAACAGACCTATTCTCTGGACGCGGAGCTGGAGGATGAGGACGGCAATTACAAAAAGCAGTTTGCTGACGAGGGCGGACGGCCGGAAGAGGAAATACTGCAAAAAGAACTGCGGGGCGAGGTGCTGGCAGCGTTAGAGACCTTGTCGCCGGAGCACAAGGCGGCAGTGATCCTGCGGGATATCCGTGGGTATTCCTATGAGGAGATTGCGGAGATGATCCAGATGCCGCTGGGTACGGTAAAATCAAGGATTTCCAGAGGAAGAGCCCAATTAAAGGAAGAAATTTTAAAAATCAGGGAACGAAAGACAGATTCTTCCCGTCAAAAGAAAGGAAAGGAGGGAAGGAAAGAATGAAATGCGAAGATTGCAGAGAACAGCTGTGGGCGCTGTTTGGCGGCGAACTGCCGGAAGAAGAAGCCCAGCGGCTGCGGGCGCATCTGGCGAAATGTCCGGCATGTGCCGAAGAAGCAAAGCTGATACAAAATCTTTCCAAAACCCTGCGAGACCTTCCAGAAGAAGAACTGCCCTCTGGGTTCCATGATGAATTGATGCAGAAATTGGGCCGGGAAAAGGAAGCCCGGTTGGAGGATACAAAAGCCATTTCCCCTTCGGAAACAGAAGGAAAGGTAGTACCTTTCCCCGGCAGAAAGAAGCCGGGCCGGCGGAATTTCGGGCTGATTGCGGCGGCAGTTGTTCTGGTGGCTGTTCTTGGCGGCAGTCAGGGGATTTTGCAGATGCGTTCGTCACAGGACGCGGTGGTGCAGGAAATGATGGAACAGGCCGATGCTGATTCGGTCCAGACAAAGGTGCGGTCCGTACAGGAGGATACGGCACAGACGGAAGAGGTCACAGGGACAGAAAATGAGCAGCTCCAGGCCCAGACAGGTACAGGTACAACCCCAGCGGTGACAAAAAAGGAGCAGACAGCAAATTATGCTTCCAACGCAAAGACAGGGGAAGAGACTTCTTCTGAGAAACGGATGGATACAGCTTCCGCGCCCCAGACTTCCAACACAACGGCAAATGAGGAATCCCTGGACGTTATGCCCATGACAGCTTCTCAGATTGCGGATGGTCAGCCGGGACTGCGTTCTGTAACGCCCGCACAGGAAGATGTGGCACTGAAGGTGGCGGATGTGCCTGCGGCCATGACCCAGGTGGAAGCCATTGCCGAAGAAATGTCTTTGACAGAGGTGGAAAAAACAGAAAACAGTCTGACCTATGCCATGGCGGAAAGCCAGAAGCCTGCTTTTCTGGAAGAATTGAAGGAAGTGGGCACTCATGAGGCTCAGGCGGCAGTCACAGACAGCCAGAATGAAATCTGGGTCAAAGTGACTTTTGAGACACAGACAACAGAATAAAATGACGGAAGAAGAGAAGTTTTCTCTGAAAAAACTCCAAGCAAAAATTGAATTGCCTGAATCCTCTTGGTTATAAGGATTCGGGCAATATTTGTTTTCTGATGAGGAAGTCTCTGATCTTTCCGCCGTTATTTTTGTGGTATGATATTAAAAAGGAGGGGGATTTATGAAGGAAGAAAAAGTGTTTGGGTTGATGTTTTCCAGGGTTTATCCGCTGTTAGTCGCTAAGGCGGAGAAAAAAGGGCGGACACGGGAGGAAGTGGATGAGCTGACCTGCTGGCTGACAGGCTACACAAAAGAGGAATTGGAAATGTTTTTGGAGCAGGAACTGACCTATGGTGATTTTTTCCGAAATGCTCCTGCTCCCGCCAAAAACAGGGAGAACATTACCGGTGTGATCTGTGGTGTACGGGTGGAGCAGATCGAAGACCCGCTGATGCGTGAGATCCGCCGTCTGGATAAACTGGTGGATGAACTGGCAAAGGGGAAGCCCATGGAAAAGATCCTGCGCCAGTGAAGGATATAATTTTACGAAAAAAGGATAGCTGGATTCCTTTGCACGGCAGAGGCGCTATCCTTTTTGATTTTTGGAAAAGAGTAGAGAAAAACCAGAGGATGTGCCATAATAAAAAATGCCAAAGGTAGGGGAAACGGCAATATTTGCTTTTTGGGAGACCGGATGGAGCGCTATGTCTGACTTTGGACGGAAAAAAGCAGCTGTGGAGTTGCTTCTATACAATTTGCATAATTTATGAAAATGGAAGGAAACAATTTGCATATAGATACCAAACTTTAGTAATCTACTTGACTAAAGCGTTTTGCTGTTCTATGATGGTTCTATGATGAAAAATAAAAGTTTCGGAGGGTCGGCTTATGATTAAACAAGAGGGTTTTCTGAAAAAAGGCGAGCAGACGGTATATCTGCTCCGTTCGCTCTTTGAACAGTACGGATACAGAAAGTTTAAAATGAGCAAGTTTGAGGAATATGATTTTTACGCGGATAACCGCAGTTTTCTTTCGGCGGAGAATATTCTTACGTTTAACGGTCTGAAAGGACGTCTGCTGGCGCTGAAGCCGGATGTGACGTTGTCTATCGTAAAGAATACAAGAGGAAACCGGGACTGCCCCGAGCGTGTATACTATACGGAAAACGTATACCGGGCGGAAAAAGGTGACGGCGAATACCGGGAAATGATGCAGGTAGGGCTGGAGTATATCGGCGATGTGGATGATTATGCAGTTTGTGAGATCATTCTGCTGGCGAAAAAGAGTCTGGATAGCATCAGCGCCCGGTCTGTGCTGGATATTTCCCATATGGGCTTTGTTTCCGGTCTGCTGGAGGCGGCGGGTATTTCCCCCAGCAAACAGGGCAGGATTTTGGCCTGCATGGGAGAGAAGAATCCCCATGGTATCCGTCAGCTGTGCCGGGAGGCAGGCGTTTCGGAGGAAATGACGGAAAAAATCGCCATGACGGCGGAACTGGGCGGATCTTTGGAGGAAACGCTGCCCAAGGCAAAGGCCATCTGCTGCAACGAGAAAATGGAGCAGGCGGTGGCAGAGCTGGAAAAACTGCTGGCCTGCCTGAAAGCCTGCGTCTATGACCAGGGCATCAATCTGGATTTTTCCGTTGTCAATGATATGGACTATTATAACGGTATTATTTTCCAGGGCTTTGTAGATGGTATTCCAAAGAAGATCCTGTTTGGCGGCAGATATGACAAACTGCTGGAGAAATTCGGGAAAGACGCCGGCGCCATGGGCTTTGCTGTGGCCATGGATCTTCTGGAACGCTACGGCGAGACAGAAAAGACATATGATGTGGACGCGCTGCTGCTCTATGATGATACCACAGACACCATCGCCAAAATGCGGGCGGTGCAGATGCTCCAGAATATGGGCCTGAGTGTGGCGGCGCAGAAAAAGGATGACGGCAGCATTACATACAAACAGCTTTGCCGTCTCAATGAAAGAGGGGTGGAAGTCATTGGCTGAGTATATCAATATTGCCCTGCCAAAGGGCAGACTGGGAGAAAAAGCATACGATATTTTTGAATCCATCGGTTACGGCTGTCCCTCTATCCGGGAGCAGAACAGAAAACTGATTTTTGAGAATGAGGAAAACGGCGTTCGCTATTTCTGGGTAAAGCCTTCAGATGTGGCTGTTTATGTGGAACGGGGTGCCGCCGATGTAGGCATTGTGGGAAAGGATATCCTGCTGGAGCAGGGCTCGGATGTGTATGAGCTTTTGGATCTGGGCATTGGCAAATGCCGTATGGCAGTGGCCGGGCTAAAAGGCACCAGAGTCCACAGCGACCATACCCTGCGGGTAGCTACCAAGTTCCCCAATATCGCCCGGGAATATTTCCGGGGCCAGAGCCAGGAGATCGAGATCATCAAGCTCCATGGCTCCATTGAAATCGCTCCCATTTTGAATATGTCCGATGTGATTGTGGATATCGTGGAAACAGGAACGACATTAAAGGAAAACAACATGGAGCCTTTGGAGGATATCGTGCAGATCAGCGCAAGGCTCATTGCCAATAAAGCGGGCTATAAATTCAAAAACAGACAGATCCGTGAAATGTGCGAAAAGATCGCCGCACTGCGGGAAGGAAAGGAGTGAGCCGTTCCCATGATTCAGCAGTATCGTTATGAAGAAATTAAAATAGAAGATATTTTTCACAGAACAGAGGAAAAAACAGATGTGGCGGATACCGTAGCCGCTATTATTGAGGATGTGCGCAAAAACAAGGATGAGGCCCTGTTCCGCTACTGCCGTCAGTTTGACGGGGCGGAGCTGGAATGCCTGGAAGTATCTGAGGAAGAACGGGCGGCGGCGCTGTGGCAGGTAGACCATGAATTTCTGGATATCCTGCGGGAGGCGGCGGCCAATATTCGCGCTTTCCATGAAAAACAGAAACGGCAGGACTTTGTTGTGACGGAAAAAGACGGTGTGGTGCTGGGTCAGAAAATCATGCCTCTGGACAGAGCCGGGGTCTATGTACCCGGCGGCACAGCCAGCTATCCCTCTACCGTTTTGATGGATACTATCCCCGCGAAAATTGCCGGCGTGAAGGAAATCATCATGACGACACCGGCCAAGGGCGGGAAGGTAAACCCTGTGATTTTGGCGGCGGCGGAAATCGCCGGCGTAGATCGTATTTTTAAAATCGGCGGGGCGCAGGCCGTAGCCGCTCTGGCTTACGGCACAGAAAGCGTGCCTAAAGTGGACAAGATCGTAGGCCCCGGCAACGCCTTTGTGGCGGAGGCCAAAAAGCAGGTCTTTGGCCGTGTTTCCATTGATATGATTGCCGGCCCCAGTGAGATTTTGATTCTGGCCGATGATACCTGTGACGCCGAAATTGTGGCGGCGGATATGCTGTCTCAGGCGGAGCATGATAAAATGGCCAGCGCGGTGCTGGTCACAGACAGTCAGAGACTGGCGGACGCTGTATCGGCGGAGCTGGAACGTCAGATTCCTCTCCTGCCCCGGGCGGAGATCGCCAGAGCGTCTATTGATGAATGCGGCAAGATTATACTGGCGGAGTCCATGGTGCAGGCGGTGGAGATTTCTAACGAAATCGCGCCGGAACATCTGGAAATCTGTGTGGATCATCCTTTCGCCTATCTGGCGCAGATACGCCATGCGGGTTCTATTTTCCTTGGAAAGCAGGCGCCGGAGGCGTTGGGGGATTATTTCGCGGGGCCGAACCATACCCTGCCCACCAGCGGAACGGCCAGATTTTCTTCTCCTTTATCCGTAGACGATTTTATCAAGAAATCTTCCTTTACATATTATACAGCGGACGCTCTGCGGGAAGTGGGGCAGAAGATCGTCCGGTTCGCCAACGAGGAAGGCCTGCAGGCCCATGGCAGATCTGTGGCGGTGCGGCTGGAAAAAGGAGGAGAATGATATGAGCAGATTTATGAGCGCCCGCTTTGCCGGGCTGGAAGCATATACGCCGGGGGAACAGCCCCAGGATATGCAGTATGTAAAGCTGAATACCAATGAGTCGCCCTATCCGCCTTCTCCGGAGGTCTTTGCCCGACTGAGCCGGGAGGAAATCGAAAAGCTGCAGCTTTATCCCGATCCCGAAGGGAAGATCCTGCGGCAGAAGCTGGCGGCTCTTTACGGCGTGGGACCGGAAAATATTTTCCTTTCCAACGGCTCCGATGATATTTTGAATTTCGCTTTTATGGCTTTTTGTGACGAAAGCCATGGGGCGGTGTTCCCGGAGATCAGCTACGGGTTTTATCCCGTTTACGCCGATCTGTATGGGGTGAAGGCAAAAAAGATTCCTTTGAAAGAGGACTTTTCCATAGATCATAAGGACTACTGCCATGCCGGAGGGATGGTGGTCATCGCCAATCCCAACGCGCCTACGGGCATGGAAATTTCTCAGGCGCAGATCCGGGAGATTCTGCGGACCAATCCGGACAATGTGGTCATTATTGACGAGGCGTACATTGATTTCGGCGGTACCAGCTGTGTGGAACTGGTGAAAGAATACGAAAATCTGCTGGTGGTGCAGACCTTCTCCAAATCCCGTTCCATGGCGGGAGCCAGACTGGGATTTGCCATCGCGTCGGCGGGGCTGATCGAGGATCTGAATAAAATCAAATACTCCACCAATCCCTATAATATCAACCGTCTGACACTGGCGGCAGGAGAAGCGGCAGTGGACAGCAACGAATACTATATGGAAAACTGCAAAAAGATCGCCGCCACCAGAGAGCGGACAACGGCGGCTTTGCGGGAGATGGGCTTTACGGTGCTGGATTCCGTTGCCAACTTCATTTTTGCCAAGTCGGATGCCATCAGCGGCGCCGCGCTTTATGCCGGATTGAAGAAAAAAGGCGTTCTGGTGCGGTATTTCGGCAAGAAACGGATTGAGGACTTTGTGCGGATTACCATTGGCACAGATGAGCAGATGGAGATTCTGCTGGAAAAAACAAAGGAACTGTTAAAGGAGGGGAAGGCGTGAGAACAAGCGACATCAAACGGAAAACGGCGGAAACGGAGATTTCTCTTTCCTTAAATCTGGACGGCAGCGGAAAAAGCCATGTGGATACAGGCTGCGGTTTTTTGAATCATATGCTGACCCTGTTCGCCAGACATGGCAGATTTGATCTGGATGTGGTCTGCAACGGAGATACGGAAGTGGACGACCATCATACAGTGGAGGATATCGGCATTTGTCTTGGCATGGCCTTCGCGGAGGCTCTGGGCAATGGTGCGGGCATTACCCGCTACGGTCATATGATTCTGCCTATGGATGAAACATTGATTTTATGTGCTGTGGACATTTCCGGGCGAAATCATCTGGAATACGGTCTGGAGATCCCTACGGAAAAAGTAGGGACTTTTGATACGGAGCTGACAGAGGAATTTCTGATCGCCTTTGTCAGAAAGGCAAATCTGACCCTCCATGTGAAACAGCTGGCGGGCAGAAACAGCCACCATATTATAGAAGGAACATTTAAAGCGTTGGCAAGGTCCTTAAAGCAGGCGGTTGCCATTGAGGAAAAATACCGGGATGAGATCCCGTCCACAAAAGGGGTGCTGTAATGGTTGGGATTATTGATTATGGCGTAGGCAATCTGTTTTCCTTGAAAAGCTCTCTGGCTTATATTGGAGAGGAAGCGGTTGTTACCAACGATAAAGAAGTATTAAAACAGTGCGACCGCATCATACTGCCCGGCGTCGGCGCCTTTGGCGACGCGGCCAGAAAGCTGCGGGAAAGCGGTATGGCGGAGGTAGTGATGGAGGAAGCGGCGGCTGGCAAGCCTCTCCTGGGCATTTGTCTGGGGATGCAGCTGCTTTTTGAGAAGGGCTACGAATATGGCGAGCATGACGGTCTGGGTCTGGTGCCCGGCGTGGTGCGCCCTATCCGTCCTATGATCGGGGAAGAACTGAAAGTGCCCCATATTGGCTGGAACGGCCTGCATTTCCCCAAGGGGAAGGAACGGTGTCCTCTCTTTGCTGATTTGAAGGAAAACGACTGTGTTTATTTTGTTCATTCCTACGCGGGCGTAGAATGTGAGAAAGCCGTAACAGCCACAACGGAATACGGCGCGGAGCTGACGGCGGCCGTAGCCAGAGGAAACGTATTCGGCACCCAGTTCCACCCGGAAAAAAGCGGAGAAGTGGGCCTGAAAATTCTGAAGGCCTTTTGTAAACTGTAAGAAAGAGGAGGAAAGAGCATGTATATTTTTCCTGCCATAGATTTGATCGAAGGCTGCGCTGTGCGTCTGGTGCGGGGGGATTATGCCCAAAAGACCGTATACAGCGATGACCCTGCCGCCGTGGCGGAATCCTTTGCTAAAGCCGGAGCGGAATATCTCCATCTGGTGGATCTGGAGGGGGCCAAAGACGGCACAACGCCCAATCTGGAAACCATACGGAAGATTGTGGCCCGCAGCGGTCTGAAAACAGAAGTGGGCGGCGGCATCCGTTCCGAGGAAACCATACAGAAATATCTGGACGCGGGGGTATATCGCGTCATTTTGGGGACGGCGGCCATTACGCAGCCGGATTTTCTGGAAAAAATGGTGGCCAAATACGGCGAAAAAATAGCAGTAGGCGTGGATATTAAAGACGGCATGGTTGCTATCAAGGGCTGGACAGAGGTGTCCGCCCTGAGTTGTGACGCCTTTTGTGAGAAGCTGGAAAAAATGGGCGTGAAAACGGTGATTTGTACGGATATTTCCAAAGACGGCCTTCTTTCCGGCACCAATCTGGAACTGTACCGCCATCTGTCGGAAACCTATTCCATGGATCTGGTAGCCTCCGGCGGCGTGACCTCTCTGGAGGACGTGGCAGCCCTGAAAGAAATGGGCATTTACGGCGCTATTTTGGGCAAGGCCCTTTATACGGGCCATATTGATCTGGAAAAAGCAGTGAAGCTGGGGAAGGGGGAAGACAAGTGATTACAAAAAGAATCATCCCCTGTCTGGACGTAAAGGACGGACGGGTAGTAAAAGGCGTGAATTTTCAGGGCTTGAATGATGTTTCCTCTCCGGTGGAGCTGGGAAAGTATTACAGTGATAACGGGGCGGATGAACTGGTATTTTATGATATCACCGCATCTGCCGAAGGACGCGCTCTGTTTACGGATATTCTGCGGAAGGTAGCGGAGACCATTTTTATCCCTCTGACCGTAGGCGGCGGCATCAATACGCTGGAGGATTTTGACCGTGTGCTGAAATGTGGCGCCGATAAAGTCAGTGTCAATTCCGGCGCCATCAAAAACCCGGATCTGATTGCCCAGGCGGCGAAGAAATACGGGGATCAGTGTGTGGTCCTCTCCGCTGATGTGAAACGGGTAGATGGAAAATTTACGGTATTCGCCAAGGGCGGCCGGGAAAACACAGGCATGGATGCCATCCAGTGGATCAAAAAATGTGTTTCCATGGGTGCCGGGGAAATCGTGGTCAACAGCATTGATACCGACGGTGTGAAGCAGGGCTTTGACCTGGAAATGCTGGCGGCGGTCTGTGACGCTGTTTCTGTGCCCGTCATCGCTTCCGGCGGTGCTGGATGCATCGAGGACTTTGTGACCCTGTTCCATGAACTGCCCAAGGTAGACGCAGGTCTGGCGGCCTCCATCTTCCATTTTGGGGAAGTGGATATCCGGGAGCTGAAGGAGCGTCTGGCGGCGGAACAGGTATTGGTAAGAAGATAAAGGAGAAAGCTATGTTTGATCTGGATACATTGAAATTTGACGAAAAAGGGTTGATCCCCGCCGTTGTGGTGGATGCCCTCAATAAAAAGGTGCTGACAGTGGCTTATATGAACCGGGAAAGTCTGGAAATCAGCATTAAAGAAGGAAAGACCTGTTTCTGGTCCCGTTCCAGACAGGAACTGTGGCGCAAAGGAGAGACCTCCGGCAATTATCAGCATATCGTCAGCATTACGGCCGACTGCGACAGAGACGCACTGACGGTGGAGGTATTGAAGGACGGCCCTGCATGCCATCTGGGCACGGAATCCTGCTTCAATGAAACTGTTTATGCGAGTCAGGAAAATCAGGGCTTTTCCATGGATGGTCTGATGGAACTGCTGGAAGGCAGAAAGGAACAGATGCCCTCCGGTTCCTACACCACCTATCTGTTTGAAAAGGGTCTGGACAAAATCCTGAAAAAAGTAGGAGAGGAATCCACAGAGGTCATTATTGCCGCCAAAGCGGAGGATAAGAAAGAGACCATTTACGAGATCGCCGATCTGGCCTATCATGTACTGGTGCTGATGGTAGAGGCGGGCATTTCTCTGGAAGAGGTGCGCAAAGAACTGGCCTCCCGCCATGTGATTGACCATAAGGTAAAACAGGAGAAGATGACAAAATGATACCGAAAGCCAATTTTCATACCCATACCACCTATTGCGACGGCAAATGCACTGTGGAGGAAATGGTCCGGGCGGCATATGAAAAGGGATTTTCTGCGCTGGGTTTTTCCGGCCACAGCTATACGGCCTTTGATGAGAGTTACTGTATGTCCAAAGAAGGCGTGAAAAATTATCTGGCGGAGCTGGCGGAATGGAAGGCGGCCTATGCCGGGAAAATGGAAATTTATGCCGGTGTGGAGCAGGATTATTATTCTGAGGAAAGTACGGCGCCCTTTGATTATGTCATTGGGTCTGTCCATTATCTGTGCTGTGATGGACGGTATTATGATGTGGACGAGTCTTCGGAGAAAATGGAACGGGTCATTCGGGAGTATTTCGGCGGAGCCGGGCTGAAATACGCCGCCGCTTATTTCGCTGTGGCCGCGGATGTGGTGCGCAAAACCGGCGCCGATATCATCGGTCATTTCGATCTGGTGACAAAGTTCAATGAAGGAAACCGGCTTTTTGACACGGAAAGCAAGGCATATCGCTTTGCGGCCCTGGAGGCCATGGAGGCACTGCTGGAAACAGGAAAGCCCTTTGAGATCAATACGGGAGCCATGTACCGGGGACTGCGGACGGAGCCATACCCTTCCTTTGCCCTGCTGAAGGAGCTGCGCAAACGGGGCGGAAAGATCCTTCTTTCCAGCGACAGCCATGATACGGTTTCTTTGGGCTTTGGATTTGAGGAAACAGCAGTGGCCGCTCGGGAGGCAGGCTTTTCCACGGCATTACTGTGGACGCCGGTAGGCATGAAAGAATATAAATTATAGGATTTTGTATGCAATATCCTGCTAAAAACAGGGAAAAGACGGTGCTTTTTTAAGGAAAGCCCGTCTTTTTTTTGCTGCGATTGTATGAGTACTGAATACAAAGTGCAAATTATGCAGAAAATTCTTCAAAATGGACAGGGACAGAACAAGGATCATAGCGAAAACAAGTGTAATTATTGACAATAATACTCCCATAAAATGAAAATTTTTCCTTATCTGGGTTCATTTTTTGTCTTGCTGTACAAAAAAAGAGAGGAATTCTATATTTTCCGCACGGAATTTACAAATGATAAATTTATTTTTCAAATACTAAATTACTTGTTGACAACGGCATAAAAACTGACTAAAATACAAGTAAATTGCATTTACTATATTTAAACTGTTTGGAAAACACAACGAAATATGGCGGATGCAATGGGAGTTAGCTAACGACGGAATTATACATTACCATGAACTACAAAAGAAAAAACGGCTTTGGCCGGAGAAAGGCACCAACTTGTATTTTCAAAGAAAAATAAAAAGTTAAAGGGGGAGAAAGTATGAGTTTATTAACATCAAAAGGCTTTCAAAAGTATTTTGTACCTGGTATCGTATTCCAGTCCTGCGTTATCGCCGGCGGTTATGGTACAGGGCGTGAGCTGATCGAGTACTTCATGGGTTACGGCCCTGTGGGCGGCATGCTGTCCATGTGTATCGTATCTTTGCTGACTTGGTCCATTATCTGTGCGATTTCCTTTGCTTTCGCACACACTTTCAAAAAATATGACTACAAGAGTTTTATGAAGCAGCTGATGGGTCCTCTTTGGATCGTATTCGAAATCTGCTATCTGGTATTTATCATGATCGTATTGGCCGTTGTAGCCGCTTCGGCAGGTTCTATCGTATTTGAGCTGTTCGGCGTTACAAAATGGGTCGGCATCATCGGTATGGCTGTTGCCGTATTCCTGCTGGTTATCAATGGTTCTGAACTGATCGAAAAAGTTCTTTCCGTATGGTCCTTCGTATTGTACGGCGTTTATATCCTGTTCCTGATCCTGGTATTTGTAAACTACAGCGGCGATATCGGCGCGAATTTCGCTTCCGTTCCCGTAACAGGCAACTGGGCAATGGGTGGTTTCCAGTACGCGTTCTACAATCTGGCCATCATCATTGCGGTACTGTATACCATCAAACACTGTGATACAAAGAAAGAAGCGTTCTGCTCCGGTCTGATCGCCGGCGTAATCGGTATTCTGCCCGGTATCATCCTGTTTGTGGCTATGTGCAGTTTCTATCCTGTCATCATCGACGAAGAACTGCCTGTTAACTACATCCTGACACAGATGAACATGCCTTGGTTGCAGTATGTATTCCAGATCGTACTGTTCGGTACTTTGATCGAAACAGGTTCCGGCCTGATCTACTCTGTAACAGACCGTATCGAAGGCGCTATGGTAGCAAAGGGCAAAGAAGTTCCCAAGTGGACAACACCTGTTACCGCAGCTGGTCTGCTGGTTCTGGCAGTATTCATTTCCACAGCTGGTCTGACAGCACTGATCTCCAAAGGTTACGGTACATTGGCATGGGTATTCTTTATCGTATACGTAATTCCAGTATTGACTTTTGGTATTTACAAAATCGTCAAAGCAAAAGACGTAAAATAACAGAGAGGTATCAAACATTACAGACGTTTGCCGATTTTTCGGCAAACGTTTGTAGTCTGGGACAAAGATATTTAGGAGCGTGAGTGAAATGGCATTGAACACGACAAAATGCAATGAATGGGTTGCAAGAGATAAAAAAGTTTTGGCGCCGACACAGCATCTGTCTTATTTTCCTCTGGTAGTAGAACACGCCAAGGACGATATGATCTATGATGAGGACGGCAATGGCTTTATCGACTTTTTGAGCAGCGCCTCTTCCCTGAATCTGGGCAGCTGCAATGATGTGGTAACAAAAGCGCTGAAGGAGCAGCTGGAAAAATTCACACAGTACTCCATCGCTTATACCTATGGACGTACTTCCATTGAGTATGCGGAACGTCTGGCATCTGTATATCCCGGCGGCGGAGATGTAAAAGTCGTATTCGGCAACTGTGGTTCCGACGCTAATGACGCTGCCGTAAAATTCGCGAGAGCATACACCGGCAGAACAAAGATCATTACATTTATCAATGGTTATCATGGCAATACCTTTGGCGCATCTTCCATGACCACCGTTACCACAAGAATGCGTAAGGGCATGGGACCTTTCCTGCCGGATATCTATTGTTTCCCCTTCTTTGGCAACAATGTGCCCGACGAGGAATGTGAAAAGAATTGTCTGATGGAAATAGAGCGTGCCTTCAGCACCTACCTGGTAGCGGAAGAAGTAGCGGCTGTTATCATTGAGCCGGTACAGGGCGACGCAGGGCTGATTCCCGCGCATCCTATTTTCATGAAAAAACTGTATGCGCTGTGCAAAAAGTATGGCATCCTCTTTATTTCTGAGGAAGTACAGCAGGCATTCTTCCGTACAGGCAAATGGTTCGCCATTGAAAACTACGGCATCGTTCCTGACGGCATCATCATGGGCAAATCCGTTGGCGGCAGCCTGACGCTGGGCGCGTTCATGGCAAGAAGCGAGATCATGGATACACTGCCCGCACCTGCGCACCTGTTCACACTGGGCGGCAATGCGATGGCCTGCACCGCCGGTATGGCAGCCTTTGACTACATGAAGGGCGAAGAATTCCAGGGAATCCTGGCTAGAAATACAGAAATTATGAACCGCCGTCTGAAACAGCTGGAGGAAAAATTCCCCGAATTGGTAGCGGGCAATCAGGGCATCGCCATGTCCCGCGGCATCATCATCAGCAAAAAAGGCGAAGATGGGGAAAGAACACCTGACAGCGACGGTACATTTAAGATCCTGTACCGCTCCTATGAAAAAGGCCTGCTGGTAATCTCTCTGGCAGCCAATATTCTGCGTATCCAGCCGCCGCTGAATATCAAAGCGGAAAATCTGGAAAAAGGCTTCGATATTCTGGAAGAATCTATCAGTGAATATCTGAATGGCCAGATCTCTGACGATGTAATGCAGTTCCGTCAGGGCTGGTAATTCGTATTTTCCCGGGGAGGGAAGTAAATAGCTGCGAATGTTTCTGATATTTCGCAGGGGGCGTTATGAAAAAGAAACACGGAACAAATGAGATACATTTGCTCCGTGTTTTTTTCTGTTTCTATAAAATATGAAATTGTTCCGGAAAAAAGGAAAAGATATCTTTACAAAAGAAGACATTTTTTCTATAATCAGACAAGAATATAGAAAGAAAGGGAGAAGGATATGGAAACGGAAAACAAAAAAAAGGGGATGGCGTTTCAGTTCTACGGAAAAATGCCGTTGAAAGAAGCGATTCCTCTGGGGCTTCAGCATGTACTGGCAATGTTCGTGGGGAACCTGACACCGATTTTGATTATTACCGGTGCCTGCGGCCTGGGAGTCGGCAGTGAGTTCGAGGAACTTCAGGTCAGCCTGCTGCAAAATGCCATGTGGATCGCAGGTCTGGTAACACTGATTCAGTTGTTCGCCATTGGTCCCATCGGCGGCAAGGTGCCGATTATTATGGGGACAAGCTCCGGTTTTATTGGTGTATTCAATAGTGTCGTTGCTACTATGGGCGGCGGTGTGCTTTCCTATGGGGCGATTATGGGCGCTTCTATTATTGGCGGTTTGATGGAAGGGGTACTGGGATTTTTCCTGAAACCCTTAAGAAGATTTTTCCCGCCGATCGTAACGGGTACTGTGGTGCTGTCCATCGGTTTGTCTCTGATCTCTGTGGGGATTGCGTCCTTTGGCGGCGGCAGCGGCGCCTTAGACTTTGGTTCCATGGAGAACCTGCTTCTGGCCTGCTTCGTTCTGGTGGTGATCCTGGCAGTAAAGCATGGCACAAAGGGCGTGACCAGCAGTTCTTCTATTTTGATTGGCATTGTGGCAGGCTATATCGCGGCTTTGATTATGGGCGCAGTGCTGCCGCATACAGGCGTTACGGCCGACGGTGTGGAATATACAAAATCCTGGGTTCTGAACTGGGATAAAGTGAAAGAGGCGGCATGGTTCGCCATTCCCTCCATTATGCCTGTAAAGATTGTATTTGACTGGAGAGCGATTCTGCCGGTTCTGATTATGTTTATTGTAACAGCGGTGGAAACAGTCGGCGATATTTCCGGCGTTATGGAAGGCGGCATGGGCCGAGAGGCCACAGACAAAGAATTGTCCGGGGGCGTCATCTGTGATGGTATCGGGTCTTCTCTGGCGGCTATCTTTGGTGTTATGCCAAATACTTCCTTCAGCCAGAATGTTGGTCTGGTAACCATGACAAAAGTAGTCAATCGGACGGCGCTGTCTGTGGGCGCGATTTTCCTGATCCTTTGCGGTCTGGTGCCGAAGCTGGGAGCGCTGGTTTCCATTATGCCCCAGTCTGTACTGGGCGGCGCGGCAGTCATGATGTTTTCTTCCATCGTTGTCAGTGGTATCCAGCTGGTAACAAAGGAACCCATGACACCCAGAAATCTGACCATTCTTTCTGTGGCTTTGGGCGTTGGCTATGGTATGGGTGCCAACAGCAGTATTCTTGCGTCTGCGCCTTCTGCGGTTCAGCTGATTTTCGGCGGTTCCGGTATTGTGCCCGCAGCCATGGTAGCGATTGTACTGAATATCCTTCTTCCAAAAGAACGGCCGGAAGAAGAGGCCTGAAAGAAAAGGGATTTCCCAATGTCTGAAAAAGACTAGGGAAATCCCTTTTTTTGATATTTTCTATTATTTTCTGGGTGGTCTGGGGCCTTCAAACTGGTAATAATCCGTTTTGATGCGGCCATTGAATAATTTCCGCTTTCTGTCGGCTTTTCTGCCGAAAAGGGATTCGAAATATTCCATGGAAGTGATGAGATAGGTAGACCATGTGGTATCCTCCTTCATGATGCCGCCCAAAGCGCGGTACATATTCTCTACTTCCTTCAATTCCCCCAGACGTTCGCCGTAGGGCGGGTTGGTAATCATAACGCCGTATTTCCCAGGTAATGTAATTTCCTGGCAGGGGCAGACCGTAAAGGTGATGCAGTCATCCACACCGGCTTTTTCCGCGTTGGCTTTGGCCAGTTCGATGGCGGCAGGGTCAATATCGCTGCCGTAGATTTGCGGCATAGCGTCATAGTCGATGGCCTGATAAGCCTCCATTCTGGCCTGTTTCCAAAGGTCCTTGCCGATGCGTTTCCATTCTTCGGAGGCGAATTTGCGATGGATGCCGGGGGCGATGTTCCGGGCGATCATGGCGGCCTCAATGGGAATGGTGCCGGAGCCGCAGAAGGGATCTAACAGGATACGGTCCTTCCGCCAGTAGCTCAGCTGGATCATGGCGGAGGCCAGGGTCTCCTTCAGGGGCGCGTCCAGGGCGTTGGCACGATAGCCCCGCATATGCAGGCCGGAGCCGCTGGTGTCGATGGCCAGTGTGACCACATCCTTTAGAATGCCTACCTGAATGGTGTAAGAGGCGCCGGTTTCGTCGAACCAGTCTGTTTTGTAGGTCTGTTTCAATTTTTCCACAACGGCCTTTTTTACAATGGCCTGGCAGTCGGAAACACTGAACAGGGTGGATTTAACGGATTTTCCCACAACGGTGAATTTGCCGTCCTCGGGAATCCAGTCTGCCCAGGGCAGGGCCTTTGTCTGGTCAAACAGCTCTGTAAAGGTTACGGCTGTGAAGGTGCCCATTTTTACCCAGACACGGCCCGCGCAGCGCAGCCACAGATTTGCCTTGACAATATCGGCTTCTGTGCCGGTAAATTCTACCTTGCCGTCGTATGTTTTGATATTCTCAAAGCCCAAAGCCTGACATTCCCGTTTGACAACGGCTTCCAGGCCAAAGGTGGTGGTGGCGATCAGTTGTATGCTCATATGGTTTCTCCGTTCTTTCTGTAATCTCTTTTTGCCGATATAAATAAGATAATGCACCGGGAGAGCCCTGTCAAGGGAAGGGGCAAAAGCCGGGCAAAAAGAAAGGGATTTTTTGCCAAAACAGCGTTTTTTTCTTGAAATCAAGGGGAAAACAGGATATGATAGTAAAGATGCTATGATGAAAAGACAGAAATGAGGAGAACTATGTATCGATTATTGAAAACCTGCGGCAGAGCCAAGCGGGGAGAATTTCATACCCCTCATGGGGTGATCCAGACACCGGTATTTATGAACGTTGGTACAGCGGCAGCCATCAAGGGCGCTCTTTCCACGGAGGATCTGGAACGTGTGAAGTGCCAGGTGGAGCTTTCCAATACCTACCATCTGCACCTGCGTCCCGGTGATGAGGTGGTGAAAAAACTGGGCGGCCTCCATAAGTTTATGGTCTGGGATAAGCCCATTTTGACAGACTCCGGCGGGTTCCAGGTGTTTTCCCTGACAACCCTGCGCAAGATCACGGAGGAAGGCGTATATTTCAATTCCCATATTGATGGCAGAAAAATCTTTATGGGGCCAGAGGAAAGTATGCGTATCCAGTCCAATCTGGCCTCTACCATTGCTATGGCCTTTGACGAGTGCATCGGTATTCCGGCGGAACGCCCTTATGTGGAAAATTCCGTGGCCAGAACAACGCGGTGGCTGGAACGGTGCAAAAAAGAGATGGCAAGACTGAACAGTCTGGAGGATACCATCAATAAAAAACAGATGCTTTTCGGCATCAACCAGGGAGCAACTTATGCCGATATCCGAATCGAGCATGCCAAACGGATCTCGGAAATGGATCTGGACGGGTATGCCATCGGCGGTCTGGCTGTAGGGGAGACCCATGCGGAGATGTACCATATCATTGAGGAAGTGGTGCCTTACCTGCCCCAGAACAAGCCCACCTATCTGATGGGCGTAGGCACGCCGGAAAATATTCTGGAAGCCGTAGAACGCGGCGTTGACTTCTTTGACTGTGTACTGCCGGCCAGAAACGGACGCCATGCCCATGTCTATACCAATCAGGGCAAGCTGAATCTTTTGAACGCTAAGTATGAGCTGGATGATACGCCCATTGACCCTACCTGTCAGTGTCCTACCTGCCAGCGCTATACCAAGGCTTATATCCGCCATCTTTTCAAGGCTAAGGAAATGCTGGCCATGCGTCTGTGCGTTATGCATAATCTGTATTTCTTTAATACCATGATGGAGGAGATCCGCCAGGCACTGGATGAGGAACGTTTCCCCGCTTATAAAAAAGCGAAGCTGGAGGGCTTCGCACAGAATGGGAAGTAATATTTCCTTGACGCTGATACATTTCTTAGATATAATATCTTTGTATATTTTTTGAAACCATAGGATGTTAGGAGAGAAAACAAATGAATGAATGGATGAGATTTTTGCTGGATTCCAGCACAGTCATTACACCCACCGGCAGTGAAACACAGGCAGCTGCGGAAACAACCAGCAGCGGTCTGTTCGGCGGATTTTTGAGCGGCAGCAACGGTTTTACGATCGTAATCGTATACGTGATCGCCCTGGTTGTAATTATGTATTTCCTGTCCTTCCGCCCCACACAGAAAAGAGAAAAGGCGCTGGCAGAACAGAGAAACGCTATCCAGATCGGCGATATGGTTGTTACCAACAGCGGTCTGTACGGCAAAGTTGTAGACATGACATATGATTGCTTCATCATCGAGTTCGGTCTGAACAAAGGGGTGCGTGTACCGGTAGCCAGAGGCGAGGTATACGGCAAGAGAGAGCCCAACATGACCAACGAGGCACCTCCCGAAGAGGAAAAGCCTAAGAAAAAAGGTCTGTTCAGAAGAGGCTGAGCATAAATATTCGCGTGGTTTTCCTGTGGGGAAACCACGCTTTTTTTATATAAAAAATACTGTCCGGATCTATCAGAAATACAAGCACAATCTATGAAAAACAAGGGCGGCAGCGGCAGAAAAAAGGGGAATATTTGGAAAATGTCGGATTTTAATACACATAATATACAAAAACGGGAATGTATTCTATGAAATTATTGACAATAATAGATATATGATGTAAACTGAAAAAGAATTGAAAAACCTCTCGGGGAGAGGCTTTTGTTCATTGTCAACCGAAAAAAAGAACAAGAAGAAAGGGAGATTCACTATGAAGAAGTTACTTTCTCTGTTGCTGGCTTCCACTCTGACAGTTTCCATGCTGGCAGGCTGCGGCGGTGGCGGCGACACCACAACTGATGACACAGCAAGCGGCGATCAGAAGGTTTACAATGTCTGCAACCTGGTTAATGGTAACCTGGGCGACAAATCCTTCTTCGACTCTGCGGAAGCTGGTCTGGCAGAACTACAGGAAGCTGGCAGAATCACTTACACAACCATTGAAATGGGTGGTTCCACAGAAGACGAAGCAAAATGGGAAGGCTATCTGGATGAAGTATCCGCTTCCGGCGAATACGATCTGATCGTTATCGGTACTTATCAGATGTCCGAATACCTGAAAAATGTGTCTGAAAAATATCCCGATCAGAAATACCTGATCTATGATGACACAACTTACACACTGCCCAACGTAGTAAATCTGAGCTATGCACAGAACGACCTGGGCTACATGATCGGTGCTTTCGCAGCAGCGATGACAACAGATACCAGCGTTGACAAAATCAACGAAGATGCAGTAATCGGTTTCGTTGGCGGCGTAGACAGCCCTGTAATCAACGACTTCCTGTATGGCTACATCCTGGGCGCACAGTCTGTAAATCCTGATATCAAGGTTGACACAAGATACATTGGCAACTACATTGACCCCGCGAAGGGCAAAGAATTGGCTGAATCCATGATCAACGACAACAACTGTGACATTATCTGGGGCGTAGCAGGCAACGCAGGTAACGGTGCAGCTGAAGCGTGTCTGGAAACAGGCAAGGCTTACTTCATCGGTGTTGACTCCGACCAGGAAGCAACATTCTCTGCTGAAATGGCAGCGATCACATTGACATCCGGTCTGAAAAACATCGGCGACTCTCTGGTATGGTTCTTTGACCAGTGGGATGCAGGCGAAGAAATGTTTGGCCAGCAGATCCTGATCGGCAGCAACGAAGGCGGCGTTGGCATGGTTACAGATAAAAACTATGCGACAATCGTTCCCGACGGCGTAAAAGAATCTGTTGACGCAGCAATCGCAGCTGTATCCAATGGTGATGTTGATGTTCCCAGTGCGATCGGCGATGAAACAAACGCTGTTGCTGAACTGAGAGAATCCGTAAGACCTTAATTTGACAGAAAACGGTTCTTCGGCGTAATAAAAGGGGGCTGAATTCAGCCCCCTTTTATGTTTTTTTCTGCGGATTGAAAAAATTTTTCGATGGAAGTCCTAAAACATCCATATTTTAAGGGAACAAAAAATTTTTTGAAGTTGCAGATAACAAATGAAAAAAGAAGGAGGGGACCTGATCATGGCAGACAATGAATATGTTGTGCAGATGAAAGGAATTACAAAAGTTTATCCAAACGGCATTGCCGCCAATCAGGGTGTGGATTTTAACGTAAAAAAAGGCGAGATTCATGCGCTGATGGGTGAGAACGGTGCCGGAAAGTCCACATTGATGAAGATGCTGTTCGGCTTGGAACAGCCGACAGAAGGGAAGATCATTGTAAACGGAGAGGAAGTTTCTCTGACATCTCCTACTGTGGCTATCTCCAAGGGGATCGGTATGGTACATCAGCACTTTATGCTGGTGCCGAGCCTGACTGTGGCGGAAAATATCGTTCTGGGGATGGAGCCCAAAAAGAACAGCCTGTTTATGGACTACAAAAAAGCGGTGGAAATTACAGAGGAATATGCCAAAAAGTATAATCTTCATGTAGATCCTGATGCGAAGGTAAGAGACATCCCTGTTGGGATGAAGCAGAAGGTGGAAATCCTGAAGGCACTGGTACGTGGCGCGAAAATCCTGATTCTGGACGAGCCTACGGCGGTACTGACGACCCAGGAGACAGAAGAGCTGTTCAAAGAGCTGGTTCATCTGAAGGAACAGGGCTATACCATGGTATTTATTTCCCATAAGCTCCATGAGATCAAACAGATCACAGACCGTCTGACCATTATGCGAAGCGGGAAATCCATGGGCGTATATAACACAGCGGATATTTCCAAAGAGGATATTTCCCGTCTGATGGTAGGCCGTGACGTTATTCTGACAGTAGAAAAGGATCAGGCACAGCCCACAGATGTGGTACTGCGTGTGCGTGATCTGGAATACACCAATGAATGGAAAAAGAAAATGCTCAACGGTATGTCCTTTGACGTAAGAAAAGGTGAGATTCTGGGGATTGCCGGTGTAGAAGGCAATGGCCAGAGAGAGCTGGTAGACATGCTCTTTAATCTGAATACACCGGACAGCGGTGTAGCCACAGTCAACGGCCATAATATTCTGGGTGAACCTCAGAGAAAAATCCGTGATCTGGGCGTTTCCCTGATCCCGGAGGACCGTATGACATTTGGTATGGCAGGTGCGGCCAGCATTGAGGAAAATCTCATCAGTGACCGCTGTGCGCAGAAACGCTATAATAATGGGCCTTTGTTCAATATGAAAAATATTCACGAGGACAGCGATAAGCTCATTGAGGAATACAAGGTGCTTTGCAAGAACAGAACGCAGAAGGTAGGCATGCTTTCCGGCGGTAATATCCAGAAGGTTGTCGTTGCCAGAGAGTTTTCCGCGGAACCTGTTCTGATTATTGCTGACCAGCCTACCCGAGGGATCGACGTCGGCGCTACGGAATTTATCCGCAAGAAGCTGGTAGAGCTGAGCAGGGAAGGCGCGGCGGTGCTGCTTGTTTCTGCCGACCTGAATGAGGTTATGGAATTATCTGATAGTTTGATTATTATGTACAATGGTCAGATTGCGGCTTACTTTGAGGATACCAAGGATCTGACAGACACCATTATGGGTGAATATATGCTGGGTCTGAAACAGCAGAGCCCGGAAGAAGTAAGGAGGGTGCAGCATGGGGAATAAAAAAATGATGAGATTCGAGATCCTGCGTGGCTGTGCCGCAATTTTGATTGCCATCGCAGTAGCGTTTATTTTCATCCTGATTTGTGCGGATGATCCCATGAACGCGTTGTATTGTCTTTTGGTGCGGCCTGTATTCAATAATGGCGCATTGAATATATCGTCTATTTATATGATTCTGGCGCGTATGACGCCTATCATCTTCACCGGTTTGGCGGTTTGCGTTATGTTCTCCGCTAACCAGTTCAACCTTGCCGGGGAAGGTACCGTTATGGCCGGCGGCTTTGTGGCCGGTTTGGTTGGTATTTATGTTCCCATGGCGGCTGGTCTGCATCCTGTGGTTTGTATCCTGGCCGGTTCCATCGTGGGCGGCGCGCTGATGCTGATTCCCGCATGGGCAAAGGTAAAGCTGAATGCCAGCGAAATGGTTTGCTCCCTGATGCTGAACTACGTCATCCTGTATGTGGTTATGCATTTTCTCAGCAACGTGTTCGCGGACCGTTCTCAGGGCTCCGTACAGACCTACCCTTATCTGGAAACCGCGCGGGTAAGCAAACTGATTCCCGGCACAGAGCTGACATGGGGCTTCCTGGCGGCTATTGCAGTGACGGTTCTGGTTGCTTTCTTCATGTTCCGTACCCGTTGGGGCTATGCGGTTCGTATGATCGGGATCAATGAATCCTTCTCCAAATATTCCGGTATGAAGGTTGGCGCCATTATCGTGGCATCTCAGGTTATCGGCGGTGTGCTCAGTGGTATGGGCGGTGCCATCGAGGCTCTGGGCAGATATAACGCCTTCCTATGGAAAGATCTGCCGGGCTACGGTTGGACAGGTATGACCGTTGCGATCCTGGCAAAGAATAACCCGATTGCCATTCCTTTTGCGGCCCTGTTTATTTCTTATTTGAACAGAGGCTGTGAATTGATGTCCATTTACGCAGGCGTGCCCGCGGAAATGATTGATATTATCCAGGCGGTTATCTTCCTGTTCTTCGCGGCAGAACACTTCATGGCGAAGACAAGACAGAAAATGGTTGTAAAAGAAGCCAAGGAAGAATTGGCTGAAAAATCCAAACCCGCAGCGGAAGGAGGTAATGCGTAATGTTAGAACAGATTTTAAGCATGGTATTTACCACTAGCTTCGGTTATTCTATTATTCGTATCACTTCCCCCATTCTGTTTGCGGCACTGGCTGCCGTTGTTGCGGAAAAAGCCGGTGTTACCAATATCGGTTTGGAAGGTATTATGATGATTTCTGCCCTCTTTGGCGTACTGTTCGCTTACTGGACCAGCTACTGGTGGGTAGGCGTAATCGGCGCCATGGCGGTAGGTGTCATTTTGGCACTGATTATAGGTATTTTTGCGCTGAAACTGAAAACGGATATTATTCTGGCCGGGATTGCCATCAACCTAGTGGGCTCAGGCGGTACGATCTTCCTGCTGTACCTGTTTACAGGTCTGAAAGGGAATACAGCCAGCCTGACCAGCCCCAGTATGCTGACACCCAAGATCAATATTCCGATTCTGGAAAGCATTCCCGTAATCGGACCCATTTTCTCCGGTCATTCCATTTTGACTTATCTGGCATTCCTGCTGGTATTTCTGGTATGGGTGCTGCTGTATAAAACAGCGCTGGGTCTGCAGATCCGTGCCGTGGGTGAAAACTCCCACGCGGCGGACAGCGTCGGCGTCAGTGTATTGAAGATTCAGTATATTGCCCTGGGTATTTCCGGTGCGCTTTCCGGTCTGGGCGGCGCGTATATGTCCATGTACTATTCCCAGAGCTGGAATACCGGTATCGTAGCGGGCCGTGGCTTTATCGCTCTGGCGGCACAGGCCATGGGCCAAGGGGAACCGTTGGGCTCCATGTTTGCCTCCCTGCTCTTTGGTTTTGCCAGTGCGCTGGGCAACAAAATGGAAGGTATGCAGGGCTTCTCCTCCTTCCTGGTATCGGCTGTGCCCTACGCGGTAACCATTATCGGTCTGGTGCTGTATGCCAGCACGCAGGTTCGTCGTGTTAAAAAAGCACGGTTTGTGGAAAAAGAGAAGAAAGAACCTGAACGGTCCTAATAAAGATACAGATTACTGAAATAAAGTTGGTTCAGCTGTTCAGCTGGACCAACTTTTCTGAATAGAGAAAAGGAAGGTGGAAGAGGATGAGAAAGATCCCTGTGATTCTGGATGGAGATCCGGGACATGATGACGCCATTGCGTGGGTGCTGGCAAAAGGCAGCCAGCAGATGAATATTTTAGGGGTAACATCTGTCTGCGGGAATCAGACCATTGAAAAGACAACGTATAATGCCAGACGAATCTGCACACTGATCGGTCTGGATGTTCCTATGGCAATGGGGCGTCTGCGGCCTTTGATCTCCGCGCCTATTATTGCGCCTACGGTCCATGGGGAATCCGGTTTGGACGGCCCTGCATTGCCGGAGCCTGCTTATCCGCTGCTGGAGATGGACGCGGTAAGTCTGATGGCAAAGCTGCTGGAGGAAAGCGAGGAACCGGTGACACTGATTCCTACGGGGCCTCTGACCAATGTGGCGGCGCTGCTGCTGGCGTATCCCGAATTGAAGGCGAAGATCGCCCGTATTTCCCTGATGGGCGGCGGCGTACAGTACGGTAACTGGACCCCCGCGGCGGAATTTAATATTCTGGTAGATCCGGAAGCGGCAGACGTGGTATTTTCCTCCGGCATCCCTATCATTATGGCGGGGCTGGATGTAACAGAAAAGGCAATGATCTTCCCCGAGGACTTTGAACGGATTCGGGCACTGGGAAATCCTGTGGCTGTCATTGTGGCAGAATGGCTGGAATTCTTCTATCAGTTCCATCGGGGGCTGGGCTATGAAGGCGCGCCGGTTCATGACGCTGTTGCTGTTGCTGCGCTGTTGAAGCCGGAGATTATGGAATCTCAGGATTTGTATGTACAGGTAGAAACGGCAGGAGAATTCTGTAAAGGTGCTACCGTAGCGGATTTTAACGGTGTACTGGGCAAGGCGCCCAATGCGAAAGTATTGATGGGCATTGACCGCCAGGCATTTGTGGATCTGCTGGTAGAAGCCATTGAAACCTATGGGGAGGGAAAAGCATGAAACGGATTCCTGTAATTATTGACTGTGATCCCGGTGTGGACGATACCGCGGCACTGCTGCTGGCTTATCAGATGCCGGAACTGGATATCCGCGCCGTAACGACGGTAGCGGGAAATGTTGGTGTGGACAAAACCACCAACAACGCCAAAAAAGTGAGAAATGTACTGGGAGCGGACTTCCCGATTTTCCGTGGAGCGGAAAAACCCATGTTCCGCCCGCTGGTAACGGCTTCTGAGTTCCATGGCGCCGATGGCTTTGGCGGTGTGGAAATGCCTGTGCCGGAGGTGGATATTTCCGAGGAAAAGGCATGGGACGCCATTTATCGTATTGCCAAAGAATGTAATGGAGAGTTGGTATTGATCGCCGTAGGCCCTATGACCAATGTAGGTATCGCTCTGGCGAAATACAAAGAACTGCCGAAGCTTTTGAAAAAAATTGTCATTATGGGCGGAGCGGCCATTGGTGGGAATGTGACGCCGGCGGCGGAATTCAATATTTATGTAGACCCGGAAGCGGCGGATATGATGTTCTGCTGTGGTGTGCCGGTACATATGTGCGGTCTGGATGTCACCATGCAGGCTTATGCCACCAGAGAAGAACTGGCTCATATTGGCGATCTGGGCACACCTCAGGCGAAGCTGTTTTGTGATGTGCTTCAAAATGGTCTGGAGAAGTACCTTAGCTGGGGAAAAAAGGGTGTTGCGCTCCATGATCCGGCGGCAGTACTGTACACGGTGTATCCGGAGCTTTTCACAGCGGAAGAAGCCGGTGTGCGGGTAGAGACCAAAGGCCCTCTGACACTGGGGAAAACAGTAACAGACCTGTATAGTGACAAGCAGTTTGACGATCATAATGCCTTTGTAGTGACTGGCGTGGATCGTGAGAAATTCCTGGATAAGGTCTATACCCTGATGGAAAAATACGGAAAGACAGAAGAATAAAAAACGGTAAAGCCGGTATTCCCTGTATGGGGATGCCGGTTTTTTCTTTTGTCCGCAGAAGGATTTTTCTTTTGGGCATGGAATTGGTTAGATAAGATGATTTTTCCTGAACTTTGCTGAAATGAGAAAGGAAAAAGATACCGGATTTGTAGGAGCATTTTTCATAATTCCGAAGACAAGGGACTGTCTCTTTTAACGGTTCAATGTAGGATGTTGGTGTATGTTTTGTACAAAAGTATGCAAAAAAAATTGTAGGGAATGTAGAAGTAAAGAAATTTTGCTTTTTCAAATTGACTTTGGGAGAAAAAAGATATATGATTTAAACATCCTACATAGTACGTAATATGTATAGCGAAAAAGTTATGGTGATACCACAAGAGGGGATGAGGCAATGAAAAAGAAATGGATATCAGCTCTGCTGGCGGTTATCCTGGCCATTGGCAGTCTCAGCGGCTGCGGCAATACCCAGGAGGAAGCCCAGGAAGAAGGGAAATACCAGAAGGTAGAGCTGGCGATGGCAGTCAATGGGACAGATATTCAGATCGATACATTGGTAGCCAAAAAGTTTGCGGAATTGGTTTATGAAGCGTCAGATGGTTATGTGGAGATCGTGGTTTTTCCCAATGACCAGTTGGCTGGCGGCAATGCCACAAAGGGTATTGAAATGATCGCCGATGGTTCTGTGGATTTAGCGGCCTATGCCAGCAGTGTAATGTCCGTATTGGACGAACGGCTTCTGGTCGGTACGATTCCATGGTCCTACAACAATTACGAGGAGGCCAAGGAGGCCATTGACAACGGCGGCGGAGATTACTACGCAAAATTACTGGCGGAGCATGATATCACATATCTGGGTTCCTTCCACAATGGATTCCGGCAGCTGACCAACAGCAAGCATGCGGTAGAAACACCGGAGGACGTAAAAGGGTTGAAGATTCGTGTTCCTGGCGGTGAGGTTTATATGGGTGTATTCAATGCCTTTGGCGCCGATCCCATTTCCATGAGCTGGAGCGAAGTATTTACAGCCATCCAGCAGGGAACCATTGATGGTCAGGAAAATGGCGTCAGCATTACGGATTCCTCTAAAATGTACGAAGTGCAGGACTATATGACCATTTGGAACTATACCTATGAAAACGATCTGTTTGTGGCCAACAGCACCATCTGGAACGAATATCTGGAGCCGGAAACGAGAGAACTGCTGCAGGAGAAGGCATTGGAAGCCTGTGAATGGGGCAGGGATTATCTGGAGGAAGAAGAAGAAAAAATCATCCAGAAATTTGTAGAGCATGATATCGAGGTCACACGGCTGACAGAAGAACAGCTGGAGCCTTTTAAAGAAACAGTAGCGCAGCTGCGCAGCTATCTGATGGAGAAATATGGTCAGGAAGCCTGCGAAGCCTTCCGTATCCCGTCAAACTAAGGAAAGGAGCGAAGCAATACCATGAAAAAGTTTTTGCGGAACATTGAGGAAATTTTATCCGCCGTATGTCTGTCCGTTATGGTTATCATTGCCTTTGTGAATGTTATCGGACGATATGTGCTGGGAGCGTCCTTATCCTTTACAGATGAGGCGACGACATACCTGTTTGTATTGTTAAGTTTGCTGGGAGCGGCTATCGCGGCAAAACGGGGCGCGCATCTGAGCCTGACCATTATCCTAGATGTTGTCAATCCCGGTGTGGAAAAGGTACTCAAGAGCATTGGGCTGATTCTGGCGGTTGTATTCAGCGGTTCAATTTTCTACTACGGTATCTTTATGACCATGCGGCAGTTTGCCAGAGGTCAGATTACAGCGGGGATGCAATGGCCGGAATGGATTTTTGGTTCCTTTGTACCTATTGGAGCTTTCTTCCTGACCATCCGCTTTTTGCAGGCCCTGCTTCGTGAGATCAAAGCGCCAGCAGGGAGAGAAGAAAAAGAGGAGGTTGTGTAACGTATGGTAGCTGCTTGTTTGTTTATTACCTTTGCCGTATTACTGCTCATCGGTACCCCCATTGCCATCTGCCTGGGTATCTCCAGTATGGTTGCCATGATTGTACAGGGCGCCGGCAGACCCATTGAAGTAGTGCTGGGTACGCTGCCCCAGCTGGTATCGGCATCCACCAGCAAGTTCGTTCTTCTGGCGATCCCGTTCTTTATTCTGGGCGGAAATATTATGGAAAAGGCAGGGATTTCTCAGAAACTCATTACACTGGCACAGGCCTGTGTAGGCCATCTGCGGGGCGGCGTTGCTATGGTATGTGTCATTGTAGCCTGCTTTTTCGCGGCGATCTCCGGCTCTGGTCCCGCGACGGTAGCGGCATTGGGATTGATTTTGATTCCCGCCATGGTTAAGGTAGGCTATTCCCCCGCATTTTCCGCGGCGCTCATGGGCGCGGCAGGGGCCATTGGGGTTATCATTCCTCCGTCCATTACCTTTGTTGTATACGGTTCCATTTCGGATACCTCCATTGGTACTTTGTTTATCGCCGGTGTATTGCCGGGGCTTTTGATGGGGCTGGCACTGGTGCTGGTATCCCTGTGGGTAGGCAGAAAGTCTGATCTGGAGATCCTGCCTAAAGCCAGCGGAGCGCAGCGCTGGGCGGCATTTAAAGATGCCTTCTGGGGCCTGATGATGCCGGTTATCATTCTGGGGGGCATTTACGGCGGTGTATTCACTCCCACAGAAGCGGCGGCAGTTTCCGCTGTATACGGTCTTTTGGTAGGAGCCTTTATCTATAAGACCATCAAGTGGAAGGAACTCTATCAGATTCTGGTGGATTCCGCGTCCACAACGGCTACGGTTATGCTGATTACGGCGGCGGCCAGCATCTTTGCTTATATCCTGACACGTTCCCGCATCGACGTAGCCATCAATGAGGCGCTTATCAGCGCTACGGGAGGAAATACCATTATTTTCTTCCTGATTGTGAACATTATCCTGCTTTTGGCCGGCTGTTTCCTGGATTCCACATCGGCGCTGTATATCTTTGTACCGCTGTTTGTACCTGTGGCAAAAGTTCTTGGCATAGATCTGGTGCATCTGGGGGTAGTTATGATCGTAAATCTGGCCATTGGACTGGTAACACCGCCCGTAGGCGTTAATCTGTATGTGGCCTGCGGCATCGCGAAATGCAACTTAAAACAAATATCGGTGGCGGTTCTGCCATTGATTGTGGCGGCGCTGATCGTACTGTTGCTGGTAACCTATATCCCGGCCATTTCCCTGGTATTTGTTTAAGCATAGAAAAAATAACTCCAAATCATACATAAAAATAAGAGGTGGAATATGATGAAAAACGTAAGTGTAAACGAACTGAAGAACATTGCCACAGATTTGCGGAAAAAAGCGGTCACAATGATCTATGAGGCACAGTCCGGACATCCCGGCGGATCTCTGTCAGCGGCGGATTTTGTAGCGGCCTGCTATTTCAGAGAAATGAATATTGACCCTAAAAATCCCAAATGGGAAGACAGAGACCGTTTTGTGCTTTCCAAAGGCCATGTTTGCCCGATCCAGTACGCGGCACTGGGTACACTGGGTTATTTCCCGGAAAAAGAACTGCATACCCTCAGAAAAGAAGGCTCTATTTTGCAGGGACACCCCGATATGAAAAAATGCCCCGGCATTGATATTTCTACCGGTTCTCTGGGGCAGGGGCTGGCCTGTGCCGTAGGTATGGCCCTTTGTGCCAAAATGGACGGCAAAGACTACCGTGCTTTTGTTGTGGTAGGTGACGGCGAAGCCCAGGAAGGCGAGATCTGGGAGGCGGCGCAGACAGCCAATAAGTATCATCTGGATAACCTGATTGTATTTGTGGATGACAACAATCTGCAGTTGGACGGCACCTGTGACGAGGTTATGCCCAATATTCATCTGGGCAAAAAATTCGAAGCCTTCGGTTTTGAAAGCTATGAAATCGACGGAAACGATATGCAGCAGATTGTGGATACACTGGATCGAATCAGAGAATCCAAAAACGGAAAGCCCAAATGCATTTTTGGTCACACCGTAAAAGGCAAAGGCGTTTCCTATATGGAAAATGCCTGCGGCTGGCATGGTGTGGCGCCCAATGATGAGGAATACGCACAGGCAATGAAGGAACTGGATGCGCAGATGATCTGAAATCTGCCGATGGAAAGGAGAATAAAGCATGAGCGAAATGAAAAAGGCCACCAGAGAAGGCTTCGGAGAAGAGATTGTGGCTCTGGGCAAACAGAATAAAGATATTTGTGTGATTGATATTGATATCGGCAAATCCTGCAAAACAGGAGAATTTGTAAAACAGCTGCCTAAACAGCATATCAATGTGGGTATCGCGGAGCAGAACGGCGCAGGTGTGGCAGCGGGTATGGCTACCTGCGGCAAGATTCCTTTTGTAGTAACATATGCCGTATTCGGTTCTCTAAGAATGTGTGAAATGATCCGTCAGGAGATCTGCTATCCCAATTTGAATGTAAAGATTGCCTGCTCCCACGGCGGCGTAACACCGGCCAACGACGGTGCCAGCCACCAGAGCATCGAGGATATGGGCGTACTGCGTACCATCCCCAATATGACGGTTATCATGCCTGCGGACTATGTTGCGGCCAAGAAGCTGACAGCGGCGGCAGCGGAAATGTACGGCCCCTGCTATCTGCGTTTTACCAGAGACGCGATCCCTGTGATCTATGATGAAACGGCGGAATTTGTCATCGGGAAAGCGAATGTGCTGAAGGAGGGCAAGGATGTTGCCATTATTGCCAACGGGGATACAGTGGTTCTGGCGCTGAAAGCGGCGGAAGAACTGGCAAAGGAAGGCATCCAGGCAAGAGTGGTGGATATGCATACCATCAAACCGCTGGATGTGGAAGAAGTAAACTACTGTGTGGATCATATCGGAAAGATCATCACCGTAGAGGATCATAATATCCTCAATGGTCTGGGCAGTGCGGTTTGCGAGGTCGCAGCGGAAAAAGGGAAGGGCATTGTAAAACGTATTGGCATCCAGGACCAGTTTGGTCAGTCCGCGCCCTATGAAAGACTGTTGGCCATCAATGGCATTACCGTGGAAAATATCGTTAAGACAGCAAAAGAACTGTATTCTTTATAAGCATAAACATCATATGTTTAACAAAGTATGTATGATAGAATTTATATAGAAAAAAGGAGGAAATCATTATGTTGGATTTTAATGGACAGGTCATCATCGTTACAGGCAGCGGCTCTCCCAAGGGTATTGGCAAAACCATCGCCAAAACCTTTGCGGCCCAGGGCGGTACTGTTGTCATTGCCGACATGAATACAGAGGGTGTAGCAAATACCGTAAAGGAGATCGAAGCAGAAGGCGGCAAAGCGTTTGGCATTGAACTGAATGTTACAGACAAAGCTTCTGTTGACAATATGGTAAAAACCATCATGGATAAATTCGGACGTATCGATGTACTCATCAACAATGCCGGTATTTCCCAGAAGGTAACCGTAGAAGATATGACACTGGAGGATATGAAACGGATCTTTGAAGTAAACATGTTTGGTCTGTTCCTGTGTACACAGGCCTGCATGAAGCCTATGAGAGCGGCAAAATACGGCAGAATCGTCAATCTGTCCTCTGTATCCGGCAAAAGAGGCGGCGGTGTATTCGGCGGCGCGCACTACTCCGCGTCCAAGGCGGCTGTACTTGGCTTTTCCAAAAACCTGGCCAGAGAGATCTCCGCTGACGGCGTGACCATCAACTGTGTCTGCCCCGGTCTGATCAACACAGAAATCTGGAAATCTCTGCCCAAAGCAGATGCCGATAAAGTCATTGACGGCATCCCTATGGGACGTCCTGGCGAGACACAGGAAGTTGCCAATGCCATTGTATTCCTGGCATCCAAAGAAGCAAGCTATATCACAGGGGAAGAGATCGACATTAACGGCGGCTCTCATATGGACTAAACAGTGGAGATTCCAGCGGGCAGTCTTGCGGCTATGCGGGCTGCCTGCGGAACATTTCATGGAGGGATAGTATGAAAACCATTGGAATATTGACCAGCGGCGGAGATGCGCCGGGAATGAACGCGGCCATCCGCTCCGCTGTACGAACTGCCTGCCACAGCGCCATGGAGGTCATCGGCATCCATCGGGGGTATCAGGGGCTGCTTCATGGGGATACGGTTCCTCTGGACAGCAACGCGGTCTCCTGTATCGTCAAAGATGGCGGCACGGTGCTTTATACAGCAAGATGTCAGGAAATGTTCACGCAGGAAGGAATTCAAAAGGCAGTGGAAAATGCGCGCGGAATGGGCCTGGATGGGCTGGTGGTTATCGGCGGAGATGGCTCCTTTGCCGCGGCGGAAAAGCTATGCGCCGCGGGACTGCCTACGGTGGGCATTCCCGGCACTATCGACAATGATATCAAGTGCACGGACTATACCATTGGCTTTGACACTGCCTGTAATGTGGCAGTGGAGGCCATCGACCGTCTGCGGGATACGGCCCGCAGTCATGAAAAATGCAGTATTATCGAGGTCATGGGCAGAAATGCCGGATTTCTGGCACTGGATGTAGGTCTGGCCGTGGGGGCGGCCGATGTGCTGGTGCCGGAAGCGGCCTTTGATGTGGAACATGATGTCTGTCAGAATATTCTGGAGCGGAAAAGACAGGGGAAAACCCACCACATCATCGTGGTTTCGGAGGGCTGTAAGATCGACCTGCAAAAAATGGCGGAGATCATCGTGGAAAAAACCGGAGTGGATTCCCGCATCACCATACTGGGCCATATCCAGCGCGGCGGTACGCCGACTATGCTGGATCGGGTCTATGCGGCAAAAATGGGAAATTACGCCGTAGAACTTCTTCGCAAAGGCATCGCAAACCGTGTGGTTGCCATCCAGCGGGATCAGGTGGTGGATTTTGATATCAGGGAAGCTCTGGCAATGAAAAAAAATATTGACTTTGGTCTGCTGGAGATTTGCCGGAATATCTCTAATTAAGACAAATGCTTTATTTTCTGTACAACTTTGTGCCAGAAGGTTGAGAATACAAGGGATTTCATATATAATAGGTGTGGTTAATAAGTATTCTGAAATTTGTATCATAAAGTGAACGAAAGAAAATAAAGGCAGGTAGATTGCATATGGCAACAAAGTCAAAAGAGATCGGCTTGAAGCCGATCCAGAAGGAATCTGTGGTACAGCAGGTCATAGACCGGCTGACAGAAGCGATGCTGACCGGCGCGTTAAAGCCGGGGGACAAAATCCCGACAGAGCTGGAAATGTCTGAGAGCTTTGGGGTAGGACGCAACTCTATCCGGGAGGCCATTAAAATACTGGTATATTTAGGTGTTTTAGAGATCCGCAGAGCGGACGGTACCTTCGTCAGAAGCGGTTTTACGGACTCTATGATTGATCCTATGATCTATGGCATTATCTTAAATGAGGATGATTCCTATACAGAATTGAAGGAATTCCGGGAGTTTATGGAACAGAGCATCATCCGTTCCGCCTTGAAGAAACGGACACAGGAGGATGTGGAGAAGCTTTATGAAAAATATTGTGTGCTGGAGGAGGCCATTCAGGCGGAACCTATGGATATCCTGAAGGTATTTGAGGCGGACAATGATTTTCATGATACGATCTCAGAAATGATCCATAACTCTCTGATGTTCAAGATCAATTCTGTGGTACGAACACTGACTTACAGCCTGCGTCTGCGTACAGTGACCCATGTGTTGGAAAATCAGCTGAAAGAAGATCTGCTGCGGGTGCATAAGGATATTTATGAGGTGATTCAGAATCAAGCGTACGATCGTATTGATGAAGTCATCCATAACAGTTATTTGTACGATAAATTGACCTACGAAGATCATTGAAAGAAGGAACAGTCAACAAAGCGCCCTTGCTTGCCGGAATGGCTTTGTCCATGAAATCATGGGGAGAAAACAGCCATGGGGATTTTTCAAAGGAAGGCCTGTTCCTGGCTGCTGTGCCGAAATCTTTTCCAAAAGGGAAAGGATCAGCGCTGGGAATGAAGGAAGAAGATCCTCGGGCATTAAAAAAAGAGAGGTGTTTTTGCAATGGCTTTGGTTACGACAAAGAATATGTTTGAAAAGGCGTTTCAGGGCGGTTACGCCATTGGCGCCTTCAATATCAATAACATGGAGATCATACAGGGAATTGTGGAAGCTGCCAGAAGGCAGAATTCCGCGGTGATCTTACAGGTCTCCAAAGGCGCGCTGAAATATGCCCATCCGAAATATTTGCGGGCTATGGTAGAGGCGGCTGTGGCGGAAACGGGACTGGATATTGCGCTGCATCTGGATCATGGCCCGGATTTTGAAACTTGCCGCGATTGTATCGACTATGGATTTACTTCCGTTATGTTTGACGGTTCTCATTATGATTATGAGGAGAATGTGGCAAAAACAAAGGAAATTGTGGACTATGCCCACGCCAGAGGCGTTGTAGTAGAGGCGGAGCTGGGAAAACTGGCGGGGATTGAGGATGATGTGAAGGTAGACGAGAAAAACGCGTCCTTTACAGATCCCGATCAGGCAGTGGATTTTGTAAAACGTACCGGTGTGGACTCTCTGGCCGTTGCCATTGGTACCAGCCATGGGGCCTATAAATTCAAGGGAGAGGCAAAGCTGGATTTCGAGCGTCTGGAAGAAATTACAAGGAAGCTGGAAGAAGCGGGTATCCACAACTTTCCTATCGTTCTTCATGGTGCGTCCTCAGTAGACCAGAAGAGCGTAGAAATGTGCAACGCCTATGGCGGAAAGATCAACGGCGCCAAGGGCATTCCGGCGGAAATGCTGCGTAAGGCGGCTTCCATGGCAGTCTGCAAGATCAATATGGACACGGATCTGCGTCTGGCTATGACGGCGGCAGTGCGGAAAGCGCTGGCAGAGGACCCGGCAGGCATTGACCCCAGAGGGTATCTGGGCAGCGGCCGTGACCTGATTACAGAATTGGTGGAAGGAAAGATCAAGGATGTGATTGGTTCCGCCGATTCCATGAAATAAGGTTTTGGAAGAACTTTTTTATGAAACTGCTTTAGACATGTTTCTGCCTCTTTGACCTCCATGGCTTTGCGGCCCCTTGAGGCGGAAAAGATATTTTATCATCATTAAAAGAAGGAACATTACCCTATGGGACAGGTAAGGTTCCTTCTTTTTTTGTTTATCAGCCGTTTTTCCTGACCTGTGACGCAAGAAAAGAAAAAAACAGCGCATACTACTGAGGAAAAGGAAAAGAGAGGTGATGTTTTGTGGAGGCCAATGAACACACAAAACAGGAATATGAGAAAATGGTGGAGGAGGTTTCCCCCAAAAGTCCTATTGTCAAGAACTGTATCCTGGCATTTTTGTCCGGCGGGGCGATCTGCACGCTGGGACAGGCCTTTCGCCATTGGTATCTGTCTATGGCTATGACCGAAGAAGAATGCGGGCTGATGGTATCGGTGACGCTGATCGGTATATCGGCGGTACTGACGGCTTTGGGGATTTACGGCAGGCTGGGGAAGCACTGCGGCGCCGGAACAGAGGTCCCTATTACAGGCTTTGCCAATTCCGTAGTGTCTCCCGCCATTGAATTTAAAAAAGAGGGGCTGGTGCTGGGCATGGCCGCAAAAATGTTTCTGATTGCCGGGCCGGTCATCGTCTATGGCACGCTGACCTCGGTGATAGTGGGACTGATTTATTTTTTGTTGGGCAGGTGAGGATATGGGAAAACGATTGGGCCCGCAGACGGTGCGGTTGGAGAAAGAGATCCATGTGGTAGGCGCCGCCGGTGTGGCAGGAAAGATGGAAGGGGAAGGCCCCTTGGGGGAATATTTCGATCGGGTTGTAATAGACGCAATGTTTGGAGAGGACAGCTGGGAAAAGGCGGAAAGCCATTTTGTCCGGGAAGCCATGGAACGGGCGGTGGAAAAGTCAGGGCATACCATGGGGGATATGAATTATATTCTCTGCGGTGATCTATTGAATCAATGCATAGGAACCACATTTGGCATTAAGGATTTTTCTATCCCCTGTTTTGGCGTTTTTGGCGCCTGCTCTACCATGGGTGAAACCATGAGTCTGGGGGCAATGCTGCTGGACGGCGGTTTCGCGGAAACTGTGCTGGCAGGGGCCTCCAGCCATTTTTGCTCCGCGGAAAAGCAGTTCCGTTTTCCGCTGCCCCTTGGCATACAGCGTCCGCCGGTATCGGCGAGAACGGTAACCGGAGCGGGGGCGGTGGTTCTTTCCCGGCAGGGGGAAGGGCCGTTGATCCGTGAGATTACCACAGGAAAAATTGTGGATCTGGGCATCAAAGACGCCAATCATATGGGGGCGGCCATGGCACCGGCGGCGGCAGCCCTGATCGCTGCCCATCTGCGGGAGACCGGGCGGCAGGTAAAGGATTATGATGTGATTGCGACAGGAGACTTGGGGCATATTGGCCGTGAGCTGGCCATAAAACTGCTGAAACAGGAAGGATTTTTGGCGGATGAGCGATATACGGACTGCGGTATGTTGATTTTTGATCGAACCAGACAGGACGTACATGCCGGCGGCAGCGGCTGTGCCTGTTCCGCGCTGACCTTCGCTTCTTATTTTTATCCTAGGCTTTGTCGGGGAGAGATCCGGCGGATGCTTTTTGTACCGACGGGGGCTCTGCTGAGCACCACTTCGGTTCAGCAGGGACTTTCCATTCCCGGTATTGCCCATGGCATTGTTCTGGAAAGCGGAAGGGAGGAATAGGCGGTGGAATTTTTAAAGGCGTTTCTGGTAGGCGGCAGTATCTGTGTCATTGGACAAATTCTCATAGATAAAACAAAGCTGACTCCTGCCAGAATACTGGTGCTTTATGTCTGTGTGGGCTGCTTGCTGGGGGCAGTGGGGATTTACCCCAGACTGGTGGAGTTCGCGGGGGCCGGCGCGACGGTGCCGCTGACGGGATTTGGCGCGAATCTGGCAAAAGGCGTGATGGAGGAAATCGACAGTGCAGGGGCCTTCGGTATACTGACCGGTGGACTGAAATCAGCGGCCGGCGGGTTAGCGGCGGCAGTTCTGTTTGGCTTTGGCGCGGCACTGCTGGCTGAACCGCGGGAGAAATAAAAGGAGCTTAATTCTAAGGAAGAATTTTAAAGAAATTTTATACGTTTTTTTGTAGTCGTGTATTTCTTTTTGTGCTATAATGAGAATGTAAATTAAGTTTTACGCTTAACTCTACATGGAAGGAACGATGTGAAATGCACAAGGCAATCGGTTCAAGAAAGGACTTCACAAAATTGGATGAGGATTCACTGCTGGCAGAGTACAAAGCGTGCGTGGGGGATCTCCTCGGGCACGAAATGATCCAGAAGCTGGACGATCATATGCAGCATTGCGAAACCAGCCGTTTGCAGCACAGCATCAACGTGTCGTATTACAGCTTTTTGATCTGCTACCGCATGGGATGGGATTATCGTTCCGCAGCGAGAGCAGGTTTGCTGCATGACTTGTTCTTCTATGATTGGAGAACAAAAAAATGCATCCGTTCCAATCACGCAGCTTGGCATCCTCGGGTTGCTTATGACAACGCGAAAAAGATTACAGAATTAAATAAAGTGGAAAAAGACGCGATTTTGAAACATATGTGGCCCTGCACTATCGTGCCGCCGCGCTATATCGAATCCTATGTCATTACTTTCGTAGACAAACTGTCCGCAGTATTCGAAGTTGCGGAGAGAAAGTATGTGAAAGTAGCAAGACGTGCCGTTGCGCAGTCCTGATTGAACGAAACCGGGAAAAGATCTCATATCCTGATGGTATGAGGTCTTTTCTTTTTGTGCGGAAATTAAAAGTGATATATTTGTAACTTTTCGGTTGACATGGATGGTGGAATGTGATATATTTATCTTAAAGAGAGATAAATATATCACATAGAGGGGGAAAGAGTATGTTTCGTAAAAAATTTTTTCTAGGCTTTCTTGGATTCCTGGGCTGCTTTGCTTTTCGCTATATCGGTTCAGGGGATGTGCTGGATCTGGCCTATTTCGGATTTTTTGCCTTCTGCGGAAATTTCTTTCTGGGCAGGATACAGGGAGACCGTCAGGACGAACGGTATCAGGAGGATCAGAAGGAGGCGCTGGCCTGGATCGGCAGAATTTCCATTGCTGCGCTGTTCATCATCTGGTGCGCGGGCATTTTGTTCCGAAATATGGAACTGGTCTTTGTTCTGGTGGTGGCGGCTTATGCGCTGCTGTTAAATCTGTACAGCTGGAAGCTGTATGTATTGGAGGAAAAGTAATATGGCGGTATTTACCTGTAACCTGAAAAAATACCGCCAGGCAAAGGGATTGACCCAGGAACAGCTGGCGGAAAAGGTGGGCGTCCGACGGGAGACCATCATGCGGCTGGAGGCGGGAAAATACAATCCGTCCTTAAAATTGGCCATAGATATTTCCCGGGCAGTGGAAGCCCCCATAGAAGAGATTTTTATTTTTGACTGAAAAACGGCGGTACCTGACCTGTTGCAAAGGATGGGTACCACCGCTTTTTTAATGATGATTTTCGTTGACGAACCGGCGAAGCTCTTCCATGGAATGGATGCTGCTGCCGTTGTTGGAAAGAGAAATCTGTATCTCATCAGGAAGAGATTTATAGAAATGTTTCGCTCTTTCGTTGTTGAGCAGAAGATCTGCCAGATCTTCGTACTTTTGTCCGGACATATAACCGCCTCCTTTTTGTGATATTCTTAGTATGGCGGAAAAAGCCGGGTTTTATGCCTTTTATCTTGAGAATAGAACATCTTTTTGCTATACTGGTATACGGTGATTGATATGCTGAAAAAATATAAAACCATTCTGGCCCAGGCGGAAGCGGAGATTGTGGAGAAGAAATCCCGGTTTATCGCGACAGTCCGCCCGGTGAAAACGGAAGAAGAGGCCAGAGCCTTTATTGATGAGTTGAAGAAAAAATACTGGGATGCTACTCATAATGTCTTTGCCTACCAGTTGGGTGAGCGAAACGAGATCCAGCGGTTCAGTGATGACGGCGAACCTCAGGGCACAGCCGGGATGCCGGTGCTGAATGTGCTCAAGGGGGAGGATGTAAAGGATACGGCTATTGTTGTCACGAGATACTTCGGCGGTACGCTTCTGGGAACCGGCGGATTGGTGCGTGCCTATGGAAAAGCGGCAAAGGAAGGTCTTTTGGCGGCAGGCATTGCGGAGTTGGTGCTGTATCGACGCTACCATGTGACGGTGGATTATACGGATTCCGGCAAGGTGCAGTATGAGATCCTGCAGGATGGCCATGTGCTCTATGATACGGTCTATACGGATAAAGTGGAGTTTGTGGTGCTGGCAGAATCGGAAGCGGGAGATGCCTTTGAGAAAAAAATGCTGGATATCATGAAGGGCCGTGAGGTCTATGAAATGACCGATGAGGTGTTTGGTGTCTGGCAGGAGGGACAGCTGCGGCTGATGGAAGAATAAAAAGAAGAGAAGCGAAAATCCCAAAAAAATCAGATTTTCTTAAAAATATGGTTTTTCTTGTGTTTTTTTGAAAAACGGAAATGGTGTCTTTATCATAAAATAATATAAATCAAAACAGAATCGCTGAAATCTATTGTACTGTATTGGTTTCAGCGATATTTGTTTCCTGATAAAAAAGATTGGAATATGGTTTTATGAAAATAGCCCCGGTCTTTTCTGGAAAAAGCCAGGGCTTGAGAGGGACAAAATAAGGTAGAATAAAAGCAGCTTCCCCTTAAGAAAACAACGATTTTCTTATTCCCTGATTTTTTAAGGGGAGCGCAATGGCTGTCTTCATAAGAAAACAATTCAGATCAAAATTGGGTTGCCGGAATCCTCCTTATTACAAGGATTCCGGCGATATTTGTTTTTTTATGAAGATGCCTCTAATTCTGTGTGTTGATAGGAAATGATATTACTTTTTGTGAAGCAGAATTTTGCCGCCATGGGCACCGGTCAGCGCACCGTGTTCATAAACGATGGTGCCGTTGACAATGACAGATTCAATTCCCTGGCAAACCTGATTGGAATGAGTGTAATTGGGGGTATCTTCTAATGTGTCATAATCAAAGATTACCAGGTCAGCGTCATAACCTTCCGCCAAAGCACCTTTGTTTTCCAGCATGGCGCGGCTGGCAGGGAGAGAGGTCATTTTTCGAATGATTTCCTCCAGAGACATCAGATTCCGCTCTTTCTGAAAGTGACAGATGGCCCGGACGAAGGTGCCAAATGCGCGGGGATGCGCTTTTTCTTCCATGGCACGGCAGATGCCGTCAGTACCGACAACAGTATGAGGATAGGAAATGATCCGATCCAGATCCTCTTCAGACATGCAGTGGTAGATGGCTGTGCCTACACCGCCGTTTGCCGCTAACAGATTACAGAGGGCCTGGAAAGGGGTTACGCCAGTTTCTGCAGCGTAGTCGCTGAGGAATTTTCCTTCTGCTTCATGGGTAACGGGACAGGAGGAGATGAATATGCCTTCATATCCGCCGCAGTTGCGAACATAGTTATCAAAGGGCGTTGTGGGATCATTGATTTCCTGTTCCAGTTTTTTGCGTACTTCCGGGTCCTTTAGTTTTTCCGCCATTGCGGGGATGCCTTCGGTAAAGTACCAGGGTGGAATACAGGCATTTAAATGGGTCATGGAAGCGGTATAGGGGTATTGATCCAATGTAATACGGATACCGTCCTGAATGGCTTTATCGACCAATGCCAGGGTTTCTCTGGATAATCCCCAGTTTTGTTTGCCGCATACCTTGTGGTGTGAAATGCTGACACGAACACCGCTTCTGCGGCCAATTTCGATGGCCTCTTTTACGGAATTTACTACATCATAGGATTCATTGCGCATATGTGTAGCATACAGTCCGTCATATTCCGCAACCACTTTTGCCAGTTCTGCCAATTCGTCTGTTTCCGCATAAGCGCTGGGGGTGTAGATCAGGCCGGAGCTCATGCCCAATGCGCCGTGTTCCATGCACTCCCGCAAAAGATGCTTCATGGTTTCCAGTTCTTCGACAGTTGGTTTTCGGCAGGCATAACCCATTACAGCCAGCCGCAGAGAGCCGTGGCCTACCAAAAATTTAATATTTGCTGCTAAAGGGAGCTGTTTTGCATATTCCAGGTAGCGCTGAAATGTGATCCAGTTGGGCATATCATCAGGATAGGTGGCAGTTCCAACGGAGAGAAGCGTTTTATACAGCTCCAATTTTTCCGGTCTGACAGGAAACATCGAAGAGCCGCATTGTCCGGCAATCTCCGTGGTGATCCCCTGTGAAACTTTGCATAGTTTTGCAAAGTCCTGACCTAAGACCATATCTCCGTGAGAATGAAAATCAATAAATCCGGGACAAACAATTTTGCCATGGGCATTGATTACCTGGCGAGCAGATGCTTGCTCTGTGTGAAATGTGATTTTGCCGTCTGTTATACCGATGTCGGCCTGAAATGCCTTTTTTCCGGTACCGTCTATAAGGGTACCATTTTGAATGAGAATGTCTAACATAAGTAGCCGCCTCTTTTCTGTTTTATTGTATGAATAGATGTTTTATGAAAATACTGCTTAGATTTGGATATTACGCACCAAAAATATTTCCAACGAGGACGCCCACATAGTTGCCGATGATATAGCCATAAAGACCCACCAGGACGCCGGGAACGACCATCTTTTTCCAACCCATGCTGATGGACAGTGCAGCAGCGGTGGGAGGTCCGCCGATGGAGGCGATGATGCCGACCATCATTTCTTCCAGATCGAATTTGAAAATTTTGCCAATGGCAAAGACCAAAAGACACATTACTGCAAAAACGATGTAGAAAGCACAGATAATCAGACCGCCGTACTGGATGATCTGTACCAGGTTGGCGGAGCAGCCAATGGTGACAAACCACATAAGCAGCATGATGTTGCCCAGCTCATCAGAGCCTTTGACATTTCCCATAAATTTGGGAAAAGCAGTTGCGACGATGGTTGTCAACAGTGTCATAACCAAGTATACACTGCCAAAGAGCTGTTTTACGACAAAGCCCGCGTTGCTGTTGCTGATTATTCCAGAGATCAGCTGGCTGATGCTGACGATTACAAAGGTAATGGCCATTGCCTGAGCAATGTCTTTTAAAGAGATCCCTTTGCTTTTCCAATACATGGCGGCTTCTGTTGCTCCTTCTTTGTTGCCGCCTTCTGCCAATTCTCTTTCATATTCATCAATATGAGGATGTCGGAAGTTTGTACGGAAAAATTTTGTTCTGCAGAACTGACCAAAGAAAAATACAATCATAGCAACTGTGAAGTTCCCAACCAGGCCCAGTCCGTTAAGCATATCGGTAGGAACATCAAAAATCTGTGTAATAGCAACGGCGTTTACAGTGCCACCGACAGCAGCAGCACTATACATAGCAGCGAATTTAGCGATATTGTCCACATTTCTGAAGATAATGGGGATTAAGCAGGAAGCCAGGAACGCACTGACAGCGCAGATATTGAAAATTAAAAAGGTTGTTCCGCTGGACTTATAAATTTTTCGAATATCAGATTTGAATAACAGCAAAGGAATTGCCAAAAGTAGCAGGATATTCCCAATACTGTCATAAACAGGGGAGGAAAAGGGAATGACTTTTAAATTTGCTAAGATCATCCCGCCTGCGATACACATAACACAGCTGCTGACCCGCGCGCCCCATTTCCATTTTTGTTCAATGGTGATGGCCAGCGCAGTGACAGCCATAATTACCATCCATAAATATAAGGTATCTTCTGCCTGAATCCATGATGTCATAATAACACATCCCTTCTGTATGATATAGCTTTCTTCTGCGAACCAATTGGTTAAGATTATTATATAGGAGAGGAAATAAAACATGGTAATATCAAAATATGGCATTGGTTATAAAAAAGTGTTATAATATAATTATGGAGGTGGGGTTATGAAAATTGAGCAGATCCGGCAGGTATTAAGTATATATCAATCTGGTTCTATTAATAAAGCAGCGCATCATTTGTATCTTTCTCAGCCGAATATCAGCAATTCGCTGAAATCATTGGAACGGGAACTGCAGCAAAAAATATTTATCCGCAGCCATCATGGGATTGAATTGACAGAGTTTGGGAAGGTCTTTGTTCAGAATGCGCAAGGGCTTTTGAAATACGCCGATCAAATTGAAGCGGCGGCAAAAGATTTTTCCTCAGCCAAGGCTGCACTGTCATTTTCTGTTTCGGTATCATATCTTTTGTTTGCTCAAGTAATTTTTCGCCGCATGATGGAAAAATATGAAAACGCAACAGTAAATTTCAGATATAATCAAACATCTGTTTCTGAAATTGTAATGGATGTGCATGACCGTAATGTAGAATTGGGTTTGATTTCAATTCCGACTCTTGAAAAAAAATAAATGGCTTGCGAAATTAGAATTGGAAGATATGGTTTTTGAATCAATTTACAGCAGTAAACCGGCTGCGATGTTTTCTTTAGAGCATAACTCGAAAAATCCGGAAAAAGAGGTATGCCTAAAAGACCTGCACGAAAGATCCTTAACGATTATTGCGGAAAAATTACCGGTATTTGATATGGTGAATAAAAAAATGTGTGCTGCAATGGGGGCAAGATCGTTGATTGAGGTTAATGACAGGACAACAGCCCATGAGTTTATTCGGGGAAAAAACGCTTATGCCTGTGTCGTGAACTGTGCTCCGGCATATGAGAAGATCCCTTTTTTTTCCTATGCAAAAGTGGTTCCCATTGTCGATGCACCTTTTTTATTTGAGGTAGGTTGGGTTTATCGAAAGGATACTTACCATTCCGATCTGGCTGTGGAATTTATTAGAGAAGTTGAAGGGCTTTTTATGATATAGAAAAATAAGAGGGGATAGAGACTGATTTCTCTTCAGTTTTCCTTGTATTTTCGGAGAAAAAGTGATAAAATATTTGGGTGAAATTTTTAAGAGGAGGGTTCCTAATGTCAGGACATTCGAAATTTGCAAATATCAAACATAAAAAAGAAAAAAATGATGCGGCAAAAGGCAAAGTATTTACCATGCTGGGCAGAGAAATTCAGGTAGCGGTAAAAGCAGGAGGTCCTGACCCCGCCGTCAATGGGAAATTGAGAGATGTCATTGCAAAATGCAAATCTAATAATATGCCTAACGATACCATCGAAAGAAGTATCAAAAAAGCAGCTGGTAACGAGGAAGGCGTAGAATATGAACTGGTTACATACGAAGGCTATGGTCCCAGCGGTGTAGCTGTAATCGTAGAAGCGCTGACAGACAACAGAAACAGAGCGGCTGCCAATGTGAGAAATGCTTTTACAAAAGGCGGCGGCAATATGGGTACCAATGGCTGCGTATCTTTCATGTTCGACCAGAAGGGTCTGATTGTCATTGATAAAGAAGAAGTAGAAATGGACGAGGAAGAACTGATGATGGCAGCTCTGGATGCTGGCGCGGAGGATTTTGCGGCAGAAGAGGACAGCTACGAAATTACCACATCTCCCGATGATTTCTCTGCGGTAAGAGAAGCACTGGAAACAGCAGGTATTCCTATGGCAAGCGCTGAAGTGACAATGATCCCCCAGACATATACAGAATTGAAATCTGATGAGGATATTAAGAAAATGAATAAATTGCTGGATATGCTGGATGACGATGATGATGTACAGAATGTATATCATAACTGGGATGAGTGATCAAAATAGATGACATAGCCGAAAGATGAGTAAAATCAAGGCTTTCAGCGGTTTTTGAGGGTGATTTTCAAAGCCCCAAAAAATCCAATTTTATAGATGACATAGCGTTTTTGGAGTTAAAAAACGATTTTCGGGCAGTGAGATGAAAAAAATCTCACTGCCTTTTTTCATTTCTGAAAATCGACAAAAAAGTGGTTTGCAAAAATATAACCATTTTTTGAAAGAAATTTGAAGTTTGTGAAAAAGAGATAAAGTTTATTTTGAAAGAAACTGTATCTTTGTTGATACAGTTCGAAATATATTTTTTAAAAGAGAGGAGGAATTCAGATATAACAAAAAAATAAATTTATTTTGTAAAAACCAACTAAATTAAGTAACCTTCAAAAAATGAAAAGAGGAATGAGAATGAAGGAAAAAGAAATCAAAGTGCTAAAAGTAAAGCCGCATGAACATCCTGAAGTCTATATGCTGGACTATAGTCAATAAAAAAGACACGATTTTTGAATATATTTTCTGGGAACGGCTAGATTCCTTGCCGATCCCAGAATGTTGCTTCCATTTCATCTGGTGTCAGATAG
>NZ_JACSNY010000050.1 GCF_016902535.1 Anaerotignum lactatifermentans | reverse complement strand
AGGAGGTGAGAATGATGAAATACATTTTGATGCATAGAGAAATTGAAGTTGCAGAAATTGAGTTGGATGAATTATCCCATATTACAAATATATATGAGGTGTACGCAGAGAAACATTTTCCTGTGGGAACCCTTGGAAAACATGGTGTTGATAAAACTATGCTGGCAAAATGGTGGGCAAAACGTTCCATACCTGCAAGCCGTTCAGGTCTAAGGGAAACTTTGGATTTGCTGCATATGTCAGTTCCACAAGAACTTTTAGCAAAATGTTATGGACTCAGTCTCTCCGATCAGTACTGGATATCCCCAAAGGATAAACCGTTGATGTGGAAGGAAATAAATTTTTTCGATCATGATTTTTCTGAAGATGTAGGAAACCTTTTGTTCGGATATGGTGAATTTTCAGACAGCATGAGTTTGATTTCACCAGATAATACGTCTGATGGTCAGTTGATTAAGAAGTGGAAGATTGCAGATGGAAAAAGAGTTTTAATCAAAGGCGGAAGTAATCCATACCAGCAGGAACCTTTATGTGAAGTGATTGCTTCTGGGATTGCGGAAAGGTTATG
>NZ_JACSNY010000049.1 GCF_016902535.1 Anaerotignum lactatifermentans | reverse complement strand
TCCCTTTGGTCGCCTGCGGGGGTTTGGGGACCATGCGAAAGGTCCCCAAGTTTTGGGTACTTTTGCGCCAAAAGTACCTCTCCGAAGGAAAACCAGCCTGGGATTTTCTGAGATACATCCCTTTGATTTAAAAACCTCTCTATCATATGTTTAATTTTTTCTTTGTACTTTTTTAGAAAAAGTACCAAAAACGCTCGGTCAAGCAAGTTTGCTCTGCAAACTTCAGCCATTTATGGCTGACCGTCTTTCTTGACGGTGCAAAGAGTTCCGCAATCTTCATTTTTCTTTGTACTTTTTTAGAAAAAGTACCAAAAACGTGGGGAGTTCCGCAATCTCCCCACACCCCTGAGCGGCTTGGGGAGAACTCCTCCCCAAGACCCCCTCCCAAAACGAAGCCTTTTCCATTGGTAAAAATCAAATTCAGCAACTATCGAAAAGTCTTGTTTTGGGAGCTGCTATTGGCAAATATCAGGGCTTTCCTTCAATAAAGGCCGCAAAAGCACTTTGCGCATAAAAGGCCTAACCCTAAAACTGCCGTTTCCGGCTCTTCCGACCCGCACCGGGTCGGCGAAAGGGTTTCCAAAGGGAAATTCTGTCCCTTTGGTCGCCTGCGGGGGTTTGGGGACCATGCGAAAG
>NZ_JACSNY010000048.1 GCF_016902535.1 Anaerotignum lactatifermentans | reverse complement strand
GGGAGTATCCCAAAGTTTGTGTAAACCTTCAAACTGATGTAAGATAAACTTATCAGTTTGGAGGTTTATTTTATGGCAAGAAAAAAAGATACACCACAAAAAGCTGCCCTTCGGGAAATGATGGGCAATTATCTGAAAGAAAACAATGTAAAGGTCAAGGATGGAACAGATGTCAACTCCATTATGCGGGATATGATGTCCATCATCCTGGAAGGCGCTTTGGATCAGGAAATGGATGAAGAATTGGGATATTCCAAGTATGATTATCGCAACAAAGAAACAGATAATTCCAGAAATGGTCATTCCCAGAAGACCATGCATACCAGCTATGGCGATATGGAGATTGATATCCCCAGGGATCGGAAAGGCGAGTTTGAACCACAGATCGTCAAGAAATATCAGAATACAGTTACTCAGGATATGGAGGAAAAGATCATCTCCATGTATGCCAAAGGAATGACCACGAATGATATTGAAAGCCATATGCGCGAATTATACGATATCGAAATTTCTGACAGTACCATCAGCAGGATCACAGATAAGATACTTCCTATCGTGAAAGAATGGCAGGAAAGACCTTTGGAAGAAATCTATGCGGTTGTTTTTATGGATGCCATCCATTACCATGTACGTAACGAAGGCCGGATTGTAAAACGTGC
>NZ_JACSNY010000047.1 GCF_016902535.1 Anaerotignum lactatifermentans | reverse complement strand
TTTGACCCCATTCAGACCGCGGCCACGCAACCACTGGAAGAAACTGACCCAACTAGCTTTGTCTTCTTTCATGCCCTCGGCTGCGCCAAGAACCTCGCGATAGCCGTCCTCATTCACCGCAATGGCTACCAGAATGGCTACATTTTCAAACTCTCCACCCCAGTTACGGCGCAGATAAATCCCATCTACATAGACATACGGATACCGCCCGCCTTGCAGAGGACGGTTCCGCCAATCTTCAATGTGGACATACGCTTTCTTGTTTAGCTCACTGATGGTGGAGGGAGAGACCTTGCTGCCCCATAGAGCCTCAGTGATATCCTCCACACGCCGGACGGACACACCTGCCAGGTACATTTCAATAAGAGCCTCTTCCACACTGCTCTCCCGCCGGCGATACCGCTCAATAATAGCCGTCTCAAAGGAGATTCCCTTGAGCTTAGGTACCTTGAGGGTGACATCCCCGGAAGTGGTGGTGAGGTTGCGGCTGTAGTGACCGCTGCGGTAGCCCTGGCGCTGCTCATTGCGCTCATACCGGGCAGCCTGTGTGAGCTTCTCTGCTTCAGCTTCCAGCAATTCGTTGAGGGTTTCCTCTACACTGCCTCGCACAAGTTCCTTGAGTTCGCTCTTGATCGCAGCCTCGTTTAGTTGTACAATTTTCTCGGACATGGTTTGCTCTCTCCTTTCGAATGGTGGTGTCGCAACTTCAT
>NZ_JACSNY010000046.1 GCF_016902535.1 Anaerotignum lactatifermentans | reverse complement strand
ATCCTCATCATAATAATTTTTTTTAGTCATAAAGATACCTCCTTTTGGTGTCTAACATTATGGTACATCTGTTTATAAATCGTGTCTACTTATTTAATATAGATCCACTTTGTGTTAATATAGATGCTATTTAAGTAAAAGAGTTCAATACTTAAAGGATGTGATAAGAATGGTTAACATTAATTATGATTTAAGATATGTTGCCTTTTTAGATTTGATGGGATTTAGAAATATGGTTGATCAATCAACCATAGATGCTGATATTTTGAACACTATAAATCAGGCATTAGATTATACAGGTTATGTACAATATAATAATTATCATGGAACATTCTCATTGGTAGAATTAGGAAAACAAGTAACTTCGTTTTCTGATAGCGTTGTAATATCGTACAATGCATCAATGCCGGGTGGAGGTTTTTATGTTTTGATAGATATTGTACATATATGCATTAATTTGTTGGGACTTGGAATTCCTGTTAGAGGAGGGGTTACGGTAGGTAAACTTATTCATACTGAACGAAAATGTTTTGGACCTGCGATGGTCAGAGCTTATTTAATGGAGTCCCAAAAAGCAAAGTTTCCAAGAGTGCTTATTGATTCAGAAGTAATGAAACATGATTTGGAGAACCCGGGCGCGGCAAATACAGTTGAATATGAGGCAGATTATTTAAGCCAAATAGTACAAAAAGATGCTATCGACAATTACTATTTTTTGGACTATTTAAAACAGGATGAGGAATTTGATGAGTTTGAATCATATATAGATTATATGTTGGGAATAAAAGAATTTATTATTCGAAAATTATCCATTTATCAATTATCTACACATAAAGAGGATGAGGAAATATATATGAAGTATGTATGGTTAAAAAACTATTACAGGGAGTATCCCAAAGTTTGTGTAAACCTTCAAACTGATGTAAGATAAACTTATCAGTTTGGAGGTTTATTTTATGGCAAGAAAAAAAGATACACCACAAAAAGCTGCCC
>NZ_JACSNY010000045.1 GCF_016902535.1 Anaerotignum lactatifermentans | reverse complement strand
TTTAACATAAGAGTTTGATCCTGGCTCAGGATGAACGCTGGCGGCGTGCTTAACACATGCAAGTCGAACGAAGATATTAAGAATGAGAGCTTCGGCAGGATTTCTTTCTATCTTAGTGGCGGACGGGTGAGTAACGTGTGGGCAACCTGCCCTGTACTGGGGAATAATCACTGGAAACGGTGACTAATACCGCATGTGGTCCTTGGGAGGCATCTTCTGAGGAAGAAAGGATTTATTCGGTACAGGATGGGCCCGCATCTGATTAGCTAGTTGGTGAGATAACAGCCCACCAAGGCGACGATCAGTAGCCGACCTGAGAGGGTGATCGGCCACATTGGGACTGAGACACGGCCCAAACTCCTACGGGAGGCAGCAGTGGGGAATATTGCACAATGGGGGAAACCCTGATGCAGCAACGCCGCGTGAAGGAAGAAGGTTTTCGGATCGTAAACTTCTATCAATAGGGAAGAAATCAATGACGGTACCTAAATAAGAAGCCCCGGCTAACTACGTGCCAGCAGCCGCGGTAATACGTAGGGGGCAAGCGTTATCCGGAATTACTGGGTGTAAAGGGAGCGTAGGCGGCATGGTAAGCCAGATGTGAAAGCCTTGGGCTTAACCCGAGGATTGCATTTGGAACTATCAAGCTAGAGTACAGGAGAGGAAAGCGGAATTCCTAGTGTAGCGGTGAAATGCGTAGATATTAGGAAGAACACCAGTGGCGAAGGCGGCTTTCTGGACTGAAACTGACGCTGAGGCTCGAAAGCGTGGGGAGCGAACAGGATTAGATACCCTGGTAGTCCACGCCGTAAACGATGAGTGCTAGGTGTTGGGGAGGAATCCTCGGTGCCGCAGTTAACACAATAAGCACTCCACCTGGGGAGTACGACCGCAAGGTTGAAACTCAAAGGAATTGACGGGGGCCCGCACAAGCGGTGGAGCATGTGGTTTAATTCGAAGCAACGCGAAGAACCTTACCAAGGCTTGACATCCCGATGAC
>NZ_JACSNY010000044.1 GCF_016902535.1 Anaerotignum lactatifermentans | reverse complement strand
CCAGTGGGGCAACAAAAAGTACATGAACATGAAGCACCTGGAGGCTGCCGTTAAGGATACCTCCATTGCTGGCTGACTTCATTCACACCAGAGCTTGCAAACCAATTTGTGCAAAACTGTTGACACTACCTCCAAACTGCCTTGCCCTGCAACTACTCCACCTGCTCTACAAAGTGGCACACAAGGGCAAACAGGGCGCAAAAAAAGGCGAACCTTTTGGCTCGCCTACTCTTTGTTTTGCTTATTCTATTGTTTTGGATTAGAAAATCATATCATTTTCTTGTGAAATATCCTCTTTTATCGTGTGTTCGTTTGCAATCTCTCCCAGCAATTCTGCTCTTTGGCAGAACGCATCACATAAAACTGTCCTGCGTTCTCTGCTGATGTAAGGTGATTGGGATAGGATTTCTTCCATTTCTTCTTCCATACCTTTTAACTTTTTCATGTCTAACCATGAAAAATCTTTTACTAGTTTGATCTGTTCTCTATGGGTTTTCTTGAAAGGCTTGGCTGGCAGATTGGGAGAAAGTGGCTTGATCAGACTTTCCTGTGTGTTATACCACAGTGATGTTCCACAGTCAAAAATAGGTGCAACACCAATCCATTCCAATGTAACTGCGTTTCGAATCAAGCCAAAGTTATTGAAATGTCTGTCTTCATTTCCGATCAGAAAATCCAAAACAATCATTTTTTCTGTCTGCTCTCTGATATTTTTTACGCCAAGTTGTTCCGCACAATTCAGATAAAATTCATAGTCCGAGAGATCATTTGGCTTCTTTCTGCTCTGCATGATATGGTATGCTGATACCAATTCCGTTTCAGAAGTAATGAAATCCTGGCAGACAGAAAACGGTTTTTCATGCTCCCACAGCAATGTATACTTCGTATGTGGGATGCATAACCTTTCCGCAATCCCAGAAGCAATCACTTCACATAAAGGTTCCTGCTGGTATGGATTACTTCCGCCTTTGATTAAAACTCTTTTTCCATCTGCAATCTTCCACT
>NZ_JACSNY010000043.1 GCF_016902535.1 Anaerotignum lactatifermentans | reverse complement strand
CTTGAATTGTCAAGTTAAATGCAACACCTCTGAATAATAAATCTCATAAGGCGTTCTATACCTTAAACATTTTCTGGGACGTTTGTTCATTTCATCCACTTTGCTTTGTATGTATTCTTCACTTATGATTGTGAAATCTTGCCCTTTTGGAAAATATTCTCGAAGTAATCCATTTGTGTTTTCATTTGTCCCCCTTTGCCAAGGCTGATGCGGATAAGGAAAATAAAATCGTACTTTTTCCAATGCATCAGATACTTGAGCATGTAGCGCAAACTCTTTCCCTCTGTCTGGTGTAATAGAATAACATGGTTGGTTTTTCAGTGCATTGATCATTACTTCACCTACGCAAGCAGCTTTCTTGCTTTTTGCTTTTCCTGCTATTAAAAATCTGCTTTTCCGATCAACCAGCGTAACTAGGCAAGCTTTTTCTTTTCCTGTCTGTCCAAGAATCGTATCAGCCTCCCAATCTCCAATCCTTATTCGCTGGTCTGCATCTTTTGGTCGTTCCGTTATCAAATAACTAATTTGTAATTTTCCACGTTTTTCTTCGTAGTTTTTTGTATGACGACTTTTACCACGATGACGCAGTTTTCTGATTGCGCCACGATTGCCACGAGAATTGTGCTGTTGTTTTGTATCAAACATACCTGTATAGATTGCTCTATAAATCGTTGTATAACTGACATAAAAATCAGCTTTTTCCAAACGGAGTCTTCCGGAAATCTGTTCTGGTGACCATTGATGATTTAAGAATTTATCATTTACATAATCAAAAATAGCTTTGTTTTCTAACTTTTTACGGGGTTTACAACTACATCTTCGCAGTTGATATTTTTCCTGTGCCTTTATAGGCAAGTACATAGATTGCTCAGAATTACGTTTCAATTCTCTTGAAATAGTGGATTTACTTCTGCCTATTTTCAGGGCAATTTTAGAAATTGAAAAACCCTTTGCCAAAAAATATAGTATCAATTCTCTTTCAGATAGTGTAAGATGTTTATAGTGGCTCATAGTTCCTCCTAGTTTAATGGATGTCTTTGCAAACACCATTTTACCAGAAACTGTGAGTCATTTTTACTTGTTGCACTTAGATTATAAATTCAAA
>NZ_JACSNY010000042.1 GCF_016902535.1 Anaerotignum lactatifermentans | reverse complement strand
GATTTCAAACGAACTCTTGTTGAGCTCTATCATAATGGCAAAACACAAGCTTCTCTGATCAAAGAGTATGGTGTTTCTCAAACTGCTCTTTCCAGATGGATCAAGCAATACTCCACTGTTGAAACATCTAATGGTGAAATTCTGACTGCTAAACAGATTCAGGAACTCCAGAAAAGAAATGCTCAGCTTGAAGAAGAAAACCTCATCCTAAAAAAAGCGATTGCCATCTTCACGCCACACTCAAACAAAGATTAAGTGCAGTTTATAAGCTTCGATTCCAGCATAATATCAAAACACTCTGCCGTGTACTCAACGTAAACCGCAGCACTTATTACAAACATTTTTATTCTCTGCCTTCTTCCAGAACCATTGAGAATCAGAATATCAAACAAATGATTCTGCACATTTACGCTGACTACGATAAACGCGTCGGTGCTTATAAAATCAAATATATCTTAGGTCGTGACTATGGCATTTACATCAGCGTCGGTCGAGTGTACCGCCTGATGCGTTCCATGCAGCTTCCACCTATGTCCACAGTAAAACCAAAATCTATTTCTCGCACAAAAGAGTCGTCTGGTTGTTATGCTGATCACCTGCATCAAGACTTTCATCAAAAAGCTCCCAACTTGGTCTGGACAAGTGATTTTACATATCTCAAAGCCGGAGGTACGTGGTATTATCTTTGTATCATTATGGATCTTTTTTCCAGAAAAATTATCTCCTGGAATATATCATCCAAACCCAATGCGGATCTGGTCATCCAGACCTTTCAGAAAGCATATTATTCCAGAAATTGTCCAGCTGGACTGATGTTTCACTCTGATAGAGGATCACAGTACACAGCCTTTGCATTTCGAAAACTGCTTGATGAACTGAATGTTGTCCAGTCCTTCTCGAAAAAGGGATATCCTTTTGATAACGCCTGCTGCGAAAGTTTCTTCAAATATCTCAAAAAAGAAGAAACCAACAGGCGTAATTTTCGTACCTATCGTGACCTATACCACTCTGTCTTCCAATATATCGAAGGCTTCTATAACTCTCGCAGACCACATGGTTCTTTAGGCTATCTGACACCAGATGAAATGGAAGCAACATTCTGGGATCGG
>NZ_JACSNY010000041.1 GCF_016902535.1 Anaerotignum lactatifermentans | reverse complement strand
TCTTCTTTTGTCATATGGCCAATGCCCAGATCGTCCAGTGTCAGACCATCCGCATAGAAGTCTCTGTCCAGCATTGCGTTTGCCATGTTAATCATAGCGTCGATTACGGGTGTCTTTACGCCATATTTCTTGCCCAGTTCATGGAATACATGGCAGCCGATGGGGATATCTTCTGTCATATATCTGTGGTTAACAGAGAACGGGCCTGTACCCAGTGCCATTTCATAAACTTCCTCGTAAGGAACGTGCATGCCGGGGCCCATGTATTCACTGCCCAGAATGTTGGATCTGGAGAAGAATTCTTCCTTTTCAAAAGGCTGGATGCCAACACCCATTGCTTCCGCGATGGCACATTCTTCCTGATATACCGCATACTGTACCTTGGATACGGTAGGACTGTATACGTGGCAGTAAATGGAGAAATCATTCTTGTTGTCGCCATAGATCACGCCGTAGTTCTCCAGCGCGCCGGTACCCAGAATAACACCGGGGCAGTGCAGAATAGGATTTACGTTACTGAAACCGGTATCCATAACCGTATTGCCGCCTACGGGGCCCAGCCCCTGTGTAATCGCGTCCATGGCGCCGATATATTTTACGCTTTCCAGGAATACTTCCTGATCTGTCATAGGCAGAGCCGCGCCGCGCAGTGTGATCGCACGATAAATGATTCTTGTGCTGGGCAGCATGAAGGGACCTTCGGACTCGATACGGCTGCCGTAAGGTGCGCTGGACCAACCGCCGACAACAACCTTTTTATCGCAGTTCATTTCACGCATCATTTTGCGGAATACCAGCGTGCCATAGTTATCCGGGAAAATATGGATGATCTGTCCATCTCTCAGATGAGGGATCAGTTCTTTAAAGAACATTTTATGACCAACAGCGGGCAACGCCACAATAATGATTTCCGCGTCTTTTACTGCTTCTTCCACAGAAGTGGTAATTTTATTGAATTTCGCAACGCCTTCTCTGTAAAAACCGAATTTATTTGTCTGGTTTCCGTGGAAACGGAAGCCGTTTTTCAAATTGTCCAGTGTTTTGGATGCAAAGGGTTCCAGGTCACAAAGTACAACTTCCTGTCCTGCCAGTACACAGTCTGCCGCCATTGCTTTGCCGATACCGCCCGCGCCAAGCACTGCAATAGGTTTTCCTTCCAAATAGCTGAGATCTTTCATATCATTTTCCTCCTTT
>NZ_JACSNY010000005.1 GCF_016902535.1 Anaerotignum lactatifermentans | reverse complement strand
TCCCTTTGGTCGCCTGCGGGGGTTTGGGGACCATGCGAAAGGTCCCCAAGTTTTGGGTACTTTTGCGCCAAAAGTACCTCTCCGAAGGAAAACCAGCCTGGGATTTTCTAAGCGACAACCCTTTGATTAAAAAAATAGGCTTTCCATCTACAATAGATATCCCTGTATGCTTTTACCGCTGTCTGTCCTCTCTATTTTGAAAGACCGCTTTCTCTCTTCTCTCCCGAAACAATTCCTCCGTCGCCTCATAAAGTTCCGTCTGCATCTCCTCCACCATCTCCGCCATATGCGCCACAGCCACCACGTAAGGTGTTTTCCACGGTTCGCATCCCGCCGTCATGGCATCCAGCAAAAGAGAAAGAATGCTTCGTACCAAGTCCGCTTTCTGGTATAAATTCTGTAAAACATCTAACGGTTTTTCCATCCGTTTCCCCCTCCTTTGGCCGATCATATCATATTTTCCGCCCTTTCATTGGAAAATGCTACAATCAAGTGGCATAAAAATCCCCTAAAAACCATTTATTCCCCCCTTTTGCCCGCATATCCATTGACAGAAAAGCCCAAAATATAGTAAAATGCAAAATACAGGAGAAAAGCTGTGAAAAGGAGAGTACACGGTACGCTATGCCGCAGAGAGCCCCTCTTGCTGGAACGGGGCGCAGAAACACCGTCGAAGATGGCCTTGGAGCTTCGCACCGACTGCCTCGTGCATTAGGCTGCGACGGGATTCGCCCGTTATGGCGTAAAGGTATATTTGTACCTGCGGAGGTTCTTTTCGTGAGGAAAGAACGAAATAAGGTGGTAACGCGGTTCTTCCGCCCTTTGTCAAAAGGGGCGGTTTTTTTATTCGCGTTTTCCCCTCCCACTGTAAACAAAGATTCTATAATATAAAAGGAGAGATTACTTTTGGCAAAAGAAAAATTTTATATCACCACACCCATTTACTACCCCAGTGATAAGCTGCATATCGGTCATTCCTACTGTACAGTAGCCACAGACACCATGGCACGCTACAAAAGACTGCGCGGCTATGACGTTATGTTTTTGACCGGTACAGACGAACACGGCCAGAAAATCGAACGGATCGCCACTTCCCAGGGCATGACCCCCAAGGAATACACCGACAAGATTGTGGTAGGCATCAAGGAACTGTGGAAAACACTGCATATTTCCTACGACAAATTCATCCGTACCACAGACGACTACCATATCAAAGCCGTTCAGAAAATCTTCAAACAGCTCTACGATCAGGGCGATATCTACAAAAGCTCCTATGAAGGCTGGTACTGCACTCCCTGCGAATCCTTCTTCACAGAGCATCAGCTGGTAGACGGCAAATGCCCCGACTGCGGCCGTGACGTGGAACTGCTGAAAGAGGAAAGCTATTTCTTCCGTCTTTCCAAATATCAGGACAGAATCATCAAATATATGGAAGAAAACCCCGAATTTTTGCAGCCCAACACCCGTCAGAACGAAATGATCAACAACTTCCTGAAACCCGGTCTGGAAGACCTGGCCGTTTCCCGTACCTCCTTCAAATGGGGCGTACCTGTGGAATTTGACCCCGGTCATATCGTTTATGTATGGATCGACGCTCTTTCCAACTATATCACCGCCCTGGGCTGGGGCAGCGATGATGACAGCCTGTACCAGAAATTCTGGCCCGCTGATATCCATGTGGTAGGTAAGGAAATCGTGCGTTTCCACTCCATCATCTGGCCCGCAATGCTGATGGCACTGGATATGCCTCTGCCCAAGCAGATTTTCGGCCATGGCTGGCTGGTCATCAACGGCGGCAAAATGTCCAAATCCGTAGGTAATGTGGTAGACCCCAACGTACTGGTAGACAAATACGGCGTAGACGCCATCCGTTATTTCCTGCTGCGTGAGATCGCCTTCGGCCAGGACGGCAACTTCAACAACGAAGCACTGATCCAGCGCATCAACTCCGATCTGGCCAACGACCTGGGCAACCTGGTTTCCAGAACCGTAGGCATGATCGAGAAATATTTCGGCGGCACTCTGCCCGCAGACCGCACAGAAACACCTTTTGACGCGGATCTGAAGGCTGTGGCCGCAGCCACCATTCCCAAGGTAGAGGAAAAAATGGAGCACCTGTTCTTCAGCGACGCTCTGGCGGAAATCTGGAACCTGATCCGCCGCACCAACAAATATATCGACGAAACACAGCCCTGGATTCTGTGCAAAGACGAATCCAAGAAAGGCGAACTGGCAAACGCACTGTACAACGTAGCGGAAAGCATCCGTATCGTTTCCATCCTGATCCAGCCCTTCATGCCGCTGACTCCTGCCAAGATCTGGGCACAGCTGCATATTACGGAAGATATGACCTCCTGGGAGAGCACAAAGACATGGGGTATCCTGCCTGCGGAACTGTCCGTAGAAAAAGGCGAGACCCTCTTCCCCAGAATCGACATGAAAAAAGAGCTGGCTGAACTGGAAGCAGCCATCAAGGCTTCTCAGGCGACTTCTATCGCCAACCAGCAGAAAAAAGCCGAGGAAAAGAAGGAAGAAGAAAGCAAATACCCCGCGGAAATCACCATTGACGACTTCTGCAAGGTACAGCTGAAGGTAGGCGAAGTGCTGGAAAGCACCGCTGTGGAAGGCTCTAAAAAGCTGCTGCGCAACGTCATCAAAATCGGTGACGAGGAGAGAGTCATCTTCTCCGGCATCAAAGACACCTACGCCCCCGGCGCGCTGGTAGGCAAACGCGTTGTTGTGGCTTATAACCTGAAGCCCAGAAAGATGATGGGCGAAATGTCCTACGGAATGATCCTGTGCGCCGAAGACGGAGACGGCAAGCTGTCCATTCTGACTACGGACGACAAAGACTTTGCAAGCGGGAGCGAGATCAGCTGATGTATTTCGAGTCTCACGCCCATTATGACGACAAACGATTTCAGGAAGACAGGGAGAAGCTCATCGAGCTTCTCCCCTCTTGCGGTATTGACTATGTGGTAAACGTCGGCTGCGATGAAAAAAGCTCCAAAACCAGCATCCGTCTGGCGGAGAAATACGACTTTTTCTACGCCGCCGTCGGCGTGCATCCCCACAGCGCAGAGGAAATGTCTTCCCAGACCATTGAGGAACTCCGTCGCCTTTCGGCTCATCCCAAGGTGGTCGCCATCGGTGAAATCGGTCTGGATTTCTATTATGATTTCAGCCCCCGGGAACTGCAGCGCTTCTGGTTCCGGCAGCAGCTGCGCCTGGCGGAAAGTGTTAACAAACCTGTAATAATTCACTCCAGAGACGCCGCTCAGGAAACCTTCGACATCATCCAGAGCAGCAATGTCCGCACCGGCGTCATCCACTGCTACTCCGGTTCCTGGCAAATGGCGGAGGATTATGTCAAAATGGGGTTTTATATCGGCATTGGGGGGGTAATTACCTTTTCCAACGCCAAAAAACTGGTGGAAGTGGTGGATCGCATCCCTCTGGAAAAAATCCTCATTGAGACGGACTCCCCTTATCTGGCGCCCAATCCCAACCGCGGCAAGAGAAACGACTCCAGAAATCTGGAATTTGTGGTCAAAAAGATTGCGGAAATTAAAAATTTAACGCCGGAATATGTCGCAAAAGTTACGTCTGATAACGCAAAATCATTATTTTTTTAAAAAAGGGTTGCACAAATGTTACAAATGTGTTAATATAAACAGCGTAATGAAAATAAAGGTATACCATTATGGTATATCTTTATTTTTTGCAGTTGTTTTGTAACACCGTAAACACCGCGGAAGTGACGACTTCCGCTCTCTTACGACTGCGATCCCGCGGCCCTCTGGCGGCGGGCAAGGCATCCATCTAATGTCTATCATTATTATAACGAGAGGAACATTCTTTCCGACCGAAGTGCTTCCCACAAAACGCCATTCGATGAAAGATTGTTCAAGGAGGAAAAATCATGAAAACACATCTTAGAGTACTTGCTATCGTGGTATTTATTTTAGCAATCGGCTGCGGCACAGCGTCCGCATATGAAAAAGAGGATATGATGTCCGTTGTCATCAACATGGACGGCGTACCCCGCATGGTCAGCACAGACAAGGCTACCGTAGGCGAGCTGCTGGACGACATGGAAAGCACACTGGACGGTCAGTATGTGCTGGAAGACGCGGAAGAAACAGACGCCCTGAGCGATATGATGACAGTGACACTGTCCAGCGTAACAGAAAAGATCGTATCCACCACTCAGACCATTCCTTATGAAACCGTAGAGCGCACCACAAAGGATCTGGCGCCCGGCGAAACAAGAGTGGTACAGGAAGGCAAAAACGGTACAAAGACCATCGTTAACAAACAGATTTACGAAGGCTCCACACTGGTAAGCACAGAATTTGTGGAAGAAAAAGTAGTTTCCGAACCCGTCAGCAAGATCGTAGAGGTTGGCGCCCAGAACGTTATCAACGGCTATACTTATTCCAAGGCCGTTTCCGTACGCGCTACCGCCTACACACCGTATGACGCGGGCTGCACCGGCGTTACCGCTACCGGCATGAAGGCCGGCAGAGGCGTCGTTGCCGTAGACCCCAGTGTCATCCCTCTGGGTTCCAGAGTATACGTCCCCGGCTACGGTGTCGCCATTGCCGCTGATACCGGCGGCGCCATCAAAGGCAACCGACTGGACGTTTGCGTCAACAGCGTTTCCGAAGCATACAGCTGGGGCGTGCGCAACGTAACCGTTTACGTTCTGGAGTAAAACCCCTTGATTGGAATCTAATATCATATACCACAAAAATAGCAGTAGCGTCCGAAAAAAAATCGGACGCTTTTCTTTTTGTCTTTTTCATACTCTTAAAATTTTCTTTTTGCCTCCCCATCTATTTTTCCGTAAAGTCCCTTTCCCCTATATTTTTACATCCTGTATACATCTATTTTCCATTATAAGCCTATCTCAGGCGTTTCATCCCCTTCCATGAATCTCTTTCCTCCGAGAAAGAAAAAGCCCTCTCTCCCCCCTATTTTGTTTTTCAGGCAAGGTATCCTACCCACATTTCCCCAACAAAAATCAAGAGACGCTTCTTTACACGAAAAAAGAGCGCCGGAATCTCCCGACTCCAGCGTTCTTATTTTCACTGAGATTTATCTGGCATATTTTCTAAGGGTCATCTGCCTTTTTCCCATTCGTTTTTGATTTGCTCATTTTGTGCTGTCTACGGTAATGGTTTTTGTATTGTCATTCCAGCCTACAGTGATACCCATAAGGCTGCACAGATCACGCAGTTTGAAGTATGTGCTACCATTGATGTTGTAAGCAGGCATGGCATATTCCATCCAGCCCATGTACACAGGTGCGCTGGAAGGCAGTGCCTGTTTTGCGGTGCCGTCTCCCGCCGCCAATTCGCCCCCTACTGCCGCGTAGGCTGTTTCCGGTTGTAAGCTGATGACTTTCGCATCTGCGTTCCAAGCTACATTGAAGTTCTTCGCTGTGCCGTTGACAGCCGCCGCGATGTCACGTAATTTAAAATAAGTATTGCCTCCGATGGTGTAAGCGTCAAACGCCATTTCCTTTCCGTTTACCAGTACTTTCGCTGTACTGGGTGTCGCTGTGGTATACTGGGGCTTTGTCAGGCTTGCCACTGTCTGCCCATTGCTTTCTACCACCAGATATACTTCTGCACCGCCCGCAATGACGGGATACATGCCAAGGACTCGATATATACCAGGATCTTTGATGGTATAAGTGGTGCCAACTTGTACAACGGTGTCTCCTTCGCTCTCATAATAAAGCGCCTCCCAGTTTTCCTGTGTATAACCGTCAGGGATCATGCTCCCTTGAGCTGCCAGTGCGTTTCCGGCACTGAGATACTTTGTTACTTCCAATGTCTGAAGTTCGTCCACAGCAGTCACTTTTGCCGGTGCCTGACACACATAAGCTTCCTGTCCGGCCACAGTGGTCTTGCCCGTCACATTGGAAATGCTGAACTGATATTTAGCTGTTTCCCCTTCCATTCTGTCATAGCCATCCACCTGTACAGTTTCCGCCCCGAAAGCTGTCACAGGCAGCGCCATAGTCAGAACCAGCGCCGCAGCCAGTCCCTTCCTACTTCTTTTTTTCATAAAACCCCTCCTCTTACATAAACCTTTTGTATCTTAATAAATACAAACACATTATAACAGGAGACCTTTTTCTCTACAAGAAGATTTTTGAATTAAAAAAACATCGGCAGCTTAATTTTGGCATACCGATGTTTCTTGTATTTTACAGCTCGATAATCTCCGCGTTGGCTACGGCTTCTTCCAGATATTTGTCCAGATCCGTCAGCTTCCGTTCGATCTTCTCGATAACATTCAGTCTGGGCTTGATCTGCGGGTGCTTTGCCACAAAAATGGTGCAGCAGTCCTCATAGGGCCGGATGGAAATATCATAGGTCCCGATCTTTGTGCCGATGTCGATGATTTCCTGCTTGTCCATGCCCGCCAAAGGCCGCAGTACCGGCATTTTGCAGACAGCATTGATGGCATAGATGCCCTGCATGGTCTGGCTGGCTACCTGACCCACGCTTTCGCCGGTAATCAGGCTCCATGCCCCGTCCTTGACGGCAATCTGTTCCGCCGCACGCATCATGGCCCGTTTCAGATGGATGGTCAGCTTATCATGGGGCACATTCTCCAAAAGATACAGCTGCAAATCCGTAAAGGGTACCACATAGAGCTTAAACTCCCCGGTAAAGTCGGCGATGCGCTTCGCCAGGTCGATAACCTTCTGTTTGGCCCATTCACTGGTATAGGGAGGGCTGTGGAAATACACACCTTCCACCTCTACGCCACGCTTGGCCATCATCCAGGTAGCCACGGGACTGTCTATGCCGCCGGACAGCAGGGAAACCCCCTTGCCGGAGCTGCCGTAAGGCAGGCCGCCGTAGGTCTTAATGATTTTGGAATACATATAGATTTTGTTTCTGACCTCCACATAAAGCACCACATCGGGATTTTTTACGTTTACGGTCATGTTGGGCATATGGTCCAGAATATACTCGCCCACATCAGCGCAGATTTCCTGAGAACGAACCGCAAAGCCCTTATTGGAGCGTCTGGCATTGACCTTAAAGGTCATGGGGGCATCTCCATACATCTCCTGCATATGGCGCAGAGCCTCTTCTTTAATAGCATCCAGCGTCATTTCCTCCAGACGCAGGCCGGGACAAAGGGCCACCAAACCGAAAATAGGCTCCACTCTGGGGATCACCAGATCAAAATCCATTTCACCTCCCCGGTCTTCCACAATCAGACGGCCCGGCTCTCTTACCACATAATAATTGCCCACAGGGTCCAGATTCCGGCGGATGGCCAGAATCAGCCGGTTGATAAAGATATACTGGTTATCCCCCCGCATGGCAATTTCTCCGAATTTTACAAGCAATACTTTCTCCGCCATACTTCCTCCTTATCTCTGTCTGTTGATCTTACGCAAAAACGGTACGGTTTCTTCCAATGCTTTCAGACATTCCCTGGCCTCTTCCACAGTATTGTACCGGCAGAAGCTGAATCTGACGGCGCCTTCGATCTCCTCAAAGGGCAGGCCCATGGCTGTCAGGACAGGACTGCCGATTTTTTTCCGGCTGTCGCAGGCGGAACCGGCGGAAACGAAAATCCCCTTGCTCTCCAAACTGTGCAGCAGTACTTCACTGCGCAGGCCCTTAAAGGTCACATTCAGCACATAGGGGCTGTCCTCGCCGATGCCCGCGCCGTTGACCTGGGTATCGGGCATAGCCAGAATACCTTCCATCAGTGTTTTTTTGATTTCTCTTACGTGCTCGATGCTTTCTTTCATAGAACGGAAGGCCACATCCGCCGCAACGCCCAGTCCTGCTGCGCCGGCCCCGTTTTCCGTACCGGCCCGCTGGCCCTTCTGCTGTCCGCCGCCCAGAATCAGCGGGCGTACCTTCAGACCCTTGCGCATATAGAACATACCGGTGCCTTTGGCGCCATGGATCTTATGGCCGCTCATAGTCAAAAGGTCGATCTTCATTTTCTGCACGTCAATGGGGTATTTCCCAAAGGCCTGCACCGCGTCCACATGGTACAGGGTATTGGGGTTCTTTTCCTTGATGAGTTTGCCGATAGCCGCCGCGTCCTGTACTACGCCGGTCTCGTTATTTACCAGAATGGTGCTCACCAGAATGGTATCGGGACGGATGGCATTTGCCAGCTCTTCCAGAGAGATATGCCCCTTTTCGTCTACCCCCAGCCAGGTCACCTCGTAGCCTTTTTCCTCCAGATGCTTCATGGGATTTTTTACGGCGGGATGCTCAATAGAGGTTGTAATCAGATGCTTTCCGTTTCTGGCATAGCCTTCCGCTGTACCGTAGATGGCCCAGTTGTCCCCTTCCGTGCCGCCGCTGGTAAAATAGATTTCCTCGGCCTTGGCCCGGATGCCGTTGGCCAGAATCTCGGAAGCCTTCCGGATCTCTTTTTCCGCCTCCAGCCCCATGACGCTGACAGTCGCCGGGTTCCCGAAGTTTTCACACATCATATAGGTCATTTTTTCCGCCACCTCGGGCAGCGCTCTTGTGGTAGCGGCGTTATCAAAATAGATCATGGCTCAATTTCCTCCTTAGCCCAATTCATACAACAATAAGGCAACGGTGGTCATGCCCGCCGTTTCCGTTCGCAATATTCTTTTGCCCAGGGTCACAGGCAGTATACCGGCTTCCTCCGCCAGCGCCACTTCTTCCGGCGAAAATCCGCCTTCCGGCCCGATGAACACACCGACGGTCTTCCCGGAAAAGCCACGCACAAATTCACGGATGCCCCGTTTTTCCTCTTTCTCATAGGGGATCAGGGCGCCGTCCAGCTTTGCCGCCTCCGCCACAGCCTCCCGGAAGGAAAGGACGCTTTCTCCCATTGGCGGAATGATGCCCCGTCCGCTCTGCTTGGCGGCGGCTTCGGCGATCTTCTGCCAGCGTTCCAGCTTTTTGCCTTCCTTTTTGTCCAGCTTGACAATGGCCCGCTCTGTGGAAACCGGCACGATCCGCTCCACGCCCAGCTCCACGCATTTCTGGATGATCCATTCCATTTTATCGGCCTTGGGCAGTCCCTGGTACAGCGTAATCTTTGTCTCCGGCTCCACGTCACAAGGAGCGGAGGACAAAATTTCCGTCACCACCCCCCGTTCCAGAGACAGGATACGGCACTGGTAGTCCCATCCTTCCCCGTCGCAGACAGTGATCTCCTCGCCTTCTCTGGCCCGCAGCACCGTTTTGATATGTTTTTCGTCATCCCCTGTGAGGGTAATCTTCTTGCCCACAATCTGTTGTGGGCTTACAAAAAATTTCGGCATGGCTCAACCCTCGTATCTGGTCGCGATAGCGACCCAGCTTGTTTTTTCCTTAATATCCAGTACCTTAAACCCGGCCGCCGCCAGTGCCGCCAGCACATCCTCTTTCCGTTCGGTGATGATGCCGCTGCACAGGAACACGCCGCCGTCCTTGATATAGTCCGGCACCTGTTTCGTCAGGGCGATGATGACATCCGCCACGATATTGGCCGCCACCAGATCATACTTCTTGCCGCTGTAAGATGCCTGCAAGGCCTTGTCCTCCAGGATATTCCCGGCTTTTACATGGTATTTTTCTCTGGGGATGTCATTTCTGTCGCTGTTTTCATAGGCGATCTGGATGGCATTAGGGTCAATGTCCACAGCATCCGCCTCTCTGGCCTCCAGCAGCAGCGCGGCAATAGACAAAATACCGCTGCCGCAGCCGATATCCAGCACCAGATCCTCTTTTTTCACATATTTCTCAATGAGCTCCATGCACAGCTGTGTGGTCTCATGGGTGCCTGTGCCGAAAATATGGCCGGGGTCGATTTTCAGAACGATTTTATCTGTCTTTTCCGGCAGTTCTTCCCAGGAGGGCTTAATCATGATCTTTTCCCCCACAGGGAAGGGCTTGAAGAATTTCTTCCAGTTGTTGGCCCAATCCTCTTCCGCCACATTTTTCATGGTTACTTCCAGCGGCCCAAGATCCAGTTCCTTTTCCGCCGCCTTCAGGCTCACCAGCGCGCTTTTGATCTGGGAAAGCTGCTCTCTGCCGTAAAGATTATCCCGCAGGAAGAAGGTAATGCCCGTCTCCTGCTCTTGTTTTTCCTCCACCAGCTCATCGGCCACATAGTCCCACTCCCGGCTGGGGTTTTCCAGAAATTCCGCAAAATCTCTGGCGTCATGTATCATCAATCCGTTCAGGCCGCACTGGTACAGCAGCCCTTCCAGAGGCTCCAGACCCTCTGCCGAAGAAGAGATAAATACTTCTATCCAATCCATTGTTCCGCACTCCTTGCCGTTTTTTCCTCTACGAAAAAAATCCGACACATGGTCTTTCTCCCCGCCGTGCCGGTTTTTTCTCTCACTCCCGAAGCCGGGAGTTTTCCCATTATTCCTCATACATCCGGCATACTTCCCGATAGCTTTCCGGCGTACCGATGTCATAGCACTCCCCGGAAAAGGTGTAGGCATACACATCCTTGCGCTGATACAGCCACGCAGGGAAATTGCCGGGGGCATCGGGGTTGTTCCCCGCCGCCAGATATTCCCGGATCATGGGAACGGTCTCTCTGCGGTACAGGTAGGTAGCGAATACCACCGTATTGGATTTGGGGCATTTCGGCTTTTCCTCAATATCCAGTACCTTGCCGTCCTCATCCAGCAAAGCGATGCCAAACTTGGAAAGTTCCTTCTCGTTGGGCCATTCTTTCACACAAACACAGTCATGGCCCTTTTTTCTGTAAAAATCCACATAGTCCCGCAGGGAATACGTAAAGAAATTATCCCCGGCGATGACCAGCAGTTCATCGTCAATCCCTTTTTGTTCAATAACAAAACCCATATCGCCCACAGCGCCTTTTTTATTCTCGTCGCTGGTAGTGCCGTCATCCAGGACAAAAATAGGCGCCCGGGAAGATGTTTTTTTCGCCCAGTCGCTGAAATGCCCGGCAAAGCGGCTGTTGGTCACCACATAGATCTCGTCCAGCTCCTCTATGGTGTTCAGTTCCTCCACAATATAGTCAATGATGGGTTTTTTGTTGATCGGAAGCAAAGCCTTCGGCCGATTGATGGTCAAAGGGTACAGTCTAGTGGCATAGCCTGCCGCTAGTATAATGGCTTTCATCCCAGATCCTCCTATTCCTTCAAAAAGACAGCCCGCCGCCAAACAGTTCGTCACAGGCCGTCTGCAGCTTTTTGGGCAAAGCTGCCGTCATTTCTTTTCCATACAAATACGAAAGAAATCCTTCCTTCTCTTTCCAGCGGATCTTCCAGGCATGCAGACATTGGTTGGAAAGGCCAAAGTCCTCCCGCATCCGCTGGTTTATCAGCGGGTCTCCATACTTCCGGTCTCCGGCCACAGGATGGCCGACGGCCTGCATATGGGCACGGATCTGATGGGTCTTTCCTGTAATCAGCTGCAATTCCAGCAGGGAAAAGCCTTTGGCGCAGGCAAGGGGTCTGTACTTGGTCAGCGCCCTGCGGTAGCCCGCCTTTTCCTCCCGGCTTGTCCAAACCTGGTTCTTTTCCTCATCCTTGGATAAATACAGGTCGATGCTGCCGGACTCCTTGATTTCTCCCGCCACCAGAGTCACATAGTATTTCTCCATTCTGCCCCGGCGGATGGCCTCGTTGACGGCCTGTACGGCCCGCAGGGTCTTCCCCGCCACAACGATGCCGCTGGTATTCCGGTCCAGACGGTTGCACAGGGCCGGTGTAAAGGCGGAGTCCGCCTCCGGCAGATACTGGCCTTTTTCATAGAGATAATACAGGATCTGGTCAATGAGGGTCTCTCTGTCCTCCGCCGTCTGGGGATGGGACAGCAGCCCTGCCGGTTTATGGACCACCAGCAGATCGTCGTCCTCATAAACGATGCCGAAATGGCGCTGCGCCGCCGGCACCTCCTTTTTCTCCATGAAGCCCGCCATGGTCTCCTCTGCCAGATACATCTGGAGGGCATCCCCCTCCAGAAGCATCTCATTTCCTTCCGCCCGGCCGCCGTTGAGCTTGATACGCTTTTTGCGCAGCATCTTATAGACGAAGCTCTTGGGGGCCTTGTTGAAGTATTTCAGCAGATATTTATCCAGTCTTTGATTTTCCTCGTTTTTGGTAATTTTGATCTCTTTCAATCTCTCTTACCCCTTTTAGCTGTGAATCCACGCCAGATAAGCGCTGATAAAGTTATCAATGTCGCCGTCCATAACCGCGCCTACATTCCCTGTTTCCTCACCGGTACGGTGATCCTTTACCAGAGTGTAGGGCATGAATACATAGGAACGGATCTGGCTGCCCCAGCCGATTTCCTTTACATCGCCGCGGATCTCCGCCAGCTTCTGCATCTGTTCCTCGATCTTCAGCGCCAGCAGTTTGCTTTTGAGCATTTTGAACGCCCGTTCCTTATTGCTGAACTGGCTTCTTTCGTCCTGACACTGTACCACGATCCCAGTAGGGAAGTGAGTAATACGGATAGCCGAGGATGTCTTATTGACATGCTGGCCGCCGGCGCCGCTGGCACGATAGGTGTCTACACGGATATCGTCGGGGTTGATCTCGATTTCGTTATCGTTTTCAATTTCCGGCATGACATCGCAGGACGCGAAAGAGGTATGGCGTCTGCCAGAGCTGTCAAAGGGAGACACACGTACCAGACGGTGGATGCCTTTTTCCGACTTCAGATAGCCGTAGGCATTTTCCCCATTGACCTGAATGGTCACAGATTTCAGCCCCGCTTCTTCGCCGTCCAGCATATCCAGCACTTCCACGTCAAAGCCTGCCTTTGCCGCCCATTTGGTATACATACGGAAGAGCATATTGGTCCAGTCGCAGGCTTCTGTGCCGCCGGTGCCGGCGTGCAGGGTTACGATGGCGTTGTTGCGGTCGTATTCCCCGTCCAGCATAGTGGACACATGGAGCTGTTCGAATTCCTCCAGGAAGGAATCGTTCATTTCCTTGACTTCCTCGTATACGCTTTCGTCTTCCTCCTCAATACCCATTTCGATGAGCGTGAGGATGTCCTCATACTTTGTTACCAGACCCTCGTAGGTCTCCACCTTATTTTTCAGAGCTTTGAGCTGCTGGAGGGTTTTCTGGCTTTTCTGTATATCGTTCCAGAAATCCGGATCGGCAGAAAGTTCTTCTAATTCGGTAATCTTCTCCTTGGCGCCAGCGACGTCAAAGTGAAGCCCCCATTTCCTCTAATTTTTCGTCGTAAGCCGACAGGCCCAGACGGATCTGTTCTAACTCGAACATTAAAAATCAACTCCTTTAAAATGAATTTTTTGGTTGGTTTTATTTATGATAAACATAATGAATATCCTTTATTCTGCTGTTTCCCCTTTTCGGAAAACGATCATGTTCCCGGAAAAAGAAGGGGTAAACTGTGCCAGCGGCACTTCCCAATCCGCCCGGTTATTTTCCTGAAAAGCGGAAGGGTGATGGAGCAGGAAGCCCGTCAGCCGGCCTTCCTCCTGAGTGTAGCCATACACAGGGACCAGATGGCCGCCTTTACCGTAAACACTGCCGTCGGACCGTGTTTTCCCGTATTGGAAGAAGGATGTAATGGAAACGATGCAAAGCATTCCTTCATCCAGAGCCTGTTTCAGATCTTCTATGGTCTGTCCTCTTCTGGCCTCGGCGAAAATACCCCAGTCCTCCGCCATATGGGCCAGACCCCAGTGAATCCAGCCGACGCCTTCTTTATAAGCACCTGCCGCAAGTCCCCGGGCGATCATCTCTCCCTGGCCGCCGCAGGCGCATCCCAGACCGTCCAGCACCATCCGCAGGGAGGCGATGCCGCAGCCCCGCATGGTCCAGCTTTCGGCTCCCTCCCAGGAGGGGAAGCCTTCCTGCCGCCAGGTTTCTTCCGTCATACGCTGGGTGTAAAAGGGCAGTTTTTGTACTATTTTACGTTCCATTTGCACTCACTCTTTTCTCAGGCATTTCTGCCGCAGCACTGTTTGTATTTCTTGCCGCTGCCGCAGGGACAGGGATCGTTTCTGCCGATCTTGGCTTCTTCCCGCTTCTTGGGCTGTTTCACGCCGGAATCATCCTTATTGGTAAACATGGGCTTCTGTACCTCTTCCCGTTTGGCTTCTGTCTCGATGCGCACACGGTAAAGGATCTTCAGCGTATCCTCCTGGATGTGGGCGCTCATTTCCTCAAACATATCATAAGCGGCGAATTTATACTCGATCAGAGGGTCTCTCTGGGCGTAAGCGTGCAGGCCGATGCCCTGGCGCATCTGGTCCATATCGTCGATATGGTCCATCCATTTCTGGTCGATGACGCGCAGCATGATGACACGCTCCAGCTCACGCATTTTTTCCTCGTCATTGATTTCTTTTTCTTTCAGCTCATACAGCTGCACACCCAGCTTCTGCAGGTTTTCTTTCAGTTTTTCCTTGGTCATCTGGGCAATGGCGTCTTCTTTAATATTGATCTTGCCCACAGGAACAATGGCGGAGAAGGCCTCGCTCAAGGCGTTCATATCCCATTCCTCCGGCAGCTGTTCGTCGCTGATATGGGTGTCTACGATACGGCCAATGGTATCGTGAATCATGCCCATAATGCTTTCGCGCAGGTTTTCGCCGTAGAGCACGCGACGTCTTTCGCCGTAAATAACCTCACGCTGTTCGTTCATGACCTGGTCATACTCCAGCAGGTGTTTTCTGATGGCAAAGTTATTGCCCTCTACCTTTTTCTGGGCGTTTTCAATGGCCTTTGTCAGCATACCCGCCTCGATGGGCTCATCCTCATCCATACCCATGGCGTCGACCAGTTTCATGGTCTTTTCAGAGCCGAACAGACGCATCAGGTCGTCCTCCAGAGAGATATAGAATCTGGATTCGCCGGGGTCCCCCTGACGGCCCGCACGACCACGCAGCTGGTTGTCGATACGTCTGGACTCATGGCGCTCCGTGCCGATAATCTTCAGACCGCCCAGCTCCGGTACGCCTTCGCCCAGCTTGATGTCAGTACCACGGCCGGCCATATTGGTGGCGATGGTTACAGCGTTCATCTGGCCCGCCAAAGCGACGATTTCCGCTTCCTTGGCATGGTATTTTGCGTTCAGTACCTGATGCGGGATGCCCTCCCGTCTCAGGAGCTTGCTCAGTTCCTCGGATTTATCAATGGTAACGGTACCTACCAGCACCGGCTGTCCCTTGGCGTGGGCTTCGGCGATATCCCGTACCACAGCGCGGAATTTTCCGGCTTCTGTACGGTATACCACATCCTGCTGGTCGATTCTGGCAACAGGCTTATTGGTGGGAATCTCCACAACGTCCATACCGTAGATATTGCGGAATTCGTCCTCCTCTGTTTTCGCCGTACCGGTCATACCGCATTTTTTCTTATATTTATTGAAGTAATTCTGGAAGGTGATGGTCGCCAGTGTTTTGCTTTCCCGGCGCACCTGTACGTTTTCCTTGGCTTCGATGGCCTGGTGCAGACCGTCGGAATAGCGTCTGCCGGGCATCATACGGCCGGTAAATTCGTCGACAATGACGATCTCGCCCTCATGGATGACGTAGTCCTTATCCAGATGCATATTATAGTTGGCTTTCAAAGCGTTGTTGATATGATGCTGCAGTTCCAGATTTTCCGGATCGGACAGATTGTCCACGGAGAAGAATTTCTCCGCCTTGGCAACGCCTTCCTGGGTCAGCACAACGCTTTTTGCTTTTTCGTCCAGAATGAAGTCGCCTTCCTCCTGAAGTTCTTCTCTCAGCAGAGGGTTCATGGCCTCTTCTTCGTTAAGGATACGGCCTTGTTTCAGCTGTTTCGCGAACAGATCCGCCACACGGTACAAATCTGTGGACTTGGAGCCGCTGCCGGAAATAATCAGAGGAGTTCTGGCTTCGTCGATGAGGACGGAGTCCACCTCGTCGATGATGGCAAAATGCAGGTCTCTCTGTACCATGCTTTCTTTTCTTACCACCATGTTGTCACGCAGGTAGTCAAAACCAAACTCGTTGTTTGTACCGTAGGTGATGTCGCAGGCATAGGCCGCCCGGCGTTCGTTGTTGTCCATGCTGTTCAGGATACAGCCAACGCTCAGACCCAGGAAACGGAATACCTCGCCCATCCACTCGCTGTCACGCTGTGCCAGATAGTCGTTGACGGTGACTACATGGACGCCCTTGCCTTCCAGAGCGTTCAGGTAAGCGGGCAGTGTCGCCACCAGTGTCTTACCTTCACCGGTACGCATTTCGGCGATACGGCCCTGGTGCATGACAATGCCGCCCATGAGCTGTACAGGGAAATGACGCATATTCAAAACATGAGGACGGGAAGCCGCTTCTCTTACGACAGCATAAGCTTCCGGCAGGATATCGTCCAGTGTTTCGCCTTTTGCCAGACGATCCTTGAACTCCTGTGTCTTTCCTCTCAATTCTTCATCGGAAAGATTTTCATATTGGGGCGCCAGCGATTCGATCTTGTTCACGATGGGCATGATCTTCTTGATCTCCTTCTCGCTGTAGTTCCCAAATATTTTTTCCAATAAACCCATTTGGTTCACCTCATTTTTCTTTTTCAGTTTTTTGCCGCAAAAAAAGAACGCTTCTCCTGCGGGCATACTTTTACATTATTATAGTTTAGCAGAAAAACAGCCTCCGGCGCAAGTAGTAAATACCTGAAATCCGGGGGCTTTTATAAACTTTAAAGAAAATGTAACATCTTGCCGCCGTTTTTCACAGTTTCCGGGAAAAATAAACCATATCTTTCAGCAGCTTGCCGTCTTCCATGATGGGATGGTCATAATGATAAACGAAAAAATCCGGGATTCTATGGGAGAATTGGAATCCGCAGGCGGTATAAAACCCCGTGGTACTGGGCACTTCTCCCGTTCCCGCCTGCAGAACGCCCTGTCCTTTCAGACGCTCCAGCCAAAATTCCAGCAGTTTCTTTCCATATCCTTTTTTCTGGCAGCAGGGAAGAACGGCGATATTTTTTAATTCCCACAGGCCATCGCCCTCTTTTGTCACAACAGAGACCGCAGCCGCCCTTTCCCCGTGGAACAAAACCGCCATGCTTCCCCGTTCCAGATACCGCCGTATCATGCTTTCCTGCTCGTCTCCCAGCAGGAGCAGCGGCAGAAAGCGTTCCTTGTTTTTTGTTATCTCCCGTATCTTCATATCAATGGGCGATCTTCCTGATATCGTCAATGTGGCCCAGCACCATCAAATGTTCCTCCGCCGTGAACACATAATTGGGGCCGGAAATAGGGACCACTTCCTCTCCCCGCTTCACGGCCACAATATTCAGATTATACCGCGCGCGGAAATTCACATCCACTACTGTTCTGCCCAGCCAGCGCTCCATGGGCTGAATCTCCGCGATAAAGTAATTCTCCACAAAAGGGATGCAGTCAAAAATATTGTCGGAGCAGGCTGCAATGGCGATCTGTTCCGCCACGTTCTTTTCCGGATAGATCACTTCATCGGCGCCGATCCGTTTCAAAAATTTCGCCTGAATATCCTCGTCCGCCTTGGCATAAACTTTTTTCGCCCCTAATTCCTTCAAAAAACTGGTGATCTGCAGGCTGTTCTTAAAATTAGTCCCCATGCACACAAAGCAGGCGTCAAAGAGGTTGATGCCAAAGGAACGAAGCACCTCCGGATTGGTGCAGTCACCCACTCTGCCGCTGACGCCCAAAGGCAGGACGTCCTCCACCGCCTCTGAAAACCGGTCAACAACCATAATCTCACAGTCATTTTCTGCCAGGCTCCGGCACAGATGATGACCAAAAGAGCCCATACCAACAATCAAAAAGGATTTCATAACCCTTCCTCCTTATCTTCTTCCAGATAAATTAACCAATATTGATTCTTTCCGACGGCATCGTCACCGGCGGCGTCGCCTTCCGTTCCATCAGCGCCACAGCAAAGGAAATGCTGCCCACCCGGCCGCAGTACATCAGGAATATGATGACAAGCTGGGAAGCCGGAATCAGATCCCTGGTGATACCAGTGGTGATCCCTACCGTACCCATGGCGGAAAAAGCCTCAAACAATACATCTGTCAGCTGCAGGTTCTGCAAAGCACAGATCACAGTCGTGCCGCAGAGGACAAACAGCAGATTTACAAAAAATACATATACCGCTTTATGGAGTTCGTCATCCCCCAGGCTGCGGCCAAAAATATTGGCGCTGCGCTCATGCCGGATTCCCGCCAGGGTATACATCAAAATCACCACAATGGTGGTGGTCTTGATACCGCCGGCGGTGGAACCGGGACTGCCGCCAATAAACATCAGCGTCATCATCACCAGTTTGCTCCCGCCGGTCATAGCCGCCGGGTCCACAGAGTTAAAACCTGCCGTTCTGGCGGTACAGGACTGGAACAATGCCGTCAATATCCGTTCTCCGCTGTCCATGCCCACATTCAGATTGTTGGCCTCTAACAATAGCAGCACCAGACCGCCGCCAACAGTCAGCAGAAACGAAGCGCTCAGTACGATCTTAGACTGCAGCCGCAGACGATGCAGACGCCATTTTTTCTGCCAAAGGTCCTCCCAGACCAGGAACCCCAGACCGCCGATGGTAATCAACCCCATCAGCGTGAAATTCACAAGGGGGTCCGCAGAATAAGCCACAATGGAATCATAATTCCCCATCAGGTCAAAGCCCGCGTTGCAGAATGCGGAAATAGAATGGAACACCCCAAAATAGAGGCCCTTCGCCGTACCGTACTGCGGCACAAAACGAAGAGACAGCAGCAAAGCACCAATGCCTTCCACCACTGCCGTTACAATAAGTATTTTTCTGGTCAGGCGCACAACACCGCCGATCTGGGAGGAGTTTATGCTTTCGACCATCACTTCCCTGTGACGCAGACCGATTTTTTTCCGGGTCAGCATCAAAAAGCTGAGGGAAATAGTCATAAAACCCAAGCCGCCAATCTGTATCAGCGCCAAAATCACCAATTGTCCAAACAATGTCCAGTGCGTTCCCGTATCCTGCACCACAAGCCCTGTCACACAGGAAGCAGACACAGCGGTGAACAAAGCATCCAGCAGGGACGTATCCGCCCCATCTACTGTTGCCACCGGCAGCATAAGCAGCAATGTCCCCGTCAGCACGACCAAAAAATAGCCCGCCGCTACGATCTGCAAATTGGACATCTTTAATTTTTTCATTCCTTGCATATCCGGTTTCCTTCTCTCCCCGATTTATTTTTTCCCTTCTCTTTCTATTTTTTCCAGAGTATCTTCTTTCAGCTGTTCCCGCAGCGCCGCCAGCAGCGGATGGACCTGTGCCTCTGCCTGTCCATAGACCGGGTTCAGCTCATATTCCAACGGAATCCAGCTGGAAATAGGCGCTTCATTATGCTGGAGCACCGCTTCCATTTTATCCAACGCTTTGTACACTTTCGCCTCCATGGTTTCCAGCGCCAGCATTTCTTCATACAAAGCCTTCCACTGCCCGCGCACCGGTTCCCACAGACTGTTGATGAGAGACAGCACCACGTCATCCTCTTTTTCCGAATCTTCTTTGGTTTTCCAGAAAGAAGGGATATCTCCCGTCACCGCTTCTCCCAAGTCATGAATGACGCACATCCGCAGCACCTTGGAAAAATCCACGCCGTCTATGCTTCCTTCCAGCAGCATGGCCATCAGGCTCACCCTCCAGCTGTGCTCCGCCACGCTTTCCTCTCTTCCGCCGGAAGTTACGGAATGCCGCGTATTGTCCTTCAGCTTTTCCGCCAAATGAAGAAACTGGATATATTCTTTTTCATTCATTCTTCTTTCTTCCTCTCCTGTGCCTTTTTCCAGCATTTATAGCACATTGCCCGATAACTTTCATTGCCCCCCAGAAATACCTGCTCGCCGTCAGTCACCACATTGCCCTCCTGATCCAGCCGGGCGTTGACAATCGCTTTGCTGCCGCAGGCACAGACCGTTTTCAGCTCTGTAATGGAATCTGCCAGCTCCAGCAGACGCTTGCTGCCCGGGAACATTTTGGTACGGAAGTCCGTCCGCAGACCAAAGCAAAGCACCGGCACATTATAGGCGTCTACAATATCCCTGAGCTGCTCGATCTGGACCGGCAGGAAAAACTGGGCCTCATCGGCGATGATAACATCATAAAACTCCCGCTCTCTCTGGCGGAAGATCTCGAACAGATCCATCTCCGGCGTCACCACATCGGCCTTTTGCTCCAGCCCAATGCGGCTCTTTACAATATCCGCGCCGTTTCTGGTGTCTACGGAAGGCTTCAGCAGCCACACCCGCATTCCTTTTTCCTCATAATTAAACTTTGTAATCAAAGCCTGGGCCGATTTGGAACTGCCCATGGCGCCATAGCGAAAGTACAGTTTTGCCACGTGAGATCCCTCCTTTTTATTTGCCTATCATACCACAAAACCGCAGACAGTGCGAGTTCAGAAAAAAACATTTCAAAAAAATAATATCTTTTTCTCTTTTTGGCCCAATTTCAGGCTTTTTCACTTTCTTGTGCCGCAAAAAGAGCAGTTTCGCACTTGCCCATTCCGCCCATTTTTTATACAATAAACCCAAAGGGACATTGAAGAAAGAGAAACAGGAGGCGTCCTTATGATTACAGATTTAACCACTGGCAACACCAGAAAGCTCCTTTGGGCATTTTCCATTCCCATGCTCATCAGTGTTGTATTTCAGCAAATGTATAATATTGCCGACAGTATCATCGCCGGCCGTTTCATCGGCGAAGATGCGCTGGCAGCCATCGGGGCATCCTACCCCATCACCATGATCTTTATGGCCATCGCCATCGGCAGCAGTGCCGGCTGTGCCGTAGTGGTATCCCGGCTTTTCGGCAGCAAACAGTATCTTCATTTAAAATGCGCCGTCAGCACCATTTTTATCACCTGCGCCATCCTCAGCGTCATCCTGACGGTATTCGGCGTATGGCAGGGCGAAAATATGATGCGGATGCTGCAAACACCAGACAACATTTTTCAGGACGGGGCCCTGTACCTGCATATCTATATATACGGCTTCGGGTTTCTGTTCCTTTATAATGTCTGCACCGGTATTTTCACGGCGCTGGGGGATTCCAAAACACCCCTGTATTTCCTCATCGGGTCCTCTCTGGGCAATATCGCTCTGGACCTGATCTTTGTCATCGTTTTTAAAATGGGCGTTGCCGGTGTGGCATGGGCAACCTTTGCGGCGCAGGGGATCTCCTGTATTCTGGCGCTGATCTCCCTGTTTTTCAAAATGCGCAGCCGTATCCATACCAATAAGCCCTTCCCCTGGTTTTCTTTCCATCTGCTGGGCCAGGTAGCGGTCATCGCCGTTCCCAGTATTTTGCAGCAGAGTTTTGTCTCCGTTGGCAATCTCTTCATCCAGACACTGGTCAACAGCTTCGGTTCCGCCGTTATCGCAGGGTATTCCTCCGCCATCAAGCTGAATACCTTCACCGTTACCTGCATGACCACCCTGTCCAACGGCCTTTCCTCCTTTACGGCGCAGAATGTGGGCGCCCACAAGGAAGAACGTATCTGGGAAGGACTGAAGGAAAGCCTGCGTATGGGCGTTATGGTCTGCCTGCCCTTCGCCCTGGTCTATTTGATCTTCGGCCGCTACGCCATCGGTCTGTTCATGGACGGCGAAAGCCAGACGGCCATCCAGACCGGCGTGCTGTTCCTGCGTTTCGTCTCCCCCTTCTATTTTGTGGTCATGACGAAATGTATGTGTGACAGCGTTCTGCGGGGCACCAGCTCCATCGCCTACTTTACCACCACCACCTTTACAGACCTGGTTCTGCGGGTCGTGCTGGCTTATTTCTTCGTCAAAGTTATGGGCATGGATTCCACCGGTATCTGGCTGTCCTGGCCTTTTGGCTGGGCCATCTCCGCGGCGCTTTCGGTCTGGTTCTACCGCAGAAAGCCCTGGCAGCATCATGGCCCCAAGCCCAGGCGCAAGCTCCTGGCAAAATAAAAAAGGTGGATGCTCTTCTCATAAGAACTTCATTCCAAAAAAAGAATCGCCGGAATCTATTGTATGGATTCCGGCGATTTTTTATTTCCTTATGAAGATGCCCCTAATGACTTCCCTTTTGTATTGCCCTTAGGAAACGGCTTCTCCTTCTGCCGTGATCTGTATTTTAGTATTCCGGCTCAATCAAACCATAAGAGCCGTTTTTCCGTTTGTAAACTACATTAACTTCGTCTGTTTCCCCGTTGCGGAATACAAAGAAGTTGTGGCCGATCAGTTCCATTTCCATCACGGCTTCTTCCGCGTCCATGGGTTTTACTTCAAAATGTTTGATGCGTTCGATCTTGTACAGAGGTTCCTCGTCCAGATCTTCCTCCGGCACCAGGATTGCCTGATACTCTGCCATATATCCTTCGCCGCTCTGGCGTACTTTTGTGCGCATCCGTTTTTTATAGCGGACTACCTGTCCTTCCAGAATATCCACAGCCTTATCCATAGCTGCTGTCATATCTGCATCCTGCACTTCGGCACGGATCAGTCTCTTATTCAGCGGAATGGTCACCTCTACGGTGGAAACCAGTTTTTCCAGGCTCAGTGTGATGGTCGCGTTGGTGTCCTCGGGGAACAGCTTCGCGATACGATCCATCTTGTGTTCAACCATTTCTTTGGTCTTGTCCCAAACGTCGATGTTTTTACCGATAATGTTATAACGCATAATAACAACTCCCTTCGCGGTTTCAGAATGAAACCATTGGTCATGACCGCCGGCTCCATTTTGGGGGATACCGACGATAGAAAGAGATATTTTTCTTTCATGTCATACCTATTCGCCGTTTTTTTCCAAATCCCTTTTTTCCCGGGGAAAAAAATTGTGGTATTTTTTTCTTTTTTTCTCCCTTTCGCCTATTTTTTCCCCGTCTCTTTTTTGTGTAATATTTTCCTTTTGGTTGACAGAACTTATTTTTCTTCTTCTGTTCCTCTCCCCTCAAAAATGAGAAATGCCCATTTTCCGCCATTCTGCCTCCTTTCCTTTTCCTGTGGAAAAAGGGAAGTTCTCCACAGATTCCCCGCATTGTTTCTGTGGATAATGTGGATAACTTTGTGTATAACTCATTTTTCAGGCGTTTTTCACTGTGGACAACCAGAAAAGTTATCCTCCTGACAAAATCCGTAAAAATCTGTCCTATATTCCCAATCGTTTACATAATTCTTTTTGTTTCTCCTCGGACAGACACCTGTTTCCGATAGAAAAAAACAGGCGCGGTCTTCCGCGCCTGTTTTGGCTCAATGTTCTTTCTTATATTCTTCCAGCGCCGTCACATAGGCGTTTTTGGTATCATCATCGAAGCAGACCATAATCACCTGCTCCATTTCCTCATCCTGGGCCAGAAAGGCCATGATTTCCCGCACAGCGATCTTTGCCGCCAGATCCACAGGAAAACGATATACGCCTGTGCTGATGGACGGAAAGGCAATACTTTTGACGCCGCATTCTCTTGCCAGCCGCAGGCTGTTGCGGTAGCAGTTTGCCAAAAGCTCTTCTTCGTCCCATTTGCCGCCGCGCCAAATCGGTCCCGGCGTATGGATAACATACTCCGCTTTCAGCTTATAGCCCCGGGTCACCTTAGCGTCACCGGTGGCACAGCCGCCCAGCGTCTCACATTCTTCCAAAAGCTCTCTGCCCGCCGCGCGGTGAATGGCGCCGTCTACGCCGCCGCCTCCCAGAAGGGATGTATTTGCCGCGTTAACAATGGCATCAGTTTTGGCTTTCACAATATCTCCTTTTATGATAGAAAAACGTTCCATACCGTTACCCCCTGTCCGGGAATCGATTATTCCCCTTTTGTCCCATTGTATCCTTTTTCCGAAAATTCGTAAAGGTATTTTTTCAAAAATCTGAAAAATCCCCTTTTCTCGACCCATCCGCGATCCCGCCGGAACAGACTTCCTCCCTTGTACGACAATCTGCATGATATGTCGTTTTAGGGAAGGATTTTTATTGTAAATATCAAAATCAAGCGATATAATTGTCCATATTTCCGGTGCTTTCTTTTTGCGCAGGCAACGAAAATCTTTTCGGAAAAGAAGATTGGGGTTTTGTTCTATGAAAACAAAAAAAATGAAACTGTATGACACATTGAATGAGTATCTGGAATACGAAAAATGGTGGGTATTCACCATTTTGATGTCCGTCAGCGGATTTTACGGCGCCTTTACCTATTCCATCCGCGGCGGCATTTTCTGTAATGCCCAGACCGCCAATTTTGTATTGTTCGCCATGGCATTGGGCCGCGCCCAGTGGCGCCACGCCCTGTATTTTTTAATTCCCATGAGCGCGTACTTTCTGGGGGCCCTTCTGTCGGAAGCCCTGCCCCGTTCCATCAAAAAGCTGGGACTGATTCGCTGGGATACCCTTTTGATTTTTATTGAAATGCTGGTAGTCATTTTTCTGGCCTGCCTGCCAGAAAGCGCACCCCACCAGATTTCTCAGGTATTCATCAACTTTATCTGCTCCATGCAGTACAATACATTCCGCCAGGCCCAGAGCATTCCCATGGCGACCACCTTCTGCACCAACCACGTCCGTCAAACGGGAATCGCCTTTTATAAGGCACTGCGCTATAAAGACATTGACTTTTTGGGCAGAATGCTCTGCCATATGGGTATGCTTGCGGCATTCGTCTTCGGCGGTATCATTTCCGTTTTCCTTTGTGACCGGTATCAGGGCAAAGCCCTTTTCGCCGCCCTCATTCCTCTGACAATCGTTCTGATTGATCTGCTCTACGCCGATCTGAAAAAAGAAAAAGGGGACCTGTATAAAGTCCCCCATGGTCACTGACCCTGCAAAAGAGATCTTCCCCACCAGTTGTTTCCAGAGAAAATCATTCTATTTTACATAGAATCAGCGGCACTCTTTGCGCCGCAAGGATTTCAGCCACGTTTATTTTCTTATGGATACACCTCCAAAAGGGCGTTCTCTTTTTTTGTCTTTTCTCACTTCAGTTTTGTCTGCGGGTCTACTTTTTCCCCGTTTTGTTCCATGGAAAACTGCAAATGGCTCCCCAGTGCCGCCCCGTATTTCTCCGGCTGGCCTACGGTGCCAATGGTTTCGCCTTGTCCCACAGTATCTCCCTCTGCCACAGCCACATCTTCGCTCAGCGGACTGTATGTAGTCCGCCAGCCGTCGGCATGGTCAATCACCACAGTACGGCCTGTCCTTTCGTCATCCTTGATTTCCGCCACTGTGCCGTCGGCCACAGCCATCACCGGTGTGCCTTCCTCGGCGGCCATGCAGATATTGTCATTGGTGCGGTACTGCTCCAGCGTCGGGTCATAAATGGCCGTCTCCACGCTGTAAGGCAGAAGAATCTCTCCGGTAAGAGGATAGATAAACTGCGCCGTTTCCGTTTTCTTTTCTTCCTGCTTTGCCACAGTGGTTTTTACCGTTTCCTGCACCGTTTCCCTATCTGGCTCTTCGCCGCCGTCATCGCTCATCTGCTCTGACTGCTCTTTCGTCACCTGCAAAGAGGGCGTCTTTGCCGCCGTTACGGGAGAGGTCTGTCCCGTCACCTCCTGGGGCACGGCGCTTTGCAGCTGATCCCAGGCATAGTAGGAAACCCCGGCCCCCAAGGCCACCACACACAGCCCCAGAGAAACCAGTGTCGTTGCCATTTTGTCATTACTCTTCCTTCGTTTCATGCCAAACACCTCCACGGATATTCTTGCCCGCCGGAAATGTTTTTATGCAATATTTTCAAAAGATACCCCGGTGTAATAATGCAGCAGGATCTCATGATAATCCCTGCCTTCCTCCGCCAGCGCTTTGGCGCCGTACTGGCTCATGCCGGCGCCGTGGCCATAGCCCTTTGTGGTAAAGACAAATTCGTCCCCCTGCCGCTTTACCGTAAAATTCGTACTGCGCAGGCCCAAAGCGTTGCGGATCTGCTGCCCTTCCAGCGCCAAATTCCCCGCCTGTATGGTTTGTATGTAGCCGGCCTTGCTCCGCTCCGCATGAGAAAAATCCAGTTCCGCCGCCGAAACGCCCAGTTCTCCATACTGGGAAAGCTTCCGCCAGACCTCCTCCGCCGAAAACCGAGCTTCTGTCTCAAAGCCCGGCGCCTCCTCGTCGCCTTCGCTGTCCACGCCGCGCAGATAAGGGATCTCCTGTACCCAAACATTTTCTGAGTCCTCGGTTCGTCCTCCACTTTGGGCATGGAATACCGCCAGAATCGGTTCCTCCTCATAGACCATGATCTCTCCCGCCGTCTGGCCGACAGCCTCTTCCATTTTCGCCAGATAAGTCTCATAATTCCCGCCCCATTTCTGACGGCGCTCCTCCTCGGTACAGTAGGCTTGTCCGATATCATACAGGACTTCCTCACTGCCCGCCTCTTCCATTTTCCGCAGTTCATAGGTCCGCGCCGCCACCGCCTGTGCCTTCAGCGCCTCCAGCGGGAAGGAGGCCGGCATTTCCGCCGACACCACTCCCAGCACATACGCCTCCAGCTCCGACGGCGCCTTCTGCCCGGCGTAAAAATCCGTCAGACCATAAATGGCCCTGGCCTCCATCTGCGCTTCCTGACGAAAGCCGCCAAAGGCCAGCGTCACCATCAACGGCACCGCCAGCACTGCCAGCAGGCCATACAGCAGCAACAGAGCCGCCAGTTTTTTTGCCATGTCCCCACATCCTTCCTCTTACAAGGATATGAGGCCCGGCCCGTTCCCATGCCGGAAAGCCGTATAAAAAAGAGCCCCTGGGCTGTCTGTCCGCCAAATCCCCCCGGACAAAAAAACGCTGAAACCCTTGCCTCCCGCAAAGATTCCAGCGATGGTTATTTCTTATGAAAAATGCAAATATCCTTCTCTTTTACCGGAAGATCCAATAGTACCAGATGGCCGCCGCGGCCACCAGCACAAACAGTACCATGCCCAGCTTGGCGTCCTGTCGGTCCCTGCGGCGGGTACGCTTCAGCCAGTCCGGCTGCCCCAGATCCACCACATATCTGCCGCCCAGAAGCCCTGTGCGCACCTCCAGACGCATCTTCGTTTCCTTGCGGATCATGTAAAAGGTCCGCCGTGTCATACGAAAATAATAGGTCACTCCATTCTGGATGCCTTCAAAGAAATACCCCTGATTCAGTCCCTTCTCCACGCCGGCCTCATTGGCAATATACGCCCGGCAGGCCAGCAGGGTCACCTGCTCTTTTTTGCAGTGCAGACGGTCAATGACCGTATAGACCATCCGGGTATAGACCACATTCAGCGCCAGCAGCGGAATCAACGTCAGCGCCAGACGCAGCGCGCTCAGACGGCTGCTGCCCCAGCCCTGGAGATTGAGGAAATAGCCCTGTACCTGGGCCTGCACCAGAGAATAAAACATCAGCAGGAAAATCAAAACATAAAGCAGGCCAAAAAGAAAATTATGCTTTTTGCGTACCTTTACGTTCCACATTTTCACGTCTGTCAGCCCTTTGCGGCACAGCAGGAACATGGCCACACAGATCAGCACCATCAGGCCGTTGATCTCCATGCCCGACTGGTAATTGATGGTCATGGCAAAAACAGGCGCCAGCCACAGCGGCAGCAGCGCCCAGCCCCACCGTTTTGTGACAGCTGCCAGAAAAAAGCACCAATATGCGGTTATGACGGTTAAAAACCCCAGCCATTCCATTGCGCAAGACTCCTTTTTGTTCCCTGTTGTATCAGATGCCGCGGAAAATATCTGGACGGAACCGGCTGCGTTTGCGGCTTTCCTCGATCTGCGCCAGAATCTTGTCCCGGTCTGCGTTCAGGGTACCGCCCAAAGCGATATAGTTGGAAGCATGGTTAGAACGGAACATAGTACCTTCCGCGTCCACACTGCGGATAAACAGCTCCGTTTCATCCAGCACTTCATAAGGGTCCAGCAGTTCGATTTCGCCCCGGTTCAACTGGTCGTACATCTCTGTTCCCGGCTCTACCATCAATGTCAAAAAGCCTACATATTCCGGCTTGATGGCGGAGATTACTCTGGCACTGCCCAAAGCGTGCTCCCGCCAGAGCTTTTTGCCGCCCAGACCGGAGATCACCGTCATGGACAGGATCATGCCCGCTTCTCTGACCTTGATACCCGCCTGAATCATTTCTTCCGCCGTAACGCCCTTCTTTACGTCCCGCAGCACCTCGTCGGCGCCGCTTTCCAGACCCATATAGACCATATCCAGCCCCGCGTCCTTTAAACGTTTCAGATCCTCCGGCGTTTTCATCAAAATATCCTTGGGCGCGCCATAAACGGAGATCCGCTCCACTTCCGGGAAATACTCGTGGCACTTATCCAGAATATACAGCAGATCCTCTGTTTTTACGATGAGGGCGTCGCCGTCCGCCAGGAAGATCCGGCGTACTTTGATATGGCTGTAATATCTTCTGGCCATCTCCAGATCCTCGGCTACCTCTTCCAGAGGACGGATACGGAATTTCTTATCTTTATACATATTGCAGAATGTGCAGGTATTTCTGGCACATCCAATGGTCAGCTGTATAATCAGACTGCCGGCCTCACTGGGCGGTCTGTAAACGGTTCCTTCATATCTCATGCTCAAATCTCTCCCATTCTTTTTTGTTCATATTCTCTTTATTATACAGGGAAAGGACTATTTTTATCAATACCCATTTCTTTTCATTTGACAGGACGGGGTTTTTTGACTATAATAGGGCTTGAACTTTTTAGTTAATACGGTTTTCGTTCTGTGGGATCGGGCAGACTCAGGTGCTCTGACATATGGAAGAACAGCATCTGCGGCTGTTTTTTTATGTGCAAATTGCTTCTGCGTTTCCCCTTCCGGCAGATCCGCCGGAAATGTGAAAGCCGCTTCGGCGGCACCCACCCATTCCTTTCGCATCTTTCGGCGCGGCATCGGAAGCCTTATTAAAAGTTATTCGGCCGTCTTCGGATGACCGGAAGAGAGGAGCTTCGGCTCCTCTTTTTTTGATGCTTCAAAAAAACGGGCCTGCGGCCCTTCCTTTTTTTCGGAAGAACGCAGGCCCTTTTTATATCCATAATGCTTTTTTAATCACGGAACGCTTCAACATAGCCATCATCATCAAAGACCAGTTTGATTTCTTTGCCGTTCCAGTCTTCATCCAGATCTTCCAGTGTCACACCGGAAATATCACAGGTAGGCTTACGAAGCACATTGAATGTAAATGTATTGCCGTCCGCTGTCTGGATACGGACTGTGTGATCGCTGTCATCATATTCCTTCAGAATGCCTTCCGCCCCCTGAATTGTTACTTCGACTTCTTCCACACGGCTCTTTTCTGTCAGCTTCGCCTTGATATAAACATCAACATCCTTATCTTCGATCATTTCTTTCAGGCGATACAGCTGATCGCTGTCAAAGCTGGAGCTGGTAATGATTACACTGCTCATCCAGTCGTATACCGTATCATCACCCTTCAGCTTCAATCCATTATCCGCACTAACGGCAACGCCTGAAATGCGCTTTCCAGCACCCTGCACTGTGCTTTCATCGACTGTGATCTTAGATACATAACCACTGTTGTTAAATTCCAGTTCTACCGTAGAACCCACATATCCGGTGCTTGCAATATCTTCATAGGTATAATCATCACTTCCGGTTTTCGGTCTGGCTACCACATGGAGTTTCAGCTGTGCCCCGTCACTGGTTTCAATGGTAATATACCGCTCATCCATGGATTTATCCGGTTCATATTCCACAATTGTGCCTTTCGCATAGGTCAAATACGCCTCTTTGACCTCTGTTACCTTTTTATCGGCATCCGCCTTGATCTCTGCATACAGCGTCACATCAGGGCTGTTTGCCATTTTTTCAAATACGGTCAGGGAAGATGTGATGGCGCTGGTAATATTCAGTTCATTTTCTACACTGCCGTCCGAATTCTCGACATTATAACGGGAGAGCATCGTATATTCCGTAGAAGATGTCTTAAACTTCAATACACCATTGATCAAGGAAGCAACTGTGCCTTTTCTTTCCGTTGTATCCATGTCACTATCTGTCCAAGCGGAACTCTTATCAGAAATATAAATCTCATTGATCTTTCCGCCGCTGTTGAAATAGATCCGGCAATATACGGTTTCATCCTTCTTTTTCTCAGCATCATAGCACTTATCTTCATAATAGTCCTGTGCTGAAGCAAATTTCACATCATTCCAATCCTTGTTGTCGCTATCCCATGTATAGAAAGTAATATTTTCCAAAGGATTGGAAGAACCAAAGGTGTATTCCGTTGTCTTTCCGCCGCTGGTCACCGTCATTCTTTTCTCGCTGAGTCCCTCCAGCCGATAAGTCGTTCCTGTCTGTTTCAGATTTTCATTAAAAGTATCCTCAGACAAAACCACTTTTGTCACTTTTTCGTCCAGATCCGCAGTGATCTTCACATAAATCGTTCCTGTTTCAGCAAACTCCTTCAGCTCCTTAATGGTGGATTTTTCTTCACCCAAATAGAACTGACAGTTATTCGCAAAATTAAAGGTTCTGCTTGCACCGCCTTCACTCTGGAAGGATACATAAGAATCCCCTATTGTGGTTACTTCTCCATAGGCAGTATATGTATCAGAAATCGTCAAATAAATCTCATCTACCGTCGTTTCCTCAACATTTCCCACCTTCTCATGCTTCACAGTTTTGGTACTGATCATCAGACCTGCGTACAAATATTTGTCACTGTTATTTTCCACCGCACTGGTGAACTCAGAACGGCTGACCTTTTTGCCATCTAAATAATAAATGCAGCTGCCGCCTACCGTATAATCCTGACGCTCGCCTGTATTCTCATTCTCCAGACGCAGAAGGCTGTTCTCCAAACGCATGATATATCCCGTAATATCATATTTAGTCTGACTGTTTGCTTCCTCATCCAGAAGATAAATGGCATCCAGAGAGGTTTCTGTATAGACGATGCTGACTCTGTCGCCTTTCGAGAAACGGCTCAGGGAAATTTCCGCGCTGCCGTCTTTATTGTAAACCTTGGTGCGGTCGTTCATGGCGATAAACTTCCGCTCCTCGCCATTGTCCATCTGAATGGTCAATTCGTAATAATCCCCGCTGTTATTGACCAGTTTGGTGATTTCCCCCTGATTTCCTGTGTTATTTCCATCCAGCAGTTCATAGGTCTTGTTCATCACCACCGCCATTTCCCCACGGGTGATGGGCGCGTCGGGGTTAAAGTTTTTATTGTCGTCTCCGCTGAAAATACCCAGTCTGCTCAGCAAATCAATATAGGATGCCCCTGTATCGGAAATCTTCCACTGATCGTTGTAAATAACTGTCGGTGTTTTCAGAAGGTCATATTTCGTTTCCAGCGCTCTGCCAAAGAAGATGGCCACATCTTCTCTGGTTGCCGCGCGGGCAACTCCATCATCATAAAATTTTGTTAAATCAGAAAGATACAGCACATTGGTGCTCAGCCCATAGATGACGCTGGCCTGCGCCCACGTTGGGATTCCCATAGAGGAAAATGTGGAATAATATCCCGCCATGGCGGAAGTATCCATGGTCTGCAAGGAGTTTGTTTTGCTCAGCACGTTATAAAGCATCACCATACATTCTGTATAAGTGACATTATTCTTCGCGCGGAAGGTGCCATCCTCATATCCGCTGATTAAATTTCTGTCTGCCGCCGCCGTAATGCTGCTGGACGCCCAGGGCAGCTCATTGATATCCTTGAACGTGGCCGCCATGGCTGTCGCAGGCATGGTGCCCGCCGCCAGAATCACCGCCAGCGCAAGGGAAAGTTTCCGTTTCATATTGCCGTACCCCCTTCATCGGTCTTGTTTGCATACTCTTATGTGTTTCAGTTTACCATATCTTCACTGTTTTTGCCATAGTTTCCGTATTTAAGATTTCTTTCAATTTTTGGAAGACAGCGGTCTATCCCCGCATCCGCTTTCGCTGTTCCGCCTCAATGAGAGAAACGATGGTATCCGTCACCGTAACGGAAACATTGTCAATTCCCGTACCATAGCAAAGGGTCATATTTTCTGTCTCCTTCATGATCTGCTGGGCCTGGGACTGGGTCACGCCGTCCAGCCGCAAGCCGATGATAGCCGTATGCCCCTCCACCACCACGGCGCTGCCGGTGATACCGTAAATCTGTCCCAGAAATGACCTGATCTCCTCCGCCCGTTCCGCCGGGGATTTTCCGCCGATTTTTTCTTCGTCCTCCGCCGGCAGGGCCTTTTGCAGATGGTTCTGCACCGGCGCCGCGCCGCAGCCAGAGAAAAAACACAACGCCAGACAAATCGTCAATGCCAGTTTTTTCATTTTTGTCCGCCTCCTTTTTTCCTTTAGTATGGCGCGCAAAAAAAAGATTATGGCATGAAAAAAAGGGGATTTTTTTGAAGAAAATCAGGAATTTCCTTCCGTTTCGTCCTGTTCTTTTGCGTCGTCTGTGTTATGATAAAAAGAAAAAAAGGAGGCATGGCCATGGAACAACATCATCGCCGCGTACCTATGGAAGAAATCCGGGAAACCCCTGCCAAAGGATATTATCTCCCAAAGAACCAGCTGCGTTCCTATGCCCTTTGGGCGGCGCTGGGCGGACTGTTTTTATATTTTGCGGGATTTTTCCGGGGAAAAGGGCGGCATTAAGGCTTTTCTTGCCGCCGTCCCTTGCCATTTTGTCCGCTTTTCGCTATAATGTTACACAGTGACCAGAAAACATCAGGAAAGGAAGTACTTCAATGAAATTAGGTATCGTAGGGCTGCCTAACGTAGGCAAAAGCACCCTGTTTAATTCTATGACACTGGGGAAGGCGGAAGCGGCCAACTATCCCTTCTGCACCATCGACCCCAACGTGGGCATTGTTACCGTTCCCGACGAACGGCTGACCAAACTGACAGAAATGTATGATTCCGCCAAGACCACACCGGCGGTTATCGAATTTGTGGATATTGCCGGACTGGTAAAAGGCGCCAGCAAGGGCGAAGGTCTGGGCAACAAATTCCTCTCCCACATCCGGGAAGTAGACGCCATTGTCCATGTCGTACGCTGTTTTGAGGACACCAATGTGGTCCATGTAGACGGCTCCATCGACCCCATCCGGGATATTGAAACCATCAATCTGGAACTGGTATTCTCCGATCTGGAGATTCTGGAAAGAAGAATCGCCAAAACAGGCAAAATGGCAAAGGCGGACAAATCTCTCCAGAAGGAAATGGACGTTTTGCAGAAGCTGAAAGACGCTTTGGAGCAGGGCATCTCCGCCAGAGCCGTGGAATTTGACACACCGGAGGAAAAAGCCTTCGTCAACAGCCTGACACTGCTGACAGCGAAACCGGTCCTTTACGCCGCAAACGTAGCCGAGGAGGATCTGGCCGACGACGGCGCCAGCAACGAATATGTGGGCCGTGTACGGGAATTCGCCGAAAAAGAACACAGCGAAGTATTCGTATTATGCGCCAAAATTGAGGAAGAGATCTCCGATCTGGACGAAGCCGATAAAAAAGAATTTCTGGCGGATCTGGGTGTGGACGGCAGCGGTCTGGACCGTCTCATCGCCGCCAGCTACAAGCTGCTGGGCCTCATCAGCTATCTGACGGCAGGCCCTCAGGAGAGCCGCGCGTGGACCATCACCAAGGGCACCAAAGCACCCCAGGCGGCCGGCAAGATTCACAGCGACTTTGAGCGCGGCTTTATCCGTGCCGAGGTAGTCTCCTATGACGATCTCATGCGTCTTGGCTCCTACAACGCCGCCAAAGAACAGGGATTGGTACGCTCCGAGGGCAAGGAGTATGTCGTAAAAGACGGCGACGTAATCCTGTTCCGTTTTAATGTATAAAAAACAAATTCCCCGCCTTATGAAAAAGGCGGGGTTTTTTGAGGTGATGTTATGATGTATCAGCGTATTCGGGATTTAAGAGAGGACAGAGACCTGTCCCAGCAGGATATGGCGGTCTTTCTCCATATCGCACAAACCACCTATTCCGATTATGAGCGGGGAAAAATCAATATCCCCATTCCTGTCCTCCGACAGCTTGCTCTGTTCTTTGATACCAGCGTAGATTATCTTCCGGAACTGACAGATACCACAAAACCATATCCAAGAAAAAAAGCATGAAATTTCTGATTTACCAGTAAATTTCATGCTTTTTGTTTTCAGAATACGATTTATGCCTTCTGTTTGCACAAACGCTGTACTTCCTCAAATTCGTCGGTAATCTCCTTGGAGGGCGCCGGTGTAATAAGGCTCACAACGGCATTTACCACCAGAGCGGTCACGAAAGCGGGCAGCAGTTCATAAATGCCCCAAACACCGCCCATGGGCGCGATGAGATATTTCCAGATGAATACCATAGCGCCGCCGGCGATCATGCCAGCCAACGCGCCATATTTATTGGAGCGTTTCCAGAAGAGAGCGAATACTACCACGGGGCCAAAGGAGGCACCAAAGCCTGCCCATGCGAAGGATACGATGCCAAATACGGAGCTGTTGGGGTCTCTTGCCAGGAAAACGGCAATGGCGGAAATCACAATAACGGTAATTCTCGCGATGGTCATAGCTGTTTTCTCGGAAATCTCTACTTTAAAGAAGCCTCTCAGCAGGTTCTGGGATACGCTGGAGGAAGCCGCCAGCAGCTGGGAATCCGCCGTGGACATGGTAGCCGCCAGAATCCCCGCCAGAATGATACCAGCTACAAACGCCGCCAGAACGCCCTCCTGACTCAATACATCAGCGATTTTTACAATGATGGTCTCGGATGTACTGCCTTCCAGGAAGGGAATGGCGCCAGCCTTTGTCATAGCATAGCCCACAATACCGATGCAGACGGCAATGGCCATGGAAATGACAACCCAGATGGAAGCCACACGGCGGGACAGTTTCAGTTTTTCCTTATCTTCAATGGCCATAAAGCGCAGCAGAATATGGGGCATACCGCAGTAGCCCAGACCCCAGGCCATAACGGACACAATGGTCAACAGGCTGTAAGGCTCCGCCTCTCCTGTTACCACGCTGTAAGTTTCTGTCATATTCAAATATCCGGGCAGGGACTGCACGTCTGTCACGATAGTATCCCAGCCGCCGGCCACCTTTACACCAAAGAGCAGAATGATAATCAAAGCTACGGTCATAAAAATACTCTGGATCAGGTCGGTGGCGCTGGCCGCCAGGAAACCGCCCGTTGCCGTATATGCCACAATAACGACAGCGCTGATAATCATAGCCGCTACGTAGTTTACGCCGAAAAGGCTGCTGAAGAGCTTGCCGCAGGCCGCGAAACCGGAAGCCGTATACGGGATAAAGAACACGATAATAACCACAGCCGCGATACACATCAAAATATTTTTGTCATCCCGATATCTTCTGGAAAAGAAATCCGGTACTGTAATGGAGTTATCCGCAACATGGGAGTAGATACGGATTCTCTTGGCGATAATCAGCCAGTTAAAATACGTACCAATGGCAAGACCAATGGCCGTCCAGGCCGCGTCAGCCACACCGGTAAGGTACGCTACGCCGGGCAGACCCATCAGTAGCCAGCTGCTCATGTCAGAGGCTTCGGCGCTCATGGCCGTAACAAAGGGGCCCAGCTTTCTGCCGCCCAGATAGAAGTCGTCTACGTTGTTGTTTTTCTTGGAGCAGTAAAGGCCAACGCCGATCATCGCGATGAGGTAAACGGCAATGGCAATCATGATACATACTTTTGCAGATAGCATTTTCTCAGATCCTTTCTTTTCTTCCGGAAAAAAGCATCTTTTCGGGCAGTCTCCCTACCGTCCGAAAAAACGCTTTTTTCCTCAAATCTCTGTTATGCAGTATACCACATCTCAAATTAGACTGAAATACAGAATAAAGTATAGAATGAATTCTATACTTTATTTGCGTTATATCTCATATTTTATTGTAAAATAGCTGTTTTTGTCTATACGATTTTTTGTATTATTTCCCCGTCAGAAAATAAAATCAAATTTTTCCCGTAAAAAAACCGACCTGTTTCCAGATCGGTACCGTTTTTATTTTCGGAATCCCCCCAAAAACCGGGGCATCATTTCCGCCGCATAGCGGCTGAGGGAATACTCTCCGCTGCAAAGACACCAGTCGTAGATCAGCGCCCGTTCACAAAGGGCATAGGTCTTAACAAACTCATTGACGGAAATCTCCTCGCTCAGTTCGCCCTTTCGCTGGCCCTCGGCGATGATCTGGCGCAGCAGCTTATAATAAACCCGGTTATGGTCCATCAGGTGGCGCTCCCCCGTAGTAATCAGCTGGGAGGAATACAGTCTTGCCAGCAGGTCCACGGAAATGCTGTTGTCGATCATGCCGAACATCTCCCGGTTCAGGAACATGAGCTTATCAAAGCTGTGCATATCCTCCTGCAAAGCCGGTACCAGCTCCGTATATTTCTCGTCAAACAATTCGCTGAGGGACCCCAGCAGAGCGTCCTTGCCGTTGAAATAATGGTAAAAAGAGCCTTTGGAAGTCCCGGACTCCTCTACGATCTCTTCCACCGTCGTATCGTCATAGCCCTGCTCGTAAAAGAGTTTCCATGCCGCCGATATAATTCTGCTTTTGGTATTGCGGGTATTTTTCTTTGCCATGGTACCCTCCTATACTTTCTTCCATTTCAGGCTCACCAGATCATGCTCCCGGATGGCCTTTACCAGACGGTTCCCAAAATCCTCCGCCAGAATATCGGAGGAATCCAGCAGCTCCAGCCCCAGCTCCTGGGCACGTTTATATGTACCGCTGCCTTCCACCTTTTCCTTGCTGAAGGTCACCACAACACCCTTGGAAAACCAGCCGCCTACACGTTTTTTTGCAATAAGCAGTTCGTTGAGTGCCGCCGTATCCGCGTCTCGCAGCTTGCAGGAAATGAATACCGGCATGGAATGATCCATTAAAATCACGTCGATCTCGTTGCCCGCTACCACAACGCCGTCATAGGCGTTCCAGTCAATCATGGTGCCCAGCTTTACATCATCAAAGACACCGGCCTGTCTGGCGGCAATATACACATACAGCTCCAGCCAAACACCATAGCCAGTACAGTACTGCCTGTCCTCCACAGAGCAGTAGGAAAAGCGCACCCGCTCCCCATCCATAACCAGATTCTTCAAAAATCCCAGCCGCTGGAATTCCTTTAAAATCTCCCGGTTAGGGGACACCTTTTTCCCGTTTTTCATAAAAATCTGTTCCTTGCTCTCCATGAACACCTCATGGGGCAAATACCGGGCCGCCACCGTCTGCAAATAGCTGCATGTGGGTTTCCACTCCGACAGATGGCGGAACAGATACCGGGCCATGGCATTGATGGCCTCGTATTTTTCCGGCGCCGGCGGCCGATGGGACTCGCCGATAAAGCAGGCGCCTCTGGCGTGAATAAAATCCTCCAGAGAAAGGGTCACCGTCTCCGCCACTATCTCATCTGTGGAAAGATCCGTGATCTCGTTGCGCACCAGATCCGTATGCACCAGCCGGACTCCTTTCTCACAACCCGCTTTGAATCCGGCAATAATCATCAGCTCACTGCCGCCGGTCAGCTCCAGAAAGCACTCCCCGCCGCAGCGGTCTATGACCTGGCAGGTCTTCTGATAGATCTTCTGCACAGAATGGATATCCACGGCGTATTTTTCCACCTGAATCTTTGGCAGATGCTCCCTGAAACAGGTTTCCAGCGCACGAAAGGCCGTCATATCCGTCATGCCGCTGTCATAAAGATACACCACCCGGTCCGGACGCAGGGTCAAAGGCGCCACAATATTTTTCAAAACGTCCTTGTCATAATATTCAATCAGTGTGCGCAAGGGTATCCCCCCTTATCCTTCCTCCACAATGGTTTCTTCCTCAAACTTCACCGTTTCCTGAGGCTCTTCCTTTTTGCCTCTGCCAAAGACAGCGCCGAAATTCAGCTTATTGACCACGCCGGGCGCCATGTCGATGAGCTTGCTGACCGCATCCTGATTCTTGATATTGATTAACTGCACATTGCCGTCCTGGATAGCCAGCACTGCGGAGGGTGTGATGCGTGCGCCCATACCGCCGGCGCTGCCGCCTTTTTCCTTGCCCCCCAGACCAACGCCAACGCCTACCTCAATAAGAGGCAGCAACGTCAGATCGCCAATGACGATGGCTTCCCCCACAACGGTCTTTGTGGAGACCAGCTCGTCCACCTTGCCAAATAATACATCTAATGAAACATCAAATTCCTTCGCCATTCTTTTTTCTTCCTTTCCACAGTGTCATAAGCACACGGCGCACCGGTTTGGCCAGCACAAAGGCCGCGCCCGCGTAAACCAGATACCCCGCCACGATCTTTCCGCCGATGCGCACCGTTACATCCTCCGCCGTCCGTTTGGCGAAGTCCCCACGCACCTGTAAATTTTCTCCGAATTTTCCTTTCCATATGCCCAGGGCCGCCAGCAGATACCCCGTCCAGACAGGGTCTCCCGTGCCAAAGGTGCCCACCAGGAAAAAATCCCGGGGCAGTATCCCCTTCGCCATCCGCTTCAGCAGCTTGGCAAAGGCCTTGGCGATGCCCTTCTTATCCTCTATTTTCAGAAACAGCTTCCAGTCAAAGCCTTCCTCCGCCTCTTCCGGCTCTTTGCCTGTAAAAAAGGCTTCGTCCTCCAAAAAGTCCTCCTCCGGAAGAGGTTCCGGCGGCGGCACTTCTCGGATCTGTGACATCTTCACCCGCCGAATGCCCTCATATTTCCGCTCCGGCACCGCCTTTTTTTCGGCGCTTTTTTCCTGCGGCGTTTCCTCCGCCATAGGTTTGGGCACAGGCTCCGGCGTCTCTGTCCGGGGCGGCTCCGCCGCTTCTGTTTTCACAGGGTCCTCCTCCGGCTGTTTCTCCGGTGTCTGTTTTTCTCTGGTATATAGGATTTCCGGCTCTTTGGCCGATGTTTTCTTTCTTTTCTTTTTCTTCTTTTTCTCCGTCAGGGACCGCCCCGCCACCAGGATACGGAACCTGGGGTCCTTGCCTTCCTTCCATTTGCCTTCCGCCTTCAAAAGGCCGAACAGCCAGCTGACCTTGCCGTAACCGGAAAAGCAGCCCTTCTTCTCTCCCTCCAGCTCATAGCGCACCGGACAAAGGAGCACCACCAGCAGGATCAGCAGCAACAGCAGCAGGATGGCCAGCAGCAGGAACCCGATGATTTTTAAAATCAGCAATAAAACCGTCAGCATTCTTCTCCTCCATCCGTCTTTTGCGCCGGGAAAATCCAGCTCTGGGGGGCGGTCATATCCCTGCCCTCCGCCGCGGCCTGCTCCGCCATATAGCAAAGCAGCTCCACAGCCTCCTTCCGGCCCATGGCAACACCGGCGATGACGCCGTTTTTCTCCTGATATTTCGCTGTGAACAGTTCCCGGGAGGAGAGGATCTCCAGCCGGTTTCGGTGAGGGAAGAACACGATGCAGTACAGTCTGGGCACAGGGATGCGTCTGCGCAGGCTATATACCACCGTTCCCAGATCCTCCACTGAGGCCCCCACATATAACTCCTCTGTAAACTCCATGACCGTCACCGCCTTTCTTCCCACTATTGCCTTTCATTATACCAGATAACGGTTCAAATGGAAATATGTAAAAGGCGGCACAGCCGCCTCTCCGCCCTCACCATAAGGCCTGATCCAGCAGGTTCAGTTTCTGGGGCGGGAAATCATCCAATAGTTCCCGGTACTGCTCCTGGCTCAGGCCACAGGTGGTGGTATACAAAGAGATCTTTTCGTCCAGCCCCGCCTGGGCAAAGCGTTTTTTCAGCTTCTGAAACTCCTGATATTCCATAACAAAGACCTCCTTAGTTCATGTTTTTGGCTGTGGTCCCGTCCATGGCGTCACGAACCGCGTCACTGACCGGGTTGTCCTTTACCATATCCTTCATATCCTGGGTCATGTTTTCCATATCCTGCCCCAGCTCGGATTTGTCCTCCTCGACGGTATCTCTGCCGGCGTTGATGCCGTAGCCGTCCCAGTAAATATTGCTGCCGTACACATCTCCGTCTCCGGCGGCGCCGCCCAGATGGTTGGCCGTGGAGTCGCAGCCTGTCAGCATTCCCGCCGTCAAAACAAAGGCCAGTAAGGCTTTTTCATACTTCACAAAGGCCAGTAAGGCTTTTTCATACTTCATATCCATTCCTCCTTTATGCGCTTGCAGACTTCTGCCCTTCTATTGTTCACCGCCTATGACAGAAAAATCCTCGCTTTTTGTTGGAACATAGCCTAAAATTTGGCAGTTCTGCGGATAGTATCTCTTTGGGAAAGCTGTTAAAATGATGGAATATTCATATATTTACCATTATTTGAAAAAATATGCGTCCTTTTGAGACGCCATTGATACAAAGGAGGGAAACAGATTCCTATGTTTACCAAAAGAAAAAGCGGCGTACTGCTGCATCCCACGTCTCTGCCCTCGCCTTACGGCATCGGCGATCTGGGCGACAACGCGTTTTTATTTGTGGACCAGCTGAAAAAAGGCGGTCAGAGTCTGTGGCAGATTCTGCCTCTGTGCCCCATCGGCTACGGCAACTCCCCTTACCAGAGCATTTCCGCCTTTGCGGGAAATATACTGCTCATCAGCCCCGACGAGCTGGTAAAGGCAGGGCTTCTGACAGAGGAGGACCTGGCGCCTGTGCCGGACTTCGGCGGTCCCGACACAGACTATGACGCCGTAAAGGCTTACAAACTGCCTTTGCTGCGCAAGGCTTACCAGAACTTCCAGAACGACCCCGAGGAAAGCACGCTGGCGGATTTTGAAGCCTTCTGCCAGAAAAACCAGTACTGGCTGGAGGACTACGCGCTGTTTCTGGCCTTAAAGGCATACTTTACCGCCCGCAGAAATCAGGGCAAGGAAGCGGAGGAATTCCGCCTCTTCCAGCAGGAGACCGTAGACTTCCTGACAGCGGAGGAGCAGACGGCTTATTTTGAATCGGCCGCATGGTGTACCTGGCCCAAGGCCATCCGCCGCCATAACGCCCAGACCGTGAAAAAATGGACCCGACTGCTGGCGGCACGAATCCGGGAAGAAGAATTCTATCAGTATCTGTTCTCCGCCCAGTGGCAGGCGGTGAAAGAATACGCCAACGAAAACGATATTCAGATCATCGGCGACGCGCCCATTTTCGTGGCCTATGACAGCGCCGATGTCTGGGCCAACCAGAAGCTGTTCCAGCTGGATTCCAAGGGCTTCCCTACGGTGGTATCCGGCGTGCCCCCCGATTATTTCTGTGTGGAAGGCCAGCTTTGGGGCAACCCTCTCTATGACTGGAAGGCCCATAAGAAAACAGACTACCAGTGGTGGACCGACCGCATCAGAAAATCCCTGGAGGATGTGGATATCCTGCGCATCGACCATTTCCGGGCCTTCGAAAGCTACTGGGAGGTAGCCTTCGGCGCGCCCAACGCCATTCAGGGCGTCTGGAAGAAAGGCCCCGGCATGGACTTCTTCCGGACACTGGAAAAAGAACTAGGGAAACTTCCTCTTATTGCGGAGGATCTGGGCATCATTACCGACGAAGTCCGGGCTCTGCGCAAAGAAGCCGGTTTCCCCGGCATGCGTGTGCTGCAGTTTGCTTTCGGCAACGACCGCAACAACGCTTATCTGCCCCACAGCTGTGATTTCAACAGCATCATGTACACCGGCACCCACGACAACAACACCTCCCGGGGCTGGTACGCCGAAGCCACGGAAGAAGAAAAGGACCACTACCGCCGCTATCTGAACGTAGACGGCAGCAACGTGGCCTGGGATCTGATCCGTCTGGCTTTCGCCTCTCCCGCCGTATTCGCCATTGTGCCTTTGCAGGATGTGTTGAATCTGGACGGGAACAGCCGCATGAATACCCCCGGCATCGCCGGCGGCAACTGGGGCTTCCGTTTTGACTGGAGCCAGTGGGACGAGGGCTTTACCCAGGGATTATATTACCTGGCGACCCTCTTCGGCAGATGCGCCGGCATCTGAGAATGCCGCATAAGACAGGGCAAAACGGCGCAGAATAAACAGAAGAAACACCGCAAAGGGTATTTTCCGCAGGCACTCCTACGGAAATACCCTTTGCTTTTTCCGTATTTTATGCTAAAGTAGAATCGGAAACTTATGGGGCATTGGCCCTTTTGGGATATGTTAAAGGAGGAACAGCAATTATGTGCGGTATCTGCGGTTTTACGGGGCATCTGATGACTTCCGAGGAAATTCTGGAAAACATGATGAATAAAATCATCCATCGCGGCCCCGACAGCGGCGGCAAATATATGGATGACGGCGTTTCCATGGGCTTTCGCCGTCTGAGCATCATCGACCTGGAGGGCGGTCATCAGCCCATTTACAACGAAACAAAGGATATGGTCATCACCTTCAACGGCGAGATCTACAACCATCAGGAGATCCGGGCGGACCTCATCGCCAAGGGCCATGTCATGAGCAGCAACGCGGACACGGAGGTCCTGCTCCACGGCTATGAGGAATACGGCGAGGACCTTCTGCCCAAGCTGCGGGGGATGTTTGCCTTTGTCATCTGGGACAGCAAAAAGGAAACGCTCTTCGGCGCCAGAGACTTTTTCGGCATCAAACCCTTCTATTACTCCATCCAGAACGGGCAGCTGGTCTATGGCTCTGAAATCAAAAGTATTCTGGAATACCCCGGCTTCCATCGAGAAGTCAATAAGGAGGCATTGGAGAATTATCTCACCTTCCAGTACAGCGTACTGCCGGAGACCTTCTTCAAAGGTGTATTCAAACTGCCCCCGGCCCACTGCTTCACCTTCTGCCACGGCAAAATGAACATCAAGCGGTATTGGGAGCCTGTATTCGAGCCGGACCACAGCAAGAGCCTGGAACAGTTTGTGGATGAAATCGACAACGCCATGCAGGACTCTATCCAGAAGCATAAAATCAGCGACGTAGAAGTCGGCTCCTTCCTTTCCAGCGGCGTGGACAGCTCCTATGTGGCGGCCTGCTTCCATGGGGACAAGACCTTCACCGTAGGCTTTGACTACGAAAAATACAACGAAATCGACTATGCCAAAGCATTGTCCGAAAAAATCGAAATCGACAACTACAATAAACTCATTTCCAAGGACGAATACTGGGACATCATCGGCAAGGTACAGTACCAGATGGACGAGCCTCTGGCGGACCCTTCCGCCATCGCCCTGTATTTTGTCAGCCAGACAGCGGCAAAGCATGTCAAGGTATCCCTTTCCGGGGAAGGCGCCGACGAATTTTTCGGCGGCTACAACATTTACCGGGAGCCCCATGACCTGCTGCCCCTGACCAGACTGCCCCGCCCCGTCCGCAAGGCCATGGGCGCTGTGGCAAAGAAAATGCCCAAAGTAAAGGGCCGCAACTATATCATTCGAGGCAGTAAGGACTTACAGGAGCGCTTCATCGGCAACGCCTTCATGTTCCCCGAGGAGGAACGGGAAAAGATCCTGAAATCCCCCACAGGGAAATACCATCATACAGTGCTGACCCGTCCCTACTATGACAAAGTAAAACACCTGGACGACGTCACAAAAATGCAGTATATCGACATGCATTTCTGGCTCATCGGCGACATTCTGCTGAAAGCGGACAAAATGAGCATGGCCCACTCTCTGGAGGTACGCGTACCCTTCCTGGACAGAGTGGTATTCGATGTGGCAAGGAAAGTACCCACAGAATACAAGGTCACCAAGGAAAATACCAAATTCGCCATGCGGCAGGCGGCCCACCGTTATCTGCCCGATATGGTGGCGGAGAAAAAGAAACTGGGCTTCCCCGTTCCCATCCGTATCTGGCTGAAAGAGGACGCCTACTATGAAAAAGTAAAGGCGGCCTTTGAAAGCCCCGCCGCAAGAGAATTTTTCAAACCTGAGGAAATCGTCAGATATCTGGACGAGCACAGAGCGGGCAAAGCGGACAACAGCCGCAAGATCTGGACCATCTATATGTTCCTGGTATGGCACCAGCAGTATTTTGAACAGACCGCGTAACATAAAAAAACAGGACAGTCCTTCGTCTCATCGAAACTGTCCTGTTTCTTTTTTTGCCAGTTGATCCATAAAATCCAGCACCGTCCGGCGTTCCCACGGGGACAGGAGCCGCCAGCGGAAGTCTTCCGCCGTTTCTTCCCAGTGCCTGCCTACCAGAGCGTCTAAAGACACCTGAAAAAAATCCGCGATGCGTGCCAAATCCCCAATAGAAGGCTCATTCCTGCCGGATTCATAGTTGGCGATGGCCGTATAGCCGTAGCCCAGAGCCTTCGCTAGTTCCGCCTGGGTCACACGACGGGAAAGACGAAGGGCACGCAGGTTTTTAGCAAAATCTGTCGGCATCCGTATTCCTCCTTTTATTATAACATCTCATGATATTTATTATTCAATCATAATATAAATTATTCGATCTTGCAATACAACCACTCAAATATGTCAATTATACTAAAAACACGAAAGGAAGGATCGACATATGCGCGGTGATTATGCAGATTATTACAAGCAGATCGGCCTGAAGGTATCCTATTACCGGAAGCTGAAGGGCTACACACAGGAGGGACTGGCGGAACTTCTTGATGTGGATACCAGTTTTATCGGGCAGATCGAGGCGCCCAATATCTACAAGCCCATTTCTCTCTACACCTTGTTCCGTATTGCGGAGGCTCTGGAAATCCCGCCTTACAAATTTCTGTTTTTTGACTGAAAAAACAGGTCCCGGAAAACAAAGAAAAGCTGAACTCTTTTTTCCAAAAGAATTCAGCTTTTTTATTTCGTCTGTGAAAGACCAGCCTCCTATTTTCCCCGTGTTTTTACAGCCCCGGCACATTCAGTCTGGCATCGGAAACATATATCCCTTCCACATCGGGATGCTCCAGAATCTTCGCAAGCTCCGATGGCGTACCATAGTAGAGAAATCCGTAGGTCATTACGCCGTTTTCCCCCACATATTCCTGCACCATCTGGCAAATGGCGCCATGGCTGCCCGACTGATTCAGTCTTGCGTAAAAATCCCCATGGTCAACGCTGTATTGCAGCAGGGCAAGAAAATGGTTCTCCCATGCCTCCGCCAGCGGCACCTCCTCATGCATAGACAATTCATAAAAAGGATAGGCCTCATCCACCTGATCGAATACATAGCCGCTGCCTCCGGCGTCAAATCCCATCAAGGGCAACATCTGCCGCTCTTCCGGAGACGTCCGTACACCGACCCAGCCAATATCATAGCCCTCCGGATCATATTCCCGCTGAAACGCCTCCAGCTCTTCCATGGTCCAGTCTTTCCCCAGAGAAACATAGGCTTCCATCCGCACGTATTCCGGCAAATCCGCCAAAGCCGCTTTTGCCTCCTGGGGGGTACGGATAACGCTGTGTTCCCCCTCCACATCTACAAAAGGCATGGTCCCTCTGGAAAAAACATTCATACTGCTGTACCGGTACGCATTTCGATTCAGTTCGATGCTCCCTCTGGTGACCGTGCCGCTCAGCCAGGTATATCCTCCCGTAGACCAGTCCCGCTGCTGTATCTGCAAATCGTACTTCCCCCATCCCTGCTCCGTCGGCAGAACGGATTCTATCTGTACCTCCGGCATGGTCAATTCTGTCAAAACCGCCAGATGGCAGTCGATGTCATAAGCAAACTCCTGCATACTCCGTTCCGTGGGGTCATACCAGATCCATTTGCTGATGACCGGCTGGAAGGCAAAGACCAGCCCCATAATAACGCAGGCCAGCACTGCTGCCGCCGCAACAATCCTCCGATTCCGCCGTTTTATGGAACGGTCGATTTTCTTCCATTCCTCCGGCGGCGTCTGTTCCTCCGTCAAGGGCGTGAAATCCTCCTCCAGAAAATAGCCCGTCAAAGCTTCATATTTTTCCAGTTCCTTCTCCACATAGTCCCGTTCCTCCGGCGTAACGTCCCCCGCCTTATATTTTTCCAGCAATTCCTGAAATCTCATTCTCTTTCACCTCCCAGTTTTTGTTTCAGCCGGCGTCTGGCCCGAAACAGCGCCGTTTTTACCGCCGTTTCCGAGCAGCCCCGCAGGGATGCCATCTGCCGGATGGGCAGACCGCCGAAATAGTGCCAGATCAAAAGCTCCCGGTCCTTTGGCGGCAGCGCGTTCATGGCGGCATACAGCCGGATATTTTCCTCCTTTTGGAGAATCCCCGCCAGAGCGTCCTCCGCCACAGGAATCTCCGCAATCTCCGCGCCGTCCTGCCGCTTCTGTTTTTTCAGCTGATCCAGCCAGAGATTTCTGCATACCCGCATGAGCCACCACAAAAACCCCTCATTTTCCTTTTCCAGCGTCAGACAGGCTTTCAAAAACCCTTCATTTACAATATCCTCCGCCCATTCCTTTTTTCTGCACAAAGAGAGGACATACAGATACGCCGCCTGATAATATCTTTCGTACAGTTCCTTTAACACGTCATGTTCCATAGCCCCCTCCTTTCCTGCCCTTTCACTGAGAAAACGATTTCCTACGAAAAAGGTTACATGGTTTTTTCCTGCCGGAAAAGGTTTTTTTCGTATTTTTTCCCGAACAAAATTGGCCGGGGAACGATTTCCTTTTTTGTCCATTTGTGGTATACTCTTCTGAGACTTGAAAGGAGGAATTTCCCATGAAATTTGAATACTACATCCCTTCCCGCGTGCTGTTCGGCAGCGGTCAGCTGGACCGGCTCCACAAACAGGCCCTGCCCGGCAAAAAGGCCCTGATCGTTATTTCCTGCGGTACTTCCGTTCGCAAATACGGCTATCTGGCACGGCTGGAAGAACAGCTGGACATGGCAGGCGTAGGCCATGTGGTCTTTGACAAAATCCAGCCCAATCCCACAGAACATCATGTCATGGAAGGGGCGGCACTGGCAAAGGCAGAAGGCTGTGACTTCGTGATCGGTCTGGGCGGTGGCTCCATCATTGACTCCGCCAAGGCTATTGCTGTGATGGCTGTCAATGACGGCGAATTCTGGCAGTATGTTTCCGGCGGTACCGGCGGCGGCAAAGCCGTTCCCGTACATCCCCTGCCCATCGTTGCCATCACCACCACAGCGGGCACCGGTACAGAGGCGGACCCCTGGGCTGTTATCACCAACAAAAACGGCGAAAAGATCGGCTTCGGCTATGACGGTACCTTCCCCGTGCTCTCCATCGTTGACCCCGATCTGATGATGAGCGTTCCCGAAAAGCTGACAGCTTATCAGGGCTTTGACGCTCTCTTCCACAGCACAGAAGGCTATATCAACCGTTATACCAACCCCATCAATGACCTGTACGCTTTAAAGGCCATTGAGCTGATCGGCAAGAGCCTGGTAAAGGCAGTCAATGACGGCAGCGACAAGGAGGCAAGAGAAGACGTGGCACTGGCCAATACCCTTTCCGGCATGAGCGAAAGCATTGGCGGCTGCACCTCCGAACATGCTATGGAGCATCCTCTCAGCGGCGTAAATCCCAAACTGGAGCATGGCGCAGGTCTGATTATGCTCTGTGAGGAATACTACACCTACTGGGCAGAACGCGGCGTTGTGGACGACCGCATGATTGCCATGGCAAAGGCACTGGGCAAAACAGACGCCACCAAACCCATGGATTTCGTAGACGCGCTCCATGAACTGAAGGTAGCCTGCCATGTGGACGATCTGAAAATGTCCGATTACGGCATCAAGGAAGAAGATCTGGAAATGTACACCAAAATGGCTTATGACACCATGGGCGGCCTGTTCCAGGTAGACCCTGCCGATATGCCTTTTGAGGACTGTCTGGCAATCTATAAAAAAGCCTATAAATAATCCTTTTCCCACAAAACATCCGGCATCCCGGAAGGCGGAAAACATGAAATTTTCTTCCCTGGGAGCGCTGTATTTTTCAGGAAAAATCCCAACAAGGAAAAATCGCTGGAACCCCTGCAAAGCGCAGGGAATTCCAGCGATTTTTTATTTTCTGAATCAAATGGTTCCGAAAGGAAATCCTCGGATTTGATTGTCCTTTATACAGCGGCTACCTTCGCGTCGATATCGGCTTCCACAGCGGCGATCTTCGCCTGAGCGTCTGCCAGAGAGGTGCCTTTTACGCCGATATAGAATTTCAGCTTGGGTTCTGTGCCGGAAGGACGTACACAGATCCAGGAACCATCCTCCAGTGTGTAATATACTACATCGGAAACAGGCAGAGGGCTGCCGGTCTCTTCCCCTGTTTTCAGGTTTTTGAAGGCCTGTGTCTTATAGTCTTTCGCCCAAACCACATCAACACCGCCAAAGGATGCCGGTGTTTCCGCACGGAAAGCGGCCATGATCTTCTGGATTTTTTCCACGCCGTCCAGACCCTTCATGGTCAGGGATTTTACGCCTTCCCGGAAATAGCCGTATTTTTCATAAAGGGCCATGAGGCCATCATAGAGGGTCATACCCTGTTTCTTGTAATATGCCGCCATTTCACAGATCAGCAGTGTTGCCACAACGGCGTCTTTGTCTCTGGCATAGGTACCGGCCAGACAGCCGTAGCTTTCCTCAAAGCCGAATACGTAGCTATGGCTTCCTGTTTCCTCAAAGCCTTTGATCTTTTCGCCGATGAATTTAAAGCCCGTCAGCACATCCATCAGTTCCACGCCATAGGCTTCACACATGGGACGGATCATTTCCGTACTTACGATGGTCTTGATGACAGCGCCGTTGGCGGGCAGTGTGCCCTTCGCCTTCTTCTGGGAAAGGATGTACTCTGTCAGCAGCGCGCCAGTCATGTTGCCGGTCAGCACCACATATTCGCCTTTGTCGTTGCGGACCATAGCGCCTACACGGTCACAGTCGGGGTCTGTGCCTACGATAATATCCGCGCCTTTTTCCTCCGCCAGCTTCTGGGCCAGAACGAATACCTTGGGGTCTTCGGGGTTGGGATAGCCAACGGTCGTAAAATCGGAATCAGGCAGTTCCTGTTCTTTGACCACATATACCTGATGGAATCCGGCTTTTTCCAGCGCTCTGCGCACCGGCAGGTTGCCGGAGCCATGGATGGGGGTATACACAATCTTCAGATCGTCCGCCATTTCCTGGATGATCTCGGGAGACTGACGCTGTGCCAGCACATTGGCATCGTAAGCGTCATCCACCGCCTGAGAAGTATACTGGAACAGGCCCTTTGCCTGCGCTTCGTCCATGGCCATTTCCTTGATTTCGCCGAAGCTTGCCACAGCGTTTACTTCCGCGATGATGTCCTTATCTCTGGGAGCTACCACCTGCGCGCCGTCTGCCCAGTAAACCTTATAGCCGTTGTATTCCGGCGGGTTATGGCTGGCGGTAATCACGATACCGGCGGTGCAGCCCAGTTCCCGTACCGCAAAACTCAGCATAGGAGTAGGGCGCAGGGAAGGATATACATAAGCCTTGATGCCGTTGCCTGCCAGTACCAGACCAGCGATCTGGGCGAATTCCGGAGACATATGACGGGAGTCATAGGCAATGGCAACGCCTTTGTCCTGTGTGCCTTCTTTCAGGATGTAATTCGCCAGGCCCTGGGTCGCCCGGCCTACGGTATAGCGGTTCAGACGGTTACTGCCGGCCCCAATAATCCCACGCAGACCGCCCGTGCCAAATTCCAGTTCCTTGTAAAAGCGTTCCTTGATTTCCTTGTCGTCTGCGGCAATGCTGCGCAGATCCTCTTTTGTTGCTTCGTCAATAGCGGGATCAGCCAGCCACTGATGATATCTTTCCATATAATCCAATTTCCATTCCTCCCTTTGTATAGTTTATCTGCGCCGGCAAAAAGACCCCAGCAGTCTCTTTGCCGGTGATTCTCTTTCTGTTTTGTCGCTACATGGTGGCGTTCAGATGGAGCACCGGCGTCTCTACGGACACATTATGCTCATAATCGGGATAGCCTTCCTTGCGCAGGACGATCATATGCTCGCCGTAAGTCAGGGTCGTCTGCAAAGGCGCAATGCCAATCTCCTGCCCATCCACATATACCACCGTACCCTCTACATCCGAGGCAATAACCACGGTACCGTACTGGACCTCACGCTCCAGATTCGCCGTCACGCTGACGGTATCCTTGTCCAAAACCACTTTCTGGTTCCAGTCCTGATATCCGTTTTTCAAAATCACCACATCATACTCGCCCAAAGGCAGCACCGCCGGAACAGAGCTGTCGGTCTGCGCGCCGTTGATATAGAGCTTGTAGTCCGTCACATTTGCGTTGATAACCAGTACGCCTACTTTTTCCTGGGCCTTGGAAAGGTCATAGACATATTCCTCTCCCGCTTCCACAAAAACCGTATCCTTTCTGGTCTCAATATTGTCGCCTTCCACCGTAATGGTATGACTGCCCTCACTGACTGCGATGCGTTCCACCTCATCCAGCGGCTGCTCGTCCTCCTCATCCAGCCGGAAGGTGCCGTTTTTCACGGCAGTCTTATTGTCTACCTTAATGTATCCATGATATTCCAGCACGTTCACGCTCCAGACCGTGTCCTGGATACCGGAAAGCTCCAGCACATCGCAGGGCTCCAGATCCTCAGGAGAGATGGACTCCCCGTCGTAAAGGAACATGGTGCGTTCGTCATAGTCATATTTTTCCTTTTCTCCTGTCAGGCGGTGTTTTTCTGTATCCGCTTCCAGCCCCGTGACCTCTTCCCGGAAGATGCCGCCGCCATAGGTGGCCTGGATCACCACTTCACCGGTCTGGTCCAGCTGCATGACAAGCAGATCGCCTTCCGCCACTTCATCTGCGGAGATCTCCGCCTCCATGCGGTCCGTTAGGATAGTTTCCGCCGTCATGGTCACCGTTTTCTGCTCGCCTGCGGTAATATCATAGACCAGCAGTTCGCCGTCCGCCAGAACGGACTCCACCAGCATCGGCCATTCCCCCTCCGCCGTCACCGGCGCATCGGAACGGAACCCGCCGAAAAAAATCACCTTTACCAGCAAAAAAACAATGAGCATCAGCAGCACACCGCCGCCGGTCAAAAGGCCGATGGTTTTTTTATTCCAAAAATCATCAGGGCCGCCGCCGGCGTTTTCCGGCTGCCGGGGCCGCTGTCTGGTATCCTCTAAGGTCTCCTCCCGCCGCTGCGGCTGACGCCGGGGCATATCATCAAACTTTTCCGATTCAAAGGCATTTAAAAAATCATCTTTATCCCCCAGCTCGTCCTCCATGGAGGGCAGCTCGTTTTCCAGATCTTTCAGCTTTTCATTGATATGATCTAACCGTATGGTGGTATCAAATTCATCCCGTTTATTTTCAAAATGATAGTCCTTCATTTCCAATTCCTCCTTTGGGAATATTTCAGACTTTCTCATTTTTATTTTATACGTTTCTTCCCCAAGTTGCAAGAAAATTTCGCTTTCGGGCCCCTCTGCCGAAAACAGAGCCGGCAGACCGCAAAGGACCCGCCGACTCTGAAAAAACCACGGTTTTATAAAATCTCATCCAGCATTTTCCGCAGGGCCAGACAGCCCTCCTCCTCCCGCAGGACTTCCGCCGCCTTTTCCTCCATAGCCGGCGAAACGCAGACCTGCCGTTTATTATAGGTTTCGTTCATGAGCCGCATAAAACGGTCAGGGAATACCGCCATAGCCGTCAGCAGCATCTTCTCCCCAACGGAAAGCGGTCGTTCCTGCTGATAGGCGTCCAGAATCCCCGCCAAATCCGCCGCCGTTCCTGTGGATTTTCGCATAAACCGGCGCAGATAGGCCGCCAGATCCAGCAGAGGCACATCGGCGCTGCATCCCTCAAAACCGCCTACAAAGATCCTGCCGTCCTCCCGCCGCCGCAGATGATCCCCCTTAAAGCTGTTATGGCAGAAATAGCCGCCGGCTCTGGCCTCCGCCGCCAAAGCGGCATAGTCCGCCTTTCGCAGCAGTTCCTCTCCCTGGGCCGCCTGCTCCATAAAACGGGCATACTGGCGCAGAACCACCAGATCCATGGCGGTATAAGCGGACTTTTTATCTATCCTGCGCTTGATCTTTGCCAGCTCCGCCCGGCGTTTGCGAAAATGCTCCGGCAGCCGGTTTTCCTCCCAGAGGCCGTAGGGACTATGGCACCCTTTGGACAGACGGTGCATCCGTCCCAGCACCGCCGCGCCCCGTCTGAAGGTCTCTGGCTCCTCTTCCTCCAGATTCTGGGAAGGCATTGGCTCCTCCAGCAAATATACAGTTCCCTCCCGGACAAAAAAGGGCTGTCCGTCCACAGCGGTATAAAACAGGCAGAGTTCCGAAAAGCCGTTTCGATACAGATTCTTTTTCACATCATGGGCAAACAGGATCTCCCGCTGGGACACTCTCGCCTTTTTCAGCTCCCGCAGTCCCATGTCCGTTTTGCAGACCAGCCCCGTGCGGGTACGGCTGCCCCCGTAATATTTCAGTCCGTAGCCTTCCCACAGTATTTTTCCATAGATATCCTCCATACTTCCTCCCCCGTTCCTGTACCAGCGAAAAAATTCTCTGTACCAGTCTATGGCGGAAAAGGGGAAAATATGAAAACAACCGGTTCAGGGAAACCATCGCCTGGCAATACCGAAAACAGACGCCCTATGCAGCCACGCAAAAAGGCAGGTCCATACCAGCACCCTGTATGCTATGCCAGCCGCACTTTCCGAGCGGTGCAACTGGCGCCCTATAAAAAAGGACATTCTGTCCAAATACATTTGTCCTCCAAAATGCATCTCTGTAAGCCCTGCCAGCCGCACTTTCCGTGCGGCTGGGGCTGACGCCCTATGCAGCCATACAAAAAGGCAGGTCCATACAAGTATGGACCTGCCTTTTCCTCTGTCTGCGCATGGCTTACAGAGATGCAAAAAAACAACGCCCCCCGACCTGATGCCGAAAAGCGCTGCCTTTTATGATGCGCCCTCAGGGACTCGAACCCTGGACCCACTGATTAAGAGTCAGTTGCTCTACCAACTGAGCTAAGGGCGCGCATCTTTTTTTCTGCAAGAAATATATTACCACGGGACCTAATGCTTGTCAACACTTTTTTCCAAAACTTTTTGCAAAAAAAATTTTACCCTTTTCCGGGTCTATGATATACTTTCTTTATATCAAAACAAGCTGAGGTGTGACATGGAAAACAACATCGTTCTGCCGGAGGATGTCATTTATCTTCTGGACACATTAAATAAAAACGGATACGAAGCCTACATCGTGGGGGGCTGTGTACGGGACTCCATTCTGGGACGACAGCCCCAGGACTGGGACATCACCACCTCCGCTCTGCCGGAGGAAACGAAATCCCTCTTCCCCCACACCTTTGACACAGGCATCCAGCACGGCACCATTACGGTGGTACGGAACAAAGTCAATTACGAAATCACCACCTACCGTTTAGACGGGGAATACCACGACGGACGCCATCCGGACGCCGTCCAATTTACACCGGATCTGAAGGAGGACCTGCTGCGGCGGGACTTTACCATGAACGCCATCGCCTACCATCCCAAAGAAGGCTTTCAGGACCCTTTTTCCGGCCGGGAAGACATTGCCCGGGAACTGATCCGCGGGGTAGGCGTCCCCGCCAAGCGGTTTCAGGAGGACGCTCTGCGGATGCTGCGGTGTGTCCGTTTCGCGGCCCAGCTGGGCTTTGCCGTAGAGGAAGAAACCCGGACGGCTATGGCGGAAAACGCCGCTTTGATCGAAAAAATCAGCGCCGAACGCATCCACGAGGAGTTAGACAAGCTCTGGCGCTCACCTTACCCGGAAAAGCTGCCTCTTCTGCTGGAGAGCGGTCTGCTGCCCCATATCGACCATCTTTGGGCAGAGCAGATGGGGCGTCTGGGCGAGGGTCTGATTCCCCAGCTCAAGGCAGCGCCCAATACTTCCGCCTGCCGCTGGACGCTGGTGCTGCAAAATTACAGGGAGGCAGAAGCAAAAGCCTTCTGCAAAAAGCTGAAATTCGATAACAGTACCATGAAGGAAATCGTTCTTTATCTGCGCCATTTCCACGAAGAAACGCCCCAAACGGCCTACGGCGTGCGGAAGCTGGCGGGCACACTGGGAGAGGACATCACAAGGCGCCTCTTCCGTATGCAGGCCATTCTTCATGATAAAACAGCCGCCCAAAAGGCAGAAAACCTTCTGGATCAGGTACTGGCGGCGGGGGATTGTCTGAATCTGAAAGGGCTGGCGGTCAATGGGGAAGAGCTGATGGCGGCGGGCATCCCCAAAGGAAAACACCTGGGGGCTGTTTTAAACGCCCTGCTGGAGGATGTCCTCCGGGAGCCTGCCCACAACGAAAAAAACTATCTGTTACAGGAAGCACAAAAGAGAAAGGATGAGGTTTAATGGAAAAAACATTTACATTATCTAACGGCGTTACCATTCCCAGCGTGGGATACGGCACCTATAAAGTTATCGACGCCAGCGCGGCGGACATTGTGCGCACCGCTCTGGAATGTGGCTACCGCCATCTGGATACGGCCCGTATCTACGGCAACGAAAAGGAAGTGGGCGAAGGCATGCAGATGTCCTCCGTTCCCAGAAACGAAATCTTCCTGACCAGCAAGGTATGGAAGACCCATCTGTCCTATGACGACGCTCTGCGCAGCGTAGAGGAATCCTTAAAAGACCTCCAGACAGACTATCTGGATCTGTGTCTGCTCCACTGGCCCATGCCCGAAGGCGACCATGCCCACTGGCAGCAGCGGGATCTGGCGGCATGGCAGGCGCTGGAACGGCTCTATGAGGAAAAGGTGGTCCATGCCATCGGCGTCAGCAACTTCCTGCCCCACCATCTGATGCCCCTGCTGGCAAAGGCCAACATCAAGCCTATGGTAGACCAGCTGGAGATCCATCCCGGCTACTGCCAGCCCTATGCTATGTCCTTCTGCCAGAAGGAAGGCATTCAGGTAGAGGCATGGAGCCCGCTGGGCCGCACCCGTGTACTGGAAGAGCCGCTTCTGCTGGAACTGGCGGAAAAATACGGCAAATCCCCGGCGCAGATCTGTCTGCGCTTCGCTCTGGACAACGGCGTACTGCCTCTGCCCAAATCCGCTTCCCTGGAACGGATGAAGGCCAATCTGGATGTTTTCGACTTCCGGCTTTCCCCGGAGGATATTTCCCGGATCTTTACTATGGCACAGACCGGCTGGAGCAACCAGCACCCCGATACCTTCTGAGAAATCAAAACAGGGAGGCGGGAATCCAAAGGATTCCTGTCTCCCTGTTCTTTTTTGTCATTCCGCCTCGGAGGGGGGAGTGTTCGTTTTTTTCCTTGCTTCATAGCCCCGATGGCACAGAATAAAGACCATAAACAACAGCATCGTAAAATCCGACTCCACAAAAATAAGGTAAAACCCGTCAACGCCATTTCGGATCAGCAGCGCCGCTACCAGTACCAGCAAATTGACCGCCGCCATCTTCCAGTCACAGATCTGCGTAAAGAGATACAGCACCAGAAAATACAATGCCATCAGCCCAAAGGCCGCATATGCCCACTTAATGTCAAAGGTTTTTCCTCGCATTTGATTGCAGTACTCCGTCATGTTGGAAAACATCAGCGCATACACCATACAAATGATATCCATTACTTTTTTTCGATGGGTGTAAATCGTCAACATACAAATCCGCCCCTTTCCTCTGAAAAAGTCCCTTATTTCCGTTCATAAAGATCAAAAGAGAATTTCACACCCTTTTCTTCCTGCATTTCCCCTTTTTGTGTCAATGTCCATTCCGGTTTTTCATCCAGATTGGGAAAATAAGTATCCGCGGGAAATTTATCGTAAATTTTGGTGATATACGCCTTTTTGCACTGTGGCAGAAGCTGCTCATAAATACTGCCGCCGCCGATGACAAAAATATCCTCGTCCGCGTAATCCGCCAGCGCCTTCGGCAGTTCCTCCAGGCTGTGGCAAAGGGTCACGCCCTCCGCCTCATAGGCCCGGTTGGCCGTCAGCACAATATGGGTACGTTTGGGCAGGGGCTTTTTGCCGGGAAAGGACTCCAGCGTCTTTCTGCCCAGCACCAGCACACGGCCTGTGGTCACAGACCGGAAATATTTCATATCGGCGGAAATGCGGCAAAGCAAATCTCCGTCTTTGCCAATGCCCCAGTTTTCATCTACCGCAACAATCAGGTTCATGGGCCTTCCTCCTTAAATGGCAATAGACACTCTGCCCACAGGCTTGCCATGCTGATAGTCTTCCACAATGAAATCGTCTACGTTAAAGTCATAGAAATCCTTGATTTCCGGATTCAGACGCACCTTCGGCGCCGGGAAGGTCTCCCGTTCGATGAGCTCTTTGATGATAGGCACATGGCGGTCGTAAATATGCATATCGCTGATGACATGGACCAGTTCTCCGGGCTCCAGACCGCTGACCTGAGCGAACATCATCAGCAGGGCGGAATATTGCACCACGTTCCAGTTGTTGGCCGCCAGGGTATCCTGAGAGCGCTGGTTCAAAATGGCGTTGAGCTTATTGCCCGTTACGTTGAAGGTCATGCTGTAAGCGCAGGGTTCCAGCCCCATTTCCGTCAGATCGGCGAAATTATAAATATTGGTCATGATCCGGCGGGAAGCGGGAGCGTTTTTCAGCTGCCACAGCACATTATCCACCTGATCCATTTCCCCATGCTTGAATTTGTATTTCACGCCCAGCTGGTAGCCGTAGGCCTTGCCAATGGAGCCGGTCTCGTCGGCCCAGGAATCCCAGATTTTACTGTTCAGATCGTGGATGTTATTGGATTTTTTCTGCCAGATCCACAAAATCTCGTCAATGGCCGCCTTCCAGTTGGTGGCCCGCAGGGTCAGCAAAGGGAACTCTTTGCTTAAATCGTAGCGGTTCACCACGCCAAAGGTCTTGATGGTATAGGCGGGGGTACCGTCCTCCCAATGGGGACGTACCTTCTCATGTTCCGTGGAAAACCCATGTTCTAAAATCTCTTTGCAATTCTGAATAAAAATATCGTCTGCTCTGCTCAAGCGCTCTCCTCCTTTTTTGTCATATCTTTTTCCAATTATACTAAAAAAAAAGCGGCTGGTATAGTCTCAATCCAATCGCTTTTTTGAAATTCCGTTCTTTTACAGATACAAAGACAGGGCGCAGTACACCAGCAGCAGGGCCATAACCGCGTTGAGGATCTTCCGGTACCGATCGAAAAAGTTCCGGAACACAGAGCCGAACAGCGCCCAGCAGTTGCAGGAAATGGCCACCACCACCCAGTTGAAGGCCAGCACCGCCGCCAGTACCCCCGCGGACTGGTAATAAGGAAAGACGAAATTGGAAATGACCGTCAATCCGTACAAAAGGCCTTTGGGATTGACAAACTGGAGCACAATGGCCGTGGAAAAGGCCGTAGTATCCAGATCAATCTTCCGCTTTTTTTCCTCCTTTGGCTTGTCCCGGTAAACGGCCCAGGCCAGCCAGAGGATGTAGATGGAACCGAACACCGTCATGATCTGCTCGATTCTGGGGATATAATGGTACAAAAACATATTGCACAAAATACTGCACAAAAGGATCAGCAAAAAGCCAGTGGCTACGCCGAAGCAGAATTTTACGCTTTTGCGGTAGCCGTATTTGGCCGCGTTGGACATGCTCATGATATTATTGGGCCCCGGCGTGATGCAGGAAACCACCACATAGGAAATAAACGCGGAAAGACTGAACATTTTCTCCCCCTCCTTATTTTGCGGACAAAAAAACCGGCGTCTTTTTGACGCCGGTTTCCTCTTTTTTTCACCAGATAAGCTGTCAGCGGATCACTCGCCCTCTTCCTCCTGGATCGGCTTGATGGGCAGCCCGTTGGAGAGATGATGCAGGTCATTCTCCTCGCTGTACATTTCATTGATCTTATAAAGCAGCGTCATCAAACTGTCTGTCAGATGTACGTTTTCCACCAAAACATCCTTGGGAACCTGCAGATCTACATGGCTGAAATTCCACATCCCTTTTACGCCCCATTTTGCCAGATCATTGGCAACTTTCACAGCCTGAGAACGGGGAAGGGTCAAAATGGCTACGTCTACGTGATTGTTTTTTACGTAATCCTTCATTTTATCCACATCATATACCTCCACGCCGCGGATGGTCATACCCACCAGACGGGGATTGATGTCAAATACGGCTTTAATGACAAAACCGCGCTTTTCAAAGTTGGTGTAGTTTACCAGCGCCTGTCCAATGTTGCCGCCGCCAATGACGATCATATTGTACATTCTGTCCAGCCCAAGTATTTTCTTGATTTCATTGTAAAGATATTCTACATTATAGCCGTATCCCTGCTGGCCAAAACCGCCGAAATTGTTCAGATCCTGCCGAATCTGAGAGGCTGTAATATTCATCTTTGCACTCAGTTCCTTGGAAGAAATTCTGGTGATGTCGCTTTCCAGCAAATCGCCCAAATACCGATAATATCTGGGTAATCTGTTTATTACCGCCGGTGAAATCTTTTTTTCACTATCCATATTATCCAAATCCTCTCCTGCTCAAGTTAAATCAAGTATATCATGCCTGTTATTTTATTGTCAACAATAACTCTTTCTTTCAGGGATATTTTCTGTTATCATAAAAAAAGACAAAGGCGTATAAACGGAGGGTTTTAAAATGATACTGTCATTGAAACAGATCCAGAAATCCTATGGCATAGATACCATTCTGGAAAACATCTCATTTCATATCGAAGAACGGGAAAAAGCCGCAATCGTAGGGGTTAACGGCGCAGGTAAGACAACGCTGTTCCGCATCCTTACCGGGGAGACTTCCGCTGACGGGGGACAGGTCTATCTGAAAAAAGAGACCTCTGTGGGCTATATGGCCCAAAACCAACAAATAGAAGGAAATCGTACAATTTATGAAGAAATGCTATCGGTCTTTGAGGATATTTTAACGGCCGAGAGTCAGCTTCGTGAAATGGAAAACGAAATGGGCCGTCTCAGCGGGCAGGCGTTGTCTGACAAGATGGAGGAATATGCCGCTCTCCAGCATTTTTTTGAGCAAAATGACGGTTATGGCTATAAAAGTCATATGAAGGGCGTCCTGAAAGGTCTGGGCTTTTCCGAAGAGGAATTCGACAAGCCCCTCTCCCAGCTGTCCGGCGGCCAGAAAACCAGAGTCTATCTGGGCCGGCTTCTGTTGTCCCGTCCGGACCTGCTGCTGCTGGACGAGCCCACCAACCATCTGGATATCGCCTCCATACAGTGGCTGGAGGACTTTTTAAAGACCTATGCCGGTTCTGTCCTCATCATTTCCCATGACCGATACTTTCTGGACAGGATCGTCACCAAAGTCATTGAGATCGAAAACAGAAAATCCACCGTATACAACGGCAATTATACCAATTATATGTCCCAGAAGGCCGTCAACCGGGAAGTCCAGCAGAAGGCCTATGATATGCAGCAGCGGGAGATCCGCCGTCAGGAGGAAGTCATCCGCACTTTGAAGGCCTTCAACCGGGAAAAATCCATCAAGCGGGCGGAAAGCCGGGAAAAGGCGCTGGAAAAAATGGAACGAATCGACCGCCCAGACGCCCTGCCCGACCAGATGCGCCTGACTCTGACGCCTCAGATTACCAGCGGCAGCAACGTCCTTCACGCCGAAGCCCTGTCCAAATCCTACGGCGGGCAGACCATCTTTCGCCATGTGAATTTTGACGTAAAACGAGGGGAAAAGGTGGCCATTATCGGCCCCAACGGCGTAGGCAAATCCACATTATTCAAAATGGTGCTGGGGGAAGTCTCCAATGATACGGGTATGATCCGTTTCGGCACCAACGTCCATGTGGGCTATTACGATCAGGAGCAGCAGAAGCTGGACGAAAGAAAAACCATTTTCGACGAAATTTCCGACACCTACCCCAACCTGACGGCGGGGCAGATCAGAAATGTACTGGCCGCCTTCGTGTTTACCGGCGATGATGTATTTAAGCCCATTTCCGCCCTCAGCGGCGGCGAAAAAGGCCGTGTTTCCCTGGCAAAGATCATGCTCTCCAAGGCAAATCTGCTGATGCTGGACGAGCCCACCAACCATCTGGATATGTTCTCCAAGGAAATTCTGGAGGACGCCCTGAACCGCTACGAGGGCACGGTGGTCTATATTTCCCACGACCGTTATTTCATCAATAAAACGGCGGAAAAAATACTGGAGCTGTCTCCTGACGGCGTCACCCAGTACGCCGGGAATTATGACTATTATCTGGAGAAAAAGGCGGAACAGGAACGCAAGGCCTTGGAGCAGGCCAAGGACAATCCGGTTCCCACAGCGCCCCAGACCATCAGCGATACCAAAAGCGACTGGCTGAAGCAGAAGGAACAGCAGGCGGCAGAACGAAAGCTGGCGGCAAAGATCGCCCGGGTAGAAAAAGCCATTGAGGAGGCGGAGGCCGCCATGGCCAAAGCTGATGAGGATATGGCCGCCGTAGGCACAGACTACGCCAAGGCACAGGAGATCTATGAGGAAAAACAGAAGATCGAAGCACAGCTGGAAACTCTTTATGAGGAATGGGAATCTTTGCAGTAACCAGAAAAATTTCCACAGAAAAACAAAAATCGCCGGAATCCTTGTCCATCACAATGGATTCCAGCGATTTTGCTTTTTGAAAAACCGTTTTCTTATACGGACAGCCACAGCGGCTCCTCCGGGAAAAAATATTCTTTCTTCAGGGGAGACCATCTTTGCCATATCCTTTTTTATTTGCTTGCCAGATATTCGTTGATGTCCTTCATCAGCTTGTCGATATCCATGCCGTGTACCATGCTTGCTTCCTCCAGTGTTTCACCGGCAGCGGAAGGGCAGCCTACACAATGCATACCGTTCTGCATCAGGATCATGCCTGCGCCTCTGTCCATCATCAGCAGTTCGCCGATGGTCATGTCTTTTGTTGCCTGCATCTGAATTTCCTCCTTTTATTTGAAAGTTACCTTCCTATTCTTTTCTTCCCCATTATATCCTAAAGCAGTCATAAAAAAAAGAGGAAAGACAAAATATTCTTTTAAGAAAATTTGTCCCGTTCCTCTTTCAGCAGCGCATAGGCCCTTTCCAGACGGCTCCGCTCTGTTTCCCCCTCTTCTTCCAGAATCTCCCGCAGTTCCGCCAGCAGCCCCGCGCATTTGGCCCGCCGCAGCAGCTCCGGGTCCCAGGAAAACTCCCTTCCGCCGCCTTCCCGCAGCAAACAGTTCAGTATCTCCACCAGCCGATCCATGCTCCTCGCCTCCCATTTTTATATTAGGTCAAATACACCCTATTGTCAATAGGTCAATTTGCCATAATAATAAGGGTGATAACATGAACAGACTGCGGGAACTGAGAATCGAAAAAGGCTATACGCAAATCAAGATGCAGATGCTGACCGGCATCGACCAAAGCGATTATTCCAAGCTGGAACGGGGCAAGCGGTACTATACCTTTGAACAGCTGAAAAAAATTGCCCTGGTGCTGGATACCAGCATGGACTATCTGGCGGGACTGACCGATGAAAAGAAACCCTATCCCCGCCGAAATCCCTGACATCCCACAGAACGAGCAAAAAGGGAGGTTGATTTTATGGAAAACACATTACAGCAAAAATTGAAAGCGGGCCAAAAGCCCATCGGCACCTTCTTTGAACTGGGCAACCCTATGGCCGCCGAGGCCCTGGGCAAGACCGGCCTGGATTTTATCATCATTGACAACGAACACGGCCCTTTTGAGGCGGAGACCACCATGGAGGTCATCCGGGCGGCAGAGCTGGGCGGCGTATGCCCTCTGGCCAGAGTCCGGGAAACCAGCCGTCCCGCCGTTTTGAAGCTGCTGGATGTGGGCGCCAAGGGGCTCATCGTTCCCGATGTCCATACCGTAGAACAGGTAAAAGAGCTGGTAGAATACGCCAAGTATGCCCCCATCGGCAAACGCGGCTTCTGCCCTTCCCGCAAGGATGGATGGGGCTATGACTATCCAGGCACAGAAAGTGTGGCCTTCCAGATGGGTTACCACAACGACCATACCCTGCTGATTCCCCAGTGTGAGACGGTGGGATGTCTGGAAAACATTGAGACCATCACTGCCATAGAAGGGGTAGACGGCATTTTTGTGGGCCCCTTTGACCTTTCCATCTCCATGGGCATTCCGGGACAGTTCGACCACCCGGATTTCCTGGCGGCACTGACACGCATTATCACAGCCTGCCATAACAACGGCAAATTCTGCATTTATTTCACCGTCAATCCCAAGGCCATTGCCGACGGCTTCGCCAAAGGCTTCGACGCCATGGCCTACGGTCTGGATGTGGCTGTCATGATACAGGCCTATCGGGATATTCTGGAGGCAGTAAAAAAATAAAACTGTTTTAATCAAATTCAAATTGCCGGAATCCTCTTTGTTTTATAAGGATTCCGGCAATCTTTGCTTTCTGATCGGTCTCCCGGAACAGAATCGCCCGCTTTTTTTCTTACAAAATTCTGTCTTTTCCGACCTCCGCATTGACAGACCGCGTTGTCCTGCTATACTGGAAAAAAGTATTTTTCTATGGAGGTGCATGTTTATGTGGTTATTTTTCGGAGCGGCCAGTATTCTCTTTACTCTGCTTCATGCCTATACGGTCTTTGACAGAAAAAAAGGAGGCCGCCTTATGGCTTTCGCCGCTTTTGGCTGTACCATCCTGACGTTATTTTCGGAATATCGGCTCATCAGCCAATGGGTGGCCGCAGAGGACTGGACAGCGCTGATGGATGTTGTGCCCTACACATCTACTCATGTAACGACCTATACCGTCCTTCTGCTTCTGGCCAATGGCCTGATCCTTCTGTTCGGCAGCAAAAAAGCCGCGCAGGCATAACAATGCCACCAATGCCATCCCGGCAGGCGGAGTCCTCCGCCTGCCGGGATAGTTTTTATGCGGGAACAAAAAGAGGCGGTCCGTTTTCTCAACGAACCGCCTCTTTTCTTATCTTCTGGGGCTGTCCTCTACCAGAGGAATATCCACCACGATCTTTCTGCAATAGGGGCAGAGGAATCCATCCATTTTGGCATCGCCCATAAAGCTCTTTGCCACCAGATAATCCTCCCCTTTTTTGCCGTCCCGCATTTCCTGGAACTGCACATATCTTCCGGCCTTTAAATAGCCTTCCATCATTTCCTCACCGCAAAAGGGACATTTCATACTGCCTCGCTCCTTTCCCTTACTCCATGGTGATGAGTGTATCCACCGGCGCGTTCGGGTCCACAGGCTCCTCTTCCACCGCTTCTTCTGTTTCCGGCTGTGCCGCCGCCGCGTCCAGATAGGGCTGCAAGTTAGATTCCGTTACATTTTCCAACTGCTCTACCACACCGTCGGCAAAGGTAAATACCAGGTATTCCGCTTCCTCGCCCTTGGCGAACAGCCCCTGGGGCACACCGACATAATAGATCCAGACAGTTTCTCCCGCCGTATCCGCCTTGCCCAGGGTTGCCTGTACCTCGTCCTTGGTCATGCCTGTCACCGTATTTTTATTGACAAAATCATCCAGGATCAGCTGACGGCTATCCCCGGTATAATTCACCCATTTGTCCGTGGAGAAGGCCTCCTTTTCGTTCTTCGCCAATCCGCCGACAAAGATTACGATGATGGCCGCGATCAATATTCCCATGATCGCCTTATCTCTTGTTTTCATAGAACGACCTCCTTTTGTCCATCTCAGGAAATGAGTTTCACACCTTTATAATACCGCAGCACTACCTTGCCCAGAATCTGGTCCTCCGGAACGAATTTATTGGTCCAGAACCGGGAATCCAAAGAGCGGTTGCGGTTATCGCCCATCATAAAATAACTGTCCTCCGGCACCGTATAGGGCCCAAAGTTTCCCTCCGTCACTTCTTTGATGTAGGGTTCCTCCAGCGCTTCGCCGTTGACCAGCACTTCGCCTCCCCGTACTTCCACCGTGTCTCCCGGAAGACCGATGATCCGCTTTACATACAGCGTCTCGCCGGTAGGATCATCAGGATAGCGGAATACCACCACGTCGCCCCGTTCCGGCTCGCCGAACCAGTAGCTGGTCCGCAGCGCCAGAATCCGGTCCCCGGTCATAATGGTATTTTCCATAGAGCCTGTGGGCACAGTGGCGTTCACAATCAGAAAGGAATCCACCAGCGCCGCCAGGATCACCGCGAACACAATGGTCTTGATCCAGCTCCAAATTTCTTTTTTTATGGTCTGACTCAATTCTACTCCAGCTCCTCGGGGTTATTTCCCATTATTTTCTTTTTCCGTCTCCTTATTTCAGGAAACCATTGATGATCTGCGCTTCCGCTTCTTTTTCCGTCAGGCCCAGGGTCATCAGCTTCACCAGCTGGTCGCCGGCGATCTTGCCGATGGCCGCCTCATGGATCAGAGTAGCGTCTACGTTATTTGCCACGATTTCAGGCTCCGCCGCCACAACGCCGTCGTCCATGATGATGGCGTCACATTCGGAATGACCGTAACATTCTGTATTGCCGATGATCTTGGAACGGAACAGCTGACGGGAACGATCTCTGGCTACGGAACGGGAAATCAGCTTCGCGGAGCTGCCGGTACCGTTCAGCTCTACGTCAAAAGATGTCTCCGCATACTGATCGCCGTGAGTCATGATCTTTTCCTTAATCACTACCGTAGCGCCTTCCGCCAGTTTGGCGCTGGAAACACGGTTTGTGGAGTCTACACCCTTGAGCTGTACCGTATCCATTTCCACATAGCTGTTTTCCTCCGCCTCGATATGGGTCTGGGGATTGATGACACGCTTGCCGTTGCCATCGCCTTCTCCTACGTGCTTTTCGATATATTTGATTTTGGCGTTCTTGCCTACAAAAAATCTGTGAATACCTTCGTGAAGAGATTCCTCGCTGCCGCAGTTATGGATGCCGCAGCCGGCCACAATGGTTACGTCGGCGCCTTCACCGATATGGAAATCATTATATACCACATCATGGACCCCAGCCTCTGTAATGAGGGCGGGAATATGAACGCTTTCGTCCTTTGTACCGGGCTTGATATAAATATCAATGCCGGAGTTATTTTCCTTAGGTACGATCTGGATATTTTCCGTTGAGTTTCTGCCTTCGCTGTGGCCGTTGCTCCGGATATTAAACGCGCCGTCCAGAGGCAGTTCCGTCAGATCCGCCACCTGAGAAAGCAGTTTCTTTAACACATCATCAAACATTATGCTTTACCTCCCTGAAAATATCTGCATCCGGTATCCACACCAAACAGACCGGGCAGGACTTCTTCCTTGGTGCCGATCTGGGCGATTTCCCCGCCGGAGATGACCACTACCTGGTCGGCAATATTCAAAATACGCTCCTGATGGGAAATAATCAGGATAGACGCCTGAATTTCCTCGTGCATTTTCTCAAACACGTCGATCAGATTTTTAAAGCTCCACAGGTCGATGCCCGCTTCCGGTTCATCGAACAGTGTCAGCTTTGTTTTTCTGGCCATGACTGTGGCAATCTCAATCCGCTTCAGCTCACCGCCCGAAAGGCTGGCGTTGACCTCACGGTTGATATAGTCCTTGGCGCAAAGGCCCACTTCCGCCAGGTATTCGCAGGCAGCCGCCGTAGACAGATCCTTGCCGCTGGCAAGCGTAATCAGGTCCTTTACGGTTACGCCTTTAAAGCGCACCGGCTGCTGGAAGGCGAAGCTGATGCCGGCATTGGCGCGTTCTGTGATGCCCCAGTCGGTAATATCCACACCATCCAGCAGAATCTGTCCGCTGTCCGGCTTGATGATCCCGGCGATGACCTTAGCCAGTGTAGACTTGCCGCCGCCGTTGGGACCTGTGATAACAACGAATTTGGCATCGTCGATCACCAGATTGATATTTTTCAAAATTTCCTTATCCTCTGCGGCAAAAGAAATATTCCTTAATTCCAACATATTCCTATCCTCCTGTGATTATCAGGTTTTTCCCTTTTCCTCCGCGGAAAATCTCCCGCAAAGCTAACTTAAATTATACCAATTCCTGTCATAAAGTGTCAACTGATTTCCCCATAAACCGACAAAAACGATTCCCTTTGCGGGGATTGTTCCCCATTCCTGTTTCCTGAGCAAAACTTTCCTCCTTCTGTTTCCTTTTTCGCCGTTCTGTATTACAATAAAGACAGCATTTTTTCTAATAAGGAGGATACCCCCATGCTTGGTTTTCATTCTGACGGCATCCGTCTTTTTGGCGCGTCCGACACTTTAAAGGCACAATTAAAAAAAAGAAAGCTCCCTTTGACAGGCGAGATTACCGGAAATACGCTGGTGTTTTCCATCAATGACGACGCCATTGTGCAGAAACGTCCCTACAACATCTCCTTTGCCGCTGACAGCACCCCCTGGTTCGTCTGCGCGCTGGGAGACCATGCGGCCCTTTCTCCGCTGACGCTGCGGTTCGAAACAGAGGCGGCTCTGGTGGAATTCATCACCGCCGTATATTACGCCTCTCAGGAATTCCTTCATCTGGACATCGAACTGTCTGTCCTGAAACAGACCCTTTGCCGCGGCATTGTCCGGGCTTACGAAAAAGAGCGGTTCCACAAAATCCCCAAGGATTGCCCTGTCATCTGCTTCTATTTCGGAAACGGCGGCTTTCTGGAAACAGACAGCCTGTTTTCCCAGCTGACCACCACAGAAGGTATTTCCATCGAACAGCTGACCCTGGCAGGCTCCTTCGCCTCCCGCCGCAGCTTTTTATGGGCTTTTGCCGCCGAAAACATGGACTGATGTCTTTACTTTTATCCCGGCCCATGCTACAATGAAGCCGCAGGGAAAGCCCCTGCGGCAAATACAGAGTAGGATCTTGTGCGTTAAGTGTCCTGTGAACGGGGAGTTGTCACGGGAACGAAAAGAACACTCTTGCGATACAACATCCGCATCCCGCTGTTTCATAATGAAGAATTGAGCACTCTTTGTTATCGCAGCCTACCCCGCCCAGCCGGGGGTATTTGCTATGGCGTAATTTTTTTGGATAACAAGGAGGTTTTTTATGTCCGCAAACAGAAAAATAACAACCAAAGACCTGGCGGTCATGGCCATGCTGGTGGCGCTGAATATCATCCTGTCCCGGTTCCTGTCCATCTCCGCCTGGAACATCAAAATCGGCTTTGCCTTTTTGCCGGTGGTATTCGCGGCCCTCTATCTGGGTACCTGGCAGGCGGCTCTGGTGGGCGCTCTGGGCGACTTCATCGGCGCCAACCTGTTCCCCATCGGTGCGTATTTCCCCGGCTTTACGCTGACGGCGGCCCTGATAGGCATGACCTACGGTCTGTGCCTGCACAAAAAGCAGAACCTGCCCCGGATTCTGGCGGCTGTCCTCATCACGGAGATCTGCGGCTCTTTGCTGCTGAACACCCTCTGGATCAGCGTACTCTACGGTTCTCCCTTCCTGCCGCTGATGGCGACCCGTGCCTTCCAGTGCCTGCTGATGGGCATTGTGGAAGTGGTCATCATCCGTATTCTGGCGGGCCTGGTGCCCCGGATGGTCCACACCGTATAATAAACACAAAAGCGTTCCCTGCCGCCGCTCAACGGCATGGGAGCGCTTTTTTTGATTTATTCCTGTTCCATATGTTTCTGTTCCAGCTCCAGTAAGGCCTGCTTGATCTCCAGACCGCCGGCATAGCCCGTCAGTTTTCCGTTGGCGCCCACTACCCGGTGGCAGGGCACCAGTATGGCGATGGGGTTGTCATGGTTGGCCCGGCCCACAGCCCGGCCGCCCCTTGGGGACCCGGCCGCCGCGGCAATCTGGCCGTAGGCAGCTGTTTTGCCGTAAGGGATCTCCAGCAGGGCCTGCCAGACCTTTTTCTGAAACGCCGTGCCTTTCATTTCCAGCGGCACATCAAAGGTCTTCCGTTTCCCCTCCAGATATTCGCCGATCTCCACCGCCGTCAGCTTTACCAGCGGCGTCTCTACCATTTCAAAATCCGCCGGCAGCCCGCCCATATCCCGGCCAAAGGTCACCCGGACAATGGCGCCGTTTTCTTCTCCAATACCGATCTCACCGATCTTCGTCTGATAAAACCAAATTTTCTCCATCACTCAATCAGCCTTTCTCAATTCCTTCAGCCAAGCGATTTCCTTTGCATAGCCCTCCAGCTCGTTGGGAGTCTCCAGCAGAAAAGGTACCTCCCGCAAAGCCGGGTGGTTGATAACCTTCTCCAGCGCGGCGATGCCGATTTCTCCCTCGTCCAGACAGGCATGGCGGTCCTTATGGGAGCCCAGAGGATTTTTGCTGTCATTCAGATGAACCGCCCGCAGCCGTTCCAGACCGATAACCCGGTCAAATTCCTCTAGGACCCCGTCCAGATTTCCCACAATGTCATATCCGCCGTCAAAAACGTGGCAGGTATCCAGGCAAACGCCCATTTTTTCCTGTAATTCCACCCGGTCTATGATCTGGCGCAGTTCCTGAAAGCTGCGGCCCACCTCGGTGCCCTTGCCCGCCATGGTTTCCAGCAGTACCGGTGTTTTGACCTCCGGCGTCAGCACCCGGTTCAGCAGAGCGGCGATCTTTTCGATGCCCACATCCGCCCCCTGCTTCACATGGCTGCCGGGATGGAAATTATACAACGCCTCCGGCAGATAGGCCAGCCGTTCCAGATCCTCCCGCATGACCTTTTCCGCGAACCGGATCAGGTTTTCATCGGCGGCGCAGGCGTTCAGCGTATAGGGCGCGTGGGCCAGAATGGGGCCGATGCCGTTTTCCCGGGCAAAGGCCAGATAGGCCTCCACATCCGCCACATCCAAAGCCTTGGCGTTTCCGCCCCGGGGGTTGCGGGTAAAAAACTGAAAGCTGTTGGCCCCGATCTTTACCGCTGTTTTCCCCATGGCCAGATAGCCCTTTGACGCCGACAGATGACATCCAACAAAAAACATCCGTGTTTCCTCCCTATCAAACATAATATACCAGATTGGTAAATTCTGTGGTTTCTTCTCTTTTGTTCCGGTAGGTGTGGGGACAGGAGCAGTCAAAGTGGATATAATCCCCCTTCTGGAGCACATATTCCTCCCCCTGATACTCCAGCACCATCTCCCCCGCCGTCACCAGCAGGTATTCATGGGTATTGGCGCCATGGCCCTCAGAGGTGAATTCCTTTCCTCCCGCCAGAACGCTGTTGAAAAACTCAAAGCTGCGCTTTTCCCCTTCCGTCCTGCCGCTGTAATGATAAACCAGATAGCCGTCCTTATTGTCAATGAGGGCGCTTTCCTCCTGCCGCACCACCAGCGGCGCGTCCGTCTGTCGGTCGATGAGACGGGTATAGGATACCTGCAGGCCCGTAGCGATCTTCCACAGGGTATTGATGGTGGGGTTGGACTCTCCCCGCTCGATCTGGGAGAGCATTACCTTGCTGACGCCGGACAGCTCCGCCAGCCGCCCCAGACTCAGGTTCCGCTCCGTCCGCAGACGTTTTAAATTTTCCGCAATGATCTCATTCAGGTTCATGGCCGTCCTCCCCTCTGTATTCCCTTTATTTTACCCCAAAGTCCCTGCCAAACGCAACCGCAAACCGCCCCTGCCCGGAAAAAAATACCCTCTTTGCGCCCATCCCCAAAAAACATTTTTCCGCCATAAAAAAACCAGATGAAAAACTCCATTTTCCCCTTGATTTTCAAGGGTTTCGGCAGTATAATAAGTTACCGTTGAAAGGAAAATACTGACAGGGAAGAAAGGAACATTTTCATGGCTGAAAAAATCGCTGCGTTTTTCAAAAAAGAAACCATTTTGTGCGTATCCGGCATACTGGCGCTGGTATCTGTCTTTTTGATCCATCCGGACAAGGAATATCTGTCCTATATCAATACACAGGTGCTGGTGCTTTTATTCTGTCTGATGGCCGTCATGGGCGGATTTCAAAAACTGGGCGTTTTCCGCAAAGTGGCCTTCGTTCTGCTGCACCACGCCGGCAGTGTTCGTCAGCTGGCGCTGATTCTGGTGCTGCTGTGCTTCTTTTCTGCCATGCTGGTCACCAATGACGTGGCACTTATCACCTTTGTTCCCTTTACCATTATGCTGCTGCAAATGGCGGGGCTGGAAAAAAGCATGGTTCCCATCATCGTGCTGCAAACCATTGCCGCCAATCTGGGCAGCATGCTGACCCCCATCGGCAATCCTCAGAACCTGTATCTGTATACCATTTCCGGCATGAGTCTGGGCAGTTTTCTTTTGACCATGCTGCCTTTGACTGTCATTTCTCTGGTACTGCTGTTAGGCTGCTGTCTGGGGCAGAAAAACACCAGCCTCACCAGCCAGCTGCCGGAGGAAAACACCGGTGTTTTCGGCAAAAAGGAGAAAATCGCCTTTTTCGTATTCCTGGCGCTGTTTCTGGTCTGCCTGATGAATGTGTTCCATCTGGTTTCCTATGAGATTCCTCTGGTGCTGACACTGTTCTATTTCTGGTTCTTCCAGAGAGACGTACTGGTCAAGGTAGATTTCAGCCTGCTGCTGACTTTTATTTTCTTCTTTATCTTTATCGGCAATATCGGCCGTATGCCTGCCATGCAGGACGGCATCCGCTCCATGCTGGGCGGCAGAGAGCTGTTCGTTTCCTTCTTCAGTTCTCAGCTCATCAGCAACGTACCGGCGGCAGTACTGCTGTCCGGCTTCACAGACCACTGGGCAACCCTGCTTATGGGCGTCAATATCGGCGGTCTGGGCACACTCATCGCCTCCATGGCCAGCCTGATCTCCTACAAATATTTTGTACAGGCGGAGGCCAGCGCCAAAGGGGCCTATCTGAAATACTTCACCGGCATGAACGTGGCTTTTGCCGTCGTTTTGCTGGCTGTGGCTTTCTTCAGTATCTGAAATCGAAACACTCTTCTCTTTTTTGGGGAAGGGTGTTTTTTTGCATTGACATTATCGATATTCGATCATATACTGAAAGTAAGATTATCGATATTCGATTATAAGGCGGTGAGACCATGGCAAGAGAAAAATTTCAGACCCTGACGGAGCAGATGTTTTATATCCTTCTCTGTCTTCAGGAAGAATGCTATGGCATGGATATTATGGAAAAGGTGCGCCTGATGACAAAGGAACGGGTCACCGTAGGCCCCGGCACACTTTACAACCTGCTGGAGAGCTTTCAGCAGGCCGGCATGATCCGGGAAACAAAGGTAGAAGGCAGAAAACGCTCCTACCTCATCACCTCCACCGGGCTGGAAACGCTGGAAAGGGAATATCAGCGGCTGCTGACACAAATAGAGGACTATACCCGCTGGAAAGGAGGCCATTGACATGAAGAAAAAAGTCCGACTGGAAAATTTCGTTTTTTATGACACGGAAGGCATTACGGCCCATCTGGAAAAAATGGCGCGGGAAGGCTGGGCCCTGGAGGATGTTACCCGCTCCTTCTGGACCTACGCCCAGATCCCGCCGGAACAGCGGACCTATGCCGTTGCTTTTTATCCCGGCAATCTCACCTACGGACCAGAGGCCATCGACAAAAACGAGGAATACCTCGCCTACTGCCGGGAGGCCGGCTGGGAATATGTGACCCACTGGCAGAAAATGATGATTTTCTATACCACGGCAAAAAATCCTGTCCCTTTGGAAACAGACGAAAGCCTGCGGCTGGACACCACCTGGGAGACCATGAAACGTTCCTCTCTGGCAGCGGATCTGGGGCTGTCCGCAATCTTTCTGGCGAATATCTGCCTGTACATCTCCTTCCTGCTACACCATCCGCTGACGTATCTGGCCGATGGTATTTCCTTTGCCCAGAATCTTCTGTTCGCTCTGCTGCTGCCCTCCTCTCTGGGGGCCAGTCTGGCCTATGTGCTGTGGCAGAACCGTTCCCGGGCGGCGGTAAAGGCCGGCGGACGATGTCTTCCTGTGGGAAAAGGCACCCGGCACTTCCAGCAATTCTTTTTCCCCATCCAGCTGGCCGCCGTTTTCTGGTGGGGCTTCGGCAGGTTCTTTCCTTCCCAGAAAATGATACCGGGCCTTCTCCTGCTGGCGGCGGTGCTGTATCTGGTCTGGAAGCTCCTGCAAAGGCTCCATCTTCCAGCAAAAGCCTGTGTCCTTGTTGTGGTCTTTCTTTTTCTGGCAGTGCCCCGTTTCGGCGCTATGGTTTCCTTAAGTCTGGATGCGGGGCAGGAATCCACCACCGTTTCTGACGCTCCGCTGACAGCGGCGGACCTGGCGGGCGTTCCAGCGGAGGAAACTCCTTCTGTTTTCTGTCGGAAGAGCGTTTCGCCTTTCGCCAAAAAGCTGGAATATGACCAGAAAGCGGCGGACGATCTCCCGGGGCTTTCCTACGAGATCATGGAGGTATCCCTCACGAGCATGCTCCCCCGCTGTCTGGCGGCCTATGAGGAACAGGCGGAAACCTACCGCCAGACTTACAAAGAAATTTCTCTGTCCGGTGCCGACGGCGCATGGCAGTTATATCAGGGCAACCAGCCTATGCCTCAGTATCTTTTTTATCAAAACAGCCGCATCGTACTGCTGCGGCTTGATGATGGGATTTCGCCGGAAGCATTGGAAACAGCGGCAAGACTGCTGCTTTCAGCATCCTCTCTTTAAACGCCAGCCAAACCCGTCCCAAAGGAGGTCTTTGTTATGAAACGAAAACGACGATTGGAACTCTTTCCTTTCTACGATACAGAAACCATTGCCGCTCATCTGAGCCGTATGGCGGAACACGGCTGGGCATTATCCGAAATCAACCAGTATTTTTGGACCTATACCCAGATCCCGCCGGAACAGCGGACCTATGGCATCGCCTTTTTCCCCGGCGCCTCCCAATTCGACCCCAAACCTACGGCACAGCAGGCGGAATATCTGGAATACTGCGAAGAAGCCCGCTGGCATTATGTGGCCCAGTGGCACCAGATGCAGATTTTTTATACCACGGCGGAACACCCTACGCCGCTGGAAACAGACGAGGCCCTAAAGCTGGAGGTCATCCACCGGTCCATGAAAAAATCTTTTCTGCCGGGTACCTGGGCACTTCTGGCGCTGTTTGCCGCACAGTTGTTCTTTCAGCGGAATACCTGGGAAAGCCCCCTGGAATTTTTGGCCAACGGAACCACCCAGATGGGGATGCTTACCAGCCTGATGATCTGTCTTTTGTGCGTCTGCCAGCTGTTCTCCTACTATCGCTGGCACAGGAAATCCCGGGCGGCCACCGAGGCGGGCGGCCCCTGCCAAAGAGCAGGAATCGCCCTCTCCCGCATCAGTCTTTTGACACTAGTTTGTGTCTGCTGGTTTCTCCTCTGCCAGTTTTATTTCATGGCGGGGCAAAGCCTTCTGGGCATTTCCATTTTTGTCTTTCTGCTGTTTCTGGGGATGTTCTGGCTTTTGTTCCAGCTTCAAAAGGTGCTGAAAAAAAGAGGCGTCTGCCGGGAAACCCATCTTTTGCTGACCATCCTGGTTTCCATCCTGCTGACTGTGGGGATCACCGCCGCTATTTTCGCCGCAGTCGCGTCAGACCTTTTCGCCCCCAAAAAAGAAGCGGAAATCTATACCCGCACCCTGTCCGACGGGGAGGAATATTCCATAGAGCTGGAGCAGGATACCCTGCCATTGACGGCGACAGATCTGGCGGAGATTCCAAACGACGCTCCTTATTCCAGTTCCTGCCGGAGAAGCTCCTCCTTCCTGGCTTCTGCCACGGAATGCAGTCAGCTTTGTTTTGACCCGGCGCTGGATGTGCCCGAACTGGAATATGAGATCTACGATCTGCGTATTTCCGCTCTGGCAGACTGGGCCCTGCCCGCCCAGATGGAATATATCCTAGAGCGGCGCAATCGCTACCATACGCCGGCATCCACCTATGCGCCCGTCTCCTTTGCCGACGGAATTCAGGCATGGCAGCTCTATGACGGAGACGAGCCACAGCCCAGCTTTATCTGGGCAAAAGACAGCCGCATTATCCGTATCCATATCAGCGGCACGGAAGTGACCGCCGAACAATGGGAACAGGCGGCGGACATTCTCTTTGATTCCTGAAAAAAAACAGCCGGCATCCTTTCTGACATAAGGGTTCCGGCTGTCTTTGTTTTCTTCCGCGGGTTCCGCTTTTTTAATTTTTTATTTCAGGAAATCCTCCCGGATGGGGGTGAACACATCCAGACCCACCAGCGGCACATCCTCCGTATTGATGACCATATGCTCCACATTAGAAGGGAAGAAGGCCATGCCGCCCTCCTCCAGATGCATCTTTTCCTCGCCTGTCACCACGTCGCAGGCACCGGAAAGCACCAGCAGCATCTGTTCCTGGGGATGGCTGTGCATGGGCAGTACCGCACGGGGATGGATCTCGTTACGCGCCAGCATAATATCCTTTCCATAGAAGAGTTTTCGCTCCATATCCGGCAGCTGGATCTGGGGCAGGTCATTCCAATGGGCAAACAATTTCATGGCAATTCCTCCTTTTTCTTTTAAATCAGTTTTTCAAACGCGATCTTCTCACTATTATCAAAACATACCGTACCGCAGTAAGTAAAGCCAAATTTTTTCAACACCTGCTGCATCATTTTGTTGTCGGCGTCTGTATCCACCTTCATGCTGCGGATCTGCCGTTCTTCGCAAAGGCTCTTTGCAAAGCCGAAAAAGGCCCCCGCAGCCCCCTTGCCTTTGCAGTCATTGCTGATGGCCATACGATGGATCACCACATAAGGCTGCAAACTCAGCCATTCTCCCTGCAGATCCGCGTAACAGGGCTCCCCATCAAAGGAAATGCAGGCATAGCCGTCTACGCCCCGTTCTGTTTCCATGACATAGCCGGTGCCTTCCGCCAGATCGCCCTGAACCGCCTCCCCATTGGGGTATCCGTTCTGCCACTGATCCACCCCTTGGGCACGCAAAAAGGCCTTTGCCTCGTCAATCAGTTCCATGATCCTCTGAAAATCCCCTGTTGTCGCTTTCCGAAAGTGATACTTGTCCATTGGTTCCACGTCCTTTCTTCTTTTTCGTGTATCTACACGCTTTTGGGTAAATGAAACTTATTCCTGCTGCAGCTGCTGCAAAAGATACAGCCCCTCCAGCAATTCCTTCGCTTTTTCCTGGCCCAGATAGTCCTGTATCCGCTTCTGCATCTCTTCCCAGAGAAGATCTGTTTCCTCCAGTTTTTCCATGCCCTTTTGGGTCACCGAATATTTATGGTTCCGTCGGCCCGCCCCGGCTCTGTCCTCAATCCAGCCCTGCGCCAGCAGCGCTTTCAGATTTCTCGTCACCGTAGACCGCTCCAGATTCACATAGTCCGCCAGTTCTACTGTACTGGCCTCTCCCAGACGGGACAGATGGATCAGCAGGGAAAACTGCTTTGTGGTAATGCCTGCCGGTTTCAATCCCTCGTCATAAAAAGACGTGATGGCGTTGGCCGCCCGGCACATGGTAATGCAGTAGCATTTGCTTTTATTGATCTGACGGTATTTCATAGCACCCCTCTTTTCGTGTATATACACAATAGCATAGTCCCGTTTCTTTGTCAATGAGAAAAAAAATCGCCGGAATCCTTAACAAAGGATTCTGGCGATTTTTGTTTTCTGATGAAGGTGACATTCATCGTCTTAATGTTTTTATTTTATTTTGGGTTTGTATACCTTGCTCAAAATTACGATTACCAGCACCATGGAAACGATGGCGATGGGCAGGTTGATGATCCAGTTCTGGATCACTGCCGCCAGAAGATAGTTGACTGCCGCCACGATGGCTACCATGATAGCATAGGGCAGCTGGGTGGAGACATGGTTAATATGATCGCACTGAGCGCCGGTAGAAGCCATGATGGTAGTATCGGAAATAGGAGAGCAGTGGTCCCCGGCTACGGCGCCGGCCAGTGTTGCCGCTACGGTAATTACCATCAGTTCGCTGGAAGGGTCCAGAATGGGTACAACGATGGGCAGCAGGATACCAAAGGTGCCCCAGGAAGTACCGGTGGAGAATGCCAGGAAAATGGCGATAGCAAATACAATGACAGGCAGCAGCAGATGGACCATGCCTTTGCTGCTTTCCAGCAGGCCCGCTACGAATACGTCCGCTCCCAAAAGACCGGTGATGCCGCTCAGTGTCCACGCAAAAGTCAGGATCAGGATCGCGGGTACCATGGCACGGAAGCCTTCCGGCAGACATTCCATAAATTCACTGAATTTCAGCACACGGCGGGGGATATACAGCACAAAGGTCAGCAGCAGCGCCGCTACGGAACCCAATGCCAGAGCGATAGAAGCATCACAGCCGGCAAAAGCGTCTACAAAGGAAACCCCATCAAAGAAACCGCCAGTATAGATCATGCCGATGATACAGCAAACAATCAGAATGATAACAGGCAATACCAGGTCAATGACACCGCCTTTTCCGGTCACAGCCACATCCGCCGCATTCTCAAAGGGTCTGGCATCGGTGGTGTACAGGTCATTGTTTACCTGGGCGTTATGCTCATGCAAATACATAGGGCCAAAGTCAAAATTCAGCAGTGTCAGCGTAATCATGGCCACAATAGTCAGTAGTGCGTAGAAATTATAGGGGATGGCCCGGATAAACAGCTCCAGACCGTTATAGCCTTCTACGACACCGGATACGGCAGCGGCCCAGGAAGAAATGGGCGCGATAATGCAGACAGGCGCCGCTGTGGCGTCAATGATATAAGCTAACTTTGCTCTGGAAACATTATGCGTATCCGTAACGGGACGCATTACGCTGCCTACGGTCAGGCAGTTGAAATAGTCGTCTACAAATACCACAACACCCAAAAGGAATGTGGAAAGCAGAGCACCTTTTCTTGTTTTGATTACGGAAGAAGCCCATCTTCCGTATGCGGCGGAACCGCCGGCCTTGTTCATCAAAGCCACCAGTACGCCCAGCACAACTAGGAAAATCAAAATCCCGCCGTTGTAACTGTCTGCCACATTAGACAATAAACCGCCTTCTGTCTGATTTGTAACCATAACCAGAAAGGCTTCTTTTACATTAAAGTTGGTGTAGAACAGTGCCCCAGTGACAATCCCTACAAACAGGGAGGAAAAAACCTCCTTTGTAATCAGCGCCAGAATAATGGCAACCAGCGGGGGTACCAGAGACCAGATGGTTGCGTACATGTTGCTCACATGTTCCACCGCTTCCTCCTCAGCGCCAAGGGCTGTGAAGGTAAACAGCAGCAGGACCGCGGAGAATACCATCAGGAACTTCACCCAGTTTGTTTTCTTTTGAAACATACCCTTTGCTCCTCTCTGAAACTATTACATGATGACGACATGGTCCTTCCGGCGAAATTCCCCTTTTCCTGACACCGGCGGAACCAGATTGACAAAAACAGCCGCTTTCACGCAAAAAAAAGATTCTGTGTCAAACGCCCACAGAATCCTGCTTTTTTTCACAAAAACCACGGCAAAAAAGCCGTTTTCAAGATTTTGATAGCGCTCCACAAACGTGACAGTACGCCGCATCTTCTCCGGCGTCCCAGTCCCCCGGCCATCGGGCCTGCCAAAGGACTTCGGCGGCAGCACCTTTCGCCCCTCTGCCGCCCGGCATTTCTTCCAAGGGGGTACTGATTGCTTCCGCGCCTCTATCTGTTTTGTCTGTCCGAAAAATGTCGGACATGATTACTTTCATTCATACCATATCACTTGTCTAAAGTCAAGTCTTTCCGCCAAAATACACCGGAAATCCGGCCTTTTCTCCCGTTTTTTTACAGTTTTTTCCTCTTTTTTGTCCCATGTCTGTTTCCTTTCGAAAACATTTCTGCCAATGAAAATTCATTCTTTTTTCTTTTCATTTCGCAAAAAAACTGGTATGATAATAACAGCAACAAAATAAGAATGGAACTTAAGAAAGGTGGAGATTCCAATGGCAACTGCTCATATTGCGGCCGAAAAAGGCGCATTCGCAAAAACCGTACTGATGCCCGGCGATCCGCTGCGCTCAAAATTCATCGCGGAGACTTTCCTGGAAAACCCTGTGCTGGTCAATAACGTACGCGGCGTTCAGGGGTACACAGGAACGTATCAGGGCGTACCTGTTTCCGTTATGGCAAGCGGCATGGGCATCCCTTCTATCGGTATATACAGCTACGAACTTTACAGCTTCTTTGGCGTGGAAAACATCATCCGTATCGGCTCTGCCGGCGCCATCAATGAAAATCTGAAAATGCGTGACATTGTGGCAGGCATGTCCTCCCACACCAATTCCAACTTTGCCGCACAGTACAACCTGCCCGGCACATTCGCACCTACCGCAGATTACACACTGCTTTCCACAGCCGTAGAAGCGGCAAAGGATCTGGGTCTGGATCTGAAAGTAGGCTCTCTGCTTTCCGCAGACACATTCTATGATGACGATGCGGATGCTTTGCGCAAATGGCAGAAAATGGGCGCAATGGCAGCTGAAATGGAATCCGCGGGTCTGTATATGACCGCTGCTCGTCTGGGCAAACGTGCGCTGGCACTGGTAACCATTTCCGACATGCCCTTCACTGGCGAAGAAACCACACCGGAAGAACGTCAGATGAGCTTCACACAGATGATGGAAATCGCACTGGCAACCGCTGTGCGCATGGACAAGCTGTAAAAAGCAACAGCAAAGCCGTCGGGGCTTCCGGCGGCTTTTTTAACGCAAAAAAGACACCTCTTCCCGGAAAGAAGAAGTGTCTTTTTTCTCTGGTCACAGCAGGATCTGTTCTCCGGCCCGCAGCTGACGCAGCGCTGTCATCGCCAGCCCTTGAGAACCGTCCTTTTTCACATAATAGGAAAAGGTTTCTCTCTGTACCCAACAGAAGAACAGATACCCCAGAACCGCACCCATGGTATTCATCAGCAGATCATCCACATCGGTAGTCCTGCCGCAGAACATTTGCAAAATCTCAATCAGCGCGGATACACCGAATCCCAGCAGCATCACTTTTCTCTCCTGCCGCCAGGAGGCCCACAGCAGCGGCGCCAGAAATCCCAGGGGCAGGAATAAAATGATGTTGAGTACATACTGCTCCGGGCAGAGGAACAGATCCGCCAGAAGGATGCCGTTCCAGTAGGGCGCGAACACAGGCGCCTGAAACAGCAGCGCCGCCACTCCCGTCGCCGCCGCCAGCCCTATCAGGTAAAAGCAGAATACCCACACACCGACCCGATACAGCAAAGGAGAAAACTGATGATCTCCCCGGCACTGCCACAGCCACAGCCAGGGCACCGCCGCTAAAAACAATATGACACTGGATAACATGACAGAACCGAACCATCCGATCATCGCTTCTCCTCCTTTCTCTTCTCTAAAAACTATGTTCCCTTTTATTTCCTGCTTCCGACCCACATCAGGACCTTTTTGCAGTCCGGACAGTGCCACGCCGCCTGTTCCTCCATCCGCAGGGGAACGGTCACCGTATGGCGGAAAAAGCCCTGGATGCCTGTTTTGGCCTTCTCCCGTTCAGAAGTAAAGATATTCCACGTTTCCACACTGGGGACCAGGGCCTCCACTGTGCCCCGCTCCATTTCCTTTCCGCAGTCCATACACCGCACATCCGTCACCTTCTCCTGTTTTGATCTTATGGACCATTTTACAGGATAAATTTTAATAATTTATGTAGAAAAACCTGCAAATTTCCGACGAAAGGTATAAAAAGTCCTTAAATCACGGCAATTTTTCTGCATTTTCCCCTGTTTCCCGTATTGACAAGACCGCGCTGTTCTTGGTAAAATAACTTGTCGGTGATTGAAAATCGCTTCACCCACCAAGATACATCAAAGGTTTCCTTCAATCCCGTCACTGGGATTTCTGCAGGCAAAATTTGATGTTTTTTTATTGCCAAAAATCAGGTGATCCTGTTTTTTACTATTTTACAGTTATTATTGAGGAGGTTTTTTCATTATGGCAGGTACAATTTCCAGAGGTATCAAAGCACCCATCATCCGGGAAGGCGATGATATCGTGAAAATCGTTGTGGATTCCGTTCTTAGCGCGGCAAAAGAGGATGGCTTCCAGCTGAAGGAAAAAGACGTTGTCTGTGTTACAGAGGCTGTTGTTGCCAGAGCAGACGGTAACTACGCTTCCACAGAGGATATCGCCGCAGACGTAAAAGCAAAACTGGGCGGTGAAACCATCGGTGTTGTATTCCCTATCCTCAGCAGAAACCGTTTCGCCATCTGCCTGCGCGGTATCGCAAAGGGCGCGAAAAAGGTTGTTCTGATGCTGAGCTACCCTTCCGATGAGGTAGGCAACCATCTGTTTGATATGGACGTACTGGATGACAGCGGCGTAAACCCTTACACAGATGTGCTGTCTCTGGAAGAATACCGCAAAGCCTTTGGTTATATCAAACATCCTTTCACCGGCGTGGACTATGTGGACTACTACGCTTCCCTGATTAAAGAAGAAGGCGCGGAGGCGGAAATCGTATTCGCAAACCATCCCGAAGCTATCGTAAAATTCACAAAGAACGTTCTGTGCTGCGACATCCACTCCAGAGAACGCTCCAAACGCCGCATCCTGGCAGCAGGCGGTGAAAAGGTATTTACACTGAGCGAAATCCTGACAGAATCCGTAAACGGCAGCGGCTTCAACCCCGAATACGGTCTGCTGGGCTCCAATAAAGCAACAGAAACTACGGTAAAGCTGTTCCCTAAAAACGCCCAGGAAGTAGCAGAAAACATCCAGAAAGAAATTCTGGCACAGACTGGCGTGCGTGTAGAAGCCATGATCTACGGCGACGGTGCTTTCAAAGATCCCGTCGGCAAGATCTGGGAGCTGGCTGACCCCGTTGTCGGCGCAGGCTACACAGACGGCCTGATCGGTCTGCCCAACGAAGTAAAACTGAAATATCTGGCAGACAACGACTTTGCTGATCTGTCCGGCGAAGCTCTGGCAGACGCCATCCGTCAGCGCATCAGAGAAAAAGACAAAGATCTGAAAGGCAGCATGGTATCCGAAGGTACCACACCCCGCCGTCTGACAGACCTGATCGGTTCCCTCTGCGACCTGACCAGCGGCAGCGGCGACAAGGGCACACCTATCGTTCTGGTACAGAACTACTTCAACAACTACGCAAACTAAGCGACGGAGTACATACAAAAAGCCTGATTTCGCGAAAAATCAGGCTTTTTTCTTCCTCAAGAAAGGAGTTTTACCATGTCCTATCCTTCCGTTACCCTGAAAAAAGGCGAAGGCCGCGCCCTGAAGGCAGGCGGTCTGTGGGTATTCGACAACGAAATCGCCGCTGTTTCCCCCGAGGTCCAGAACGGCCAGATGATCTCCCTTCTGGATTTTGACGGCTACCCCATGGGCATCGGCTTTTATAACAATCATTCCAAAATCACCGTCCGCATGATGAGCCGTCACGCCGACGCCGTTGTAGACGAGGCGTTCCTCCGACGCCGGGTGCAGGCGGCCTGGGATTACCGGAAAAAAACCGTGGATACCGCTTCCTGCCGCGTCATTTTCGGCGAGGCGGATTTCCTGCCGGGATTGGTGGTAGATAAATTTTCCGATATTCTGGTAGTACAGTCCCTGGCTCTGGGCATCGACCAAATGAAGGAGACCATCCTTCGTCTGCTGACAGAGGTACTGGCGGCTGACGGCATCACCATCCGCGGCATCTACGAGCGCAGCGATGCCAAGGTACGCCTCCAGGAAGGCATGGAGCGGACCAAGGGCTTTCTCTCCGCCCCCTTCGATACCAAAGTGGAGATTGTGGAAAACGGCGTCCGTTACATCGTCGATGTCCAGGACGGACAGAAAACCGGCTTTTTCCTGGACCAGAAATACAACCGTCTGGCCATCCAGAAGCTGTGCAAAGGCGCAAAGGTGCTGGACTGCTTTACCCACACCGGCTCTTTTGCCCTGAACGCGGGTATCGCCGGGGCCAAAAGCGTTGTGGGGGTAGACGCCTCCCAGCTGGCAGTGGATCAGGCCACGGAAAATGCCAGACTCAATGGGTTGGAAAACACCGTCCGCTTCCAGTGCTGCGATGTATTTTCCCTGCTGCCGGAACTGGAACAGGCAGGCGAGAAATTCGACGTCATCATTTTGGACCCGCCCGCCTTTACCAAATCCCGCAGTTCCATGAAAAACGCCGTCAAAGGCTATCGGGAAATCAATCTGCGGGCCATGAAGCTGTTAAAGGACGGTGGCTATCTGGCTACCTGCTCCTGTTCCCACTTCATGAATTATGAACTCTTTACCCAGACCATTGGTCAGGCCGCCAAAAACGTCCATAAGCGTCTGCGGCAGGTGGAATACCGCACCCAGTCCCCGGATCATCCCATCCTCTGGGCGGCAGATGAGTCTTATTATCTGAAATTCTATATTTTTCAGGTCTGCGACCAGTATTAAGAAAACGTGCCATTTCCGGCATCCTAAAAAAATAACGCTGGAATCCTTTGGGCCACAAAGGATTCCAGCGTTTCTTATTTCCTTATTTTAAAGAGCTGCCTTACGCTTCTTCGTCTTTCTTTTCCTCAGCAGGAACGTCTTCCTTCTTTTCGCCTTCGTCTTCCAGATCTTCCAGATCCACATCGCCAAAGGCTGCCTTCAGAAAGTCCTCACACTCGTCAATCTGCTCCATCTGCAGCTGTACAGAGCTCATAACCGCTTCCACGTTTTTGGCGTACTTCTCCATTTCCGGATCCGTTTCTTCCGCTGCGGGGGTTTCCGCCTGCTCCGCCAGTTCCGCTTCCGCCGCGTCCATCTGGTCCAGATCCTCATCGTCCCAGTCTTCTTCCTCATCGCGGTATTTTTTCGCCCGAAGCTTTTCCTTATAGTTGCGGGCGTCCTCTTTCAGCTCCTGGGCCTTTTCCGTCATGCGGAAAGCGACACTTCTTACGGTAGGCTGCATCTCGTCGGCTTTATCCGCCACCTTTGTGGCTACCTCCCGTACCCGGGGCTGCAGCTGTTCCGCTTTTTCGCCTACGGTCTTGGCCACACTGCCCAGCATAGCGCCCGCCTTTTCCAATGCGCCGCCTACAGCCTTGCCGATACCGTCCTTATCCATGCCCATGCCGTTTTGCAGCACGATCAGCAGGCGTTCCGCCTCGTCTACGGTAATCAGACCCTTTTCCAGCATATTCAGGATTGCCATACGTTCTTCTTTCATATCGTTTCCCTCCTTGCGGTGATTCTGTTCTGTATTCCAATAGTCCGCAGGACGTTCCTGCGTTCTGCCGAATGCGTATAAAATCGCGTCTCGAATCCGTTTTGACGCGTTCCCGTCGCCAAAGGGATTCTTCGCCTGCGCCATGGCCTCATAGACCTCTTTGTCCGTCAGCAGCTCCTTCGCCATGGCATAGACCGTTTCTTCCTCTGTACCCGCCAGCTTCAAGGTACCGGCCTCTACGCCCTCCGGACGTTCCGTCACATTGCGCAGCACCAGCACCGGCTTGCCCATGGAAGGCACTTCCTCCTGGAGTCCGCCGCTGTCCGTCATGACAAAGAAGGAACGGCACATCAAATTATGCATATCCTTCAAATCCAGAGGGTCCGTCAGATGGATACGGTCATGACTGCCCAAAATTTCTCTGGCTACTTCCTGTACCGCGGGATTTTTGTGTACCGCATAAACCACTTCCACATCCGGGAATTCCTCCACGATCCGTTTTACGGCATGGCAGATATTGCGCAGAGGTTCCCCCAGATTTTCCCGGCGGTGGGCCGTCATGGCGATGACCCGTTTTCCTTTGAAATCAATGGAATTGAGTACCTCCTCATGGAAGGTATAGTCTTCCTCGATGGTATGGGCCAGGGCGTCAATGACAGTATTCCCCGTAATGAAAATTCCATCCTCCGCCACATTTTCCTTCAGAAGATGTTCTTTGGCCAGTCTGGTGGGCGCGAAATGGAGATCTGTCAGCGCCCCCGTCAGACGGCGGTTCATTTCCTCGGGGAAGGGCTGGTATTTGTCATAGGTACGCAGGCCCGCTTCCACATGGCCCACCTTTACCTGATTGTAATACGCGGCCAATGCCCCGGCGAAGGTGGTGGAGGTGTCCCCATGCACCAGCACGATATCCGGTTTTTCCTCCGCCATGACTTCCTCCAGTCCTGTCAGGGCACGGGTAGTGATACCTGCCAGACTTTGGCGGCTCTGCATGATATCCAGATCGTATTTGGGATGGAGGTCAAAGATCTCCAGCACCTGATCCAGCATTTCTCTGTGCTGCGCCGTCACACAGACCACGCTTTCGATTTCCTCCGATGCTTCCAGCACCTTTACCAGCGGCGCCATTTTGATGGCCTCGGGACGGGTGCCGAATACACTCATGACTTTTATTTTCTCCATCTGGGTCCTTTTCTCCTTTTTTCTATACTCCAATAATTATTTGATTTCGTTAGTCAGTTTCCCGATGCCCTCAATCTCGCAGGTCACCACGTCGCCCGCCTTCAGGAATTTAGGCGGTTCAAAGCCCATGCCTACCCCGGCAGGAGTTCCCATAGCGATGATGGTGCCGGTCTGTAAGGTCATGCCCTGAGAAAGCTGGCTGATGACTTTGGCTACGCCGTTAATCATCAGGGAAGTATTGCTGTCCTGGCGCAGTTCTCCGTTGACATAGGAACGGATGGCCAGCGCGGGAGGATTTTCAAACTCGTTTTTGGTCACAATCCAGGGGCCAATGGGTGTGAAATCGTCCAGACTCTTGCCGAAATACCACTGCTTATGCAGTGTCTGTAAATTTCTGGCGCTGATGTCGTTCAAAATCGTATAACCGAAAACATAATCAAAGGCGTCTTCCTCGGAAACATTTTTGGCGTCCTTGCCGATGATAACCGCCAGCTCCGCCTCATAATCCAGACTGTCCACAATATCGAAATGGCCGTCTACCGGTTCCCCGTCCCCCACAGCCCGGTTAACTCTCTTGGAGAAATAAATGGGCTGAGGACGTTCGCCGCCAAAGGCTTCCTTATGGAATCTGGCGGATTCCTCCGCGTGTGCGAAATAGTTGATGCCCAGGCAAATCACGTCCTGTCTGGGATATAAAATAGGAGAGACCATCTTCACACTCTCCAGCGGAATGCCGTCCATCAATTCTGTATTCTTTTCCAGTTTTTCCTGTTTTTCCGGTGTCATGGCTTCCAAAAAGCCCGCCATATCCTGTGCCTCACAGCCCAGATAATTCACAGGCACCACTTCCGTGCCGTTGGCTTTCAGAATCCCGACATTGGTGCTTCCGCCCTGGATATATGTTAATACCTTCATCTTTTGTTTCCTCCTTTTTCAGCCGCCCCACAGCGGCCCCTGTTGATTCTATCCTTAATATGATACCATAAATCCCGCCTTTCGCAAAGGGAAATTGATGTCCGCGGCGTGTATACATTTTTTCCGTTCCCCCTTCATGCACCTATGCACCCGATAATGCATATTTATTCGACCTTTCCTTGAATAATCCCCAAAAACGACGGATTCTTTTGCAATCTTTTAATATATATACACAAAAATGCGGATTTTTCCCGTTTGCTATTGCTTTTTTATGGAAGCCTATGTATAATAGTCTCATAATTATTCAGAAGACAAACGATTCCATCGTATAACAAAAGGAGGACAAACATCATGAAAGAAAAAATCGTACTGGCTTATTCCGGCGGTCTGGATACATCCGTTATCATCCCCTGGCTGAAAGAACATTATGACGCGGAAGTTATCGCTGTCTGCGGCGACGTTGGTCAAGGCAAGGAAACAGAAGGTCTGGAAGAAAAGGCCCTGAAAACAGGCGCAAGCAAGCTCTACATCGCTGATCTGACAGAAGAATTCATCACAGATGCTATTTACCCCTGCATCAAGGCAAACGCCGTATACGAAGGCAAATACCTGCTGGGCACATCCATGGCTCGTCCCATCATCGCAAAGAAGCTGGTAGAAATCGCTAAAAAAGAAGGCGCTACCGCTATCTGCCACGGCGCGACAGGCAAAGGCAACGACCAGGTACGTTTTGAGCTGACCATCAAAGCGCTGGCTCCCGATCTGAAGATCATCGCTCCCTGGCGTCTGGATACATGGGGCATGGAAAGCCGTGAAGACGAACTGGCTTATCTGGAAGCACACGGCATCCCCTTTGAAGCGGGCCATGACAACTCCTACAGCCGTGACCGCAACATCTGGCACCTGAGCCACGAAGGTCTGGAACTGGAAGACCCCGCAAACGAACCTAACTACAAACATCTCTTACAGCTGGGCGTATCCCCCGAGGACGCTCCCGACGTACCCGAATACATCACACTGGACTTTGAAGCAGGCGTACCCGTTGCTGTCAACGGCGAAAAACTGGGTCCTGTGGAAATGCTGAAAAAGCTGAACGAAATCGGCGGCAAAAATGGTATCGGTATCGCGGACATCTGCGAAAACCGTGTCGTAGGCATGAAATCCCGCGGCGTATACGAAACACCCGGCGGTACCATCCTGTACTACGCACACCGTGAACTGGAATACCTGTGCACAGACAAAAAGACACAGGCTTTCAACGAAGTGGCAAGCAACAAATTCACAGAACTGGTATACAGCGGCGAATGGTATACCCCTCTGCGTGAGGCTCTGAGCGCTTACTTCGACAAAGTAAACGAAACCGTAACAGGTACTGTAAAACTGAAACTGTACAAAGGCAACATCATCCCTGCCGGCAGCACATCCCCTTACAGCCTGTACAACGAATCCATGGCAAGCTTCACCACAGGCGAACTGTACAACCATAAGGACGCAGACGGCTTCATCAATCTGTTCGGCCTGCCTCTGAAGGTTCGCGCTATGATGATGGAAAACCAGAAAAACAAATAATCACAACGAAATCACAACATTGAAATAACGGAAAAAATGGATAAAACCTCTGGATTCTCCACATTTTATCCATTTTTTCTTATGTACAGAAACTTCGTTCTTTCACCCACAGCACAGAAAGGAAGATACCTATGCAGAAACTTTGGGGCGGACGCTTCACCAAATCCACAGACAGCTTTACAGACCATTTCCATTCCTCCATCGGCTTTGACAGCCGCATGTACCACGAGGACATCACCGGCAGCATGGCCCACGCCGCTATGCTGGGCAAACAGGGAATCATTCCCCAGGCCGACGCCGACCTCATCGTAAAAACACTGGGCGAAATCCTTGCGGACATCGAGGCGGGCAAGGTGACCTTTGACGAAAAGGCGGAGGATATCCATATGAACATGGAAACCATCCTCATCAGCCGCATCGGCGACGTAGGCAAAAAACTCCACACGGGCCGCAGCCGCAACGACCAGGTGGCGCTGGATACCCGGATGTATACCAAAAAAGAAATCACCGAAATCAAGGCGCTGGTAAAAGAACTGATGGAAGAGCTGAACGCGCTGGCGGAACAGCATACCCAAACCATCATGCCCGGCTATACCCATCTCCAGCGGGCGCAGCCGGTAACACTGGCCCACCATCTGCTGGCCTACATGGAAATGTTCAAGCGGGACTACGACCGCCTTTGCGATACTTACCGCCGCACCAATGTACTGCCTTTGGGCAGCGGCGCTCTGGCTACCACCACCTATCCTCTGGACCGTTATTTTGTGGCGGAACAGCTGGGCTTTGACGCCGTTTCCGCCAACAGCATGGACGGCGTTTCCGACCGGGATTTCTGTGTAGAGCTGATTTCCGATCTTTCCATGCTGATGATGCACCTGAGCCGCTTCTGCGAGGAAATCATCCTCTGGAGCAGCCATGAGTTCCGCTTTATCGAGCTGGATGACGCTTACTCTACCGGCTCCAGCATCATGCCCCAGAAAAAGAATCCCGATATGGCAGAGCTGATCCGCGGCAAGACCGGCCGTGTTTACGGTCATCTCATGGGGATGCTCACCACCATGAAAGGTCTGCCGCTGGCCTATAACAAAGATATGCAGGAGGATAAGGAAGGTCTTTTTGACGCCATCGACACCGTAAAAATGTGCCTGCCCGTCTTTACCAAAATGATCGCCACCATGACCGTACGGAAAGAAAATATGCTCCAGGCCACCAAAGGCGGCTTCACCAACGCCACCGACGCGGCGGACTGGCTGGTAAAACAGGGCGTGCCCTTCCGTGATGCCCACAGCACCATCGGCCATCTGGTACTGTACTGCATCGAGCACAACACCAATCTGGACGATCTTTCTCTGGAAGAATACCAGGCCATTTCTCCCGTATTCAACGAAAGCGTATACGACGCCATCAGCGTGAAGCAGTGCGTAGAGGCGAGAAATGTCATCGGCGGCCCTTCCAAAGCCATGACCACAAGGGCCATTGAAGACAACAAGGCATATCTGGCAAAGCTGAACTAAAGGACTTTATGAAACAGCGTGGAAAAAGCAGGCTCCCCTTAAGAAAACATAGAGTTTCCTTTTCTTTGATTTCTTAAGGCAACTGCGACAGCTGTCTTCAGAAGAAAACAGGTCTGATAAAACCCTGAAAAAAAGAAAGCTGAAATCCTGATGGGATACATCGGATTCCAGCTTTTTACTTTTTCAGATGTGATCTGTTCTGTTTTTTAAGGGGAAATTGCGTTCCCGTTCTTATTTTTAGCGGAACAAATCCGCTACTTCTTTCGGTGTTTTTACGATATAATCCGCACCGTGGTCCTCAAATTCCTCCCGGTCGCCGTAACCGAACTCCACGGCGATGGCAGGCAGTCCCAAAGCGTGGGCACCGTCAATATCGAACATTCTGTCTCCCACCATAATGGCATCGCCTTCTTTGGCTTCCATTCTTTTAAGCACATAGTCCATGACCATGGTTTTATTGGTACGGGAAGACTCCGGGCTGTCGCCGCCGATAACCTCGAAATATTTCGCCAGACCGAAATGCTCCAGAATCCGCACTGCCGTAGACTCATGCTTGGAGGTAGCTACCCCCAGACGCTTGCCCATGGCCACCAGTTCCTTCAGCATTTCCTCAATGCCGGGGAATACCTTGTTCTCGAAAAGGCCCACGGTAAAATACCGTTCCCGGAAATAGAGGATGGCCTGCTCCACCTCCTCGGGATTCATATGGAACACATCCCGGAAGGTATCCCGCAGGGGAGGCCCTACCATGAACCGAAGCTCTTCCTCACTCCAAACACGCATGCCCATTTTTTCCTGCATATGCTGGGCGGAACGCAGAACGCCCTCCGCCGAATCTGTCAATGTACCGTCTAAATCAAAGAGTATGATGGTCTGTTTCAATCTTTCCATGCTTTTTTCTCCATTCTATTTTGATCTCGTCCCATTTTACACCAAAACGGAATGGACTGCAATTCTTTTGCGAAAACTTCGTTCCAGCCTCCTCTCATCCAGAAACAGACGCCTTCAAAAACACTCCCCACCAGCACCCACAAAGGGGCGTAATCCAGCCGGATCAGGCCGTATACCGACAAAGGATGGCCGCCGTAGTCCCAGGGGCAGACGCCCGTCAGGGCCCGCAGAAGGCTTCCCGCCGTAAATTCCAGAGCGAAAATCCCCAGAGGATACAGCAGGCACCGCAGCCAGAAGGGACGCCCGGCCAGAGCCAGAAATACCGGCTCCAGCCAAAGGGTCATGCCGTAGATGGGGAACATCCATAAATATGTTTTTGCCGTCAGTGCCGGGTCCCCCGCCAGAAAGGAACAGAACCCCGTCCAGATCACTTCTAAAATCCAGCCGGTCAGGCCATATACAATAAATTTTTTACCCATGGCATTAGGCTGTGCAAAGGAAGAAATATTATGCGTCCTCCCGCAGCAAAACGGAAGCAAGAATATCCGCCAGCGGTTCCATGGCGTTGAAGGCTTCTTCTTTTGTATTGGTCTGCGCGCCTACTTCAATCAAGGTAGAGCGGGGCAGCATATGTAAACTAAAACGATAGGCATTCAAATAAATTTTTCGGTTGAAACCACTGTATTTCATCATGGACTGGACCTGCATCTGTAAACTGAAGGCCAGATTTTCCTTTAAATAATCATTGGACAACCCCGGTGTGGGCTGGGCTTCCCCGTTTTGGTTCAGCCGGCACAGGCCGTTGAAAAACATAACCTGGGCGCAGGTCTTGCCATTAACCTCCGTCACCAGCCGGGTGCCCTCCGCTACGCCGTCCCGGTGCATATCAATGCAGACCTGTATGGAAGGGTTTTCCGCCAGAATCTGCCGGATGGGCGGCTCCATGCGCTCATAAGCCCCAGTAATCTGGCCCTTGCCGTCTACCACGTCATACCGCCCTGTATCATGGAGGACACGGATACCGTATTCCTGTTCCAGAATCTCCTTCAGCCGCTCTCCCACGCCCCAGATGCCTTCCTCTATGCCTTTGGACATATCGCTGTCGGCAAAACCTTCAGAGGAATGGGTATGGAAGATCAGCACCTGCGGGCCGTCTGTATCCCGGTCAATGGAAAAATCCATGGACAGCGCCTCTTCCACGTCAATATCCGACGGAAACAGGGTCGTTCTGGAATCCACAATATAGAAATTCTTTTTCAGATAGTCAAAATCCCGCATCTTTTCCAGCAGATCCGAAGGCACCTCCATGGGCGTTCCGTCGGAAAAATCCTCCGGCGTTTCCTCGAAATGGACATCCTCAATGCCGAAGAGTTCCTGTTCCGCCGCAGCTGACACAGAAATGGGCGTATCCGCCGCCGGTACTTGTCCCGGCAGGCTTTCCCGCAGGGCAAAGTCCGCCCCGCCCATCTGCCACAGCGCCGGCAGGGCCAGCACAAACACACACAGTCCCAATATGCTGCGGCGAAAATTCTGCCTGTCCTTTTCTCCCTTGCCCATGGCGTCCGCCTCCTTTCGCTCTCCATCATTTCTATGCGAAAAACAGCAGACATAGAACCGAAAGAAACCGCCGCCAAAGAACAGAAAGCCGTCCGATACCGGAAAAACAGAAAAGCTGAAATCTTTGTTATAAAGATTTCAGCTTTCTTTGTTCTCTCGGAAAGACGTCTCAAAAAACGCCTGTCTTTGGGAATTGTTTAAATTTCCTTTCGGTTGACAATACTCAGATATTCCCCCATGCAGCAGCCCATGACCACCACATTGCAGGTATAATACTGCCAGCCTTCCGGGGTATATTCCACTACTGCGCCGGAAAGAAAGCCATTGACTTTCTTCTTGCTTTCCTCGGCGTTTGATTTGGGAAAGAGGGATACAAACTCTTCCAGTGTACCGGAAAAAGCCACTTCCGGCGGAAGCTGCGCGCCGCCTGTCATCAGCCAGCTTTCCACCTGACGGGGCGAGAGCAGATGTCCCGCCGTACCGCCCTTTTGAAGCCATTCTTCCCGGGCCTGTTCACTGCCGGAAAGACAGACCAGAATCTCCCGACCCGACTCCCGCAGTTCTTTCATCTTTTCCGAAAACATTTCCATCCCTCCGGTATAGTTTATTTTACTTTGTTGCTTTTACTTTGATCCAAAGTTCTGCCAGCTTCTGTTTCAGCACCTGGTTGTCTACGAATACTTCGTCCTTTTCATAGCCGGAACGAGGCAGGTACGCTTCGTTGTCCGCGAACAGGCCGCCTTCGCCGCTGAGTTCATCCAGAACTTCCTGGTTGGAGGAAGCATAGCCTACATACTCGGAGTTGCCCATAGAAGCTTCATAGGTCAACACATAGTTGATAAATTCATGGGCCAGCAGAGGATTTTCCGCATTGGCAGGAATTACCATAGCGTCGCTCCACAGGTTTGTGCCTTCCGCGGGCATCCAGAAACTCATATCAGGATTTTCTGCCAGAATGGTTGTAGCATCGCCGCTGTAAACAACAGCAATGTCTTTCGTGCCGTTGATCATACCATCAATCACTTCATCTGTTACATAAACAGGGTCCATGGTGTTGTTCATTTCCAGCAGCCACTGATATGCTTCTTCAATCTGCGCTTCGTCATCTGTATTCATGGAATAGCCCAACGCTTTAAACGCCATCATAAAGGAATCGCGTTCGGAATCATACACATAAATTTTGCCTTTATAGTCTGTGTTGCGCAGGATGTTATAGCCCTCAGCTTCCACAACGGCAGGATCTACATTATTATGGTTGTAAACAATGCCTACACTGCCCCAGAAATAAGGCACGGAATAGGTGTTTTCTGGATCATAAGGCAGATTCTGTACGCCTTCGGCCAGGTTGGACAGATTGGGAATCAGGGAATGATCCAGTTCCTGGAGCATGCCTTCCGCCATCAGTCTTTCGATCATGTAATCGGAGGGAACCAGCACATCATAAGAATCGCCAGCCTGTAATTTGGTGTACATCATTTCGTTGGAATCGAAATATTCCACAATTACCTTTACGCCAAATTGCTCCTCAAAATCGGAGATCAGGTTCTCACCCATGTATTCGCCCCAGTTGTAGAGCTTCAATGTATCGGAACCGTATTTTTCCACAGCGCTTTCAGAGGACGCGCCGTCACTTGTGCCGCCGCCGCAGCCAGCCAGAAGCAGTACGCTCGCAAGAGCCATCGCAATTACTTTTTTCATACCTTTTTTCTCCTTTTTTCTTTCATAATGGGTACTACGTTGACTACAAGCAGTGCTACCGTAATCAGAAGGATCACCAACGTTGACAGGGAGTTGATGGACGGATTGACACGCTTGCTCATGGTATAAACCAAAATGGAAATATTGTTCACACCATTGCCTGTGACGAAATAGGAAATGATAAAATCGTCAAAGCTCATGGTGAAAGCAATCAACGCGCCGGAAACAATCCCCGGCATAATCTGCGGCACGATGACTTTCGTCAGGGCCTGCAGAGGCGTGGCTCCCAGATCCAGTGCCGCGTCCGCCAGATTCGGGTCCAGAGACCGCAGTTTCGGCGAAACCGACAGGATCACATAAGGGATACAGAACATGATATGGGCCAGCAGCAGGGTCATGAAGCCCTTTGTGATGCCGATGGCGCTGAAGAACATCAACAGCCCGATGGCTGTTACAATCTCCGGGTTCATAATGGGCAGGTTATTGACCTGTTCCACTACGTTTTTCAAGGCCTTTCGGGAACGGGACAGGCCGATGGCCGCCAGTGTGCCCGCAATGGTGGAAATTACCGTAGCCAGCGCGGCGATGATAATGGTATAGACCACCGCCTCCATCATGGTGCGGTCGGAAAACATCTTTTCATACCACCGCAGGGAAAACCCGCTGAATTTCGTCAGGGAGCGGGAGTCGTTAAAGGAAAACACGATGATATACAATATGGGCAGATAGAAAAACAATGCGGTGATGCCCAAAATCACCTTGGAACCGATACGGTGTCCTTTCTTTTCCATGGCTTACTCCCTCCTTCCTTCCGCCGCCGGGTCGGTGTCTACTTTTCTGGTCAGATACATGGAGATCATAATGATAACCGCCATAATCAAAGAGATGGCACTGCCAAAGTTCCAGTCGCCGCTGGTCAGGAACTGTGTCTCGATGACATTCCCGATGAGGACATACTGTCCGCCGCCCAGCAGCTTGGGAATAAAGAAGCTGGATACCGCAGGCAGGAACACCAGCGTGATGCCGCTGAGGACACCGGGCAGACTCAGAGGCAGGGTCACCCGCAGGAAGCTCTGCACTTTGTTTGCCCCCAGATCGCTGGCCGCCTCCAGATAGCTTTTATCCATTTTTGCCAGAGAGGTATGGATCTGCAAAATCATAAAGGGAATGAAGTTATAGACCATGCCCAGCACCACGGCGAAGGTGGTATACATCATTTTGAATGGGCCGATGCCCAACAGGCCAAACAGGCTGTTCAGCAGACCGTCGTCCTGCAAAATCCCTACCCAGGCATAGGTACGCACCAGCATATTGATCCAGGTGGGCAGGGTAATCATTAAAATCCAGAACATTTTGCTTTTTTCCGGGCCGGAAGCGATGACATAGGCAATGGGATAGCCCAGAAGCACACAGATCACTGTCGTCACAATGGCAATCACCAGGGAACGCTTCAATACGTCCAGAAATACAGCGTCGCTGAAAAACCGGGCGAAATTTTCCAATGAAAAGCGGAAGGTGGTTACATCGTTTCCTTCCTTGGTAAAGGCATAGAGCAGGATCATCAGCATAGGTACCACAACCATCACTGCCAGCCATACCACATAGGGATAGATCATACTGCGAAACTGCCGCATGGCAATCCTCCTCCTTCCTTACTGCTCCTTGCTCATAATATGGATATCCTCCGGCTCAAAGACCAGACCGACTTCCTCGCCCACCTCATGCTTATCGGTAGTATCCACTTTATACTCATAGCCTTTTGTGGCGAATGTCACATCATACACACCGGGCGTAATATGCTCCGGATCGAAGTCATACTTCACGTCCGTGATCTCCACAGGTTCGCCTTCCAGGCTCCAGGCGGAGGCGTTGGCCCATGTTTTCAGGTCTGTCTCCAAGGCGATGGATTCCTGGATCTCGTCGGCTTTCTTGTAGAAGTTCACAGCAAAGATTTCTTCCTCGTTCTCCTCGCTGGTAACGCGGTTCTCGTCCTTTACGATCATATTTACCGTAACGGAAGTGCCTGCCGCCGTGGAGAAGGTTACGGGATAGGTGCCGTTTTCCTTTTTGATGTTATACTGCACCTCTTTAATGGAAATCAGCTCGTCCTCGTCGGGATTCCATGCCTGGGCATCGGCACGGGCGATGATGGTAGCCTCGTCCAGCTCTTCCACGTCCTCCACATCCAGATAGAAGTCGTTGGCGGACATTTTTTCGTTGGCCGCCGCGTTGAATACGGGCTGGTCATCGGAAACCTGCATTTTTACGGTAATCTCCGTACCGACTTTTGTCTCTACCATAGTCTCGTAATGGACGCCCTTGAAAAGGACGGATTTTACCACGCCTTTCAGCTTACCCTGCTCTCTGGGCACAATATCCAGGTCCTCGGGGCGGATGACAACGTCTACCACTTCGTTTTTCTCAAAGCCGAAATCCACGCAGTCAAACTTGCGGCCCTCAAACATGACCTTGTAATCCTCCAGCATAACGCCTTCGATGATATTGCTTTCGCCGATAAAGTTGGCAACAAACTCATTGACGGGCTCATTGTAAATATCTGTGGGGGTGCCGATCTGCTGGATCTCGCCGTCTCTCATAACGACGATTTTATCGGACATGGTCAGAGCCTCTTCCTGGTCGTGGGTCACATAAATAAAGGTAATGCCTACCTCCTGCTGGATCTTTTTCAGTTCATGCTGCATTTCCTGACGCAGTTTCAGATCCAGCGCTCCCAGCGGCTCGTCCAGAAGCAATACGCTGGGCTCGTTGACCAGTGCTCTGGCAATAGCTACACGCTGCTGCTGACCGCCGGACATCTCCGTCACGCTTCTGTCGGCGTATTCCTCCAGATTTACCAGCTTCAGCATACGCTTTACCTTCTGCTCGATAATATCCTTGGGCTCTTTTTTGATCTTCAGACCAAAGGCAATATTGTTATATACATTCATATGGGGGAAGAGGGCGTATTTCTGGAACACCGTATTGATCTCCCGTTTATAGGGCGGCACCTTGCTGATTTCCTCCCCGTCAAAGAGGACCCGCCCCTCGTTCTGGGTCAAAAACCCGCCCAGTATTCTTAATAATGTGGTCTTGCCGCAGCCGCTGGGGCCCAGCAGTGTCACAAACTCATTTTCGTAAATATCCAGACTGACACCCTTCAATACCAGCTTGCCGTCAAACTCCTTGACAATATTCTTAAACTGGATCAGCTTTTTCATAACGGCGCGCTCCTCCTTCTGAAACAAAAATTCTCCGTTTTTTCCTGGGTTTCTCAGAACAGCGGCGGCGTGGAGATCCACAGGACCTTCGCCGTCGTCTTTTTCTCATTTTTTAAATAATGCCCGTTTTTGCCGGACAGATAAAAGGTTTCTCCCTTATGGACCACATAGGACGCCTCGCCGCAGACCAGCGTCACACAGCCCTCGGCCACATAGCCGAATTCCTCGCCGCTGTGGGGCCCCATCTCAAAGGAGGATACTCCCTGGGGCAGCTCCAGCAGAATGGGCTCCATTTCGTTTTTCTGGGTATTGGGCACAATCCAGTGGATGGTATAGGCTTCCCGCTCATCCACAAAGAAATCTTTTTTGCCAAAAACAATCTTTTCTTCCTTTTCCTCCCGGAAAAATTCCGAAAGACTGCTGCCCAAAGCCTCCACAATATCATCCAGCGTAGCGATGGAGGGAGAGGTCAGATTCCGCTCCAGCTGGGACAAGAACCCCTTGGTCAGCTCGCTGCGGCTGGCCAGCTCCTCCAGCGTCAGGCCCTTCTGTATCCGAAGCTGTTTGATCTTATGGCCGATATCCATAAACAACACCTCGCTGTGTAGCAATACTAAACTTTTCTATTACTTTTATCAAACCTCAATCATTATATCGTATTTTCTCCGAAAAGCAATAGAAAATAAACAAAAAATTCGATTTATTAAACTTTTTTACATTCTGCGGCAAAAACAGACAGATTTTACCAAAAAAATTGTATCCTTCGCCGGAAAATAGGAAATTCCTGCGTTGTGCGGTTTTTTCCTCTTTTTCCCTTTTCTGTTCCGATCCATACAGTTTAGTAATAAAAAACTTTGCGGCACGCTATGCTAAACCTATTCCTACTGTTTTTATCGTCTTTTGCTTCATCCCGCTTCCGGACCCGATTTTTCAAAAAAAATCATGAAATTTCATGGCAAAATTCCCATGACTTTTTCCACATCCCCAAAAAGCCCGCCCCTTCTTCCGTCAGATGTTCTTGTTTTTGATTTCAAAACAAAAATTTTCCGTAGGAATCTCACAAAAAACAGGGAGATTTAATTGTATTTAATGGGATACATTCCACCACCGGCGGACGATTGACAAACTGCGTCCCTTTGTGGTTTTATGATAAGAAAACGCTACAAAAGAAAACGAAAAAATACAAAAGGAGGACGAACATTATGGTGCGTTACGCGAAAAGAATGGAACAGTTGACAAATTCAGATATCGGTGATCTGCTGAAGCTGATTGCCAGACCTGACATTATTTCCTTTGCCGGCGGCCTGCCCGCTCCCGATCTGTTCCCCGTAGAACAGCTGAAAGCGGCTTGTAACGCGGTCATGGATGAATGCGGCAAGGTTGCCTGCCAGTATTCTTCCACAGAGGGCTTCCCCGCTCTGCGTGAAAAGATCGCCGCTCGTATGAAGGCAAAAAACAATATCGAAACGGATGCGGACCATATTCTGGTGACCAGCGGTTCTCAGCAGGGTCTGGATTTCTCCGCACGTGTATTTGTAGATAAAGGCGATGTTGTACTGATGGAAAGCCCTTCCTATCTGGGCGCTATCAACGCCTTCAAGGCATGTGAGCCCACCTTCATGGAAGTACCCACAGACGATGGCGGCATGATTATGGAAGAGCTGGAAAAAATTCTGGCTACCACAGAAAACGTAAAAATGATCTACGTTATCCCCGATTTCCAGAATCCTACCGGCAGAACATGGTCCCTGGAAAGACGTCATAAATTCATGGAGATCATCAATAAATATGAGATCCCCGTTATCGAGGACAACCCCTACGGCGAGCTGCGTTTTGAAAACGAAAACATGCCCGCGCTGAAATCTCTGGATACCAAAGGTCTGGTTATCTTCCTGGGCACCTTCTCCAAGATTCTGGTTCCCGGTTACAGACTGGGCTGGGTATGCGCTTCCGAAGAGATCCTGTCCATGTTCAACTTCATCAAACAGGGTGCTGACCTGCAGACCCCTACCATCACACAGCTGGAAGCAAACAAATACATGGAAATGTTTGACCTGGACGCTCACGTTGACACCATCCGTGAACTGTACAAGCACAGAAGAGATGTCATGATGGAAGCTATGGAAACTTACCTGCCCAAGGAAGCGAAATTCACTCATCCCGATGGCGGTCTGTTCACATGGGTTGAACTGCCTGATTATATCGACACCAGAAAAATGGCGCTGCAGTGCCTGGAAAAGAAAGTCGCTTATGTACCCGGCGGCTCCTTCTTCCCCAACGGCGGCAAAGAAAACTGCTTCCGCATGAACTACTCCTGCATGCCGGACGATAAGATCGTAGAAGGCGTAAAGGCCATCGCGGAAGTTATCAAAGCAAACCTGAAATAAATCACGATACTCGAAGGTAGACTGCCGCGTCTACTCCGGTGGTTTGCTTTTTGCAGTATAAGAAACAGTCGGATTCCTTTTCCCCTTTGGGGTCCGGCTGTTTTTTTTTTGCGCTTTTTTGCCCCATTTTTTTCCGTTCTTTCCCCCATTGTTGTCTATTTCTTAACAGTTGAAACCGCAAAATATCCCGTTCCCGCCCAAAGCCGGCTTTCTTTTTTTGCGGAATTGTACGAAAATAAGTACAATCTGTCCAAAAACACTTCTCTATTTCCCGGTTTTTCTCTGCAAAACTATCTATGTATCAAGTTTTTCTATCGAACTTTTAAGCAAAATTCGATAGCTTTCTTTTTAATTTGCCCATTGACTTTGTATAATTTTTGTGTTTTAATTAAGAAAAGGGGTTGTTTTTCATCCATTTGTCTGATAACTCGACTCCCCCGGAGGGTAATCAGACAAATCCAAGTTAAACATTTATTAAACTATCTATTACATAAGGAGGAATTTCCATGGTACAGTACGCGAACAGAATGAAACTCTTAAAAGGTTCCGAAATCAGAGAATTGCTGGCACTGACATCCAAACCCGACATCATCTCCTTTGCAGGCGGTATGCCCGCGCCCGAACTGTTCCCTTGTGAAGGCGTTAAACAGGCTTGTATCAAAGTTATGGACGAAGTTGGTCAGGTTGCTCTGCAGTATACATCCACAGAAGGTCTGCCTTCTCTGCGCGAAAAAATCGTTGCCAGAATGAAAGCGAAAAACAACATCGATACAGATATCGATCATGTGCTGATTACCAGCGGCTCTCAGCAGGGCCTGGATTTCTCCGCACGTATTTTCCTGAATCCCGGCGATGTTGTTCTGCTGGAAAGCCCTTCCTATCTGGGTGCTGTAAACGCCTTCAAAGCTTGCGAACCTACCTTCATTGAGGTTCCCACAGACGACGACGGTATGATTACAGAAGAGCTGGAAAAAATCCTGGCTACCACAGAAAACGTAAAGATGATCTATGTAATCCCCGACTTCCAGAACCCTACCGGCAAAACATGGTCTCTGGAAAGACGTCATAAATTCATGGATATCATCAACAAATATGAAATCCCCGTTATCGAGGATAACCCTTATGGCGAACTGCGTTTCGAAGGCGAAAACATGCCTTCCCTGAAATCCCTGGATACCAAAGAACTGGTTGTATTCCTGGGCACATGCTCCAAGATCCTGGCGCCTGGTCTGCGTATCGGCTGGATCTGCGCATCCAAAGAAAACCTGGTAAAATACAACTTTATCAAACAGGGTGCTGACCTGCAGTCCTCCACCATCGACCAGCTCATCGCTGACAGATTCCTGGATATGTATGATCTGGACGAACATGTAGAAAAGATCAAAGACGTATACCGCAAGAGACGCGACGTTATGCTGAAGACCATGGAAGAAACCTTCCCGAAGGAAGTTAAATTCACACATCCCGAAGGTGGTCTGTTCACATGGTGCGTCCTGCCCGACTACATGGACGCAAAAGTTCTGGCTACACAGTGCCTGGAAAAGAAAGTTGCTTATGTACCCGGCGGCTCCTTCTTCCCTAACGGCGGCAAAGAAAACCACTTCCGTCTGAACTATTCCTGCATGCCGGAAGACAAGATCAAAGAAGGTATCACAAGAATCGCGGAAGTTCTGAAAGCAAACCTGAAATAAGACCAAGGGAAACAGAGTTTCTGAATAAAACAAAAAACGGCAGGCATCCTCTTAGAGGATGCCTGCTTTTTTCATGCATATTGGATGTTGTCCTGTATTCTCATCTCGTCTGTGAAAAAAACGTGTTTCTCTTCTCGTCTTGTCTACTCTTTTTTCTCTTCTCATCTGTTCCGGCCCATTCAGACGGCGCTAATGCCGCTGACCGCTTCAGGGATCTCAAAGCTGACTACGCCCATAAAACCGGGCGCTACCTGATACTCCCCAAAGACGATGACCAGATTCCCCTTTTCATTAAAATAAAAATTCTCCTCGCCAGTCAGGGACTGGAAGGCGTCCGGCGTGTCTCCGATAAAATATATCCTGCCGTTGTCTTCCGCCATCTGCGCCTCCATCTGCTCCAGAATATTCCGGCTCACCGCCTCCAGCCTCTTGCCGTCCTTCAGCATAGAAGCCAGAGAAACCGCCTCTCCCGTATTCAAATCTACTGTAAAGATCTTGATATATTCCGCCCCGCTGGCTCTCGTCTCCACTGTGTTAATCTGTATACTGATATAGTTCTCGCTTTCTCCTACCACCTGATAGGTGGATTCCAGAGAATACATGCCCTGATCCGCCGCCAGCTCCGCCTCGTACTGGCGGATCAGACTGCCGGCATACGCCATGATCTCCTCATTGACCGCGGCATTTTTCCCCAGCTGCGGAATCTCGATCTCCGCCCGTGTATTCTCCCGCTCATCGGCATATGTGCGAAAGGTCACGACTCGGGCGATGCTGCCAATCACCGGAATTCCTTCCATGGCATTGGCTGCCGCGGCGCTGAGATTGACCACGGCTCCAAAGATCAGTACCGCGCCGGCTGCCGCGATCCCCGTTCGTTTGCAGTATACTTTATATCCTCTTCTCTTCTTCTCTGCTCTCGCCTGCCGTATGCCCTCCAGCACACGCGCTCTCGTCTCTTCAGGCACCGGAATTCCTTCGAATTCCTCTTTCCATATACGCACGACCTCATTTCCGCTTCTGTTGCTTCCTGCTTCGCGCATATCGTCATCTCCCATTCTTTTCTCCCATTCCCGTCCGCATCTTGCGCAGAGCGCGGTACAGTCTGGCCTTGACGGTGTTGAGATTTTCCCCGGTGATCTGGGCGATCTCCTCCAGACGGCAATCCTCGAAAAAACGCAGCATCACTACGCTTTTCTCTTTGGGACTGAGTTTTTCCAGTACATCCCGCAGCGTCCAGCGGCTGAAAATCATCTCCAGCTCTTCTTTGCCGTCACCGGAGGGCGGATGCAGCTCTATCACCTCCTCCGTCAGGTCCTCCCGCTTCTGTTTGCGCAGAAACTCCAGAGACGTATTGACCACAATACGGTAGACCCACGTTTCCATGTATTCCGTATTGCGCACCTTTCCACATTCCCGGATGGCGCGGCAGGCGCTTTCCTGCACGATGTCCAAAGCGTCCTGCTGGTTTTTCACGTAACCAAAAGCCAAACGGTAGTACCTGTCATACCGACGAAGAAGGATTTCCTCTATCTGCTGTTCTTTCCTGCTTTTCATGGTAAATCCTCCCGCAGTTCCGTTTTTCCGTTACTATATCAATTAGATTGATTTTACCATGAAAAAGTTGCATAAAAAATTAAGATTTTCTTTATTATGAAAAAATGTCTCTTTTTGTCGTCCTCGGTACCCTCTTTTTTATGTTTTGTTCCCTTTACCCCGCAGGAAAAATATGCTATACTTTTGGAAATATGGAGGTGGCATAGGTTATGAAAGGACGCACGCAAAACATCTGGGTTCTGATCCTGCTGCTTTTGGCAGGCGTGGTACTGGGCGGTTTTATCTCGCAGGCTCTGGGCGGAATTCCCGCGCTGCGCTGGCTCTCCTATGGCAGCACCTTCGGCATTTCCTCGCCGCTGGTTTTGGATCTGGGGGTTCTGACACTGCAGTTTGGTCTGACCATCCGTTTTACCATCGCCGGCATACTGGGGATCATTCTGGCGTTTTTCATCTACCGCAGACTGTAAACGCCGCCATACCCGAAACAATCAGACACAGGATAGAACACGGGGAAAACGATGTTTTATCCTGTGTTTTCTTTGGCGTACAGAAATCGAAAGATGTCGTTTTTTCAAAGAAAAAACTTCTTCTTTTTCCCGGCAAGCGCGGGTTTTCTGTTGAAAAGTCAAATAAAAAAAGGTATGATAAAATATAAGGGTCTTTTCAGGGCCAACCACAAATAACGATCTGAACTGCTGCGGCAGTGTCCAAATAGAAAGGGGTTACAAGTATGTTTTCCAAAGATATGGGTATCGACCTGGGTACCGCGAACACACTGGTTTATATGAAAGAAAAAGGCATCATTGTCAATGAGCCTTCCGTTGTGGCCATCAACACACAGACAAAAGAGGTGCTGGCCGTAGGCAACGAGGCCAAGGATATGATCGGGCGTACTCCCGGCAACATTGTTGCCATCCGCCCCATGAAAGACGGCGTTATCGCCGACTTCGACGTAACACAGGCTATGCTGCGCTACTTCATCAACAAGGCTTATGTACGTTCCATGTTCGGTCCGAAGCCCCGCATTGTCATCTGTGTTCCCTCCGGCGTAACGGAAGTGGAAAAAAGAGCCGTACTGGAGGCTGCCATCGCCGCCGGCTCCAAGGAAAAAGACACCTATCTCATTGAGGAACCCATGGCCGCATCCATCGGCGCCGGCCTGCCTGTGGCGGACCCTGCCGGCAGCATGGTTGTAGATATCGGCGGCGGCACCAGCGAGGTAGCGGTGATCTCTCTGGGCGGCATCGTTACCAGCACCTCCCTGCGGGTAGCCGGGGACGCCCTGGACAACGCCATCGTTGGTTATATCAAGAAAGAATTCAATCTGGCCGTAGGCGATCGTACCGCCGAAGAAATCAAAATCACCATCGGTTCCGCCTACCCTCTGGAACGGGAGGAAAAAATGGAGATCCGCGGACGCGATCTGGTCAGCGGTCTGCCCAAAACCATCGACATCAATTCCGTTCATATCCGGGAAGCACTGAAAGAGCCCGTAGATTCCATTATCGAGACCATCAAGCAGACTCTGGAGGCAACCCCTCCCGAACTGGCGGCGGATATTATGGAATATGGCATTACTCTGACGGGCGGCGGCGCGCTGCTGCGGGGTCTGGACGCTCTTATCACGGCGGAGACCGGTATGCCCGTTCATATCGCCAATGAGCCTTTGAACTGTGTCGCCATGGGCACAGGCCTGGTGCTGGAGCATATCGACACACTGAAAAACGTGCTGATCTCCCCCAGAAAAGCGCTGTTCTGATCTCTATTTCAGATCAGTCTCACTATCGTAGAAAAAGTCTGTAACCAAGGGGCCTTTCCCCTTTGAAGGAGCGGTCGATTTGTTTTCATTTTTTGAAAAATACAGAAAAATCATTATTACCGGCGCCATCCTGCTTCTGGCCGTGCTGGCTCTGGTGACCAATGGAAAAAAACTCAACGCCACCGTGGTGGAAAGCGCCATCGGTTTTGTTGTGACGCCCTTCCAGGACTTGACCACCGGCATCGGCAGCTGGGTGGAAAACACCCTCTCCAGCAACAGAGAAAAACAGGATCTGCTGGACGAAAACGAAAAGCTGCGGGAAGAACTGGCGGCTTTGCAGTCGGACAACCAACGGCTTTCCCTCTATGAGACGGAAAACGAAAAGCTGTCCTCCCTGCTGAAAATCGCCCAGAAATATCCCCAGTACGCTTCCTTCGGCACCAGCATCATCGCCAAGAACGCCGGCAGCTGGTACGATGTATTCACCATCGACAAGGGTACTTCCGACGGCGTGGAAGCCAACATGGTACTGGTGGCGCCGGAGGGTCTGGTAGGGAAGGTGCTGGAAAGCGGCGCTACCTACGCCAAAGGCCAGTCCATTCTGGACAGCCGCAGTTCCGTGCCGGCCATGAGCCTGCGTACGGAGGATCTGGGCGTTGTCAAGGGGGAATACTCTCTCATGAGCGATGGCCTGTGCAAGATGGAATATATCGATGCCGAGGCGGAAATCATGGTGGGCGACGAGATCGTCACCTCCCACCTGAGCGACATCTATCCGCCGGGGCTGACCATCGGCAAAGTCAAGGAAGTACAGACCGATACCAACGGTCTGACAAAATACGCCATCATTGAACCAGCGGTAGATCTGAAACATCTGGACAGCCTGCTGGTACTGGATAAGGACAGCACCGTCCAGACCATCACACCGGAGGAAACCACTTCCGCCGAGGATGAGGCTGCGGAGGAAACCGCTGTCACCACTGAGGAGGACGAAAACTCTTGAGGATCTTATTGACAAGCATCATCGTATTTGTCAATTTCATATTGCAGACCACACTGCTGCATTATCTGTCCATCGGCGGCATTATGCCCAATACGGCGCTGATTATTGTGGTATCCTACGCCCTTTTGCGGGGATACAGAGAAGGGGCCGTGGTGGGCTTTTTCTCCGGTCTGCTCCATGATATCTTTTTTGGCACGTCCATCGGATATTATGCCCTTCTGTATCTTTTGGCGGGGCTTCTGGCAGGACGCAACCAGAAAGACTTTTATCGTGAAAACTATATCCTGCCCGTCATCATCTGTTCTTTGGCGGCAGTTGTTTTTGAATTCATTATTTTCCTGATCGGCTTTTTGCTGCAGGGGGAAACCAACGTATTCTATTTCCTCTTCCGTCTGGCGCTGCCGGAGGCTGTTTATACGGCTATTTTCACCATTCCCATTTACCGTCTGCTTTTCGGCGTCAACGAATGGCTGGAATTAAAGGAAAAATACAAATACCGCCTGTTCTGAATCTGGGAACAGCCGGGAGCAAATTCCGTTTTTTTGCTGGAGGTAAGCAATGAGACAATACTGGGAACATTTTCTGGATCTTTGCAAAAGCAGGATCTTTGTCCTGCTGTGCGGGATCTGTCTGCTTTTTTTCATATTGGTAGCCCGTCTGTTCTATCTTCAGATCATCCACGGCGATACTTACGAAGCCTCCCTGACCGCCAACGTATCCAAACAGGTCAATGTGCCCGCGGCCCGGGGCGGCATCTATGACCGCTACGGCCGTCCTCTGGCGGCGAATACGGCGGCCTATTCCGTTGACATCGACGACAGCGTCACTCTGGATCTTTCCGATTCCCGTCTGGAGCTGGTACAGGATCTGATGGAGGATTTTCTGGCGGAGGACTTCCTGGTAGGGGATGCTCTGCCCATTACAAAGACCGCCCCCTATACCTTCCAGTTTGAGGGTACGGAAAAAGAACAGAAGGACGCGGAGGAAGCATGGAAGGAATCCATCGGTCTGGACAAAAAACAGATGGAGTATACCGCGGAGGAATGTCTCGATTACCTCTTTGCGCTTTATGAAGCGCCGGACAGCTATTCCCTGACGGAAAAACGGGCCTATGTATATTACATTCTGGAGCTGGGGAAAAACGACAAAAACCTGATGGCGCTGACACTGGCTCAGAAACTGACGGAATACGGCGAAACTCTCATCGACGATATCCCCATGGATATGGAATACCCCTATTCCTTCCAATTCAACGGCAATCAGACCAGAGAGGAACAGTGGAAGGCCACCATGACCATGAAGGATGAGGAGCTTTCCTACAATTCCTTGGAAACTCTGGACTTCCTGCGGGATTTCTTCGGTCTGCCGGAATATCTGCCCACAGATCTGGTGCGAAAAGCCGTAGGCATCCGCAATTCCCTTTACGCGGTGCGCTATTCCAAATATCAGTCTGTGACCATCGCGGCGGAAATCAGTGACAAAACACTGGCCTATGTGGAAGAAAACCAGGATGTTTTCCCCTGCGTAATTGTCGGCACCACCTCTCTGCGGGAATACCCCGACGGGGAATGTTTCTCCCATATCGTGGGCTATATCCGCCAGATGACAGAATCCGACTACGCTTTGTACAAGGATGATCTGGACGCGGAGGGCAATCCCATTTACAGCGCCACGGACGTAGTGGGCCAGTCCGGTATCGAAAAACTCTATGAGCGGGAACTGAACGGCACCGACGGCACCATCCTGATGGAAGTAGACAATCAGGGACGGCGCATGAACGTCATCGACACCACAGAGCCTATCCCCGGCAAGGATGTTTACCTGACCATCGACAGTGAGCTGCAAAAAACAGCATATTATACTTTGGAGGAGGCCCTGACAGACTCTGTCATCAGCCGTCTTTCCTCCGGCGGAAAATACAGCGTATCCACCACGGAACTGTTTGCTTCCATGGTCAGCGCCAACCATATTTCCGCCTCTTTGATCCTTTCCTCCAAGGAATCGGATACGGCGCAGCAGGCATTGCTGGCAAAAATGAAAACAGCCAACCCCCTCTTTGACACAGAGGCGGAGGACGCGGCGGAAACCTTGCAGACCTTCCTGCTGGACGGTCTGAACAACGGCGGCGTATCCGCTCAAGAACTGCTGTTGGCCATGATCGAGCAGGGCCGTGCCCCCACAACCCCGGAGGAAATCGACCAGATCCAATCCGGTTCCCTTTCTCCCGCCGGATTCATCATCCGGAAACTGGAAAGCGGAGAAATGAACGCGGCGGATACAGCTTTGGACCCCTGCACCGGTTCCGTGGTCGTTTCGCAAGTAGACAGCGGGCAGGTACTGGCGCTGGTGACTTATCCGTCTTATGACAACAACGAACTGGTCAATACCTTCAACAACAGCTATTACAATATGCTGTTGGAAGATACCAACACACCGTTGGTCAACCGGCCTTTGAAGCAGAAAAAAGCACCCGGGTCCACCTTTAAAATGATTCCCGCGCTGGCAGGGCTGGAAACAGGCACCATTACGCCTACCACCACCATCCGGGATCAGGGGATCTTCAAGGATGCCGGCACGCCTTACGCCCGCTGCTGGATTTACAGCAACAGCGGCTCTACCCATGGCCTTGTGAACGTATCCCACGCTCTGGAGGTATCCTGTAACTACTTCTTCTATGAGCTGGCATACCGCATGGGCAACGCGGAAGAAGGCACCACCGAGCAGGCCATCACCACACTGAACGAATATATGGCGGCCTTCGGCCTCAATTCCACCACCGGCATTGAGCTGGAGGAATACGAGCCTACCATGGCTTCGCCTTATTATAAAGAACGCACCATCAAAACATATAATCCCGACGCGTCCACCAGCCAGACCCGCTGGACCGACGGCGACACCATCCGTGCCTTCATCGGCCAGTCCGTCAACAGCTACGCGCCGGTACAGATGAACCGCTACATCGCCACACTGGCCAACGGCGGCACGCTCTATACCTACCATCTCATTGATAAGGTGACCAATCCCGACGGCTCCGTCCACGAACAGACGGTAGAAAATATTGAGCACGTTATGGATTTCCAGGAGGAAAATCTACAGGCCGTATACGAAGGCATGTATCTGGTTGCCAACGGCTCCAAGGGTACTCTGCGCAACGCCTTTACGGATCTTCCCGTGGAAGTGGCGGCAAAGAGCGGCACGGCCCAGGAAGACCTTTCCAGAAGCTCTCATACCTGGCTGGTCTGCTTCGCGCCCTATGACGATCCGCAGATCGCCATTACCGTTATGATCCCCTTTGGCGAGAATTACGGTTCTCCCGCGCAGGTGGTAGCAAAGGCGATCATTCGGGAATATCTGGGGCTGGACTATGAACCGTCCAACACGAATATGGAAACTGTTTTCGCACAGTAAGGAAATACAGGAGGGGAATTATGAACCAGGAAAACTATGTTATCTTTAAAGGCACAAAAGACGGGGTCACCATCCTCTTTCAGCAGGATGCCCCCTTTGACGTCATCTGTGAACAGCTGACGCAGAAGGTAGAGGAAGCCGGAAAATTCTTCGACAAAGTAAAGACCTCTCTGGCCTTCAAGGGCCGGGTCTTCAGCGAGGAGGAAGAGGAACAGCTCTTAAAGATCATCGCTGAAAAAACCAATATGGACATCACCTTTGTCAAAACAGAAAACAACGAGCTGAAACAGCTTTCCGAACTGCTGGAAAAGGAGATGCATCCCCATAACCTGACCAAGTTCCATAAAGGCTCCCTGCGCAACGGCCAGAAGATCGAATTCGACGGCAGTGTTGTGGTCATCGGCGACGTCAATCCCGGCGCCGAAATCAAAGCCACCGGCAACATCATCGTACTGGGACAGCTCAAAGGCATGGCCCACGCCGGCTGCAAGGGCATGACAGACGCCTTTGTCTCCGCCGTTTATATGGCACCGGTACAGCTGCGCATCGCCGACATCATCACCCGTTTCCCGGAGGAAAACAAACGCGGCCCCAAGCCGCCGGAATACGCCTTCGTACAGAACGGCCAGATCTTTGTGATGGCTTTGTCGTAAAAGGGAAAAAGTTTTCCATTTTTGCTTAAAAAAATGGATGCAAAAACAGAATATTTTTGTTAAAATACAAATATATAAAATTTTTTGTATGAGAGAACACCACGTTTTTCCGTGGTCAAATAATCATCAATCTTCGACGACTAGGGGGAACACACATGAGCGAAGTAATCGTAATTACCAGCGGTAAGGGCGGCGTCGGCAAAACAACTACCAGCGCCAACCTTGGCTGTGGTCTGGCCATACTGGGCAAAAAAGTAGCTTTGGTAGACGCGGATATCGGCCTGAGAAATCTGGACGTAGTCATGGGGCTGGAAAACCGCATCGTATACGATCTGGTAGACGTTGTGGAAGGCAACTGCCGTCTGAAACAGGCACTGATTAAGGACAAACGCTTTGAGGGTCTGTTCCTGCTGCCCGCGGCGCAGACAAGAGACAAAGACGCCGTTTCTCCTGAACAGATGCAGAAGCTTTGCGAAAATCTGAAAGAAGAAGGCTTCGACTATATCATCATCGACTGCCCCGCCGGTATCGAGCAGGGCTTCAAAAACGCCATTGCCGGCGCGGACCGCGCCATCGTTGTCACCACACCGGAGGTTTCCGCAGTGCGTGACGCCGACCGGATCATCGGCCTGCTGGAGGCCAACGGTCTGAATAACCCCACCCTGATCCTGAACCGTCTGCGGATCGATCTGGTGAACCGGGGCGAAATGATGAACATTGAGGATGTCACAGAGATTCTGGCGGTAGATATTCTGGGCGTTGTGCCCGATGACGAAAGCATCGTCATCGCCACCAATAAAGGCGAGCCTGCTGTCAGCAATCAGGAATCCCGGGCCGGACAGGCTTACCGCAACATCGTACAGCGCATCATGGGCGAGGAAGTGCCTCTGATGACCTTCGAAGAGGAACCGGAAAGCTTTATGGACAAGCTCAAAAAGCTGTTCCGCCGCTAATTACCATCAGGGGAAAGGAGTGTCATCATGGATTTCTTTAGTTTCTTCAAGAAAAAAAGCACGCCGCCTTCGGGTACAGTGGCAAAAGACAGATTAAAGCTGGTTCTGGTCCATGACCGGGTCAACTGTTCTTCTCAGGTGCTGGAAATGCTGAAAACCGACATCATTAAAGTCATCTCCAATTACATGGAAATCGACGAGGAAGAACTGGACATCCAGATCACCCAGACAGAGTCCGACGACAAGAGCGGAACCGTACCCGTACTTTACGCCAATATTCCCATCAAGAGTATGCGGAAAGTAAACCAGGATTAAAAGACATACAAAGCCGGGGAACCTGTGCATACTGCGCCTGTGTTACCGGCTTTCCTGTATTTCTCCCCCGGGGAGAGCCATAAATTTTATCAACACCGGAGGTGTATCTGCCTCATGCAGATTCGTAAATGGTTCCAAAATCTGGACTATACACTCATTGGCGTCGTCTGCGTCCTGTGCGTATTCGGCATCCTCTGTATCGCCAGCGCCCTGCACTTTAATCAGGGAGCGGAGGCGTCGGAGGTCTATAAGCAGATCTTTTTCTTCTTATTCGGTCTGGGACTGATGGTCGCCGCCGCCAATGTAGATTATGAATATTTCTCACAATTTTATATCCCGATCTATATCGTCAACCTGCTGCTGCTTTTGGCGGTACTTCTGATCGGCTCCAACGCCGGCGGCGCCACACGATGGATCGCCATTGGCCCCATTACCATACAGCCTTCCGAATTCGCCAAGATCATGATGATCTTTTTCATGGCGAAGGTCATGTCCATGCATATGGATCAGATGAACCGCTTGTCCTATGTGCTGAAGCTGTGTGTTATCATGGTCATCCCCATTCTGCTGGTGCAGAAGCAACCGGCACTGTCCGCCAGCCTGGTTCTGGTGGCCATCTTCTGTATCCTGCTTTTTGTGGCAGGCATTGAGTATACCTGGATCCGAAATGTATGTATCGTGGTGCTGCCGCTGATTATTTTTATCTGCTGGGACGTATCCCGGGAGAACCCGCTGATTACGGATAAAATCTTCCAGACCCACCAGTTCAACCGTATCCTTTCCTTTGTGGACCCTTCGGCGGACCCCACCCTTTACTACCAGACAGAACAGTCCATCAACGCCATCGGCTCCGGCCAGCTTATGGGCAAGGGCCTCTTTCAGGGGACCCTGAATCAGCTCAGCTACCTGCCGGAACCCCATAATGACTTTATTTTTTCCGTCATTGGGGAGGAATTTGGATTTTTAGGCTGTATATTTACCTTAGGGCTCTTGCTCTTTGTGGTATTTCGTTGTATAGTAATAGCATTATCTACCAGAGATACATTTTCACAGCTGGTGGCCGTCGGCATCGCCGGAATGTTTGCTTTCCAGACATTCGTCAACGCCGGTGTCGCCACAGGCATCATGCCCAATACGGGTATGTCCCTGCCCTTCGTCAGCTACGGAGGCAGTTCCATGTGGACAAATATGATCGCCTTAGGGCTGATCTTAAATATCAGAAAAAAAGAAACCAGGTCATTATTTGAGGGGGGTCTGTTATGAACATCGCTTTAGTTGCCGATGATACAAAAAAGAAACTGATGGAAAACCTGTGCATCGCCTACCGCCATATTCTGTGCAAGCACGAGCTTTATGCCACCGCTACCACAGGCCGTCTGGTGGAAGAGGCTGCCAATCTGAATATCCACAAATATCTGGCCGGACAGCTGGGGGGCGCCGAACAGATCGGCGCGCAGATCATGAATAACGGCATTGACGCCATGATCTTCCTGCGCAATCCTTCTTCCCCGCAGCATTTTGACGAGTTCAACTCTCTGTTCCGCCTTTGCGATGCCCACAATATCCCGCTGGCTACCAATCTGGCCACTGCGGAGATCCTGCTGCTGGCACTGGACAGAGGCGACTTAGACTGGAGAAATGTGGTGAGATAATGGAAAGCACAACAATCACTTTTAATTTAACGGCTTTATGGATCATCCTGGCCTATTACATCATCATCAATCTGGCGCTTTACGGCGCCATGACACTGGACAAAAAAAGAGCCATCAAAAACCGCCGGCGGATTCCCGAGAAAAATCTGTTCCTGCTGTCCATTCTGGGCGGAGGCGCAGGCGGTCTCTTTGGTATGGTCATCAACCGCCATAAAACACATCATCTGGATTTCGTTATGGCCTTTACCATTACGTCCATCCTGCATCTGCTGGTGGCACTGCTGCTTATCAGCAAGTTCGTAGTCATTGGCTAAAAAAATCGGAAAACGAAAACGCGGAAACACAGATTTATGGGTCTGTATCTCCGCGTTTTTTATTTCACGCCAAAAACGTGCCTGCCAATGGAAACCGTAATGGGCACGCTCCAGATCCACCGGCTGGTGGCTGTAACAGGATTCCAATAATACAGAGCACCATTGGTAGGGTCCCAGCCGTTGAGGGCGTCCTGCGCCGCCTGAAAGGCCGTTTCGTTGGGCGTCAGATAAAACTGGTTGTCATCCACAGCGTCAAAGGCACCCGGCTGGAAAATAACACCGGCAATAGTATCGGGAAAATCCGGGCTGGCTACTCGGTTCAACACCACCGCTCCCACGGCCACCTGCCCCTCATAGGGTTCGCCGCGGGCTTCCCCATGGATAATGGAGGCCAGCAGATACAGATCCTCATCCCAATCACTGCCGCTGGTCTCCCCTACGCCGCTGGTGCCGCTGCCGACGGCAATCCCCAGCCGCTCCAGCGTGGCGTCTCCCGCGATACCGTCTACCTTTAGTCCATTGTCCTGCTGGAACTGCCGGATGGCCTCGTAGGTCCGGACGCCGAAAATACCGTCCGGATTCCCTACGTCGTACCCCAGCTGTGCCAGACGTTCCTGGGTCTGGCGTACCAGAGCGCCGCTGGTGCCCCAGGAAACCAGACTGGAAGTCGACACCGCCGTTGGACCTGATGTTAGCGAAAGGCAGTACAGCCCCAGCAGCAGGACCCCCAGCAGGATTCCATATCTTTTTTTCCACCCCATACTTCTGCCCCCTCCAGTTATCTGTTCTGCCACAGCTCCACAATTTTCAGCTTGAACTTCGGCATCGTTTTGTCGCTTTCCATGGCGGATACCACCGTATACTCCTCTTGTGCCAGCGTCCGGCACAGGCGGTCATGGCCTTCCTCCGTAGGCTCGGAAAAGGCCGCGTCCACATAGCACATCTGGGGATACAAAACGCACCACCAGTTATGGCCGGCCCCCTGACCGATCTCAATACGCAGGCTGTCATAGACCCCGGCGGGGAATACCAGCTGCCCATACTGTTTTTCCGGAAAATCTTCCCGAACCAGCCATACCCGAACCGGATAAGTATACCCCTGCGCCGCCACTTCCCCGGCGGCGATCCGGCAAATCTCTTCCCGGCTGCGTTCCAGCAAATCCAGCGTTTCCGTCTTACTGGTACAATCCTCCAGCCGTTCCCCAAATTCCGCCAGCACACGATCCCGCACCGCCAGCTTTAACGCCTGATCGGCGGCGCTGTCACTATTGGCCAGCACATGAAAACGAACCACCTTCCCGGAAATGCCGGAAATGATCTCCTCCGCATATCCCTTGGCAACATATCCGGCAAAGACCACCGTAAAAACCACCGCCAGCAGACCGGCGCCCAAAAACAGACGTCCTTCTTTTTTCCAAAGGCTTTTCAGCCGTTCCTTCCAAAACAGTAACTGTTCCATAGCCACCCTTCCTTCTCTCGTTGGTACAGAAAGGATGCCCCGATTTTTTCCAGTTTATACCTAGCGTGTGCGTCCCGTATCCACAATGGAAATCTCCGGCTCTACCAAAATCTCCATCCGCGTCCAGTCAAAGTCCGGCGTTTCCGGCAGATGGCGGGCGTATTCCGCCGCCAGACCCAATACATCTCCCGTCGTCTGGGACTGCACTACTTTTATTGTATTTTCCAAATGAGATTTTATGCTCTCCTGAAAGAGATTTTCCAGCTGCTCCAGGGTTTCGGCGGAAAGCACGGCATTGCCGCCGCTGCCCCCCAGACTGCCCGACAGACGCAGGCATACCCGACAGACAACTTCTCCGTCTTCCTGCCAGAATTCATAGTCCGCCCGATTCTGTCGCACTGTAAAGGGCAGGACCGCTCCCTCATAGGTCTGCTGGAACACCGCGCCCTTTCCTTCTCCCATCAAAAGCAGACGGTCCTGCTCCTGCTCCGGCGTCAGCGCAAAGGCATACGCCCCCTCCGCCACCACCAGACTGCCGCCCAGGGTCAAAGTGCCGTCCTCCGCTTCGATTCGGGGCAAAACGCCGCTGCCCTCCTGCTCCCGCAGTTCCGTCAGCCAGATATCCAGATCCAGACCTCTGGTCACCGCTACAGTCTCCGCCGTATTTTTGTAAAAATCCCAGAGAAACAGCCCTGTGGCCTGATCCTGCTCGCCTATGGCCGTCACACATTGGGCGGCACTGCCGCTGGTTCCCAGAATCATCACTTTTTCCGAAATGGACGACCCCCGTTCCAGTTCATCCAGCACGGAGGAAAAGGCCGCCAGATCAGAAAGCAGGCTCTTCCCAAAAATAATATTTCGCAGCTGCCCCAGATAGACCTCACGAGATCTAGTCCAGGCTGCCTTGGCCGCCGCTTCCGTCAATGTCCGCGCCTCCACAGAAAACACCTCCCCCTTTTGGCTGGAAGTCCCTGGCGCAAAGGTAAACAGAAGCCCGTCCTCCCCTTTTTCAATGCCCAGCGTAATGACATAAGCCCGATCCTCCGGATCTCTGCCATCCCAGCAGCCACTGAGCAGGCACAGGCAGAGAATCAGGAAACACAGTCTGATTTTAGCCATGACGCCGCCCCCTTTCCGCTGCCCAGCTTTTTATGAGAAATATCACCGGAAACAGCGCCAGATAAACACCGCTGAACACAGGCTGTACCCTGTTGCGGAACGTATAGGCCCATTCCAGATCCGGCGGCAGAAGGGCCAGAGCCAGCAACGCCAGACCAAAGGCCCAGAATCCAATCCTGCGGCCCTTTTCCCCTTTTCCTGTCAGACGCTGCAAAAAAACACCGCCGAAAAAAAGGCTGCCCGTCAAAAAAAGAAATACCGCCGCCGCCCAGAACCATAATAAAAACAGGTCCTGCCTCGTCAGAAAAATGCCGTTCATGCTAACCCGCTCCATAGCCTGCAAAGAAGCGAAGGCCTTCTGGGACAGGGACAGGGGGCCATACACCGCCAGACAGAGGAAGGTGATCCCTGTAAACAGCGCTCCGGCACAAACCATGGTCTTCCATACACTGCGCCCCGCCTTCTTTGGCTCTGCCAGAAAGGGTCCCAAAAACAGCAGAAAGCTCATGGGCTGGTACAAAGGCTGGGTGACCGCCAGCCCCTGCCACAGTGCCTTTGCAGAAGGCAGCGCCAGCGGCAGGAAATAGGGCTGATCCACGGATACAGCCGCCGCCAGCAGAAGTGCCAACAGCGGCACCCAGACCAGCACCAGCAGGATCTCCGCCGCTCTGCCGCTGCATTCCACACCACGTCTTGCCGCCAGAAAAGACAGCAGGAACAGACTGCCCAAAAGCAGGGGCAAAGGCGTATAGGGCAGCATGGCCCGGCGGATGACCTCCGCGAAGATGCGCAGCTCAAAAGCGCCATCCACCAACAGCTTCCAGCCCAGACCCAAAGACAGCAAGCCCCCCAGACCATAGCCAAAAACAGAACGGAACCATTCCACCGCCGTCCAGCCCGGCTCCCGTTTCCACAGGCAGGTCAAAACCGGCGTCACCGCCAGAGCCGCCAGAGCGCCCACCGCCATGATCTGCCAGCACTGTCTGCCGCCGATCTGGGCCAGTCGGGCAGGCAGAAACAGCAGCGGTGTTCCCAGAAACGCCATCAGCAGCAAGGCCGACGCCTGTCGGGGAGATATTTTTTGATTTTCGGAAAACATCAGCTTTCCCCTCCTTTCCTCCGCCGGAAAATGGACAGCCGCCGCAGATACCGCAAAGGCAGGCGGATGAGACTGTCCTCCCAATCCCGGTCCTCATTGGCGGAAGAAGAGCAGAAGGGATAGAGAAAAGGAATACCGTAAGACGATAACCCCGCCAGATGCAGCAGCAGAAACAGCATCCCCAGCCAGAAACCGTACAGCCCCAGCACCGCCGCCAGTGCCAGCACCAGATATTTGCTCAGGCGCAGGCCGGATACAATGGCGGGATTGGGAATCACAAAGGTACAGATCCCCGTCAGGGCGGAAATAATGACTACCGCCGGGCTCACCAGTCCCGCTTCCACGGCGGCGGAACCGATGATGATGCCGCCCACAATGCCTACGGTGGAGCTGACAGGAGACGGCAGACGAATGCCCGCTTCCCGCAGCACTTCAAAGGCCAGTTCCATGACCACCACTTCCGGAACAACGGAAAAAGGAATACTGCTCCTTGTCTCCGCAATTTTCAGGGCCAGCGCCGTAGGCAGAAGCTGGGGATGGTACACCGTCAGCGCCACATACAACCCCGGCAGGGCCACCGCCAAAAAGGCCGCCCCATAGCGCAGCAGCCGCAGAAAGCTCATGATCTCCCACCGGTCATAATAATCCTCCGCCGCCTGAAAAAATACATTCAAAGTGGCCGGAATCAGGATGACAAAGGGGGTATTATCCACCACAACCACCACACGCCCCTCTAAAATGGCGGCAGCAGCCTTATCGGGCCGCTCCGTCATCTGTAATTGGGGAAAAGGAGACATGACCCGCTGTTCCAGCAGCTGTTCCACCGCACCGCTGTCCAGTATCCCATCAGCATGGATCTGGTCCAGATGCTTTTCGATTCTGGCCAGCACTTCCGGCCTGACCAGTTCCTCTTCATAGAGCAGCGCCAGATCACAATTTGTCATGGCACCCAGCTTTTTTCGCTTCACCTTTAATCCCGTATGCCGGATTCGACGGCGAATCAGTACAATATTGAAGGCCAGCAGTTCCGTAAAGGCATCTTTCGGGCCCTGTACCACCACCTCCGTCTCTGCTGTGCCTACGCCTCGATTGGGAAAGGCCTTGGTAGACGCCTGAAGGGCAAAGCCACTGCCCTCCATAAATATTACGGTATCCCCGGAAAGTACCGCGTCCGCCGCCTCCTCTAAGGCAGAAAGGCGGATCACGTCACGAATGGAGATGACGCTTTCCGTTAAGTGGCGCAGCAGGCCCTCCGCTTCCACAGCCTGACAACGGTTCATTACATTGGTCAGGATAGACTCCTCAATGGCAGTAGTGCTGACCATATTATCCACATACACCAGAAACAGATGGCCCCGCCCCTCCGCCGCGGCAAAGTCACGAAAGACAATATCCCCGCAGTCACGAAAGATCTCCTGCAACGCCGCTTTGTTTTCGGCCAGATTCTCAGAAATCTGCATTCTGTTTTTTCACCTCTCTTTTTGCCTTAGTCTGGCAAAAAAACAGGAAAAATATGCGCGCAAAAAAAGCGCCTGCCTCAAAAGAGAAGCAAGCGCTCTCATATTCTTTATTCCGCTTCCACCGTCATATTAAAATATGCGGTCTGTGTTTCCGCGTCCCAGGAAAGGTCTGTCACGCCCAAAGCCGTTGCCAGATCCCGCAGGCCTAAGAAAGTTCTGTCGTCCCGAATGGTGACGGAAGATGTGGTGGGAATCTTCGTGCCGTTGATAGACATATATTTTTCCCCTTCCGTCATGGAGATGATGCGGTTATTATACAGTATGGTCACCGTCCGTGTGGGCGCATCCCAGAGCACACGCTCATTATCCAGCCCCATGGCCACAGATACGGCACGAACAGGAAGCATTACATAGCCGGCATCGCTGATATAGGCCGATGTGTCTGTCTCCATCTGCCGCTCCCCGGTCATTACATAGTTCTCGCCTACCGGCACACGCACCTCTGTGGTATACAGTCTGGGGGATTCCGTACCAATGGTCAGGGTAATAAAGCTGTCCACCCCCTGTTTTTTCTCATCGGCTACGTTGCCCAGCACTTCGCCGCCAAAAAGCGGTGTATTATAAAAATTTTCACTGATAGAAGTCTCTACCTCCAGACGGTAATCTCCCGCCGGCAGATTTCTGGACAAAAACAGCTTCAAATCCTCGGCCCGGATCACCGCCGCTTCATCGCTGGTACTTTCCACTGTAAAAGTAAGCACACCATCCTCACATTCCCAGCGGATCTTCATGCCGCTTTCTTCGTCCACCCAAAGGGTACTGCCCTGCTCAAAGGGAATATAGCCCTTCTCCATCCGCAGAGTGAAGGTAACGCCTTTTTCCCACAGGCCGTCCGCGCCTTCCGTAATGACAACGTCTGTTTCCGCCGGTGTATATCTGCTGCCGGTTTCCACCTCCGCCGCCTGTACCGCCGGCGCGCATCCCAAAAGCAGCAATGCCGTCATCATACCAATCCATCTTTTTTTCATCTATATCCCTCGTTTCTTTTTCAATTGCCCCGTTTTCCCCTTCCTCTGTATTGTAACAGGACAAAGAAAAAATAACAAGACGGCAGCGGCCTTTTCCCAGCAAAAACCAGAAAGCCCAAAGAAACCGTTTTTTATGAAAACGCCTTGAAGGCATAAGCCCTTTTTACAGGACTTATGCCTTCTTATGGTCTATGTTTCTCTTCTGCGTACTGCGCCCGCAAAGGAAACGATTTTTCTGTTATGCTTCGCCGCCGTTCAGTGTGGCTGTCTTCGTGGTGTCATCCCATGTAATGTCTGTGATGCCCAAAGCCGTTGCCAGATCTCTCATAGGCAGGAACGCTCTGTCGTCGGTAATTTCTACCGCGGAGCTGGTGGCGATGGCCTGACCGTTGACATACATCACTTTCTGGCCATATGTCATGGAAATGATTCTCTGGCCATACAGAATGGTGACTGTCTTAGAATCCTGATCCCACAAAACAGAGTTGTTATCAATACCCAGCGCTGTGGATACAGCTCTGACAGGCAGCATAGTGTAACCATCCGCATTGATGTAAGCGGGTACATCCAGTTCGATCTGTGTATCACCGGAAATCAGGTAATTTTCACCTACGGGTACAACCACCTTTGTGGTAAACATCGCGCCGTCTGTAGTACCTGTGATGACATTAATGAAGCTGTCTTTTACGACGTTGCTGTAATCTGTGATATCGCCTACAAAGTTGTCACCGTCCAAATCGTCGCCGTAATCAGCTGTTGCTGCGTCTGTATCGTCATAAGCGTACAGCAGCTGTGCTTCGTATGCGTCAGACATGGTAGTGTACAGTTCCAGAGCGTAAGCGCCCGTAGGGATGTTACGATCCATATACAGTTCCATATCGGAAATGGTTACGGATGCAGCTTCATCGCTGGTGGATTTTACTTCAAATGTCAGTGTGCCGCCGCTCTGAGTTGTTTTCAGCTCCATATCGCTGTCTTCATCCGCTGTAAATGTTGCGTCATCCTCGAAGGAAATCAGTTCCTTCTCGATCTGGAACGTAAATTCCGCGCCTTTCTCCCACAGGCCGTCTGCCGCTTCTGTTACAACGATATCTGTGGGGATCTCTGTATATCTGGAATCAATCTTCAGGTCATTCTGTTCCGCTGTAACGGTATAAGGAGATACGAATGTTGCCGCAACAACAGACTGAGATTCTACCAGACTGCCTTCAAAGCCAATTTCTACATCACCTTCAAAGCCGGGGTCTGCTACCAGCGTCAGAACGAAGGTCAAAGATGCGGGATCTTCGTTCAGATCTGTGTCTACATCATCAAATACTCTTTTTGCAAATTCAAAATTCAGATGGTCGCCATCCTGATAAGCTTCTTCAAAAGCCTCTTCCCATTCAGCGTCTGTCATGTCATCGCCATCCTGGAAGAAGTTTTCCTGATTTACGATCTCAACGTCCGTTACATACACGCCTTCAGGAATGGTGATGGTAAAGCCCTGTCTGGAGCTCCATGCGCCGGGGAAAGATTCTTCCAGTGTAATCTCCAGTGTTTCATGGTCGGAATCATCTGTAATGCCTGTGTTGTCTGCGTCAACACCGCTGTAAATCACAGGTACATCCTCGTCCTCGTCTACGGACATCACCACTTCATAATCCACAACTTCCGCAACTTCTACTTTTACCTTATCCATGGTTCCAGCTTTTACAGTAATCGTGGCAATGTCACCAGTGCTTGCGGAAGTTGCCTCGATTTCAATACCTTTGACGGTAATCTTTCCATCTACGATGGTATTGGCGGACAAATCGGTAATCACCAATGTATCATCGTCTTCCAGATCTACATCTACATTCAGCTCTGTACTTCCAGACTCTACTGTAACACCGTTTGCCGTTGTAAACTCAAAGCCTTTGTTCAGTTCCAGCGTGATTTCATCCACTCCATCCAACGAACCGTCTACGGCTTCTTTAATTACCAAACCTCCGCTGTACAGGTCAACCATTTCCTCTTCCGCCACATTGACTGTCTTTTTGATAGATGCTTCAACTGCCTGTTCTTTGATAGAAACAAAAACCAGGTCATCGGCATCTACCAGATCCGACTCAATACTTACAGTTGCTGTTTTATTTACGGATGTTTTCGTCATCACTGTGTCCATGTTCACAGCAATTACATCACCTACAGAAAATTTGCCATGGATCGTCACTTCAATGACATCATCATCGATTTTATCCACTGTGATATCACCTACACGACCATTGGCATTGCCGCCGGTATAAGCGCCTTTGGCTGCTGTCTGAGAAGTCAGTGTACGAACACCGTAATCGTAAGATGTGGTTACCGAAGTGTCTAATGCACTATCCAGTGCTGTTTCTACATCTTCCGCTGTATAAACAGCTGCTTTCAGTTCGGAAAAATTCTGTACATTTGCAGGCAGGCCCGAAGTTGTATCTTCCGTATTCGTGCCTGTTAAGGCTTTAAATTCGCCAGCAGAGCCGTAGGTTCCGTCATTCTCCGCACAGACCCAACCGTCTTTGCCTGTATTATTCCAATTTGTTACTTCCAGCCATTTGCTGTAATCAGCGGAAGCATCTACTGTCTGATAAAAAAGCGCTTCTTTCTGTTCATCCACGCCTTTTCCGGTAATTTCTTCGCCTTCCTGAACAGCCAATCCCTCTACTACAGAATCAATAGAGACGAAATTTGTTCCTTCTGTTCCTATCTCCCAATAACCGTATGTCTGATTTGAAGCTGTTGTACTCTTCCAGTTGGCTACGATAGTCGCGCCGCTGGAAGAACCGTCGCCTGTACCATCTGTTGTATAAGAATATGTTTCTGTCGCAGCTGTGGCATTGGGGTTCCATGTACCAATAATATCGTAATGATCCTCATCCTCAATGGAGATGCTATCAGCGATCTCTTTCTCTGTGCCCAGCCATTCCGCATTGTCCAGTGTCAGCGTAAACTTTGCCTCGATTTGATCTGCGGAAACGGAAGTCTGTTTATAATCCGCGCTTGTAATCTTCAGCTGCAGTTCCGGTGCATCCTCTCCGCTGATTTCACCATCATTTCCTACTTCCGATACGGACCAGGCATTGATGATACTTGCCGTTGCTTTCACTTCGCCGTTATTGGAAACAGCAAAAGCCGTTGCAGGCGCCAATGATGCCACCATAGCCGCAGCCATAACAAATGAAATAAACTTTTTCACTGTTATCTTCCTCCTTTTTGTTTTTCTCTTCGTTGTGTAGTTACAAAACGAACCGAACCCTCCCTGGACAAGACCCATTCCAAACTGCCCCAGAGCGTGCATCTTTTGCAGTTCTGTTTTGCAGGCTCAGTATACAAAAGGAGTTTTTTTCTGGCAATAGCAAAGGCTTTTTTTTCATGGGAGTGTAACAAAGTCGTAACATATAAAAAGGAAACCCTGAAAAATCAAGGGTTTCCTAATATTAGAAAATGGTTTGTTTCTTATTTTAAATCAGCGTTGCTTCATTTTTCTCTCATGATTCTCTCATATTCCTCTCATCCCTCTTTAGGATGCACTGCCAAGGAGACTGGTATTTTCAAACAAATAGATCTGCATATCGTGATTATAAACGACCTGATTTAATTCATTCTGTGCTTTTGCCACAGCCAGTGCCGCCTGATCCACACTTAACTGTGTCACATTGCCCGCCTGCAGATTGATCTGTGCAACACGATAATCCGCCTGTGCCTGAGTCAAAGAAGCCTGTGCGTTATCGTAATTTGTTTCCAGCTGCAGGATAGTGCTGTATGCATTTCGGATCGCCAACTCTTTATTCTCTTTTGTCGTTTTAAGATCACGATTGGCATTATCCAGATTCAGCTGCAGCTGCTTTGCCTCTGAACCATCAGAGGATGCGGGCAAATAATTATTTTTAAACTCCGCGTCCTTGACAGCCTGCTCCTTCAACAAAACGGTGTAATCACTGTTCAGCTTATTATTGATATGCTGTTCCATAGTTCCATGCAGTTCATAAGGGGCGTATTCCACATCATAAACCAGATCAAAGCGAGCCTCGCTGTCTTCCCCCATCAAACTGTTAAATTTCTGATATTCCTGTTCCAGGGTATATTCCAGCAAAGCAACACTGTTATTGGCCTGTTCCGTCTGAATCCGCAGCTGCTCTAACTGGTAATCGCTCATTAGCCCCAGTTCATTCTTCAATTTTCCTTGTTCATAAGAAGTGTCCTGTACCTTCGCGGCTTCTTTCGCCGCTTCCAAATTGCTTTCATCACTTAAAATCGTAGTAAAATAATTCTTTACTGTAGATTCCAATGCCAATTTTGTCATGGATGTATTGATAGCATTCTGCTTCATGCCGCTGTCTGTGGACTGAGAAGCGGAATAATACGAATATACATAATCACTGATCCACTGACGATAGGAAGCATCCGGCACAGAGAAAAATCCAGTTTTGTCCCACAAATCTTCTTTCGTTGCCTGTAAAAACTCCCCATAATCCGCTAACGAGCGGAGATCCGGGCTTTTCTTTTCCGCTTTTTCCAAGGCCTGCTCAAACGTCAGTTCCGGCAAAGGCTCCGCGGTTTCCTCTGGAGAGGGGGAATAAATCACCTTGATCCCTGCCATGGGGTCTTCCGCCGCAAAGGCCGTTGCTGGCAGGCAAAGAACCGCGGCCAAAGCCAAAGCAACTGTTTTTCCTTTATGTAAACTATATTTCATCGTCATTCCTCCTGTATCTTAAGAAATTTTTATATTAAAACTATTATACCATATCCATAAGAAAAATTCACATGGTTAATGATTTCTTAAAGAAAAAACAACGAAATCTGTACATACGGCTCCGGCATAAAAAAGAGCCGAAAATTTCATCTCTGAAATCTTCGGCTCTTTATTTATTTCATGCGGGAGAATTCCCTCCCGCACATTCTGCTATATCATGTAAATGAGGTCATGTTTTACACGGCAGCTTTTTCACCATAGTTCAGGAACGCTGTCTTTGTAGCCCCATCCCAAGTGATGTCTTTTACATTGACTGCTGTACCAAGGTCTCTCAGGCTCAGGAAGGTTCTGTCGTTGGTGATTTCAACGCCAGCCTTTGTTGCCACTGCCTGACCATTGATGTACATGGTGCTTGCGCCAGCCTGCATGGAAACAACTCTGTTGCCGTACAGGATGGTAGCTGTTCTGGTATTCTGATCCCACAGCACGCTGTTGTTATCAATACCCAGAGCAACCGCTACTGCTCTCAAAGGCAGCATGGTGTAACCCTTATCGTTGATGTAAGCGGGAGTATCAATTTCGATCTTCTTCTCACCTGCAACGATGTATTTTTCACCAACAGGTACAGTGATCTTTGTTGTAAAGCCATCCTCATCTCTGGGCGCTGTTACAACATTGATAAAGCTGTCTTTTACAGTCTTTTTGTATTTTGTTACATCGCTGATGTAGTTGTCTCTGTTGCTGTTTCCTTTATAGTCTCTGCCATCCGCAGGTACTTTATTGCCATCTTCGTTCGCGTACAGTTTCTGCGCGTCATAGCCAGCTGTCATAGTAGAAGCCATTTCCAGAGCATATTTGCCGGCGGGAATGTTTCTATCCATAAACAGGGACATATCGGAAATCGTTACTGTTGCAGCCTTATCGGAAACAGTTTTTACGCTGAATGTCAGCTCTTTCTGGTTCTGTGTATCTGTTACTGCCAGACCACTGTCCTTATCAGCTGTAAATTTCGCGTCATCCTCAAAACGGATCAGGTTCTTTTCGATGTTGAAAGTAAATTTTGCTTTCTTATCCCACAGACCATCTGCTGTTTCTTTTACAATGATGTTTGTAGGGATCTTTGTGTTTCTGGTATCGATCTTCAGATCGTTCTGCTGTGCTTCTACCTTGTAAGGTACAGCAAATTTCGCTGCGGATACGCTCTGTTTGTCTACCAGTGCACCTTCAAAACCAACCTTTACATCGCCTTCGAAGCCGGGGTCAGCAACCAGAACCAGTACGAATGTTACTTTCGCGGGGTTCTTTGCCAGAGTTACATTAACATCATCAAATGTTCTCTTGCCAAATTCGAAGTTTTTGTACTTACCATCTTTGTATGCTTTTTCGAAAGCATCCTGCCAAGCCTGTTTCGCGTCTGTGCTGCCCAGCTCTTTGCCGTTCCGGAAGAAGTTTTCTGCGTCTTTTACTTCCACGTCAGCTACATAAACGCCGTCAGGCAGAGTGATGTTGAAGCCCTGTCTCATGCTCCATGCGCCGGGGAATGTTTCCTCCAGTGTAATTTCCACTGTTTTGTGGTTGGAGCTATTTGTAATACCTTCGTTGTTTACGTTAGTACCGCTGTAAATTACGGGCAGGTCTTTGTCCTTATCTGTGGACATCACTACTTTGTAGTCTACAACTTCCGCAACTTCAACGGAAACTTTGTCCAGCTTGCCAACCTGCGCGGTAATCGTTGCTTTCGCACCGGTTTTCGCGCCATCAGCCTCAATTTTCAGGCCATCATCTTTGCCGCCGATTTTGCTCTTGATCGTCAAAGTCACCAGTTCACCGCTGTCCAGTGCGCCTTTTGCTTTCAGCATGGCATCTGTCACTTCAAAGGTCATTTCGTTGCCATCGAAAGCAACATCTGCTTTTTCTCCATTTACATATACATCTGTTTTGGAGAATTTAAAGCCTTTGTTCAGCTTCAGAGTTACTTTATCTTTCGCCTGGAAGGAATCCTTTACAGACTCTTTCAGTTTCAGGCCATTTTCGTGCAGGAAAACAACTTCATCCTGCGCAACCTTTACGGTCTTTTTCACGGACGCTGTAAAGCCTTTATCCGCAACGCTGACATAAACCAGGTCATTTGCCTTTTCTACCATTTTGGAATCTACAGATACAGTAGCGTTTTTGGAAGTCTTCTTCATTGTGGAGTAGAGATCTACAGAGATCACGTCACCTTCATACAGGAAGCCTTCTACATCGAAGGTCAGCTCGTTGTTCTTTACCTCGATATTTTTCGCTACTACCTTTCTGTCCGCGGAAGGAGTACCAACCACTTCATCTGTCGCTACAGTCACAACAACATCTGTGCCCATAACTGCCGCACTGTTTGTACCCCACCATGTTGTCATATCAGCGGGAGTATAAGTTTCCACATACTCCTTGCCGCCGTTGAGCACCAGCAGGATCTGGTCTTTCGCAATAGACACAGGGCCAGTCTTTGCTGTCACCTTGAAATAAGTGTTGTTGCTGCCCAGAGCGTAGTCTTCAAATTTTGCTGTATCGCTCTGTTTGAAGCCCAGCGCCTGACCTTTTTCCTTGTTTGCGCCGCTGTCATTGGACGCGTCTGTCGCTGCCGCGTCAAAGTCCGCTTTCATGTTTTCTTCCGCGGTTTTCTTTGTTACCTTATTACCGGTATCATCTACCGCTTTTTTCAGTGTTTTCTTGATATCTGTCTGGTTATCGTACCATTTTGTCAGATCCATTGTGTTTTCAACCATCTGGTAACCTTCCAGCGCATTTGTATCACCAATGAGGTATTTCCAAATAGCATCTTTGTAGGTATCCTCAGCTACCGCTACGTATTTGTAGCGCGCTGTTACACCTGTGGAAGTGCCTTTTGTCAAATCAGCACCATCTTTATCCACAATTGTAATACCATTGGCCGCTTTTGCGTCAAAATCCGCGTTATCCAGTGTTACTGTTACGCTATTGACCGGCAGCTTGCCGCCTGTCATTTTATTAGACGCACTTGTTACTTTTAACTGCAGTTCCGGCACATCACCGGAAATCACGCCATTTCCCAGGGCGTCTTTGTTTCTTGTCCATGCGCCGATTACCTTTGCTGTCGCCTTGATATCATCTCCAGCGGCAAAAGCCGTAGCGGGGACCAGGGATGCCGCGATTGCCGCGGTCAGAACCAATGAAAGTACTCTTTTCATTGTGATCGTCCTCCTTCTTATCTCGTCTTTCTCGTCTTTCAGTTTCGTTCCATAATTATACAACGAAGCGCAACTATGCTTTTTGTTTCTCCCGCTTTGTATCGCCTGATTTCCGCCGTCCAAGTCCCTTCCATGATCGCCACCCATTCCAAAAGACCATTTCCGTTTCTTTTTCCGCTTCCGCCATTTGATCCGCCGCCAGCAGAAAACATGAAAGCATGATTGCAGGAACATTATAACTGCATTAGAAATCCATGGCAATAGGTTTTCATAAAGTATAAAGATTTCGTTAAGACATGTTCGTCTTTTTTCCAAAGAATCCCGGAAAATCAAGGTTCTCTGATGCGAACAGAAACGAATATCATGCCGCAAACATAAAAAAGCCTGATTTATCAAGCAGAATCAGACAAAAAAACGACTTTTTCAAAACAGCTTTCGTTAAGAAAAAGTATAGAATATGTTAATAATTAAAACGCAACTTTCTGCATGGGTTTTCCATCAAAAAAGTAGGATGATTTTTTACACAAAAAAAGAGCCCTACGGCAGTCCCCCGAAGGGGACTGCTTTCGGACTCTCCTTAAAAATTATCCTTGATTCAGTTTAATCCAGAGATTAAGCTTCTGCAACGCCTGCGTTCAGGTAAGCTGTTCTTGTAGCAGCATCCCAAGAGATGTCTGTTACGTTCATAGCTGTGCCCAGATCTCTCAGGCTCAGGAATGTTCTGTCGTTTGTGATTTCAACGCCAGCCTTTGTAGCTACTGCCTGGCCGTTGATGTACATAACGCTTGCACCATTCTGCATGGATACAACTCTGTTGCCATACAGGATAGTAGCTGTTCTTGTGGACTGATCCCACAGAACGGAGTTGTTGTCGATACCCAGAGCTACTGCTACTGCTCTCAGAGGCAGCATTGTGTAGCCGTTTGCATTGATGTATGCGGGTGTGTCGATTTCAACTTTTACTTCACCAGCGATGATGTAGGATTCGCCAACGGGAACTGTGATCTTTGTTGTGAAACCGTCTTCATCTCTAGGAGCTGTGATAACGTTGATGAATTTGTCTCTTACAACGTTGCTGTAGTCCTGTACGCTATCAACCCAGTTGTCGTTATCCAGCTGAGCGTTTGTAGCTGTAGCCATAGCAGGAGCAGCTGTTGTGATAACACCATTGTCGTTCATAACAGCGTCTTCAGCTGCGAACAGAGTCTGTGCCAGGTAGCCATCGGACATGGATGTTTCCAGTTCCAGAGCATATGCGCCAGCGGGGATGTTTCTTTCCATGAACAGTTCCATATCGGAGATTGTAACTGTTGCAGCCTTGTCGGAAACATCTGTTACTGTGAAGCTCAGACCAGCGTCTCTGTTGCCATCAACATTGAATGTATCGTTGTCGATATCCAGTTCGCTGTCGTTGTCTACTGTGAATGTAGCGTCATCTTCGAAGGAGATGAGACCTTTTTCAATGTTGAATCTGAATTCAGCTGCATCAGCACCGTCATCCCACAGACCGTCTGCTGTTTCTGTTACAACGATGTCAGTAGGGATAGTTGTGTATCTGGAGTCGATCTTCAGATCGTTCTGTTCAGCTTTTACTGTGTAAGGAGCTACAAATTTAGCAGCTACTACGGACTGTGTATCAACCAGAGCGCCTTCGAAGCCAACTTCTACATCGCCTTCAAAGCCGGGGTCTGCTACCAGTGTCAGAATGAATGTCAGAGATGCGGGATCTTCTGCCAGGTCAACGTCTACGTCGTCGAATACTCTCTTACCGAATTCGAAGTTCTTGTAGTCGCCGTCACGGTATGCATCCCAGAATGCTTTTGTCCAGTTGCCTTCGTCAAATGCGTTGCCGTTCCGGCCGCCCTGACCATTGATGAAGAAGTTATCTGCTTCTACAACTTCAACGTCTGTTACATATACGCCATCGGGCAGAGTGATATCAAAGCCCTGTCTGGAGCTCCAAGCGCCGGGGAATGTTTCTTCCAGTGTGATCTCCAGTGTTTCGTGATCGGAACTGTCTGTGATACCGTCGTTGTTTACGTTAACGCCGCTGTAGATTACGGGAACATCCAGATCTTCGTCAACGGACATAACTACTTTGTAATCAACAACCTTAGCAACTTCTACTGTAACTTTGGACATATCGCCAGCTGTTACTGTGATTGTAGCTGTTGCGCCGGATTTAGCGGATGTAGCTTCGATTTCCATACCTTTTACTGTGATCTTGCCATCTACAACGTTGTTGCGCAGGCCTGTGATCACCAGTTTGTCGTCGCCATCCAGACGAACGGCAGCACCAATATTAGCATTGCCGGATTCTACTGTTACGCCGTTAGCTGTTGTAAATTCGAAACCTTTGTTCAGTTTCAGTTCTACTATGTTAACGTTTGTCCAGGAACCGTCAACTGCTTCTTTGATTACCAGACCGCCGTCATACAGATCAACAACTTCTTCTTCAGCAACGTTTACTGTCTTTCTGATGGAAGCTTCGATGCCTGCTTTCTTAACGGAAACGTATACCAGGTCGTCAGCGTTTACCAAATCAGATTCAACAGATACTGTAGCTGTTTTGTTTGTGTTGAAGCTGTCCATTACGGAAACCAGGTTTACAGCGATAACGTCGTCAACAGCGAATTTACCGTGGATAGTAACTTCTACTGTGTTGTCGTCGATAACGTCAACTTCGATGTCACCAACACGTGCGCCAGCAGGTGTATAAGCGCCTTCAGCTGCTGTGGATGCTCTCAGAACGCGGTAACCATAGTCATAAGAAGCAGTTACAGCTGTATCCAGATCATCGCCCAGAGCTGTTTCTGCTTCAGCAGCTGTGTATGTGCCAGCTACCAGATCAGCGAAGCTCTGTACGTTTTCAGGCAGACCTGTGGTTGCATCTGCAGCGTTTGTGCCCAGAGCCTTGAATGTACCGGGTGTGCCATATGTGCTATCTGTCTCTGTGCAAACCCAGCCTTCTTTGCCTGTACCCAGATAGTCTGTTGTTTCCATCCACTTTGCAGGAGTTGCGGATGCATTTACAACCAATTCGAACAGTTTTGCTTTCTGTGCGGCAACAGATTTTGCGGGGTTAACATTGCCTTCTTTTTCAGCCATAGCTTCGTATACGGAGTAGATGGATACGAAGTGGTCACCCTGTGTATCTTTATCCCAGTAGCCGTATTCCTGATTAGCTGCTGCTGCTTTCCAAGCCGCTACGATAGCATCACCATTACCACCGTTACCTGTACCAGATTTGGTGTAGGCATAGGTTGTTGTTGCTGCTGTAGCATTGGGATCCCATGTACCAACGATATTGTCGTGGTCTTTGTCTTCCACTGTGATCGCGTTCAGAACGTTCTGTTCGATCTGTGCGTCAGTGTTGCCCAGCCATTCTGCGCCGTCCAGTGTCAGTGTGAATTTCGCTTCGATCTCATTTGCGTCTACTGTTGTCTGTTTGTAGTCCGCTTTTGTGATCTTCAGCTGCAGTTCGGGAGCATCTGTACCCTCGATTCTACCCTGGCTCTGGTCTGCTTTTGTTACACTCCAAGCGTTGATGATGCTTGCTGTCGCGCTTACTTCACCATTGTTGGATTTCGCAAAAGCTGTAGCGGGCACCAGGGATGCTACCATAGCCGCAGCCATAACAAATGAAATAAACTTTTTCATTGTTATCGTCCTCCTTTTTCATTTTTAAATGTTCGTGTTCGTTTTATAATTATACAACGAAGCGCATTTGGATTTTGCCGTCCTCCGCCCCATCCCTTTCCGTTGGGCTTCGGCAGTCCGCGTTCCTTTGGCGTCCTCACCCATTCCTATGGCCGCCGCCGCAGCGCGTCCTCCCTTGGCTTACCGTTCCGTTCCGGATGAGAGAACATTAAAATTTACTTTGCATTGTCATTATATCCGGGTGAGAGCGAAATGGCAAGGGATTTGGGGCAACTGTAACATAACTGTAATTTTGGTGCAACTTTCAGGGATTTTTTGTAACATTGGACGGAGTTATCCACAGAAAAGAGTGGATAACTCCCGGTTATCCACAGCAGAGAGACAGTTCTTTCTTTCTGTTTTTTTAGAATCCATGGCGCCCATGTTCTTATTTTCTCATTTTTCTTATGGTTTTCCAAGAAAAGGAGCCGTCCTCCAATCGAAAAGAGGGCGGCTTTTTTCCGCGGAAAAATCTTTCCTCAACTTGAGACTATTTGAGACTTTTCCTCCGCTATGCTGAAAGCAGAAAGGAGGTGAGCGTCCATGTCCACATTTACAGAGCATTATAATCTCATTATACCTTCCTCGGAGGATTATTACGACGTACAGGATTTCAACGAAAACACGGAGGCCATAGACGGACTGCTTTACGAACAGGAAAACGCCATTGCCCATGTGGGAGAAAAGGCGGATGAGATCCTGGAACGGATCGGAACCCCGGAGGATACGGGGACAGAGACTCTCTTTGGCCGTACAAAGGAGCTTTTTTACTTCCCCAATCAGGAAAAGGTGGTACAGCACATGGAAAATGTCACTGTTCCCACGCAGAACGCGGCGGATGGAACTATGTTTCTGGGGTATTTTTTCGCGGAATATGACGGGGTGATCTTTTTCAGCGCCAGAGTCAGCTATGACGGCGGGAGTTCCTCGGATTACAGTGTTTATCTTTACACCGATAAAATGACTTCCTACTATCCGAACACAGTTCCCGGTTCCTATATGGGCACCAATCCCTCGGTGCCGGATATCATCCTGCCCAGAGCAAAGATGGTGAACCAGCTGTTCCATGTGGAAAAGGGGCGGCCCTATGCCTTTTCCCTGTATTTTAAAAACATGAACAGCATGACACTGGATGAATTTAAGATCTGCTATGAAATAAGAACAGCGGAATAAAAAATGGAAAGGAGAACGGGAAATGCTGGTTAATTTTGACGAAACGGGACGGGTGCGCTGGTACAATCTGTATCTGTCCAGGGAGTCGGCCCAAAGCTGTCTGGCGGAGGACACCATATGGCTGGAAGGCGGTCTGCCGGAATATCCCCAGGCACAGGAAGGTTATACGCCTTTTCTGCGTCTGACAGAGGGCCGACTGGTCTATGAATATGAACAAAGCCCCCTGCCCGTCTATACGGATACAGAGCTTTTGATGCAGCGGATGACCGATCTGGAACTGCTGCTTTTGACATTACAGACAGGAGGCGGCGTAAATGTTTGAGACACTGAAAAAACGATATGAGCAGAGATATGTCCGCAAGGACCAACTGCAACAGTATGTGGCGCTGGGACTGCTGACGGAGGAAGAGTTTTTGAAAATCGTCACCATGGCATAAGTATGTGCATACATAACACAAGATACAGAAAAATTACCTATTATAATCAAGCAAAGGGCCGGAATCTCAAAAAAGATTCCGGCCCTTTGCGTTTTGAAGCCCCCGGGGACTGTTCTTACTTGATGGGGATTTCCCCATGCTCCTTTTCGTATTTCTGGATGCAGTCCCGCACCAGAATATTGATCTGGCTGTTGGCGGAACGCCCTTCATAATCCGCGATAAAATGCAGCTTGTGCAGCATGGTCTCGTCAATGCGGATGGATAAATGTTTTATACCCACACATATCACCTCTATCTTTAAACATAAATTCATGTTAATTTGATTTCAATATGAATGTATTTTATGTCCTTTTTGTGGTAATATGATTAAAATGAGTCCTATTTAAATTTTATTCGAATTTAAAATGAACCTATTTTATATCAATAAGGGGTGAATCTTATGGAAAAGGAAAACATCTGCTGTTTTTTCGGCCATCGGGACGCGCCGGAGGCTTTGCTGCCCGCCATTGCCGCCGCTGCCCGGGCATTGATCGAGACGGAGGAGGTTTCTGTTTTTCTGGTGGGGGGCCACGGGAACTTTGACCGGCTGGCGGCGGAGGCCGTGGCTTCTTTGCGGCAGGAATATCCCCATATTCGCCTTTTGCTGGCGGCGGCCTATGGCACCGCTTTGCGAAAGGCCGAAGAAGGGCCCTATGACGGGGCTTTCGTGCCACGGGCGCTCAAAGGTGTACCCACAAAGGCCGCCATTCCCCGCCGGAACCGCTGGATGGCCGCAAAAAGCCAGTATGTCATCGCCTTTCTGGAACGGGAGACAGGCGGCGCTTACACCGCCGTGGCCTACGCCCGGCGGAAGGGGAAGAAGATCCTGCTGCTGTAAAGGGCAGGAAAACGAAAAAGCGAACCGCTTTGGGATTTCACCCGAAAGCGGTCCGCTTTTTTTATTTTTCCGGTCTTCCCCGGGACGAGCCCGGATTTTTTACGCCGCGAAGAATTTGGAATAATAGCCCATGACGAAAATGAACAGCACTACCAGAGGCAGAATCCACTGGATATAGAAACGGATGCCTTTGGGGAATTTGATGCCGTTGCCGCTGTTGGCCTCCGCCAGGAAGTTATCCCAGCCCCAGCCCATTTTCCAGCTGCAGAACATGACGAAGATCAGGCTGCCCAGAGGCAGGATGTTCTGGCTGACCAGGAAGTCCTCCAGATCCAGTACGGCGGAGCCTTCGCCGAAGGGCATGAAGCCGCTCCATACGTTGTAGCCCAGTACACAGGGCAGAGACAGCAGGAAAACAACGATAATATTGATGATAACGATTTTCTTCCGGCTGGCGTTAGTCAGGTCCTCCGCGAAGGAAATGATATTCTGGAACACGGCGATAACCGTGGAGAAGGACGCGAAGCACATGAACAGGAAGAACAGAGAACCCCACAGTCTGCCGCCGGGCATATTATTGAATACGTTGGGCAGTGTAACGAAGATCAGGGAAGGACCCTGTCCGGGGTTGACGTTGTACGCGAAGCAGGCAGGGAAGATAATCATGCCCGCCATGAGCGCAACAAAGGTATCCAGCACTGTGATAAGGATGGCTTCCCCTGTCAGAGAGCGGGATTTGTCGATGTAGCTGCCGAAGATGGCAATGGCGCCGATACCGATACTCAATGTAAAGAAGGCCTGGCCCAGTGCCGCGAAAAGCACTTCCAGAAGGCCGTATTCCTTCAGAGCGCCGAAATCAGGTTTCAGATAGAATTCCAAACCTGCCTCGCCGCCTTCCAGCAGAGCGGAGCGTACCGCCAGCACAATCATCAGCGCCAGCAGGCAGAGCATCATCACTTTTGTGATTTTTTCCACGCCGGCCTGCAAGCCCTGGGCGCAGATACCAAAGCACAGCAGAACAACCACCAGCATGAAGCCGGTCATCAAACCGGGTCTGGACAGCATGGTATTGAAAGCGGTACCAACGCCTTCGGCGTCCAATCCCTCAAAGCCGCCTGCCGCCATTTTAAAGAAGTAATACAGCATCCAGCCGGCGACGGTGGTGTAGAACATCATCAGGATGTAGTTGCCGGCCATACCGAAATATTTATACCAATGCCATTTGGTTCCCTTGGGCTCCAGCACATCCATAGCTCTGGCGATGGATTTCTGGCTGCCGCGCCCAACGGCCAATTCCGCTACCAGAATGGGAATCCCCATGAGGATCAGAAAGGCGATGTAAATCAGCACAAATGCCGCGCCGCCGTACTGCCCTGTGATGTAGGGAAATTTCCACACATTCCCCAGCCCGATGGCACAGCCTGCGGAAATGAGCAGAAAGCCCAGACGGGAGGAGAACCGTTCTCTTTTTTGTTCCATAAACAAACCCTCCTAATTGTGTTGCAAATGATGATAAATAAGCAGTCTGTTTTCCCCGGGATTTTTACAGTTCCCGGAGAAACAGCATGGTTATTATAGGATATTCCCGCGAAAAAAACAACGAAGTCAGACAAAATGCACGATATATTATTTCCCAAAAGGGGGATTTGTCCATTTTTTGGAAGAACCATAGTTTTTTTGCCCGGGATATGGTATCCTTTGTACAGAAAGGGGTGCAAGATTATGAGAGAGGAACTGACAAATTTATTAAAAAGTGAAATGAAACCCGCTCTGGGCGTAACAGAAGTGGGCGCCATCGCTTTGGCGGCGGCAAAAGCCAGAGAGGCGGCAGGCGGCAAGGCGAAAAAAGTGACCATGGTCATGAACGGCGGTATGTATAAAAACGCCTTTGCCTGCGCCATCCCCGGCACGGAGGAAAGCGGCTGCGAAATGGCGGCGCTGTTAGGCGTGCTCTGCGGCGAAAGCGCCCTGGGGTTGGAATGTCTGAAGGGCGTTACGGCGGAGGCGGTGGCCGAAGCCAAGAAAGGCACCATTGAAACAGATCTTTCCGTAGACCCGGAAAAAGAGGAAATCTATATTCTGGCGGAAGTGGAAACGGATCAGGGCACCGGCAAAGCGCTGATCGAAACGCTCCACAGCAATATCACAAAGGTGTGGAAAGACGGCAAGGTGATTTTCGAGGCAGAACTGAAAGCGGCGGAGGCGGCAAAGCCTTTTCCCTTTGATACGGTGGAAATCGCGGATTTTGTATCCTATGCCAAAGAGGTTCCGGCGGAGGAAATCGCCTTTGTGCAGGATATGATCGACATGAACTGCGCTCTGGCGGCGGAAGGCGCCAAAGGCGCGGGACTGAAAATCGGCGCCGCGTTGGATCTGTTCCATGAAAAAGGCGTGCTGGGAGACGATATGATCTACAAAGCACAGCATCTGACCACAGCGGCCATGGACGCCAGACTGGCAGGCCTGCCCTTCCCTGCCATGAGCATTGTCGGCAGCGGCTCCCACGGCATCCTCTGCTCCATGCCCGTGGTCTCCTACGGCAGAAGCATGGGCGCCAGTGACGAGGACATCCGCCGAGCGGTGGCCCTCAGCGGTCTGGTGACCATTTACAGCAAGCATTACACCGGCAGACTTTCCCCTCTGTGCGGCTGCGTACTGGGCGGCGGCAGCGGCGCGGCGGCGGGCATCGTCCTGCTCATGGGCGGCGGCGCGAAGGAAGTGGCGGCGGCCATGGATCATATGGCGGCCAATCTGTCCGGGATGATCTGTGACGGCGGCAGCACCGGATGCGCCTTAAAGGCCTCCGCCGGGGTATACTCCGCTTTCCTGTCAGCGATGCTGGCTATGGCGGGAACGGCTATGCCGCCTCATTTTGGCGTGCTGGGCTCCCGGGCGGAACAGACAGCCAAAAATCTGGGCAGAGTCAGCACGGAAGGCATGGCAACCATGGACGCCACCATTCTGGATATTATGCAGAAAGGCGAATAAATTTCTTTCGGGGACAGGCGGCACATCCGCCTGTCCTCTGAAAAAAAAGAAAAACTTTTCCGAAAAATGTTGTTGACAAGCATACAGGAATACGGTATAATAGCCAAGTATCAAGTTTTGATGTGCCCAGATAGCTCAGTTGGTAGAGCAGAGGACTGAAAATCCTCGTGTCACTGGTTCGATTCCGGTTCTGGGCATTTTTTATTGTACTACAAATTAAATCCTACTACTTTTGAAGAGGGGGCAGATGGCCTCCTTTTTTCCTATGTAAAAGGAGGAGAAAAAGACATGAAACGGATGGATTTGATTCTGGTTTTCGTGGTGCTGGCCATTGCCGGGGCCATATACTTCTTTTATACGGGAACGGCGGAAACGGGAGCGGAGGCAGTCATTACCGTGGACGGCGAGGTCTACGCCACCATGCCCCTTTCCAAGGACGACAGTCTCCGGGTGGAAACGGAAACGGGATATAATATTGTAGAAATTCAGGACGGCTATGCCATGGTAACGGAAGCGGACTGCCGGGACGGCATCTGTGAAAACCACAGAAAGATTTCTAAAAACGGGGAGAACATCGTGTGTCTGCCCCATAAAATGGTAGTGGAAATAACCGGCGGGGAGGACCCGGCGGCGGATATGGTGGTGGGATAAGGCATGAACAGTAAAAAAATCGCCCTCTGCGGCCTGCTGACGGCACTGGCTATATTGATGGGATATGTGGAAATGCTGATTCCCATGCCCATGGTGGTGCCGGGCATCAAGCTGGGCCTGGCCAATGTGATTGTGGTCATCGCCATGTATTCCCTGGGGCCCAAAACGGCATTATTCATCTCTTTGATACGTGTCATTCTCTGCGGCCTGCTCTTTGCCGGCTTCGCGGGACTGCTCTATTCCCTGGCGGGGGCTGTGTGCAGCTTTGCCGTCATGGCACTGCTCTATAAAACGGAAAAAATGAGTATTACCGGCGTCAGCATTGCCGGCGGCGTATTCCATAATGTGGGGCAGATCATTGTGGCGGCACTGGTGGTGGAAAATATCAAAATGGCCTACTACCTGCCCTTCCTTCTGGTATCCGGCGTTGTGACCGGTTTTCTGATCGGGACCATCTCCCGGCTCTGTCTGCCCTATGTGCGCGGAAGATAGACAGTATCGGCATCATGGGCAGAAAATCAAAAGAAACGCCCTGTTTTGACAGGAAAAAGCAACGAATTTCACAAAAACAAAAAAAATAGCCAAGCCCCCTTGAACAGGGGGCTTTTTAGTGCTAAAATCGTATGCAATACAAGGACAGTGGGAATGTTGTATACAAAGGAAAAGAAACAGGCAAAGCATTTTCCCCATAAGAAACCGTATGTTTCGGGGATACTCTTCAGGCACTTTTCCTTTTTTTATTTCCGGTCCTTACAGTGGCTTCACAGTGGATCAACAGTATTTTTTACAGGAGGAGAAAAAGCATATGGCAATTTATTTCACGGAACCTTCCAGAACCTTCAGCGAATTTCTTTTGGTACCCGGCTACACCACAAAGGAATGTATGGTGGAAAACGTCAGTCTGAAAACACCCATCGTTAAGTTTAAAAAAGGGGAAAAACCCGCGCTGGAAATGAACATCCCTCTGGTATCCGCAGTTATGCAGGCGGTATCCGATGATAAAATGGCGGTGGCACTGGCAAAGGAAGGCGGCATCTCCTTCATCTTTGGTTCTCAGTCCATTGAAAGCCAGGCGGCTATGGTAGCCAGAGCAAAGGCTTACAAGGCAGGCTTTGTTATGAGTGATTCCAACATCAGCCCCGAAAGCACCTTGCAGGATATTCTGGATCTGAAAGCAAGAACAGGCCATTCCACTGTGGCAGTTACCACAGACGGCACCGCCCAGGGCAAGCTGGTAGGTATGGTCACCAGCAGAGACTACCGCATCAGCCGTATGGAACGGGACGTAAAAGTAAAAGAATTCATGACTCCACTGGATCAGCTGATCTACGCGCCGGAAGGCACGACACTGAAAGAAGCCAATGACATCATCTGGGACAACAAGATCAACCAGCTGCCTATCGTAGACAAGGAAGGCAGACTGCAGTATCTGGTATTCCGCAAAGACTATGACAGCCATAAAGAAAACGCCAACGAACTGCTGGACGCACAGAAGCGTTATGTAGTAGGCGCCGGCATCAATACCCGTGATTATCAGCAGAGAGTACCCGCTCTGGTAGAGGCAGGCGTAGACATCCTGTGCATCGACTCCTCCGAGGGCTATTCCGAATGGCAGAAGGATACGCTGGCATGGGTAAGAGAAGCCTATGGCGACAGCGTAAAGATCGGCGCCGGCAACGTTGTAGACGCGGAGGGCTTCCGTTTCCTGGCGGACTGCGGCGCGGACTTCGTTAAAGTCGGTATCGGCGGCGGCTCCATCTGCATCACCAGAGAACAGAAGGGCATCGGCCGTGGTCAGGCTTCCGCAGTCATCGAGGTAGCAAAGGCCAGAGACGAATACTTCAAGGAAACCGGCGTATACGTTCCCATCTGCTCCGACGGCGGTATCGTATACGATTACCATATGACATTGGCCCTGGCTATGGGCGCGGATTTCATTATGCTGGGCAGATACTTCGCCCGTTTCGATGAAAGCCCTACCAACAAGGTCAACATCAACGGCAGCTACATGAAGGAATACTGGGGCGAAGGCTCCGCCAGAGCGAGAAACTGGCAGCGCTACGACATGGGCGGCGACGCGAAGCTGTCCTTCGAGGAAGGCGTAGACTCCTACGTTCCTTATGCCGGCAGCCTGCATGACAACGTAGGTCTGTCTCTGAAGAAAGTGAAATCCACTATGTGCAACTGCGGCGTACTGTCTATTCCCGAACTGCAGGAAAAGGCAAAGATTACCGTTATCTCCACCACCAGCCTGGTAGAGGGCGGCGCCCACGATGTACTGCTGAAGGATTCCAACAAAAACTACAAATAAGATATTTTGGGGCGGGAATTTCCCGCCCTTATTTTTATGGATTTTTCCAAAAAAAACAGCATCGCCGGGAACTCTGCGGCGCAAAGTTCCCGGCGATGCTGTTTTGACTGGGCTTTGTATCTTACCATGTTTTTCCCATCATCATGGCAATATCCATCAGCTCTGTGACCATGGCATAGGTTTCGTCCTCATCCTTGAGCCGTTCCCTGGTTTCCTCGTCGCTGTCAAAAGAAACCACCAGCTCGCCGTAGATGTTGCAGAAATCTACCTGCCAGTCCTCTTTGATGTTTTTGTATTTGCGCAGGTGATAGCACACCTCGCTCAAATCCTGAAAGGTATAGGTATCATGTATCATAAGGCTCGCTCCTTTCCTGGTGGGGATATTATACCAGAAAACCAGGCGAAAGAAAAGCGCGGAGGATGTTTCCGCGCTTTGATTGTGTTTTTCTTACATCTTTCTTGCCAGGTCTACCATTTCAATAGCGGAGCAGGCCACGTCATAGCCTTTGTTGCCCGCTTTTGTGCCGGCACGCTCGATGGCCTGTTCAATGGTGTCTGTGGTCAGTACACCGAACATCACAGGTACGCCGGTTTCCAGGGCGATATGGGCTGTGCCTTTGGATACCTCGTTGCAAACGTAGTCATAATGGCTGGTGGCCCCGCGGATCACAGCACCCAGACAAAGGATGGCGTCATACTTACCGCTCTTTGCCATTTTCTGAGCGATGGTGGGGATCTCGAACGCCCCGGGCACCCAGGCCAGTGTGATGTCATCTCCGTCTACGCCGTGGCGCAGCAGAGCGTCCTCCGCGCCGCCGATGAGCTTGCTGACGATAAATTCATTAAATCTCGCGGCAACAATGCCGATCTTCATACCTTTTCCGCTTAAATATCCTTCCATTACCTGCATGGTATGTTCCTCCTTTGATTTCCTCAAAAATAATTGTTTGTGCTATTGATTAAAGCAGATGGGAGAAAATATGACCCATTTTCTGCTGTTTTGTCTGCAAATAGAATTCGTCGTCCTCCTGGGGTTCGATCTCGATGGGCACCCGTTCCACAATGGAAACGCCGAAGCCGTCCAGACCGTAGACCTTGGTGGGGTTATTGGTCAAAAGCCGCAGTTCTTTCGCGCCCAAATCCTGCAAAATCTGCGCGCCGATCCAGTATTCCCGCAGGTCGGGGGCAAAGCCCAGTTCCAGATTGGCCTCTACGGTATCCCGGCCCCGTTCCTGCAATTCGTAGGCTTTCAGCTTATTGATGAGGCCGATGCCTCTGCCTTCCTGGCGCATATACAGCAGGATGCCTCTGCCTTCTTTTTCGATCTGAGCCATGGCCGCTGCCAGCTGCTGGCCGCAGTCGCACCGGCGGGAACCGAATACGTCGCCGGTGAGACATTCGGAATGGACACGGCAAAGCAGATTCTTGCCATCGCCGATCTCACCTTTTACCAGTGCTACATGATGCTCGCCCGTCAGGTCATTGATATAGCCGAAAATGCGGAATTCCCCGAAACGAGTAGGCATTTTTGCTTCTGCCTCCCGCACTACGTGTTTTTCATGACGGCGGCAGTAATTTTGCAGGTCGTGGATAGTGATAAATTTCAGATTATATTTCTCCGCGAATTCCCACAGGGCCGCTGTCCGCATCATGGTACCGTTTTCCGCCATGATCTCGCAGCACAGGCCGCAGGGCTTCAATCCAGCCAGACGCATCAGATCCACAGTAGCCTCTGTATGGCCTTCTCTGGTCAACACGCCGCCTCTGCGGGCGATAAGAGGGAACATATGTCCGGGGCGACGGAAATCCTGGGGCTTTGCGTCGGCGTCCACACATTTTCTGGCAGTCAGGGCGCGTTCCTCGGCGGAAATGCCGGTGGTGGTGTCCACATGGTCGATGGATACGGTAAAGGCGGTGCAGTGGTTGTCCGTATTTTCCGTTACCATCTGAGGCAGCATCAGCTTCTTGCCCAGCTCCTCATCCATGGGCATGCAAATCAGTCCTTTGGCATGGGTAGCCATAAAATTCACATTTTCTGTGGTAGCGAACTGTGCCGCGCAGATCAGGTCGCCCTCGTTTTCTCTTTCGGGGTCGTCTGTTACCAGAATCATTCTTCCCTGGCGCAGTTCTTCCAACGCTTCCTCAATGGTGTTGTATTCTCGCATAGCTGTAACCTCCTATGATATCAAAATCCGTTCTCCCGCAGAAAATCCAGCGTCAATGTGGATTTTTTGGGAGCGGCCTCCGTTTTTTTCAAAAAGCTCTGGACATATTTTCCAATGACGTCTGTTTCCAGATTGAACGCATAGCCTACCGGCCGGTCCAGTATGGTGGTATGTCCGCCGGTATGGGGGATAATGCCCACCCGGAAATGGTCCTTGTCTACGTCAATAACCGTCAGACTGGTGCCGTCAATGGCAATGGAGCCTTTTTCCACAATGCCGGAGAGAATTTCCTCATCGGCGCCGATGGAAAGAAGAATGGCCTGTCCTTCCGGTATCTTGGATAGGAGCACACCCCGTCCGTCAATATGGCCGCTGACCATATGGCCGCCGAATCTGCCGTCCGCCGCCATGGCCCGTTCCAGATGAACCCGGCTGCCCCGTTTCAGCTCGCCCAGATTGGTGCGGCGCAGGCTCTCCGCCATAACGAAGGCCGTAAACCCGTCTTTTTCCAGCTTTGTCACCGTCAGACAGGTACCGTTGACGGCAATGCTGTCTCCCAGCTTGGTGCCTTCCAGTACGGTGCTGGCCTGGATCTGAAGATCACCGCCTTCCTTCGTCAGGGAAAGGCCGCGGATAGTGCCGATTTCCTCAATAATGCCTGTAAACATTTACTGCGCCTCCTTTTCCGGGAGAACATCATACACACAAAGCACGTCGTCCCCAAAAATTTCTGTCTGGGCCAGCCGCAGGGCCGGAGACTGTGCCGGCAGGTCAATGCCCCTGCCGCTGACGGGGGTTTTGGCGGTTTTTCCGCCGAAGATCTTCGCGCCCACATAGGCGTATACCCGCTGTACCAGTCCCGCTTCCAGCATGGAGGCGTTCAGTTCGCCGCCGCCTTCCAGCAGAATACTGCCGATTTTCAATTCGCCCAGTTTGTCCATCAATTCAGGCAGAGGGATCTTTTGGCCCTCGAATACAAAGACCAGCACCCCTTTTTCCTCCAGCGCCGCCTTTTTCTCGGCATCTTTGGCACAGGTGGCGATAAAAAGCGGGATCTCTTTTGCCGACTGCACCAGCTTGCTTTCCAGGGGGATGCGCAGGCGACTGTCGCAGATGACGCGGACAGGATTTCTGCCCCCGTCTCCCAGCCGACAGCTGAGCATAGGATCGTCGGCCAGTACGGTGCCGATGCCCGCCATGATGCCCTGATATTTCCGCCGCAGCAGATGCACATGACGGCGGCTTTCCTCGTTGGTGATCCACTGAGAGGCCCCCGTTTCGGTAGCGATCTTTCCGTCTGCCGTCATGGCGTATTTCATGGCTACATAGGGCCGCTGTCTGGTGATGTAATAAAAGAAGGGTGCATTAAGGGTGTCACATTCCTCCCGGAGGAAGTCCTCAATGACATTGATCCCGGCCTGCCGCAGGATGGCGGCGCCCTTGCCCGCTACCTTCGGGTTCGGGTCCCGGGAACCGATATAGACCGTCTGAATCCCCGCTTCCAGAATGGCCTCCGTACAGGGCGGCGTTTTTCCGTAGTGACAACAGGGCTCCAGGGTAACGTACAGGGTGGCGCCCATGGGAGATTCTTTGCAGGAAGCCAGGGCGTTGCGCTCCGCGTGGAGTCCGCCGTAGCGGGCATGATAGCCCTCGCCGATGATCCGGCCGTCCTTTACGATGACGGCGCCCACCAGCGGGTTGGGGTCTACGGCGCCTGTGCCGTTTTTCGCCAGTTCTATGGCCCGGCGCATCATATCCTGATGATCCATGTATTCCACATCCTTTCCAAAAAAAATAACCCTGAAGGACTTTTGGTCCATTCAGGGCGTTTGTGCTCGTGAAAAAGTGTGTACGCAAAAGAAACAGGCACATTCCACCTTCTTTTTTCATACACAAGAGGACAGGACGGTTTTTCCGTACTGCCGTTATCTTCTTCCATCCAGACTATACTGTCGGTTTTGGAATTTCACCAAATCCTGCGCCATGCGCTCGCGGACTTTACCGCCGATCGGGAATCTCACCCTGCCCTGAAGATCTTTTCTATGCTGTTGTCTTTCTTATCATAGTCTATTGTTAAGAAAAAAACAAGTCCTTTTTTTGTTTTTTGTATGGAGAAGAAAACAAAATGGCCGCGAAAAGGGATAAAATCAGGCAAAAACGGGAAAATTAAAAATAAAAAAAATCTTCTTGCTTTTTTAAAAGAAGTATGATACACTCATCATAAATAAAAGGGAGTAGCTTATGCGGCATCCGCATTGTCAGCGTTCGTCATCTCGGTCTTTGGACCCGGGCGCTGTCGGGAAAAAGATAAGCTGTCACAAGACAGTATATTTTTTACAGGAAGCAAGACTTTTATTGCATCACAGGTGTAGTGGGTGCAATAAAAGTCTTTTTTTATTGCACGGACCAGGAAGGGAGTTTTGCATATGACACAATTATGGAAAATGCCGCAGAAGGAGATCCTGCGGGAGTACGAGACGACCATGGACGGCCTGACCCAGGCAGAGGCCAAGCGCCGTCTGGAACAATACGGCTATAACAAATTACAGGAGCAGAAGCGAAAAGGCGTCCTGCAGGTATTCGCGGAACAGTTCGCCGATCTGCTGGTGGTAATCCTGATTATCGCCGCCGTCATTTCCGCACTGACCGGCGGACTGGAGGGCACCATTGTTATTCTGGTGGTGCTGGTCATGAACGCCATTCTGGGGACGGTGCAGCATTTCAAGGCCCAGAAATCCCTGGACAGCCTGAAGGCCATGGCGGCGCCCAACGCCCGTGTCATCCGGGACGGCCAGCGGATGGAGGTACCGGCGGCAGAGCTGGTGCCCGGCGATATCCTGCTGCTGGAAGCGGGGGACGTAACGGCGGCAGACGGCCGTGTGCTGCGCAATTATTCTTTGCAGGTCAATGAAAGCGCCCTCACCGGCGAGTCGGAAAACGTAAACAAAACAGACGAGGCCATCGACCAGGAGGAGCTGCCTCTGGGGGACCGTTTGAATATGGTATACAGCAGCTCTCTGGTGTCTTACGGCCGCGCGGTAGTGCTGGTTACCGGCACAGGGATGCAGACAGAGATCGGCAAAATTGCCGATCTGATGGAATCCGCTCAGGAAAAAACAACGCCCTTGCAGCGGAGTCTGGATGATTTCTCCAAAAAACTCTCCGTTATTATCATTGTGATCTGTGCCATCGTATTCGGTCTGAGCGTATGGCGGGATATGGGGCTGGCGGACGCTTTGATGTTTGCCGTGGCGCTGGCGGTAGCGGCCATTCCCGAGGCCCTCAGCTCCATCGTGACCATCGGCCTTGCCATCGGTACCCAGAAAATGGCCAGAGAAAACGCCATCATCAAAAACCTGCGGGCCGTGGAAGGTCTGGGCTGTGTCTCTGTCATCTGTTCCGATAAGACCGGTACTTTGACCCAGAACCGCATGACCGTACAGCAGTGCTATACCGGCGGCAGAGTATGGTCCACAGCGGAGGCGGCGGAGGACTGCGCCGCCGTGGAAAGCCTTGTGGCGGAAAGCGTACTCTGCAACGACGGCGTCATCAGCGACGATGCCGCCATCGGTGACCCCACAGAAACGGCGCTGCTGACCTTCTGCCGCAGAATTGACAGAAACGAGAGAAAGATCCGGGATGAGTTCCCCCGTTTGCAGGAGATCCCCTTCGACTCCGACCGAAAACTCATGTCTACCCTGCATTTTCGAAACGGCAGACATGAAATGCTGACCAAAGGCGCGCCGGATGTACTGCTGAAACGCTGTACCCATATCGAAGAAAACGGACAGTTTAGGGAACTGACAGAGGACGACTGCCAGAAGATCATCGAGCAGAACCGGGCCTTTTCCTCTCAGGGCCTGCGTGTACTGGCCTTTGCGAAAAAGGTTCTTTCCGAAAACCGGCCCATGACGCTGGAGGACGAACGGGAACTGGTATTCACCGGTCTGATCGCCATGATGGACCCTCCCAGAGAGGAATCGGCGCCTGCTGTTGCGGACTGCCGCCGGGCGGGCATCCGTCCTGTCATGATTACCGGCGACCATAAGATCACCGCCTCCGCCATCGCTAAAAAGATCGGCATTTTGCAGGAAGGCGACAAGGCCGTAGAAGGCAGTGAACTGGAAAAAATGACAGACGAGGAACTTCGTCAGGAGGTTTCCAAAATTTCCGTCTATGCCCGGGTATCTCCGGAGCATAAAATCCGTATTGTCCGGGCATGGCAGGACAACGGCTATGTGGCGGCCATGACCGGTGACGGCGTCAACGACGCCCCCGCCCTGAAACAGGCGGACATCGGCATCGCCATGGGCATTACCGGCACAGAAGTTTCCAAGGACGCCGCGTCCATGATCCTGACCGACGACAACTTCGCTACCATCGTCAAAGCCGTTGCCAACGGCCGAAACGTATATACCAATATCAAAAACTCCATCCAGTTTTTGCTCTCCGGCAATCTGGCGGGCATACTGGTGGTCGTATTCACATCCCTGATGGGGCTGCCCCTGCCCTTTACGGCGGTACAGCTGCTGTTCATCAATCTGCTGACAGACAGTCTGCCCGCTTTGGCGGTCAATATGGAACAGCCCACCGGTGACCTGCTGGACCAGAAACCCAGAAGCCCCAAAGAGGGCATCCTTACAGGGGATTTCCTGCGGAATCTGGGCGTACAGGGCCTGCTCATCGGGGCAGCCTCCATGGCAGCCTTCTATCTGGGGCTGGCAGTCAATGACGGTATGGCCTGCACCATGGCCTTCGCTACCCTGTGTCTGGCCCGTCTGTTCCACGGCTTCAACTGCCGGGGCACACACTCCGTATTCCGTCTGCCCTCCAACCCGTACAGCATCGGCGCTTTCGCCGTTGGTACGGTACTGCTGATGGTAGTGCTCTTTGTGCCCGGTCTCCATGGCCTCTTCGATATTGACAACGCCCTGACCGGAAGGAATGTTTTGCAGATCATCGGTCTGGCCTTCGCGCCTACCTTCCTGATCCAGCTTTCCCGTATCGTCCGGGGCAAATAACAAAGCATATTTCCCAGAGCCTTCCGCCGAGTGCAGAACGGCGGAGCGCTCCTTCGTATAAAAACATCCCGTTTCCCTCCCACCCACGAATTTAGTGAAACGGGGACAAGAAATCCCCCAGACATTTCCCGTCTGGGGGATCTTCTTTTGCGGCCGTTTTTCCTTTGTAAAAAATCTCAAGGAAAAGGGCTTTTTCTTCCCACAATCCCCGGAAATATGGTATACTTTCCCCAAACAGGAGGAATCCTTCAGAAAGGAAGTGGAGATATGAAAATCGCGTTGATTCAAATGAAGGTGGGGGCCACACCACAGGAAAATCTGGCCCACGCCGCCCAGCTGGTAGCCGAGGCGGCACAGGCGGGCGCGGAGCTGGTTTCTCTGCCGGAAATGTTCTGCTGCCCCTACGAAACGCCTAATTTCCCCAAATTCGCCGAAGCAGAAGGCGGCCCCTTCCACCAGTCTCTGGCGGCACTGGCAAAAGAGGCCGGCGTTTATCTCATTGCCGGTTCCGTACCGGAGGACGAAGACGGCAAAACCTACAATACTTCTTATGTTTTCGACCCAGCCGGAAACTGCATTGCCAAGCATCGGAAAATTCATCTGTTCGATATCAATATCGCCGGCGGCCAGAAATTCATGGAATCGGAAACACTGACGGCAGGCAGCCGCCCCACGGTATTTGATACCCCCTGGGGAAAAATGGGGCTGTGCATCTGCTATGACATCCGTTTCCCGGAGCTGGCCCGTCTGCTGGCGCTGGAGGGGGCAAAAGTCATCTTTATCCCCGCCGCCTTCAATATGACCACCGGCCCGGCCCACTGGGAGCTTTCCTTCCGGGCAAGGGCTCTGGACAATCAGGTGTATATGGCCGGCTGCGCCCCCGCACGGGATCTGACGGCTTCCTACCATTCCTGGGGCCATTCCATCATCACGACCCCCTGGGGCGAGGTCATGGGACAGCTGGAGGAAGAAGAAGGCATTCTCTACGGAGCGCTGGATTTCGCCCGCGAGGACGCCATCCGGGAACAGCTGCCTTTATTAAAGCATCGGCGGACGGACCTGTATGAACTGAAAGACCTGACAAAAGAGGTGAACTAATGGAGCAAGAAACCATTTATCTGGCCGGCGGCTGCTTCTGGGGCACGGAAAAATACATGGAGCAGATTCCCGGCGTCCTTTCCACCCGTGTGGGCTATGCCCTGGGCAAAAAGGAAGGCATAGAACAAAAACGGCGGGAGAGTGTATCCTACGAGGAGGTCTGCGCCCACAGCGGACATGCCGAAACGGTAGAGGTGATCTTTGACCGGGATAAGATTTCGCTGGAAGAAATATTAAAGGAATATTTCTACACCATCGACCCGACCTCTCTGGGCAGACAGGGGGCGGACGTGGGCATACAGTACCGCACCGGCATCTACACTACAGACCCCGCTCAGGATGCAATCGCCGCCAAGGCACTGGAAAAGCTGCAAAAACAATATGACCGCCCTGTGATGGTGGAGCACCTGCCCTTGTTCCAGTTTCTGCCAGCGGAGGAATACCATCAGAAATACCTGACGAAGCATCCCGGCGGCTACTGCCATATCAATTTCGCCAAAATCGCCAGGGAAAAGGCCCGCTGTGTAGACCCGGCGGACTACAAGGCCATGACGAAAGCAGAAATGCGGGAAAAGCTGACGCCCCTCCAGTACGCCGTCACCCAGGAAAACGAGACAGAGCCGCCCTTTTTCAACGAATACTGGCAGACAGAGGAGCCGGGCCTTTATGTGGATATCACCTCCGGAGAGCCGTTATTCTCTTCCCGGGACAAATTTCTGTCGGCCTGCGGCTGGCCCGCATTTTCCAGGCCCCTGGACCCCAATGCCGTGACGGAATACGACGATCTTTCCCATGACATGATCCGCACGGAGATCCGCAGCCGGGTAGGCAACGCCCATCTGGGCCATGTCTTCAACGACGGCCCCACAGAATCCGGCGGCCTGCGCTACTGCATCAACAGCGCCTCCCTGCGCTTTATCCCGGAAAAAGACATGGAAAAGGAAGGCTATGGCGCCTTTTTGTCCTTTCTTCGGGAAAAGTCTTAAAATAAGGTTGTCTTTTTGTCAAAAGAGGGCTAAAATAAGACACAAGTGCATTTGCGACAATCGGTAATTAAAGGAGAGATCACAGTGGATTTAAACACCGTAAAATCAATTTACCGCCAGACGGCGGACTATGCCAATAAAGAGGTTACCCTGGGCGGCTGGGTCCGCACCATGCGGGTATCCAAAAACTTCGGCTTTATCGAACTGAACGATGGTTCTTTCTTCAAGAACATCCAGATCGTTTTTGAGGCGGACAGCCTGCCCAACTACACAGAAATTACAAAGCTGGGCGTAGGCGCGGCCATCATCGTCAAGGGTCTTCTGGTGGAAACACCGGAAGCAAAACAGCCCTTTGAGGTAAAGGCACAGGAGATCGCCGTGGAAGGCACCTCCACTCCCGACTACCCTCTGCAGAAAAAGCGTCACAGTGTGGAATTCCTGCGCCAGATCGCTTATCTGCGTCCCAGAACCAATATGTTCTCCGCTACCTTCCGGGTACGCAGCCTCATCGCTTACGCCATCCATCAGTTCTTCCAGGAGAAGGGCTTTGTATATGCCCACACCCCCATCATCACCGGCAGTGACTGTGAGGGCGCTGGGGAAATGTTCCGTGTCACCACACTGGATCTGAACAACCTGCCCAAAAAAGAAGACGGCACCGTAGACTTTTCCAAGGACTTCTTCGGCAAGGAAACCAATCTGACCGTCAGCGGCCAGCTTTCCGCGGAAACCTTTGCCATGGCTTTCCGGAATGTTTACACCTTCGGCCCCACCTTCCGTGCGGAAAACTCCAATACCGCCCGTCACGCGGCGGAGTTCTGGATGATCGAGCCGGAAATGGCTTTCGCTGATCTGGAAGACAACATGGAGATCGCTGAGGAAATGCTGAAATACATCATCCAGTACGTTCTGGACAACGCGCCGGAAGAAATGGAATTCTTCAACAGCTTCGTGGACAAGGGCCTGCTGGACAGACTCCATAACATCCTGAACAACGAATTCGGCCGTGTCACCTACACAGAGGCCGTTGATCTGCTCATCAAATCCGGCAAGAAATTCGAATACCCTGTGGAATGGGGCATTGATTTGCAGACAGAGCATGAACGCTATCTGACAGAGGAAATCTTCAAAAAACCTGTCTTCGTTACAGATTATCCCAAGGATATCAAGGCCTTCTATATGCGTATGAATGATGACAACAAGACCGTTGCCGCTATGGACCTGCTGGTTCCCGGCGTCGGCGAAATCATCGGCGGCAGCCAGAGAGAGGAACGTCTGGATATGCTGGAAAAACGTATGGACGAGCTGGGTCTGAAAAAAGAGGACTACTGGTGGTATCTGGATCTGCGCAAATACGGCGGCACCAGACACTCCGGCTACGGCCTGGGCTTCGAGCGTGCGGTTATGTATCTGACCGGTATGAGCAACATCCGTGATGTACTGCCTTATCCCAGAACCGTAAAGAACGCGGAATTCTAAAAAATACAGATTCCAACAAAGGACCGAGGGCTTCACTGCCTTCCGGTCCTTTTCCGTTTTTCCTATACCTTGTATACAATGTATAACCCCATAAATAAATGTATATTATTCAGATATTCCCTATTTCCTCCGGAATATACCGCGAAAATCCCTTCCATCTCTTCCTTTTTTATCCAATGTTTTTCCGAAAAACATCTGTCCATCCATAGTCTTTAGGGATATTGCCCAAAAATTTCCTTTCATTTTCGTCAAACCCTGCCATTCCTCCGAATGTGTATAAATATGCGCATCCGCATTGACTTTTCTGTTATATCCTTTATAATAATACATATCCTATGTTGCGGAAATGGGGGTTCCATATGAAATATAAGGTATATATCGACGGTCAGGCCGGCACCACCGGCTTACAGTTAAGACAGAAACTGGAGGGGCACGATGGCGTAGAGCTGCTGCTGATCTCCGAGGAAAAAAGAAAAGACGAGGCGGAACGAAAACGGCTCATGAATCTGGCGGATGTGGTATTCCTCTGCCTGCCCGACGCGGCGGCAAAAGAAGCGGTGACGCTGGTGGAAAATCCCAACACCTGCATCATTGATGCCAGCACCGCCCACAGAACGGCCCCCGGCTGGACCTACGGTTTTCCGGAGCTGTCCCCGGCCCATAGAGAGGCCATCCTCCACTCCAAGCGCATCGCTAACCCCGGCTGCCACGCCACCGGCTTTATCGCGGCGGTTTATCCGCTGGTGGCCCATGGCATCGTATCCCCGGATTATCCCTTTACGGCCCACAGCCTGACAGGATACAGCGGCGGCGGCAAAGCCATGATCGCGGAATACGAAGAGCCGGAACGCTCCTATGAATTTGACAGTCCCAGACAGTACGGCCTTTCCCAGAGCCATAAGCACCTGCCGGAAATGCAGTATGTCACCGGTATTTCACAGCCGCCGGTATTCATGCCCATTGTCTGTGATTTTTACAGCGGCATGGCTACCTGCATTCCCCTGCACACCCACCTGTTCCAGAAAAAGGTGACCAAGGCGGAACTGACGGCGCTGCTGAAAGACCATTATAAAGGCCACCCTCTCATTTCCGTGGAAGATACGGACAAAGGCTTTCTGGCGGCCAATGAGATTCGGGACACCAATAAGCTGAAACTGTATATTGAGGGAAATGACGAAAGAATGACCCTCATCAGTGTATTTGACAATTTAGGAAAAGGCGCTTCCGGCGCGGCCGTACAGAACATGAACCTGGTTCTGGGGCTGCCGGAGACAAAGGGCCTGATTTGACAGAGATAGATAGATAAAAAGAAAGGATGAGGAAAATGCAGAAGATCACAGGCGGTGTGACCGCTCCCAAAGGCTTTACGGCGGCGGGCATCCACTGCGGCATTCGGAATAACCAGACAAAAAAAGACCTGGCACTGCTGTACAGCGAAGTCCCCTGCCAGGCGGCGGCAGTCTATACCCAGAATAAGGTATACGGCGCGCCGATTACCGTAACCCGGGCCAATATCGCCGACGGCACAGCCCAGGCCATGATCTGCAACAGCGGCAACGCCAATACCTGCAACGCCGACGGCGTGGAAAAAGCGGAAATGATGTGTGAGATGACAGCAAAGGCACTGGGACTCTCTCCCAAGGACATCATCGTTGCCTCCACCGGCGTCATCGGCATGACACTGAATATCGAGCCCATCGCAGCAGGTATTCCCCAGCTGGCTCCCCTGCTGTCCAAGGAAGGCCACAGTGATGCCGTGGAAGCCATCATGACCACAGACACCAAGCCCAAGGAAGAGGCTTATGAGACACAGATCGGAGGCAAAACCGTTACCATCGGCGCCATGGCCAAAGGCAGCGGTATGATCCATCCCAATATGGCTACCATGCTGGGCTTTTTGTCCACAGACTGCGCCATCACAGCGCCTATGCTCCAGAAGGCCCTGAAGCTGGCCGTAGACGACAGCTTTAACATGGTCAGCGTAGACGGGGACACCTCCACCAACGACATGGTCTCCATCATGGCCAACGGTATGGCGGAAAATCCCGTCATTGACAAGGAAGGCGCGGACTTTGACGCTTTTGTGGCCGTAGTCAAGGAAATCTGCATTTCCATGTCCAAAAAGATCGCCGGCGACGGGGAAGGCGCTACCAAGCTGGTGGAATGTTCCGTACACCATGCCCCCGATACGAAGCTGGCAAAGGCCATCGCCAAATCCATCATCACTTCCAACCTGACCAAGGCGGCTATGTTCGGCGCTGACGCCAACTGGGGACGTATCCTCTGCGCCATTGGCTATACGGAAGGAGATTTCGCCGTAGACACCATTACCGTTACCATTTCCTCCCCCAAGGGTGAGATTCTGGTCTGCGAAAAAGGCGCCGGCGTTGCCTTCGACGAAGACAAGGCCAAAGAAATCCTTTTGCAGGAAGAAATCCATATTGACGTGGATATGAAACAAGGCGACGGCGAAGCTACCGCATGGGGCTGCGACCTGACCTATGACTATGTAAAGATCAACGGCGACTACCGCACATGATGGAGGTAACCTACAAATGAAAGACATCAATACCATGAAGGCAACGGTCCTGACAGCGGCCCTGCCTTACATTCAGAAATACTACGGAAAAACCGTCGTGGTCAAATACGGCGGCAACGCCATGGTTCATCCGGATCTGAAAAAAGCCGTTATGAGCGACATCATCCTTCTTTCCCTGGTAGGCATCAATGTAGTGCTTATCCATGGCGGCGGCCCGGAGATCAGCGGGATGCTGAAACGGCTGGACATCCCTTCCCACTTCGTCAACGGCCTGCGCTACACCGACGAGGAAACGGCGGAAGTGGTACAGATGGTACTGGCGGGCAAGACCAACAAGGACCTGGTAGGCCTCATCGGCCAGCTGGGCGGCAAGGCGGTAGGCCTGTGCGGCATTGACGGCTGCATGATCCAGGCCAAAAAAATGGAGGGAGACTACGGCTATGTGGGCGAGATCACCAAAGTAGACACCACCCCCATCATCAATGCCATCAACAGCGGCTATATCCCCGTGGTAGCGACCGTAGGCACTGACTGCCAGGGACATATCTACAACATCAACGCGGATACGGCGGCGGCGAAAATCGCCGGTGCCCTCCACGCGGAAAATATCATTACACTGACAGACATTCGCGGGCTCATGCGGGATCTGGAGGATGAGGACTCCCTCATCTCTACCGTACACGTCAGCGAAGTACAGGAACTGGTATCCGAAGGCATCATCAGCGGCGGCATGATCCCCAAGGTAAAAAGCTGCGAATCCGCAGTCCGGGCCGGGGTGAAAAAAGCCGTGATGATCGACGGCCGAATCGAACATTCCATTCTCATCGAAATGTTCTCCGACGAAGGCATCGGCACCATGTTCCTGCCCGATTAACAAAAAAGGAGGGAAAAACCCATGGACTTTCAACAGGCAAAAGAACTGGATTCCAATTACATCATCCACTCCTACGGACGCTTTCCCCTGCTGCTGACAAAGGGCAAGGGCGCGCAGGTACAGGATGACACAGGAAAAACATACATCGACTTTACCAGCGGCATCGGCGTAAACGCCCTGGGCTTCTGCGACGATGGCTGGGTACAGGCCGTAGGCGCGCAGCTTGCCAGCTTGCAGCATACTTCCAACCTGTACTATACAGAGCCCTGCATCCAGACAGCGAAGTTGCTCTGCGAAAAAAGCGGCATGAAAAAGGTATTCTTCGGCAACAGCGGCGCCGAGGCCAATGAAGGCGTTATCAAAGCCGCAAGAAAATACAGTTTTGAAAAATACGGAGAAGGCAGAAACACCATTCTGGCCCTGAAAAACTCCTTCCATGGGCGTACCATGGCGGCGCTGTCCGCCACAGGCCAGGACGCCTACCATAATTACTTCTTCCCCTTTGTAGAAGGCTTTGCCTTCGCGAAGGCCAATGATCTGGAAGACACACTGGCAAAAATGACGCCGGATGTCTGCGCCCTGATGCTGGAAACAATACAGGGAGAAGGCGGCGTAGTGCCTCTGGACAAGGAATACGTTCAGGCAGTGGCAAAGGCTTGCCAGGAAAAAGACATCCTGCTGATTGTAGACGAGGTACAGACCGGTATGGGCAGAACAGGCACTCTGTTCAGCTATCAGCAGTTTGATATCCAGCCGGATCTGGTTTCCTGCGCCAAGGGTCTGGGCGGCGGCCTGCCCATCGGCGCGGTACTCTTCGGCGAAAAGACAGAAACAGTCTTTGGCGCCGGGGATCACGGCTCCACCTTCGGCGGGAACCCTGTAGTCTGCGCCGGGGCCGTACATATCCTGCAAACCATGGACGACGCCTTTTTGCAGAGCGTTGCGGAAAAAGGCGCTTACCTGAAGGAAAAAATCGCTAACATGCCCCATGTACAGAATGTCACAGGACTGGGCATGATGCTGGGCATCCTGCTGGATACGGAAGCCAAGCCTGTCATCCATACATTGCTGGAAAAAGGTCTGCTGGTACTCTCCGCCAAGGAGAAGATCCGTCTGCTGCCGCCTTTGACCATTACAAAGGAAGAAATGGACCAGGGCCTTGCCATACTGGAAGAAACACTGAACGCACTGTAAGAAAGAAAGGGGAACGCATATGAAACATTTTCTGAAACTTTTGGATCTGACCACAGAAGAGATCCTGGAACTGCTGGATCTGGCGGATCATTTGAAAACACAGAAGAAACAGGGCATTGAGCACCATATCCTCAAAGGCAAAACACTGGGTATGATCTTTGAGAAATCCTCTACCCGTACCCGTGTATCCTTTGAAACCGGCATGTATCAGCTGGGCGGCCACGCTCTGTTTATCAGCTCCAAGGACGCGCAGATCGGCCGCGGCGAGCCCACAGAGGATACCGCAAGAGTTCTGTCCCGCTATCTGGACGGCATCATGATCCGTACCTTTGAGCAGGAAGAAGTGGAAACTCTGGCAAAATACGGCTCTATCCCCATCATCAACGGCCTCACCGACTTCTGCCACCCCTGCCAGGTTATGGCGGACCTGCAGACCATCCGGGAACACAAAGGCAAACTGGAAGGCCTGAAAATGTGCTACATCGGCGACGGCAACAACATGGCCAACTCCCTGATCGTCGGCGGCCTGAAAGTAGGCATGTCCGTAGCGATTGCCTGCCCCAAGGATTATCAGCCTCATAAAGACGTACTGGACTTCGCCGCACCCTATGGCGACAAATTCCTGATGACAGATGACCCTATGGAAGCGGCTAAGGGCGCGGATGTTGTCCTGACTGACGTATGGGCATCCATGGGCCAGGAAAGCGAGCAGAAGATCAGAGAAGCCGCATTCAAAGGCTTCCAGGTAAACGCGGAACTGATGGCCGTTACCAACGAAGGCTGTATGGTACAGCACTGTCTGCCCGCCCACAGAGGCGAGGAAATCACCGCCGATGTCTTTGAGGCACACGCTGACGAAATCTTTGACGAAGCGGAAAACCGTCTCCATGCCCAGAAAGCAATTCTGGTAAAACTGATGGCAGACCCTCAGTAACCGCTGTCTGTTTTTAAAAAAATCTAACATATCTTCCTGAAAAAAGCCATAACGCTGGAATCCTTGAGATAGGCCAAGGATTCCAGCGTTTCTGTTTTATGAAAATTCCTTTTTTACAAAGAATCCGCGCTTTTTCGTAAGCCAGCTTCTGGGACATCTTCATAAGAAAGCAAATATTGCCGGAATCCTTGCAATAAAGCGGATTCCGGCAATTCAATTTTGATCGGAATTGTTTTCTTAAGGGGAGGCTGCTTTCCGTATGTTCTTTTTTGAAAGGAAGTGGAAAAATTTATCTGTTTTTTTTTTAGAAAACCTATTGACTTTTTTCTGTAATCTGGTATACTAATCTCAAATAAATGATAATTATTATTATCTAATAAAGATTCAATCTAATTCCAAAGGAGGTCATCGTAATGAAAGAATTGAAGGGTACAAGAACAGAAGCGAACCTGCGCACCGCTTTCGCAGGGGAATCCGAAGCAAGAAATAAATACACCTATTACGCAAGCAAGGCGAAAAAGGAAGGCTATGAACAGATTGCCGCACTGTTTACAGAAACAGCCAACAACGAAAAAGAACATGCGAAAATCTGGTTCAAACTGCTCCATGACGGCGGCGTTCCTTCCACAGCGGAAAACCTGCTGGACGCGGCTCAGGGCGAAAACTACGAATGGACAGACATGTACGCTACCTTCGCCAAGGAAGCGAGAGAAGAAGGCTTTGACCGCATCGCTTACCTTTTCGAGGCCGTAGGTGAAATCGAAAAACACCATGAAGAACGCTATCGTCAGCTGCTGGCAAATGTAGAAGGCGGTCTGGTATTCTCCAGAGACGGCGATATGATCTGGCAGTGCAGCAACTGCGGCCACATCCATGTAGGCAAACAGGCGCCTGAAGTATGTCCCGTATGCGAACATCCGAAGGCATATTTCCAGATCCTGGCGAAAAATTATTGATACGCTCCCTCTTTTAGAAATAAGTTTCCATAGAAAAAAAAGTGATTTCCGGCAAATCCGGGAATCACTTTTTTGTTTTATCAGGCTTCTCCTATTTTCCCATGGAGAAGCAGGGCGCAAACCAGAGCGCAGAGGGCCAGCACACCGCCGCCCAGCCCCAGCAGCCTCATATCCAGCCGGTCCACCATCAGACTGCCGCAGACAGAACCAAAGGCGATCCCGAAATTATAGGAAAAAGAGTTGGCGGAAGCCGCCAGCGTAATGGCGCCGGGATATTCCCTTGTGGCAATATTCAGGATATTCACCTGAATGGGCGAGTTTTGCAGATACATCACCAGCCCGATCACAAAAATCACCGCCAGCGCCAAAGGAGCCGCCTTCAAAGTCAAAGGCAGTACAAACATAGCCGCGGCCATTACCAGAAAAGAAAACCGCAGCTTATAAATCCCTCTCCGCTGTGCCATCTTGCCGGAAATCAGATTACTGAAAAAGACCATGACCCCAAACAGCAGCAGTACCGGACTGATGAGCGAAGCAGGCACCCCGATGAGCTCCTCAAAAACCGGCGTCAAATACGTATACAGCACATAGGCCGACGACGCACCGAAAAATACCGTAAAAATCCCCAGCAGAATCCGCCCGTCCCCCAGGAGGACAAACTGCTGCACCAGACCGGAGGGCACCTTCTGCTGGGCTCTGGGCAGAGAAACCACCAGAATCACTAGCACCGCCGCACTGCAAAGGGTAATGAGCCCAAAGGCCGCCCGCCACCCCAGAAGATGACTGACTGTGGTGCCCATGGGCACGCCAAAGATGGAGGCCAGACTAAATCCGGCAAAAACCCAGGAAACCACCGTCGCCCGATGCTCCAAAGAGGAAACATCCGGCACAAAGGTCATGGAGACGGAAATCAGCGTCCCGGAAACCACCGCCAACAGGATTCGGGCCGCTGTCAGCATACCATAGGTCGGCGCCAAAGCACAGAACAGATTCCCCAGAATAAACAACACCGTCAATACGGTAATCAGGCCAAATCGGGAAAACCGGCCCGCCAGCGCCGCCGTAAACGGTGTTCCCACGGCGTAAACAAAAGCAAATACGGACACCAGACTGCCCGCCGTTGTCAGAGAAACCCCCAGTCCCCCGGAAATATCCGGCAGAATGCCCACCACGATAAACTCGCTGGTACCCAGGGCAAAACTCAGTAAAATCAAGCCGATGACCGGCAGTGTAAATATTTTTTCCTTTTTTGCCATAAAATATTTCTCCCCCTTTTTTGCAAAAACCTCGACTATTATATCACTTCTTTGGGACTCGTCAAGGTCTTTTCCTTGCAAACTCCATCTTCTTTTCGTACAATAAAACAAAAGCATTTTACAGGAAAGGACTGTTTTCTATGCAGCTGATACTTGCGTCCGCTTCTCCCAGACGGCGGGAACTGCTTTCCATGCTGGAAGTCCCCTTCTCTCTCCGGGAAAGCATGGTAGATGAACGGGCATTGGAGGCCGGTCTTGCCGGCGCGGCTCCGGCGGAAAAGGCCATGAAAACGGCGGAAGCCAAAGCTCTTTCGGCAGCGGAGGGACTGGCGGGACCGGCCGTCATCATCGGGGCGGATACCATTGTGGCCTATGACGGAGAACTTCTCCATAAGCCGGCGGACAAAGACGCCGCCTTTGCTACACTCTCCCGGCTTTCGGGCCATACCCATATGGTCTATACGGGTGTTTGTCTGGCGGAAGTCCTGCCGGGAAAAGCACCGATCCCACACTCCTTTGTAGCAGGGACCCGGGTTACCTTCCGTTCTCTGACGGAAAAAGAAATCCTCGCCTATATCGCCACCGGCGAGCCCTTTGATAAAGCGGGGGCCTATGGCATACAGGGAAAAGGCGCTCTGCTGGTTTCCCGCATCGAAGGGGATTTCTTCAATGTAGTAGGCCTGCCTTTGACGGAGCTGCATCTGCGGCTGCGGGCTCTGGGGCTGGATATTCCTTCTTTCTGGGAAAGCACTGAGAAAAAATCATAAAACCACAGAAAAAACAGTTGCGGACGCAACTGTTTTTTTGTATACTGTTTTTAGTTGCAGACGCAACAATTCGCAAGGAAAGGTTTGAACATATTTTATGGAGAAAAAAGGAATGCGCTATACCATTCACGCTTCCGCCATCAGCCGCTATGCCAACCGTATCTACACCCACTGCCTCCACGATTTTCCCATTGGCAGCGGGCAGTATTTCTTTTTGCTGCGGATTTATGAAAACGACGGCATTTCCCTTTACGCTTTAGCGCAAATGGGATTTTTTGATAAAGGCACCGTCAGTCGGGGCGTCCAGAAGCTGGAAGAGGCCGGTTATATCCGGGTAGTCCCCGATGAAAAGGACCGCCGCTGCCGCCGGCTTTCCGTGACGGAGGCCGCCATGCCCATTATTCACCGGCTGCTGGAGGCCAAGGAAAAATGGAACCAGGCCCTGACAGCAGGCATGAGCGATGAGGAGTGCCTCCTGCTGGAAGATCTCATGGCGAAAATGGTACAGAACGCGAAGAATTATCTGGATGAGGAGGAATCGGAATGAACGCAAAAACAGTAGTAAAATCCGCTGAAAATCCCTTGGGGGTAAAGCCCATCAGAGGACTGCTGCTTTCTTTTTCCATCCCTGCCATCATTTCCTGTCTGGTCAATTCCGTTTACAATATCGTCGACCAGATCTTTATCGGTCAGGGTGTGGGATATCTGGGCAACGCCGCCACTACCATCGCCTTCCCTCTGATGACCATTATCATGGCCTTCGCCACCCTCATTGGCTCCGGCGGCAGCGCTTACGCCGCTCTGCGTCTGGGCGAAGGCAGAAAACGGGAGGCACTGCTGACGCTGAATAACCTGCTGATCATCGCCATTGGCCTTGGGGTGCTTCTGGCGGCTGTGGGACTGATTTTCCTGCGGCCGATCCTGACGTTGTTCGGCGCCACGGAATCCACCATGCCCTACGCTGTGGACTACACCTCCATTGTACTGCTGGGGGTTCCCTTCAGTCTGGTGAGCATTTCCCTGTCCAATATGGCCCGTACCGATGGTCATCCCCGAATGTCCATGTACGGCATTTTGATCGGGGCGGCACTGAATACAGTACTGGACCCCATTTATATTTTCGTACTGCACTGGGGCGTAAAGGGCGCCGCTTTGGCTACCATCACCTCCCAGTTTGTTTCTACGGTGGTTTTGTCCTACTATTTCCTGAAAAAAGGGAATATGCGCTTTCACAAGATCTATTTCAAGCCCGTAGGCAGAGTATGGTACAAAATCTTTACTCTGGGCATTTCCTCCGGCATTACCTCTCTGGTGGCCTGCATCATGCAGGTGGTCATGAACAACTCCCTGGTACACTACGGCAACCAATCGGAAATCACCGGGGATGTGGCCCTCAGCGCCATGGGTATCGTCATGAAGATTGCCATGATCCTGGCGTCCTTCTGTATCGGCTTTGGTATCGGTGCCCAGCCGATTCTGGGCTTTAATCTGGGGGCAAGGAAATATCCCCGTGTGCGTCAGGCGTATCTGATGGCAGTGACCATCGCCACCGTCTCCATTTTCCTGGGCTGGCTCATCTGTCAGACCATGCCCCATCTGGTACTGAGTCTCTTTGGGGACGAAAACCAGACCTTTACGGATTTTGGCGTCCGCTGTCTGCGGATCTATCTGGGCGGCATCTTCTGCGCCGGGTTCCAGATCGTTTCTACCAACTACTTCCAGGCCACAGGCCAGCCCTTGAAGGCCTCCCTTCTGTCCATGCTGCGCCAGCTGCTGCTGCTGATTCCGCTGCTTCTGCTGCTGCCGCTGAAATTTGGACTGGATGGCCTGCTGTATGCCGGTCCCTGCGCCGATATTGGCTCCGCCTGCATCGTTGCCCTCTTCATCGTGCCGGAAATGCGAAAGCTCAACCGGAAAATACAGGAGCAAAAAGAGGCGGCCGCTTCTCTGGCAGCCTGACTTTCCATAACATCTTAGAAAACCATAAAAAGACACCCCCTGTCAAAAGACAGGGGGTGTCTTTGGCTTTGCGCCGTATTAGAAGAAGGATCAACCGAAGATCTGTCCAAAAGCTTTCTTTTGCAGGATCGCCTCTGTCATCTCCGCCATCTTAGAAGTATCCCCCAGAAGGATCACACCGCAAAGGGCATTATTCAGGAAGTAGTACTTCTCCAGTGTCATCCGTCTGTCGTCGCGGATTTCCAGTGTTTTATAGGTAGCGTCTGCTTTGGTGCCTACATCGCCCATGGCGAATACCATGGTATTCAGCGCCGCCAGCGTCATGCCCTGTGTCTGAGGGACATAAGGCAGAGAATCGCCCGCCGCGTTAGCTCCGGCAATCCGTCCCATTTCAGAAGCCACAGGCCAGATCGCCGCGTTGACGCCGTTGAACTCGGCACAGTCGCCGCCGGCAAATACACAGCTGTCGCTGGTCTGCATCTGATCGCTGACCATAACCGCCCGGTTGGTCAGCAGACCCGCGTCTTCCGCCAATTCCTTGTTTGCCCGGACACCGGTGGACATGATGACCAGATCCGCGGGGATCTTGGTGCCGTCGCCCAGCAGAACGCCGTCCGCTTTGCCGTTGCCGGTGATTTCCGCGATTTTCACGCCGGTGAGGATCTTCACGCCATTTTTCTCGGCGATCTTTGTCAGCATTTCAGCGCCGGTACCGTCCAGTTTCCCGGCCAGCAGCGCAGGCGCGCCTTCCAGTACCGTTACTTCCAGTTTTTCTTTTCTCAGTTCCCATGCGCTTTCCAGACCCAGTACGCCGCCGCCGATGACTACGGCATGCTTCGCGCCCTGTACCATCTGATTGATCTTTTCCACGTCAGAGATGGTACGTACCGGTGTCACGCCTTCCAAAGACGCGCCGGGGATGGGCGGGATAAAGCTGTAAGAACCCAGTGCGTAAACACATTTATCATAAGGCAGTACGCTGCCGTCTGCCAGACGCACTTCTTTTCTGCCCAGATCCAGAGCCGTTACTTTGGTATTCAGGCGCAGATCAATGCAGTTTTCCTCATACCATACGGCATCCTTGCTGGCAATGGCGTCGCCGCTGACCGCGCCGAACATATTCTTTGTCAGCATAGGTCTGTCATAAGGCAGTTCCTTTTCCTCGGAAACCATGATGATGCTGGCGGTATTGTTTCTTTCCCGGATGGCCTTTGCCGCGTTTAATGCCGCTGTGCCGCCGCCCAGTACCACGAATTTCTCCAGCGTATCGCAGTGGTAAGTGATCTCATCCAGATCCACAGGCACAAAGTTTTCCTTGCCTACGCCGCAGACAGGGCAGTTCTCCATGGAGGAATCGAAGATTTCGCCGCAAACCAGACATTTTACCAGACCGCTTCTTGCGCTCTTTGCCTTAGGCTCTTTCTGCAGCAGGGTATCCGCGAAACGATAGCCGAAATCATAAGCGTCCATCAATTCATTTTCCGAAGGTCTCAGACGAACACGGAAACCATCTACCACACGCAGACGGATCTGCTTCAGACGCTCGATGATATGGGGCACACCCTCGCCGCTCCAGCCGTAGCTGCCGAAAGCGCTGGCCAGCTTACCGCCATGAACCGGCGGGAACATCAGTGTTGTCAGGTCCCAGATGGGCTTCAGCGCTTCGCCCAGAATGGTAGGTGTACCGAAGAGGATACCATCGGCGGCAGCGATCTCGCCCAGAACCTCCGCCTGATCCGCCGTCACCATATCGTACAGTTTTACTTCAATATCGTCATTGTCCCGGATGCCCTGCGCGATCTGCTCCGCCAGCTGACCTGTGTAGCCATAAGCGCTCACATAAGGGATTACCACTTTTTTCCGGGGATTTGCCGGTACCTCACACCATTTATCATAAATCTCCATCAGCTCGTCCAGATGGCTGTCCAGAACGGGGCCATGGCCGGGGCAGATCATATCCACATCCATCTCTCTGACCGCCGCCAAAGCGTTTGTCATGTAAGGACGTTTGAAGGGCCCCAGAATATTGTCGAAATAGTATTTTGTCGCCCGCAGATAGCCTTCCGTGTCAGTCACAGTGCTGCGCAGGATGCCTTCATGGGCATAATGGGAACCGAAGGAGTCACAGGTTACCAGAACCTTGTCCTCTACGATATAAGTATACATAGTATCGGGCCAGTGCAGATTAGGGAATACTCTGAACTGCAATGTTTTGTTCCCGATGCGCAGTTCGTCGCCATCCTTTACGGCGATGCTGTAAAAATCGCCGTTGACAATCTGCTTCAGGAAGCCGATGGCAACAGGTGTAGCCACGATTTTGGCTCTGGGGCAGATATCCAGAATTTTTTTGATGCTGCCCACATGGTCCGGCTCCGTATGATCCACAACGATATAGTCGATGGAGGATACTTCCGTAATCTGGGACAATGTTTCCAGATAGTCGTCAAAGAATTTTTCCTTGGCTGTCTCGAACAATACGGTCTGGTCGCCGCATTTGAGTAGATAGGAATTGTAGGACGTACCAAATTCCGTCATCATAATGATGTCAAATACCCGCAGGTCCTTATCCAGGACGCCGGTCCAGTAAAAATCAGGTTTTAACTGTAATGCTTTCATGAACGTTTTGCCTCCTTATCTCTTCTTGTCTTTTCCTGTCTATTTTTTCACAAATAAGGAAAAAAGAGGATCGGGTGGGTACCTCATACGATGCCGCACCCGATCCCCGTTTACTTATTTTTCAACGATCAGATTTCTTTTTTCCACAGACCGTGCAGGTTGCAGTATTCATAAGCCGCAACTGCGCTTTCGCCTTCCGCCAGAGCGAATACTGCTTCGGGAGCGCCTGTGTGGTCCAGATATTTGATCTGGAAGCCTTTGTTTGTTTCCAGAACGATCCAGGCGATGTGGTGTTCTTCCAGCATAGGATGTGCTACTTCGCCTACGGTTACTGTTACCTTGCTGCCGTCTACCGCTACCACAGGTACATGCTTTTCGCCTGCGCCGTCGGAAGTGTTCGGGGTCAGTTCCGCCATTTTTTCCCCGCAGCAAACTACGGGAACGCCCTTGTCCTCTACCTTTACGATGATGTTCTTACAGTGTGCGCATCTAAAAAATTTCAGTTCCTTCATAACAAAATTCCTCCTTATTCTTTTTTGATCCTTCTTCTCTATTTTGCGGCATTGTTTCTATTTTATGCCGTTCTTTACTTTTCTACATTTATATGATAGCATAAAAGCAGAAAAAGTCTTGTTGCAAATGCAACAGAAAGAAGGTTTTTTATGAAATTGTTGGATAATCCATTATTTCATGGCGTTTCCCCTGAAGAACTGGACGAAATGACCCACTGTTTTGAGATGGAAGAGCGGACATTCCGGGAAAAAGAGGAGATCCCCATTCATAAAAACGTAGGCATCCTGTTGGAGGGCAGTGTTTCCATCAATCGGCTCAATGCCGACGGCAGTCTGGATATGCTGGAATACATGTCCAACGGCGGCATCTTCGGTTCCTTCTTTTCTCTGTTCGAGGAAATGGGGGATCTTATTGTGGTCTGCGAAAAAAACTGCACTGTGGTCTTTATTGATACCTGCCACATCACCAAGCGGTGCAGCCGGGCCTGCCACCATCACAGTCTGGTGGTGGAGAACCTGCTGAATCTGATGACAGAAAAAGTCCATCAGCTCAGCGAAAAAGTGGAAATCCTCAGCCACCGCTCCATCCGGGGCAAGCTGTTGTGCTATTTCCAGTTCCAGCAGAACAAGACCGGCACGGCGGACTTTTCCCTGCCCTTTTCTTTCAGCGCTCTGGCCAATTATCTCTGTGTGGACCGCAGCGCCATGAGCAGAGAACTAAAAAAAATGAAGAACGAAGGCATCATCCAGATGCAGGGACGAAAGATCACCCTTTTTTCCTGATCCGCCCCAAAAATTGTTAAAAATTTTTCAAAAAATTAGCACTCACCTATTGACAGTGCTAACAAAACGAGTTAAAATACACTTGAACAAAGGAAAAGACCTGATTGATAGATCCTTCCCCGCGTTTGAAACTGCTTTGTTCCCCTGTTTTGCAGGAGGCAACGAAATATGGTTTTTGTGGAGTGAAAGGAGATATGACTTATGTTAATGATGCATCGTATTTTTGGAGACAATCTGTTTGATAACGAAAACTGGTTTGAAACCCCTCTGGATAAGGAACTGCTTTCTCTGGACCGTCCTTTCTACGGCAAGCACGCCAAACACCTGATGAAAACAGACGTAAAGGAAAATGAGGACAGTTTTCAGGTAGAAATTGATCTGCCCGGCTTCCAGAAAGAAGATCTCCAGATCCATCTGGAGGACGGCTATTTGCAGGTAGCGGCAAAGAAATCCACGGAAAAAGAAGAAAAGAACGAAAACGGCGTTTACCTGCGTCAGGAACGGTATACCGGTTCCATGGCCCGCAGCTTCTACGTTGGCGACCAGCTGACACCGGAAGAGATTCAGGCAAAATACGAAAATGGGATTCTGACACTGACCCTGCCCAAAAAGCAGCCGGAACAGATTTCCCATAAAGGCAATATCGCCATTGAAGGCTGACCCCCCTATTTTAAAAAAAGGACGATGCGTTTTTCAACGCATCGTCTTTTTTTTGCAGCGCCGGAAAGCAGGCGCTTTTTTTATTTCTGTTTACGCTTCTGTAATCTTGCTGTGCAGCTCCTGCAGGGAAATCACTTCGCCGCTGCCATGCTGCTGGACATAACGGATGCCTTTGGCCGCCGCTCTTGCCGCCGCGATGGTGGTCATATAAGGGATACGACCCTTGATGGCCGCTTTTCTCAGGTAGCTGTCGTCGTTGACACTGTCTTTGCCTACGGGGGAATTGATAATCAGGTCAATCTGGCCGTTGGTCATCATATCCAGAATATTGGGACGGCCTTCTGTCAGTTTATTGACACGCTCTGCTGCAATTCCCGCTTCCTCCAGCACCTGTGCGGTACCGCCGGTAGCCAGAATACGGAAGCCCGCTTCCGCGAAAATGGACGCTACCTCCGCCACTTCCGCCTTGTCTCTGCGGTTTACGGACATCAGTACAGTACCGTGAAGAGGCAGCTTGGACTGAGTCGCCTCCTGCGCTTTATAGAAGGCTTCGCCGTAGTAAGTGGACAGGCCCAGCACCTCGCCGGTGGAACGCATTTCCGGTCCCAGAACAGGGTCTACCTCCGGGAACATATTGAAGGGGAAGACCGCTTCTTTTACACCATAGTAAGGAATGTTCCCTTCCTTCAAAGAAGGTACGGGAGAGGGTCTGCCTGTGATGTCCTCTGTGATAATCTCCGTTGCCAGAGGCACCATACGGATGTTGCAGACCTTGGATACCAGAGGTACTGTACGGGACGCGCGGGGGTTGGCCTCCAGAACGTATACCTTGCCGTTTTCAATGGCGTACTGCATATTCATCAAGCCCTTAACGTGCATTTCCTCAGCGATCTTTCTGGTATATTCCTTGATGGTCTCCACATTTTCCGGAGAGATATGCACGGAGGGGATGATGCAGGCGGAGTCGCCGGAGTGTACCCCTGCCAGCTCGATATGCTCCATAACGGCAGGCACAAAGGCATGGGTGCCGTCACTGATGGCGTCTGCCTCACATTCCATGGCATGGTTCAGGAAACGGTCGATCAGAATGGGACGGTCCGGTGTTACACCAACAGCCGCCTTCATGTATTCCGTCATAGCTTCGTCGTCATAAACCACTTCCATGCCGCGGCCGCCCAGAACATAGGAAGGACGCACCATCACAGGATAGCCGATACGGTGAGCGATCTCCAGCGCTTCTTCCACATTGACGGCCATGCCGGACTCAGGCATAGGGATTTCCAGTTTTTCCATCATGGCGCGGAACAGGTCTCTGTCTTCCGCCAGATCAATAACCGCGGGAGAGGTACCCAGAATCTTGACGCCGTTTTTCTCCAGAGCCGATGCCAGATTCAAAGGTGTCTGGCCGCCGAACTGAGCGATGACGCCCACAGGCTGCTCTTTCTTGTAAATACTCAGCACATCCTCCAGTGTCAGGGGCTCGAAATAGAGCTTATCGGAGGTATCGTAGTCAGTGGAAACGGTTTCGGGATTGCAGTTAACGATGATGGTCTCAAAACCCAGCTTCTTCAGCGCCAGCGCCGCGTGTACACAGCAGTAGTCAAACTCGATACCCTGGCCGATCCGGTTGGGGCCGCCGCCCAGAATCATGATTTTCGGCTTGTCTGTGCGGATCGGGTTCTTGTCTGTGCCGTTATAGGTGGAGTAGTAGTATGCGCTGTCCTGGGTACCGCTGACGTGTACGCCTTCCCAGTTCTGTTCTACGCCAAGAGCGATTCGTTTTTCTCTCACTGCATCCTCGGAGATCTCCAGAATCTGGCTCAGATATTTATCGGAGAAACCGTCTTTTTTGGCGGTAATAAGCATTTCATCGGGAGGCAGGCTGCCCTTATGCCGCATCAGGGCTTCTTCTTCCTCTACCAGTTCCTTCATCTGCTCCAGGAAATATGTTTTTACTTTTGTCAAAGCGAAGATCTCATCTACGGAAGCGCCTTTGCGCAAAGCCTCATACATAATGAAATGACGGTCGCTGGAAGGTGTTACCAGCATCTTCAGCAGCTCTTCCTTTGTTTTTTCATGATAATTTTTCGCGTAGCCCAGACCGTAGCGCCCTGTTTCCAGAGAGCGGATGGCCTTCTGGAAGGCTTCTTTATAGGTCTTGCCGATGCTCATAACTTCGCCCACAGCGCGCATCTGTGTGCCCAGCTTGTCCTCTACGCCTTTGAATTTCTCGAAGGCCCAGCGGGCGAATTTGATTACCACATAGTCGCCGTCAGGTTTATACTGATCCAGTGTGCCATACTTGCCGCAGGGGATCTCCTTCAAGGTCAGGCCTGCCGCCAGCATGGCGGAAACCAGAGCGATGGGGAAACCGGTGGCTTTGGAAGCCAGCGCGGAGGAACGGCTGGTTCTGGGGTTGATTTCGATAACGATGATCCGGTCTGTCACAGGGTCATGGGCAAACTGTACGTTTGTACCGCCGATAACCTGTACGGACTCTACGATTTTATAAGCCTGCTCCTGCAAGCGTTTCTGACATTCCTCGGAGATGGTCAGCATAGGCGCGGAACAGAAGGAGTCGCCGGTGTGTACCCCCAGAGGGTCGATGTTCTCAATGAAGCAGACAGTAATCATGTTGTTGTCCGCGTCACGAACAATTTCCAGCTCCAGCTCTTCCCAGCCCAGAATAGATTCCTCTACCAGCACCTGACCTACCAGAGATGCCTGGATACCTCTGGCGCAGACTGTTTTCAGCTCTTCTTTGTTGTATACCAGACCGCCGCCGGCGCCGCCCATGGTATACGCGGGACGCAGTACGACGGGATAGCCCAGACGATCGGCAATGCCCAGAGCCTCTTCTACGGAATAAGCAACCTCACTTCTTGCCATTTCAATGCCCAGCGCATTCATGGCTTTTTTGAACTCGATTCGGTCCTCGCCCCGTTCAATGGCGTCCATCTGTACGCCGATGACCTGCACGCCGTATTTCTCCAGAATACCTGCCTGGTACAGCTCCGCGGACAGGTTCAGACCGGACTGGCCCCCCAGATTGGGCAGCAGAGCGTCAGGACGCTCTTTGGCGATGATCTGTTCCAGACGTTCCACGTTCAAAGGCTCGATATAAGTCACATCCGCCGTTTCCGGGTCGGTCATGATAGTAGCGGGGTTGGAATTGACCAGCACGATCTCATATCCCAGCTTTTTCAGGGCCTTGCAGGCCTGGGTGCCGGAATAGTCGAACTCACAGGCCTGTCCAATGATGATGGGCCCGGAGCCGATAATCATGATTTTATGAATATCATTTCTCTTTGGCATATATGGTTCCTCCTGTCTTAGATACACGGGTTTTTTCCTTTTCTTATTATACTCGAAATTCGGGAAAAAGAAACAGAAATTTGCATAAAACGTATAAATATCCATGCAATCATAAAAATACACCCCTCCGTCCCATAAATTTCCATAAAAAGAACTTCCTTCTTTCCCGGTTCCTGTGTTTTATTTGCTATGACGGAGGCTCTCTGTTTTCCGCCTTCTCTCCGCCAACTGTCAGGTTCCACAAAATCATGGCTTTCCTGCCCTTTTATTTTGGCGGCGGCGGAAAAAACAATGCATAAAATAAGTGTATTTTTCAAAAAGAAAGCATATTTCCCCTTATTTTTGCGGGGACGGCAGCCCAAAAAGCTGAAAACGCAAGGAAAAAGTAAGAAATCCCATTGAAAATATATGGTATCATAGGAGCAGAAAAATCCACCAGGAGGTGTTACCATGGCAAAAACCCCCTCTCTCCATCCCCGGCTGGCAAACTGCGCCGGAAGGAGCTGGAAAGAACTATATACCGACTTTTCTCTTTCTCCCCAGGGCTATACCATGGAGGAGGCCGCCCGGAAAAGAGAGACTCTGGGGCACGGCAAAGAAGAACGCCGTCCCTGGGACAGTATCCCCGCCCGGTTGTTCCGCTCCTTCTGCAATCCCTTTTCTCTGGTGCTGCTGGTGCTGGCGGTCGTTTCCTTCCTGACGGACCTGATGCCAAAAACCGCCTATACCCACAGCCGCACCACCGGCGGCGTTATGCTGGCAATGCTCCTTCTCAGCGGGCTTATCCGCTTCTGGCAGGAACTGCGGGCAAAAAAAGCGGCAGACCGGCTCCTTCGTCTGCTGGAAACTACGGTACTGGTACTGCGGGAAGGACAATGGCGGGAAATTTCCTCGGCCCGGCTGGCGGTAGGGGACCAGATCCGTCTGCGGGCGGGAGACCGTGTCCCCGCCGACCTGCGTCTGACCCAGGCCAGAGACCTGTTTCTTTCCCAGTCCATGCTCACAGGGGAAAGCCAGCCTGTGGAAAAGACAGCCGATGCCATCCCCCTGCCCAAAACGCCCTCTCTGGCACAATATCAGAATATCGCTTTCGCCGGCTCCGCCGTCATGGGCGGCAGCGGTGAGGGCATCGTACTGGCTCTGGGAACGGATACCCTTTACGGCGCCCAGCGGGAAAGCGTCAAGAAAAACGCCTCCTTCGACCGAGGGGCCAACGCCATCGCCGGCGTACTGCTGCGGTTCATGGCGGTGCTGCTGCCGCTGGTATTCTTCGCCTGCGGTCTGACCAAGGGAAACTGGGGCGCCGCTTTCTTCTTCGCCCTTTCCGTGGCAGTGGGGCTGACGCCGGAAATGCTGCCTATGGTCATCAGCGCCTGTCTGGCCAAAGGCAGTGCCGTCATGGGGCGGAAAAACACCATTGTAAAAAGCATCAGCGCCATGCAGGCCTTCGGCAGCATGGACGTGCTCTGTGTGGACAAAACGGGGACTCTGACCCAGGACCGGCTCCAGCTGGAATACTATATGGATGTTCTGGGCAACGACAGCCCTCTGGTACTGGACTGCGCCTATCTGAACAGCCTGTACCATACAGGCGTGCAGAACCATCTGGATCAGGCCGTCCTGCGGGTGCGGGAGCTGCCAAACCAGCGGTCCCACTGGGCGGAGCTGGAACGACAGCACGAAAAACTGGATGAGATTCCCTTCGACTATGAGCGAAAAATGGCCAGCGTCCTGGTGAAAGACGGCCAACAGTCCCTCCTGCTGGTCAAAGGTGACGCCGAGGCCGTCTTCCGCCGCTGCAAAGATCTGTGCTATGAAGGAAACACCTATCCCCTGCCGCCGGACCCCATGGCACAACTGGACGCCGCCACCGACGGCCTCATGGCGGATGGAGTAAAATTGCTGGCGGTGGCCCAGAAACGGCAGACAGAGCCGCAGATCACCGCCGATTCCGAAAAAGACCTGACACTGCTGGGCTTTCTAGCCTTTTTCGACCTGCCCAAAACCTCCGCCGCCGACGCGCTGGCGGCTCTGGACCGGCTCCATATCCCCGTGAAGATACTGACCGGGGACCATCTCAGCGTGACCCAGAGCGTCTGCCGCCGGCTGTCCATTCCTGCGGAGAAGGCCCTCACAGGGGAACAGCTGGCGTCCCTGTCCGAGGACGAACTGATGCTGGCGGCGGAAAATACCAGCGTGTTCGCGGAACTGACGCCAAAGCAGAAAGCGAAGATCCTGACGGTGCTGCGGGAAAATGGCCACTGCGTAGGATTTCTGGGGGACGGCATGAACGACCTGCCCGCCGTGCTGGCGGCGGATGTGGGCATTGCCGCCGAAGGCGCCGCCAAAACCCTCCAGGAGGCGGCGGACGTGATCCTGCTGCGAAAGGACCTGGGGGTTCTGGAGGAAGGCGTGCTGGAGGGCCGGAAGGTCTTTGTGAATATGTCCAAATATATCCGCATCACCGCCTCTTCCAATTTCGGCAATATCCTGGCCGTAGCGGCGGCGGCTGTCCTGCTACCTTTCTACCCCATGGCCTCGGTACAGCTTCTGCTTTTAAACCTCCTTTATGACATCCTCTGTCTGATCCTGCCCTGGGACAGTGTGGACGAGGAGCTTTACGCCAGACCACGGCCCTGGCCCGACCGGAAACTGGGGCGGTTCATGGGCTTTTTCGGCCCCATCAGCTTTCTTTTTGATCTGCTGACCTTCGGATTTTTATACTTTTTCCTCTGTCCCGCCCTCTGTGGCGGCGGCTTTTTCCAGCTGACGGCACAACAGCAGTCTCTTTTTGTCTCCCTGTTCCAGGCAGGATGGTTTTTAGAATCCATGTGGACACAGGTGCTGATCCTTCATCTGCTGCGGACCAAACGCCTGCCCTTTGTAGGGAGCCGGCCGGCCCTGCCGGTACTGCTGGTGACGGCAGCGGGCATTTTGGTCTTTACCACATTGACCTTTACGCCTTTGGGAACTCTTTTGGGCATGACGGCACTGCCGCCGGCCTATTTCCTGTTCCTGCTCTGTATCGTCAGCCTGTATCTGGCGGTGGTCACGGCAGCCAAGAGCCTATATGTGAAAAAATACGGCGAATTGATCTAGAAGGGAGGAGAACAGTATGAAGAAAAAACAAATCGACTTTATCAGCCTGTCTCCTTCTCTGACAGAGTGGCTCTGCGAAAAGCTGAAGGCCGCCCCGGCCCATCTGACAGATAGCCGGGAGCTGCTGCGCTCACTGGAGAGCCTGTGTCTGGGGGACAGCCAGAGCCTGATGATAGAGCTTTCCCAGGACCAAGAAGCCCCTCCCGCCGTCCGGGAAGAATTCCTGCGGGCCGGGGACCTGATCCTCTCCGCCAGAACCAGACAGGTACGGCGGGGCGAGGAGGAGATCCCTCTGACCCCCAAGGAATTTGATATCCTTTTTTTCCTGGCCAAAAACAAAGGGGAAGTCTTTACCAAGGAGCAGATCTATCAGGCCGTCTGGGACGGGGAATACCTGCTGGACGACAGCAATATCATGGCCTTTATCCGAAAACTGCGCAAAAAGATCGAACCGGACCCCGGCGCTCCGGCCTATATCCTGACCATCTGGGGCATCGGCTATAAATTTAATGAGCATCTGTAATACAACCCTTCCATGGAAATCCATGGAGGGGTTTTGTTTTTCCCAAAAATCGCAAGAAAAACGCAAGATTTCCGCCATGGGACTTTTTTCTTCCTCCCTTTATACTGGAATGCAGACAAAAACGCGCAGGAGGTGAAAGGCATGGACGCGGACCATATATCCAGAACAGAAAACCATAGGGACAGACGGCAGACAGGCGTACCCTGCCTTTCTTTCCGTCTCCCAAAATAACAACGGGAGGTGTTTCCAATGACGCGGAACAAAACAAAAAACATGACAGCACACACCGCCGCTGAAACGAGAATCAACCAGCGGCTCCATCTGGCGGCCACACAGCCCCTGAAGGAAGTTTTTCAAAAGCTGGATACTTCTCTGCTGGGGCTGGAGGAGGACGGCGTGGAAAAAAACAGGGATCGTTTCGGCAAAAATCAGGTGACCCGGGAAAAGAAAAAATCCCTGGGCCGTCATCTGGCGGAGGCCTTTATCAATCCCTTTACCATTATCCTCTTTGCCCTGGCGCTGGTTTCCGCCGCCACAGATATTGTATTTCCTTATTTCTCCCTTTTCGGGAGCCGGCCGGAGGACATCAGCTGCTTCGGCGTTATCATCATACTGACCATGGTACTCATTTCCGGCGTTCTTCGCTTTACCCAGGAAAGCCGCAGCGGCAGCGCCGCGGAAAAGCTCCTGTCCATGATTACCACCACCTGCACCGTGCGGCGGCGGGAAGAAGGGGAACAGGAGATCCCGCTGGAACAGACCGTTGCCGGCGACATCATCCGTCTGTCGGCAGGGGATATGATCCCGGCGGACCTGCGGATCATAGAGGCAAAGGACCTTTTTGTCAGCCAGTCCTCCCTGACGGGGGAAAGCGAGCCTGTGGAAAAAACGGCGGCCATTTCCCAGCCTATGGACAGCGTGACAGACTACGCCAACATGGCCTTTCTGGGCAGCAGTGTTATTTCCGGCTCCGCTTTGGGCGTGGCGGTGGCTGTGGGGGACGAAACTCTCTTTGGCTCCATGGCAAAGGCGGCGGCCGCCGAACCCGCGGAAACCAGCTTTACCCGGGGCGTCAACGCCGTTTCCTGGGTACTGATCCGCTTTATGCTGGTGATGGTGCCTGTGGTATTTCTGGTCAACGGCATCACCAAAGGGGACTGGCTGGGGGCCTTCTTCTTCGGCGTTTCCATCGCCGTGGGCCTGACGCCGGAAATGCTGCCTATGATCGTGACAGCCTGCCTGTCCAAAGGCGCCCTTTCCATGAGCAAAAAGAAAACCATTGTGAAAAATCTCAATTCCATACAGAATTTCGGCGCCATGGACATCCTCTGCACCGATAAGACCGGCACACTGACCCAGGATCAGGTAGTGCTGGAATACCATTTGAATCTCATGGGCGGCGAGGACAGCCGTGTCCTGCGCCATGCCTATTTGAACAGCTATTTCCAGACCGGCTATAAAAACCTGATGGACATCGCCATCATCCGCAAGACAGAAGAAGAGGAAGGGGAAAACCCGGCGCTGACCGATCTTTCCGCCGCTTATGTAAAGGTGGACGAGATCCCCTTCGACTTCACACGCCGCCGTCTTTCCACCGTAGTGCAGGACGCCTCCGGCAAGACCCAGATGGTGACGAAAGGGGCTGTGGAGGAAATGCTCTCCGTCTGCGCCTTCGCGGAATATGAGGGGCAGGTAGCCCCTCTGACAGAGGACATCCGCCGCCACATCCTCCAGAAAGCCGACGAGCTCAACGAAAAGGGCTTTCGGGTGCTGGCGGTGGCGCAGAAAAGCAATCCTTCTCCCGTAGGCGCCTTTGGCGTAAAGGATGAGTGCGATATGGTGCTGTTAGGCTATCTGGCCTTCCTGGACCCGCCCAAGGAATCCACCGCCGGGGCCATTTCCGCCCTGAACCACCACGGCGTTTCCGTGAAAATCCTCACCGGGGACAATGATAAGGTGACACGGGCCATCTGCAAACAGGTGGGTCTGTCCTCCCGGGAGATGCTTCTGGGCAGAGACCTGGACCGTATGGACGACAGCCAGCTGCGGCAGGCGGCCCTTTCCACTGACGTATTCGCCAAGCTCTCCCCGGCCCAGAAGGCCAGAGTGGTGTCTGTGCTGCAGGACAGCGGCCATACGGTAGGCTTTCTGGGGGACGGCATCAATGACGCTGCCGCCATGAAGGCCGCCGACATCGGCATTTCCGTAGATTCCGCCGTGGACATCGCCAAGGAGTCCGCCGACATCATCCTGCTGGAAAAAGACCTGATGGTGCTGGAGGAAGGCATTCTGGAAGGCAGAAAAACATACGCCAATATGATCAAATACATCAAAATGACGGCCTCCTCCAATTTCGGGAATATGTTTTCCGTACTGGCGGCGGCGGCCCTGCTGCCTTTCCTGCCCATGGCCAGCATCCAGCTGCTGCTACTGAACCTGATTTATGATCTTTCCTGCACCGCCATCCCCTGGGACCATGTGGACGAGGAATTTCTGCGTGTCCCCAGAAAATGGGACGCTTCCTCCGTAGGAAAATTCATGCTGTGGATCGGCCCCGCCAGCTCTATTTTTGACTTTACCACGTATCTGTTCCTGTATTTTATTTTCTGCCCCATCTTTGTTTCCCATGGGGTGATGTACCACGATCTGGCGGCCCATTTCAGCGGGAATGAGCTGATCGCCATGAAAACGGCTTATATCGCTCTGTTCCAGGCGGGCTGGTTCGTAGAATCCATGTGGAGCCAGACCTTTGTCATCCATATGATCCGCACGCCAAAGCTGCCCTTCCTCCAGAGCAGGGCCTCCGCCTCCGTCACCCTGCTGACCATGGCGGGCATTGTCGTTCTGACGGCCATCCCTTTCACTCCGCTGGGGTCTGTGCTGGGACTGGCGCCGCTGCCCCTGTCCTTCTTCTTCTATCTTGTGCCCTGCATCCTGTTTTATATGATGCTGGCAACGTCTTTGAAAAAGGCTTATGTGCGCCGCTACGGCGAATTGCTGTAAAAGGAGGGATGTCTGATGAAATGGATGGTATTATTCTCTGACTGGCTGGGAAGAACGGAATTCTTCGGCATTGATCTGGGATTCTGGGTCGGCATGGCCGCCGTTCTTCTGCTGGTTTTCCTGATGAATATGGCGGCCTGGCGCCGCGGGCCAAAGAAAGAATAAAAGAAGGCCGTGTATCCGTTCAATGGGATACACGGCCTTTTTGCGTTATACCGCGTCAATGGGTGATATTTTCATAGTAGTTTCTTCCAGCACATCCAGCAATACCTTTACGGTATCCAGTGCCGTCAGCATCGTCACATTGTTTTCGCTGGCGCAGCGGCGCAGGGCAAAGCCATTATCCATACCTGCCTCCGAAGAAACAGAGCGGGTATTGATAACATAGCTGACATAGCCCGCCCGCAGGGCCTCGACAATTTCACTGCCGCCTTCTGTCAGCTTAGCGCACACCCGTGCGGGAACACCATGGGCGTTCAGGAAAGCCGCCGTGCCTTCTGTGGCCTCCAGATGGAAGCCCATATCATAAAACCGTTTCAATAACGGCAGCGCCTCTTCCTTATCCTCGTCCGCCAGAGACGCCAGTACGGTGCCGTAATTTTGCAGCCGCATCCCCGACGCCGTCAGCGCTTTATATAACGCGCGATGGAGCCGGTCGTCGTAGCCAATGGCTTCGCCGGTGGATTTCATCTCGGGAGACAGATACGCGTCCATACCCCGCAGCTTGGAGAAGGAGAACACCGGCGCCTTGACATACCAGCGTTTCTTTTCCTGGGGATAGATACGGAAGATCCCCTGCTCCGGCAGGCTCAGTCCCAGCATCACCAGTGTGGCCATATCCGCCAGAGGATAGCCGGTGGCCTTGGAAAGGAAGGGTACCGTCCGGGAGGATCTGGGGTTTACCTCGATGATAAACACGTTTTCTTCCCGATCCACAATAAACTGGATATTAAACAGGCCCCGGATGCCAATGGCAAGGCCCAGCCTTCTGGTATAGTCCAGAATGGTGGCCTTGACCTGCTCCGACAGACTGAAGGGGGGATACACGCTGATGGAGTCGCCGGAATGGACGCCGGTACGCTCTACCAGTTCCATGATCCCCGGCACGAATACCTTCACGCCGTCACAAATGGCGTCTACCTCCACTTCTTTCCCCTGAATATATTTATCTACCAGTACAGGCTTATCCTTGTCCACCTCTACGGCGGTCTTTAAATACTGGCGCAGTTCTTTTTCCCCGGCTACAATCCGCATGGCCCGGCCCCCCAGTACGAAGCTGGGACGCACCAGCACGGGATAGCCGATCTCCGCCGCCGCCCGGACGCCTTCTTCCAGATCTGTCACCGCCCGGCCCTTGGGCTGAGGGATCTCCAGCTCTTCCAGCAGTTTTTCGAACACATCCCGGTTCTCCGCCCGTTCCATGGCCTCGCAGTCTGTGCCGATGATGGAGACGCCCCGCTGCTGCAGCGGCGCCGCCAGATTGACAGCCGTCTGGCCGCCCAGAGAGGCAATGACCCCTTCCGGCTGCTCCAGCTCAATGACATTCATCACGTCCTCCACGCAAAGGGGCTCAAAATAGAGCTTGTCCGAAGTGGTATAGTCCGTGGAAACAGTTTCCGGGTTATTGTTGATGATGATGGCCTCATATCCGGCCTTCTGTATGGTCTGTACCGCATGGACAGAGGAATAGTCGAACTCTACTCCCTGGCCGATACGGATGGGGCCGGAGCCCAGCACAATGATCTTACGCTTTTCAGAGGGTGCGGATTCGTTTTCCTCCTCATAGGTAGAGTAGTAGTAGGGGATATAGCTGGAAAACTCCGAAGCGCAGCTGTCGATCATTTTATACTTCGGGAACATCCCCCATTCCTTGCGCATACGGAAGATCTCCTCCTCCGTGGTCCGCCACAGCTTGGCGGCGATCCAGTCGGAAAAGCCCAGGCGTTTGGCCTCGTAGAGAGCCGCCCGATCGCCGGGATGGGCCGCCAGAGCCACTTCCTCCTCCACAATCCGCTGGATGCCCCGCAGGAAAAACAGATCAATGGCCGTCTTTTCCGCCAGCGTTTCCGGCGTATATCCCCGCCGCAGCAGGGCCGCCAGAGCGTAGATCCTGTCGTCGGTGCCGATCTGGATATAGCTCAGCAGTTCCTGATCCGTCATAGGGTCAAACTTAGGCAGATACAGATGGCGGGCGCCGCTTTCCAAAGAGCGTACCGCCTTTAAGAGACTTTCCTCGAAATTCCGGCCGATGCCCATGACTTCCCCGGTGGCCTTCATCTGGGTACCCAGCTCGTTGCTGGCCTCGGCAAATTTCTGGAAGGGGAACCCGGGCATTTTCGTAACGATATAGTCCAACGCCGGCTCAAAGGCCGCCGGTGTATTGGCCAGCATAATTTCCTCCAGGGTCATGCCTACGCCGATCTTGGCGGAAACTCTGGCAATGGGGTAGCCGCTGGCCTTGGACGCCAAAGCCGAGGAACGGGATACCCTGGGATTTACCTCAATGAGGTAATACTGGAAGGACTTCGGGTCCAGAGCGAACTGCACATTACAGCCCCCTTCGATTTCCAAAGCCCGGATGATGCGCAGGGCGCTGTCCCGCAGCATCTGATATTCTTTATTGGTCAGTGTCTGGGACGGGCAGACCACAATGGAATCCCCCGTATGGATACCCACCGGGTCCAGATTTTCCATATTGCAGACAGCGATGGCCGTATCGGCGCTGTCCCGGATCACTTCGTATTCAATTTCTTTATAGCCTTTTACGCTTTTTTCCACCAGTACCTGCCCCACAGGGGAAAGGGCCAGCCCTTTTTGCAGCAGAATACGACATTCCTCCGGCGTATGGGCAAAGCCGCCGCCGGTGCCGCCCAGCGTAAAGGCGGGACGCAGTACCACAGGATAACCGATTTCCTGAGCGATCCGCAGACCGTCCTCCAGGGTTTCAGCAATATCCGAAGGCATGACCGGCTCACCCAGGCTCTGGCAGAGCTCTTTGAATTCCTCCCGGTCCTCCGCCCGGCGGATACTGCTGCTTTTGGTACCCAGCAGTTCTACCCGACATTCCGCCAGAACACCCTTTTCCTCCAGCTGCATCGCCAGATTCAGCCCCGTCTGGCCACCGATGCCCGGCAGGATGGCGTCCGGCCGCTCATAGCGGATGATTTTCGCCAGATATTCCAGCGTCAAAGGCTCCATATAGACCTTATGGGCAATCTGCGTATCGGTCATAATGGTAGCGGGATTGGAATTGCACAGCACTACCTCATAGCCCTCTTCCTTCAGAGCCAGACAGGCCTGTGTCCCCGCATAGTCAAATTCCGCCGCCTGCCCAATGACAATGGGACCGGAGCCGATGACCAGTATTTTCTTCAGATCACTTCGTTTTGCCATATGCGGTATCCTCCTTCAGCCAATCCAGAAAACGATCAAACAAATGGGCACTGTCCTGAGGTCCGGGCGCGCTTTCCGGATGGAACTGCACGCTCATGACACGGTCCTCCCGGCACATCATGCCCTCCACAGTGCCGTCCAGCAGATTTTTATGGGTCAGTGTCAGCGGGGTATGGCAGAGGCTTTCCTCCGCTACGGCATAAGAATGATTCTGCGCCGTCATGCTCACATGCCCGGTTGTCAGATCCTTTACCGGGTGGTTGCCGCCATGATGGCCGAATTTCATTTTATACATTTTGGCGCCGTAGGAAAGGGCCAAAATCTGATGGCCCAGGCAGATACCGAATATAGGATATTTCCCCCGCAGGGCTCTGGCCGTCTCCATTACCTCCGGCACATCCTCCGGGTCCCCCGGCCCGTTGGAAAAGAATACGCCGTCGGGCCTCAGGGCCATAATCTCCTGTGCCGTTGTATTCCACGGCACTACGGTCACATCGCAGTTTCTCTGATGCCACTGGCGCAGGATATTGCCTTTGATGCCGCAGTCCACCGCCACAATATGGAATTCCGGCTCCTTTGCCGGAAGACGCCAGATCTCTTTGCAGCTGACTCTGGCTACGGCGTCTTTTGGCACCGGTGTCGCCTTCAGTTTGGCCAATCCCTCCTCCAAAGGGGTTGCCGCGTCCGTCAGCAGTGCCCGGCGGCTGCCGAAATCCCGGATGGAACGGGTCAGTTTTCTGGTATCCACACCGTAAATGCCGGGGATATGGAACCGCTCCATGACTGCCCCCAGAGTCTCCTCACTGCGGAAATAAGAGGGCGCGTCATTGTATTCCCGCAGGATCATGGCGGAAATGGTAGGGGTCTGCGTTTCATAGTCGTCTTTTGACATGCCGTAATTCCCGATCAGGGGATAGGTCATCACAACGCCCTGGCCCGTATAGGAGGGATCGGAAAGAATCTCCTGATACCCCGCCATGGACGTATTGAATACCAGCTCAAACACGCTGTCATCCTCGCTGCCGAAGCCCCAGCCGTAATATTCACTTCGATCCTCCAGGATCAGTTTTCTGTTCTTAGGCCCCATCATCTCTTCTCCTTTCCGTCGTATTTATCTCTCTTTTTGTTTTTTCTGTTTCAATGCCGCCTCTATAAAGCCCGCAAACAACGGATGCGGGCGATTGGGCCGGCTTTTAAATTCCGGATGGAACTGCACACCGATATAAAAAGGGTGCTCCGGCAGTTCCACCGTCTCCACCAGTCTGCCGTCGGGAGACAGGCCGCTGAGGCACAGCCCCGCTTCTGTCAGACACTGGCGGTATTCGGGATTGAATTCATACCGGTGACGGTGGCGCTCCATAATCCTGTCCGTCCCGTAGCATTTCTCCATCATGCTGCCTTTTTGGATCAGACAGGGATAGGCGCCCAAACGCAGAGTGCCCCCCATCTCCACTTCCTTGCTCTGACCGGGAATAAAGTCAATGACCTTATGGGCACAAAGCTCATCGAACTCTCCGGAATTGGCATCCGCAAGTCCGGCCTTGTCCCGGGCAAAAGAAATGACGGCAGTCTGCATTCCAAGGCAGATGCCCAGATAGGGGATCTTCTGGTCTCTGGCATAGCCCGCCGTCAGGACCATGCCTTCCACCCCTCTCTGGCCAAAGCCGCCGGGGACCAGAATACCGTCCAGTCCCGCCAGCTTTTCGCCTTTGTTTTCCATGGTAATCTCCTCTGAGTCGATCCAGCGGATCTGGACCTTCGTATTATTGGCATATCCGCCATGGCCCAACGCCTCCGCTACGGAAAGATAGGCGTCATGCAGACGCACATATTTCCCCACCAGACCAATGGTAACACAATCCGGTCTGGATTGAATCCGCTCAACGGTCTCCTCCCATTCCGCCAGATTGGGGGGCGGCGTCTCCAACCCCAGTTCCCGGCAGACCACCGATGAAAAATGGGATTTTTCCAGCATCAGCGGCGCCTCGTAAAGGATAGGCACCGTCCGGTTTTCGATGATGCAGTCCGGCTTCACATTACAGAACAAAGCCACCTTCTGGAAAACCTCCTTTTCCAATGGTTCATCACAGCGCAGCACCACCAGATCCGGATGAATGCCCAGCCCCTGCAGCTCCCGAACGGAGTGCTGGGTGGGTTTCGTTTTATGCTCCTTTGTATTCTGCAAATAGGGGATCAGCGTCACATGGATAAACAGGCTGTTTTCCCTGCCGACTTCCAGAGAAATCTGGCGCACCGCCTCCAGAAAAGGCTGGGATTCCATATCCCCAATGGTACCGCCGATTTCTGTAATGACCACGTCCGCGCCGGTCTTTTGCCCTACTCGATATACAAAATCCTTGATCTCATTCGTAATATGGGGGATTACCTGTACCGTAGAGCCCAGATATTCTCCCCGCCGCTCCTTTTGGAGCACATTCCAGTACACCTTGCCTGTCGTCAGGTTGGAGTACCGATTCAGATCCTCATCAATAAATCTCTCATAATGGCCCAGGTCCAGGTCCGTTTCCGCGCCGTCTTCCGTCACAAAGACCTCTCCGTGCTGGTAAGGGCTCATGGTACCCGGGTCTACATTGATATAAGGGTCCAGCTTTTGGGCCGCCACTTTCAGGCCACGCGCCTTCAACAGCCGCCCCAAAGACGCCGCCACAATGCCTTTTCCCAGGCCGGAAATGACGCCGCCGGTCACAAAAATATATTTCGTCATGGTTTGGCTCCCTTCTGTCCAGAAATATTATACCTGGATCTCTGTTTTTTCCCGTTTCACATCCCGCAGCAGCGGACGCACCTTCTTCAGATACGCCTCAACCTGATGGGCACAGCGTCCCGTGTAAGCGGAAGGCTCCAGGACTTTTTCCATTTCCTCCTCTGTCATGGAGAAGGCAGGCTCCGCCGCCAGACGGGCCAGCAGATCGCAGGAACGGCCTTCCTTCATTTCCGCTGTGGCCGCCATAGAGCAGCGGCGGATGATCTCGTGAATCTCCTGACGGTCGCCGCCCTGTTTTACGGCTTCCATCATCAGATTTTCCGTAGCGATAAAGGGCAGATATTCCCATACGGTCTTTTCCACGATCTTTTCGTTTACATGAAGGCCGTCTGTCACATTCTGGGCCAGACGCAGCAGGGCGTCGGCGCACAAAAAGCCCTCCGGCATGGAAATACGCCGGTTGGCGGAATCATCCAGAGTACGTTCCAGCCACTGGGTAGAGGCTGTCATAGGCGCGTTGGCCGCGTCCGCCATCAGATATCTGGCCAGAGAGCAGATCCGCTCGCAGCGCATGGGATTGCGTTTGTAGGCCATGGCGGAGGAACCGATCTGATCCTTCTCAAAGGGCTCTTCCAGCTGACGGTCGTGCTGTAATAAACGGATGTCATTTGCCATTTTATACAGGCTCTGGGCAATGGCGGACAGACAGTTCAAAATCCGGCTGTCCACTTTTCTGGAATAGGTCTGCCCGCAGACGTCATAGCAGGCGGAGAAGCCGAAGATCTCACAAAGACGGGCGTTCATTTTGTCGATCTTTTCCTCATCGCCCTCAAAAAGATCCAGGAAGCTGGCTTCTGTACCGGTAGTACCGCGGCAGCCCAAAAATTTCAGATGCTCCTCCACAAAATTCAGTTCTTCCAGATCCGCTACCAGATCCTGTATCCACAATGTGGCCCGTTTGCCTACCGTCACCAGCTGTGCCGGCTGGTAATGGGTATAGCCCAATGTAGGCATGGCCTTATATTCCTCGGCGAAATCCGCCAGATTGGCAATCACGCCCAGCAGGCCCTGACGCAGATAGCGCAGACCCTGACGATACAGAATCAGGTCGGCGTTATCCGTTACGTAGCAGCTGGTAGCCCCCAGATGGATAATGCCCGCCGCGGCAGGCGCAACCTGGCCGAAGGCGTAAACATGGGCCATAACGTCATGGCGCACCTGTTTTTCCCGTTTCGCCACACAATCATAATCTATTTCTTCCAGATGGGCTTCCATCTGGCTGATCTGTTCTTTGGTAATGGGCAGGCCCAGTTCCATTTCCGCCTGTGCCAGAGCGATCCACAGCTTTCTCCAGGTCAGATACCGCGCGTCGGAAGAAAACAGGGCAAGCATCTCCTTAGAGGCATAGCGGGAAGCCAAAGGGGATTGATAAGTATTGGTCATCATTTCTGTTCTCCTTTCTCACGAACAATCAGGCTGTTTCTTTCCGGCCCCACAGAAACGTATTTGATATGGCAGCCGATGCGTTCTTCTATCCATTCCACATAATCTCTTGCGGCCCGGGGCAGATCCTCCCATGTTCTTACGCCGGAAATATCGCATTTCCAGCCTTCCATCCAGTCAAAGACAGGCTTTGCCGCAGCCAGCGCTGTGGGGAAGGGGAATTCCTCCGTTTCCTTGCCGTCTACCACATAAGAGCGGCAGACAGGAATCTTGTCCATATAGCTGAGCACGTCCAGCTTGGTCAGAGCGATTTCTGTGGCGCCCTGCACCATAACGCCGTATTTGGTAGCCACCACATCCAGAGGGCCTACACGGCGGGGACGTCCTGTTTTCGCGCCGTATTCCGCACCGGCGGCCCGCAGAGCTTCCGCTTCCTCGCCGAACCACTCGCAAACAAAGGGGCCTTCTCCCACACAGGTGGAATACGCCTTTACTACGCCCACCACACGGTCCATGGTCAAAGAGGGCAGACCTGCCCCCACCGGTGCGTAAGCCGCGGTGGTATGGGAAGAAGTGGTATAGGGATGGATGCCGTAGTCCAGATCCCGCAGCGCCCCCAGCTGGGCCTCGAACAGGATTCGTTTGCCGTCCTTCTCCGCCTGCGCCAGGAACTGGGCGCTGTCACACAGATAAGGTACCAGCTTCTTGGCATAGGATTCCACCCACGCGTCCAGTTCTTCCATAGTATAGGGCTTTGCGCCGTATACCCCTGTCAGTGTCAGGTTTTTCCATTCCAGCAGGTCCGCCAGATGCTGGCGCAGTTCCTCCGGATAAAGCAGTTCCCCGGCCAGCACGGTCTTTTTCTGATATTTGTCCGCGTAAAAAGGCGCGATGCCCTGTTTGGTAGAACCGTATTTCTTATCTTTCAGACGGGCCTCCTCCAGCTCGTCCTGAAGCCGGTGCCAGGGCATGAGCAGAGAAGCTCTGCTGCTGATTTTGAGATTTTCCGGTGTTACGGCCACACCCTGAGAACGTACCTGTTCCAGTTCCTGCCACAGGCTTTCCGGGTCCACAGCCACATCGTTGCCCAACAGATTCATTACACCGGGATGAAAAATACCGGAGGGGAGCAGATGCAGGGCGAATTTCCCCTGTTCGTTGATTACCGTATGGCCGGCGTTGCCGCCGCCCTGATAGCGTACGACTACATCATACTGTTCTGTCAGCAAATCCACCATACGGCCCTTGCCTTCATCCCCCCAGTTGATGCCTACAATCGCGCAATTAGACATATAGATCCTCCTTATCTCAAATGTTCTTCCAATCTTCTCATGACCTCCGCATAGGCGTCCTCTGTGCCGCCCAGGTCTCTGCGGAAACGGTCCTTATCCAGCTTTTCCTTTGTCTGGCTGTCCCACAGACGGCAGGTATCGGGGCTGATTTCATCGGCCAGGATCACAGTGCCGTCGGCTGTCTTGCCAAATTCCAGCTTGAAGTCCACCAGAATGACGCCGCAGTCTGCCCAGAAGGCTTTCAGCTCCTCGTTGATGGCAAAGGCGTATTTCTTGATGGTCTCAATCTCTTCCTGCGTCGCCAGACCCATGGCAACGGCATGATAGCTGTTGAGAAGAGGATCGCCCAGATCGTCGTTTTTATAGGAAAACTCAATGGTAGGCATGGAAAAGGCAGTCCCTTCCTCTACTCCGTAACGCTTGGAAAAAGAGCCAGCCGCCAGATTGCGGATGATGACCTCCAAAGGCAGAATGGTAACCTTCTTTACCAGTGTTTCTCTTTCGTTGAGCTCCTCCACGAAATGTGTGGGAATTCCTTTTTTCTCCAGATACGCCATCAGACGATTGCTCATGTGGTTATTGATAACGCCTTTGCCTTCAATGGTGCCTTTTTTCAGGCCGTTGAACGCGGTAGCGTCATCCTTATAGGACACCACCAGCAGTTCCGGCTGGTCGGTGGCATATACTTTTTTCGCCTTTCCTTCGTAAAGCTGTTCTCTTTTTTCCATGTTTTTCTCCTCCTGTTTATTTGCCGCTGTCGCCGTAATTCGCCAGCACTCTGGCGGAGGGGTCATTTACCTGACAACCCTCCCAATCGGGGTTAGGCATCCAGAAGCCGGCAATCATCTCCGCCTGGCTGGGATAATACTTCTCAAAAATTTCCCGATAGAGCAAAGATTCTTTTGTAAACGGCGGCGCATAATCATATTTTCGGCATTTCTTTTGAAATTCTTCTTCTGAATATAATGTTTCGGCGTACTCCTTCAGATCGTCCACCATAGAATGACCTACCGCATCGGAAAAGGCCGCTTTCTCTCTCCACAGAATTTCCTCCGGCAGATACTCTCCGATAAAAGCACGGCGAAGCAAATATTTCCCCTTATTATAATGATTCATTTTTACCTCTGGGTCAAGAGACATTACATAAGAAACGAAATCTAAATCGCCAAAAGGCACTCTTGCCTCCAGAGAATTTACGCTGATACACCGGTCCGCCCGCAGAACATCATACATATGCAGCTGGCGGATACGCTTCTGGGACTCCTGCTGAAAGGCCGCCGCGTCCGGGGCGTAATCCGTATATTTATATCCAAACAGCTCATCCGAGATCTCGCCTGTCAAAAGGACGCGAATATCCGTCTTTTCATGAATGGCGCGGCACAGCAGATACATGCCCATGCTGGCCCGGATGGTAGTAATATCATAAGTCCCCAGCAGCCGGATGACCGTTTCCAGCGAAGAGAGGACTTCTTCCCTTGTCATATAGATCTCCGTATGCTCACTGCCAATGTAGTCCGCTACTTCCTTGGCATATTTCAGATCAATGGCGTCCTTTTCCATCCCAATGGCAAAGGTGCGAATGGGCGTATGACTTTTGCGGGCCGCGATGGCGCAGACCAGAGAGGAATCCAGACCACCGGAGAGAAGATAGCCTACTTTCGCGTCTGCCGTCAAACGCTTTTCTACGGCCGCCGTCAGCTTTTGACGGATCTTCCGGCAAATGGTATCCAGATCATCATAACAAACCTCCTCTACCCGGGACATATCACGGTAACAGATAAATGTTCCGTTTTTATAGTAATGTCCGGGAGGGAAGGGCAAAATACGCGTGGCAAGCCCCACCAGATTTTTCGCCTCGCTGGCGAACAGAATCACGCCGTTTTTATCATAGCCATAATACAGGGGGCGAATACCGATAGGGTCTCTGGCGGCAATATATTCCCCCGTTTCGCCATCGTACAGGATACAGGCGAATTCCGCGTCCAGCATGGAAAACATTTCCACGCCGTATTCCCGGTACAAAGGCAGCAATACCTCACAGTCAGAATCGCTCTGGAAGGAATAACGCTCCGAAAGCGCTTCCTTTAATTTCTCAAATCCATATATTTCCCCATTACAGACGGCATAGCTGCCATCCAGGCAAAAGGGCTGCATTCCGGCCGAAGTCAGGTCCATAATCGCCAGCCGGTGGAATCCCAACAATCCCTTTCCGGTATCTATAATACGGCTGTCATCCGGTCCTCTGGAAACAGTACGGTAAAATCCCGTTTCAAATAATTCCCTTTGCACGCCGCTGCCGCAATATCCCATAATTGAACACATAAGCGGTACCTCCCTTCCCTTTTTACGTTAACGTACACCAAAAAGCAATTCTCCATAGGTAGGAAACGGCCAGTACTGTTTTGCCGTTTTCTTTTCCGCCTCATCGCAGACCTGACGGAGCTGCTCCATTTTGGGCCGGACCACATCCCGCAGCAGGCGGGACTGAAGGTATACATCATTTTTTGTTTCCGCGTCTTCCGTGGCCCCTTCCAGCTCCTCTGTCTTCTCAGCGATCTCATCCGCCAGAGCGGAAAGCGCCGTGACAGTATCCCGTTCAAAGGAGCAGGCAATGCCCGCGTCCAGATTTTTTTTCGCCGCGGCCGTTTTCGCCAGACAAAGCATATAGCTCTGCAAAGCGGGCAGGATTTCCTTTCTTGCCATATCCACCATGGTATTGGCCTCGATCAGTACCGTCTTGCAGTAGTTTTCCAGCGTAATCTCACAGCGGGAATGCAGTTCCGGCGCGGAATACACCTTATGTCTGGTCAGCATTTCCATGTTCTTTTCCTCCAGAATACGGGGCACGCAATCCGGTGTGGTGGGATCGTTGGTCAGTCCTCGTTCCTCCACCGCCTCTTTTACCCAGCTGTCGTCATAACCGTTTCCGTTGAAGATAATCCGTTTATGGGCGGAAATCGTCTCCCGCAGCAGATCGTGGAGTTCCCCTTCGAAATCCTCCGCCCCTTCCAGCCGGTCGGCAAAGATCCGAAGACTTTCCGCCACAGCCGTATTCAGCATGATATTGGCACAGGCAATGCTGTTGGAAGAGCCCAGCATCCTGAATTCGAATTTATTCCCGGTAAAAGCAAAGGGGGAGGTCCGGTTCCGGTCCGTGCTGTCCTTAGGGAATTTCGGCAGCACCACTGCCCCCAGCTTCATATTTGTCTTTTTGGCGCCATGATAGGGCTTATCCTGCTCCAGCGCCTCCAGAACCCCATTCAGTTCCTCCCCCAAAAACATGGAAACGATAGCCGGCGGCGCCTCGTTGGCCCCCAGCCGCAGATCGTTGCCGGCCGTGGCTACGGAAATCCGCAGCAGATCCTGATAATCATCTACCGCCTGAATCACGGCGCATAAAAACAGCAAAAACTGCGCGTTCTCATGAGGGGTTTCCCCGGGAGAAAGCAAATTGATTCCTGTATCTGTCGAAAGAGACCAGTTATTGTGTTTTCCGGAACCATTGACACCGGCAAAGGGTTTCTCATGCAGCAGGCATACCAGATGGTGACGGGCCGCCACCTTCTGCATGATCTCCATGGTCAGCTGATTGTGGTCCGTGGCGATATTGGTCGTCGTATAGATGGGCGCCAGCTCATGCTGGGCGGGGGCAACTTCGTTATGCTCTGTTTTGGCCAAAATGCCCAGCTTCCATAATTCCTGATTCAAATCCTCCATAAATTCCTCTACTCTGGGCGGGATTACGCCAAAGTAATGGTCATCCAGCTGCTGGCCTTTGGGCGGCTTCGCCCCGAACAAAGTACGTCCCGTAAACATCAGATCCCGCCGCTGGCGGTACATCTGTTCATCAATCAGAAAATATTCCTGCTCCGGTCCCACACAGGTGCGGACGCATTTTACCTGTTCATTTCCGAAGAGTTTCAGGATACGCATGGCCTGTCTGTTCAGCGCTTCCATAGAACGAAGCAGCGGCGTCTTTTTGTCCAGCGCCTCCCCTGCGTAGGAGCAAAAAGCCGTCGGAATACAAAGTGTTTTCCCCTTCAGAAAAGCGTAAGAAGTCGGGTCCCAGGCCGTATATCCCCTGGCCTCAAATGTAGCCCGCAGACCTCCCGATGGGAACGACGACGCGTCCGGTTCCCCTTTAATCAGCTCTTTTCCGGAAAATTCCATAATAACTCTGCCATCGGGAGAAGGGGAAATAAAGCTGTCATGCTTCTCCGCCGTAATCCCTGTCATCGGCTGGAACCAGTGGGTATAATGAGTAGCGCCGTGGGCAACGGCCCATTCTTTCATGGCTTCCGCCACAGCGTTGGCTACGCTGATATCCAGCTTCGCCCCTTCATCAATAGTCTTTTTCAGGGAACGGTAAACTTCACTGGATAAATTTCCTTTCATGACTCTATCATCAAATACAAAACAGCCAAAATAATCCGATACCTTCTCCATAGCAAAACTCCTTTCTTTTCCGTACTGTCTTTTTCTTTTCTTTTGTTTTTTCTTACAAAAAAAGACAAAGGCGCCTTTGAGGTTTTTCCTCAAAGACGCCTTTGCCCTTGACTTATTTTTTATACACCAAGCGCGAATTTTTGTCAATCTCTTTTTCCCGGACAATCTTCTATATCTCTCCGGCCATGTACAAAAACATATCTATCCCCATAGAAAAATTGTGGAAACTTCCGGAAAGCTATGCTATATTTATGCTATATTTTTTTATAAAATCAGACGTTCCATGAAAAAATCAACTGAAAAATAGAGGAAAGCAGGTAGAATCATGAAATATTCCAAAGAAGAAGTTCTTCAATACATCCGGGAAGAGGATGTGAAATTTATCCGGCTGATCTTCTGCGACATTTTTGGCCGGCAAAAGAATATCTCTATCATGCCGGGAGAGCTGGAACGGGCCTTTTCCTGCGGCATCGCCTTCGACGCCTCGGCCATTACCGGGTTCGGCGATGAAGCCCATTCCGACCTGTTTCTTCATCCGGAGCCGGATACCCTCAGCATCCTGCCCTGGCGGCCGGAGCATGGCCAGGTGGTGCGGATATTCTGCCATATCACCTATGCCGACGGCACCCCCTTCCCCTGTGATACCAGAAGCCTTTTGAAAGAGGCGGCGGCCGCGGCGGAAAAAGCCGGTGTTTTCTTCGATTTCGGACCGGAAATGGAATTTTATCTCTTCCGTCTGGATGATGACGGTCAGCCCACCCGGATTCCCTACGACAACGCCTCCTACATGGATATGGCGCCAGAGGATAAATGCGAAAATATCCGCCGAGAAATTTGTCTGACATTGGAGCGAATGGGCATTTCCCCGGAAAGCTCCCATCACGAGGAAGGACCGGGGCAAAACGAAATCGACTTTCGTTATTCCGACCCTCTGACGGCGGCGGATAATACCATGACCTTTCAGACCGTAGTCAAAACCATTGCCCAGCGCAACGGACTGTATGCGGATTTTTCGCCAAAGCCCATGAAGCACTATCCCGGCAATGGCTTTCATATCAATCTTTCCGCCCGGACCGAGGCAAAGGGAGACGCACTGCCCCAGATGATGGCGGGAATTATGAAGCATATCGCCGATATGACCGTATTTCTTAATCCCACAGCGGCCTCCTACGAACGTCTGGGAACACAAAAGGCGCCGGGCTATATCACCTGGTCCTGCCAGAATCGTTCCCAGCTGATCCGGGTACCCGCCTCTCCGGAAGAGCACCGGCGGGCGGAGCTGCGTTCTCCGGACCCCAGCACCAACCCTTATCTGGCCTTCGCTCTGCTTATTTACAGCGGTCTGGAAGGCATCACCCATGGACTGGAGCTGCCGCCGCCGGTAGAGGAAAACCTGTTTACCGCCAGTGCGCAGGTTCTGCGGCAGTACGCGCCCCTGCCCCAAAGCCGGAGGGAAGCGGCCGTAACGGCGGCCAACAGCACCTTCCTGGCGGACCATCTGCCCGCTGATCTTCTGCGGGCCTATCTGGACGCCGTCACAAAAGAGCAGTTTTAAGAGAAAGGAGGACGGCAATGAATGATCCGGAACGCCTTTACAGTATGCTGACGGTTTCCGCCGCACAAAAATTTCAAACAGCGCTTCAGTCTCTGCTGCCGCCCTCCCGGTTTCATACCATCCACTGGGCTGACAGCGTCAGCGCCGCCAAACGGCAGCTGCTGGAGCGGACCTATGATTTTATCGTGATCCACAGTCCCCTGAATGATGATTTCGGCATAGAATTCGCCATGGAGGTCTCCGCCCGGAAGAACGCTGTGGTACTGCTGACAGTGCGGGCGGAGCTGTACGAAGAGGTTTACGAAAAAATATCGGAATACGGCATTTTCCTTCTGCCCCGGCCCGCCTCCCGCCAGACGGTACGCTGCGCTCTGGACTGGATGGTAAGTATGCGGGAACGCCTGGGCAGGATTGAGGAAAAAACCGTTACCCTTTCGGAAAAAATGGAAGAAATCCGTCTGGTGAACCGGGCTAAGTGGGTCCTCATCGACCGGGAAGGCCTTTCGGAACCGGAGGCCCACCGCCGTATTGAAAAAGCGGCCATGGACCAATGTCTCCCCCGCCGGGAAATCGCCAGAGCCATTATCGAAGACCGGCCCCTTTCGCCGGGGACAAAAAAACAGGGATAGACCGCCCAAAAGCGCTGTACCTGTTTTTTTCATGGCTTTTCGTCTATTCATAAGACGGCGCCCGGCCGCATATAGATAATCAAGAACATCTCAGGGGAGTGCTTTTTTTGAAAAGCTATATCGAAGAACGGGCGGTGGAAGTGGCAAAATTCATGATCCACACCAATGCCACCGTACGGGAAACGGCGAAAAAATTCGGCATCAGCAAATCTACGGTACATAAGGATATTACCGACAGAGTAGAAAAAATCGACCCGGATCTGGCCAAATCCGTACGGAAGGTGCTGGAGGTCAACAAATCGGAGCGCCATATCCGGGGCGGTATGGCCACCAGAGAAAAATATCTGCACCGTTTTCATTGAAAGCATGGGGAGGCGCTTCCGCCTTCACCCATCCATAGACAGGCAGGGACTGACCGCCAAAAGCGGATTCCCTGTCTGTTTTTCTTTGGCAGAAAACACCTTTCCCAACAAAGGAAATTGTGGTATGGTGTGAAAAAAGGGCAGAGCGTCCGCTCCGCCAACAACAAGGAGGAAAGCGCATGACAGAAGTGGTTGCCGCCCTGCTCCATGAAAACGGGCGGTTTTTTATCTGCCAAAGGCCCCTGCATAAGGCCAGAGGCGGTCTATGGGAATTTCCCGGAGGAAAGGTGGAGCCGGGGGAAACGAAAGAAGAAGCCCTGAAACGGGAATGTCGGGAGGAGCTGGACATCGGCATAGCGGTGGACAAGGTCTATCTGGAGGTTTGCCACGTCTATCCCGATCTGACGGTACATCTGACCCTTTTTCTGGCCCGGATCACAGAAGGAGAGCCAAAACAGCTGGAGCATATGGGATTTTCCTGGATCACCGCTCAGGAGATTCCTGCCTATGAATTCTGCCCCGCCGATGAGCAGATTCTGGAAAAAATCCGGCGGGAGGGCTTTTGACCCCGGTTCTTGCGCTTTTGTTTTCGGCGTGATACACTGAAAAAAAGGTGATTTTGTCGAGGAACAGGAGGTAAGGCATATGGAAGAGGAAAAAAAGGAACTGACACTGCCGGAACAGGCGGAGGCACAGGCAAAAAATTATTTCCGTCAGGGGCTGAACTGCACGGAATGTGTTCTGGCCAGCTTTTTGGATATCCACGGCTCTGACCTGCCCAGAGAGATCATGTGCATGGCCACGGGCTTCGGCGGCGGCATGGGCCATACCAAGCATGTCTGCGGCGCTGTAACCGGAGCGGTAATGGCACTTTCCCTGGCGGTGGGCCGGAAAGACCCTATGGCAAAGGAAACCATGGCGGAACGCATCACAGAGCTCAACGGCATCTACGATCAGGTAGCGCCTCTGGTCAACGAAATGGAAGAGACCTACGGCACACTCATTTGCAGTGAGCTGTCGGCGCCCCATGGGGATTTTGAGTGCAAGGCCAGAAAGAAAAGCTGTATGCAGATGATCGGCCACTGCGCTTCTCTGGCCATGAAATACGCTCTGGAAAACGAAGGAAAAACAGACAGATAATACCGCCGGAAAAACCGTGACGGCTGTTCTGAGAAAAAAATAATCACATCAGAAAAAATCATCGGCATCCTCTGTACCGTGGGGATTCCGGTGATTTTTATTTTCCGGCAAAGACCCGCCGAAGGGCAGAAGGTTTTCTCTATTTTGGGATTCTGATAAAACCCGGCTTTTTTTCATTCCTGAAATATGATATACTGTGATCGACAGGCGGACGCATTTGTCCGCCGGCCATATTCCCGGCCTTGGGCCGGTATCTCAGGAGGGATTCTATGAACAGACATGTTTTTCATCATAAAATATTCCAGCGGATCGGCGGTCTTTTTCTGACGCTGGCTCTTCTGGCTTCTCTGACTCCGGCGGCGGTCCAGGCCCATCCTCCCATCACCGTTTATGTGGACGGGAAGGAAGTAGTCTTTGACCAGGCCCCCGTAATCCAGAACGACCGGACACTGGTGCCAATGCGAAAAATCTTTGAGGCTATGGACGCCACCGTCCTCTGGGAGGAAAGCGCCCAGACCATTACCTCCCAGCGGGGAAGCGATGTGGTGCTGATGATAATCGGACAAAACCAGGTCTATAAAAACGGAGAAGTTGTTTATACCATGGATGTGCCCGCCCAGATCATGAACGACCGCACCATGGTGCCCATCCGTGCCGTGGCCATGGCCTTTGACGCGGACGTCGCCTGGGACGGCGTCAATTACGTTATCAATATCTCCACCTCCGGCTCGGCCCAGACCACCGGCGGCAACTACCGCCAGGAAATCAAAGCAGACGACGGGACAACAGTCATGACCATTGAACTGACCTATACCCCCTTGACCCAAAACAGCAGTGTGGCAAATACCATCAACGAAACTATCTATACCCAACTGCAGGCGGAAGGCAGCGGCGCCATGATGCAGTACGCCGAGGCGGCAAAAGCGGCTTATGCCCTCGCCCAGCGCAACAGCGAATATTTTTCGCCCTGGTACTATCGCCAGACGAATACTGTCTCCACAGAGGACAACCGTTATGCTTCTATCCTACAGGAGACCTTGTTCTTCGCCGGTACGGTGGAACAGACCCTGACCGCAACGACCTATTCCATGATTACCGGGAAGGAACTGGGCCTGACAGACATTGTACCGGATGATCCTGACGATCTGGAAGAATCCATCCGACAGGGATTCCTGGCCCTGATCGCTCAGAAGGAAACCGCCTTTTACAGCGACGCCGAAAGCCGGCTGAACAAAAATATCGACGATACCGGCTTCTATCTGACAAAGGACGGCATTACCTTCTTCCTGAATCCAGGCATCCTGGCCAACCGGGACGCCGGTGTCATCGGATTCCATGTAATTTACAGCTACTAACAGAGCATATGATAAAACGGCATAGACTGAAAAAGTCCGTGCCGTTTTTTTGCGCCGCGTAAAGACGACATTTGGAAACACAGAAATCCATTGACACTAAAATAGTTTTATAATAAAATTATTTTAGTTTATGTATTCTGAAAAAAAGGGGGAGTACAGATGTCTTCTGCAACGGGAAAAGAACTGGCAAAGTCGCTGGTGGAACTGAATATGAACATCCTCAGATGGAACAGGGAGCATATTGAAAAATCCTTCAACATCAACGGGAAAAACCGCTGCGGCGAGCTGACCATGCGGCAGTTTCATGTACTGCTGCTGATACGTACCACGGGCATACGCACCATTTCCGATCTGGCCAACTGGCTGAATATCAGCAAAAGCAGCATGTCCATCATGGTCAACCGGCTGCGGGAAGGCGGCTATCTGGAAAAAGTACAGGCAGATAAAGGCAGCGACGGCCGAATCTCCTTTTTCCGTCTGACGGAAAAAGGGATGTCCGAGGTACATCAGGCGGAGGAACAGCTGGTCGAAAATATCGCGGGCTGTTTTTCCTCTTTTTCTGAGGAAGCCATTGAAAAATACTGTTCTCATCTGCGGGAATTAAATGAATTAGTCAAAACAGGAGGGTTTGGGGAATGAAAAAAAGGAGTTTATGTTTGGCTTTGATCTGCGCCGCCATGCTGGCAGGCTGCGGACAGACGGAAGAAACCGTGGAGGAAAAGACCGCGCGCAGTGTGGAAACCATGACCGTGGGCACCGGCGCCATTTCCAGTGATTTTTCCTTCTCGGGGAAGGTAGCGCCGTCCAGAGAGGTCTCTGTGGTCCCTACCATCGCCGGAAAAGTATTGTCCTTTGGCTATGAGGTCGGCGACAAAGTCGGCGCCGGCGCGGTACTTTTCAGCGTAGACAGCACCGATCTGCAAAATAATCTGCGCAGTGTGCAGGCATCCTATGACGTGGCGGAGCTTCAGGCCCAGAACGCCAAGACTACATTGGAAAGCAACCAGATCTTGTACGATGAAGGCATCATCGCCAAAAGCGAATATGACCAGATCAAACTGGCTTACGATACGGCGGAAGCAAATCTGACCAGTTTGCAGGTACAGATGGATAACTTACAGAAAAACATTGCCGACTGCAGCGTGACCTCGCCCATTTCCGGCGTCATCTCCGCCAGAAATATTGAAATTGGCAGTTTCGCTTCCCAGAGCACACCCTCTTATACCATTATTGACCTGTCCAGAGTCAAGGTAGAAGTAGGCGTATCAGAACAGATGGTCAACGATATCGCCGTAGGCGATGAGGTAGATGTTCTGCTGACGGCAGTTTCTCCGGAGCCGCTGACAGGCACCGTTTCCACTATCAGCCCCGCCGCTACCCAGGCAGGCACCTATACCATCAAGGTTGAGCTGGACAACAGCCGCGGTCTGTTAAAGGCCGGGATGCTGGCGGAGGTAAAATTCGTCAAGGAAGCCTCCGATGATGCCATTATCCTGCCCCGTGACGCCGTTATGACAAAAGACGGAGAAACCTATGTTTACATCGTAGAAAACAATACGGCCAAAAAGACCATTGTTGCCACCGGCATCGAATCCGGTGACCAAATCGAGATTACAGAGGGTCTGCGTGAAGGCATGGACGTTGTCATCAAAGGCCAGACCTATATCTCCGACGGAGAGGAAGTACAGATCGCCGATCTGAAAACAACATCCAGTGAAAAAACAGAACAGGATGCGCAGACACAGAATACCGAAACCAACGGGGAAGCAAAGGGGGAATAATCTATGATTTCCAGACTTGCCATTCGCCGGAACGTTACCACCTTTATGGTGACCATGATGGTATTTCTTGGGGGGATTGTGGCCTATCTGAATCTGGATATGGCTCTGATGCCCAATGTGGATATCCCCATTGTAGTAGTCACCACTACCTATGTGGGCGCCGGTCCTGAGGAAATGGAAAATCTGGTGACAGAGCCTCTGGAGGAGGCCCTCAGCACCGTAACCAATGTGGAGACCATCTCCTCCGTCTCTTCCGCGGACGTATCCTTTGCTATGGTGCAGTTCGTGGACGGCACAGACATTGACATGGCCTCCGTGGACCTGAGAGAGGTCATCGACCGGGTAAAATCCTCGCTGCCCGATGACGCGGGAGAACCCAACATCATCAAAATGGATATGAACGCCCTGCCCATTTATCTGGGCGTTACGGCGGAAAATATGGACCTGAACGCGCTGAACGAAATGCTGGAGGACAATGTGGTCAACCGGCTGGAGCGTATCGAGGGTGTTGCCTCCGTGGATATGACCGGCGGCATCGAGCGTGAGATCCGCATCACCGTAGACCCCCAGAAGCTGGCGGGCTACGGCATCTCCACCTCCACCCTGTCCCAGGTGCTGGCGGCGGAAAATATGAACCTGCCCTCCGGCTCTTTGTCCCAGGGCACTACTACGGTACAGGTACGTACCATGGGGGAATTTTCCTCCATTGAGGAAATCCGGAATCTGCCCATCACCACCTCCGGCGGCGCGCTGATCCATTTAAGCGACGTTGCTACTGTGGAAGAAATGGAAGTGGACCGCAGTTCCTTTACCATTATTGACGGGGAATACGGCATCATGCTTTCCGTAAACAAACAGTCCACCGCCAATCTGGTAGACGTCAGCAAAAAGCTTCAGGAAGAAATGGCGGATCTGAACGCCGCTTATCCTGAACTGCAGATCACCATGCTGACAGATACCTCCGAATATATTCAGACATCTTTGTCCAACGTAACAGAAACGGCCTTCCTCAGCGCCATTATCGCGTTCTTCGTACTGCTGCTGTTCCTGAAGAACCCGCTGACTTCCATCATCATCGCCGTTTCCATCCCTACCTCCATTCTGGCCAGCTTCGCGCTGATGTATCTGGCGGGGATGACGTTGAACATCATTTCCATGGGCGGTCTTGCCATCGGTATCGGTATGCTGGTAGACAACTCCGTCGTGGTACTGGACAGCATTTATCAATACTATGAGCGGGGCTACGCCCCGGCGGAAGCGGCGGAATCCGGCGCCAAAGAAGTAACCATGGCCGTTACGGCGTCCACATTGACCACCGTAGCCGTATTCCTGCCCATCGCCTTTGTAAGCGGATCTGTGGGACAGCTGATGCAGAGTCTTTCCTTCGCCATCTGCTTCTCCCTGATCTCCTCTCTGGTGGTCTCCATTACTTTCGTGCCCATGGCCTGCGCTTTGTTCCTGCGGCGGGAACGGAAGAAAAAAGAACCCAACAAAAAGCTGTTCCATATCCTCTATATGTGGGATCTGGTACTGGATAAAATCAATAACGGCTATGAAAAGCTCATCAAATGGGCGCTGCGCCATCCCAGACGGACCATTTGTATCGTACTGGCGGCCTTTATCGGCAGCCTTTGTACCCTTCCCATCACCGGTATGGACTTTATGGATGAGATGGACGAAGGCGTTGCCAATATCACCATCGAAATGCCCAACGGCACCGATCTGGATGCTACGGAAGAAACCGTATGGGAGGTATTGTACCGTTTGCAGGATATTCCCGAGGCCCAGACTGTATACGCTTCCGTAGGGGGCGGTATGCTCTCCAGCGGCACTTCCAGTGCCAGCATCACCATGAATCTGGTGGATAAAGAAAACCGCAGCCGCAGCACCAACGAGATCTGTGAGGAAATCAAGGAACTGACAGCGGATATTCCCGGCGCGGAAATCACTGCTTCCTCCTCCAGCTCCGCCATGGGCAGCTTTGGCGGCACAGACGTATCCCTGAACGTCTATGGCTATGATTCCGCCGTCCTTTTGGATGTAGAAGAGGATCTGGTGGAACTTTTGAGCGGTATCCCTCAATTAAAAGATGTGGAAGGCTCTACCGGCGCAACGGTACCGGAGGCCAAAGTGGTCATTGACCGGAACAAGGCATCCCTTTACGGCATCACCACCGCTTCCATCGCCAGCTCCCTGAATACGGCCATTTCCGGCTCCACCGCCACACAGTATAAGATCGACGGCACAGAGATTGACGTGGTCATCCGCTATGACACTGCCGATCTGAACTATCTGACAGATCTGAACGACCTGACGGTTTCCTCGGCATACGGCGGTGAAATTCCTCTTTCCAGCATCGCTTCTGTGGAAATGAGTGAAAGCGCTACCTCCATTTACCGGGAAAATCAGAAAAACTATATCACCATCGAGGCCTCCTCACCGGAACTGAGCGGCAGCGACGCCCAGAAGCTGGTAGAAAGCGTTCTGGCGGATTATGAATTCCCCGATGGATGCAGCTATGAATTCGGCGGCACGCTGGAAATGATGAATGACGCGTTCAGCTCTCTGACCACCGCACTGATCGTGGCTGTCCTTCTGGTTTACATGATTATGGCTTCTCAGTTTGAAAGCCTGCGGTATCCCGCCATTGTCATGTTCTCCATGCCTCTGGCCTTTACCGGCGCTATTCTGGGGCTGTTCATTACCGGCAACACCATCACCATGTCCGCTATGATGGGCTTTATCATGCTGGCAGGTATGGTTGTAAATAACGGTATCGTGCTGGTAGACTATACCAACCAGCTGATGAGCCGCGGCATGAGCTGCTATAAGGCGCTGACCACCGCCGGTCCCCGCCGTCTGCGGCCTATTATGATGACAACTCTGACTACCATCCTGGGTCTGATCCCTATGGTTGTCACCCAGCAGGAAGGCAGCGAAATGATGCGCTCTCTGGCATTGAGCGTTATCTTCGGTCTGACCCTTTCCTCCATGGTTACACTGGTATTCATCCCCGTTGTTTACGCATGGATGAACCGCCGCAGACAGAAACGTCTCAGACGCCGGGTAGAAAAACGTATGGCCAAGGCGGAAAAAGCGGCCCAAAAGGCAGCCGCCGAAAGCTGATTCCAAAAAAAGAAGATCAAAACCTGAATGAGCCGGAGTTTTCCCTAAAAGGGAACGCTCCGGCCTCCTGTTTTTGCATATTAAAGAAGAGACGAGAAAAGAAAGGAAGGATCTACAATGAAAAAAATCGGTCTGGTACTGGAAGGCGGCGCCGCCCGGGGCGTTTATACGGCAGGCGTGCTGGATTATTGGATGGAACAGGGCATTTCCTTCCCCTATCTGGTAGGTGTATCGGCGGGGGCCTGCAACGGTCTGGATCTGGTCTCCGGCCAGATCGGCCGTACCCGGGACTGTATGATCCATACAGACAAAAAATACGCCTATACGGGCCTGAAGGTCCTCTGGAAAAAGCATGTCCTTATGGATATGGATATGATTTTCCGGCACTATCCCAATAAATACTTTCCCTTTGACTTTGACGCTTATTTTCAGTCGGAGGTATACGACGAATACTGCTGCACCAACTGCCTGACGGGGGAGGCGGAATTTTTCCATGAAAGAAAAAGCAGAAAACGGCTCATGGAAATCGGCAAAGCCTCCTGCACCATGCCCGGGGCCGCGCCCGCCGTACTGCTGGAGGGCACCCCCTATCTGGACGGCGGACTTTCCGACTCCATCCCCATCCAGCGTGCCTTTGACATGGGCTGTGAGAAGCTGGTAGTGGTACAGACCAGAAATCCGGACTTCCGCATGACGCTGGGCAAATCCGCAAAGCTCATGGGAAAAATATACCGGCAGTACCCGATGGTAGAGGAGCTTCTGCTGCGGCGGCCCCAGACATACAACAAACGTCTGGCGGAGATCCGCAGACTGGAAAAAGAGGGGAAGATTCTCTCCTTCCGGCCGGAAATCCCCGTCGTAGGCAGAATGGAAACGGATTATCATAAGCTGATGCAGTTTTACCTCCACGGCTACCGCCACGCCCAAGAGCGGCAGAAAGAGCTGGAGGATTTCCTGAAGGACTAAAAAAGGAGCGTACCTATGGAACTGAAGCAACTAACGAAAAATGTCTATTACACTACCCACGAAGAGCGGCGGGACCGGCCCTGTCTGGGCTATATCCGGGACAGCCGCTATCCCGTTATGGTAGACGGCGGCAACTCCCCCGCCCATGTGGCGGAATATCTGGCTCTGCTGGCGGCGGAAGGCCTGCCCCGGCCGAAACTGCTCTGCATCACCCATTCCCATTGGGACCATACCTATGGCATAACGGCGGCAAACTGTTTCTGTCTGGCTTCGGAGAAAACAAACGCACTGTTAAACACCATGGCGGGCTGGGGCTGGACGGAAGAGGAAATGAGAAAACGGGTAGAAACGGGAGAGGAGTCCCTTTTCTGCGATACCCATATCCGGGAGGAATATGCCCGTCCTGAGGAGATTCAGGTCCGCCCCGCTGATTTATCTTTCCATCAGGAAATCGCACTGGAACTGGATATTCCCGTTCGTTTTTTCGAGCTGGTTTCCCCCCACGCTCAGGACTGCGCCGTCATTCTGGCGGACGGCGTGCTCTTTCTGGGGGACGCCTACTGTTCCGTCCCTGTGGGAGAGGACTGGGTCTATGACAAAGAACTGCTGGCGGCCCATATTGCCGCTCTGGAGGAAATCCCCTTTTCCCTCTGCGTCAAAGGCCATCATCCGCCCCAGACAAAGGCGGAACTGCTGGCGGAACTGCGCCGGGAGTTTTCCCTGCTGTAAACAGACAAAAAGCCCTTTCCTTGGCCGGGTGCAGGAGGAAAAGGCTTTTTTTCGTGGCAAAATCGTTGTATACTGGAAGAAAAAACAAGGAGGAACTCCTATGAAGCAGACACTGGTCATCGGCTCCACCGTCGTTGACGTTATCATAAACATCGACCATCTTCCCGTTAAGCAGGAGGATATTCATATTCTGAAACAGACACGTTCTCTGGGGGGCTGTGCCTTTCTGGTCAGCGATATCCTGCGCCATTTCGGTGCCCCTTACAGCCTTTGCACCGCTGTGGGCGGCGGTATTTACGGCAATTTTGTACTGGAAAAACTGCAAAAGCGGGGCGTTCCCATTTACGTGCGCGTGCCGGAACAGGAAAACGGCTGCTGCTACTGTATGGTAGAGGCCGACGGCGAACGTACCTTTATTGTGGATCATGGCATCGAATACACCTTTTATGAAGAATATCTGAAAAAAATCGACACAGAAACCATCGACAGCGTCTATACCTGCGGGCTGGAAATCGAGGAATACACCGGCTGGAACATCATCCATTATCTGGAACATCATCCGGCGTACCAGATCTATTTCGCCCCTGGTCCCCGTATCCTGAAAATTCCCGCTGACCGCATGGAAGCCCTGTTTGCCCTGCATCCCATCCTCCATTTAAACGAGGAGGAAAGTCTGGCGTATTCGGGAGAAACCACCTATCAGCAGGCGGCCCGGCAGCTTTATGAAAAAACAAAAAGCCCCGTTATCATTACTTTGGGCGAAAACGGAGCCTACTGCTTCGACGGCAAACAGGAATATCAGGCGGCGCCCCGTCCCACCACAGTAAAAGATACCATTGGTGCCGGGGATTCCCACATGGGCGCTGTTATCGCCGGCCGGCACTTTGGCTGGGACTGGCAGAAAACGCTGGAAACCGCCAATCTTGTTTCCGCCGCGGTGGTAGCAAAGGAAGGCGGTTTGCTGGAAGAAGAGGATTTTGAAGCATTACATCTGATCTGAGCATAGAAAACCGGCGCGAAATCCGCCTCTCCTGAAAAAGCATTGTATGTCCTATATTTTTCCCTTGAATTGTCAAGTTAAATGCAACACCTCTGAATAATAAATCTCATAAGGCGTTCTATACCTTAAACATTTTCTGGGACGTTTGTTCATTTCATCCACTTT
>NZ_JACSNY010000040.1 GCF_016902535.1 Anaerotignum lactatifermentans | reverse complement strand
CATTATAATACAGACAAAGGCAGAACCTCAAAATAGGCTCTGCCCAAAGTAACTAATGACATATCTTATATCAGTTTATTCACTTTACACAAAACTTGAAACGGTCTCTCTCCAGCGGAAAAATGTTGCTCAACTTTGATTGGTACAATGATCTTTCCTTTACTGAATTTACAATCTTGAATTATCTTATAGGCTCGTTCACCAATATTAGAACGTAGATATTCTTTGCCATATTCTTGAATTTGTTTTGAAACATGAGCAATATCAACTTCTTGCATCTTGTAGGCAACTATTTCAAATGCAGAATCGATATAAATTCCATCAATTAAATCGGTTTTGCTAATGAGATTATGGAAATTTCGAGAAAAAGCATCTTCAACTTGTGAGACATATTTAGCATATAGATTCTGTTTCAATTCACTAAATGCCAATAATGCTCTGGCTGCCATATCAGAAACAGACTTTTCTTTTAGCATAGCACGATATTTTTCGTATGCTTTCTGGTATACTTTCTCTGTTGTTTGCATTATGCTTTCTTTTTGGAAAAGACAATCTTTTTCTACCAAAGATTGTTGTCTCAGTGCATTCAGTCGCATAAGAAGTTCGTTTTTTTGTAACAGATAATGATTGGAATCTATGACTTCTTTTGAGTCCATTTGTGCACGCAGCTCTTTTGTATGTGCTAAAGATTTTTCCAAAGATTTTTCTGCATCAAGAAGGCTTTGCACATCGTAATTTTGATAGTGATGAATTTTCGCAAGTAATTCCATAGAATCATTTTCGGATATTTTCAAAAATTCTATCTCATCTTCAGATATGTCTTCACGTAGTGTCCTATATAAAGCATGCATAAATCTATCAGAAATTTCAGTACGAGGGGAATCAACGAATTCCTGCTGCAATTTTTCCTTTAAGTGAGGATCAGAAAATTTGTCTTTGAGAAGGCGATTTCGCTTTAGTTTCTCTTCTACAGTCAATTGGATTTTGAGTGCCTCTAATTGTTCTTTCAAAATAACAAATGGAATGACATCATTAGCTGCCGTTTTTAGAATATGCCGCAGTTCATTACGTTTGGCTTCTTCCTCTTGGATTTCTTTCTCGTATAGTTTCCAATCATGGTTTTCAATACCGCCATATTTTCTCATATTTTCATCTAATATGGCAATTTGATCTTGAAGAGCATCAATTTCTTCTTGCACGTTTTCCATTCTTTGAAAAGCAATGGTGTATGCTTCTTTAGCTTTAGCTCGTTTTTCTCTGGCTGTTTCATATTCTTCTTCAACAAGACTGTGTGAGTCGCCTTTTGTTGTTCGAGTATTGTATCGCAGTTGTTCTTCAATCAAGTCAAATGTGTCCAAACTGCAAATTTGTAAAAAAGCTTTTCGAAATGCTTGACCATTTGCACGGTCAAACACAAAATTTGAAACTTTTTCGCCATCAAAGAAATGAAAATTAAACAAAGCAGGAGGAATAATTTGCATTAAGTAATTATCAAAGTCGAGACCGTTTCAAGTTTTGTGTAAAGTGAATAAACTGATATAAGATATGTCATTAGTTACTTTGGGCAGAGCCTATTTTGAGGTTCTGCCTTTGTCTGTATTATAATGC
>NZ_JACSNY010000039.1 GCF_016902535.1 Anaerotignum lactatifermentans | reverse complement strand
GGGGACCCCGGAAATATCAGGTTCTGCATGAGACATTTCCGGAACATACAAAAAGACACCATACCTGGTGGTATGATGTCTTTTAGAAATAGCGGAGACAGGATTTGAACCTGCGACCTCCGGGTTATGAGCCCGACGAGCTACCGGACTGCTCTACTCCGCGTCATCTCTATTTGAAAGTATAGCACGTTAGGGGGGATTTGTCAAGAAAAGAGTCCTCTGTCCATGGAAAAAAGGAAGGTTTTTCCGGGAGAATCATATGCCGTCTTTGAATTCCGTTTCCAGGAGTTCCTTTCTCGCCTTCCAATCGGGCATGCGTTCTTCCATGAGGCGATAGAATTTTTTGCTGTGGTCGGGCTGGCAGAAATGAAGCAGTTCATGGAGGACGACCTGTTCGATACATTCCGGGGCGGCTTTCATCAGCTGAAGATTCAGGCGGATCGAGGCGCCTTCCACGGTACAGCTGCCCCAGATGCTACGCATATTGCGGATCTGGATAGAAGGATAGGGGACTTCCAGTTCTTTGACCAGAGGGTAGATCTGCTCCAGAATTTTGGGGAATACGGTTTCCGCTTCCTTTCGCAGCCATTCCAGATATTCGGAACGAAGCTCCTGGGGATGGATCTGACGGGTAACCATATGGACGGAGGTCTCCGTCCGGGTGATCTGGGGGCTGCCCTGGGCCAGCGTCAGCGTCAGAGGTTTTCCTAGATAGTAAACGGTTTTTCCATCGTGGAGCATGCCGGATGGCTGGGCGTGGCGCAGTTTTTCCACCTCCGCCAGATGGGTGATGATCCACAGGGCTTTGGACTGCACAAATTCCTCGATGACGGAAAAAGGCACCCGTTTTGCGGCGGAGACGACCACCTGACTGTATTTGTTGACCCGCAGATTGATATATTTTACGTCTTTGCGGATCAGCTGATATTCGATTTCTATGCCTTCATATTCAATGGAATGTGTTTCGCTGTGGGCTTCCATAGGGCCAAGACTCCTTCTTTTCATATCAGTTTTCCCTTTTTCGGGGAAAAAATAACTGTTTTTTATTTTACATGGTACAACGGCAAATGTCCAGAAAAAACATTTGCCGTCCTGTATGCCAAAAAACAAGGGAAAACAGAGGAATTCCTTAATTTTTGGACTGCTTTTTTAAGAAGTACGCTACTTTATAATAGGGAAGGGATACCCCCATCGCTTCCAGCTGGTGGGAGATTTTTCTGGGGCCCATGCCGCATTTAGACTGTTCCAGAATAAAATCAGCGATCTGTGGGGTAATGAGCTGTTCCGGTTCCTTTGGTTCCGGCTGCGGCTCTGCCGCCGGCTGTTCCGGTGTCAGCTCGAAGGGGATATGTTCGATGCCAACCACGGTGGTGATCTCCTTTTTTTCACCAACGTCCTCAATGAGGGGGGAGGAGGCGTCGATGCTGTAATTGATGACATCCCGCATCTGACGGATATTTCTGGGATAAACGGCGTTTAGGACGGCATGTTTTGCCTCCGGCGTAAATTCCACATGGTAACGGATGCGGTGGGCTTCCCAGACGGCCTCCTCATAGCGGCGGACAAAATGACGGAAGAGCTGGTCCTTTTCCGCCAGAGAGCGTTCCCGCAGAGCCGGCAGATGCATTTCATACTGGCCCAGACGCTGATACAGCTCCGGAAGGAATACCTCGTGCAGGTTTTTGGTGGAGGCGGCAATGACAATGACATTGATATCGATTTCTTTGGTATCACCGATCCGGCGGATCTTGCCGGACTCGATGGCCTTCAGCAGCAGGCTTTGATAATTTTCGATGGTATGGGCCTCATCCAGAAAGAGGATACCGCCGTTGGCCTGCTCGAAAAGACCTTTTTTCTTTTTGGAGCCGGTATAGGCGCCTTCCACGGAGCCGAAGATTTCCATGGCGGCAATATCCGGATTGGTGAACTGGGCGCAGTTGATTTCGATAAAAGGGGCGTTTTTGCCAATGACGCCGATCTCCTTGGCGTAATTATAAATCAGATTGGCCAGCATGGTTTTGCCGGTGCCGGATTCGCCGGTGATGATGGAGTGGCGGGGGCCGCCCAGAGAGCCTACGATCTTTTTGGCCTGTTTATAGATATGCTGCATGGTGCCCATATGGACCACATGCTGATAATCCGCCTCTGGTTTTGTGAGACTGACCTGCATTTCCAGGTGTTTGATTTTGCCGTTGAGCTGGTCGATCTCCTGAATGTCCTGAAAGACGGAAAAGGCGCCCAGAAATTCTCCTTCAATAAAAATAGGATAGGAATTGACGACATATTTTTTCGGAGGAACAAAATGGATTTTTTTATCCAGTATGGGCTGCCGATTCTCCAATACAGCCAGCAGTACCGCGTCGGGATAAAATTCGGAAATGGGATGGCCCAGCATATCCTCCGGGCGCTGATTGACATAGTTGGCGGAAATACGATTGACGTATACCAGAATCCCCTCTGTATCCACCACATTGATGCCGTCATTGGTATGATCCAGGATGGTGGGGATAATGTTCGAAGAAAAAAACAATTTTTTTGTCAATTTCATAATCGGGGTCCTTTCTACATTTTGTTGTAATACTGTGTTAGAATACGTATTTTTAAAAATATTCTAACATTCTTTCTAACAAAAAACCAGTCATTTTTGATAAAAAAGATAGAAAAAACGGAAAAAACATTGTTGGCACGATTCTTGCTCTTATAATGAATCGTTAGAATAATAACAAATTGCCTATGATTTAAGGAGGACACAGATTATGGAGTTTGGATTTTCAAAGGAACAGGTACTGTTGAAAGACTTGTACAGAAAATTCGCTGAAACAGAAGTAAAACCTTTGGCGGAAGAACTGGACGAAGAAGAAAGATTCCCCGTGGAAACAGTAAAGAAACTGGCTAGATACGGC
>NZ_JACSNY010000038.1 GCF_016902535.1 Anaerotignum lactatifermentans | reverse complement strand
ATGCACCTTGAAAACTGAATACAAGACAAACAAGAGTCAATAAAATCGAGAAAATTTATTCTAAATAAAATGTAGTAAAGCAATCAACATTTTATTTCGCTATAAATGATCATTCCAAGAACAAAGCTATTGTTCAAGAAAAGATGATGACTTTTCACGTAAGCAACTCCGGCAATCTTTGATTGCCTCCGTCGCGCACAGCGCGGCGCTCAAAAATCTTTTTCTGCTTCTGGCAAGCAAGCTTTCCGAATCAGAAAAAAGAAATTTGAACTTGCTAACGTGAAACGCGAAGGTCAAGCAAGAAAGAGCACAGGGTGAATGCCTTGGCACTGGGAGCCGATGAAAGACGTGGTAAGCTGCGAAAAGCTTCGGGGAGGCGCAAACAGCCATCGATCCGGAGATTTCTGAATGGGGAAACCTACTTGAGCAAACCTCAAGTATCCGTACGTGAATCCATAGCGTGCGGAAGGGAACGTTGTGAACTGAAACATCTAAGTAGCAATAGGAGGAGAAAGAAACATCGATTTCCTGAGTAGCGGCGAGCGAAAGGGAAAGAGGCCAAACCGAAGGACCTGGTTCTTCGGGGTTGCGGACCGCATATGGCGATGGAGGCTATGGTAGTCGAACTGTTTTGGGAAAGCAGACCAGAGACGGTGAAAGTCCGGTAGACGAAACCAGAAGACCCGCCGCGGGATCCAGAGTACCACGGGACACGAGAAACCCTGTGGGAAGCCGGGGGGACCACCCCCCAAGCCTAAATACTCCCCAGTGACCGATAGTGAAGCAGTACTGTGAAGGAAAGGTGAAAAGAACCCCGGGAGGGGAGTGAAAAAGAACCTGAAACCTTGTGCTTACAAACAGTCAGAGGACGCAAGTCTGATGGCGTACTTTTTGTAGAACGGTCCGGCGAGTTACTAATGCCAGCGAGGTTAAGCACTCAGAAGGTGCGGAGCCGAAGGGAAACCAAGTCTGAACAGGGCGTAAAGTTAGTATTAGTAGACCCGAAACCGGGTGACCTATCCATGTCCAGGTTGAAGGAGCCGTAAAAGGCTTTGGAGGACCGAACACACATCTGTTGAAAAAGGTGGTGATGAGGTGTGGATAGCGGAGAAATTCCAATCGAACTCGGAGATAGCTGGTTCTCCTCGAAATAGCTTTAGGGCTAGCCTCGAGATGGAGTCTAACGGAGGTAAAGCACTGAACTGACGCGGGGCCCAAAAAGGTTACCAACTCATATCAAACTAAGAATGCCGTCAAGATACCCTCGGGAGTCAGTCTGCGTGAGATAAGTCGCGTGGACAAAAGGGAAAGAGCCCAGACCGACAGCTAAGGTCCCAAAGTACGTGTTAAGTGGAAAAGGATGTGGGATTTCATAGACAACTAGGATGTTGGCTTAGAAGCAGCCATACATTTAAAGAGTGCGTAACAGCTCACTAGTCGAGAAAACCTGCGCCGAAAATTTAACGGGGCTAAAACACGACACCGAAGCTACGGCTTGACAGCTAACGCTGTTAGGGGTAGAGGAGCATCCTGCAAGGACGAAGCCAAAGTGAGAACGATGGTGGACGAAACAGGAGAGAGAATGCCGGAATGAGTAGCGAGATAGAAGTAAGAAACTTCTAGGCCGAATATCTAAGGTTTCCTGGGTAAAGCTAATCTTCCCAGGGTTAGTCGGGGCCTAAGGCGAGGACGAAAGTCGTAGTCGATGGATAACAGGTTGATATTCCTGTACTACGTATTATCAGAACTGTGGGGACGCAGGAGGATAGGAAAACCGGGGAATGGAAAGACCCGGCCAAGTACAAAGTCAAGGAAGATAGGCAAATCCGTCTTTTGATGATGAAGTGCGATGGGGACTGAATAAAAGTAGGGAAGTTTCCGAATCCACACTGTCGAGAAAAGCCGCTATTGTATAATACGTACCCGTACCGTAAACCGACACAGGTAGATGAGGAGAAAATCCACAGGCCGACGGGAGAAGTGTTGTTAAGGAACTCGGCAAAATGACCCCGTAACTTAGGGAGAAGGGGAGCCACGCAAGTGGCCGCAGAAAAGAGGCTCAAGCGACTGTTTAGCAAAAACACAGGTCTCTGCGAAACCGAAAGGTGAAGTATAGGGGCTGACACCTGCCCGGTGCTGGAAGGTTAAAAGGAGAGGTTCGGCGCAAGCCAAAGCTTTGAATTCAAGCCCCAGTAAACGGCGGCCGTAACTATAACGGTCCTAAGGTAGCGAAATTCCTTGTCAGGTAAGTTCTGACCCGCACGAAAGGTGTAACGATTTGAGCACTGTCTCGACAACACGCCCGGTGAAATTGAAGAACCAGTGAAGATACTGGTTACCCGCAACAGGACGGAAAGACCCCATGGAGCTTTACTGCAGCCTGATACTGGGATTCGATGATATATGTACAGGATAGGAGGGAGACTAGGAATCCGGGACGCCAGTTTCGGAGGAGTCGACGGTGGGATACCTCTCTTATATCATTGGATTTCTAACCTGCGTCCGTGATCCGGATGAGGGACAATGTCAGGCGGGCAGTTTGACTGGGGCGGTCGCCTCCTAAAAGGTAACGGAGGCGCTCGAAGGTCACCTCAGAATGATTGGAAACCATTCAAAGAGTGTAAAGGCAAAAGGTGGCTTGACTGCGACACCGACGGGTGGAGCAGGTACGAAAGTAGGACTTAGTGATCCGGTGGTAATAAGTGGGAATGCCATCGCTCAACGGATAAAAGCTACCCTGGGGATAACAGGCTTATCTCCCCCAAGAGTTCACATCGACGGGGAGGTTTGGCACCTCGATGTCGGCTCATCGCATCCTGGGGCTGAAGTAGGTCCCAAGGGTTGGGCTGTTCGCCCATTAAAGCGGTACGCGAGCTGGGTTCAGAACGTCGTGAGACAGTTCGGTCCCTATCCGTTGTGGGCGGAGGAAATTTGAGAGGAGCTGTCCTTAGTACGAGAGGACCGGGATGGACGTACCTCTGGTGTACCGGTTGCAGACCAACTGCACAGCCGGGTAGCTATGTATGGAACGGATAAACGCTGAAGGCATCTAAGCGTGAAGCCGCCCTCAAGATGAGATTTCCCATTCTTCGGAAGTAAGGTCCCTTAAAGATAATGAGGTAGATAGGTTGGAGGTGTAAGCAC
>NZ_JACSNY010000037.1 GCF_016902535.1 Anaerotignum lactatifermentans | reverse complement strand
ATTACCTTAACGTCGCCGACAATACCCAGGTCGGATACTTCGAAAATAGGAGCTGTGTCGTTCTTGTTGATGGAGATAACCAGTTCGGAGCCTTCCATACCAGCTACATGCTGGATTGCGCCGGAGATACCGCATGCCATGTACAGGTCGGGACGTACTGTCTTACCTGTCTGACCTACCTGACGGTCTTTTTCGATCCAGCCAGCGTCTACACATGCTCTGGAGGAACCAACCTCTGCGCCCAGTGCGTCTGCCACGTCTCTGATCAGGTCAAAGCCCTGAGGACCGCCGATACCACGGCCGCCGGATACGATCAGTTTTGCTTCTGTCAGGTCTACGGATTTCTTGTCAGCCTTTACAACTTCCAGAATCTCTACGTTCATGTCTGCTTCTGTGAAGTCTACGTCGAATTTAATCAGTTCGCCTTTTCTTGTTTCGTCCTTGTCAATTCTCTTCATAACGCCGGGACGAACTGTAGCCATCTGAGGTTTTGTTCTGGGGCACATCAGTGTAGCCATGATGTTGCCGCCGAATGCGGGACGAGTCATCAGCAGTGCTCTTGTAGGGTCTGCGCAGCCCATGGAAGCTTCTTTATCATATTCTTCCTGTGTTTTTGCCATTCTCAGACCGGTTGTATCGGCAACCAGACCTGTTCTTACACGGCTTGCTACACGAGGAGCTACGTCACGGCCGATGGAAGAAGCGCCGAACAGCATGATTTCGGGGTCATACTTTTTGATTACTTCTGTCACTGCCTTTGTGTAGGGCTCTGTTACATACTCTTTCAGGTAAGGGTGGTCTACCAGGATTACCTTGTCTGCGCCATAGTGGTACAGCTTTTCTACTTCGCCTTCGATGTCGCTGCCCAGCAGGACTGCGTATACATCGTCTTTCAGGTCTGCTTTCAGTCTTGTAGCTTCACCGATCAGTTCCAGGCCTACGTTCTGTACCTTGCCGCTTCTCTGTTCCACTACTACAAAAATACCATTGCTCATGGGAATTATCCTCCTTTTATTCTTCTTGGGAGCTCTGCTCCCAAACCCACGCAAGGGACACCGTCCCTTGACCCTTTTGCCGCAAAATTTCATTTTGCGGGATATCATCTTTTCTCCGTCATGCAGTCCTCATTCTCCCTCCGCACAAAACGCAGTTTTGTGCCAAATGGGGTTCGGGCACGCGTCCCCGATGGGGGATTGGGGCAAAGCCCCAAGGTCTGCCTGATTTCATCGGCAATCAGCAATTAGATGATGAACTTTTCTTCCAGCTTCTTCACGATGGCTTCTACTGCCTGTTCTGCTGTCAGGTCTTTCAGGACTGTGCCTGCGCCTTTCAGTTCTTTTGTGAAGGATTTGTATACGTTCGTAGGGGAACCTTTCAGACCGATCATATCCAGTTCCAGGTCATCCTTCAGCAGAGGGAAGTCAAAGATCTTGATTTCTTTCTGGTAAGCGTCAAATACGCCGCCTACGGACATATATCTGGGTTCTGCCAGTTCAGCGATTGCTGTCAGCAGGCAAGGTGTTTTTACTTTTACGATGTGGTAGCCGTCTTCGAACTGTCTCTTTACAGTTACGTGGTCTTCTGCTGCTTCTACCACTTCTTCTACATAGGATACCTGAGGCAGGTGCAGTTTTTCCGCGATCTGAGGGCCTACCTGTGCGGTATCGCCGTCGATTGCCTGACGGCCTGTGATAATCAGGTCATAGTCCAGCTGTTTCAGGGCTGCTGCCAGGATTCCGGAAGTAGCGTATGTATCGGAACCGCCGAATTCTCTGCCGCTTACCAGAATTGCTTCGTCACAGCCCATAGCCAGCGCTTCTCTCAGCGCAACGTCTGCCTGAGGGGGACCCATGGATACTACGGTTACTGTGCCGCCCAGCTGTTCACGAATGGTCAGGGCTGCTTCAATACCTGTTTTGTCGTCGTGGTTGATAATGGAAGGAACACCGTCACGGATCAGTGTGCCGGTCTTAGGATCGATCTTTACTTCTACGGTATCGGGTACCTGTTTGATGCATACTACAATTTTCATTGCGGTTTTATCTCCTTTCGTTTTCTTGGGAGCTCCGCTCCCAAACTGTTAAAACCGTGAGGCTCTGCCTCACACGCCGCAAGCCTTTGAAAAGGCTTGACCGAAACTTTATTTTTCGCTTTTTCTGTCTAACCTGTCTCCCTGGTTCCCTCTCCCCGCAAAACGCAGTTTTGCGGCAAATGGGTCAAGGGGCGATGCCCCTTGCAGGGGTTTGGGGGCTGGCCCCCAATCTCTTTCTTATTTCAGTTTCAGCCAGTTTGCGATAACGATCTTCTGTACTTCTGCGGTACCTTCGTAGATCTCTGTGATCTTCGCGTCACGCATCATTCTTTCGATGGGGTAATCTCTTGTGTAGCCATAGCCGCCGAAGAGCTGTACACATCTTCTGGTTACATCGCTGGCTGTTGCGCCTGCCATGTATTTTGCCATTGCTGCCAGGTGGCTGTATGCGCCGTGTGCGTCCTTTGTGCATGCTGCTTCGTATACCAGCAGTTTTACTGCTTCTACCTTCGCTGCCATGTCTGCCAGTTCAAACTGTGTGTTCTGCATCTGACCGATCTTCTTGCCGAACTGTTTTCTTTCCATTACGTATTTTACACATTCATCGATAGCGCCTTCTGCCAGACCCAGTGCCTGAGAAGCTACGCCGATACGGCCGCCGTCCAGTGTCTGCATGGCGATCTTGAAGCCCTGGCCTTCTTTGCCCAGCAGGTTTTCCTTAGGGATTCTGCAGTTTTCAAAGATCAGTTCGCAGGTTGCGCTGCCGCGGATACCCATTTTTCTTTCCTTCTTACCGATGGAGAAGCCCGGTGTGTCTTTCTCTACGATAAACGCGGAGATGCCTCTTGTGCCTTTGGATTTGTCTGTCATTGCGATCACAACGTATGTGTCTGCGTAGCCAGCGTTTGTGATAAATACTTTGGTACCGTTCAGTACGTATTCATCGCCGTCCAGCACTGCTGTTGTCTGCTGCATGGATGCGTCTGTACCTGCGCTGGGCTCTGTCAGACCGAATGCGCCCAGTTTTTCACCCTTTGCCAGGGGTACCAGGTATTTCTGTTTCTGTTCTTCTGTACCAAACATGTAGATGGGACCTGCGCACAGGGATGTGTGTGCGGATACGATGATGGCTGTTGTGCCGCATACCTTAGCCAGTTCTTCTACTGCCATGGAATAGGACAGGTAGTCGCCGCCGGCGCCGCCGTATTCCTTGGGGAAGGGAATACCCAGGAAGCCGTATCTAGCCAGTTTCTTTACTGTTTCCACGGGGAATCTTTCTTCTTCGTCCAGTTCTTCCGCCAAAGGTTTTACTTCTGTTTCAGCGAATTTTCTGTACAAGTCT
>NZ_JACSNY010000036.1 GCF_016902535.1 Anaerotignum lactatifermentans | reverse complement strand
ATCTGACACCAGATGAAATGGAAGCAACATTCTGGGATCGGCAAGGAATCTAGCCGTTCCCAGAAAATATATTCAAAAATCGTGTCTTTTTTATTGACTATAGTCCACTTCTTTCTTTTCCATGATTTTACGCATCAGCTTCTTATCTACATGAATCTGTTGTTTCTTTTTATCATAATCTTCCTGAATCATGTGGCTAATGTGTTTCATCAGAAGCAGGAACTGTTTTTGTGCCTGTATTTGATGAAACTTTTTTGTTCGTTCTTCCCAGCTTTCTTGAGGATTTACTATTTCATGATTTCGTTCTTCTGGTTCTGATACTATGACTTCATTCATTTCCAACAGTATCAATGCAGATTTCAAAACCATATTTTTGATATTACGGAACTCTGGTTCGTCCGCAAGTGTTCTTCTGGCACGTTCCTGATTCTGGTATGTAGAAAGGATATCATCTTTCAATCCCAGCCAACTTTCATAGGCTTGTGAAATCTTTTTGTCCTTGCTGATTTCTTTGACGATCTCGTCTACCAGTATTTTATTTTCTTTCTCTAGCCTGCCATAAACCTTTTTGTGTTTTGCCGTTTTCAGTTTTTGAGATAACTCCCAAAGCAAAGCTTCTGCTTTTGGATGATCTGTACCTTCCATTGCCATTGCCTGTTTCAGTTTCCTGTCAAAGTAATTTTTCAGCTCGTCCCTGACTTCATCTTTCTGCTCATAAATGTAATACAGCTCATCACGGAATATCTCATTGGCAAAAGAACTTCTCAGCTTCATTAAGTTCTGTCTGCCCAAATATCCTTGTTTTGGATTTTTGGAATAGCACATCAAATGAATATGAGGATGATGCCCTTCATTATGAAAAGCACCATACCATACAAAATGCTCTAAAGGAATTCCCATTGCCTTTGCAATCTCTGGTGCTTTGCCTCGTACCAGTTCTCGCCACATAGCGGCATTATCATATCCCAATCGGACAGCGTCCTCCCGTTTTAAGGAAAGCACGAATGTCCAGATGTTGCCGTTATGTTCCGATGCTTCTTTTGCCACTTGATTCAGATCGATTTCTTTATCAGAGCCATTCCAAAGTGCATGTCCCTGTTTTCCTCGTTCTGCTCTTGGTCTTTTAGCAAGGTAGCCCACATAGTTTTCCATACTGCCTTCCCTTGCCAAACCTTCTTCCGCAATTTTATTGATCAGTTCCATAGCGTTTTCTCTTGTTGGATTTTGCAAATAGTCTTCATACTCCTGTTCACAACTTTCTTTCAATTCTTTATGGGCTTTCAGTTCTTTTTCGATCCATTTCTTTTGATGTTCCGTAGCTTCTGTTTGAGACTGATTTGCCTCAAACTTTTCTGAGTTTGGTCTTGTGGCAACATACTTCACATAATTTTTTACTTTTGACGGCTTTTGCATTTTTAGATATCTTGGTGTAAAAACAAGTCTTGGCATATCATCACCTACATTTCAAATTGCAATTCATTGTCTTGTTTCAATTCCAAGCGGTCTTTCAACTCGTCCTCTGTTTCCATATGGAAGTCATCGGGCCAGAAATCCAGATAGACCACGCCATGTTGCGTTTCGATCCCTCTTTGTGCAAAGCCTTCACCCCAACCATCACTGTACTGTCCGTTAAAATAATCTTTCAGGATTTCGATCTCTTGATCTGTCAAAGGTTTTTCGATATCACATACCATAACGCCATATGCTTTTTCTCCTACGGTTTCGATCCTGGGATATGCCGCCGTTACTTTTTTCAGCAAATCTTTTTGGGTTTCTCTGCTTCCATAAGCAAAGTAATGCATCAGCCCCATATCTTCATCTGTTTCATAATCCCATTCCTTACGGATGGCTTGATTGATTTCTTCTTGATAGGCTGTCAGGTCTTCTGCTGTCAGAAAACCGAAATCTACTTCTTCCAGTTCCTCCATAGCATCTTCATCAAAACACGAATCGTAATCCATATCTTTGTTGAAGTCATAATCTATAATGCCCTGCACAGGACTATAAAATCTATATTTCATTCCTCGTCACTCCTTTGATATCTTACGGCTTCTTCCATAGTAAGAATGCCGTTGATCTTTTTTACTTCATTGACGCATCGGATATGAAGTCTTCGCATAGTTGCCTCATCCATGTCGTTGATAGCGGCAAGCATACTTTCCAGCTTTGCCATCTCCACTGCGATTTTGAAAAGCATACGTGCCAAATGGTTTTCTGATGTTTTGACGATACCTGCCATAGACTCCAATATCACATCAGATAAAAAATCCGTGTGTGTCTTAGATGAAACATATCCAGAATAAAACTCGATGGCTCTTTCAATAAAATCATTTCGTACTTTGCAGTCTGATATGCACATACCTTCCTCGCATTTTCTCAATGTTTCATCGGATATCCGAATGGTTATTTTATTCTTTTTATCATCCATTGATCGCTCGCTCCTTTTTCCGTAAAAATCGGTTTCATGTCAGTCTTGATGTCAGCCAAAGGAAGGGGGAAAGCCCGTTTTTTCTAAGGGTTCCGGTTTATCTATTCTAAGAAAAACGTTTTTATTGAGGTCAGCCTTCTGATTTTGATGTCAGTTCTGAGAGCCAAAAAATCCCCGCACTGCGGGTGATTTGAGGAAACGCCAGCCCATTTGATGGCTGGCTTTCACCTGCAAACATTTTTCGCATCTGTCAAAGTCACCTTTTGCAGATATTAATTCCCAATACCCTTCTTTTTCCCTTCGCCCAAAATCGGGGCAAATTCGCTCCAAACTACCTTGCCCTGCAACTACTCCACCTGCTCTGCAAAGCGGCACACAGGGGCAAACTGGGGCACAAAAAAGGCGAACCTTTTAGCTCGCCTTTTCTTTGTTTTGCTTATTCTATTGTTCTGGATTAGAAAATCATATCATTTTCTTGTGAAATATCCTCTTTTATCGTGTGTTCGTTTGCAATCTCTCCTAGCAATTCTGCTCTTTGGCAGAACGCATCGCATAAAACTGTCCTGCGTTCTCTGCTGATGTAGGGTGACTGAGATAGGATTTCTTCCATTTCTTCTTCCATACCTTTTAACTTTTTCATGTCTAACCATGAAAAATCTTTTACCAGTTTGATCTGTTCCCTATGGGTTTTCTTGAAAGGCTTGGCTGGCAGATTGGGAGAAAGTGGTTTGATCAGACTTTCCTGTGTGTTATACCACAGTGATGTTCCACAGTCAAAAATAGGTGCAACACCAATCCATTCTAATGTAACTGCGTTTCGAATCAAGCCAAAGTTATTGAAATGCCTGTCTTCATTTCCAATCAGAAAATCCAAAATAATCATTTTTTCTGTCTGCTCTCTGATATTTTTTACGCCAAGTTGTTCCGCACAACTCAAATAAAATTCATAGTCCGAGAGATCATTTGGCTTCTTTCTGCTCTGCATGATATGGTAAGCAGATACCAATTCCGTTTCAGAAGTAATGAAATCCTGGCAGACAGAAAACGGTTTTTCATGCTCCCACAGCAATGTATACTTCGTATGTGGGATACATAACCTTTCCGCAATCCCAGAAGCAATCACTTCACATAAAGGTTCCTGCTGGTATGGATTACTTCCGCCTTTGATTAAAACTCTTTTTCCATCTGCAATCTTCCACT
>NZ_JACSNY010000035.1 GCF_016902535.1 Anaerotignum lactatifermentans | reverse complement strand
TGTATGAAAATCAATACAATATGCGGATGTGGCGGAATTGGCAGACGCGCTAGATTCAGGTTCTAGTGGGCATTGCGCCCGTGCAGGTTCAAGTCCTGTCATCCGCATCTGAAAAGAGACCATCGGAAAGATGGTCTTTTTTCTTTGGGGCGGAGAGATTGCTCGGCGTCAAAGGGGGGGCGGGAAAGCAGAGTTTCAAAAAAATGAAAAAAACAGTTGACAGGGGCTTCTTTTTATAGTATGATAGCAAAGCAAGTTTCAAAAAGGCATATGCGGATGTGGCGGAATTGGCAGACGCGCTAGATTCAGGTTCTAGTGGGCATTGCGCCCGTGCAGGTTCAAGTCCTGTCATCCGCAGTCAGAAAAAAGACCATCTCAGAAGAGATGGTCTTTTTTTGCGTGGGAAACATAGCTATGTAGCGATGTCAATGTATTGGCGTGCTGTTTGAGGAGAGGGGGTGCACAGGGAAAAGGGAGGATGGAAGGCGCGCGGGCTATTTTTCTGTGAATCGACGGCGGAGGAAAGCTGTTTTTTTAGCGGAGAAGGGACGCTGTGTGCCGGAAAGGACAGGCAATTTGCTGAGATAGAGCAGACAAAAACAGTCATGTTGCCTGATGGTATGTTTTTTCTTATGAAAAAGCCACAGAAAAGCCTGGAAAATTTGAAAAAAATCGGCTTGCGTTATGGGGGGATTTGGTATAATCTTATGTATAGGGAAAATTCTGCAAAAGAAAGCTTGGCAATCTGCACGGAAATTTGCCCGAACCTGTTCAGAACCGTCTGATTTCTTATTGGGAGAAAAAGGGAAGAGGAGGGCGGCAAATTGCGGCGATTTACTAAAATGCGCATCTGCGTATTTTGATTTTGTGGGGAAATGTCCCGAAACCATCTTTTATTCAATAAACAGGAGGTAAAGAAGTATGAGCAAAAAGTATGTTTACATGTTCAGCGAAGGTAACGCTTCCATGCGTAATCTGCTGGGCGGTAAAGGCGCAAACCTGGCGGAAATGACAATCCTGGGACTGCCGATCCCTCAGGGCTTCACCATTACCACCGAGGCCTGCACAGAGTACAATGAAGGCGGCAAGAAGCTGAACGACGAAATGGTAGCTCAGATTGAGGCTGCTCTGGCAAAACTGGAAGAAATGGCAGGCAAAAAACTGGGCGATCCTGAAAATCCCCTGCTGGTATCCGTTCGTTCCGGCGCGAGAGCATCCATGCCCGGTATGATGGACACCGTTCTGAACCTGGGTCTGAACGACGTTTCCGTTGAGGGTCTGGCAACAAAGACAGGCAACCCCAGATTCGCTTACGACTCTTACAGAAGATTTATCATGATGTTTGCTGACGTTGTTATCGGCGTATCCAAATCCAAATTTGAAAGAAAATTGGATGAATACAAAGAACAGGTTGGCGCAAAATACGACACAGATCTGTCCGCTGACGATCTGAAGAAAGTGGCTGAAATGTTCAAACAGATCTACCTGGAAGATCAGGGCAAGGAATTCCCTCAGGATCCCAAGGAACAGCTGTTTGAAGCTGCAAAGGCTGTATTCCGCAGCTGGGATAACCCTCGTGCATTCGTTTACAGAAGAATGAACGATATCCCTTACAGCTGGGGTACCGCAGTTAACGTACAGATGATGGTATTCGGCAACATGGGCGACACCTCCGGTACAGGCGTTGCCTTCACAAGAAACGCCGCAACAGGCGAAAAAGCAATGCTGGGCGAATACCTGGTAAACGCACAGGGCGAAGACGTAGTAGCCGGTGTTCGTACACCTAAGCCCATCGCAAAGCTGGCAGAAGATATGCCCGAAGTATACGCACAGTTTATGGAAATCGCTAATAAACTGGAAAACCACTACAAAGACATGCAGGATATGGAATTTACCGTAGAAGAAGGCAAACTGTACTTCCTGCAGACAAGAAACGGCAAGAGAACAGCAAACGCTGCTCTGCGTATCGCCGTAGAAATGGTTGACGAAGGTCTGCTGACAAAGGACGAAGCTCTGATGAAAGTAGAACCCAAACAGCTGGATCAGATCCTGCATCCCGCATTCGACCAGAAAGCACTGAAGGCAGCTGCACCCATCGGCAAAGGTCTGCCCGCATCTCCCGGCGCAGCAGCTGGTAAGATCTGCTTCACCGCAGAAGACGCTAAAGCACAGGCTGAGGCTGGCGACAGAGTGATCCTGGTTCGTCTGGAAACCTCTCCTGAGGACATTGAAGGTATGGCAGCTGCACAGGGTATCCTGACCGTTCGCGGTGGTATGACTTCTCACGCAGCCGTTGTTGCTCGTGGTATGGGTACATGCTGCGTATCCGGCTGTGAAGAAATCAAAATGAACGAAGAAGCAAAAACATTCACACTGGGCGGCAAAACATTCAAAGAAGGCGACTACATCTCTCTGGATGGCTCCACAGGTAACATCTATGGCGAAGACATCCCTACCGTAGATCCTGAAATCAGCGGCAACTTCGCTAAATTCATGGCTTGGGCTGATGAAAAGAGAGTTCTGAAAGTAAGAACAAACGCTGATACACCTCACGACGCGCAGACAGCCATTGACTTCGGCGCAGAAGGTATTGGTCTGACCAGAACAGAGCATATGTTCTTTGAAGGCGACAGAATCATGAAATTCAGAAAGATGATCCTGGCTGAAACAGTAGAAGAAAGAAAAGCTGCTCTGGCTGGTATCGAACCTTTCCAGAAAGAGGACTTCAAAGGCATTTACAAGGCAATGGGCACAAGACCTGTTACCATTCGTCTGCTGGATCCCCCTCTGCATGAGTTCATGCCCAACACAGAAGAAGAATTCGAAGTACTGGCAAAAGGAACAGGCAAGACTGTGGAAGAACTGAAGATCAAAGCAAGAGGTCTGCATGAACTGAACCCTATGATGGGTCACAGAGGCTGCCGTCTGGCTGTAAGCTATCCTGAAATTGCTGAAATGCAGACAAAGGCTATCATTGAAGCTGCTGTGGAAGTTTCCCAGGAAGAGGGTATTGAAATCGTTCCCGAAATCATGATCCCTCTGGTTGGCGAAATCAAAGAACTGAAATTCGTAAAGAATATTGTTGTGGAAACAGCAGAAAAAGTAATGGAAGAAAAAGGCAAGAAGCTGAAATATCTGGTAGGTACCATGATCGAGATCCCCAGAGCTGCTCTGACAGCAGATCAGATCGCGACAGAAGCAGAATTCTTCTCCTTCGGTACAAACGACCTGACACAGATGACATATGGTCTGTCCCGTGACGATGCTGGTAAGATTCTGGCTGACTACATCGATAAGAACATCTATGAATGCGATCCTACCGCAAGACTGGACAGAACAGGCGTTGGCCTGCTGATGCAGTGGGCAGTAGAGAAGGCAAAACCCGTTCGTCCTGACATCCACCTGGGTATCTGCGGCGAACACGGCGGCGATCCTTCTTCCGTAGAATTCTGCCACCAGATCGGTCTGGACTATGTATCTTGCTCTCCTTTCCGTGTGCCTATCGCAAGACTGGCTGCGGCTCAGGCGCAGATCAACTTCCCCAGATAAGCTGAGGATATTGCAGTAAACGAAATATAGATTATAAAAAGGTATACCGTCTAAGAGGCGGTATACTTTTTTTGCGTAAAATATTCTGTATAAATGGGAGGGGATGGCGGCAAAAACGCGAAATGTAAAATAAAAATAAAAAAATTGAAAAAAAGTATTGACATAGAGTAAAATTACTGGTAGAATAATCAAGCACTCGGGAAAACCGAGAGGCAAGAAGGAAAATCAGAGAGAAACACAGAAGCAAAGCTGAAAAGTACGAAAAAAAGTACTTGACAGAAAGGTGTGAATCTGATATACTAATCTAGCTGACGCTGATAAGCGGAAAGCAAGACTGGTCCTTGAAAACTGAACAGCAGAAATAAACTTACAACCCATAGTCAATTCAACGGCAGATGATTCTGCTGATAAATGACAAGAGTTTGCCGGTTTCGAAAAAACCGGAGG
>NZ_JACSNY010000034.1 GCF_016902535.1 Anaerotignum lactatifermentans | reverse complement strand
TCTGCGTACACCTCATATATATTTGTAATATGGGATAATTCATCCAACTCAATTTCTGCAACTTCAATTTCTCTATGCATCAAAATGTATTTCATCATTCTCACCTCCTGAATTGAATTTTATTATATCATATTTATTTTCTAAAATGTCAAACTACTTTTCATTTTCTTCTTGACACCTTCCTTCAACAGAGTTTATATACCACAAGCGGCTTTGCCGACTTTGGTGAACAGGTGGTTTTTATTTATGGATATTTTTCAACATTTTCTTTCGCACCAATCTGAAAACACATCAGCATTCTCAGATATTTTTCGCACCGCAAAAGAATTTCATCAGCTTCTTGGGCGAAAAAGTTATCTGTTGGATCACTATTTATCCATGTTTTTTCGTTTGATCATTCAGACAGATCTGTGCCTTTTGGAAGAGAAAATTTATCAAGCCGTTTCCAAACTGCAGAAAAAAATACTGGTTGATTTAGAAAACAATAACGGCTCCATACCAATGTTTGATTGTCAGGAGCCATTTACCCAGCAGGAGCTTTCCTGGACTGCGTTGGCAGATACATTGCTGGAACAGGCACTAACTGATTTCCAAAATCAAACGGTATCGACTTACCAAGGGACTGTCGATCTTGTCGATCTGGAACAGACAGAACAAAAACTCGTTGAACTTCTGGGCAAAGATGTATGGGAACAGTTCCAGCAGGCACTAATCCAATGTTTTCTTCCCTGTTCCTTACTGCAGTTGTTTTGGCAAGGTTTTATCATAGAAATCACAAAACGCTTCCTGTCACGGGATTTGGAAACGGATCAGGAAGTCTTTCGGTTATATCTCAAGCAATTTTTCTGATTTATCTTGCTTTACTTACTCATAAGCGTCACCACTTTTGTATTTTTATAATAGTTTTCCGTGGTGTAGTAGGCAGTGGAAACAACAACTAGTTCCCCTTGCTGTGTTTGTGCCAGCTAGATTTTGCCCATTTTTTTCTGAACAAAGCTGGTCAAATGTTTTCTTCTCAGCATAAAATGACCTCCTTTTCTGAAACCGGGAATAAAAAGACCGTCAACTTTTCGCATGGTGCGACCAGTCAACGGTCATTTTTTCGGTATTTAGTTTTGATATTGGTTCTATTCTACCTTTGCTTTATTTAATATATCAAAAAATTCTTGAAAAGATTTTTGCAATCGAGGGTCATCGTATATTTTCTTTGCATAATTCAGTAATTCTTCTGCCTGATCATATTGTTCATTTATGATTGAGGCTATCACTTCAAGCATTGCTATGTTGCCGCCATAGATTTTATTATGTTTATATTGTTGAAACAGCCTTTGATTTTCATTGTATATTGTAATCGCTTTATCATATTGTGCTGTTTCAAAATAACTGAGGCAAAGATTGATTTTATGAACCACATTAACAGCAGAACCCTTTAATCTCTTGTGGGATAATTTTTCCAGCAAAGGAATTGCTATATCAAATTGTTTTGTTTCAATGTATCCAGCAGCCAGATTTAATTCTAAAATATTTCTTAAATTTTTTCCTTTTGCAGTTTTTAGTAAATCTTCTATCCTGTCAATGTATTCCTGCGGTTTTTCTTCGTTCAGCAGCTTTACAATTTTCTTGACTTTGTTAAAATAAAACAAATTGTAGCATACATTGATTATCAAAGCACCTATTACAATGGCAGGTGCTACAATCCAATAGCCACGCATAAAAGTTGTATCGTCAATTCCAAAAATAACTTTGAGCAATAACAAAGTCAATCCAAAGCAGATTCCTATTATAATTATTTTTGCTATTCTTTTCACATCAAGTACCTCCATCGTATCATGTTCATTTCAAACTTGCTGGCGGCGAACAGCATTTTATGCTGTTTGCAGACGGCAAATACACAGGGGATAGTCGCATAAGCGGCACTGGAGGTGTAGCTACATTGTTGGGACGGAGTGACGGAACATTCTCAGTCTGCTGGTTTTCCTGCTGACAGAGAAGGAAGCTCCGTAAGACGCACGAATACTTCCAGCAGAAGAATATAGAAGTGTGGCTTAGAGTTCTATGGGATTTTGCTCATATTCGCACTCATCTAATACATACTGGTCTCGGCTACCATCAGCCAAAATATAATATCCATCCTGAATTTCTTGAATTCCACCGCCAAATGACCATCCTTTGGATTCCACAAATCCAATAAAAGTATTCCAGAATTCGTCTTCTGTTACTTCTAGTGGAACTTCAATGCACCCTTGAATTTCAAACTCTTTTCGCACAGTGTTCCTCCTTTTTTCCTATTTATCATTTTCTCCTGTCCATTCCACCCACTTTGCGTTTTCCAATGTCATAATGGTGTATTCAGGATATCTTCTGTGAATTTCGGTAAGACAAACACTTCTCCATTCTCCATACAAGCCCTCACCAGTAACTTTTAGCTCTTTGGGACTCCAATTAGAAGATTTATATGCAGAATCTACTCTTCCACAAATTTCGCATTGTCTTCCCCAAGCAAATGAGTCACTACCATAGTGTAAGATGATTTTTTTGTATATGTGTTTATGCTTAGACCGTTTTCGGCTATCAGAGGTAGTAGCCGTCTTTGATTTTCCTTTATGTGGAGGTGTTTCTTCCTCTATTGGTTGCTGATGTTGTCTTTTATATAAATATGTTTTTTCAGGATTCATCGTTAGACTTCCTCCTCTGTGAATTTCTTTGAATCATGCTCAATACAGTAGCATCAATCACCAAAACCAACTAACCGGTATCCATGCTCCATGACTACATCACATACTTGACCCAATTCATCCGCAAAACGCCGGATCTTTGGGAAGCACAGGCCATATTGCTGGATCACTCTGTTTTCTTCTGTACCATGTTCCTCAAGCCACTTGACGATGGACTGCGAAAAAGTCTTGATTACCGGAACCTGATCCGCTTCCAGTTGGATTTCCCCATATGGATCGAATTGATAATAGCATGTATAGTTTGTGAGTTCGTCTCTGATATCGTACAGGAAGTGGCCTATTTCTTCCGGTTCTGATACCACGTGATCTTCCATCATTTTTTTGGGTCCATCGACACAATCTCAAACGCATGGTTGAAGTCTTTGGCTGCAACTATCTCTAAAGACATTTCATCACCTCTTAAATCTTAATCCCAAAAGTTAAAAATAATATCCCCTATTATATTCGGTTTCCAATACTTGATTTGTTCCAACTCAGCTTTGTTAAGTTCACCAACAATATCATGCCAGCTCTGCTCAAGCTCTGGCAGTGTAAGTACATTCACACTTGGGTCAGTTAGATTGAATGGACTTTCTACAAATTCAATCTCTGTAACGTCCAAGTTTTTTGCAAATGCAATCCATGGATAATAGGCATTTTCCAAAAGATAAAACCTGCCCCGTTCAGTTTTGATTTCGGCAGAGTAAAAATTTTTCGATGCAAGATCTAAATCAAATGAAAGAACCTCACAATGATAATGGGTAGCAATAGAATAACAAAATCTCTGAAATATCCTTTTCTCTTGTTCTGAGATATAGAGATCTTTCAAATCCCGAAAGCCAGTAATCCCATTTGGAAGCATTTTTATCCTCCCTTTTTCAAATGATTCATGCTTGTGTTAATCTTATCATAAAGATATGAACGAATCTATTTCGATTTTCTTAAATTAGAAACCGACAAACAGTTTTTCCTTATCAGGCAATCAGATACCTGCCCACAATACTCATTCAATAAATATGCTTCACAACATCTGTATCTTCCTCATCCAAAACCCATTGGTCTCTGCTCTTGTTCCACGCTACCTGCCTCTACTTCTTTCATTAAAACCATTCAAGCTAGAACAGTCAAAATAGTTTTTTCTAATACCATGTCTGTAAAATAGATGTGGTTCGGAAAACTATGCTTGAAAATATAAATTTTGAGGAGTTTTTTAATTGCTATGCCGTTGCTCCTACCCTACTGATCATCATTGCTAAAATACTTATCCTGCGGCTGTTCTGTTTGATTCTGTTCTTTCTCGGGTTCTTTTTCCTCTTTTTTCACTTTTGGTTTCCCTGTTTTTTCTATCTCATCGCCTTCTTCTATATACTCACGGACATCTGGTAGCACCAGTGGATCTATATTAAATAAGTAGACACGATTTATAAACAGATGTACCATAATGTTAGACACCAAAAGGAGGTATCTTTATGACTAAAAAAAATTATTATGATGAGGAT
>NZ_JACSNY010000033.1 GCF_016902535.1 Anaerotignum lactatifermentans | reverse complement strand
TGCCAGTACACAGTCTGCCGCCATTGCTTTGCCGATACCGCCCGCGCCAAGCACTGCAATAGGTTTTCCTTCCAAATAGCTGAGATCTTTCATATCATTTTCCTCCTTTTTTATTTGTCATAGGTCTCCATGATCCGCTGCCATTGCGCGTCTCGAAGCTCCTGAATTTCCTGAATATCTTCCGGCTGCAGATGTTTGAATCTTTTCTGCATCTTTAAATATGGCTCTACGGGGCTCAGCTCCTTGGGCTGATAGGTCAGACGGGGCTTCCCGCTACCTTCCCATTCTGCCAGCTGCCATAATCCCGCTTCCACGGCTTTTTTGCCGATTTCAACAGTTTTTGAGGGGTCATATCCCCACCCTGTGGGACAGGGCGCCGATACATGAATTACCTTACAGCCTTTTATTTTTCTGGCTTTTTCCACCTTCTCCATAAAGTCGATGGGATAAGCCACAGAAGCCGTTGCCGCATAAGGGACTCTGTGCGCGATCATAATCTCAAAAAGATTCTTTTTGATTTTGTTTTTCTCCCCCTTGGAACAAGGTCCCGTGGGTGTAGTGGTCGTCCAAGAGCCATAAGGCGTGCTGGCACTTCTTTGTACCCCTGTATTCATATAGGCTTCATTGTCGTAACAGATATAGATAATATTATCATTTCTCTCCGCCGCGCCGGACAGCCCCTGCAAACCGATATCTACTGTGCCGCCGTCCCCCGCCAGCGCCAGGATATTTACATCATCCCCCCAGCCCATGGCCTCCGCGGCGACTGCCATGCCAGAAGCGGTTGCCGCCAGAGCGGGAAAGGCTGTAATGACATTATTTACAAAAATCGCGGACTGCGGATATACCGTTGTTGTCGCCGCAAAGCAGCAGGCCGGTGTTGCCAGGCAGGTCTTTTCCCCCAGAATTTTCATTGCCATTCTGGCCGCCATAATAGCGCCGCAGCCCTGACAGGTCTTCGCGCCATAGATCAGTTCCTGATCACTCATATTCTTTAAATTGATTGCCATTTTCACCACCTCATTCCCAAGAACTGTACTTCTTCTTCCGCTTCATTTTTCTGCATTCTATCCAGTTTATCGTACATCATCGCGATCAGATCCTTGGGAATATCTCTGCCTCCCAAGCCGACGATAAAATTCACCAGTTTCGCGCTGCCGCCGTAAAGTTCCGCCTTGACCTCAGAATACAGCGTACCTTCCAGTCCAAAGGAAAGGCTTCTGTCAATCACGCCCATAGCGGCGAAACGATCCTTTATAGAATCGAAATATTCTTTCGGGAAAGGACGATAGGAACGAACCCGGATCATGCCTACTTTTTTCCCTTCCTCCCGCAGACAATCGACAACGATTCTTGTAGTACCGGAAACACTGCCTGTGGTCACCAGTACCAGCTCTGCGTCTTCACAACGGTATTCCTCGATCATGCCGCCATAGCTGCGGCCGGTCATTTCTCCATATTCCCGGTCATAAGCAGCGATCTTTTCCTTGGCCTTTTCAAAAGCCTGCTGCTGCAGGTAGCGTCCTTCCATATGGAAGTCCGGGCCAACAGTCTGACATAATGTTTTGGGATCTTCCAGATCCAGCTTATTGCTGGTTTTGAAAGGCGGCAGGAAAGCATCTACCTCTTCCTGTTCCGGAATTTCCACCAGATCATAAGTGTGAGTTAATGTAAAGCCATCCAAATTTACCATAACCGGTGTCATGACTTCCGGATCTTCCGCCAGCTTATAGGCCTGAATTACCATATCCAGCGCTTCCTGACCATTTTCCGCAAACAGCATGATCCATCCGGAATCTCTCATGGCAAAGACATCTCTCTGGTCGCCGTAAATATTCCAAGGTGTCGCTGTCGCTCTGTTGGCATCTACCATAACCACCGGATGTCTGGCGCCGCTGACATAGCTGAGCATTTCACACATATACAGCAGCCCCTGAGACGAAGATGCGGTAAAGGTTCTTGCTCCCATCATGGAAGCGCCTAAAGCCGCCGCCATGGCGCTGTGCTCACTTTCCACCATCATATAGCGGAAGTCCGCTTCGCCGTCTGCCAGGAAATCCGCCAGCTTTTCCACCAGTGTTGTCTGGGGTGTGATCGGATAAGCCGCTACTACATCCGGCCGGCAAAGCCGTACGCCATGGGCTGCCGCCTCATTGGCGGATAAAAACGCTTTTTTACTCATCCTGCTCACCATCCTTTACCATTGAGATACATTTTCTGGGACATTCGTTGGCACAAATGCCGCAGCCCTTACAATAATCCATATCTACAACCATTTTTCCTGTTTCTTTTTCAATGCAGCCTTCCGGGCAGTAGATCCAGCATAAATTGCAGTGGATACAAGCATCCTGATCCACTACCGGGTGGAACGTACGAAATCCGGAATTGGGCGTCGGAAGTATGCCAACGCCGTTGCTGGCCCCAAAAAACATGGTGTCCCATCCACTGGGTGCCTGATAATCCTTATTCCAAGCCGGTTTGTTCATCCCTGTGCGCCTCCCTTCACCAGATCATAAGCCCTTGCCATAGCTTTTTTGTTCTTTTCCCGCAGTGCCGGCGCCATCATACTGTCAATGGCCTCCTCCAGCTGCGTCTTTTGTACCATCTCTGTCGCTCCCATGGCCGCCCCCAGCATAATAGTGTTGACAATGGGTGCTTTTAATTCTTCCAAAGCAATCGAGGTCGCATCCAGCAAAACCACGTTGACCGGATCGTTTCCGTGATACAGACTGCGGATCTCTTCCTCGCTTTTTGTTGTATTGATGACCAGTGTTCCGCCTGCCTTCATGCCGGCGAATACATCCGTCACATCACAGAGAGTATCATCCAGAACGATGACACAGTCACAAGTATAAATCTGGCTGTGATCCGTAATGACCTCATCGCTGATTCTGGTAAAGCCCAGTACCGGTGCCCCTCTTCGCTCCGGCCCAAAAGACGGAAATGCCTGTCCATATTTCCCGCCGAACACAGAAGCGGCCAGACCCAGCAGCTTTGCCGCTGTAAAGGCACCGTCCCCGCCTCTGCCATGCCATCTGATTTCTTTCATTCTATTCACCTCTCATGATTGACTTCATTTCACTGACTACGATTCATTTATTTTTAATTCAATTATATCTCTCTTTTTTGCTTTGTCAATCCATTTTTTCATTTCTTTTCATTCTTATGAATTTTCAACAAAAGTGCGGCCTCTAATTCTGTGCGAAATTCCGGATGAGCGATGGCGATCAGCGCTTTTCCTCTTTCCAGCAACGTCTTTCCTTTCAGTCGCGCAATCCCGTATTCCGTTACCACATAATCCACATCTTGTCTGGAAGTCGTCACCGCCGTTCCCTCCGGCAGACTGGGCACAATTTTGGAAATACGGGTACCATCCTTCTTTTCCACCACAGAACTCATGGCAATAATGGATTTTCCTCTGCCATCCAGCGCCATTGCCGTTCCCCTGACAAAGTCCACCTGTCCCCCAACACCGGAGAACTGATGGGTTCCCAGCATATCTGAAGCCACCTGCCCAAAAAGGTCTACCTGGATACAGCTATTGATGCTGACCATTTGGTTGTTTTGCGCGATAATGGCTGGATGATTGACATAATCCGCCGGAAGCATTTCCATAACCGGGTTGTTTCTGGCGAAATCGTAGAGCTTTTTCGTTCCCATCAGGAAGGTAGCAACGATTTTTCCTTTATGCAGTGTTTTTTGGGTATTATCAATGACTCCTGCCTCAAACAGATCTACGACGCCGTCCGAAATCATTTCCGAATGGATGCCCAGATGTTTTTTATCCTTCAGTTCCGACAACACCGCGTCAGGAATGGCGCCAATACCGATTTGCAGGGTAGAACCATCCTCTACCAAAGATGCGCAGTATTTCCCGATCTTCTTTTCTGTCTCGCCGATCCTGGGGATCTGAAGCTCCGGCAGCGGCCGATCCGTCTCTACAAAGGCATCGATCTGACTTACATGAATCTTTGTCCCGCCGGGCACACAGGGCGCCTGACGATTGACCTCCGCCAGTACGGTTCTGGCGCTTTCGATGCCCTGAACTGTATAATCACAGGAAAGGCCTGTGGACACAAACCCGTTTTCATCCGGCGGAGAAACCATAACCATCATGACATCCACATGGAACATATCGTTTTTGATAAAAGTCGGCACCTGATGCAGATATACCGGTACAAATTCGCCATGGCCCTCTTTCAGACATCCTCTGGTCGAACCACTGATGAACCATCCCTCAAAAGTAAATACATCCGCATTTTCTTTCCAGGAATAAGATCCACTGCCCATGGTAACCATCTGAGACACCGTAATATTTTCATAATTCCCTTTATTCTTTACCATAGCTTCCACCAAAGGAAACGGCTCGCCAACGGCATTGGAAAGCAATACACGATCCCCGCTTTGGATTTTTGCCACCGCTTCTTCTGCGCTGCATTTTCTCTGTTCATAGATTTTTTCCCAGCTCATACATCCACCTCTTTCAAAACTCTAATTCACTGACTTTAATTCATTAAAATGATTATATCACACCCTTATTTTGATTTCAATAGAATCCAGGGAGCTTTTCGCAGGGAAAACGATTTTTCCCGCGCCGAGATGTCAGAACCATTTCGGCTGTTTGGCTGCAAAAAAAATTAAGCAAAAAAATTGCCGGAATCCTTTGTATTTCAGGATTCCGGCAATATCGTTTTTCTTATGCAGTTACGCTGGATTTCTGCTTGCGGCAGGTTCATCCAGACATGCCTCTTCTGTATTCGGGCAAAGGGAAATTATGCCTTATACACACCATTGTTCAGGTAGTCCAGCAGTTCTTCTTTTGTCATATGGCCAATGCCCAGATCGTCCAGTGTCAGACCATCCGCATAGAAGTCTCTGTCCAGCATTGCGTTTGCCATGTTAATCATAGCGTCGATTACGG
>NZ_JACSNY010000032.1 GCF_016902535.1 Anaerotignum lactatifermentans | reverse complement strand
ATAGTGGCTCATAGTTCCTCCTAGTTTAATGGATGTCTTTGCAAACACCATTTTACCAGAAACTGTGAGTCATTTTTACTTGTTGCACTTAGATTATAAATTCAAACCAGAAAAGGAAAAAGCACGGCTCCTCCAAAGAGAAGCCATGCCGTTTTTCGCGATACAACGTACTTTTTACATCGGGCAGGCCCGCAGAATCAGCAGCTTCTGCCCAGGATAAATGGTCTGGGGATGCTCGATTTCATTGACCGCCAGAATCTGCTCCACAGTCGTATGATACCCTTTGGCGATGGTCCACAGACTATCCCCGGGCTGTACCGTATAGATGACTGCACCCGGCCGGCACTGGGCCTCCGCCGGCTCCTCTGCCTTCATCTGGGTCACTGTATTCCGCTCCACCATTCGCTGTGCCTGCAGTTCCAAAGCGATCTGGGCCCGCAGTTCTCCTTCCCCTTCCGAAGCCAGCCGAAAATCAATCTCCCGCAGAGACGCCCGTCCTCTGATCTGATCCTCCGGCAGCACGCCCTTCATTTCCACACTGCGATGGAACGGGAAAGTCCGGTGCAGCACACAGACGGGCTCCTCATCCTGAATACAGTCATAGAGAATTTCCACATCCAGCGTGCCTTCCGCTTCCAGAACGTCCTCCTGCGCCGTCACGTCCCCCAAATGTACATCGCCCCATACCGCCACAGCCTGAAGCATAGGCGCCTCGCCTTCCTCCAGCCGAATGGTCTCCTTCTGTACAAATTCATTTTCGGAACGGCCAACACTCTGGGGCAAAATAATCTTTTCCGTATGAAGGGTCATTTCCTTGCCGGGGACATAGGCGTCCGTTACCCATTCCTCTTCCTTTTCCTCTGTCAAAGTTACATCAGCGCCTACCGTAGCGGAAACAGATAAAATCCTGCTCTCTCCATCCTCGTTGACCTGCGGACGGATCTCCCAGTCCAGCAAAGAAAGCTGTACCTGCGCGTCCCGATCCGCCGACGCCAGCGGTGTTTCCACAAATCCCGCAAAGGGGATCGCCTTTTCCATGCCCTGCGGCATACCGTCCCCGGCGCCGCTGTATACCACCGTCACAGGCAATACACCCCGAACGGAGATTTTGCCTTCCAGCGGACGGATCTCCTCCTGAACTACGTCCACATGCTCCATGAGGATTTCGCCGATTTCCGGCTTATCCTCCGGCAAAACCCATTCGTCCTTTACCACAAACCTGTCCTTTTTCTCCGTTACCGGCAGATCCGCCTTGATCTTTTCCCGATAGAGCTGCACGCCTTCTCCGGAAACATCTTTCAGGACTTCCATTTCCGTCTGGCTCTGACTTTGGGCCGTAATCCGCACCACTGCCCGCACGCCAATCTTCCGGTCGTTAATCATGTCGCACTCCAGATGCTCCAGTTTCGCCGTCACCTCTACGGCGTCCTCCTTATGTACCCCTTCCATGTGCAGCAGATCCTGCAGGGGCAGGGAGGATGTTACCGCGTAAACAGGGCGCTCGCCTTCCGCCGGGCGGTAGAGAATCCATAAGCTCAATTCGCCGGAAAAAGTGATTTTTTCCTCTCCCGTCTTTACCTCATCCAGACGTACCCGGCCCTGACTGTATAATACTTCCTTTACATCGGGCTTGCTGTCCGGTATGATGACATCCCCCTCCAGCAACACCTGCGAGGTCTGTTCCCCCTTCTGCTGTTTCAGGGTGATTTTTTCTTTCGCCAATTCCAAAGGCATCTCCTAAAACCTCCTTCACCATTTTTACGGCAGTTTCCGGGAACCTCCTCCACAGGGGCGCCCCTCCAGCCTTTCTATGTAAATATATGATGAAAGCGGGGATTTATGCCCAAACTTCCCGGGAAAGACAGCCGCGGACGACTTTTTTCCTGTCTATGAGCAAAAAAAGAAGGCCAGCCGGCATATTCGCCGGCCAGCCTCTTGCTGCAATTTCGTAGTTTGTCTTATTTCGCCTTTCCCGGTGGGAAAAGAGAAAAAATCACTTTTCCTTTCAGATCCTCCATAGAGATAACGCCCATATTCCGGCTGTCAAAGCTGGTATCCCGATGATCTCCCATGACAAATACTGTCCCTTCCGGCACGGTCATATCGGCGATCCCAGTGGTTTCTCCCAGAATATAGGGTTCCTCCAGCTGTTCCCCATTGACGTATACCCCATCGGTCAGAATCTGTATGGTGTCGCCGCCCATGGCGATAATCCGCTTCAGCACCGTCTGACGCTCGCCTTCCGCGTAGTAGTCAAACACCACCACGTCCCCTCTGTGATAATTCCCCGTCATAGAAGTGATTCGGCTGAAGCAGAGGATGTTTCCGTCGCTGTAAGTAGGCTCCATGGAACTGCCCAGGATACGTACAGGCCAGCAGAAATAAAACAGTATCAGCAGCACTACCGCCGCCCGCAATATAACTTGTCCCCATTCCTTGATCGTTTCCTGCACCTGTATCCTGCTCCTTCTGCCTTTGTTTTTCCCGGAAAAATCCGCTATACAAAAGTATACCGCTTTTGTCGAAAAGTGCAAGTTTTTTTACATCTGCTTCCGTACAGTTTTATACTCATCCTCCAGGCGATAATAGGGACAATCCCGAAAGCGGTCGGAAAGGAACCGTTCCATTTCATCCTCATCCAGCTGCACCTGGCAGTAATATTCCTCGTATTCCTCATCATAGGCATAATACATGCATGTTTCGCAGTTTGATCGCATAATCTCCCTCCTTTCCTCCCATGATACCTTTTTTTGCACTGCAAAACAATAGCGAATTCCCTGTACTGCCTCCTCCAATCCCTCCGGAATCAAAAAAGACTGGCCCTCCCGCTCCTTTTTTCCCAATCAAATCTTGTGCTTTTGCGTTTCCCTGTGCTATAATAAATCGAAACTGATATAAATCCATCATTGGTTGGATGTTTCTACCGGTTACCGTAAACAACCGTCTATCAGTTTTCCGTTGCAGGGCTGTGTCATTTTTCGGCAGGTAACCCGCGGAAAATATTGATGGCGGAAGTAACGGTATTTTTTTATGAAAACAAGGAGGCAGGAACATGAAAAATTTCGTATTAAAAGGCGATCTTTGCTGGAGCAGAGACCCGCAGCATTTGGAAAGCCGCAAAAACGGCTATTTGGTTTGTGAGAACGGCGTATCCGCCGGTGTGTATGAGACACTGCCGGAGAAATACAGCGCCTACCCCCTTCTGGACTATGCAGGAAAGCTGATTCTACCCGGCTTTACAGACCTTCACGCCCATGCGCCCCAGTACCGTTATCGCGCATTGGGTATGGATCTGGAGCTTTTGGAGTGGCTGGATACACACACTTTCCCCCAGGAAGCCCTGTATCAGGATACGGCTCATGCCAGAAAAAACTACGCCCGGTTCGTGGAAGAAATGCGCAAAGGGCCCAATACCCGCGGCTGTATTTTCGGCACCATCCATAGAGAGTCTACGGAAATCCTGATGGAACTGCTGGAGGAATCCGGCCTGGCAGCTATGGTGGGCAAGGTCAATATGGACCGTCACAGCCCGGATATCCTGCGGGAAGGCACCGAAGAATCCGCGGAAGAAACCATTCGCTGGATTCAGGAAGTACAGGGAAAATATCCTCACGTCACCCCCATTCTGACCCCTAGATTTCTGCCTTCCTGCACAGATGCGCTGCTGGAAAAGCTGGGAAAGATCCAGAAGAAATTCCACATTCCCGTACAGTCCCATCTGTCGGAAAACAGGTCTGAAGTAGCCTGGGTGCAGGAATTGTTCCCCCAATCCAAAAACTACGGCGACGCCTACGATCATTTTGGTCTGTTTGGCGGCGAAAACTGCCCTACCATTATGGCGCACTGTGTCCTGAGCGATGATGCAGAAATCGCTCTGATGAAAGAGCGAGGTGTATTCATCGCCCATTGTCCGGAGTCCAATACCAATCTGGCTTCCGGTATCGCGCCTGTCAGACGCTATTTGTCGGAAGAAATCCCCATGGGGCTGGGCAGTGATATTGCCGGCGGCACAAGATGCTCCCTTTTCTACGCTATGGCAGAAGCTATCCGCGTTTCCAAACTTCGCTGGAGACTGGTAGATGATCGTCTGGCCCCTTTGACGATCCCGGAAGCTTTCTATCTGGCTACGAAAGGCGGCGGTGCTTTCTTCGGTAAGGTTGGCTCCTTTGAAGAAGGCTACCTGCTGGACGCTTTTGTATTGGATGACAGCCGCTATGATAATATCGGTGAATATACCATTGCGGAGCGCCTGGAGCGGGCCATCTATCTGTCCGAGGACAATGAGGTCTGCCATAAATTTGTGGAAGGGCGCCAGCTCTTCTGATTATTCCGTAAAAACAAAAAAGGACGCAAGATTCAAATATCTTGCGTCCTTTTTTCTCATGAAAGCTTTGATTGCATGCGGAACTGCCCTGTTCCCTCCCACCAAAGCGTCCTTCTCTTGATAAAACATTCTTATAAAAAAGCTACCCCTCTCATGCCAGCACACTCCCTCTTATGAAATAAAAAAGAGGCATACGCCTGTGTCTTGTAGCTTTTAGCGTCATTTTTCCTATTTGTCTTTTCTAAAATAACTTTTTGAAATAAAAAAAGGAAGTTACCCGGCTCGAACCTGGGTCCTGTAGCTTTTAGCGTAACTCTTCCCCACTTGGGCTTTATCAAAAGTTTTTTGAAATAAAAAAAGTGGAAGTTACAGGGCTCGAACCTGGGTCCTGTAGCTTTTAGCGTAACTCTTCCCTGCTTGGGCTTTATCAAAAGTTTTCTGAAATAAAAAAAAAGTGGAAGTTACAGGGCTCGAACCTGTGACCCTCTGCTTGTAAGGCAGATGCTCTCCCAGCTGAGCTAAACTTCCACAAAACGACTCAGATGGGGCTCGAACCCACGACCTCCGGCGTGACAGGCCGGCGCTCTAACCAACTGAGCTACTGAGCCAGATATATTGGCTTTGTCGTTTTCATATAAATAAAATAAGGGAAAAACAGGGGCAGAAGGACTCGAACCCTCGACATTTGGTTTTGGAGACCAACGCTCTACCAACTGAACTATACCCCTATATAGTTCCGACTTTTCCAGATGCACCTTCAAAACCGAATACAAGCAAACTCTCGTCTTAAATCTTTTTATTAGGTCAAGCCCTCGGTCTATTAGTATTGGTCAGCTGAACACATTACTGTGCTTACACCTCCAACCTATCTACCTCATTATCTTTAAGGGACCTTAC
>NZ_JACSNY010000031.1 GCF_016902535.1 Anaerotignum lactatifermentans | reverse complement strand
CCATAGTTTCCCCATTTGCTCTGCAACATAACGCAGGTACAATCAAAATCCACACCTTCGATTGTGATGTTTCCCTCGACCTGTTCAAAAGGTTCTGTAAGTTTTTCATATCCGTCCTCGAATTCAAGGACTATTGTTTTATCTTGAATTATAATCTTTTTGACCCGCATATCATGCAGACTATATGGAATGGGCGGATTGTGTTTATATTCTGTCCTCATGAGACCTCCCCGTCAAATTCTAATTTGCCGCTCTCTTTTTATCTTCCGAACAGGCGGCTCAACCACCCTTTCTTTTCCTCCCCTTCTTCTGGCTCCTGACTATGTACATCTGGATCAGCGTCACCATCCGTAAGCTGCTGCCGAATTGTTCCGGCATGAAGCGCCTGGGCGGCCTGGGCAGTTTGCTGTGCTACCACCAGCGCCGAGCTGATCTCTGCCAACCTTGCATTCAATTCTTCAATCTGCTTGTCCTTTACAGAAAGCTGCTCGTTTTTACGGTCTAATTCTTTCTGTAACATGGAAATCAACGCCGTTTCGGAGGTTTCGCAAGTTGCGAAACTTGGTTTCGCTGATTGCGAAACTTGGTTTCGCCCAACACCTAAATAATGCTGATATATAGCGGTTTTTTGACTTTCGCTGATTGCGAAACTTCCTTTCGCATCTTTCGCAACATGGTTTCGCCGACACCATCCACGAACCGCCTGTTCAGACACACCACATTCTGCCGCAATTTCTGCTATTGTACCCGCCATATATCATCACCACGCTTCCAATTCAGCACCGTTCTCAAAACAAATCGCTATGAGAACCTGTCCTAATCAATTTCAAAATCAAAGTCTCTCGATAAACCTTGTAAACGAGCAGCCAATCCGGCTCAATGTGACACTCCCTCATGTCCTTATAGTTTCTGGAATTTGTGAGGGCGTGATCCCGATATGACTCCGGCAACGGCTGCTCCTTACACAACATTATAACTACTTCTTCCAATTTCTTCGGATTGCAGCCCCTCTTGATTGCAAGCTTATAATCTCGTTTGAACTGCCCCGTAAACTCCGGCTTAAGCATTCAGCGCCTCCATCAGATCTGCAACACTATCAAAAGGCCCGTACATATCCTCATCTTTTTCTGCCGCTTCCATCGCTGCATAGGTGACTGCGTTCGGCTCGTCAGCCTTGACTTCAAAGGGAAGTCCATGACAGCGAAGTGCCTGCCTGTAAAAAACGCCGGTTGCCGTACTCAAATCCATCCCAAGGGACTTAAAGAGAGCTGCCGCCTGTGCTTTCAGCTCCGGTTCCATCCTAATCGTCATATTTTCTTTTGCCATATAAAGCTCTCCTTTCTTCTCTGATAGCTTGCACCTTTATTATATTCAATATCCATTTATTTTGCAAGTGCGTTGCGAATGTTTATTGCAACATCTTTGTGAACACCAATTTCTGATATGCGTAACAATGCAACGTGTACATTTAGGGGTTAAAAAAGCCTTATTTTTGCGGTTTTTACGGCTCTTTTTCGGCATGGCAATATAAAGCCCTTCCCACCCTCAAAAGCGCCGTACAGGGCGTTCTGGGGCGGTTACAGCCCCTTTTTGAAATCCTCCACCAACAAATCACTCAATGCCTGGGAGGGAGCCATCCGCACTGTTATATGCCCATCTTCAAAGCGTACCGCTGGAGGCGGGCAGTCCCACCATTTACGGATAGTTTTCGGATCAAGGCCAGTTTCCCGGTGGCAGTCGGCCTTGCGCCCCTCCGGGTGCTGCTGCCGCCACTCATAAACCCGCACCTGAGCCGTTCCGCTACCTTTAGGCCGCCCATTCCCTTCTCTCCAATTCGTACCATTGGCCTTATCGTTAATCTCCTGGATTGCTCTCGCGCCCTGCAAATGCACCGGCTGTTTGCGCCAGTTCCGCTTATTAACAGGCATAGTCAGGCCGGAAAGCTTCGCTATATCGTCCCTGGGGAATGTCACATAGTCCTCATTGAACATCTCCAGGGCGCACACCACATCATCTTTCGTGAAGCGGTTTATATCCTCCACGCTCATATCATCATAGGGCTGGAGCAGCGCAAAAGCGTCCCGGCGCACTTCGTCCTCGTCAATCCCACATTTTTTCGCATAAATCGCCAGCGTCATAATGCCATAAAAGCGATGGCCTACCCGAATTTCGTCAGCGATCCGGTGCAGCCACCAATCGTAAAGGTCACGCTTGACCGTCCAACGCCCCCGCCGTTCCTTCTTGACAATCCTCCGTTCATACCAATCTGGGTACTTCTCCTTTGCTTCATCCAGCGACAGGCGGCTCTTTCTCATAAGCCCCTCAAGCCGCTGCCGTTCCCCGTTGCTGTCCGGAATATAATCGAGCAGCTGCGCCAGTTCCACCGGCCCGCCAAGCCGAAACGCCCTCACAGGGTACTCCCGCCCCAGTTTCGAGCCGGAGCCGACCACCCGAAAGCCCTGCAAAATGCCCTGCATTTGCGGTTCTTTTATCGTGGAGGTATATCGGTTCCAAATCTGCCGAGTAAGGGAATATTTCAACTCCTTCAAGCATTTCTGGTTGTGCGGATACATAGGCACCGGCTCTTTCAGCACATAATACAGGTGAAGCCCCGTCCCGCTGTTTACAACAAAGGTTGCCTGGGGCAGAATATCCTTGTTCATCTGGTGCAGCGTATCCCGAAGCTGCGGCATACCTACCCCATCCAGGTCAAACACCAGAGCATAAAGATACCTGGCATTTTTACCGCATCGCCGCAGACCAAAATAGGAAATCGGGGACATAATCGTAAAATCAGTGTCTTGCAGCGCCCGCAGTTCGTCCAGCTCGTCAGTGATAGTACAGCGTTTCGCCTTACCATCCCCCTCGATCTGCAAGGCAATCCCGGTCGCCTTATCGACCTCAACTTTCTGAACCGTCACTGCAATCCCGTTTCCCTTCCTGTCCTCAAAATGCCCCTTCCTCTCGAAAGAACCCTCCGGGAAGATCTCCCGATAAAACTCATACGGCGCTACCGGCTCCAAAAACCTTTCCAAATGCTCATTCTTTTCCTGATAAAGCTCCCGCTGTCGTTCCAGAGCCTCTTGCTGATCCGCCATTCCTTACACCTCTTTTCACACATTCTGCAAACCCACAGGGGGAAAAGGGGGAGCCAAAGAGCAGCCCCTTCGGGGCCTTAAAGAGAAAGTCACCTCCCCCTTTTCCCCCTCGCTCTGGGGCATGGAAATGATGGAAAACCTTTTAGGTTTACCACATTCCCACACCCCGTCGCTCACCCCCATTTTCCCCTCCGACTTTCTCCCTATCCGAGAGAGAATATTTTTATTATTTTTCCTTGGCCTAAAGGCCATAGGGGGGCATATATTATCAATACATTTTATTCCCTATTTTACAACACACTAACTCCTTGCTATCCCCATACCCCATAGGGGGGCATATATTATCAATACATTTTATTCCCTATTTTCTGTTGTTATTATAGCCTGTCCAGATGGCGCTTTCAAGTCCCCTGGACAGGCATATATTATCAATACAGTTTTTCCCTATCTTATCAAAGCTCCATGCCGCCCCAGGTATGACCTCGTTCCTGCTCCTGCTCTGGCTGCTGCACCTCCGGCACAGGCAACAGCTCCCTGGCTCTTTCGACAAGGGGCCGGAACTTCTCTGGCAGGTGCCGATCCAGAAAATCCATCACCGAACTTACCCCATCCAGGAGCCGATCCGAGAAGCTGCGCTCCTGCTCCAACTCTTGTTCCAGGCACTCCACCTGTACCAGCAGCTTTCGGTTTTGGTTTTCAAGCCGCTGCCTCTCCTGGGCCTCCTTCAGCCTTTCTTTCGTTGAGGGGATTTTCTGCTGAAGCCGCTGATTTTCTTCCTTCAGCTCTTGCACTTTCTGTTCCGCCGCCGCACCTCTGATTGCTGCCGCCTTCAGTTCCTTTACCTGTTCTACGGTAACGCCTTTCACAGCTCCTGTCAGCGTTTTTTCTGGCTGTATGGCCTCCAGATCAGGCTTGACCTTCTCAACCGCCTTTAGGAGCTTCACATTCCCTTGAAGCGCTTTTTTCTGCTTTTCCAGAGCTGCTATATCCTGTTCTGCTGCTGCAACCTGTTCCTGGACAGCTTCAAGGCGCTGCGCCGCTGCCCGGTACTCTGGCAAATCCATGTGAGGCCGACCACCACCCAGGCTGATAATCTCAAAATCGTGTACCTGGGCAATCTCTCCAAGAGATACCTTCTCACGCCCCATCCAGGCTTTCCATTCGGTTTGCTTTCGGCCCAGGCTTTCAAACCCCTGCTGCTTTAACGCCTGCTTCATGGAAACCCTCGTAGACAGCCCCCGGCTCTGCTCGGTAGCCACCGGCACAAAGTCTACATGGAGGTGAGGCGTGGCCTCATCCATGTGCAGCACCATATTGAATACCCGCAGATGAGGATTACGCTCCTGGAAGGACTCTGCAAATTCTTTGAGAGCTGCCGCTGCCCGTTCCCCTCCTGGGGAGCCGCACCCGCAGTCCTCCATGTTGCCGATCTGGAAGATGGCCTCGTGAAATAACTTCTCCTGTTTGCTCTGTCGGATATGCTCATAGTAGTTCGGTATTTTGTCCCTGGTCTTTTTCTTTTTAGCGTTATAGGCAGCCAATGCTTCATCAAAAAGCTCATGGTACACCTGCTTCAAGTCATCGTTGCAAAAAGTGATATTCTGCTCCGACCGGCTGCGGTCTACATTCGCCGCCGAAAAGCTCCTGTTATTGTGCCGAATACTTCCTCGGCCTGTCATTCCCGAAATGGTTGTTTCTATAAAATCACCCGTCCCTTTCTTGTAAAAAGAACTATATCCTACTACCTCTATTTTACCATACCTGGGTGGCTGTCACAACCTCTTTGTTACTTTCTGGTGAGAAAGTAACGCAAAAGCACTTTCACACCGACGCCCCTTTGAGGCTGACAGTATGAAAGTGCTTTGCGCCCTGCCGGGGGCTAAAGGAGCCAGGCGAGAACACCGTTTTAATCCGCTGTTCCTGCCCAGGCTCGACAAACTGGGAGTTGTCATTATCGTTTTATTTCCAAGCAATAGAATGACGGTCTATTTGGATACATTTTGTCGGGAGTATTCCAAATCTCTGCATCATCAATTTCCTTGATATGTTTTGTGGTAAGTTCATCAATAGAAACTGTTTGCCTATGAATTACAGGTCTGTCCTCAAATTCATAGTAGTCCATTAACCACACATGCCAGAGTTCTATGGAAGTCGTATCCTGCAAGACATTTTTCATATATTCAATAATTTGTTTTGCTCTACCCTCTGTAAAGTAGTTCCATTCCAGACAGACTCCGTTTTTCTTGTCGGTATAGTTTTGAACATCTTGAAAGAAATGCAGAAAATAGTTATCATCTGCGCCACCGTCATACATTGTACCCTTATCAAGATTTATTTCAAATGGATAATCCTGAACAGGCGAAACTTCTGTCAAGGGAAAATCCGAAGCAATAAATGTGCATACACTCATAGAATTTCTCCACCAACTTCCAATTTATTTTTTATTTTACATCTCCAAAGTCCAATTCTACAAGCTGGAATTTGTTACTCTTTTGTATCGTAAATAATTTTGCCCGTAAAGTAAATTGAAATGTCCATTTGAACTAAATCTTCTGTTTCTAAGATAGATAAATAACCAGAATACAATACTTGATTATACCCGTATAATTCATCTACAATTTCAAAGCTATAGTTTTTGTATCTCTTTATAAAGCGTTCCAGTTCTAATTTCTCACCGTTGAATTTTCCATAGTTTCCCCATTTGCTCTGCAACATAACGCAGGTACAATCAAAATCCACACCTTCGATTGTGATGTTTCCCTCGACCTGTTCAAAAGGTTCTGTAAGTTTTTCAT
>NZ_JACSNY010000004.1 GCF_016902535.1 Anaerotignum lactatifermentans | reverse complement strand
ATACCACTCTGTCTTCCAATATATCGAAGGCTTCTATAACTCTCGCAGACCACATGGTTCTTTAGGCTATCTGACACCAGATGAAATGGAAGCAACATTCTGGGATCGGTAAGGAATCTAGCCGTTCCCAGAAAATATATTCAAAAATCGTGTCTTTTTTATTGACTATAGTCCAATAATAAGTCTTGATTCAATTTCAAGAAAGCTCTATTTGCTCTTTCAAAAAGCGAAACTAACTCTTCATATGTTTTAAAATTGTATTCTATTGTGTCTCTCACGTATCATACGCCTCTCTCAGTAATTATCTAACATCCTATTGATTTAAAATTATTATGCCACAGTTCGCAAAAAAATACAATTTCAGCCAGCAAAATATTCACATCCCATCATGCTTTTTATCGTCCAAAAAACCCTTGATGTCGGTACCGACGTCTGTGGAAAATCCCATGTTTTCTAAGCAAACTCCCGCTTTTTTCTTCCTGTGACGCACGAACCGACGTCTGCGGTGCAATACCAGCACCTGCAAAAAATCCCCACACTGTGGGGATTTGAGGGCTTTTTTGACCGGTTTGATGCCGGTCTTTAACCTGCTATCATTTTTCGCACTTCAAAGCCTCCAAATTACATCATGTTTCGTGATGTTTCAAAATTCGTTTTTCCGCCGATTTTCTACCCTCATGGGGCAATTCCTCCACCTTAGAAAGAAATCGCCACACAGGGGCGTACAAGGGCACACAGGGGGTATCCTTTGACGTTTGTTAAATTGCGTCCTGCCCTTTCTTTTTTCTCCCTCTAATGCAGTTCTTACGCTGGTTCCTATACAAGCCAAAATTCTATCTGTGCCTTTCGCAATCACACTACAAACTATTTCTTTTCTGGTGCAAAAGCATCCTCAATTATCAAAACTAAGAACAAAAAAGACCGCTGATTCTACCACGAAGTGGCATAAATCAACGGTCTTTCATCCAGTATTTTGTTTTTCAAACTCGCCATCAATACATTTACATGGGCATTTGCAGCTTAAATCAAGAATCAGCCCTAATCCAATACATCTGCTAAAACACACTTGCATGCAGCATATTGATTCTGGAAAAGGACTTTGAAACCATGTTTGCAACACAAAAACTCTAACACAGTACCTTCACTATTGAAGCCCCATAATGAAAAGCGCCAACGTCATTATGGCAATCACAGTCCACGCGATATATCTTGAGCACATTTCCCAATCTGAAGGCTCTGCGTTTTCCGCATCGCGTATATGAAACCTCATGTTCCAACGGAACAGTTCGTCTGCAAACAAAATCGAAATTCCATTGAGCACACAAAGAACAACAGCTCCAAACCAAGTATACCATTGACCCTTATGTGTTAATTGGGGACCATTTATCAACTCCCAGATGGTTGAGGCATCTGGCTCCATAGGATCAATGAGATTTCCATCTGCATCTCTTGTTTCTCCATTGTTGATTACAAAAGAAATACCAAAACTATGTAAGGTGCCATCCTCGTTATAAAGCAAGTTGTGATCGCCAAACTTTTCAATACCGCCACGAAACAAAATAGAATCCCCTTGAAGAATCTCAACTCCAATCATATCTTCTAATTTTGCTCCCTCTTTTAGATCCTCAGAATTTGGAAGCGCCGTAGAATCTTTTTTTACGGTATAAGGTCCATAGGTTTTATCGCCATATTGAAACACAACCGTCTGATCCTGCGTCACGGTAAATGATGCTTGTTCTCCCTCAATTTTACCAGCGTAAACTGTACTTCCATTTTCCTGGCTTGGTACAAGAATAGCTCCCTGATATGCAAATCCCACTCGCGAAATCGTTTTGGCATAAAACATTGTAAATATGATTACCATAGCAATCATCAATAACAAGACACCTTTTTGATAGCCGTTTAAGCTTTTAATCCTGTTCATGGTTTTGCCCCCTTCCACTTATACAAAAGAACAGCTGCCTTAAATCGTTTCTTTAGCAAATATCTATTTTCATTCTAACATGGAACAATACATAAAGCTATTTTGATTTTCTTAAAACGTAAACTATCAACCTATTTTAATTCTAGCATTTTTTCATACTCCCTCTTGACATCCCTCTCCACAAGAGTTTATATACCACAAGCGGCTCTGCCGACTTCAAATAAACGGAGGTCATGTTATGGACATACTGCAATCTTTTCTTTCTCTTTCAGCTCCGTCCCCACCTACTTTTCGGGAAATATTTCGTTCTGCGCAGGAGCTGCGTTCTGCTCTTGGCATGAAATCTTACCTGCTAGATCACTATTTATCTTTGTTTTTCCAGATGGTGTCCCAGATCGATTTCATTGTTTTGCAGGACGAAGCTCAGGCTGCCATAGGAGAAATGCATCATCTATTCTCTGATACCAGCAGAGAAGCATCACCAAAAATTTCTGCCATCATGGAGAAATTCTCTTGTCAGGAGGCATCCACAAAACAAAATCTCTGCCTGATATCCACAGCAGATTTTATTTTTGAGCAGTCCCTTTTAGATTTTCTTGCGGAAAAGAATTTCCTTTTCTCTGCTGTAGACACCATAGAACTCCAGCAAACAGAGAACAAAATCAGAGAGTACATCGGCAAAGAAAAGATAGACGCCTTTCAAAATATTCTGCTTCGTCGATTTCTTCCCTGTTCTCCGCTCCGACTTTTCTCCCAAACCATCACATCAGAACTAGTCAAACGATTCCTGAGTAGAGATTTGGAGACGGATCAGGAGGTCTTTCGATTATTCTTGAATCGTTTTAATCCATGAAAAAAAGCGGCTAGGGGCATCTTCAGAAGAAAACAAAGAAAGCCAAAATCCTTATTATAATAAAGGATTTCAGCTTTCTTATTGAGATTATACTTGGTATGTTTTCTTCTGAAGACAGCCGTCGCAATTCCTCTTAAGAAATCGAAAAAAAGAAAAACCATTGTTTTCTTAAGAGGAAATTGCTTTTCCAGCCGCTTTTTTACGTCTTAATCATTTTCTTCCAGTCTTTTTCGTTTCCTACTCTGATAAACATGATACTGATTCCTACACCGATGAGAGCAATAAGCGCTCCGAACATCCTCCCGATAGAAATATTTTCCGCAATGTTTACAAGACGCAACCGGATCTTCCTTCTGTCCCAATGCCACGACACAAGCAGTTTCCACCACCATTTTCAGGCTATCAAACGCCCAGCAGGCACGCGGTACAGGAGTGTACCGCAACATATAAGGAACACCTGGATGATAGAAACTTTCTATCTTTTTTCGCAAAATCAATTTTTCCCAGGGCTCATACCTGGGGTCTTCCATCATTTCTTGGGCACGGAAATGCTCAAACATCTCCTGCAAAAAAGGGACGATCCAGTCCACCGGCTCACAATAATTTTTAGAAAAAACCAAATCATAGAGGGGAGAACGCCCTTGCTCTTGCCCAGCTCCCAAAAGTTTTTCTCCATTTGGTTCCACTTGAAACTGCTCCAAATATTTTTCTGTATCTTTAGTGGTGCTGGAAAATAAAAAATATTCATTTTCCGGCAGCAAAACTTTGGACTCCAAATAAAAATATGGATTCACCGGCAGAGAAGGCATCCACCCCAGCAAGCCATACTTGGAAACAAAATCAAGAGCCGCCGCAGTCATTTTCTCCCCACTCTTTGCATCCGCAATGCTTTTTCCCATATTCAGAACATCGGCAATCAGCGTTTCTTCCTTTTCCACAGGGTCATACCACACCAGCACAGCGTTTTCGTCCGGGGCAATATAGTCCTGTCCATGACGTTTGATGATACGATAACCGGAATATTTCGCCCATGTGGAGATTCGGTTCTCATAGATTTCTTTTATTTTTTTCATGGCTTCTGCCGCCTTTCTAGCACGATATTTTCATATGTTCCCTTGCTCTTTCCCGCAGTTTTCGGATATTCCGCTCGCTGCTGCCCAACAATGTGGCAATATCCTTTACGGAAAACCCATGGACATAAAACAAAAAAACAACTTTTCTCTGCATTGCCGTCAATGTTTGCAATGATTTTGCCAGCCCGACATTTCCTGTCAGCTGGTACAAGTCTGCAGAACTTCTGGAGAAAATCCATTCCAGCCAATTTTCATCTGTATCGGATAACTTCAATTTGATTTCAGAAGAAAGATATTCTTCCTTTTCATTCTGGCACTCACAGAGAGTCATGTCCAGCATATCCCGTTTTTCTTTGTGCCTTCTGTTGTTGCAGTTCTCCGCACGATCCAACTCATCCAGTACCGTTTTCCATTGTTCGATCATTATTTTTTCCTGTTCAGTCAGTCTTTTTTGCTCTATTAAATCACGATACGTATCGATAATCAACACCTCCCGCAAAAATATTTTCAATTTGTGATACCATTTTTTGTATTTTCATCGCCTTTATGATATAAGTAATAGTTTTATACAGTTCTCCTATTACATTTCTATAACTAAATGATACTACACAACAATGAAAGTGAGGGATATATCATGACGCAAGGTTCAGCAAAAAATGACTATTTTCGTATGTTCCACTCTTATCCAGATGTGGTTCATGTTGACGAATTGAGGGAAATGTTAGGTGGCATTGGCAGGACTACAGCTTATGCCCTTTTAAAAAGTGGTCGCATCGAATCAGTGAAAATTGGACGAGTCTATTTGATTCCCAAGATCAATGTCATTCGTTTTTTATATGAATCAGAAAAATAAACTGCCACAACGGATTTTATGGAAAAGAAAAGCAGAAAAAGAGTGGTAAAAGTCATCCGACCATGGTAACATACCCAAACACCTGAGACAGATGATTTCTAAAGAAAGGAGAGATTTTATGGTAACAGGAAGTATTTATGAAAGAAAAGGCATCTATTACGCCATCGTCAGCTATTATGTGGACGGTAGAAGAAAACAGAAATCTGTCAGCACAGGCTTGCCAGTGAAAGGAAACAAACGTCGTGCTTTGGAATTTCTGGAGAACCTGAAACGGACATACGAAACGAAAGAATCCATGGAAAATATGGACGGCAGTCGGCTTTTGATGACTGATTACATGGATGAATGGCTGAAAATCGTAAAACCTTTGGTGGAGCGAGCCACCTACAAAAGTTATGACAATATGGTCTCCGCTCGTATCCGACCTCATTTTGAAAAATTGAATCTGCTTTTGACGGAAGTAGAACCGAAGCACATCAAAATGCTGTATGACGAAATTTTGGAACAGGGCTACACCACCAATACGGTGATTCATTATCACGCAGTTCTTCATCAGGCACTTGCCTATGCTGTGAAAAACGATTACATACTCAGCAATCCTGCGGATCGGGTAAAGCGTCCCAAGAAGAACAAACATATCTCCAGTTTTTATACCAAGGAGGAAATTTTGACTTTGCTGGATATTGCCAAAGACGATCCCATTTACATCCCCATTGTTTTAAGTGCCTACTATGGATTCCGCAGAAGCGAAACTTTAGGAATGCGTTGGAGTGCCATTGATTTTGAAAACAAGACCATCACCGTCAATCACAAGGTCACAGAGCTAACTGAAAACGGAAAAACCATTGTTTACGCAGAGGACAAGCTGAAAACAAAATCCAGCTATCGCACACTGCCCCTGATTCCCGTTGTAGAAGAAAAGCTGTTGGAACACAAAGCAAAGCTGGAACGAAATCAGAAATTGTTTGGAAACAGTTACTGCAAAGAATATATGGATTATGTTTGTGTAGACGAAATGGGCAAGCTGTTCCGCCCTAATTTCGTCAGCGACCACTTCGGCTGGTTATTGAAAAAATACGGTTTGAAAAAACTCACATTCAAAGAACTGCGTCACAGCTGTGCAAGTATGCTGGTAGCAGAAGGCATTCCAATGAAATCCATTCAGGAATGGCTGGGACATTCCAACTTTTCCACTACGGCAGACATCTATTCTCATATCGACTATCACGCAAAACAGCAGTCCGCCGCTGCTATCGGTAATGCATTGCAGAGTAAAAAAGATTGAAAAGAACTTATGGAAGCGTATCGAAACAAAAAAAGAAACCCTGAAAAATCAAGGTTTCTAAAGCGGAAGCGGTGGGATTCGAACCCACGTGCCCTTGCGGACAACTGCATTTCGAGTGCAGCTCGTTGCGACCTCTTCGATACGCTTCCATATTAACGCATTAAAGTATTTTCAAATTTTCAGTAAATTTTCTTTTGTTAGCAATTTGTTAGCATTTCTGCTTTTTTTGTTTGGCTGCTTTGGCTGAAAGCCTGATGTTTCCTGACTTTCTGGCATCGGGGACGAAATCCACCGCCTCGATTTCGAGTCAACCCCCTTTGATCCGTTCTATAAATTCTCAAATTTGCTGTAAATTGCCTATATAGTATACCAGTCCTTATAAAAAAAAGCAATGTTTTTCTTCCATAAACTCTTTTCGCCACAATATCATTTTTCTCAAATCAAACAGTAAGCCCTACTTTCTCAGTGCTCTTTCAGGACAGTAAAAAAAACATTGACATCTTAACAGTTTTTTAATACGCTTTTCATAGAAATGTATACAATAATCAAGGAGGTACTCTCATGCACGATCTGCTGGAAAAAACATTTCATTTGAAAAAACATCAGACCAACGTAAAAACGGAGATTTTAGCCGGGGTTACTACATTTATGACCATGGCTTATATTCTCGCTGTTAACCCGTCCATCCTATCCGCATCCGGTATGGACAGCGGTGCCATTTTTACGGCCACGGCGCTCTCTTCCTGTCTGGCTACACTAATGATGGCATTTTTCTCCAACTATCCCTTTGCTCTGGCTCCCGGCATGGGGTTAAACGCCTTTTTTGCCTATACGGTTGTCGGCCAGATGGGCTACAGCTGGCAGGTGGCGTTGGGCGCCGTATTTATCGAAGGCCTGATTTTTATTCTGCTTTCGGTAACAAATGTACGGGAAGCGATCTTCAACTGTATTCCCGCCTCTTTAAAAATGGGCATTACCTGCGGTATTGGTTTATTTATCGCCTTTATTGGCCTGCAGAACGCCAAGCTGGTCGTAGACAGTTCTACGCTGGTTTCCATTTATCCTTTTCATAACTCTCTTGTCAACGGCACTTTTTCCCCAGAGGGTGTCGGCGCACTGCTGGCTTTTATCGGTATTTTGATTACTGCGGTACTTATTTGCAAAAAAGTGCCTGGCGGTATCCTGTTGGGCATTTTCTGCACATGGTTTTTAGGCATCATCTGCCAGCTGACCGGGATTTATCAGCCTGCGCCGGAATTGGGTATGGGCTCTGTTCTGCCGGATTTTTCCACCGGACTTCATGTGCCATCTCTGGCTCCTACGTTCCTGAAAATGGATTTTTCCGGCATTCTCAGCCTGAATGTGCTGACCATTATGCTTTCCTTCCTCTTTGTGGACCTTTTTGATACCATGGGAACACTCATTGGTGTGGCATCTAAAGCGGATATGCTGGACGAAAACGGAAATCTTCCTCGTATCCGGGGCGCGCTTCTCTCTGACGCCATCGGCACCAGTTTAGGCGCGATATTAGGTACTTCTACCGTCAGCAGCTATGTAGAAAGTTCTTCCGGCGTAATGGCCGGCGGCCGGACAGGTTTGACCTCTGTGGTAACTGCGCTGCTGTTTGCGCTCTCCCTGTTCCTTTCTCCCATTTTTCTGGCTATCCCTTCCTTTGCCACAGCCCCCGCTATGATAATCGTTGGGTTTATGATGCTGGAAATGGTTGTTCGTATTGATTTTTCTGATATGACCGAGGCTATCCCCGCCTTTATCACCATTATTGCCATGCCGTTTATGTATTCCATTTCAGAAGGCATCGCTTTAGGCGTTATTTCTTATGTTGTTATTCAGGTAGCAGCCGGAAAAGCAAAAGAAAAGAAGATCCATTGGATCATATACGCTCTGGCTATCGCGTTTATCTTAAAATATATTTTCGTATAAAAACAGCGCAGTCCCGCTCCTTCCTCCTGGAAGGAGCGTTTTTCTTGCATCATTTTCGCTCTTAATAATCCACCCTCATTTACGAAAATATGAGGTCAAGAAGAAGAAACAGCGAACATCCCTTCCCCTGTTCTCTTGACACAAAAGCCGAACTCCTGTAAAGTAAAAGAAGTGTATTTATTGGAAAATCAAGATTTTTATGAAATTTATCATTAGAAAAGCAGGTGTCTCTATGCAGCAGAAATCCAATTCCAACTATAATAATGAAAGCATCACGTCCTTAAAAGGCGCGGATCGTGTTCGCCTTCGTCCCGGCGTCATTTTCGGCTCCGATGGTCTGGATGGCTGCCAGCACGCTGTTTTTGAAATTCTCTCCAACTCCATCGACGAAGCCAGAGAAGGCTTTGGCAACAAAATAGAGGTAGTGCGCTACAAGGATCATTCTATTCTGGTAAAGGATTATGGCCGCGGCATTCCGGTAGACTACAATGCTAAAGAGGACCGATTCAACTGGGAGTTGGTTTTCTGTGAATTATACGCCGGCGGGAAATATCAGAACAACACAGGGGAAAATTACGAATTCAGCCTGGGGCTCAACGGCCTTGGCACCTGTGCCACACAGTATGCCTCCGCTTATATGGACGCTATGATCTATCGTGATGGCATGTGCTATCAGCTGCATTTTGAAAAAGGGGAAAATATTGGCGGACTGATGAAAGAAGCCGCGCCAAAGCATCCCACAGGCACCCAGATCCGCTGGCTGCCGGACCGGGATGTTTTCACAGATATTGCGGTCCCCCTTTCCTATTTCCAGGATATCCTGCGCCGTCAAGCCATTGTAAACGCTGGTCTGACTTTTACGCTTTTCGATGAAGAAAGCGGTGAAACCTATACGTATCTCTACAAAAACGGCATCCAGGACTACCTGGCGGAGCTGGCGGGAGAAAATGCCCTCACCTCTATCCACTATTTGCAGACAGAGACCCAGGGCCGAGACCGGGAGGACAAGCCCAAATACCGTCTGAAATTCGAGTCTGCCTTCTGTTTCCACAATCATGTCAATCTACTGGAATACTACCATAATTCCAGTTTTCTGGAACACGGCGGCGCACCGGATAAGGCTGTCAAAAGCGCCTTTGTCTCCGCCATCGACAAATATCTGAAAACAAACAATCTCTATAAAAAGGATGAAAAGAAGATCACCTTCCCCGATATTGAGGACAGCCTGATTCTGGTTATCAACTCTTTTTCAACGGTAACCAGCTACGAAAACCAGACGAAAAAATCCATTACCAATAAATTTATACAGGAAGCCATGACGGAATTTTTCCGTCAGCAGCTGGAAATCTATTTTATTGAAAATAAAATGGAGGCGGACAAGATCGCTGCGCAGGTATTGGCCAACAAACGCAGCCGGGAAACCGCCGAAAAAACAAGAATCAACATCCGCAAAAAGCTGACCGGCTCTCTGGATATGAACAACCGTGTGGAAAAATTCGTCAACTGCCGAACCAAGGATGTAAGCCGCAGAGAGCTCTATATTGTAGAAGGCGATTCCGCCCTTGGCTCCTGCAAACAGGGACGGGACGCGGAATTTCAGGCCATCATCCCCATCCGTGGCAAGATCCTCAACTGTCTGAAAGCGGATTATAACCGTATTTTCAGCAACGATATCATTACAGACCTTTTAAAGGTTCTGGGCTGTGGTGTGGAGATCAAATCCAAGCACAATACCGGCCTCAACTCCTTTGATTTGAGTCAGCTGCGCTGGAGCAAGGTCATTCTCTGCACCGATGCTGACGTGGACGGGTTCCAGATCCGTACCCTGCTGCTGACCATGCTGTACCGTCTGGTGCCTACGCTCATTGAGGAAAAAAAGGTCTATATCGCCGAGTCTCCTCTTTATGAGATCATCAACGGGAAAAATACCTATTTTGCTTATTCCGACAGCGAGAAAAATAATATTGTCAGCAAATTAAAAGGAAAAGTTAAAATCAACCGCTCCAAAGGTCTGGGGGAAAACCAGCCGGAAATGATGTGGGAGACCACCATGAACCCGGAAACAAGAAGATTGATTTTAGTAACGCCTGATGACGTCCAGCGGACACAGGAAGTTTTTGAGCTGCTGCTGGGAGAAAATCTGGCCGGCAGAAAAGAGTTTATCGCCGAGGAAGGCTATAAATATCTGGATTTGACAGATATCAGTTAAGAAAGGTGGTGCAGACATGGCAAAAAAGAAAAAAAATATTGCAGAACATAAGGAAAACTTCATACAGGAACAGCCTATCACCACCACACTGGAGCAAAACTACATGCCCTACGCCATGAGCGTCATCGTTTCCCGGGCCATCCCGGAGATCGATGGACTGAAGCCTTCTCACCGCAAACTGCTTTATACCATGTACCAAATGGGGCTGCTGCGGGGAGACCGGACAAAATCCACCAATGTGGTGGGTCAGACCATGAAGCTGAATCCCCATGGCGACGCGGCCATTTACGAAACACTGGTCCGTCTGACAGACGGCAACGGCGCCCTTTTGACGCCTTTGGTAGACTCCAAAGGAAATTTCGGCAAGCAGTATTCCAGAGATATGGCCTGTGCTGCTTCCCGTTACACAGAAGTCAAGCTGGCGCCTATCTGTGCGGAGATCTTTGCTGATATTGATAAAAATACGGTGGATTTTACGGACAACTATGACGGCTCCATGAAGGAGCCGCTTCTGCTGCCTACCACCTTCCCCAATATTCTGGCGAACCCCAACCTGGGTATTGCCGTAGGGATGGCCAGTGCCATCTGCAGCTTTAATCTGGCAGAGCTTTGCGAGGCCACAGCCGCCTTTATCAAAGACCCCTCCGCCGATCTTTGCGAATTGCTGCCGGCACCGGATTTTTCCACCGGTGCTCAGCTGATCTACAACCGAAAGGAACTGGAGCAGATCTACCGTACCGGACGGGGCAGTATCAAACTGCGGGCTAAATACCGCTATGATGCCAAAAATAACTGTATCGAGATCTATGAGATCCCCTACACCACCAATATTGAGACCATCATCGACAAGATTATTGCTCTGGTCAAGAACGGCAAAATCAGGGAAATCACCGACATCCGGGATGAAACAGATCTGAATGGCCTGAAAATCGCCATTGATATAAAACGCAGTACCAACGCGGAGCTTCTCATGCACAAGCTGTATTCTCTGACGCCTCTGTCTGACAGCTTTAGCTGTAATTTCAATGTGCTGATCCAAGGACACCCCATGACTTTAGGCATCGGCGGCATCCTTCAGCACTGGACAGAATTCCGTATGGACGCCATTCGCCGGCAGACCGCCTTTGATATCCAGAAAAAAACAGAAAAACAGCATCTGCTGGAAGGTCTGGCGAAAATCCTGCTGGACATTGACAAGGCCATTTCCATTATCCGCAATACGGAACTGGAATCCATGGTTGTTCCTAACCTGATGACAGGCTTTGATATTGACGAGGTACAGGCGGAATATATCGCCGAAATCCGTCTGCGCAACATCAATAAAGAATATATATTGAAACGGACGGCGGAACTGGATGAGCTGAAAAAAGAAATTGAGGAATTAAAGCAGATTTTAGGCAGCGATACCAAGATCAAAAACATCATCTGCCGCCAGCTGAAAGCCATCGCCAAAAAATACGGACAGCCCAGAAAAACGGAAATCGTTCAGGAAGAGGAAATCCCTACTCTGGACAAGGAGGACTTTATTGAGGATTACGGCATCCGTCTTTTCCTGACGGAGCAAAATTATTTCAAAAAAATCTCTCTGGTTTCCCTGCGTTCCGCCGGGGAGCAGAAATTAAAAGAGGACGACCGCATGCTTTTGGAACTGGAAAGCACCAACCGGGCAGATCTGCTGTTTTTCTCTGACCAGTGCAACGTATATAAGCTCAAAGCCAACGACGCACCGGATACCAAAGCCAGTGCGTTGGGGGAATATCTGCCTAATCTGCTGGGCATGGAGCCGGAGGAACACATACTTTATATGACGGCTACCACCGATTACAGTGGTTTTATGGTCTTTTTCTTTGAGAACGGAAAGGGTGTCAAAGTTCCCCTTTCCTCCTACGCTACCAAGACCAACCGGAAAAAGCTGGTCAATGCCTATTCCTCCCGGGCTGCTCTGGTCTATATGGAAAAACTGGACGCCGACAGGGATTATCTGCTCATGCGCAACAGCGATAAGGCTACCGTCCTGAATACGGAGCTTTTGCCCGCTGCCGCTTCCAAAAACGCCGCGGGGGTGCAGCTGTATACCTTAAAGAAAAACAGCAGCATCAGCCGCGTCTGCCCCGCTGAGGAATTTGTGACAGAAGATCTGGAATATTACCGTACCCGCAAAATTCCTACTACCGGTCATTTTATCCAGGAAAAGGATAAGGCAAATAATCAGGTTCCTGGACAGATTCGACTTTGAGTCCTTCATTGACATACATTTTTCATTGGTTTATAATGAATATAAATACAAACGACGGGTCAGGCACGTTCTCGGTCCGCCGCAGCCAAATCAAAAATTATAAGGGAATTATAAAGAAAGAAGGATGCGTATCATGTACAGAACACTTTATGGTCCTCAGGGCGCCCATATCAATCTGGACGGCAGAGACATCATCAACATGGCCTCCAACAACTACCTGGGTCTGGCCAACGATCCCGATCTGGTAAAAGCAGCGAAAGAAGCCATTGACAAATATGGTGTTGGCCCCAGCGCCAGCCGTAATATCGTCGGCAACTTTGCTGTACACGATGAACTGGAAAAAGCGCTGGCTGAATTCAAAGGCGTAGAAGCCGTTCTGGTATTCAACAGCGGCGTAGCTGCCAACACCGGCGTTATTCCCGTACTGGTGGGCAAAGGCGATACCATTTACAGTGACGAACTGAATCATGGCAGCATCATCGACGGCTGCCGTCTGTCCCGTGCCACAGTAAAGGTATATCCTCATATGGATCTGGCAAAACTGGAAGAAATGCTCAAAGAGCCCACAGAAGGCAAAAAACTGCTGGTAGCTGACGCTGTATTCAGCATGGACGGCGATCTGGCTCCCCTGCCCGAAATGGCCGCTCTTGCTGAAAAATACGGCGCTATGTTCATGGTAGACGATGCCCACGGCGATGGCGTTATGGGCCCTTACGGCAAAGGTACTGTAGAACATTTTGGTCTGCGTGACAAAGTAACCGTAGAAACAGGCTCTCTGTCCAAAGCATTCGGCGCAGCCGGCGGCTTTGTAGCAGGTACAAAGGAATTTATCGAAGAACTGCGTCCCAAGGCCCGCAGCTTTATCTTCACCGCTTCCCCTCTGGCTCCCTGTCTGACCGCGGCGGCTCTGGCCGGTATCAACAAAATCGCACATGACGATACACTGGTAAAACGCTTGTGGGAAAACAGAGAATATTTCGCAAAACGGATGCAGGACGCTGGTCTGAACACCGGCTCCACCGTAACACCCGTTATCCCCGTTATCGTTGGCGACGCGGAAAAAGCGGAAGAACTGAGCGCTCGTCTGTATGACAAAGGCGTATACGCACAGGCAATCAAATTCCCCGTTGTACCCAGAGGCACCGCAAGACTGCGTGTCATGATCTCCGCAGCCCATACCAGAGAGGATCTGGAAAAAGCGGCTGACGCCATCATTGAGATCACCAAAGAAATGGGCATCATCTAATGGCCTGAAAACAACAAAAATACGAGAAGGTATGAGATGTAACACATCTCATACCTTCTTTTTGTTTCTCTTCTTATTCAAAAGGATATTGGATGCCCCAGTCAGCCCGCAGACTGTCCATCAGCTCCATCATCCGCAGAATCTCCTTATGGGGTATCTCCGGACATTCGATACGGCCTTCCGAAATAGCTTTCATGGAAGCGCGCACTTCGTCCTCAAAACCGGTGATCTGTTCCGGCATCGGAATGGCCTCCACTAATTTTCTGTCAGCAGAGTAAATGCAGATCCGATCCACATTATTGATATTCTCCGCAATCAGATAGCCTTTCGTACCGTAAACAATACCATACTGTTCTGTGGGGCCCAGCATGCCGCTGTGGGCAATCCCCATGGTACCGTTGGCGTATTTCAGGATAATGGCATTCTGAGCATCTACGCCGGTTTCCGTTTTTACACAGGAGGAAGTAACCTCCGCCACATCATCACCCAATACCATAGCAATAAAAGTCAGCGGATAAATCCCCACATCCAGCAGTGCGCCGCCGGCCAGCGCAGGATCTACCATACGCTGTACATGCTTCAGAGCATAGCCCAGGTTTGCCGTCACAAAATTTACTTCACCAATTTTCCCCGCGTCAATGGCCTCCATCATAATCCGCGCGGAAGGCATATATCTGGTCCAGATGGCCTCCGTTACAAATACGCCTTTTTCTTTGGCCAGATCCAAAATCTCTTTGGCCTGTTTCGCATTGGCCATAAAAGATTTTTCGCAAAGAATGGGCTTATTGTGCTCCAGACAGATTTTTGCGCACTGATAATGATGAGAATGAGGCGTCGCAATGTAGATCAGCTCCACATCCGGGTCCTGGGTCATCTCCTCATAAGAACCATACGCCTTCGTCACACCGAATTTTTCCGCAAAGGCCTTTGCCCGTTCCAGATTTCTGGAGGCTACCGCGTAGCACTGAGCGTCCTCCATCTGATTCAGCGTATAAGCCATTTTCTCGGCAATACTGCCAGGTCCCATAATACCAACTCTCATAATAAATCCCCCTTACCTTCGATTTTAGTTCATCATACCACACCTAAGGCAGAAAGTATAGTATCCCCTCTTCCCACAAAAAAAGGGTGCCCGAAGGCACCCTCTCTCGCGCTGCTTCTGTCTGATCCTGTTTCGGGTATCAGCAGGAAGCGCAGTTATTCAGCTGACTGCCGCAGCCATTATTTCCGCAGCAGCACAGCAGAATCAGAATCCACAGCCAGGAATTTTCATTCCCACAGCCGCAGCTGCCGCTGTTATTGTTGCCGCACAGGCACAGCAGCAGGATGATCCAAATAAAGTTGTCGTTACCGCAGCCACCAAATCCACACATAATAAAATACCTCCTTGGGATAAAAATGATGTATTGACTTACATTTTTATCCTATGAGGTATTTTGTAAAATATTGCCTGTCTCTGTTTTTTTATTTTTTCGGCAGGATCAAATCGCTGACCTGTATGTCTACACTATATCCGCCCATTTCGTCCGCAAAGCTCACCAATGTGATCCGCTCCTCATCGTGAAAGTACAGCAGATGCGTCATTTGCTCTTCCTCCGCCCGCTTTCTGCTTTCCTCCAGAAGGGCCTCAGGATAAAGTGTCACCTGCCATCCCGCGCCGCAGTAATGCGCCGCCAGACGTTCCGCCTGCGCTCTGCCCGCTTCCGCCGAGGCAAACAGCGCTTTTACCCGCTGATCCATATTCTTCCGCCTTTCTTTACTGCTCTTTTTTCTCGTGCAGCATCTTTTCCAGCTCATCAATAAAGCTATTGATATCCTTGAACTGACGATAAACGGATGCAAAACGCACATAGGCTACCTCATCCAGATCTTTCAGCCGCTCAATGACCATATTTCCCAAAACCTTGCTCTCCACTTCCCGTTCTCCGCTGCCAGCCAATGTGTTTTCAATATCATCCACCAGCTTTTCCATTTGCTTTACAGTCACCGGCCGCTTGTTGCAGGACTTCATAATGCCGCCCAGCAGTTTGTTCTTGTCGAAGATCTCTCTGGTGCCGTCCCGTTTAATGACAGTAATGGGGATCATATCAATCCTCTCATATGTGGTAAACCGTTTTCCGCATTTTTCGCAGAGTCTGCGGCGGCGGATCGCGGAATTTTCATCCTGTGCTCTGGAATCAATGACTTTTGTATCCGGGTTTGCGCAAAAAGGACATTTCATGCCCGTTCCTCCTTTGTAATCCTTGTTCTGTTTACATTAAAAGTATAAAGCAGAAACATTTTCCGGTCAATAGTTTATGCCTCCCGGCAGATCTCACTTGTATCCACATCTACCAGGATAATATCATCACCGATGCGTTTGATACAGCGCCATGGCACATAGTAATACCCGCTTTTCCCGAAAAAATTCCAGCGGCTGCCTTCCTCCGGTACAATCAGTCCGCAGATTTTCCCTGTCCCCAGATCCAGCTCCAGATCGCAGACATACCCCAGCCGTCTGCCGTCGCAGATATTGATAACTTCTTTTTCCTGTAATTGTGAGAATTTCTCCATCTTTTGTCCTCCTTATGCTTCTGTTTCATTCTATGCGAAGTTTTTTAGAAAATTTTTGCAATCTCATAATTTTGTGACTTTTGCCATTGACGTACCCTAGCGGAATATACTACAATATGTGTACATTGAGCCAGAACACGATGACTATATATTGTGTTGCATACGATACATCACCATAAGGAGAAGGAAAGAAAGAGGGTTGGATATGATAACAACGATCAAAAAAAGAGATGGCAGAACCGTATATTTTGATATCAACAAAATCGCAAATGCCATTGAAAAAGCCTTTGAGGCTACCAGCGGCGCAAAAAGCTACGCTACCTGTCTGGAAATGGCACAGGAAGTTTCCAACTATTTTGAAGAAAAGGGCGTTGAATCCCCTTCCGTAGAGGATATCCAGGATGTAGTGGAAAAAGTACTCATTGAGCATGGATTCGTTCGTACTGCGAAAGCCTATATCCTGTACCGTGCGGAACGTACCCGTATCCGTAACATGAACGACCGCCTCATGAAAACCTTTGAGGACATCACTTATAAAGACGCTACGGACAGTGATATTAAAAGAGAAAACGCCAATATCGACGGCAATACAGCCATGGGTTCCATGCTGAAGTACGGCTCCGAAGGCGCAAAGCATTTTTATGAGTCCTATGTTTTGAATCCCAAGCACTCCGAAGCCCATAGAAACGGGGATATTCATATCCATGACCTGGATTTCTATACACTGACTACCACCTGCTGTCAGATCGACCTGACAAAACTTTTTCACGGCGGATTTTCCACAGGCCACGGTGTTTTGAGAGAGCCCAACAGCATCTCCAGCTATGCCTCCCTTGCCTGCATCGCCATCCAGTCCAATCAGAACGATCAGCATGGCGGACAGTCTATTCCCAACTTCGATTACAGCATGGCGCCCGGCGTAGCCAAAACATATAAGAAACGCTATCGCTCCAATCTGTCCTCCCTCATTGAGGTCATGGACTGTGAGGAACACGCCAACGCCATGAGGGAAGCCTTCCAGAAGCTGGAAGACATGGGTCTGACACCCACTCTGGACAAAAATGAAACTTATGACAACGCCGAAGCTAAACTGGCTGAAGAAATCGGCATCCCTGCGGAAGTTTACCAGAAGGCACAGGCTTTTACCGTAAAAAAATCCACAGAAGAAACAGACAAGGAAACTTACCAGGCCATGGAGGCGCTGCTGCATAACCTGAACACCATGCACAGCCGTGCCGGCGCACAGACGCCCTTCTCCTCCATCAACTATGGTATGGACACTTCCACAGAAGCCAGAATGGTCATGAAAAACATGCTGCTGGTTACAGAAGCAGGTCTGGGCAGCGGCGAGACCGCTATTTTCCCCATTCAGATCTTCCGTGTAAAGGAAGGCATCAACTTTAACCCCGGGGAACCCAACTACGATCTGTTCAAACTGGCCTGCCGTGTCAGCGCGAAACGGCTTTTCCCCAACTTCTCCTTCCAGGATGCGCCCTATAACCTGAAATTCTATAAAGAAGGCCATCCCGAAACAGAGATTGCGTATATGGGCTGCCGTACCCGTGTTATGGCAAATGTATATGATCCGGAAAATGCCATTACTCCCGGCAGAGGCAATCTGAGCTTTACCAGCATCAACCTGCCTCGTATCGCCATCATGGCAAACAAAAATGTAGACTGGTTCTTCAATGAACTGGATCATAAGATTGATCTGGTAGTAGAACAACTTCTGGAGCGTTTTGAAATCCAGGCAAAGAAAAAAGTACACAACTATCCTTTCCTGATGGGCGAAGGCATCTGGATCGACAGCGATAAGCTGGGCTATAACGATGAAGTCAGAGAAGTCCTGAAAAACGGCACACTTTCCGTTGGCTTCATCGGCCTGGCAGAGGCCTTGAAAGCCCTCATCGGTGTACACCACGGCGAAAGTGAGGTAGCACAGAATCTGGGTCTGGATATCATCGGCCATATGCGCAACCGTCTGGATGATATTTCCCAGAAAATGAAGCTGAACTTTACACTGCTGGCAACCCCCGCGGAAGGCCTTTCCGGCAGATTCGTAGAAATCGACCGGAAACGCTTTGGCTCTATTGAAGGCGTTACCAACAGAGAATACTACACCAACAGCTTCCATATTCCTGTATACTACCCCATCAGTGCCTATAAGAAAATCCAGCTGGAGGCACCTTATCACGCACTGACCAACGCCGGCCACATCACCTATGTGGAACTGGACGGTGACCCCACTACTAACCTGGACGCATTTGAAAAAATCATCCGTTACATGAAGTCTCAGGGCATTGGCTACGGCTCCATCAACCACCCCGTTGACCGTGACCCCATCTGTGGCTATAACGGCATCATCGGCGATACCTGTCCCAAATGCGGCAGAGCCGAAACAGACGGCGATGTAGGCTTCCAGCGTATCCGCAGAATCACAGGCTATCTGGTAGGCACACTGGACCGCTTCAACAATGCGAAACGCGCGGAAGTACGTGACAGAGTAAAACACTCCATCGTAACAGACGTTAAACTGGAACCGAAGGAAGATTGATATTTTATGAGAATCAAAATCAGCGGTGTCGTCAACGATTCTATCGTAGACGGCTCCGGATTCCGATTAACTGTATTTACCCAGGGATGCCCCCATCATTGTCCCGGCTGCCACAATCCGCAGACCCACGACCCGGAGGGCGGATTCTGGTCTGATACGGAAGATATTCTCCGTGTGGCAAAGGAAAACCCCCTGCTGGACGGCATCACCCTTTCCGGCGGCGATCCTTTCGAGCAGCCACTGCCCTGTGCGGAGCTGGCAAAAGGCGCCCACGCTTTAGGGCTGAATGTATGGACCTATACCGGCTACACATGGGAAGCGCTGCTGGCGGAAGGCGGCGATAAAAAAACACTGCTGGAATCTACGGATATTCTGGTTGATGGCCCCTTTCTGGAGCGGGAACGCTCTTTGGAGCTGCGTTTCAAAGGCAGCCGGAACCAGCGTACCATTGATGTTAAAAAATCCCTGGAAAGCGGCAAAATCGTTCTCTGGGATGCGTAATAAAAAGCGTTTTTATATAGCTTTTAGGCTGTATAAAAACGCTTTTTCTGTTATGATAATTATATACTGTTTAAACAAATGGAGGTCTCCTATGGCTTTTCTTAAATTTACCAGCAAAAATAAAAACGGCTGTCGGGAAGTTCGTTTTGCTTATGCTGGAGGTATTCCTAGCCTTTGCAAAATCCCCAGCGAAGTCATTGACGTTACGATTGACTGCCTCCACGGCATATTGTTTTTCCGCAGTGCCATTTTTCGGCGTCAAACTGCCTCACTGGATCTTTCCCGCATCGAAAAAGTTCACATTCTGCATGGCGGTGAACTGCGCCAATTCGGAAATGCTATTTCTCCCTCCGTTTTTCAAAAAAATAAGAAAATCAACTCCAAAATATTTGTTGTCATATCCTATCTGTCTTTGCAGGGCATTCATCAGCATATTTTTTTTGGAAGTGGTCGGCACATCTATTGGATGGAAAAAATTTGTTCAGGAACTTTCTACAACTCCTTCGGGCTTTTCTGAGCAGACTGCCAAAACGTCACATATTTTTCTATGATTTTCCGAAACCCCTTCTTTTTATAACAAGTATTGTATCTTAAAAATCGGATAATTATTTCATAATAAATTTGGACAGATGATACGTTGATTACCTCTTTGATTACCTTGCAAAAATCAAATAAAAAAACCCTTGAAAATTCAAGGGTTTCGCAATGCGGCTGGTGGGACTCGAACCCACACGATATCACTACCGCCAGATTTTGAGTTATTCAAGCCATTCGGAACCTAATGGCCTGAACCGGAATAAAACGGTCTTTACCGTCACTTTCCAAAACATCAAAAACCCGAAAAAGCCTTATAAAATCAGCATTTTCGACGCAAAACCCCAAAAGCACAAGCAATCCACCCCCTCCTCGATTATTAGCAGCCAGACACCCAATTTGAGGCGCTGGAGGGATGTTGGAGGGATGTACGCAGGATATACCTCCTGCAAACTCGTACAAAAGCCATACACACTAATAGAAATTGTAGCAGCTTCATCCGTTGTTGACAATACATAAATTGGAGCTGATACAATGAAAAACCGAAAATATTATGAGCAGATTTTCAACAAGTATCCCGATGTGGTGACACTATCGCAGTTCAGAAATATGCTGGGTGGCATCGGTGACGGGACTGCGAGAAAGCTCATGCGCGAGAATCGCGTTAAGCACTATTATATCCGTTGTACCTATTTGATTCCCAAAGCCTGGGTCATTGACTATGTTCTCAGTGACCACTATGCGGAATACAAAGATCAACTGAAAGCGCAGGTTTAGACTGTGCTTGGCTAATGTAGGCGTTCAGAAATGAGCGCCTATTTTTTTATCCAATTTTGAGGAGGTGACGCAAAACATGAACACGCAAATTATCGCCATCGCCAACCAGAAAGGCGGCGTTGGCAAGACAACCACCTGCGCGAACCTGGGGATCGGGCTGGCGCAGGCCGGGAAGAAGGTGCTGCTGATCGACGGGGACCCACAAGGAAGCCTGACCATCAGCCTGGGCCACCCCCAGCCGGACAAGCTGCCCTTTACCCTGTCCGACGCGATGGGCCGTATCCTGATGGACGAGCCGTTGCGCCCCGGTGAGGGTATCCTGCACCACCCGGAAGGTGTTGACCTGATGCCCGCCGACATCCAGCTCTCCGGCATGGAGGTCTCCCTGGTGAACGCCATGAGCCGAGAGACTATCCTGCGGCAGTATCTGGACACGCTCAAGGGACAGTATTCCCATATCCTGATTGACTGTCAGCCCTCCCTGGGTATGCTCACGGTCAACGCCCTGGCTGCCGCCAACAGGGTCATAATCCCCGTCCAGGCGGAGTATCTGCCCGCCAAGGGCCTGGAACAGCTGCTCCAGACGGTCAATAAGGTGAAACGGCAGATCAACCCCAAGCTCCAGATCGACGGCATATTGCTGACGATGGTAGACAACCGCACCAACTTTGCCAAGGAGATCGCCGCTCTGCTGCGGGAGACCTACGGCAGCAAAATCAAGGTGTTCGGCACCGAAATTCCCCATTCTGTCCGAGCAAAGGAAATCAGCGCCGAGGGCAAAAGCATTTTTGCCCATGACCCCAATGGCAAGGTGGCCGAGGGGTACAAAAATCTGACCCAGGAGGTGATAAAACTTGAAAAGCAGCGCGAAAAAAGTAGAGCTGGCTCCATACGATGACTTGTTTTCCACCGAAGAAAGCCGCCAGGATGCCAAACTGGAAAAAGTACGGGAAATCCCGCTATCTGAGCTACATCCTTTCAAGAACCATCCCTTCAAAGTCAAGGATGACGAGGCCATGATGGAGACCGCCGACAGTGTTCGGCAGTACGGTGTTCTGGTTCCGGCGATTGCCCGCCCGGACCCGGAGGGCGGCTATGAGCTGGTTGCCGGTCACAGGCGGCACCGGGCCAGTGAACTGGCCGAGAAAGAAACCATGCCTGTCATTGTCCGAGATCTGGATGATGATGCCGCCACCATCATTATGGTGGACAGCAACTTGCAACGGGAAAGCCTGCTCCCCAGTGAAAGAGCATTTGCATACCGCATGAAGCTGGAGGCCATCAAACATCAGGGGGCCAGAACAGATTTAACTTCGGCCCAACTTGGGCCGAAGTTGACTGCTACGGAAAAAATCGCAGAAAACAGCCCGGATAGCAAATCGCAGATTAAGCGATATATTCGCCTGACAGAGCTGATCCCCGAACTGCTGGATATGGTGGATGAAAAGAAAATTGCGCTCAACCCGGCTTATGAGCTGTCTTTCCTCAAAAAAGAGGAACAGCGAGACTTGCTGGACGCGATGGACAGCGAACAGGCTACCCCCTCTCTCTCCCAGGCCCAGCGGCTCAAGAAATACAGCCAGGAGGGACATCTGACCCTCGATATGATGCGCGTCATCATGGGCGAGGAAAAGAAAAGCGATCTCGACAAAGTGACCCTTTCTGCCGACATCCTGCGGAAGTATTTTCCCAAGAGCTACACGCCCCAGCGGATGCAGGAAACCATCATCAAGCTGCTGGAGGGGTGGCAGAAAAAGCGCCAGAGAGACCAGGAACGATGAAAGGAGCCGCCTATGAGGGATATTTCAGCTCGTGAGCTGAAAGGACATAACATTCTCGCCGTGGAGCGTTTTCAGGACAACACCCGCTGGATGATCGAGTTTTCCATCCTGCGTCCCTGTTCCTACGGCAGCCCCGGCGATGAAATGCGGCTGTTTCTCACCGAGGACGGGTATCAGGCCGCCCTCGTAAGCCAGAAGCGCCGGGAAATCAAAATCAAGCGGTATGCCCGTGTGATCGAGGGCCATGTTCTCGACTTCAAGCCGGACAAGCGCCGCCGCCACCCGTAAACCTGCCGCTACCACGAAAAGAAAGGAATGAATATGTGTACTGTCCAAAGCATCAAGGATGCCATCCGGGAAAACTGTCAGTCTCAGTATGACATGGAATCCACCGACATTGACCGGGTTTTGCAGGCCCTCCCGTTTTCGGGGCATGAATCTTTGTTCGACCAGCCGCCGCTGCCCAAGCGTCCCTACCGGCCCCGGAAGAACACGAAAATCAAGAACAGCTGAACGCCACAGTCTTTTTCACGAAAGATTGTGGCTTTTTTTATGGCCTGAGATCAGAAAGGAGTGAAGTCAATGGCGGTCTTTCGGATTGAAAGAACCCGCGACTATACGGTAATGAGCAATCATCACCTGCGGAACCATGAATTGTCCCTGAAGGCAAAGGGGCTGCTTTCCATGATGCTGTCCCTGCCGGATGACTGGAACTATACCACCCGTGGCCTTGCGAAAATCTGCAAGGAGGGCGTGGACGCCATCGGTAATGCGCTGCGGGAGCTGGAAACCGCCGGTTACATCGTGCGCCACCAGCTGCGGGACCGGCAGGGCCGGATCAGCGATACCGAGTATGTCATTTATGAACAGCCCCAGCCCCGGCAGCCGGAAACGCCTGGGCCGGATACGGATGTACCAGATACGGCTTCACCAGATACGGAAAACCCGTATCTGGATAAACCGGATACGGAAAAGCCCGCAGAATTAAATATAGAGAAACCAAATACCCAAAAACAAAATACTCATGGATCAAGTACCGATTCCATTCCCTTCCGGGAGCCAGCGGCAGCACAGCTGCCGGAACGGAAAGGAAGGGATGCGATGTCGCTCACAGAGATGGAAAGTTATCGGGATTTGATTCTGGAGAACATCGAGTATGACCACCTGTGCCGGGAGTTTACCACCTACCGGGAGGACCTGGACGAGATCGTGGAGCTGATGGTGGAGACTGTCTGCGCCAAGCGGAAAACCACCCGGATCGCTGGCAGCGACTTCCCCCATGAGGTAGTCCGCTCCCGGTTTTTGAAGCTGGACTGCTCCCACATCGAGTTTGTGATGGAGTGCCTGCGGAATAACACCACCGAAATCCGCAACATGAAGCAGTATCTGCTTGCGGTGCTGTTCAACGCGCCGACCACGATCAGCAATCACTACACCGCACAAGTCAACCACGATATGTGCGCAGGCGGCTGGTAAACAGCCGCTTTTCTGCTGCCCGGACACATCGGGAGAAAGGATTTTGCTATGAAACGACCCCTTGCTTACATTACGGCTTCCTGGAGCAACAGCCAGTATGAGAACGCCGAGAACGCTGTGGCCTACTGCCGTCAGGTGTACGACGCCGGGTATTCGCCCATCTGCCCGGTGCTGTTCCTGCCCACCTTCCTCAAGGACGAGATTCCCCAGGAACACAAGGACGGGCTGGATATGGCGCGGGACTACCTGCGCCGGTCCCATGTGCTGGTGGTCTGCGGCCACGGCATCGACGAGACCGTGAAGAATGACATCGCCACCGCCGAGCGCCTGCGGATCACCGCCACCACCCTGGACGGCATCCTGACCGTGAAGGGCCAGGGGCGCGGGAAAGGAGGCGCACGCCATGCCTGAGCGTAAGACCGTGGGCCAGCTGATGGAGGAAATGCGCCTCAAAGCCGGGGCGCAGAACTACCACGGCCATGAGTACATGGATTTGGAGCGGTTTGCCGAGGACACCCGGCACATGATTATCTTCGATGTGCTGACCCACGATTCGCCGGTGGGCTGGAAAGGCGAACGGACCCGCCTGTTTCTGACGGAGGCCGGATACCAGAAAAGCCTGGAGAACCAGGAAAAGGGCCACATCAAGATTCTCAGCCATGCCAAGGTGCGCCAGGGGCATCTGTACTATGACCGCTCCGACCAGCTGCGTTGAAAGGAGCCTGCCATGATGAAATACCTGCTGCGGCGGCTGGTGGTCCCGCCTTAGTATCAAGCGCCACCCCTGCAAAATCCGCGGAAAGGAGGCGATGACCTATGCAGGAGGAAGTGGAAAACAGGACTTTGACGCTGGTAGTCAGCGGAACAAAGTTTACCGGGCGGCTGTTGAAAGCCGCCATCACCAAGTACCTTGCCCACCGCAAGGAAAAGAAGCTGCAAAAGCAGAAAAGCCGGGATACCCCCGTGATTGCCCACGGCAAACAGACGGTGAAGCAGCTGATCGGCCAGAACCAGGGCGTTTCTAACATCGAGATCACCGACCCCTCCATCAAAGAGTTTGAGAAGATCGCCCGGAAATACGGCGTGGACTATGCGGTGAAGAAGGACCGCAGCAGCTCCCCGCCCAAGTACCTGATCTTTTTCAAGGGCCGGGACGCGGATGCCCTGACTGCCGCCTTTACCGAGTACACCGGCAAAAAGGTCAGAAAGGCGGAGAAATCCGAGCGCCCGTCCGTGCTGGCAAAGCTGAGCCAGTTCAAAGAGCTGGTGAAACACGCTGTCGTGGACCGGAACAAGCGGAAGGAGCTGGAACGATGAAAAAGCAGCTGGACATCAAGAAGCTCCTTTTTCTGAACCTGCCGTATATCCTGATGGGGCTGTTTGCCACCAACTTCGGGGAGGCGTGGCGGATGGCCGTAGGTGCGGACGCTTCGGCAAAAATGCTCTCGTTCTTCTCTACGCTGCCGGTGGCGCTGGCCAGCTGGTGGCCCAGCCTGCACCCTTTGGACCTGCTGGTGGGCCTGTGCTGCGGCGCTGGCCTGCGGCTGGCGGTCTATCTCAAAAGCAAGAACGCCAAGAAGTATCGCCACGGCATGGAGTACGGGTCCGCACGATGGGGAACCCATGAGGACATCGCTCCTTACATCGACCCGGTGTTCCAGAACAATGTGATTCTGACGAAAACCGAGAGCCTGACCATGAACAGCCGCCCCAAGGACCCCAAGACCGCCAGAAACAAAAATGTTCTGGTGATCGGCGGCTCTGGTTCCGGTAAGACCCGCTTCTGGCTGAAACCGAACCTGATGCAGATGCACAGCTCCTATGTGGTGACAGACCCCAATGGTAATTTACAATAAGGATAAAGGGAGCGCGCACCCTCAAGAAAGGAGGTTACACCCCATGAAGAAACAGCCGGACAAGGGAAAAATCACAGCCCTGTACGAGCGTCTTTCCCATGACGATGAACGAGCCGGGGAAAGCGTGTCGATAGAAAACCAAAAAAGGATTTTGGAGGACTACGCCCAAAAGAACGGCTTTACGAATATCCGGCACTTCACCGATGACGGAGTGCGGGGAACGACTTTTAAGCGTCCGGGGCTGGACGCTATGCTGGAAGAAATCCGGGCGGGAAATGTGGCTACGGTCATTATCAAAGACCAAAGCAGGATTGGCCGTGATGTTGTCGAAGTGGGGCTTTTGAAGCGCACCTTTGACGAGTACCATGTACGCTTTATTGCGGCGAATGACAACCTTGATACCGCCAATGGTTTTGATATAATGTCAATTTTCCGAGATGTGATAAACGAGTGGTATGTTGCCGACACCAGCCGGAAAATCAAGACCGTTTTCAAGTCGAGAATGGAAAAGGGCTTGCGCTGCTCCGGCAGCGTCAGCTATGGCTACCTTGCGTCCAAGGAGAACAAGGGCGAGTGGGTAATCGACGAGGAAGCCGCCGCCGTTGTGCGCCGTATCTTCCACAGCGTTGTTGCCGGGGAGAGTATCGCCAGCATAGCAAGGGAACTCCGCGCCGAGAAAATCCCTATCCCGTCCGAGCATTGGAAGCGGGTAGGCGCACCCGTCCGGGCGGCGAAGTACACAGACCCCTACGCATGGTCAACAACAACTATCAGCTATATCCTCAAACGCCCGGAGTACACGGGGCGCAAGGTTTTAGGGAAAACCGTCTGCGAGAACTACAAGACCAAAAGCACCCGCAAGACCGCGCCGGAGGAACAGTATATTTTTGACGGGGAGATACCCGCCATTGTGGACGAGGAAACATGGAATACCGTCCAGCGGCTTATGGGGACAAAACGCCGCGTCCCCAAGCGGCAGACCACCCCAAACCGCTTGACCGGGCTTCTCTACTGCGCCGACTGCGGCGCGAAGCTGACCCACCGCAGCAGCCTTGTGCAAGGCAAGTATCTGGACGACGCTTTTGTGTGTTCCAGCTACCGCCAGCTTACCCGCGACTGTACCATGCACTATATCCCCACCGCGAAAATGGAAGCCGCCATTCTTGCCGCAATCCAGCGCGTGAGCTGGTATGTGCGGCACAATGAAGCGGAGTTTATCGAGCGTGTGCGGGAAGCGTCCGACCAGCACCAAGAGAACGCCGTCAAGGAGTACCGGCAGAAAGTGAGCAAGGCACAGCGGAGATGTAAGGAGCTGGACGGCCTTGTGAAAAAGCTCTATGAGGGCAACGCCACAGGCAAGATACCCGATAAGCACTTTACCCGTCTGCTTGCCGAATACGACGAGGAACAGACCAAGCTGGAAGCCGCTATCGCACAATGGCAGGAAGCAATCGAGAGCTGGAACGCCGACAGGCTGAAAACAGATAAGTTTATCGAGCTTGTGAGCCGCTACACTGATTTTTCCGAATTGACAACGCCCATGCTTAACGAGTTTATCGAAAAAGTCGTTGTCCATGAGGGCGAGGGACGCGGGAACAGCCGCCGTCAGCGGATAGATATTTACCTCAACTTCATCGGCGCGTTTGAAGTCCCCGCCCATATCGTTACCCCAATGGAAGCCGAGGAACAACGCCGCCAGCAGGAGGAACAGGCCGCAAAGGAAGCCCGTTCACAGGAGCTTGCCAAAGCGCGGGAAGAAAAGCGCAAGGCAGAGAAACGGGAGTTTACCGCGAGGAAGAAAGCGGGCTTGCTGACCCCGGAGGAACAGGCGGCAGACGAAGCGCGGTTAGCCCATAACCGGGCATGGCAAAAGGAATGGCGGGAGAAGCGGAAAGCCGCCGAACCGCCCAAGCCCCCGAAGCCAAAATCCTTAAAGGAGCTTGCCGCGCTGCAAAAGGCCGGAGCCGACCTCACGCCGGAGGAAGCAGAGCGTCTTGCCGCCTACCGGGAGAAGAAGAACCGCCAGCACAAGGCATGGTATGAGCGGCAGAAAGCGGCACAGCCGCCCAAGCCCCGGACGCTGAAAGAGCTTGCTGCCGCGCAGGACGCAGGCCAGCCACTCACGCCAGAGGAAGCGGAACGCCTTGAAGCCAGCCGGAGTCGGAAAAAGAACGCATACCAAGAACTGAAAGCCCAAGCGGAAACCGACCCCGCCGCAGCCGCCGAGCTTGCAAGGCGGCGGGCATACCATAGTGAAGCTACCAAGAAATCCCGTCAGAAGATGTACGAGGAAGCCGCAGCCGGAAATCCTGAAGCCCAAGCCCGGTATGAAAACTTCCTTGCTGCAAAGCGGGAGAACTACCATAAAAAGAAGCAGGACGAGAAAGGAGAACAAATCGCATGAGAAGATTGATTGACAATGGGAACCGCCCTATTACCCCGAAGCCCCATATCGGCCACTATGGGCGGCTGCGGAAAGCCTATCTGGAACAATACCGCCACCGCCTTTATACTGCCCTTGTAGCCAGTGAGAAGCTATATCCCCACCTTGAGGAAACAGACCGGGCGGCGCGGGATATGCTGGACTACCTCATGCCTCGCCTTGCCAGAGAAGCGGGAGCCACCGAAGCCCTCAAAGCCGCCGACCCGATGAAATGGGTAGGTTTGATGAACAACTGCAAGGCGAGAGCCGAGGAAATCGTAATGCATGAGCTAATCTATGTTTAACGGTCAAGAGCCGGAAAAAACAGAAATCTTGCGATAACAGCCGCCCGACGAACCATTCCCCGTCCGGGCGGTTTTTATCGTCAAAAACGCCGTTTTCTCCAAGTCAAGAGCCGGAGAAAACACCTGAAAAATGCCCCTATTGCGTAACAGGGGCGCAGAAAGGAGCTTGCATGAGAACAGGGCTTACCAAGCAGGAAAAGACCACCGATATTTGGTTTGACGAGAAAGACCCCCTTATCCATATTCGCACCCACAACACCGCCTTGAAAAAGCGTCTGCTTGCATACAGCCGCCGTTATCCGGCGATCTGCCAGCAGACCGACGCAGACCCGGAAACGGGCTGTATGGAGTTTGACATTGAGAAAGGCCGTTTCTCTTTCCGTCTGACCGCCCCATACAGCGAGGAACGGCGGGAAGCGGCGCGGCGGTACGCCAGAGAGAGCAACGCCGCCGACAGGCTGAAATAGAGTGGAAATGTTCATAGTTTTGTGCTATACTTTTTCTAAAAGCAGAGTAATACTGCGGAATTGATTGGAGGACAACACAATGGTTACATTTATGAGATTAAGATAAAACCGCGAGTTATGTTGCGGTTATCCGTACTGCATAACTCGCTTATTGAAGCAGAGATGTAATTACGGAGGAAAAACAAATGAATAATAATTTATCACGCTTTGCAGACAGCAAGGTTTATTTTCAATGCCCAATTTGCACAAAATCAATGGATATACAAGGCAATAGCCTAATTTGTAGACATGGACATTGCTTTGATATTTCAAGATATGGGTATGTAAATTTGTTGTTAAAATCATCGCCCAAAACCAACTACAGCAAGCGGTCTTTTGACAACCGGCACCAAATTTTGGAGTATGGCATGTATGATGTTGTGTTGGAGAAAATCATACAGTTTATTTCTGATACGCCATCTATAAGAAACATTTTAGATGTTGGTTGCGGCGAGGGTTTCTATGCAAGGCAGATACAGCAAAGAACAGAACGAAACATCTTTGCTTTTGACTTGTCAAGGGAGGCAATACAGATTGCATCAAAAAAAGACAAGCGCAAAGCAGTGAAGTGGTTTGTTACTGACTTATCAAAAATCCCTTTGAAAGACGGAAGTATGGATTGTATTTTAGACATATTTTCGCCTGCACACTACAAAGAATTTCAGCGATTGCTATCTCCTAACGGATATGTTGTGAAAGTAATTCCTACGAAAAATCATTTGAGGGAAATTAGGACTAAAGTGCAAGCACACTTGAAAAATCCAGATTATTCAAATGAGTCTGTCGTTGAATATTTTGAGAAATATCTTAAAACCATTTCAAGAGAAACGGTTTCAGCCACCGTACAGTTGTCATCAGAACAAAGAATGTCGTTTATTGAAATGACGCCGCTTCTCTTTTGCGTTGAAAAAGATTGCGTTGATTGGTGTACTCTCACACATTTGACAATCGAAGCTGATGTTTTAATAGGAATGTATTAAAGGGCGTATTGATATTTAATATTCCCATTTATTGAGCAGAACGGAGTAAACCAAACACCCTAATCAAAAGGACAGCCGAGGAAATCGACTGTCCTTTTTCTATGCCGACAGGTAGAAAGGAGTGACCACCCATGACGAAACCGAGAGAAAAAAACCGCGAGGAATTGCAAGCCGAGATTGAGGACGGGAAGAAGAAAATCCGGCAGCTTGAAAACCGGGAAAAGGTGTTGCGGCAAAAGTTATCCCAAGAGGAACGCAGGACGCGCAGCCATCGGCTGATCGTCCGGGGTGCGGTCTTTGAGAGCATTGTGCCGGAAGCCAAGACCATGACCGACGAGGAAGCCGCCGCCTTTCTCCGGCTTGCCTTGACGAGCGAGGAAGCGCGGGCTTATCTGAAAAAACGCACCAAGGGCGGGAAAAGCGAATAATCCCTTTGGCACAAAGGGCGCACTTATACACCCTTGCGGGCGTGTGCGCTCTGCCGAGGGCTTATCTCCGCACAGGGAACTTTCCCCGCGCTCCGATATGGCGGCTTTGCCGCAACAAGGGGCTGCACCCCTTGCGCCGCTTCGCGGCTATCCCTGCACACCCACAAAAACAGTACACCCGCCGTTGGCGTCTGTACCATTTTTGCGGGTTTTGTTATCCTATCCGGGAGGTGATACCCATAGCCATTTACCATTGTAATATCAGCATTGTGAGCCGAGGAAAAGGCAAGTCAGCCGTTGCCGCAGCCGCCTACCGAAGCGGCGAGAAAATCACAAACGAGTGGGACGGAATGACCCATGACTACACCCGCAAGCGCGGCGTTGTCCATACGGAAATCCTATTGCCGCCCCATGCCCCGCCCTCTTTCTCTGACCGCGCTACCCTATGGAACAGCGTGGAGCTTTACGAGAAAGCCGGGAACGCCCAGCTTGCCAGAGAGATTGACGCAGCACTCCCCATAGAATTATCCAGAGAGGAACAGATCCGGCTTGTCCGGGAATACTGTTCCTCTCAATTTGTTTCCAGAGGAATGTGCGTTGATTTTGCCATTCACGACACCGACAGCGGCAACCCCCATTGTCATATCATGCTTACCATGCGCCCCCTTGACGAGCGCGGCGCATGGGCGGCGAAGTCCAAAAAGGAATATGACCTTGACGAGAACGGCGAGCGCATACGCTTACCAAGCGGCAGATACAAGACACACAAAGTTGACCTCACAGGCTGGAACAACAAGGGCAACGCACTTTTGTGGCGCAAGGCATGGGCGGATATTTCAAACGCCTACCTTGAACGCGCCGGACGCCCGGAGCGTATCGACCACCGCAGTAACGCCGAGCGCGGCATTGACGAGCTGCCTACCGTCCACATGGGCGTAGCGGCCTGTCAAATGGAGAAGAAAGGCATAGCCACCGAGAAAGGCGAGCTGAACCGGAATATCCAAAAGGCAAACCGCCTTATCCGGGAAATCCGGGCGCAGATTGGAAAGCTCAAAGAATGGATTGGCGAGCTGTTCAAGGCGCGGGAAACCGCCCCGGAGCAGCCCCCGCAATCCCCCGGCCTTGCAAATCTGCTGATGAAGTATTTAAGCGTTCAGAGAGAAAAGAGCCGGAAGTATTCGCAGAGTTGGCAAAGGCAGCACGCCGCCGATGAACTGAAAACCGTTGCAAAGGCGGTAGGCTATCTTTCCGAGCATGGCATTTCTACCCTTGCGGAGTTGGACGCTGCCCTTTCCTCTGTCAGCGACCAAGCCGACGCTATCCGGGAGGGGATGAAAACCGCCGAGAAGCGCATGAAAGAATTGCAAAAGCTGATTGAATACGGGAAGAACTACACCGAGTACAAACCCATTCACGACGAGCTGAAAAAGCTGAAAAATGGCTGGACGAGCAAGCGCGACAAGTACGAGGAAGCCCACCGCGCCGAGCTTACGCTATGGAACGCAGCGAGCCGCTATCTCCATGCAAATCTGCCGAAAGGGACAAAGAGCTTGCCTATCTCTGAATGGGAAAAAGAGTACGCCACCATCAGCGGGCAGAGAACAGCGGAATATACCAAGCTGAAAGAAACCCGCGCCGAGGTTGCCGAGCTGCACAATATCCGCAAGTGCGTTGATATTGCACTGAAAGCTGACCAGCCGGAGCAGACCCGCGCCAAGCGGCACGACTTAGAACGATGAAAGGAGTTGAGATTTTTGTATTACACCCAAGAACAGATAGACCGGGCGAATCAAGCCGACCTTGTTTCTTTCCTGCAATCACAGGGCGAGCAGCTTACCCGCGCCGGGAATGAATACCGCTGGAAACGGCACAACAGCTTGACCGTCCGGGGAAACAAATGGTACAGGCACAGCCAGAGCAAGGGCGGCGGCCCCGTTGATTTTGTTATGGAGTTTTTCGGCAAGAGCTTCACCGAAGCCGTGGAACTTCTCACAGGAGAAAAGGGAGCCGCACCGCCGCCGGACAGACCTTGCCCCGCGTCCCTTTCCGACTTCCGGCTACCACCCCCAAACAGCGACAACCGAACAGCGAGGAACTACCTCACAGCAGCCCGCCGCATTGATGAAGATGTGACGGGCTTTTTCTTTGCCCGCGGCGATATTTACGAGGACACAGCCCACCACAACGCCGTATTTGTGGGGCGGGACGAGGACGGAATACCGCGCTACGCCCACAGCAAGGGAACGGCGGGAAACTTCCGGCTTGATGTGAAAGGCAGCGACAAAGCCTTTAATTTCTGCTACCGGGGCGAGGGCGACAGGCTTTTTGTCTTTGAAGCCCCCGTTGACCTGCTCTCTTTCCTCTGCCTGTTCAAAAAGGCGTGGCAGAAGCAGAGCTATTTGTCATTGGGCGGCGTGGGAGAAAAAGCCCTGTTGCGTTTCCTTTCTGACCGTCCGAACATCAAGACCGTTTACCTCTGCCTTGACAGCGACCAAGCCGGAAACGACGCTTGCAGCCGCCTTGCGGAGCTTGTGCCGGAGGGCTTGACCGTCCACCGCCTTGTGCCGCTGTTTAAGGACTGGAACGAGGTATTGCAGCACCGGGCAGAAATCACAGACGGGAAGTATATCCGGGAAGCGGTTTACGGCTTGAAAGAGCCGCCGCAGGAAGAAACCGTCGAGATTATCCGCATGAGTGAGGTTGACACGCAGACCGTTGAATGGCTATGGGAGCCGTATATCCCTTTCGGGAAAGTAACCATTGTGCAAGGCAACCCCGGCGAGGGCAAGACCACCTTTGCCCTACGCCTTGCCGCTGCCTGCACCACCGGGGGAACGCTGCCGGGAATGAAGCCCTTGCCGCCATTCCAAGTGATTTACCAGACCGCCGAGGACGGGCTGGGTGATACCGTCAAGCCCCGCTTGATAGAAGCCGAAGCCGACCTTGACCGCGTGCTTGTCATTGATGAAGCCAAACGGGAGCTTACCCTCTCCGACGAGCGCATAGAAAAGGCAATCACGCAGAACGGGGCGCGGTTGATTATCCTTGACCCCATACAGGCGTACATGGGCGAAAAGACCGACATGAACAGGGCAAACGAAGTGCGCCCCATGTTCCGCCGCCTTGCCGATGTTGCCGAGCGTACCGGGTGTGCCGTTATCCTTATCGGACACTTGAACAAAGCTGCCGGAGGGCAGAGCGCATACCGGGGCTTAGGTTCTATTGACTTCCGCGCCGCAGCAAGGAGCGTCCTGCTGATCGGGCGCGTGAAGCGGGAGCCGAATGTGCGTGTTATCGTCCATGACAAATCTTCCCTTGCGCCGGAGGGCAAGCCCGTTGCCTTTTGCCTTGACCCGGAAACAGGCTTTTCATGGATAGGCGAATACGACATAACCGCCGACGAACTGCTATCCGGCGCGGGCGGGAACACCGCCACCAAGACCGAGCAAGCCGAGAAGCTGATACTTGACTTACTCGCAGACGGGAAAGAGCTTGCCAGCGAGGACATTGTAAAGGCCGCAGCCGAAGCCGGAATATCCGAGAGGACAGTTAAAAATGCCCGCCGCAATCTTGATACCCAGATAGAAGTCATACGCCGGGGAAATCAATGGTACTACCGCAGGAACGAAGCCAAGAGTGCAAAGTAAGAATGCAATCCGCAGATACCTTTGCATTGTTGCATCCTTGCACCCTTACCCGATATGACCGCCTCATGTGCCGACCACATGGGGCTTTATCTTTGAAAGGAGAGCCTATGAACAATGAAACCAGCAAGACCAGCACCCCCGCAGCCGCTTCCCCTCTGACCGCCAAACCCGACCTTGTGAAGAACATCGGCGGCACGACCTTTGACATTCATATCCATTTCAGCGAAACCAGCCGGGAAACCTTTACGGACAAGGTTGTGCGCCTTATCAAGAACGACAGCGGCGATGAAACCGCTTAAAAGCAAGATACTTTTTTCTTGTTCCTTATTGACAAAACCCGAAAGGCACCATCCTGGTGGAGTGCGGCAAAATGCTTCAGCGCGGCACACCCAAGCTGGGCAAGGACGGCAAGCCCATGAAGGATAAGCGCGGCAAGGTCATCTATGAGCCTTATCGGATCAAAGTCCTCAATACCATCAACTTCAAGAAGTCCATGCACTATAATCCCTTTGCCTACATCCACTCCGAAAAGGACATCTTGAAACTGGTCACGACGCTGATCGCCAACACCAAGGGCGAGGGCAAGGCCGGGGACGATTTCTGGGTTAAGGCCGAGACGCTTTTGTACTGCGCCCTCATCGGGTATATCCACTACGAGGCCCCGGTGGAGGAACAGAATTTCTCCACCCTTATCGAGTTCATCAACGCCATGGAGGTCCGAGAGGATGACGAGGAGTTCAAGAACCCCGTAGACCTGATGTTTGACGCATTGGAAGCGGAAAAGCCAAACCACTTTGCCGTCCGCCAGTATAAAAAGTACAAGCTGGCTGCGGGAGATGTATGCTCTAAGTGACTTCTTAATCATGGTTTTTGTCATGGTTAGTGAAGCAGTCACTTAGAGCATTTTCATTTCAGGAGGTACAGCCATGAGAAACGAGAAAATCACCCCTCTGTATGAGCGTTTGAGCCGCGACGATGAGTTACAGGGCGAAAGCAACTCCATATCGAACCAAAAAAAGATGTTAGAGGACTTCGCACGCCGGAATGGGCTGCCGAACCCCACCCATTTCACCGATGATGGCGTATCGGGAACCCGTTTTGACCGCCCCGGATTTCTGGCGATGATGGAGGAAGTCGAGGCCGGACGGGTGGAGGCCATTGTTATCAAAGACATGAGCCGCCTGGGGCGTGACTATCTAAAAGTCGGCCAGGTTATGGAGATTTTGCGGCAGCGCGGCGTCCGGCTGATCGCCATCAATGATGGTGTGGACAGTCTGAAAGGCGATGATGATTTTACCCCGTTCCGCAACATTATGAACGAGTTTTACGCCCGCGACACCAGCCGGAAAATCCGCTCCGTGTTTAAGTCCAAAGGCATGAGTGGCAAACACCTGACCGGCACCGTCATTTATGGCTACCTGTGGGACGAAAAACGGGAACACTGGCTTGTTGACGAAGAAGCCGCCGAAGTAGTGCGACATATTTTCGCGCTGGCGATGGAGGGCTACGGCCCCTATCAGATTGCAACCAAGCTGTCAGAAGAAAAAATCGAAATGCCCGCCGTTCACCTTGCCCGCTATGGCGAGGGAGTGAACAAAAATAAGACCTTTGCGGATATTTACCGTTGGAGTGCCTCTACCGTTGTTGAAATCCTAAAAAAGCGTGAGTATTTAGGTCATACGGTCAATTTTAAGACCCGCAAGCACTTTAAGGACAAGAAAAGCCACTATGTTGACGAAAGCGAATGGACGATTTTCGAGAATACCCATGAGGCCATCATCGACCAGGAAACCTTTGACAATGTGCAGCGTATCCGGGGAAACGCCAGACGCTACCCGGACGGCTTTGGGGAGGCCCATCCCCTGACCGGTCTGATGTACTGCGCCGATTGCGGCGGCAAGATGTATGTTCACCGTACCTACAACGGTAAGCGCGTCCCGCAGTACACTTGCGGCCAGTATGGGAAGTACCCTATCGGCTCCCTTTGCCCTACACAGCACCGTATCAAGGCCGAAGCTGTTCTGACCCTGATTGCCGATATGCTCCGGGCCATCGCGGAGTATTCCAGGAATGACCGGGCCGAGTTTATCCGCACCGTCCAGGAAACGCAGGCCGCCCAGCAGACCGCCGACATCTCCAAGAAGCGGAAACGGCTGGCCGCCGCCCAAAAGCGGGCCGGGGAACTGGAACGGCTGATTTGCAAAATCTATGAGGACAACGCCCTGGGTAAGCTGCCGGATGCCCGGTATGAGGCTCTGGACGCACAGTATGCCAAAGAGCAGGACGCTCTCAATGCGGAAATCACGGAACTGGAAAAGGCTGTTACCGGCTATGAGCAGAGCCGGAAATCTGCGGAGAAGTTTATTGCCCTGATTGACAAGTATGAGAATTTTGACACGCTGACAAACACCATGCTTAACGAGTTTGTAGAGAAAATCCTTGTCCATGAGCGCGCCCGGAAAGGCAGCCAGGACACCACACAGGAGGTTGAAATCTACTTCAATTTTGTGGGCCGGTATATCCCGCCTGCCTTGCAGCCGGTTCCCCTGACCCCGGAGGAACAGGAAGAACTGCGGAAGAAGGAGGAACGCAAGGACAGGCTTCACCAGAACTACTTGCGCCGCAAGGCTAATGGCAAGCAGAAGGAATGGGAAGAACGCTACAACGCCAAGCGCAAGGCGAAAATGGAGGCGGCAAAGGCTGCGATCCGGGCCGAGGACATGGCAAAAGGCATTTTTATCCCTGTCAGCCAGTTACCCAGGCAGGAGCCGCGCAAGGCCGTCTTATCGGCCAGCGCCGCAGTTTAACCATCATAGTGCAAAGGAGGACGAACATGAACAAATTGACTTACACCCGCTGCGGAGATTACTACATCCCCGACCTGAAGCTGTCCGAGCAGCCGGAGGCCCCCATCGGCAAGTATGGCCGTATGCGGCAACGCTACCTGAAGGAACACCGGCCCGGCCTTTACAGCAGCTTGATTTTGAGTGAAAAGCTGTACCCGCACCTGTTGGAGATTGACCGGGCGGCGCGTGAACGGATGGACGTCATGTTGCCCCGCATGATGGAGGCGGCGGGCGTCACCGAGGAATTGAAAGCCCGTGACCCTATGCGCTGGGTGGGGCTGATGAACACGCTGAAAGCACAGGCGGAGGAAATTGTGCTGACAGAGCTGATTTATCAATAGCTCTTTTACAAGCGGAGGCTGCTATTTGCGGCCTCTGTCTGTTTTTACGCTTTCGACATATCTTCTGCCTTGTGTCCTTTAAGCAAATGAAATATAATAAAAAATGTTGTCAGAGGTACAAATATGGACTACATGACACTTAAAGAAGCAAGCGAAAAATGGGGCATTTCGTCTCGTCAAGTCAACTATTACTGCGTTGAGGGCCGTATCCCTGGCGCTGTGAAGATAGCCGGTGTTTGGCTGATACCCAAAGACGCGGAGAAGCCGATTGACGGAAGAAGAAAGAATATCTTATAAATGATTGTAACGTTTTTCAATATCGTTAGTCTTAAAAGAAAGGAGAGTGCAAATGAGCCTATTTAGTCATATCAGAAAATCCGAGCAGCCTATTCCTCTATCCAAAGCAATTCTCCATACTGCCATTATTACCTGTTTAGGACTAATGACGGGAGTATTGATTAAGCTGCTCGATATTTATACTACTAATCTCGGAAATATTTTTTCGCAAGTATCTGTTTGGATTTTTCTTTGCACATTGATTTCCGTATATAGCAATTCCGCTATAAGAGCCGCGGTTAATGTATTTGGTTTTTGCATGGGAATGTTATTAACCTATTACATAACAGCAGAAATGACGGCAAGCGTTTATTCACTCACCTTTGTTTATGGGTGGACGATATTCGCTTTATTTTCTCCGCTTATGGGATTTTGCGTTTGGTACTCGAAAGGGAAAAGCTGGGTTTCAAGGATAATCTCTATTGGAATTATTATAGTAATGCTTGTGGCTTCAATCGTACTGTTTGATAAAATCAGAGTATCAGACATTCTATTTGCAGTTTTAACAGGCTTCATCTTATTCAAAAAATAAGGCTATCAAAAAGATAAAGAAAGCGAGGTGGTGGAGTGAAAGACTTTGAAAAGATATATTCGGAATACTTCGATACAGTATTTCAATATACACTTTCCCTTTGCAAAGACGAGGCATGGGCAGAGGAACTCACTCAAGAGGCTTTCTTTAAGGCTCTAAAAAATATTGGCACTTTTCGCGGGGAATGTAGATTAAGTGTTTGGCTTTGCCAGATTGCAAAAAATACATTTTATACAGAGGTCAAACGGCAACAAAGACAAACTGACTATCCTTTAGATACTATCCCGGTTACTGAAAACATAGAGCAGCAATTACTCAATAAAGAAACTGCTTTTGAACTTCACAGATTGCTTCATCGGTTAGACGATCCCTATAAAGAGGTATTTTGGATGCGTACTTTTGGTGAACTCTCCTTTGCAGAGATCGGAAGCCTTTTTGGAAAATCTGAAAGCTGGGCGAGGGTAACTTATCATAGAGCAAAATTAAAGATTAAGGAGGGCATAAAATGAAATATCCTTGTAGTTTGATACAGGACTTATTGCCCCTATACCATGACGGGGTTTGCAGCGAAGAAAGCAACAAAATTATTGAAGCTCATTTGTCGGAATGTTCTTCTTGTAAGGACTACTACAATTCTCTTTGTGAAGCAGATGAAATCTTTGCGGCTCCACAAAATGCCGAGTTGGAAATGAAAAAAGCAGCGTCTTTTCGCTCGATAAAAAGAAAAATACGCAAAAAGCAAATATTTGTTGTTGTACTCGCATTTGCCATATTTGCGGTCGTATCTTTTTCGATTGTCGGCCTTTTGAAAAAATCCGAGCAGGTAATTTCCTATAAGGATAATATCTCTGTATCAATGGTAGACGACAGCTTGATCGGCAGATTACAAGGCAATCAAGCAAATTATCTTAAAATAAAGCAAGTGGAAATCGAGAATAACGGGCAGAAAGACACCTATTTGTTCTTCTATCTGTCGGGAACAAAGTGGGACGATATTCTTACAAACGATGATGTATTTTCCGAATATGTGTTATGTGCTGCTAATAAGGGTGCAGAACGCATTGACCGTGTGTTTTACTATACAGGGGATTATACAGGAATAGAAAGCATGGATATAGGTGATTTGCAGAAAATAATTGACAATTCCGTTTTGCTTTGGAGCAAATAGTAGTTCATATCAGAGATTGGAAAGTGGCGCACAAAAAAGTGCGCCATTTTTTTTGTAACGAATTGCAAGTTGCGTAGTCATAGAGAAAAGAGGAAAGAGAGGTTTACTATGTTTCAGAAATTAAAGCGGAAGTGCCGCCCTACCACAATCTTATTAGCAATAGGCTTTTCCATTTCCATAATGTCCGTATTGGTCGGCATTAGCGCAACCAATGATATTCTAACGTCTTTAGCAGAAGCCGATCAAGAAATCCCCATATTTAATACCATGCAAAACACAGGGATTTCCCTTGCACTCTCAATTTATCTGTTTTCGATTGTGAATTGCCTTGTGGTTACAAACTATTGGATTATTACGAAGCGTCGAGACATGGCAATCCGTAAAGCGTTCGGCTGGTCAAATTATAACCTCATTTGCGCGGTGGTATCAGAAATGGCAGAAATATTGCTTGTCAGCCTTTGCATAGGGTTTCTTTTAATCGAGGTGTTTTCACGCATGACAGAGGGTATCATATCCATTCATATAACACCTTTTTTCCTATGTGGTACGCTTCTGCTCTTGCTTTTTACATTGGTGATTTCCGTTATCATTCCTGTTATTCGCATTTTGAAAATACACCCAGCGGAGGCGATTTCATAAATGAAACTTTTAAGATTATCTATCAAGGAAATTAGAAAAAAGAAGTTTTTTTCAATATTGATATTACTTGTATGTGTTATTGCTATGCAGACGGTTCTATCTGCTATCACAAATGCGACCAGCGCAGCTTATCAGCAAAAAATATTTGAAAGCAATATAGGCGTTGACATGGAACAGGTATTGCACTTGGATTACCAATATACAGAAGAAAGCCCGGAGTTTGCAAATGTGATCCGGCAATATCTTGACTATATCAAAGAACTTCCGGGCGTACAAGCAGTAGGCCAGTTTGACGCAACAGGTATGTATTTTTCCGAACTCGAAAACATGGACGAATATAGAGCAATCAATGGTGAGTTATTAAAAGGTCAAAAATACGAAAATTATCCGGGAATATCACAGCTATTGAGTATCGACGAAGAAATGTTGTCATTTGTCAAAGGCGGTATTACAGAATATGCAACTACTACAAGCGGTTTGCTTCCTCTCTATGTAAGCGAAATATTCAAGGACATTTTATCAGAGGGGCAGATACTTACCGATGAGCGCGCAGGAGATCAGTACGAAATTGTTGGGTATATTCCCACAGGTGCAAAATGGGTTGAAGAAGATGATTTAATCCGCTTTCCCTTGATTTCATTAAAAGGCTGGTTTATTGCTCCTTTTACGGAGCAAAGCCGTAATGATATTATGACGCAGCTTTCTTCTTTGCATAACACCTATATACTCCTTTCCGATAGTGCGGATATAAATTTTCTTAAAGAGCAGATTTCTACATATCCGTTACAACATGGATTTGAAGCGTCGGCTATGCTTTTATCGGACGAATATAAAGTATATCAGTCAGAAACAGCAACATTTACTATACGGCAAATGATACTTGCGATTTTTATTTCTATTATGGCAATTAGTTCCGTTGTTGCAGTATTTACTACCAATGCTTTATTGAAGAAAAAACAATATGGCATTTGGATTGCAAACGGCTTTACTCTCTCCGATATAGCGGCTGAAATAGCTATTGAAATATTCATCATCATTTTCTGTTCGGGTATTTTTGCTTGGGGAATGAAATGGATAGAGTTTGCTCGAAGTACAGATCTATTCAAAACTGTTTTGCTAACAGCGCATATCAGATACACGCTTCCAATCTGTATTGTACTTACTTTTATTTTGACGGGAATTGCAGCGTTAATTCCTATAACAAAATTATTGAAGTATCAGCCTTGCGAGTTGATAGGAGGAGATACAAATGACAACGATTGAATTAAAAGACATAACAAAAGAATACAGGAGTGATGAAATTATTACTCCGGCTTTGAAAAATATCAGCTTAAAAATAGGCACTGGTGAGTTTGTAGCGATAATGGGGGCTTCAGGCTCCGGCAAGACAACATTATTAAACATTATAGGCTGCATGGACGTTCCTACCAGTGGTACATATTTGCTTGATAACGAAGATTTAGGGGGTGCAAAGGAAAAACGCTTATCTTCCATTCGCGGCAAAAAAATATCATTTGTCTTTCAAAACTTTGCCCTTATCGGGGATTATACCGTATTGGAAAATGTAGAAATCCCATTGATAAAGCAGCCGCTATCAAAAGCTGAACGAAAGAAAAGGGTCTTATCTGCATTGGAACTTGTAGGCATATCTAATTTAGCCAAAAAGAAACCGTCGAATATATCCGGCGGTCAGAAGCAACGAGTAGCAATCGCAAGGGCGATTGTATGCGGAGCCGAAACAATACTTGCGGACGAGCCAACAGGCGCATTAGACAGCAAGACAGGAAATGAAATTATGCGAGTATTTTCGGAATTAAACAACATGGGAAAGACTGTCATTCTTATCACACACGATAAAAATGTTGCGTCATACGCCAAAAGACTAATTACCATTCAAGACGGGAGGATTTTAAGTGATGAAGGAATATAAAAAAATCGGAGTTTATTTACTTGCTATTTGCCTTATCTTTGCTCTTACGGCCTGTAATGACAGTGAAGCCGACGAGTTTACTTCTTTACGAAGTTTTGAATATCACTTTATCCCCGAAGAATATGAGGAAGAATATAGCGAGTATGAAAAGGTGATTACGCTTGAAGCCGATACAGATTATCAATTCAAAGTAGACACAACTTGTGAAAGTGGGACAATAGAAATCAGTCTTACCTATGAGAACGCGGAAGAAAAAATGTATATCGTCAATTCCTCTGCTCCATGTAATGATAAAATAAACATTCCTGCAAATACAACGGAAACAGCTTGCTTTTCGATCACTATTGTTCCCGAAACCAAAGGTGATGTTGCAGTAGAAGTATTAACGCGATAATAGTAGATAATCGGGCAGTTTATTCACTAACCGCTGTTTGAACTTTTGGGGGACAAAACAAAGAAACATAATAATTTAATAACCTGCCGGACGACGGCAAAGAAAAAAAGCCGTCGTCCAGCAGGTAATCGCCATGCCCTAAATACACCTACGGCGGCTTTGAGAAAATCAAGGCCGCCGTTTCTTATGCCCTCGACAAAGGAGTGACGCCCATACGCTGACACGGCGGCTTTAGGAGGGAGCCGCCATGAAGCACACTGACCGCCGACAAATTCAGACGATGTTTGCACTACCGTCAAAAAAAGCCCAGCCACCGAACCGGCCCCGTCTGGCAGCCAGTGCGAAAATTGTCACAATGTAACTGAATATCGTGTTTTTTGCGCTCGAATAGCTTCATGCTGTCCGAGCGTTTTTTCATACCTATGGGGCCGGAACATCGGGCCAACATGGCCCGAACCTTGTCCCCGGTGTCGTTCCCCGCCGCCCCGTTCAGATTTTCCCGCAAAAATCTGAACGGAGGAAAGGCCGATGGAAGTCACCATCAATTATAACGGACAAGCTGTGGCCGTGGAGGTCACGCTGGAAGTCTATGAATTTCTTGACCGGGCCGACCACAAAGCCGAGAACCTGTCCCATGAGCAGCGGCGGCATTGGGATGGCCGGGAGTTTGACGAATACATAGTTGCCACCGAGGGCGTGGGTATCTACGGCGAAACGCCGGAGGATTACCTGTGCCGTATGGAAACGCTGGGCGAGCTGATGGCCGTCCTGGACACCTGCACCGAGGCCCAGCGCCGCCGGTTCCTTCTCTATGCCCTGGACGGTTTGAGCTATGCAGAGATCGGAACGATTTGCGGCTGCTCAAAGTATTCTGTTCGGGACTCCATTATCGCGGTCAGAAAAATTTTCAAAGATTTTTTTGAAAACAGGCCCCACGAATGACCTGTTTTCGGGCTACCAAGTGAAAGGGATTGTTTCCCTTATCCCAGCGGGAGGCGGACAGCGGACAAGCTGCCCGCCTCTCCCATTTTCAGGAGGTAAGCCTATGAAAACAATCAATCTGCGGTGGATTTATCCCCACTACCGGCATGACGAGTTTGTGGAGGTCAGCGATGAGGTTTGGGAAGTCATGCGGCAGGCCCAGCGCGAGATGAACAACTATGAGCGCCGGAAGGTCTACCACCGCGCCTGGTACTCTCTGGACGCATATAGCTGGACAGAGAACTATGCGCTGGAACACAGCAGATCGCCGGAGGAAATCCCTTTGGAGCGCGAGGAACGGGCCGCCCGCCTGCGGCTGGTTGCCGCCTTGCCGGAGGCCCTGACCCATGCCACCCCTACACAGGCCCGCCGCGTCCGGGCCTACTACATCGCCGGTATCAACCAGCCGAAAATTGCCCGGATGGAGGGCGTAGACAGCAGCAAGGTCAGCGTTGCCATCCGGCGGGGCCTGCGGAATATGCGCCGCTGCTATAACTGCCTTTTCCCGGCAGAGTGAGGGCGGGCCTATGCAGACGATCAACCTCAAGCAATATTACCCGTTCTGCACCGAGGACACCTTTGTGGAGGTGTCGGATGAAATCGTTGAAGCGTTCCTGCTGGACAAGCGGGCCGAGGCCGCCAGGGAGCGCAAGATGTACCGCTACAAGGCGTTTTACTCCCTTGACTGCGATGATGGGATTGAGAACGCCGCCATTGGCTGGGCACAGCCATCACCGGAGGATTGCCTGATGGAAAAGGAGGCGCAGGCCGAATATGCCGAACTGCTCCGGCGGCTCTATGAGGCCATTTCTTCTCTGACCCCAACGCAGGCCCGGCGCGTCCATGCCCGGTATATGCTGGGGATGAAAGTGAAGGACATTGCCGCGATGGAAGGTATTACCCCATCCCAGGCGGGGAAGTCCATCCATGCGGCGCTTCGGCGGCTGCGCCGGTACTTCATACACCGGAAATGGACAAGCGGCCTATGAAAACCATCAATCTGAAAAAATACTACTACCCGATTTGTAAGAAAGACACCTTTGTGGAAGTGCCGGACGAGGTGGCAGACGCCATTGTAGAGAAAAGCCGCGCAGAGGAAGCCAATGACGCCAAGCAGCACTATCACTGTTACTCTCTGGACGCATCCCCCGGCATGGAAAACCATTTCCCGGAGCAGGCCGTTTCCCCGGAGGATATTCTGATGGAGAAGGAAACGGAACGGGAACAGGAGGCCGCCCATGCCCTGATGATGGAACGGCTCCGGGAGGCCCTTGCCACCCTGACGCCCCGGCAGGCAAGCTGCCTGCACGCTCGGTTTTGGGAAGGCAAGCAGTTTAAGGAGATTGCAGAAGCCGAGGGCTTTACCACATCGGCGGCCATTGTCACGGTACGCAACGCCATCATCAAGTTACAGAAATATTATATCAAGCGCGGCTGGATGGAGCCGCCAAAGGAGAAAGCGATATGCACAAAGACCACACCGCCCAAGAGAAACCGAAAAAGGACGAGCGCGCAGAAGTCCTGAAGGAGATCCGGCAGCTTGAGAACCGCCAGAAGATTTTGGAGAACAAGCAGCGCAACGAGGAACGCAAGGCCCGCACCCGCCGCCTGATTGAGCGCGGGGCCATTTTGGAGGGCATTTTCCCTCTGGCCCCAGACCTTTCCGGCGTGGAGGTCAAGGCGTTCCTGATTGCCCTGTCCCATCTTCCGGGGGCGGCGGAACTGGCCGCAAAACTGCCGAAATCCGGGGACAAGCTGTAAGTCCCTTGTTTACAAGGGCGCACTTATACACCGTTGCCGGTGTCGTGCGCGCGTCGTCGCAAAGTCCGCTTTGTTCCGTTTCCGCCTTGCGGCGAAAACTGCACACGCTCCCTTGCTCCTCCTTTCCCCACAAAAACCGCTCCGCTGGGTTTCCGTGGGGGCCCCATGTTTGGGCTGTTGCGCTCTCCGAGCGCGATGGGGAGCTACACTCCCCAAACCCCTTGTGCGCCCCGCGCAGCCAGACACCCGCTTCGCGTCTGTCCGGCTCCAGGTCGCCTGAATACCCCTCACCGAAAGGAGGTGCCACTCATAGATTTTTGCCATATCCCCGTCAGTATCATCAAGCGCAGCGAGGGCCGTTCCGCTGTTGCCGCAGCCGCCTACCGCAGCGGAACCAAGCTGACGAATGAATGGGACGGCCTGACCCATGATTACACCCGGAAGGGCGGCGTTGTCCATGCGGAAATCATGCTGCCCGCCCACGCCCCGCCAGAGTTTTCAGACCGCTCCATTCTCTGGAACAGTGTGGAGCAGATCGAGAAAGCCAGGGACAGCCAGCTTGCCCGCGAGATTGAGGCGGCCCTGCCCCGCGAACTGTCCAGGGAACAGCAGCTTGCCCTTGTCCGGGCCTATGTGAAGGACAACTTTGTGGACAAGGGGATGTGCGCCGACTTCGCCATCCATGACAAGGGAACCGGCAACCCCCATGTTCATATCATGCTGACCGTCCGGCCCCTGAAAGAAAATGGCGCATGGGGCGCGAAGTGCCGCAAGGCATACGACCTGGACGAGAACGGCCAGCGTATCCCGGACGGGAAAGGCGGCTGGAAGAACCACCGGGAGGATACCACCGACTGGAACGACAAAGGGAATGTGGATATTTGGCGGGCGGCATGGGCGGCCTATACCAACCGGGCATTGGAGGCCGCCGGTCAGCCTGCGTTGGTAGATCACCGCAGCTACAAACGCCGGGGCATTGATAAAATCCCCTCTGTCCACCTGGGGCCAGCGGCCAGCCAGATGGAGAAGCGCGGCATCCGCACCGGCAAGGGGGAAGTCAACCGGCAGATCGCCGCCGACAACAAGCTGCTCAAGGAAATCAAGGCCCGCATTACCCGCCTTTACAACTGGTCGAAGGCCGAGGCCGAAAAGCCGGAGGGCCAACAGCCCAGCATGATTGACTTGTGGGAGGCCCAGCAGCAGCTCATGCGGCCTGATACCCGCACCGGCAAAATCCGGGCTTTGCAGGAGAGCGCCGCCCTGTTCAGCTTTATGCAGGCAAATGAAATTAAGACCATGCAGCAGCTCCATGATAAAATCTCCGACATGAACAGTAGCTACTATGACCTGCGGGGGAAGATTGTCCAGGCCGAGCGCCGGATCGCTGTCCTCACCGAGCGCGGGGAGATGTGGGCGCAGTACAACGAGTACAAGGCTGTCCATAAGCAGCTTGCCAAGGTGAAGCCGGAGAAGCGGGAACTGTTCGAGCAGCGCCACAGCCGGGAACTGATCCTCTATGACGCGGCGGCCCGGTATCTGAAGGAACTGAAGGACAGCGGTGAAAAACTTACCCCCAAAACATGGCAGCGCGAGATTGACCTGCTGACCGCCCAGAAGCAGGTGGACACCATAGACATGAAGGCCATGCGGGAGGAACTGAAAGCCGTGGAACGGCTCCGCAAGGCCGCCGACCAACTGGCCCGGCAGGAACGGGACAAGTCCCATGACCGGGGACCGGAACGGTAAAGGGTACGGCGTTTTGGCGACCCCTTTTAGGTGCGTCGCGTTTCACGACACCCCTTTGCACAGAACTGTCAACATTCACTCACGGAAGGAGATTGCCCTATGAAGCAGATTATTTTACCCGTTACTGTCTATCTGAATATCCGCCTGCCCCTTGCCCTCTTGCAGCCGGAACCGGCAGCAGCGCCCACCGGCCCGGAGCCGGAGGCCCATGCCTGCCAGGGCTGCGGCAACTGCGGCGGGTGTGGGAAGTGCCAGCATGAAGAAAAGTAAGCCTGAACCCGTCCCCGTCATGGACTACCGCCAGTACCGCAGAGCGCGGCGGCTGGTACATGAGTGCTGCAACTATGACGGCGGCAACTGTATCGCGCTGGATGATGGGGAGGAATGTGTCTGCTTCCAGTCCATTTCCTACTCCCTGTTGTGCCGGTGGTTCCGAGCGGCGGTGCTGCCGCTGGACAGGGAACTGGAAACGGCCCTGTTCCACCGCCTGGACGCCAAACGGTGCGCCGTCTGCGGGGCGCTGTTCACCCCAGGCTCCAACCGGGCCAAATACTGCCCGGAATGTGCCGGACGCATGAAGCGTATCAAGGCCGCCCAGCGTAAGCGCAAACAGAGGGCTAAATGTCACGCTTTAGGGGCCGAAAACCCCTTGTAAATCAAGGACTTTTTCGAGGGTGTCGCTGGGGGCCTGATAGATTTATCCTCTGGCCCCCAAAACGGCCCTCTAAATGCGTACAGAAGCCCAAAACGAACCCCAAGGAGGAACCCATGTCAGACAATCGAAAATATTACTATCTCAAGCTGAAAGAAAACTTCTACAACAGCGAAACGATGGTTATTTTGGAGAGTATGCAGGATGGTCTGCTGTACTCCAATCTGCTGCTGAAAATGTACCTCATGTCACTCAAAAGCGGCGGTATCCTCATGCTCAACGACCATCTGCCCCACACGCCCCAGACCATCGCCACCTTTACCCGCCATCAGGTGGGGACGGTGGAGAGGGCCTTGAAGGTGTTCCTTGAATTTGGCCTTGTGGAAATTTTGACCGACGGGGCCTACTACATGGCCGACATCCAACTGCTGATCGGCCAGTCCTCTACCGAGGGGGAACGGAAAAAGAAAGAGCGTATGCGATTGAAGCGCCAAAAACTGCTCCCATCCGGAGGGGCGGACATTTGTCCACCATATAGCCGGGGGGACATTTGTCCACCAGAGATTAGAGATAAGAGATTAGATATTAGAGATAAGAGTATAGAGAATAGAGAGAGTGAGAGCGCCCGCGCCTATGGCCGTTACCAGAATGTTTTCCTGACAGACGAGGAACTGGCAGACTTGCAGGCCAGCTTTCCCACGGTATGGGGCCAGTACATCGAAAAGCTGTCCGAGTACATGGCCTCTACCGGCAAGCGGTATCAGAGCCATGCCGCCACCATCCGGCGCTGGGCCGGTGAGGACGCGAAGAAAGCAGCCCCGCCCACCCGAAACCGGGATTACAGCGTAAAGGAGGATGAAACCGTATGATGGAGATTACCGCAGAAATCCGGGCGCTGATCGACAAGGCAGCCGCCGGTGTGGAGCTGGCCGGGGACGAGTACATAGACCCGGCAGACGGCCTCATTCACTGTAAGAGGTGCGGCGGCCAGAGGCAGACCGTTGTGCCATGCTTTGGAAAACCGGGCTACTTCATGCCCCGCTGTATCTGCCAGTGCCAGCGGGAGGCCGAGGAACAGCGCAAGGCCGCCGAGGAACGGCAGCACCGCATGGAGCGTATCAAGCGCCGGAAGGCCCAGGGCCTGCAAGACCGTTATCTGTACGACTACACCTTTGCCAACGACAACGGCCAAAATCCGCTGATGGACAAGGCCCGCGCCTATGTGGAGAACTGGAAGGAGGCATACAAAAACAACACCGGCCTGCTGCTGTTCGGAGATGTGGGAACTGGCAAGTCCTTTTTCGCCGGTTGTATCGCCAACGCCCTGCTTGACCGGGATGTGCCGGTGCTGATGACGAACTTTCCCACCATCCTGAACCGCCTGACCGGAATGTTTTCCGAGGACAGGGCCGACTTTATCGCCAGCTTTGACGAGTACGACCTGCTTATCATTGACGATCTGGGTGTGGAACGCAGTACCGAGTATGCGATGGAGCAGATGTTTTTCGTCATTGACAGCCGCTACCGCAGCCGCAGGCCCATGATTATCACCACCAACCTGAAGCTGGCCGAACTCAAGAACCCGCCTGACCTGGCCCACGCCCGTATCTATGACCGTATCCTGGAACGGTGCGCCCCGATCCTCTTTGCCGGGAAGAACTTCCGGGAGGAAAATGCCGGAGCCACCAAGCAGGCGGCAAAAGACATTGTAAACCGTAAGCATGAGTAATTTTGTGCCGGACGGTGCAGCCCCGCCCGGAGAAAGGAGCGCCATGAGCGAAGAAATCCGTACCATGCAGACCGCAGACACCACCCCGGCCAGAGCGCCGGAGGACGCCCCCGCGCTGGTAAAGAAAATCGGAAAGACCACCTACAAAGTGCGCGTCCATTTTAGCCAGACCAGCACTGAAACCATGAGCGACAAAATCAAGCGTATGCTCAAAAACGAGATACAGCAGATGTGACCGGCTGATAAAGCCAGCCGCCTTGTGTTAAACTGATGATGGTACACACCAAAACTTTTAGCCAAGGAGGACATGAAAATGCTGTACACAGAAAAAGAGAAAACTGAGATTGAACGGGTACGAAAGGTGTTTGCCGAGCATCTTCAACAAAGCACTAATTTTGAACTGCTATGGTCTGATAAAGTGGGCTTTGTCTGGCTGGCGATTGGCCTAAACCCGCTTTATGTTGATACCGGAAGGAGGATAGAGTCTGCCGCCGATCTCTGTCACGAGTGCCTGGATGATGTTGCGATGGATGTTCTGTATATGACAGGCAACGACCACGCGATAGAAGAAGCCGACCCGCTGGAACTGGCCGAAATCAAACGGCGTTGGAAAACCTATATCGACCAGTTGCCAGAATATGCGTATCTTTGCGATGAACTGTTAAGCAGATGCAAGTAACCTCACCCACCTGAGTGTCAGGAGCATGAAAGTGCTTCTGGCACTTTTTTTGTAGCTTTTTTGTGAATTTGATTAAAAAGTCCTTGACAACTCGTTTCGGGCAAAACCGCAAAATCCATTCTGATTTCCTGCGGTGCGCGCCTTGCCGTATTCGACATTGCGGAACTGCGGGAGGTCACTTCCTACGACGAGCTGGAGCTGGACACTCTGGGAGATCGGAAAACCGCCCTGTTCCTCATTATGAGCGACACGGACGATAGCTTTAACTTTTTGATCTCCATGTGCTACACCCAACTGTTCAACCTCTTGTGTGAAAAGGCGGACGATGTGTACGGCGGGCGGTTGCCGGTCCATGTGCGCTGCCTCATTGACGAGTGTGCCAACATCGGCCAAATTCCCAAGCTGGAAAAACTGGTCGCCACCATCCGCAGCCGTGAGATCTCCGCCTGTCTGGTATTGCAGGCGCAGTCCCAGCTGAAAGCCATCTACAAGGACAACGCCGATACCATCATCGGCAACATGGATACCTCCATCTTCCTGGGCGGCAAGGAACCGACTACCCTCAAGGAGCTGGCCGCCGTGCTGGGCAAGGAAACCATCGACACCTACAACACCGGCGAGAGCCGTGGGCGGGAAACCTCCCACTCTCTCAACTACCAGAAGCTCGGCAAAGAGCTTATGAGCCAGGACGAACTGGCCGTTATGGACGGCGGCAAGTGTATCCTCCAGCTGCGTGGTGTGCGGCCTTTCCTTTCGGACAAGTACGACATCACCAAGCACCCCAATTTTAAGCTCACAGCCGATGCGGACCCCAAAAACGCCTTTGACATTGAGGCGTTCCTGTCTGCTCGGCTCAAACTCAAGCCCAACGAAGTCTACGATGTGTATGAAGTAGACGCAGAGGGCGCGTAAATCTGTTCCGCTGTGAAAGGAGTGGTCTTATCTACCCGCCTCAACCGCCCTTTCGGGGCCATCGGCGTACAAAGCGGACAATTACCAAAAAATAATGAAAAAAGGAGGACAGCCGGAATCAGCCCCCGGAAACCGGGCGGCAGATTGTTCCGGCTTTTGTATGCCTATGAATGACTAAATCAACCTTTTTCAAATGATTCCGGCTAACTATAATTTATGGCATTTTTCAATCAGGCTATCACCGTTCTTCAGACCCTCGTTATCGCTCTCGGCGCTGGTCTCGGCATCTGGGGTGTCATCAACCTCCTCGAAGGTTACGGCAACGACAACCCCGGCGCGAAGTCCCAGGGCATGAAGCAGCTCATGGCTGGCGCTGGCGTCGCCGTGGTCGGCATGGTCCTCGTACCCCTGCTCTCCGGCCTGTTCACCGTCTGATCGCTCCCGTCGTTAAGCTGTCATAAGAAATCCTTGCCGCCCCTGCCCCAAAGCGGGGGCGGCTGAAAGGAGGTTGACACCGTATGGATTTCTTACTCGATGCCCTTACTGACTGGCTCAAGGAAATGTTGGTAGGCGGCATTATGAGCAACTTATCGGGGATGTTCGATAGCGTGAACCAGCAGGTCGCAGACATTGCGACGCAGGTGGGCCAGACCCCGCAGGGCTGGAACGGGAGTATTTTCAGCATGATCCAGAACCTCTCCAACTCCATCATGGTGCCGATTGCTGGCGTGATCCTGGCTATCGTGATGACGCTGGAGCTGATTCAGATGATTACCGACAAGAACAACTTACATGATGTGGACACCTGGATGATCTTCAAGTGGGTGTTCAAATCTGCCGCTGCCATTCTTATCGTCTCCAACACTTGGAACATCGTGATGGGCGTGTTTGACGCAGCTCAAAGCGTGGTGGCGCAGGCGGCAGGCATCATCGGTTCCGACGCTTCCATCGACATCTCCTCTGTCATGACCGATATGGAGTCCCGGCTGATGGATATGGACCTGGGGCCGCTGTTCGGCCTGTGGTTCCAGTCGCTCTTTATCGGCATTACCATGTGGGCGCTTTACATTTGTATCTTTATCGTGATCTATGGCCGTATGATTGAGATTTACCTTGTGACCTCGGTGGCCCCAATCCCTATGGCCACCATGATGGGCAAGGAATGGGGCGGCATGGGCCAGAACTATCTGCGCTCTCTGATCGCTCTGGGCTTCCAGGCATTTCTTATCATCGTCTGTGTGGCAATCTATGCCGTGCTGGTACAGAACATTGCCACCGAATCGGATGTCATCATGGCCATCTGGAGCTGTGTGGGATATACGGTCCTGTTGTGCTTTACGCTCTTTAAGACCGGCAGCCTCGCAAAATCCGTGTTCAATGCACATTAACCAGGAAGGAGGTAATCCCTTTGGCTTATGTACCCGTACCCAAAGACCTGACGAAAGTCAAAACCAAGGTTGCATTTAACCTGACCAAGAGGCAGCTGGTCTGCTTCGGCGGCGGGGCGCTTATCGGCGTACCGCTTTTCTTTTTGCTCCGGGGGCCTGCGGGAAACAGCGTGGCGGCCATGTGTATGATGCTGGTCATGCTGCCCTTCTTCATGCTGGCGATGTATGAAAAACACGGTCAGCCCCTGGAAAAGATCGTGGGCAACATCATCAAGGTGGCCGTCATCCGGCCCAAGGAGCGCCCGTATAAGACCAACAACTTCTATGCCGTTCTGGAACGGCAGGAAAAACTCGACAAGGAGGTGTATGACATTGTTCACGGCAATCAAAAGCTGGCTGCACCGGCTGTTCGGAAAAGACGAAAAGACCGCGCAGCCGGTTAATCAGAAAAAGATGAAAAAGCTGTCCCGTGCCGACAGAAAGCAGATCGAGGCCGCCATCGCCCGCGCCAATCGCACGGACCGGAAAGAAAAGTCGGCCCAGGACAGCATCCCCTATGAGCGGATGTGGCCGGACGGCATCTGCCGGGTGGCAGACGGCCATTACACCAAGACCATCCAGTTCCAGGACATCAACTATCAGCTCTCGCAGAACGAGGACAAGACAGCGATCTTCGAGGGCTGGTGTGATTTCCTCAACTACTTCGACAGCTCCATTCAGTTCCAGCTGTCCTTTTTGAACCTCGCAGCCTCTGAGGAGACCTTTGCCCGCGCCATCAACATTCCTCTCCAGGGGGATGATTTTGACAGCATCCGGGTGGAGTACACCAGCATGCTGCAAAACCAGCTGGCAAGAGGCAACAATGGTCTTATCAAGACCAAGTACCTGACTTTCGGCATCGACGCGGACAGCCTCAAGGCCGCCAAGCCCCGTCTGGAGCGCATTGAGACCGACATTCTCAACAACTTCAAACGCCTGGGCGTGGCCGCCGAGACCCTGGACGGCAAGGCGCGGCTGGCACAGCTTCACGGCATTTTCCACATGGATGAACAGGTGCCGTTCCGCTTTGAATGGGACTGGCTGGCTCCGTCCGGTCTGTCCACCAAGGATTTCATCGCGCCGTCCGGCTTCGAGTTCCGCACCGGCAAACAGTTCCGTATGGGTAAAAAATACGGGGCTGTTTCTTTTTTGCAGATCCTCGCCCCGGAGCTGAATGACCGGATGCTGGCTGATTTTCTGGATATGGAAAGCTCTCTGATCGTCAGCCTGCATATCCAGTCCGTAGACCAGATCAAGGCCATCAAGACGGTCAAACGGAAAATCACCGACCTGGATAAATCTAAAATCGAGGAACAGAAAAAGGCCGTCCGCGCTGGATATGACATGGACATTATCCCGTCCGACCTCGCCACCTACGGTGCCGAGGCCAAGAAGCTCTTGCAGGACTTGCAGAGCCGGAACGAGCGAATGTTCCTTGTGACCTTCCTGGTGCTGAACACGGCGGACAATCCCCGGCAGCTGGGCAACAATGTGTTCCAGGCCAGCTCCATCGCACAGAAGTACAACTGCCAGCTGACCCGGCTGGACTTCCAGCAGGAAGAAGGGCTGATGTCCGCGCTGCCCCTGGGCCTCAATCAGATCGAGATTCAGCGGGGGCTGACCACCAGTTCCACGGCCATCTTCGTTCCGTTCACCACCCAGGAGCTTTTCCAGAACGGCAAAGAGGCGCTGTACTACGGGATCAACGCCCTGTCCAACAACCTCATCATGGTGGACCGAAAACTGCTGAAAAACCCCAACGGCCTGATTCTCGGCACCCCTGGTTCCGGCAAGTCCTTCAGCGCAAAGCGCGAGATTGCCAACTGCTTCCTGCTCACCAATGATGACATCATCATCTGCGACCCGGAGGCCGAGTATGCGCCCCTGGTGGAGCGCCTGCATGGGCAGGTCATCAAGATTTCGCCCACCAGCACCAACTACATCAACCCGATGGACCTGAACCTGGACTACTCGGACGATGAAAGTCCGCTGTCCCTCAAGTCCGACTTCATCTTATCCCTGTGCGAGTTGATCGTGGGCGGCAAGGAGGGCTTGCAGCCGGTGCAGAAAACCATCATTGACCGCTGTGTGCGGTTGGTCTATCAGGACTATCTCAATGACCCCCGACCGGAGAATATGCCCATCCTGGAGGACCTCTACAACCTGCTGCGGACACAGGAGGAAAAAGAGGCACAGTACATCGCCACGGCGCTGGAAATCTATGTAACCGGCTCGCTCAATGTGTTTAACCATCAGAGCAATGTGGACATCAACAACCGCATTGTCTGCTACGACATCAAGGAGCTGGGCAAGCAGCTGAAAAAGATCGGTATGCTGGTGGTCCAGGACCAAGTGTGGAACCGCGTTACCATCAACCGTGCTGCCCACAAATCCACCCGTTACTACATCGACGAGATGCACCTGCTGCTGAAAGAGGAACAGACCGCCGCCTACACGGTGGAGATTTGGAAGCGGTTCAGAAAATGGGGCGGCATCCCCACCGGCATCACGCAGAATGTCAAAGACCTGCTTTCTTCCCGCGAGGTGGAGAACATCTTTGAGAACTCCGACTTCGTGTATATGCTCAACCAGGCGGGCGGGGACCGGCAGATTCTCGCCAAGCAACTGGGCATTTCCCCTCACCAGCTTTCCTATGTGACCCACTCCAGCGAGGGCGAGGGCCTGCTGTTCTATGGCTCCACGATCCTGCCTTTCGTGGACCATTTCCCCAAGAACACCGAGCTGTACCGCATTATGACCACCAAACCCCAGGAACTGAAAAAGGAGGATGAATGACCATGAAACCCAACACCGAACTGAATACCATGATGTTTTTTGACGATGCCCTGGAGGGTGAGCGCACCTATCTGCTCACCGAGCTGGCCGATGCCGTCAGCGAGACCCGCACGGCGGCGGATCAGGCTGCGGAGCTGAACGAGAACGGCGAAGCGGGCCTGCTGCGCCTGACGGAAATCTGGTGCGCCATGAACGGCGTCCCGGCCATCGTCATCTTCGAGGGCGGGCAGTCCGAGCTGCTGGCCAATGTGGTGGCGCAGATCTACGCCCATCTGCTTCAGCACCCCTCCCGTGACCCTGTGGGGCTGGCCGTCTATGTGGAGCTGCGCTACATGACGGCCTCCCTCATGTTGGGGGAATGGTTTGAATAAGGAACCGCGCCTGCGCTTTACGGACGAGGAACGGGCTGACCCGGTGCTGGAGAAGCCCATCCGTAAGGCGGATAAGGCCGCCGCCAAAGCAGACAAGGCGCAGGCCAAAATTCCCAAAAAGCAGGTCCGGCAAAAGACGGTGGACCCGGAGACCGGCAAAGTGACCACCAAGCTGGTGCTGGAGGACAAGAAGAAGCCGCCCTCCAAATTGTCCCATGCGGTGCGGGATACCCCCGCCAATGCCGCTCTGGGGAAGCTCCACAAGGAAATCCGGGAGACCGAACAGGACAATGTGGGCGTGGAGAGCGCCCACAAGTCCGAGGAGGCTGCCGAGACCGGCGTTAGGCTTGCACGGGAAGGCTACCGCAGCCACAAGTTGAAGCCCTACCGCAAGGCGGTCCAGGCCGAGCAGAAGCTGGAGAAGGCCAATGTGAACGCCTTGTATCAGAAGTCCCTGCGGGAAAATCCCCAGCTTGCCAGCAACCCCATTTCCCGCTGGCAGCAGAAACAGGCCATCAAAAAGGAATACGCTGCCGCCAAGCGCGCCGGTCAAGCTGCCGGGAATACCGCCAAGACTGCGGAGACCACCGGCAAGGCGGCCAAGAAGGTCAAGGAGAAAGCCCGGCAAGCGGGCGCGTTTGTCATGCGCCACAAAAAGGGCTTTTTGATTGCGGGTGCGATCTTCCTGCTGGTCTGTATGCTGCTCAACACCATGTCCTCCTGCTCCATGATGGCGCAGAGTATCGGTTCCGTGGTGTCCGGCACCACCTACCCGTCGGATGATCCTGAGCTGGTGGCGGTGGAGGCCGACTACGCTGCCAAAGAAACGGCGCTGCAAGCCGAGATCGACAACATCGAAAGCAGCCATCCGGGGTATGACGAGTACCGCTATGACCTGGATATGATCGGGCATGACCCCCATGAGCTGGCAGCCTACCTGTCCGCCGTGCTGCAAGGCTATACCCGGCAGAGCGCCCAGGCCGAGCTGGAGCGCGTGTTCGACGCACAGTATGAACTGACGCTTACCGAGGAAGTGGAGATACGATACCGCACCGAAACTTCCACGGACCCCGTGACCGGCGAGACGACCACCGAGGAAGTCCCGTATGAGTATTACATTCTGAATGTGAAGCTCACCAGCAAGCCCATATCTTCCGTGGCTTCGGAGCTGCTGACCCCGGAACAGCTGGAAATGTACCAGGTGTACCGGCAGACGCTGGGCAACAAGCCGCTGATCTTCGGCGGCGGCTCCCCGGATACGAGCAACTCCGAGGACCTGACCGGTGTGGTATTCGTCAACGGCACCCGCTCCGGCAATCAGGCCGTTGTGGACATAGCCAAAAGTCAGGTGGGCAATGTGGGCGGTCAGCCCTACTGGAGCTGGTACGGCTTCAATTCCCGTGTGGAATGGTGCGCCTGCTTCGTGTCCTGGTGCTACGGCCAGATGGGGCTGTCCGAGCCGCGCTTTGCCGCCTGCCAGTCCCAGGGTATTCCGTGGTTCCAGTCTCACGGACAATGGGGCGGGCGTGATTACGCCAATATCGCCCCCGGCGACGCCATCTTCTTTGACTGGGACCTGGATGGCAGCGCCGACCATGTGGGCCTTGTGGTCGGCACAGACGGCAGCCGGGTCTACACCGTGGAGGGCAATTCTGGCGACGCCTGCAAGATCAAGAGTTATTCCCTGTCCTACGAGTGCATCAAGGGCTACGGCCTGATGAACTGGTAAGGCCGATTTATGAGAAAAGGAGTGTTTGAAATGGCTAAGAACAAAATCCAGCGCATTGACCAGGAGATTGCCAAGGTCCGCGAGAAGATCGCGGAGTACCAGGACAAGCTGAAAACCCTGGAGGCGCAGAAAACCGAGGCGGAGAACCTGGAGATCGTCCAGATGGTGCGCGCTCTGCGGCTGACCCCGGAGCAGCTGAACGCCATGCTCTCCGGCGGCACGGTCCCCGGCATGGCCGCTGCCTCCGCCGACTACAACGAACAGGAGGACACCGACCATGAAGAATAAGAGAATTTTCAAGACCTTTTCGGCCCTCTGCGCCGCCCTGGTGCTGATGATGGGCCTTTCCGTGACCGCCTTTGCCCAGGGAACAGACCAGCCCCCGGCGGAGGACGCCACCAACGACGCCAATGTGGTGGTGGAGGAAACCGAGGACAGTCCGGCCCTGACCCCGGATGGCAACGCCGCCCTGGTGGATGACTTCGGCGGCAACAAGCAGCTTATCACCGTCACCACCAAGGCGGGCAACTACTTCTACATCCTCATTGACCGGGCCAACGAGGACAAGGAAACCGCCGTCCACTTCTTAAACCAGGTGGATGAAGCCGACCTGATGGCGCTGATGGAGGACGGCCAGACCGCCCAGGAGCAGCCCGCCACCTGTACCTGTACGGAGAAATGTGTGGCCGGTGCGGTGAATACGGCCTGCCCGGTGTGCGCCACCAATATGAGCGCCTGCACGGGCAAGGAGCTGGAACCGGAGACCCCGGAGGAAACCGCAGAGCCGGAGGAACCGGCGCAGAAACCCACGGGGTTGAATCCGGCCCTGCTTTTGGCTGTGCTGGCTCTGATGGGCGGCGGCGGTGCCTTTGCCTACTTCAAATTCATCAAGAATAAGCCCAAGACCAAGGGCAGCGATAATTTGGACGATTACGACTACGGCGAGGACGATACTGACCAGGAGGACGAGGACCCCTGGGAGACCGAGGAATCTGACGAGCCGGACGCTGACGGGGGCGGCGACGAGGAAAGCGAGGACAAGACGGTTTGACCCGCTTTACCGACAGCCCCTATGAACGCATGATGACACGCAGGCCGGAGGGCGGGAAGGAAACTTCCCGCTCTCCCTCTTTATCTCCCGGCCACCCCTGTTATGGCTGTGGGAATTACCGTGACGGTCAGCCCTGCGTGGGATTCTGCCACCGGCAGCTGACCGCATGGCTGCGGGAAAGGAGGATGAAAAACCATGAAGCTGGTAATCGCTGAAAAACCGTCCGTTGCCCAAAGTCTGGCCGCCGTGATCGGGGCCGCCGCCCGCAAGGACGGCTACCTGGAGGGAAACGGCTGGCGGGTGAGCTGGTGTGTGGGCCATCTGACTGGGCTGGCCGATGCCGACGCTTATAACCCCGACTACGCCAAGTGGCGCTATGACGATCTGCCTATTCTGCCGGACCACTGGCAGATGGTGGTGAGCAAGGACAAAAAGAAACAGTTTGATGTGCTGAAACAGCTGATGAACGCCCCGGATGTGACCGAGGTGGTGAACGCCTGCGACGCGGGACGCGAGGGCGAGCTGATCTTCCGCAGCGTCTACGAGCTAGCGGGCTGCCAGAAGCCCATGAAGCGGCTCTGGATTTCCTCGATGGAGGATTCCGCCATTCGGGAGGGCTTTGCGAACCTGCGCCCCGGCGCGGACTATGACGGCCTGCGGGATGCGGCTCTCTGCCGCGCCAAGGCGGATTGGCTGGTGGGGATCAATGCCACCCGGCTGTTTTCGGTACTGTACCACCGGACCCTCAACATCGGGCGCGTCATGTCCCCGACGCTGGCCCTCATCGTCCAGCGGGAGGCCGAGATTGACACCTTCAAGCCAGTGCCGTTTTACACGGTCACGCTGGAACTGCCCGGTTTTTCCGTTTCCGGGGAGCGCATGGCGGACAAGGCCGCCGCCCAGCAGCTGAAAACTGCTTGTCAGGGTGCGACTGCCATAGTGAAAAAGGTGGAGCGCAAGGACAAATCCGAGAAGCCGCCCTCCCTTTATGACCTGACTACCCTCCAACGGGACGCCAACCGGCTGTTGGGATACACCGCCCAGCAGACCCTGGATTACCTGCAAAACCTGTATGAAAAGAAGCTCTGCACCTATCCCCGGACGGACAGCCGCTATCTGACTTCGGATATGGCGGCCAGCCTGCCGGAGCTGATCCGGCTCACCGCTGGGGCGCTGCCCTTTGCCGCTGGTATGGAGCTTGCCTGCAATGCGGCCCAGGTCATCAATGACAAGAAAGTGACCGACCACCATGCGGTGATCCCCACCCGCAACCTCCCGGGCGCAGACCTGTCCAGCCTGCCGGTTGGCGAAAAGGCGGTGCTGGAGCTGGTGGCCCTGCGGCTGCTGTGCGCTGTGGCTCAGCCCTATACTTTTGCTGAAACCGCCGTTGTTGTGGAGTGCGCCGGTGCTGAGTTTGCTGCCAAGGGCCGCACGGTGAAGCAACTCGGCTGGCGGGCGCTGGATGTTGCCTACCGTGCTGGGCTGAAAAATGCGGAGCCGGACAAGGAAATCGAGGACAAGGCTCTGCCGGAGCTGTCTGAAGGTCAGACGCTGCCCCTTTCTGGTGTTGCCGTCAAGGAGGGCAAAACCACCCCGCCCAAGCACTTCACCGAGGATACGCTGCTTTCCGCGATGGAGACTGCCGGGAAGGACGATATGCCGGAGGATGCCGAGCGCAAGGGCCTGGGAACCCCGGCCACCCGCGCCGGGATTCTGGAAAAGCTGGTGTCCACCGGCTTTCTGGAGCGCAAAAAGAGCAAGAAAACCTTACAGCTCCTGCCGTCCCATGATGCGGTGTCCCTTATCACCGTGCTGCCGGAGCAGCTGCAATCGCCTCTGCTAACCGCCGAGTGGGAGTACCGGCTGGGTGAGATCGAGCGCGGCGAGCTGGCCCCGGAGGACTTTATGGCCGGTATCAGCGCCATGCTCCAGGAGCTGGTGAGAACCTATCGGATGATTAAAGGCACCGAGTACCTGTTCACGCCGCCCCGCGAAGTGGTGGGCAAATGCCCCCGCTGTGGCAGTGATGTAGCGGAGCGGCAAAAGGGTTTCTTCTGCCAGAACGAGGGTTGCAAATTCGCCATCTGGAAAAACAACAAGTGGTGGGAGCTGAAGCGCAAGCAGCCCACCAAGGCCATCGTGACGGCGCTGCTCAAGGATGGCCGCGCCCATGTGACCGGCCTGTACTCCGAGAAAACCGGCAAGACCTACGACGCCACCGTGGTTCTGGAGGACGATGGGAAGTACGCCAATTTCAAGCTGGCGTTTGACCGGCAGAAAGGCGGCAAACGATGAAGCTCTCCCTCTATGAACAGGAAACCATCATCCTCTACAACCAGGCCGAGGTCGCAGCCGAGGTCTATACCCATGACCCCCGGCTGCTGGAGAAGCTGCGGCGGCTGGCGGAGAAATACCCGGACCAGATCGTGAAAAAGGACCGGCAGACCTTTCTTGTCCCTAAACGCTGCGTGTCAGTTCGTGAGCCGTACAGCGCCGAGCGTCGCAAGGCGGCCAGTGAACGGGCCAAGGCTGCCGGGTACAGGCCGCCCACCCCCAAGAAGGGCAGCGAGTAAGCATGGCTGAAAGTGTCTTTGAGGCCGTCAAGCAGTCTGTCACCGTCCGGGAGGCAGCGCAGATGTACGGGATCGAGGTCAACCGGAACGGCATGGCCTGCTGCCCGTTCCACGATGACAAAAATCCCAGCATGAAGCTGAACGAGGAATACTTCTACTGCTTCGGCTGCGGAGCCACCGGCGATGTGATCGACTTCACCGCACGGCTCTACAATCTGTCTCCCAAGGAGGCCGCTGAGAAGCTGGCCCAGGATTTTGGCTTGGCTTATGACAGTCAGGCCCCTCCCCGGAGGCGCTATGTCCGGCAGAAAACCGAGGCACAGAAGTTCAAAGAGGATCGGGACCATGCCTTTCGTGTCCTGGCTGACTACTATCATCTGCTGAGAAAGTGGGAAACCAACTATTCCCCCAAAACGCCGGAAGAAAATCCTCATCCCCGTTTTATGGAGGCAATTCAGAAAAAGGACTATACGGGCTATCTGCTGGATTTTTTCCTGGAGGACGGCCCGGAGGAACAAAAGCTGTGGATTGCCGAACATCAATCAGAAATCGCCAATTTGGAAAGGAGAGTGAAATTCATGGCTGATAAGCCCACCAACCGGGAGCGGTTGCAGGAAATCACGGCAGGCATTGAACAGGGTATCAAGGAGCTGTTCGAGAGTGAAAAGTATATGCGCTACCTGTCCGTCATGTCCAAGTTCCACCGCTACTCCGTCAACAACACCATGCTCATCTATATGCAGCGCCCGGACGCCACCCTGGTGGCTGGATTCAATAAGTGGAAAAACCAGTTTGAGCGCCATGTGAAAAAGGGTGAGCATGGCATCACGATCATTGCCCCTACGCCCTACAAAAAGAAGATCGAGGAAATGAAGCGCGACCCGGACACCCATGCGCCCATCCTGGATGCAGACGGCAAGGCGGTCATGGAGGAAAAAGAAATTGAAATTCCCATGTTCCGTCCGGTGAAGGTGTTCGATGTGAGCCAGACGGACGGAAAGCCCCTGCCGGAGCTGGCCTCCAGCCTGTCCGGGACAGTGCCGCATTATGAGGCGTTCATGGAAGCTCTGCGCCGCTCCGCCCCGGTCCCCATCGAATTTGAGCCGATGGCAGCCAATATGGACGGCTATTTCTCCTCCGAGCAGCAGCGGATTGCCATTCGGGAAGGCATGAGCGAGGTGCAGACTGTTTCCGCCGCTGTCCATGAGACCGCGCACAGTAAGCTCCACGACCCCAAAAAGTATGAAGCGGAGCCGACCTGGAAGATCGTAATGGTGAGCGAGGGCGGTGTCAAGCACGATTATCGCCTGGACTTTGCCACCGAAGCGGAGGCGGAACAGGCCGCCGCCGAGGAAGGCTGGCGCTATGTGGACGAGAATCGGTTTGAGTGGCGGTTGGAAGTGGAGGAAGATCTGACGGCGGTGAAACAGGCCGCCAAGAACCGCAACACCGAGGAAGTGGAGGCCGAGAGCATCTCCTATGCAGTCTGCCAGTATTTCGGTATCCAGACCGGCGAGAACAGCTTCGGCTATATCGCTTCCTGGTCTAAGGACAAGGAGCTGAAGGAGCTGCGGGCCAGCCTGGAGACCATCAATAAGACTTCCTGCGAGCTGATTAACGACATCGAGCGCAATTACAGGGAAATCTGCAAGGAGCGCGGCATTGACCTGACCGCTGCCCCGGAACCGCAGCAGGACCCTATCGAGCAGCTGGCAGCAGACATCGACCAGTTCACTTTCGATTATGACCCTTATGAGTATCGGAACAATGCAGATAGCCGTGAGGACGCACTGCACGAACTGACTGCCACACTCCGAAGCGGAGATGCCAGCGGTGTACGCGAATGGCTCCAGAATATCGTGAACGAGGATGAACCGGATGAAACCACCCAAAAAGCTGCCGAGCTTTTGGAGCGTCTGGATCAGCTCGTTCCTGGGCTGGAACCGGAACAGCTGGACGAGCTGGAACCCGACCCCAACCTTGCGAAGATGGCCGATGAAGCCATGGCGATGGGCGTGGATACTGCCTGGAACTCCGATAAGGAATTTCCGTTGTCTTTCGACGCTGAAAGTCCCCAGCCCAGCGCCGAGTACCGGGAGGCACTGTTGGTGCTGGATGATACCACCTATCTTCATGTTCAGCCCTGCGACACCGGCTGGGACTATACCCTCTACGATGCAGAAACGATGAAGCAGCTGGACGGAGGCCAGCTGGATGGGCCGGACATGGGCCGTTCTGAAGCTATCAGCCACATCTGCAAGGACTTGGAGATGGGTGGCAAGTCCATCAAGTATGCGCCGCTTTCCATGATTGAGACTTTGCAGGAGGCGGCTTACCAGCAGACCGCAGAAGCCGCAGCCGCCCAGCTGCCGGACGCCATGGAGCTGGCGTTGGACGAATATCCCATGCCGGACCCGGTGCTGACCCAGGACGATCTGGAGAAATGTGGCTGCCTGGACAGCGACCTTCTACCGCTCTCCAAAGAACGAGCCTATGAGCTGATGGAGCGTGACCTGACCGTTTACATTATCCAAGAGGGCGAGAATCCGGCGATGGCCTTTGATACCGCCGACCTGGACGCCCATGACGGCATCTTCGCCGTGTCCCGCGAGGAATGGGAGGAAAGCCCGGAGTTTGATAAGCTGGTCAAGGACCGCATGGCCCACCAGGAGGAACGGGAGCAGGCGTTTCTCACCCACAAGGGGGACTGCTTCGCCATTTATCAGGTGAAACACACCGACGAGTTGCGGGACATCCGCTACGAGGGCCTGGAATGGCTCCAGTCCATCGGGCAGACGGTGCAGCGGGACAACTATGAGCTGGTCTACACCGCTCCGCTGCTGCCCTCCGATCTGAAAGGCGATACCGCCGAACAGCTCTTTTACCGCTTCAACAATGAACATCCCGCCGATTATCGCCATCCATCCATGAGCGTCAGCGACATCGTTGCCATCAAGCGGGATGGCAAGGTATCCTGTCATTACTGCGACAGCTTCGGCTTTGAGCAGGTTCCCGGATTCCTGCCGGACAATCCGTTGAAAAATGTGGAAATGGTCGTGGAGGATGACTATGGCATGATCGACGGTATCATCAACAACGGCCCCAAGGAACCGACGGTGGCCCAGCTGGAACAGCAGGCCCGCAGCGGCCAGCCTATCTCTCTCATGGATTTGGCTGCCGCCGCCCACCGGGAGGACCGGGAAAAGAAAAAGTCCGTCATGGAGCAGCTGAAAAGCCAGCCCAAGGCGGAACACAAAAAGACAGCGCCCAAAAAGAGCGCGGAAAGGGAGATTTGATATGGGAAACTTCACTTTTGAGGAAACGAACCTGCTTTGTATCTACAACACCGGCAGCCGCACCGGGCTGATCGAGGCTCTGACCGAGATGCGCGGCGAGCTTTCGCCGGAGGAAGCCGAGCTGCGGGTGCTGACGGACAGCGCCCTGGGGAAACTCCAGACCATGAGCGACACCGAGTTTGCCGAGCTGGAGCTGTTCCCGGATTTTGACGAGTAAGAACCACACAAAGACCCAGCGGGGCGGCCTGATGTGCCGCCCCATTTCTATTTAACATGAAGGGAGGACAGAAAACCATGCCATCCAAAGCTGAATTTTACCGGCAGATGGCCGAGCAGGTATCAACCCGGCTTGTGGGAAGTTGGAAGGAATGGACGGCCTTTCTCACTACTGCCGCCCGCCTCTACAAATACCCATTCCATGAACAGATGATGATTTACGCCCAGCGCCCGGACGCCACCGCCTGCGCCGAGTACAACCTGTGGAATGAAAAAATGGGACGGTATGTGCGCCGTGGCTCCAAGGGGATCGCTCTGGTGGACGATTCCGGCGACAGGCCCCGGCTGCGCTATGTGTTCGATATTTCCGACACCGGGACCCGTGAACATTCCCGCACCCCCTGGCTGTGGCAACTGGAGGAACAGCACATCGGGCCTGTGTCGGCTATGCTGGAGCGCAACTACGGCGTTGCCGGTGACGATCTTGCCCAGCAGCTCACCGATGTGGCCGGAAAACTGGCGAGTGAGTATTGGGACGAGCATCAGCAGGACTTCCGCTACATCGTTGACGGTTCGTTCCTGGAGGAGTACGATGATCTCAACATAGAAGTCCAATTTAAGTCCGCCGCCACCGTCAGCATCGCCTACGCCCTGATGTCCCGCTGTGGGCTGGATACGGAACAATATTTTCAGCATGAGGACTTCATGCCGATTTTCGACTTCAATACCCCGGCCACGGTTGGGGCGTTGGGAGCGGCGGTCAGCCAGATGAACCAGAAGGTGCTGCGGCAAATCGGCGTCACCATCCAGAACTATGAGCGCAAACAACTCGCGGAAAGGAGCGTTACAAATGGAGAACAACCTGACTTACACGAGGAACGGCGATTACCTGATTCCCGACCTGAAGCTGACCGAACAGCGGTCGAAGCCCCTGGGCAAGTACGGCAGGATGCGGAAAGCGTACCTGAAGGAACACCGGCCTCTGATCTACAACCAGCTGCTGCTGACCGAGAAGCTGTACCCGCACCTCATCGAGATCGACGAGACGGCGAACAGCCGTCTGGAGCAGATGATGCCCCAGCTGGCGGAGTCGGCGGGCGCGACGGAGGAGCTGAAAGCCCGCGATCCGATGCGCTGGGTGGGCCTGATGAACACCTGCAAGGCCCAGGCCGAGGAGATTCTGATGGCGGAGCTTATCAACAGCTGACCTTAAACCTGTTCCTCTCCGAAGCGGAACAAATCCAAAGAATAGACGAAGCAGAGAATGTGAAAACATCCTCTGCTTTTTCTTTTGCCCAGGAACAGCCGCAGCCGGAAGTTGCCGACCATGAACCAGAGGCGGCAAAGCCCACCCTTCGGGAGCTGCATGAGCAATACAAGCCCATCGTGCTGGAGGCTGTTACCCAGGATGTCAGATACCGGAACGCCTGCGGTCACAGCGACTACGAGAACGCCGTGATCGAGGGCAACACCGCTATTCGCCGTGCTGTCCTGGGGTCCGGCAATATGGGGCTGCTTCGCCTCTATTCTGACACCCCGGAGTTCCGGCAGCGCCTGCACCGGGAAGTCATCGACGAGACCTATCCCAAGCTCCATGAGCTGCTGCGTCCTCTCTCGGACAATGACATCGACAAGGCTATCCAGGGCTGGAATGGCAAAATCGAGAGCAAACACGCCGTTGTCCGCTACATGAAAGACCATGCGCGAGAAAGAGACACCGCAGCATGGCTGGCCCATGAGTTTGACGGCGGCGATGGTAAAACCCCGTTTGCGATCCGCCCGGAAAGCCCCGAAGGAACGGCGCTGCCCTGGCCCAAGGTGCAGCGCCGGATTGCCCAGCTCATCAAGGAGGATCGCTTCTACACCCAGGTCGAACAGGATAATCTGGACGATGTGGACCCCATCGCCATCCGGGAGGCCCTGGCCCAGCGCGGCATTGTGGACGGCCATGTGGTGGACCCGGAAAAGCTGGACAACGACCCTTTTATTCAGCAGGTCATGCGGGATGTGGAGGCCATATCCAGGGAGACCGCACAAGCGGACCAGCAGGAACAGCCCGTTCCTGGCAATTCGCGTGTTCCTGTGTCAGATGAAGAATATGCTGCGGCCCGTGGCACGGTCCGAGAGCGAACCTCCTACGATCCAGCGGTTCCTCCCTACAATGTGGGTGATATTGTCTATCTGGATGACCGTCCCCATCAGATCACAGAGTTGCGGGATGACACGGTGCAGCTGCTCCCCACCGGCATGAGCTATCCCATCTACCGGGCTGAGAGCCGGGAACGGTTTGAGCAGCTTTTACGGGAGGATAACCGCAACGACTTCTATACCGAGTTTCTTCCGGCAAACCCGGATGCGGTAGACCAGGACCTGCGGGATGTGCTGGCCCACGGCCTGATCGGTGAGGCGGACAAGGCGGAGCTTTCCCATCTGCTGCACAACGGCAAGAGCAACCGGGAGGTTGCCTTGTGGCTGAGCCGAGCCTATCCCAACATTGTGGAAACGATGGAGCTGGAGACCGGCGACACCGCCGACTACCGCACAATGCCTGAAGGTATCGAGCTGGAAGTGCTGGACGCAGACGAAAAGCGGCTGGCCATGCTGTTTTTCCGCTGGAACGAGGTTGCGCCTTTGCTGCGCGGGCTGTATGCCCGTCAGCTGGACGGTTTTGGGCAGGAACGCCCCGAACCGTCTGCCGAAACTCCGGCTTATCACGCCGAGACGGTGGCCATCTATCCGGGCGATAAGAACCATCTGCCCTATGATGTGATCGTTCAAACCATGCGGACCAATGAGCCGGAGCCGCCAGCGCCTGCCGCCGAGCCGGAGAAAACCCCGGATGAAGTGCTGGACGAACACCCCATTTCTATCCAAGTTAATGGTGAGTGGCAGACCTTCCCCAATGCCAGGGCTGCCGAGGAAGCCGCCTACGGGGAATACAAGGAGAACCTGCGCCGCACCGCCGAGAATTTCCACATCATCGACGATCATCTGGGCGAAGGCGGCCCCAAGGCCAAGTTCCAGGCCAATATCGAGGCAATCAAGCTGCTGAAATACCTGGAGGAAACCACCGGGCAGGCAACGCCGGAGCAACAGCAAGTCCTCTCCCGGTATGTGGGCTGGGGCGGCCTTGCCGATGCCTTTGACCCCGACAAGGAAAGCTGGAGCAAGGAATATACTCAGCTGAAGGAGCTGCTGACCCCGGAGGAATACGCTGCCGCCAGAGGGTCCACCCTCAATGCCCACTACACCAGCCCCACGGTGATTCGCGCCATCTATGAAGCCGTGGGCCGCATGGGGTTTGAGACCGGAAATATCCTGGAGCCGTCCTGCGGCGTGGGGAATTTTTTCGGTATGCTGCCGGAGAACATGGCCGGAAGCAAGCTGTACGGCGTGGAGCTGGATTCCATCAGCGGGCGGATTGCCCAGCAGCTTTATCCCAAAGCGGACATCACCGTGGCGGGATTTGAAAACACCGGCAGGCGGGATTTCTATGACCTTGCCATCGGCAATGTGCCTTTCGGCCAGTATCAGGTCAACGACAAAGCCTACAACAAGCTGGGCTTCAACATCCACAACTACTTTTTTGCCAAGGCGCTGGATCAGGTGCGGCCCGGCGGCGTAGTGGCCTTTGTGACTTCCCGCTACACGATGGACGCCAAGGATTCCACCGTGCGCCGGTATCTTGCCCAGCGCGCCGAGCTGCTGGGGGCGATCCGCCTGCCCAACAACGCCTTCCGCGCAAATGCTGGGACCGATGTGGTGTCCGACATTATCTTCCTCCAAAGGAGAGAGCGTCCGCTGGACATTGTGCAGGAATGGACGCAGACCGGACAGACCGAGGACGGCTTTGCCATCAACCGCTATTTTATCGACCACCCCGAGATGGTACTGGGTAGACAGGAACCAGAAAGCACCGCTCACGGTATGGACTACACCGTGAACCCCATCGAGGGCCTGGAGCTGGCCGATCAGCTGCACGATGCCGTGAAGTATATTCGCGGCACCTACCAAGAGGCTGAGCTGCCGGAACTGGGCGAGGACGAAGCCATCGACACTTCTATTCCCGCTGACCCCAATGTAAAAAACTACTCCTACACCGTTGTGGACGGTGATGTGTATTACCGTGAAAACAGCCGTATGGTGCGGCCTGACCTGAACGCCACCGCTGAGGCCCGCGTGAAAGGGTTGGTGGGTCTGCGGGAATGTGTCCAGCAGCTCATTGATCTGCAAATGGACGCCGCCACGCCTGACAACGACATCCGGGAGAAGCAGGCAGAGCTGAACCGGCTCTATGATGATTTCTCCGCCAAGTACGGCCTTATCAATGACCGGGCAAACAGATTGGCCTTTGGCGATGATTCCAGTTACTATCTGCTTTGCGCGCTGGAAGTCATTGACGAGAATGGCCAACTGAAGCACAAAGCAGATATGTTCACGAAGCGGACCATCAAGCCCCATGAGGCGGTGACTTCCGTGGACACCGCCAGCGAAGCTCTGGCTGTATCCATCGCAGAAAAAGCCCGTGTGGACGTGGAGTACATGGAACAGCTCACCGGCAAGACCGGTGACGAGCTGGTTTCCGAGCTGCAAGGCGTGATCTTCCGTGTGCCGGGCCAGGTGGAGAAAGACGGCACTCCCCATTATGTGACCGCCGATGAATACCTGTCCGGCAATGTCCGCAGGAAATTACGGCAGGCACAGCGGGCTGCACAGCAGGACCCGGCCTTTGCCATCAATGTAGAGGCCCTGACCGCCGCCCAGCCTAAAGATTTGGACGCTTCGGAGATCGAGGTGCGCCTGGGCGCTACCTGGATTAATAAAGAGTATATCCAGCAGTTCATGTATGAAACCTTCAACACACCGTACTACCTTCAGCGTGCCATTCAGGTCAACTACGCTGCCTATACCGCCGAGTGGCAGGTCACGGGCAAAAGCTCTGTATCCGAAAACGATGTGGCGGCTTATACCACCTACGGAACCAGCCGTGCCAATGCCTACAAGATTCTGGAGGATAGTTTGAACCTGCGGGATGTCCGTATTTATGACACCGTGGAGGACGCAGACGGCAAGGAGCGGCGAGTGCTGAACGCCAAGGAAACCACTTTGGCCGCCCAAAAGCAACAGGCTATCCGGGAGGCTTTCAAGGATTGGATTTGGAGAGACCCGGAGCGCCGTCGAGCCTTAGTTCATCAATACAATGAGGAAATGAACTCCACCCGGCCCCGTGAATACGATGGGTCTCACATTACCTTTGGCGGTATGACCCCTTCCATTACCCTCCGTGACCATCAGCTGGGGGCCATCGCACATATCCTCTATGGCGGCAATACGTTATTGGCACACGAAGTGGGCGCGGGCAAAACTTTTGAGATGGTTGCCGCTGCGATGGAATCCAAGCGACTGGGTTTGTGCCAGAAATCTCTCTTTGTGGTGCCGAACCACCTGACCGAACAATGGGCGTCGGAGTTTCTGAGGCTCTATCCCTCTGCGAAAATCCTGGTTACGACCAAGAAAGACTTTGAGACTCACAACCGAAAAAAGTTCTGTGCCAGAATTGCCACTGGAGACTACGATGCCGTCATCATTGGCCACTCGCAGTTTGAAAAAATCCCCATCAGCCATGAGCGCCAGGAGCGGCTCCTTCAGGAGCAGATCGACGAGATTACCGAGGGCATTGCCGAAGTAAAGTACAGCGGCGGTGAGCGTTTTACGGTTAAGCAGTTGGAACGCACCAAGAAATCCCTGGAGGCCAGACTGGAAAAGCTCCAGGCCGAGGGCCGCAAGGATGATGTGGTGACTTTCGAGCAGCTGGGCGTGGACCGGCTGTTTGTGGATGAGGCACACAACTACAAGAACCTGTTTCTTTACACCAAAATGCGGAATGTGGCGGGCCTCTCCACCAGCGACGCCCAAAAGTCCAGTGATATGTTCGCCAAGTGTCGCTACATGGATGAGATCACCGGTAGCCGGGGTGTTATCTTTGCCACCGGTACTCCGGTCAGCAATTCCATGACCGAGCTTTACACCATGCAGCGGTATCTTCAGTATGACCGCTTGCAGGAACTGAACATGACCCATTTTGATTGCTGGGCATCGCGCTTTGGTGAGACAGTGACGGCGCTGGAACTGGCTCCGGAGGGCACCGGCTACCGGGCGCGCACCCGCTTCTCCAAGTTCTTCAATCTCCCGGAGCTGATGAACCTTTTCAAAGAGGTGGCGGACATCAAAACCGCCGATCAACTCCACCTGCCCACGCCGGAGGTGGAGTACCACAATGTCGTGGCCCAGCCTACCGAGCAGCAACAGGAAATGGTGAAGGCGCTCTCCGAGCGTGCCTCCCTGGTACACAGCGGCACGGTGGACCCCTCCCAGGACAATATGCTCAAAATCACATCGGACGGCAGGAAGTTGGGCCTGGACCAGCGCATTATCAATCAGGCGTTGCCGGACGAACCCGGCACCAAGGTCAATCAATGTGTGGGCAATATCATGCAGATCTGGCGGGACGGCGAGGCTGACAAACTGACCCAGCTGGTGTTCTGCGACATTTCCACGCCCCAGGCTGCCCCTTCCAAAAAGGCAGCCAAGTCGCTGGACAATCCTATGCTTCACGCCCTTGAGCAGTCTGTGCCATTGTCCAAGCCGGAACCGGCCTTTACCATTTACGAGGACATCCGGCAGAAGCTCATTGCCCAAGGGATGCCCGCCGATCAGATTGCCTTTATCCATGACGCCAACACCGAGGTGCGGAAAAAAGAGCTGTTTGCGAAGGTCCGTACCGGCCAGGTGCGTGTCCTGCTGGGCAGCACCGCAAAAATGGGCGCTGGCACCAATGTGCAGGACCGGCTTGTGGCTCTTCACGACCTGGACTGCCCGTGGCGGCCGGGAGACCTTGCCCAGCGCAAGGGCCGCATCGAGCGCCAAGGCAACCAAAATTCCCTGGTTCACGTGTTTCGCTATGTCACCGAGGGAACTTTCGATGCCTACCTGTGGCAGACGGTGGAGAACAAACAGAAGTTCATTTCGCAAATCATGACCAGCAAAAGTCCGGTGCGCTCCTGTGACGATGTGGACGAAACGGCGCTGTCCTTTGCCGAGATCAAGGCCCTGTGCGCCGGAGACCCCCGTATCAAGGAGCGCATGGACCTGGATGTGGAGGTTTCCAAACTGAAGTTGATGAAGGCTGACCATCAGAGCAAACAGTACCGCCTGGAGGACCAGCTGCTGAAATACTTCCCGGAGGAAATCGAAAAGCACAAAGGTTATATCCAGGGGTTTGAGGCAGACCTGGAGACTCTCGCCGCCCATCCTCACCCGGAGGATGGCTTTGCGGGCATGGAAGTCCGGGGGGATACCCTGACGGACAAAGAGAACGCCGGTGCAGCTCTGTTGGACGCCTGTAAGGAGATCAAAAACTCCGAGCCGGTGCAGATCGGCAGCTACCGGGGCTTTGCCATGTCGGTGTTTTTTGACGCATGGCGGCAGGAATATACGCTCCTGCTGAAAGGAAAAATGACCCACCGGGCAAGTCTCGGAACAGATCCCCGTGGCAACCTGACCCGTATCGACAACGCTCTCGCGCAAATGCCCCAACGTCTGGAGGCAACCAAGGCCCAGCTGGACGATCTGTACCAGCAGCAGGCTGCCGCCAAAGTGGAAGTGGGCAAACCGTTCCCCTATGAGGATGATCTGCGGGTAAAGTCTGCTCGTCTGGTGGAGCTGGACACGCTTCTGAACCTGGACGGCAGAGGCCGGTCTCAGCCGGAGTCCGTGATCGCCAAGAGCGCACGACCTTCGGTGCTGGACAGTTTGAAGCGCCCGGTGCCGCCTCGCAACCCCGACAAGAAACCGAAACAGCATGAGGAGGTGCGATAAAAACATGAAAACAAACGATGTGAATACTGTCATTTACCCTCACTCTGCCTCCTATGCAAAAGAGCATGGGGAGCTGGAGCAGTACCGGGCTTCAAACAACGCAAATGTCTGGTGCAAGGAGGCCATTGAAGCGGCGGTACGGGAACACTTCGATGGGATGTACCTCAGCCGAGATGCGGCCAAGGATGTGATCGAAATTTACGGTATTGATCGGGTGATGTTTGTTCTGGCCAATACCGTCCAGCTCCAGGACTGGGATGGTCGTTACTCGCCCCGCAACAAGGCGTGGGCAAAGACCATTCCCAACGACAACTCCGATACTGTCCGCTACGGCTATGCCGTAAACAGCCATCCCGCCGTGCTGGATGGGTTTATAGACCTGGTCCGTATGGAACAGATGCGCCAGCCCCTGACGGCAGCGGACATCCAGGCAGAGGCGGAACGTATTCTGCGGGAGCTGCGCGCACCGGATGTGCCGAACAGCCCTCACGGGACCCATTACATGGCCCGCATTTCCCCGGAGTTTCTGAATCGTGCCGGGAGCAAAGACCATGACCGGCTGATGAATCTTCTGCCGTTCCGCAGTCTGACCTTTACCGGCATGAAAGGATTGCCTGGGACCTATGCCACCATCCTGGCCAGCGAAGATCGAACCAAGGAGCTGCGCCAGCCCCGTTCCTCTGTCCGGAAACATCTGAAACAGGAGCCGAAACAGGCAACCCCGAAAACTCTGGCCCATAAGAAAAAGGAGCCGGAACGGTGAGCGTCCCGAAGCGCAAACGGGCAGTCCAGCTGAATTTCCGGGTCTCCCCGGAGGAACTGGCGCTGATCGAGCAGAAAATGTCCCAACTTGGGACCAATAATCGGGAAGCCTATCTGCGGAAGATGGCCCTGGACGGTTATGTGGTGCAACTTGACCTGCCGGAGCTGAAGGAGCTGGTGTCCCTGCTGCGCCGGAGCAGCAACAATCTGAACCAGCTCACCCGCCGTGTGCATGAAACCGGGCGGGTCTATGACGCCGACCTGGAGGATATAGCCCAGCGGCAGGAGCAACTATGGGAGGGCGTGAAGGAAATCCTGACCCAGCTCTCCAATCTTTCGTAACAGGGATAAATATCCCAACTGCGGAGGGAGGAACGGCGTTCTTTTCGCTGCGCCTCCCTCCGCTTTTTCTTTTTGTCCGCATCCTTGATGTTAGGCAGAAAATAATTCATAATGGATTTAGAATACAACTGGAGGTGACGTTCTGTGGGTTTGCTAGTTGGTTTGATGAAACTGATTTTGAAGATCGTGGTTGCACCGGTGGTGCTGCTTCTCACCGTAGCTATTTGGATTTGTGTGGGTCTGGTCTATGTATCCGGCTTGGTGCTGGGGCTTCTCAGCATGGTGATCGCCCTGTTGGGCGTGGCGGTTCTGGTGACATACTCCCCGCAAAACGGCCTTATCCTGCTGCTGATTGCGTTCCTTATCAGCCCGTTTGGACTGCCGCAGCTGGCCTTCTGGCTGCTTGGTAAAGTGCAGCACTTGAAATTTGCAATACAGGATTTGGTCTACGGCTAAAAAACACCCTCTCCCATTGGTGGAGAGGGTGTTCTGCATATTATAAGACCTCCGGCGAAGTTCGTCGGAGGTCTTATGGTTCCAAATTATCTTCTCTGAAAAGCGGCGATGCGAAAAAGGCATCTATCCCAATTCCCAGCCCTTGGCACATCTCATGGATGATCCGCAGCTTTACGGAATCATAGGAACAGTTAATGATATTGCCGATGGTGGATTTGGGAACCCCGCTTTTCATATACAGCTGATACTGCGTCATATTTCGCTCGTCCAGCAGCTCTGAAAGGCGTCGGCTGACTGCTTGATTTAGCTTCAATTTCACTCACCGTCCCTGTCCCTGTACTAAAGGTATTATATGGGTAGGTGCGTGAAAATTAGTCCCTGTAACTGTACTAATGCCGATTTATGCGCTATGATAGGTCAGGGGTGTTGACCATGACTGTAACCTTTTGTGGCCATGCACAGGTTTCAGAGGGGGAAAAAGTTGAAAAATGGCTTTGCGACGTAACGCAAGATCTGATTGAGCAAGGAGCAACTACCTTTTACCTTGGAGGATATGGGGCATTTGACAGTTTAGCAGCATCAGTTCTGCGACAGCAAAAGAGACGGTATCCGCACATTGAGCTGGTTCTCGTTCTGGCTTATCTCAACACCAGGAAGGAAAGTTCCGGTTACGACAGAACTGTATATCCGCCGTTGGAAACTGTGCCGCGCCGTTTTGCAATTTCTCACAGAAATCGTTGGATGGTAGAAACCGTTGATGTAGTGGTGGCCTATGTCCTCCATAATTGGGGTGGAGCCGCCGCAACGCTGCGGTGCGCCAAACAGAAAAAGAAGCAGATTATTTCATATTGTGACATGATGGGCAGCTGAAGCTGCCCATTTTTTGAAGGGAGGGAAACTTCATGGCAACCACACGCATTATGCCTCTGCATATTGGCAAAGGCCGCACCGAAAGCCGTGCCATCAGCGAGATTATCGACTATGTGGCCAACCCGCAAAAGACGGACCACGGCAGGCTCATCACCGGCTATGAGTGCGACAGCCGTGTGGCCGACGCTGAATTCATGCTGGCAAAGCGACAGTATATCGCTGCCACCGGACGGGTCCGTGGAGCGGACGATGTGATCGCCTACCATGTCCGCCAGTCCTTTTGCCCTGGGGAGATCACCCCGAAGGAAGCCAACCGGCTGGGCGTGGAGTTTGCCAAACGGTTCACCAAGGGCAAACACGCCTTTATCGTTTGCACCCACATTGACAAAGCTCATGTCCATAACCACATTATCTGGAGTTCCGTCAACCTGGACTGTGACCGGAAGTTCCGCAACTTTTGGGGTAGCACAAAAGCCGTCCGTCGCTTGAGCGATACCATCTGTGTTGAAAACGGATTGTCCATTGTCGAGAACCCAAAGCCCCACGGCAAAAGCTACGACCAGTGGCTGGGGGATCAGGCGAAGCCCTCCCATCGGGAATTGCTGCGCGTGGCCATCGACAATGCTCTGGCACAAAAACCTGCTGATTTGAACGAGCTGCTGAAGCTGCTCCGTGAATCCGGCTGCGAAGTGTCCAAACGCGGGAAATCCTACCGTCTGAAGCTCTCTGGCTGGAGCAAAGTGTCCCGTCTGGACAGCCTGGGTAAAGGCTACGCCCTGGAGGACCTGCTGGCCGTCATTGCCGGTCAAAAGGAGCATACACCCCGTCAGAAGCAGGTCAAGCAGGCAGATCCGCCGAAGGTCAATCTGCTGGTTGACATCCAGGCAAAGCTCCAGGCCGGAAAAGGTGCCGGGTATGTGCGGTGGGCTAAGGTATTTAATCTGAAACAGATGGCGCAGACCGTGAACTTTCTCACCGAGCATAACCTGCTGGAGTATGCGGTGCTGGAGGAAAAGTCTGCGGCGGCCACGGCCCACCACAATAAGCTATCTGCAAAAATCAAGGCGGCAGAGAAACGCATGGCGGAGATCGCCGTACTGCGGACCCATATCATCAACTATGCCAAGACCCGTGACACCTATGTGGCCTACCGGAAGGCCGGTTACTCCAAGAAATTTCGCCAGGAACATGAGGAGGAAATCCTGCTCCATCAGGCGGCCAAAAATGCCTTTGATGATATGGGGGTCAAGCGACTCCCAAAAGTGAAGGAGCTGCAAGCCGAATATGCTCGGCTGCTGGAGGAGAAGAAAAAGACCTATGCCGAGTACCGACGCTCGCGTGAGGAAATGCGAGAGTTGCTGGCGGCAAAGGCCAATGTGGATCGGCTCATGAGCATGGAGGAAGAAAAACAGAAGGAAAAAGGCCACGAGCGGTAAGAGTGCATTGATTTACAGCAATATGCCTGCAATCTATAAGTCACAGTTCACATCTTGTTCTATTCGAGAAAGGCCTGTCAAAAGCCCTAGTTGAGAATGGTCCTGATTTTGAGAGCATCGACCATAAATGAGATACACGGAAAGAGTTCTTTTTCAAACTTACAGAAGAGGAGAATTTTATGAATAGGGGTGTCCAAAATTGAACAGAAAATTCGTTATAAGGGGTAAACAAAAAAGACAAAGCACTCGCAGTCAAAAAAGAAAGAGGTGATTCCGATGGACGAGAGGATTTGAGCGGTTACGGTTTTTATTATTCCTAAGGCTATGTCACAACAAACAGTTGATAAATAGCCATTTTTATAGGGGAGTATCAGAACTCCCCTACAAACTGTTATTTGCAGTTATCTATACTCATTTGGAATTTCGATATGAAGTGTCTCACACAATAACTTCACATCATGTGCATCATTTTCATCAAACTCGTATCCCAGATGGAACATTACTTGACTATATGGTTCAATACAGGAAACCTCTATTTCCTCAATTCTTCCTTTACCCGAAAAAGTTTCTACCGGAAAACAATCCCCATCATAAAGAATTTCACCTTCGTCCGTATATTCAAAACAATGCAAATCAATAATTCTGTTTTTCAAATCTTCCCATACAGTATGGTTCAATGTTGTATATTCCATCTTAATCTCATAAAAGCCATTAGCTTTCATTATTTCTATAAAGTTCTGATAATCGTTCTTTTCTACAAAAATGTCAATATCATTATGGGCTCTTGACTGATATCCAAGAAGAGCATCTACACCCCAGCCACCATCAAGAAAGACTTTAATCTCCGCATCTATTGCAAATTGAAGAATCTGTTTTACATCTGTTATATTGACCATCTTATCATCTCCACAAATTCTAATTAGGCGACCAGAGGAACTGCTGGTCTGTTTGATAAATCTCTGCATTTAGCAGTTTTCAATGTTGCCAAAACGAAAGTTAAGAAGATGTTCCTTTTCTCCATGTCGCTTTCTTTGGCGTAATTTACAAGGTTATTCCACACAAGATAGTTGTTCAGATACTTGGTAGAAACACCGTTAAAGCCACGCATAAACCTCTTTAGCTGGCTATGGTAGCTATTGATATGTTGGATATTATAAATGCCTTTCTTGGCTTTGCCAGTCTTTAACTGCACAAGGTCAATGCCATTGGCATTTGTAAATCTCACATAGGAGTTCATCTTGTCCGTAACAAGAGTGGAATTGGTCTTAATCCTACCATCATAAATATGATGTAAATCTCTTGTAGAAACTCTACCAGTATTCGTAATCTTGGAGATAGACAAGCCATTCCTATTAACCGCACAAGGAACACATACCTTTTCTTGGGACAAGCCTCTGATATGTGTAGAATGACCACGCTTATGAGCCTTGCGTGGCATAGCAAATGTCTTACTCTTGCTATGATTGCCCTTGTACGAGATGGCGAAAAAAGTTTCGTCAGCCTCAATAATGCCGTCAAGGGTAACATCGTCTGCCATATTCTGAAGTGCATCCAAAATCTTGTGTCTCCAAAGGAATGCGGTGTTTCTGTGAATCCCACAAGCAACAGCAGTCTTACGAATGGATAAGCCATTCATCATACAATCAATGTACTGCTCCCACACGGACAAGTCTTTTCTTGTACCAGACACAATGGAGTTCGTAGCAATCACGAAGGACTTGCCACAATCCTTACATACATATCGCTGTGTGCCATCTTTACGATGACCATTGCGAACCACATGGATACAGCCACAAAGAGGGCATACACGACCATTTGCAAAGCGTTCCTTTGCTACGAAATCTTCAATATTCAAAGACTTTACAAAGGCAGGACTTAAAAGCATTGTTTTAAGGCTTTCCTGCTCTGCGACAGTCAACTTACCGATAATATCTAATGCGTCTTTGATAGTAGGCATATCCAATTACCTCCTTCGGTGGTACTGTTTCTTACTATTATTATACGCTATTTCTCGTCAAAAATCAACCATTTGTTGTGACAGAGCCATTCCTAAATTAAAGGAGATTTCTTATGAAGAAGTTTTTGTCTCTTATCATCTCGTTTGCAATGATGCTGGGAATGTCAGTGAATGTTTTTGCTGCCAGTCCCGAAAGCGAAGAAGGTATTAAATATCTACCCGCGGATGTAGATGAAATCACGGAAGAAATCATAGAAGAATATGGTCTCGTTTCTACTGACGAAAATGGAAACGAAATTATTACTATTCCGCTTGCTCCTTCAAATGATGGAACCGTCACAACCATGCCGGATATTGATCCTGATGATTATGCCACTGGTCTTGTCCATGATGGACATACCGTACCAGATGGAATAACTACACCATACCATTTCAGCCTCACACCCCACACCCACACAGTAACAAATCAATCCAGTTACACTCTAAACACATATGAGCCTGCAACTGAATTTGCAGATCAAGGATTTACTGTTACTAAAGAGTACAGCAGGGCTATCGAGATCCATGCTGACTTTAGTTTACAAGGCGGTATCTCCAAAAGTACGGTTGAAGGCGCCCTGGGCATCACAGTCGGTGGGTCTTATACCCGTGGAGAAAGCGAGTCTTACAGCAAGGTCGTTCCGAATGGGTATAAAGGACGAATTGTATACTACTACACCTGCACCGTTTACACCTTTGTAAATGAAACTGCCTATGTATGGCCGAATACTATTCCTCAGCTCATTACATATGAGTACGATGACTGCTACGCCAATGGTGCTCCTCGAAATGGCTACTTTGGTTTGCAGCTCATCGCTAGGTAATTGAAATAACCAGCGAGCAGCGGCTTAAAAGCCGCTGCTTTTTACTTTTGCCCAAATCATTAACACCAAATCTAACATAAGGAAAATCAAACCTACAGCACCTATTATCAGAAAAAACATAACAACATTAGATAAACCAAACAAACGCCAAATATCCACAAAATACAATGAGCCACTTGTATAATTACTTAACATGGCTGCACCACAAAGGATAGCTAGTCCCAATGCACCGGTAATAAACATAGATAGACCAAAAACAAAAATCTTCATACTCGTCATTCCTTTCAGCTCACTTTACTTCTTGCGCTTTAATAAAAGCTTCATAACAGATAGTTTTCGCAGTTGTTATCTGCATTTCCCAATTTTTTTCTTCTATCTTTAATAATAACGAATTACCTTTCCAAATGTGGACACTAGAAAGAAAAAATCTCGAATAACTAGAAATCTCTTTCGCCCTCATGATGTTAGTCATAGAAAGTAGAAGCTATTTTCGATATAATAAGTAAGTAACAACTGTGGGGGTCGAATTTATGCTAGTATATTTGCAAATGATTGACACTCCAGAGGAAAAGTCAAAATTTGAACAGATCTATCTGGAGTATAAAGGGCTTATGTTCCATGTGGCCTATGATATTTTACATAACGAGCAGGATGCCGAAGATGCTGTGCATCAGGCTTTCGTAAAGGTAGCAGAAAACATTAAAAAAATTGGTGAGCCAATGTGTCCAAAAACGCATAGCTATGTCGTTACTATTGTGGAGAACAAAGCAATAGATCAGTATCGAAAGCGGCAAAAACACCAGACTGTCGAACTAATTGATGATATTCAAGGAACAGAGGCCCATTATGAGGGAAATAACGATTTGACAAAGTGTATCTTAAAATTACCTGCCCGTTATCGAGAAATGATATTGCTTCGCTATCATCATGGATACAGTGTTAGAGAGATTGCCAACATAATGGACATCTCCCTTGCAGCCGCAATCAAATTGGATCAACGAGCCAAAAACAAATTGAAAAAACTATGTGAGGAGGCGGGAATCCTGTGATAAGTGAGGAAATGCTGAAAAAAGCAGCGGCTGAAGCTGATCAGGCAATTAGAGATTCGCTTCCCGCTCCAGCAGACTGCAAACGTGAATTTTCCCCATCGTTTCAAAGAAAAATGCGCCGCATCTTTCGCAAAGCAAATCATCCTGTGCTCTATCAATTGCCCAAATATGCAGCCTGCTTTGTTCTTGTGGTAGCTCTTGCTGGCGGTACATGGTTGACCGTTGATGTTGAAGCCAGAGCTGCTTTTTTCGCATGGGTTCGGGAAAAGTATGAGGCGTTTGTTGAGTACAGATTTATTGGTGACGCGACAAAAGAAAACGCTATCGTAGAGTATGAGCTAACATGGCTGCCCGAAGGCTTTTCTTTTCAAAAAGAGCAGAACCTTGATGGCGGTATGTATCTAACTTATGCCAATGATTCGGGACAGCGTATCATATTTTCCTATTTGCGGGGGGATGATGCTGCAAGCCTGTTTGTTATTTCCGACTATACAGAGACTCGATCTACTCAAGTTGGTAATGCCCGTGCAGACTTCTATCAGGCTGACGGAGAAACGTCCTCTAATATGCTGGTTTGGTCATCAGAAGAAAATGGCCTTGCTTTTTATATCATGGCAGACCTTCCTGAAGATACTATGATAAAATTGGCAGAGGGTGTCCAAAAAAAATAATTCTAAGAAAACCGAATCCAACTGTCCAAAATGACCCCCTTCATTCGTTTACCCCCCTTCATTCGTTTACGAGGTATAAACGAATGAAGGGGGTCATCTCTTTGAAAAAGCGAATTTTACCCATCTTGTTTATCTTCCTTATGCTATTCTCGTCCACTGCCTATGCAGCATCAACAAGGGCAGCGGCGGTTGTTCCACGTATCTCTTTTGATGGAACCACTGCTTCCTGTACGGTATTCATTGCTGCGGATCGACCGACTGATGACATTGATGCTGTAATAAAACTATGGCAAGGAAGTCAGTGCCTTAAAACCTGGGAAAAATCTTCTGTTGGAGATCTTGCCTTCAGTGGCACAGCAACGGTATCAAGAGGAAAAACCTATCAATTAACAGTTGATGTTACTCTTGCAGGAAAGGCGCAACCAAGACTTTCTGTGGAAGGAACCTGCAAATAATTCCGATATAACAATGTGTTTGAATGAATCCGAATTGCGTTTTGAGGGAGGTGATTCCAATGGGACAGGAAATTGAGCAGCAGTTTTCTCACCCGTTCCCCATGTGAAGGAGATTTTACTATGAAAAAATTTATTACTCTCGCTCTTGCTCTGGTAATGGTTTGTACCATTTCCATTCCTGCCTTTGCCGCTGAAACCACTCCGGCTGTTTCTGATAGCCAGTTCTCGGCCTGGGCCAATGTTCCTGATTTGGAAGTCACCGAAGCTACTCTGTCCAAAAGCAGCGACCCGCTGGTCCGTTCCAATAGTGACTACCTGGCTACTGAATATGAGAAGTTCCAGGAAATGTCCATCGACGAGCTGAACGCCTATATTGACGATATTTCTGCCTCTGTCAACGCAGCCGAAACCAGAAGCGCCCCGCAGCGTATCACAATTGAGCTGAAAGCTGCATGGCTTGCAGCAGCTCAGGCGGCCAAACTCGCTGGTTATCCTTGCGCTGCAAAAGCAGTCGAACACTCCGTTCTGGGCATCAATTACACAGAAGACAATGGCTCCTTTGCAGCTAAGATCAAAACTACATCTACTTTCAAGTCTTTCCTTTCCACAACCAAAAGCAGCGGTAAAACCTATAACAGAGCGGTAAGAGAGTTCACCAAATCGGATAACGCTGATTTGTTCTATGCTCTCCATAACGCAACCGTTACCCTTAACAAGTCCGGTTCCAGCTACAAGGTCAATGTCTACGATATTTTTGACTTTGCACTGGATAACGATTACAGCAGCCTTTTCACTACTCTTGTAAACAACTGGGCGTGGCTTTGCCAGAACACCGGCGTGCTGAACAAAGTAACGATCAACATCAACTTTACAGCCTAACGCCACACAACATAACAACAACGGCCGACCACATGGTCGGCCGTTGCCAATTACTTAGGTATCAAGTTTACAGCAATACAATGTATTGCTGTCTGTATCATACAGCCCCACGGTGAAATTAAATGAACCACGCTCTAAAATGTTGCTTTTCGTGTCTGAATGGCGGTCAATCAATAGATAATAGCCATTCTGGATTTCTGGCACTATGGGATCTCCGTTCTCATCAGCTAAAAATGGGCCTTCCTTGCTGGTTCCATCTTCCATTCCATAAACCAGAGTTTGTACGGTTTCGTCAAGAGGAAATGCTTTCCATTCCGTGTTATTTTTTATTGCGTCCAAAACAGTATCATCATCAAGGGTAACTGCGACGCAAGAAGTCCCCTCACCACCGCTGTAAGTACTTATATTTAATACCTCTTTACCACCAGAAACATCCAGGCCCAATTCCTTTGATATGGTATCTTGTACTGTCGTTTTTGAGCCACACGCTGCCAAAGCCAATAACGCTACGATGGCCAGTGAAATAGCAAATAATTTTTTCATAAACTGACTCCTTTCAAATATACCGGTGTTCATTTTCTTAGAGCACACAAAGTTGTGCAACATCTTTACCTGCATTAAGTTCCGATGAGGTTTTATCACTCCTCCGTTATCATTTCTACCCATATCCACTAAAAATCCCGTTCCATAAACTCTTGGTCTGCTCTGGTTCCGGCAATAGCGTGGGCTACTTTGGCGGTAGTGTTAGTTCCAGGTCCGCAGAATCCGCAACACCGCTGATTGTGTGCTTGTTTGCGCCTCAAACTTGCGCTATGCACATAATAACGAATTACATTTCGCATTTTGGACACTATAAAGATTTTTTTTCAAAGACGCAGAGGAATGCACAGTTAGCATTAAGAAGCAGGCTATTTATTTAGTGTGAAATCAAGATGTCATAGATCGCTAAAAAATACTTCAAAAATTTTCAAAACAACTGTCCAAAATAGCCTCCATTATTCGTTTACGGGATATAAGTAAATGAAGCAGATTGCCCATCAAAGATATAAATCTTTCTGAAAATGATCCTTAAAGGTTAATGTGTTTATATTACAGCTTTTATAAGAGAGAGGTGATTCCAATGGGGCAGGAAACTGAACAGCAGAAGTTTTCTCACCTATTCCCCGAATAAAGGAGATGCTACTATGAAAAAAATTATTTCTGCCCTTCTTGCCCTCGTTATGATGGTCAGTCTGGCTGTCCCGGCTTTCGCTGCAGAGTCTCAAACCGATGATCCCTTTGCGGACATCACTTTGGATGTTTCCGAAATGTCTGAAGAAGAATTGGCGATATACAATGAAGTAATGAACCGGGCCATCGCAGAGCAAAGAGCTGCCGACCCGAACTTCAACGAGGAGGAGTTTGTTTCCCAGGTCAACTCTCTGTTGTATATGATGGAACATGGTGTTCCCCAGACAAGGGCAATTATTGACTTGAGTGTTCCCAATAGTGCTGTTACCGCTGCTTTGGATGTAGCACTCTCGCTTGCAATTGGTGGGGCTACTGGAGCAGCTGTTAAAGCCCTCGTTGCCCAATTTGGCAAAAAAATCGCCATCCAGAAAATTACTTCGGCTGCAATTGGTGCGCTTGCTGCGTTTGGCGTAAAGCAAGTACTCGATCTCGATGGCATTGTTACAAACATTGTAGAGAACCTGCTTTCTCCTGGAACTGCCATTGCTGAATGGCTGGATAGTACTGATCCTGAACCCAACAACGGCTATTGGGACATTGTTCTCGGATAACTCAAAATAAACGGAATCCTCGATAGTACCGAAAAAAGTTTCGGACACTATCGGGGATTCCGTTTCGTTTGCTTCTCATTTTTTCATTTGCTTGATATGTTTAAGCCAGCCTTTAAGAAGCCAAATATAAATACAAATAGCAATAATAACCGCAAAGAGCAGAACAGAAATACCCTTGCTCACTTCTCCACTCATCAATAGGTCAATGCCAATATATAGAGATGCTCCAACCAACAGAAGATATACCAGTGTAAAAAGGCCCAAAACGACACGGCACAAGACAGTCAAAATTCTCTTGGCCTTTGTAGAGGGCAGGGTTTGATAAGCTCCCATCATTACAAACTCTAAAATGATCAGAACAACAAAAACTCCTGCACCAAAGAATAGTTTTTCCATTTTATATGCCTCCTTTTTTATTTATACTCAATAACGAATTACATTTCAAGATTTGGACACAACAAAATTTTTTTAGAGGAAGTATTTACTTCTGTTTTTTCGGAGTAGTAGCACAACCATCGTTTCTAAAAAAGCCCAGCCCTTTACTTTTTTCTTCATCCGTAAGTATTTGTTCACCTGTACGGCTCAAGGGGGTATAAAAATGGACTGCCCCCAGTCCACATACAAATCGGGCGGCAATTCTGCTGCCCGATTTGTTTTTTCCAACAGAACACATCCCTCAAAAGTCATATTCAGGGCTATTCATAGCCTGATAAAAGCGTCCAACGGACGCGCAGCCGCAGAATGAAATTCTGCGTTCATGGGGGCTTGGGGGATACCCTCAACAAGCAGCGCCGGAAGCCGAATGGCTATCCAGGAGCATTGCTTGCCACCTTCGCTGGGGTAACTTATCATCTGTGGCTGCCTTTCTATTTGACTTATATGTCTACTTATGGTATATTGAAATAAATATTAGAGGTGAGGTGAAAAGATGATTAACTTTTCTTGCAAATAAATTGGAATATACAGTGATGCTGTGTTTTACAGTATCATTGTGCCCATTGCAAGAAAGTTAAAAGTCTATTCACTCGATATATTGTAGTTGTATCATTCTCGACAAGGAATGGTACTATTATGCTATGACGAGCTGCAAGAATTGGCTTTCTTGCAGCTCTTATTTTTTGTTCTTTATTCTCGGAAAGGAGGAATGCAATATGTCGATGATCCGAGTGGAGAACCTCACCTTTGCCTATCCATCCAGCTATGATAATATTTTTGAAAATGTCAATTTTCACATTGATACAGATTGGAAACTGGGGTTTATCGGTAGAAATGGCAGAGGAAAAACGACTTTTCTAAATCTCTTGCTTGGGAAGTATGAATACCACGGGAAAATACAATCCTCTGTGCAATTTGATTACTTTCCATATCCTGTTAGCGATAAAAACAAATTAACTACAGACATTCTCTCGGAAGTTTGCCCGATGGCAGAAGAATGGGAACTGTTGAGAGAATTATCCTATCTGGAAGTCCGTGAAGATGTACTTTGGAGACCATTTTTTACGCTTTCCAATGGGGAACAAACTAAAGTACTGCTTGCCGCTCTATTTCTAAACGATGGACATTTTTTGCTGATTGATGAACCGACAAACCATTTGGATATGAAAGCCAGAGAAACTGTTTCGGCATACCTGAAACGGAAAAAAGGGTTTATTCTAGTCTCTCATGACCGCTGTTTTTTGGATGGCTGTGTTGACCATATTTTATCCATTAACCGGTCAAACATTGAAGTGCAAAGCGGGAACTTCTCTACTTGGTTTACCAACTTCCAACGTCAACAAGAATTTGAACTCGCTCAAAATGTGAAATTGAGCAAAGAAATTGAGCGCATGAAAAAAGCTGCCCAACAGAGTAAAGGCTGGTCTATCGAGGTGGAAAAAACCAAGAATGGAACTCGAATCAGCGGTATAAAAGCTGACAAGGGCCACATCGGTCATAAAGCGGCAAAGATGATGAAACGCTCAAAATCTATTGAAGCGCGGCAGCAACGGGCAATCGGGGAAAAGTCCCGCCTGCTTAAAAATTTGGAGACAGTAGAAGATTTGAAGCTTACTCCACTGCTCTATTTTTCAGACACCTTAGTGACTTTCTCTGATGTTGTACCGATTTTTGATGGCAAAGATATATGCCAACCAATCTCGTTTGATATAAAACAGGGCGAACGCATTGTTCTTGATGGGAAAAATGGCTCTGGCAAAACAAGCCTTCTAAAGTTACTGATGGGGCAACAAATTGAACATCGTGGGACGGTTGCAATGGGTTCTGGAATGATCTTGTCTTATGTGCCACAAGATACTTCCATGTTAAACGGTTCTTTATCAGAGTTTGCAAATGCCAATCATATTGATGAGAGTTTGTTCAAGGCGATCTTACGAAAAATGGATTTTTCACGAATACAGTTTGAAAAGAAAATGGAAGATTTTTCGGCTGGGCAAAAGAAAAAAGTGTTGATTGCAAAAAGCCTTTGCGAGCAAGCGCATCTGTATGTGTGGGATGAGCCTCTAAACTATGTTGACATTTATTCTCGAATGCAAATTGAAAATCTGATTCAAGAGTTTTCCCCTACCATGATTTTTGTAGAACATGATCTGGCTTTCAGAAATGCGATTGCAACCCAAAACATACGCTTGACGGTCGGATAACAAAAGAGGGAAAGCCGAAAAATGGTCTTCTTCATGGCAGGTATGATATTCTGCTTTAGTTTTACAATTTTTTATGTTTCCCCCCAATAAAATAGAAATATAACATAAACTTTGGCGTTTAAGAGGTGAGTATCCAGAGATGTAGAAATATTGGAGGTTTTATGCGTAAACTGCTTGAAAAACAACAGCACAAGTTAAAAAAAGCCACCTAATTCCTCCAATATATTGTGTCGATAATTGCGAAAAATGTTGGAATATACAGAATAATATCGAGAATTGCGCCTGTGTGTCGTGCTGTCACACAGGCGCTTTTGCATTTGTGTGGGAAAAATCAAATCAAGACTGGCCTGAAACTATCCCACACTGTCGTTCTCCCCCCTCGTTTCGGCTCACCTGGCAGCTGACCCCGTGAACCGAAATGGAGGTACATAATGCAGAAGATTAATCTTCGGGAGCTTTATCCCGATGTTTATAAAACAGACACTTTTTTGGAAGTGACCGATGAAGTACAAGCGGTGTTCCTGGCCGATAAACGGGCCGAAGCACTCTACCTGCGGCAGATGTATAATTACAAAGCGCAATACTCTCTGGACTGTGACAACGGCATTGAGAAGGCTATTGTGCAGCGCCCGCCGACCCCGGAAGAAATCCTGGAGAACCAACAGCTCCGCGATCAGCTCTATGCTGCGGTGATGGAGCTACCGGACAAGCAGGCCAAGTGGATCTACGCCCGGTTCTACCTGGGTATGACCGTCAAGGAAATTGCACAAGCCGAAAGTATTGATCAGAGCTGGATCTATAAGAGCATTAAGCGCGGCTTAAAGCATCTGGCAAAAAAATTTGAGAAAGTTTAATTTACATGGCCAAAAAAACGCCGTTTTCTTCACTACTATTAGAAGGACAATCTTCACCTTCGTTAGCACATTGACAACCGAATAGACGGCATTTCTGGTACATAACCCATGTATGAGCGAATCAGGCGCGCCGCCAAGAAGGACAAGCCAAGGAGGTGATGAACAGGCTGTCCTGAGCGATCAACGCAAGCCTGAAACCTAGAGTTGGCACTTTGGGGTGCGATGACTGCATGGGGGCTTAAAGATACTTCCTCACGGCCTCCTAAAGACTTGGGGGGAACCCTGCGGCGCACGAGAAAAACGACGCTGCGGAGTTATGACAGCCGCGCCAGCGGAGACCAGGAATGTTCCCATCGTCAGGGGTGCGTGGCAAATGTGACGAATTGAAATCAAATTATAATACAGCAGCCGTACCGACTTGTAGGTTAGCATATACCCTCTACTTTATCGGTGCGGCTGCTTTTCTATTTTGACATTCTCCACGCTGAGGAGGTGTTCATTATGAGTATGTCAATATCTCAGAAAGACGCTTACAGCATGGTTTTTTCAAACTATCCCGATATTGTCAGCGTCGCACAAATGAGCAAAATGCTGGGGATCAGCGAGAAGTCTGCCTACCGATTGTTGCAGGAAAACAGCATTGAACATTTCCGCGTGGGCCGAACCTACAAAATTCCCAAACTTCACATATTGAATTACTTGCACATCATCAGACGAAGCTAATTCATATCCTTGCTACATTTACAGGGCGATGGTACGATGATACCGTCAACAGCGGGTGAATATAGCTGCTGCAAAAAGGAGGAATGATGATGGTAGCAGGCCACCTGAGAGAACAAAATGGATATTTCCAGATGATATTAAGCTGGAAAGGTGCTGACGGTAAACGAAAAAGCAAATCTATCAGCACAGGACTTGCCGTAAAGGGCAATAAAAAGCGGGCTGAAGCAATGCTGCTCAAGACCCGAAAAGAATTTAACCCCGAAAACCTGCTGGAAAACGCAGATGTGCCGTTTCACATTTTTTTGAGTAAGTGGCTGAAAGAAAATGCTTTTTCCTTTAGCCCAAGTACATACGCAGAATATGCCTACGATGTTAGAAGTCAGATTGAGCCTTTTTTTGAGAAGCATCCCATTGGTCTGCTCAAAATGACCGGACGCGATCTGGAGTCATTTTATCGCTATGAAAGGCAAGAACGCGAGGCTTCTTCGCAGGAGTTGCTGCAATACCACGAGATAATCGTGGCGGCATTTCAATACGCCGTTGAGTTGACATGGCTGAAGGAAAACCCTGTGGCTCATATCAACCCATGTGCAGATGAAGCCCCCATACTCTTTACCGATTTTATTCTGGAATGGCTGGAAATGATGAAAAGTAGTGTCGAGTTGACCACCTATTCATCCTATGCCAATTCCATCAAGGGAAGCATTGTCCCATACTTCAAAGACAAAATGCTTACCTTGCAGGACCTGGAGAAACACCCCAAGCACATTCAGGATTACTATCAATTTGAGCTTGGTAAAGGACTTACGGCTAATACCGTAATTCATCGCCACGCCAACATCCGTAAATGCTTGCAGTATGCGTTCCAGATCGGCCTCATTAAGTCGAACCCCGCTGACCGTGTAGAGCGGCCCCGGAAGGACAAATACCTTGCGACGATTTACAACCAGCAAGAGCTGGAAACTCTTTTCAAGACTGTAAAGGGAGACCCCATTGAGCTGGGCGTTATTCTTGCCGCATTTTACGGACTGCGGCGGAGCGAGGTAGTCGGACTGAAATGGGATGCGATTGACTTTGAAAAAAAGACAATCAGCATAAAGCATACCGTTACGCAAGTCAATGTGGATGGCAAGAACATCACCGTACAGAAGGACCGGACGAAAACAAAGTCCAGTTACCGGACCTTACCGTTGGTCCCGCCCTTTGAAGAACTGCTGCGGCGATTGAAGCAAGAGCAGCTTGTCAATCAAAAGGTATGCGGTGCTGCCTATTGCAAAGAATATCTGGATTATATCTATGTAAATGCAATGGGCGAACTTGTTAAACCAAACTTCATCACCCAGCATTTCGAGATTGTATTGAAAAACCACGGATTGAAAAAAATCCGTTTCCACGATCTCCGCCATAGCTGTGCCAGCCTTCTTTACGCCAACGGCGTCAGCCTGAAAGAGATTCAGGAGTGGCTGGGGCATAGCGACATCGGAACGACATCGAATATTTACACCCACCTTGATTATAGCAGCAAGGTTTCGTCGGCAAATGCAATTCTCGCATTTTACCCGGAAAACACCAGAGTACAGACTATCGGGCAGTAAAAAAGCCCTGAACTCTGGAAGTTCAGGGCTGAAAATTCTGGTGCCGGTGGCCGGACTCGAACCGGCACGGATTGCTCCGCCGCATTTTGAGTGCGGTGCGTCTGCCAATTCCGCCACACCGGCATTTATATTTTAATTCCCTGTGTCCTGCATATCTCTGATTTTGGAGGGATATGCGGGAGGGATATTAAAACTAAATGCAGTTATTCAGTTGAAAAGAAGCTGTAATTCCAAGGGTTTTACAAAAACGCCTGTGAATAGACGAACAAGATTTTGAGTCTGGTGCGTCTGCCAGTTCCGCCACAGCCGCAGATCAAACTGCTTGACTATAATACCATAATATGAACCCAAATGCAAGAGTTTTTTTCCAAGTACAGAAAAAATGTCATGAGGATTTGGGTCGTCCGCGCAGGAAAACAAGTTTCACCGTTATATTAAAAATTGCAAACTAATAGAGTCAGTCAGCCCCCTAAGAAAACAAGAAATCAAAAAGCCACATGTTTTCTTGAGGGGGCTGCACTGTTTCCGTTTTTACATTTTTTCAGGTTCGGGGTATGTTTCGCCAAAAGTATCAACGGTAACCTGTTCCATAACCTGATCTTCCAGAGGTCTGTCTCCACGGCTGGTTTTTGTTTCCGCAATACGGTTAACGACATCCATGCCTTCAATAACTTTACCAAAAGCGGCATATTGTCCGTCCAGATGAGGGGAAGTCTCGTGCATGATAAAGAACTGAGAACCTGCGCTGTTGGGGTGCATTGCACGTGCCATAGACAGTACGCCGGGTTCATGTCTCAAATCATTTTTAAATCCATTATAGCTGAATTCTCCACGGATGCAATAGCCGGGGCCGCCCATACCGGTGCCTTCGGGACACCCACCCTGGATCATAAAACCGCGGATTACGCGGTGGAAAATCAGTCCATCGTAAAAATGCTTCTGCACCAGAGAAATAAAGTTATTGACTGTGTTGGGTGCGATTTCGGGATACAGTTCCGCCTTAATCACGCCACCGTCTTTCATTTGAAAAGTAACAACAGGATTTTTTGCCATGATTTTTCATCCTTTCTTTTTTCTATGATTTCGCCCAAGGGCATCATCTTATTCTATCAAAATTTCCCTCCGCTGTACAGGGTCACTTGCTTCCCTTCCGCATCAGGGTGATTTCCACCAGTTCCGGCCTGTTGCCGATACGAAAAGGGAAAGAACTGTTGCCCAGGCCGCGGCTGACGACCATAGCTGTTTTGCCCTCGCGATACATACCTGCTGTATAGGCAGGCAGGAAGCCCTGATTCGGGGCAAAGACACCGTTAATGCCCGGCAGGCGGATCTGACCGCCGTGAGCATGTCCGCAGCAGATGAGGTCGATCTCTTCTTCCACGTATTCCTCGAACAGCTCCGGCCGATGGGAAAGAAGAATTTTAAAGGCATCCTCCTGTCCCTGGCACAGCATATGCAGAATACTGCGATAATGGGGATTTGCCCATTTATCTGTCAGCCCCAGCAGTACGATGGTATCGCCATCTCGTTCTATTACGGTTTTGCCGTTGTTCATAACTTTAACACCGGCTTTGGTCAGACGTTCCGCCAGTTCCTCAAAACGGCCGGATTGATGCTCATGATTCCCAGAAACATAGTATACCGGTGCCAGGTCTACAATGGCATCAATCAGTTCCATTGCCGCATCCAGGTTTGTGCGGTTTCTGTCGATAAGGTCTCCTGTAATTACGATCATATCCGGAGAGGAACATTCTGCACGATAGATCAGGTTTTTCTGTTTTTTTCCGAATCTCTTGTTCTGCAAATCAGAAATATGCAGAATTTTAAAGCCATGAAAGGCCTCGGGGACATCTCCTTTATAATACTGTTGGCTGACCATCAGCCCATTATCCTGCCAATATAAAAAAGCGCCTGCTGCCGCCGCGGCACAAAGAAGCTTTCCGCTGCTTTTATTCATGTTATCACCTGTTTCTTTAAATGGATTTCCAAATTTCACAAATCTTGTCTATTCTATTCCTCTTTATTATAAAAGTAAATCCTTTCTGTGACAATGAAAGATTTTTTTAAAATTTGCCGCATTGAGCCAAAAATCGAAACGTAGTATAATGGTGCAGAGGAAAATCGGAAAGGAGGCGGACGGATGAGCAGAGTGATATTTCATATTGATGTTAACAGTGCTTTTTTAAGCTGGACCGCGGTGCAGCGGCTGAAAGAGGGTATAGAGCCGGATCTGCGGACCATTCCTTCCGCTATTGCCGGGGACGACCAAAGCCGTCATGGAGTTATTCTTGCCAAAAGCACACCGGCAAAAAAATTCGGCGTGCAGACAGGAGAACCCATTGCTATGGCCCTGAAAAAATGTCCCCAGCTGCTGTGTTTTCCGCCGGACTTTCCGTTATATGCCCGTTCCTCGGAAAGCATGTTCCAAATTCTATCAGAATATTCCGACCGTTTGGAGCGTTTCAGCATAGACGAAGGCTTTCTGGACTATACGGGGATGGAAGCGCTGTTTGGTCCTCCGCAGGAATGTGCCCAAAAGATCAAGGACCGAATCTTCCGGGAACTGGGTTTTACCGTCAATATCGGCATCAGTTCCAATAAATTGCTGGCGAAAATGGCCGGGGAACTGGAAAAGCCGGATAAACTGCTGACCCTTTTCCCGCAGGAAGTGCCACAGAAGCTGTGGCCGCTGCCAGTGGAGGAATTGTTTATGGTAGGAAGAAAAACAGCGCCCAGACTTCATAAAATGGGCATATATACCATTGAGGATCTGGCGAAATATCCGCCGGCGCTTCTGGTACGCGAATTTAAGAGCTTTGGGATGACCCTCCACGCCTATGCCAATGGATTGGATGATACTCCGGTGGCCTCTGCGGAAGAGTCCCGGGAAACAAAGAGCATCGGAAACAGCACAACATTGCCTTATGATGTGACAGACCGGGAAACAGCCCATAAAATCCTGCTGGCACTGGCAGAGACAGTAGGAATGCGGCTGCGCTGCAGCAGCCTATGCGCGCAGGAAATTGCCGTTACCATCAAAACATCTGATTTTAGGGTGTATTCCCATCAAAAACAACTGCTTAACGCTGTGGACTGTACCAATGCTGTTTATGAAACGGCTCTGGAGGTGTTTGATGCCGCCTGGAAAAAAGAGCCTATCCGGCTTTTGGGAATTCGAGCCGGAAAACTGTGTCAGGAAGGCTGTGTGCAGCTGTCCCTGATGGAGGAGGACTGGTCCCGACAGAAGCAGGCTGATGCAGCCATGGACCAGCTGAAGCTGAAATATGGAAAAAAAGCGGTACAACGTTCTACTTTCGCCGGTAATGAGGAGAAAGCCTTTGAAGGCGGAAAAATAAAGATCCATCATAAAATCTTGTAATAAAAAGAAGCCGGAAGCAGTTCCTATACTGCTTTCGGCTTCTTCTCCTTTTTCAGGCTTCTGTTGCTTCGGTTTGTTCTTCAGCGCAGACATTGGGACGGTCCGGGAATACGATCATTCCAAAACCATTGATGTCCCCCATTTTCTGGAGCATAGCCTCACTGCCCGCTTCCTGCTGGAAGGCGATCTCCTCCCGATACAAAGGCAGCAGTGTGTAAAAGCTGATCAGAGTACCATCCTTAGCATGGAACATGGAAATATTCTCATGAAGGGAGGACAGCATGGTTCCGCACAGCTTGGTGGTTTTTTCGTCATAAGACACATACTGGTCGGAATTGGGAATCGTATGACCCCAGCCCAGCCATGTTTCATACTCATGAGGGAATCTGGCCAGATACTGCAGCAGGTCCACCGGCCACCAAAGGGAATTGTTCAAATCTTCCCCTTCCGACGGTTCCTCCAGCTTCCATTCCGCCGGCAGAAGCACCATCAGCTCCGCACGCTCCAACATCTGATATTCAGGATAAAATTCCTTTGGCAGCTTCATGGGCAACGCGCTCATACCAACAGTATAAAGAACATGAAAATCCTTATTGGTCGGTGCTTCCAGCATATGGATATCAATCTGCAAAAAATCGGAACGTTTATCGTAAAACACCTTTTCCTGACGATCCGGAAAGCATTTGAGCATATGTTTCTGGATCTCCTGACTATAAGGCGTTACATGTACCGGACGCTGTTTCTCCTGTTTTCTGGGCTCCTGATGATAAACAGCGGTTTGTTCTGTCTGTTTTTTCTCTTCCATAGACATTGCTTATTCCTCTCCTTCGCCAAACAACGCTCTGGCAAAATCCGCCGCGTTGAATTTCTGCAAATCCTCGATGCCTTCCCCTACGCCGATATAACGCACAGGAATCTTCAGTTCACTCTTGATAGCCACAACGATGCCGCCTTTGGCCGTGCCGTCCAGCTTTGTCAGGATAATACCGGTGATTTCCGCCACTTCCATAAATACTTTCGCCTGCTGCAAAGCGTTCTGTCCCGTAGTCGCGTCCAACACTAGGTACGTTTCCCTATGCGCCGCGGGATATTCCTTTTCAATGACACGGGAAATTTTCCGAAGCTCTTCCATCAGATTCTTTTTGTTATGGAGACGTCCCGCTGTATCACAGATCAGCAGGTCTGTTTTTTTGTTCTTTGCCGCATGAACCGCGTCAAAAACTACCGCCGCTGGATCAGCGTTTTCCTCATGCTTGATAACAGCAATACCCGCTCTCTGACCCCAGATCTCCAGCTGGTCGATGGCCGCCGCACGGAAAGTATCCGCCGCCGCCAGAAGAACCGTTTTGCCTTCCGCCTTGAAATTATGGGCCAGCTTGCCAATGGTAGTAGTCTTGCCTACCCCGTTAACGCCAATGACCAGCATTACAGAAGGAGAAGGCAGTGTTTCCTCCTCTTCCACATCTTCCTGCAAAATAGCGGTGATCTCGTCAATGAGCATCCCTTTGATAAGTGCCGGGTCTGTGGCACGCTCCCGTTTTACTCTCTGGCGCAGATTCTCCACAATATCCATGGTCGTCTGTACGCCCATATCCGCCATAATCAGAGCTTCTTCCAGTTCCTCAAACAAATCCTCGTCAATCTTGGTAAAGCTGCCCAGAACGGTATCTACGCCGCCCAGAATACTGCTTCTGGTCTTGTTCAGACCAGCCTTCAGCCGGGCAAAGAACCCCTTCTTTTCCTCTACGGGAGCCTCTTCCGGAACTTCCTCTGTCTGCGCGTCTTCTGCCGCTTCTTCCAACTGCTCCCCTACAAGATCCGCCAGTTCTTCCACAAACTGTGTCCCTTCTTCGGCTGTATCGGCTACAAAAACATCCTCCTCGGCTGTTTCCACCTTGACTTCACGTTCTGCGTCAGCCACTGCTTCCAATTCTTCCAGAACGGCCTCTTCCACATCCTCCATCAGCTGATCTGCCTCTTCCTGAGACGCCGGCACCAGCACATCCTCGGATAGTTCGATCTCCATTTCCGGTGCCTCCATCTCTTCCGCCGCAAGGTCGTCATTTTCCCGATAGAGGGTACCGCCGGCCTTTTCGTGGAACTCAATGTCTTCTTCGTCCATGATTTCATGGACCGCCTGATTGATGGCTGTGGTGGTGGAAAGATTTTCGTCCACATTCAGAATGATTTCGCCTTCCTCTTCCGCAGAATCAATGGTGATGCCGCCGATCTCCATCACATCTTCCTGCTTCTGCACGGAAGCAGGCGTTTCTTCTTTCTTCTTAAAAAAATCAAATAAACCCATGGTTCTTATTCACCTCAAACTTATTCTACAAATTCCTGCTGCTCCGCGAAATTCACGGAAATCAGCTTGGAAATGCCTTTTTCCTGCATGGTTACGCCGTACATTACATCAGCAAACTCCATGGTACCCTTTCTGTGTGTAATAACAATAAACTGTGTCTCCTTGGAAAACCGCCGCAGGAACTGGGCATACCGCCGTACATTGGCGTCATCCAGAGCCGCCTCGATCTCATCCAGGATACAGAAAGGCGAAGGCTTCATTTTCAATATGGAAAACAGTATGGAAATAGCCGTCAGCGCTCGTTCGCCGCCGGACAAAAGCTGCATATTCTGCAAACTTTTTCCGGGTGGCTGGGCTACGATCTCAATGGGTGAATCCAGCACCTTGTCCTCGTCACTCAGCCGCAAATACGCCTTGCCGCCGCCAAACATTTCCTGAAAAACGGCACTGAAATTCTCCGAGATCACTGCGAACTGCTCCTTAAACTGACGCTCCATCAGCTGTGAAAGCTCTTCAATGATACCTTTGAGCTTTTCCTCTGCCTCCAGAATATCCGCCTTCTGGGCAGAAAGGAAGGCGAACCGTTCCTTTACCTCCCGGTATCTGGCGATAGAGCCCGTATTGACATCTCCCATAGCCCGCATCTGCGCCTTCCATTCCTTCGCAAGGTGGCTCAGCTGACTGTAACTGCGTTCCTCCGCCTGGGCATATTCTCCAGCCGTCTGGTAGGTGATCTCATATTCCTCCCACATCCGGTCAAAGATCCTCTGGCGTTCCTCTGTGACCTTTTCCATTTTGGTCTCCAGACGGAAGATTTCATTTTTCAAACGGGATACGGTTTCCGCCTGTTCCTGCGCCTGTTCCTCGCATCTGGTCATTTCCTCCGCCAATACGGAAATCTGTGACGTTGTATTTTCCAGCAGACGGCTCAGTTCCTCTTCCTTCTGCCGCAGATTCTGGCCTTCCTTTTGCAGGTCGATCTGCTGATCCTGCCGCAGACCGCCGCTTTTTTCCAGCTCTTCCTTCTGGGATCGCAGTGTTTCCGCCTCCATTTTGGCTTTTTCCGCTTCTTTTTCCAGACGAAGAAGATTCTCTTGAGCCGCGGCAACGCTTTGACCGCTTTGGGAAATGGAAATCTTCACAGCAGTGATTTCCTCCTGAATAGAGCTGCGTTTTTCCCGCTCTTCCGTCAAATTTTCCTGGTATTCCGACAACGCCGCATTAAATTGCGCCATCAGGGCTTCAGAGGATGCCAGTCGATTTCTCCCGGCCTCCATATCCGCCTCAGCTACTGCCAGCTGGTCCTTCAACTGACCTTCTTCTACTTCCATCAGGCGAACTCTTTCCGCAGCTTCTTTCTGTTCTTCCTGGCTTTTTTGCTTCTGTTCCTGAGCAGAATGTAATGTTACCAACAGCTTCTGCTGTTCCAGTTTCTTTTCTACGATCTGCTCCCCAATCTCCTGCAAATCTTCCTCCGCCAGCTGGAGACGGTCCTTCATGGCCGCCGCCTGTGCCCGAAGATTTTCCATTTCCTGTCGAAGAGACGCGATCTCTCTGGCTCTGCCAAAGATCCCCGTTGTTTTGTTGGAGCGGGAACCGCCGGTCATCGCGCCGCCGGGGTTCATAATATCCCCCTCCAGCGTCACCATTTTATAGCGATGTTGATATTTTTTCGCTAACCGTACCGCCTCATCCAGATGATCCACAATGAGGATACGCCCCAGAAGATTGGAAACGATACCGTAATACTGGCGGTCAAAACGAACCAGCGAATCCGCGGTGCCTATTACGCCCTTTTCATCCAATATGGGCTGATGGCCTTCCAGCGGACGGGCCTTCACCGCCGTAATGGGCAGAAAGGTAGCCCGTCCCAGCCGATGCTCCTTCAAAAAACGGATGGCGTCTCTGGCATCTTCCTCCGTCTGGGTTACCACATTCTGCATGGCGCCGCCCAAAGCGGCCTCAATGGCCGTTTCATAGGCTTCTTCCACCTGCAATAGTTGTCCCACGGCACCGTGGATACCCCGCCGTTCTCTGTCCGGCAGATTCAGCAGGTTTTTGACGCTGTTGAAAAAGCCTTCATGTTCCTTTTCCATTTCAGAAAGCAGGGATAATCTGGACTGCTTCTCGGAAATGAGCCGTTCCTGTCGGGACATCTGACGTTCGGCATCCTCTTTTATCTCCGCCGCATGCTGGCTGTCCTTTTCCAGCGTATCCAGTTCTCTGGAAAGGAATTCCATAAATTCCCGACGTTCTTTTTCCTGTTTCTCCAGCACCTGCAAATGAACACTCATTTCCTCCAGACGGCCTCTGCCATGGGCCAGTTCTTCATCCAGCTGTTCTTTTCTGGCAAGAAACTGCTCCTTCATGGCCTCCTGTTTGGCGATCTCGCCCTTGGCCTCTGTACCGATCCGGATTTGCTCAAAGATCTCATCCTTAAAGCTTTCCGCCTTGCTTTCCTTCTGACTGAGCGCTGTTTCCAGACTGCTGCTTTCTTCTTCCAGACGATCCAGGCGTTCCTGCTGCTGGTTCATGGTCATATGCAGAGCCGTGATGCGGCTGCGGCAGATTTCCTGCTCTTTTTTGGCTTCTTCCTGCTGACGCAGACGCTCCAGGATCTCTTTTTCCACCCGGCTCATGTTATCAGCATCGTGCTGCATCTGTTCCTTTGTCAATCGAACCAGGCCCTCGTTCTTCTCAATATCCGCCTTTACCTGCGCCACATCCTCATTGATCCGCCGCAGAGCTGCTGTTTGTTCCTCATACTTCAAACGCAGGCTCTGCGCTCTTTCCCTGGCGGTTTCCTGCGCCGCAGCGGACTCCATACTCTGGCTTTCCGCGTCCGCTTTCTGCCGGGTCAGACGTTCCATTTCTGTTTCCAGCCGGTTGGCGTCTGTGCGGAACATGGAAATTTCCGCGTCCTTCAGCTGTTCCTTCAGGCGCAGATATTCCTCCGCCACACGACTCTCCTCTTCCAGCGGCTCCAGCTGACTTTCCAGCTCAGAAATAATATCCTCTACTCTGGTCAGGTTCTGTTGTTCCTTTTCCAGTTTCGCAACAGCCTCATTCTTTCTTGTTTTATATTTGACGATACCGGTGGCTTCCTCAAAAATACGACGGCGTTCCTCTCCTTTGGCATTGAGGATCTCATCAATCCTCCCCTGTCCAATGATGGAGTAGCCTTCCCGGCCCACCCCCGTATCCATGAAAAGCTCCTGGATATCTTTCAGGCGGCAGGCGGCACCATTGATGCGGTATTCGCTCTCGCCGGAGCGGAATACCCGCCGGGTCACCTGCACCTCTGTATAATCAATAGGCAATTTTCCATCCTGATTGTCAATGACGATGGTTACATCCGCAAAGCCCTGAGGCTTGCGGTTCTCCGTTCCGGCGAAAATAACGTCTTCCATTTTATCGCCTCGCAGGCTCTTGGCCCGCTGCTCGCCTAAAACCCAGCGCACCGCATCGGATACGTTGCTTTTTCCGCTGCCGTTGGGCCCAACCACCGCCGTTATCCCCGGATTAAACTCCAGCTTGACTTTTTCAGGAAAGGACTTAAAGCCCTGTAAATCCAATCGTTTTAAATACATTTCACACCTCGTTCCATTAGGGAACCATATTAGGGCAGAATCTTCCCGCCTACCATGGTGTACACGGCTCTGCCTTTTACCTGCTGTCCGGCAAAGGGGGAGAATTTCGCTTTTGACGCAAAATGCTTCGGATCAATATGATAATATTCCGAGCAGTCAACGACCGTCAGATCCGCGTCATAGCCCTCTGCGATACAGCCCTTATGTACCAGCCGCAGGATCTTTGCCGGATTTTTGGACAAAAGTTCCGTCAGCCGTTCCATGGTGATGATCCCCGTTTCCACCAATCGGGTATAGCACAGGGGAAATGCCGTTTCCAAAGCGGAAATGCCGTAGGCCGCCTGATCGAATTCCCTGTTCTTATCCGTCATGCTGGTAGGGCTGTGGCCCGTAGCAATAACGTCAATGGTTCCGTCGGCAATACCGGAAAGGATGGCCGCCACGTCCTCTGCCGTCCGCAGAGGCGGATTCACCTTGGCAAAGGTATTGTAATCCTCCACGGCTTCCTCTGTTAAAGAGAAATAATGGGGGCATGTCTCGCAGGTAACCGGAAGACCTTTTTTCTTGGCATCCCGGATCATGGAAACTGCGCCCGCCGTGCTTACATGCGCGATATGCAGTCTTGCCCCTGTAATCTCCGCCAGAATCAAATTCCGGGAGACCTGAATCTCTTCGGCCTCTCTGGGCATCCCCGACAGCCCCAGACAGGTGGCCGTATATCCCTCATTCATAACGCCTTTTCCGGACAAACTTCTATCCTCGCAGTGCGTCATAATCGGCAGATCAAACATCTTGGAATACCGCATAACATTGCGCAGCAGTGCAGCGCTGTCCAAAAATTCATCTCCATCGGAAATGCCGACAATACCCGCTTCGTACATTTCCCCGATCTCCGCAATGGATTTCCCCTCGCATCCCATGGACATACTGCCATAGGGATAAATATTGACCTGAGACTGCGCCTTTGATTTGGAAATGATGTATTCCACAACAGTCTTATTATCAATGACAGGCTTTGTACTGGGTTCACAGGTGATGGTAGTAAAGCCACCCCGGATGGCGCTGTGGGATACAGTTTCAATATCCTCGATATTTTCATAGCCCGGCTCGCAGATATTGCAGTGCATATCAATAAATCCCGGCACTACCATATTTCCGCCCACATCCACGGTTTTCACATTTTCTTCCCTGATTCCCTCGCCGATACGGGTGATGGTCCCCTGTTCCACAAGGATATCATAACGCTTCTCGGGAGAATACGGAGCTGTCACCAGCTTACAGTTTTTCAGCAATGTTTTCATACAAGACCGCCTCCCATCTGAGAAAGAATATAGAACATGGCCATACGCACCGCTACACTGTTGGCAATCTGGTCATTGATGATACACTGAGGACTGTCGATGACGCCATCAGAAATCTCGATGCCTCTCTGAATCGGGCCGGGGTGCATGACGATGGCATCCTTTTTGGCATATTTCAGCAGATTGTGGTCAATGCGGAAAAACCGCTTATATTCATCCAAAGAAGGTAGAAACGTCTTGTCGTGGGTCTCCAGACGCATACGGGTCGTCAGGATGACATCGGCGTTATTGACCGCCTCTCTGGCATCATAATGCACCTCTACGCCGAATTTTTCAATTTCCGGCAAAAGCAGTGTCGGCGGCCCGGAAACGCAGACCTCCGCTCCCAGCTTTGTCAGCCCCCAGATATTGCTTTTAGAAACACGGCTGTGGATCAAATCGCCGACAATAGCGACTTTCAAGCCTTCAAAACCGCCTTTGCGTTCCTTGATTGTCAGCAGATCCAGCAAAGACTGGCCGGGGTTTTCATTATATCCATCTCCGGCATTGATAACAGAGGCCTCCACACATTCCGCCAGCAGACGAGGCGCCCCCGCCATAGGATGACGAAGGATAATAAAGTCCGCGCCCATCTGGTCCACCAACTGGCCCATATCCTGCAGGCTTTCCCGCTCCATGGTATGAGCGGAATTGGTCATATCCACCACATTGGCGCTCAAATGCTGGGCCGCCAGCTCGTAGGAAAGCTTCGCCCGGGCGCTCTGCTCATAAAACAGAATAATGACAGATTTCCCCTGCAAATGGGGCGCTTTTTTATTTTTCTGATTTAATATGTATTTCATGGTCTCCGCCGTGCTGAGAATATAGCTGATGTCCTCCGCCGTCAGGTCCCGCAGACCAAAAAAATCCTTCCGATACAACGACATGATGAGCCTCCCTTCATCCTCTCAAACGATCTACCAGTTTCTCAAAATAAGGAGGCAGCGGCGCCTCAAATTCCATATATTCTCCCGTGGTAGGATGCTGAAAGCCCAGCACCCGGGCATGGAGTACCTGTCCTTCCAGAGGGAAGGGCTGCTTTTTCGGGCCATAGACCGTATCTCCCAAAAGCGGGTGACCGATATAGGTCATATGCACTCGGATCTGGTGGGTACGCCCCGTTTCCAGCTGTGCCTCTATGAGCGTAAAATTCTTCATCCGCTCCAGCACCCTGTAATGGGTCACCGCTCTGCGGCTGTGCTTCTGGGTCACGGCCATTTTCTTCCGGTCCTGGGGATTCCGGCCAATGGGCTGATCCACAGTGCCCTCGTCCTCCGTAAATCCGTTATATACAATGGCATTATATTTTCTGGTGATGCTGTGAACCGCCAGCTGTTCCGCCAAAGACTGGTGCGCCGCGTTATTTTTGGCGATCATCAGTACACCGGAGGTATCCTTGTCAATACGATGGACGATGCCCGGGCGCTTTTCTCCATTGATGCCGGAAAGCTCCCCGCCGCAGTGATACAGCAGCGCGTTCACCAGCGTGCCGGAAAGATGTCCCGGTGCCGGATGCACTACCATCCCCTGTGGCTTATTCACTACAATCACATCCTGATCCTCATAAAGAATATCCAGAGGAATATCCTCCGGCAAAATTTCCGGCTCCACAGCATCAGGGATCTCCACATCAATCACATCTTTTTCCCGCAGCTTATAATTCGCTTTTACACTTCCGCCGTTCAGCCGAATATTCCCGGAAGCAATCAGCTTCTGTACGCCGCTGCGGGATAAATCCTCCACATTTTCCGCCAGAAACAGGTCAATGCGGCAGCCGACATCCTCTTTTTCCGCCCCAAAGGTCAAATATTCCATATCAATCTTCCTTTTTCTCTTTCGGTTCGTCCTTGATTACAAACAGTATCAGTATTGCCAGCAGGATTACACCCACTACCACATAAATATCCGCCACATTAAACACCGGCCAGTCAAAAAAAGTGAATTCAAAGAAATCCACCACATATCCCCGGAAAATCCGGTCAATCATATTGCCCAAAGCACCGGCCAGAACCAGTACCATGGCGCTTCTGACCCAACGGTATTCTCTGGTATGCGGCAAACGGATAAAATAATATACCATAACAGCCACAATGATGCCCGTCAGCAGCAGGATAAACCATTTTTGTCCCGAAAACATCCCAAAGGCCACACCTCTGTTTTCCACAAAGGTAAAATCCATAAAGCCTTCCAGGAAGGTAATGCTGCCCACCGGCTTCAGGCTGGTCAGCGCCAGATACTTCGTCAACTGATCCACCCCAATCAGCAGAGCAGCCACGATAACTGCAATCCACATATCTTCTCATCTCCATCTTGGCACATAACAAAAGCAGCCGCAGCAAAGAACCTTCTAAAAAGAAGGCTCTTCGTTACAGCCGTTTGTTGTCTGCCTATTATTGTTTTTCTTCCTGTGCGGCTTCCTTCTCCGCCAGGATTTCGTTCTTGTCCAAAAGCTCGATTTCCGCGTACAGCAGCAGTTTTACTCTGGTACGCATCAATTCATAGCGGTTTTCCAGGGCTTCAATCTCCTGCTGGATCTCAAAGACCTTTGTTCTGGCCGCAGAAAGAATCTGCTCTCTTTCCAGCTTCGCCCGCTCCAGAATCTGCTGTGCCTCTGCCTGTGCCGCCTGCTTTGTTTCCTCCGCAGCCGCTTCCGCCAGAGTCAGTGTGCGCTCCAGTGTCTTTTCCAGATTGCGCAGACGGTCTGTATCTTCGCTGACCGTTTCCGTCTTGGCTTTTTCCTGTCTGCTTTCCCGGTACAGTCGTTCATAATCCTCATAGATCTCATCCAAAAAGGTGTCTACTTCTTCCGGAGAATAACCAACTGCTACTTTTTTAAAGTCCTTCGTTGCAATATCATTGGGTGTAACCACGAAAAAACCTCCTTAAAACCGCTATATATAAATTCCCACTTCCACTACGATCCTGTCCTTTTTGGTCCTGCCTCCTATGGAAAGCACACGAAACCTTCCAAAGCCCCGAACAGAAACCATATCGCCTTCCTTTAGCATACAGGAAGGATTTGTCGTAACGCTCCAGTTTACATTGGCCTTTTCGGCAGATATGTAATCCTGTATCTTTCCGCGGGACAAATGCAGCGCCGCTCCCGCCACAGCGTCCAACCGTACAGAAGCCACACTCAAATGCCGCAGTTCCATTTCTTTTTCCACTGACACAGCCTCTATCTCTGTCTCTTCCACCTCTACCGGTGTACGGGAAACTTTTTGCAGATTCGCTGTGATATAAGGGGCGATGTCCCGTTCCACGAAGCAGATGGTCTCCTCCTCGCCTACGAAAATATCGCCAATCTTCCCCCGGTCAATTCCCAGCCCCAGAATAGAACCAAGATAGTCCCGGTGGCTTAAATCCGCCTGGCCGAATTTCCTGTTTTTTTGAATTCTCAGGGCACAGATGGGAAAATCCTCTTTCCCAAATTCCATATAGTCCGGCGCAAATCCCAACATTCGCCGCTCCGTATCCTCTGTTCCGCCAAAGGCCATGACCTGAAGATCCCGTTCATAAGAAAGCAGTTCCAGGAATTTCCCGCTTTTGGCCATATCCAGAAAATCCGTAAACGCAGGCGAATGTCGCTTTAAACTGAAAGCAGCCTGATCCAGCACTTTCGCAAACAAAAGTCTTTCGTCAGGCTGTGTCATTGCTTTTAATAATCCTTGTCTGTCCATCTTTTCCTTCCTTAACTCAGTCTGTCATAAAATGTTGACCAGACTAACCAGCAGACGGGAAACCAGCGCCATGATAATCAGAGCGATAATGGGAGAAAAATCCAGCATCATCCCTCCGCCCAAAGGGGATTTGTCCAGCATCCGCCGACAGGGGCCCAGAATAGGCTCCGTCAGATTATAGATAAGCTGTCCAATAGCGCTCCGATAACCCATACCGGGTACCCAGGAAAATACAATCCGGACAAAAATCAGAATTTCCAGAACGTAGAAAAAAATATCAAGTGCTCTTATCAATAGAATCTGTATTGTATTCAACCTTTCCGTCCTTCCTTATCTGCCGTTGCTTGCCCAGGGCATAAGGATACCTTTTGTTTTCAGCTCTTCCTTGAAGTCGCCGCTGATATCCACATTTTCCGGCGCGATAATAAAAATATTATTTGCCACACGCTGGATAGAACCCTCCAGAGAGTAGCAGGTACCGCTCAAAAAGTCCATGATCCGCTGGGCAATAGGGAATTCCACCTTTTCCAGATTTACCACAACAGGTTTCTTTGTTTTGATCTGATCACAGATTTCCTGCGCGTCCTCATAACATTCGGGCTTAATAATCACAACCTGCATCTGTACATTGGTATTGATGCTGTACACCTGCGGATTGCTTCTTGATGCTGTTGTTTTGCGGGGTGCCGGAGCGGTGTATTCCCGTTCTCTGGGAACCTCTCTGAGACCATAACTGCTGCTGGCCGTTTCTCTTACCGGCGCTTCATATTCGTAATCGTCTTCATAGTAATCATCGTCATCCTCATATTCACCAAACATCAAGTCTTTCATTTTGTCAAAAATCTTAGCCACTGTTCCATATCCTCCTAGATGTAATTCCTTGCATTTGCCACGGTGGGTCTTATGCTGTTTCAGCCGCGGTCAGGATAATATCTCTCACCAAATATACCGGTTCCGACACGCACGATAGTAGCGCCTTCCTCAATGGCTACTTCGTAATCGCCAGTCATCCCCATAGACAGCTGGTCCATGATTATATTATCAATTTTTTTGGCGTTCATGTCAACCAGTAATTCTCGCATTTTACGGAAATATACCCTGTTTTCCTCAGGATCTTCGACAAAAGGCGCAACAGTCATGAGCCCTTTGACACAAATGTAGCTCATGGAAGAAAGCTGCCGCAGCAGTGTTTCCACTTCTTCCGGCTTTACGCCGAATTTGCTTTCTTCATCCGCCATATTCACCTCAATAAGCACCGGCATTACAATGTCCTTTGCCGCGCCGCGTTTGTCGATCTCCTCCGCCAAACGCAGACTGTCCACGGAATGGATCATATCCACCTTGTCAATAATATATTTTACCTTATTTGTCTGCAAATGTCCAATCAAATGCCAATGGACGCCGGGACCCATAGGTTCATACTTCTCCATGATCTCCTGTACCTTGTTTTCCCCCAAAGAGGTGAGGCCACATTCCACTGCCTCCCGAATGGTTTCCACAGGCTTTGTTTTGCTTACGGCAAGCAGGAGCACATCCTCCTGCTTTCTGCCGCTTCTTTGCGCGGCGGCGCATACCTTTTCTTCCACCAGACGAATATTTTCCTTGATGCTCTGCATCTTTTTCATCTCCTTGTATTTTTAATAAATAGATTGTCCTTCTGTAATATTTTTCGCATCCGACACAATGGTATCATAAGCCTGAAGTCCATAGGTCGTAGCCGATTCCACAATGGCAAATTCCTGATTCTGTTCCAGAATACGAATGGATGCAAATTTCGCCATGGAGCTGTTCGCGACATATACACCGGGAGAAGTAGCTACTTCCGACACCGTGTATTCCACAGCCGTTTCCCCTGTCCCCTGCAAAATGACATCTCCCAGAGCGATGCTTCCATTATCCTGTTCAATGTAGCAGTAGGATTCGTCACTGGAAACGATCTGTACCGAAACAAATTTGGAATTAGAGCCATTGACCAGCAGGAAGCCCTGGTTTCCGCCGCTTTCTGTCAGACATTCCACAGGAATCTTCAGCATGGATTTCTCCACAATGGCATTATTGGGAATCTTCAGCCCCTCTACCACAGTACTGTCCAGCTGAATGGTAATGAGGCGGTTATTGATAAACTCATTCAAATACGAATTGCAGGACAGCACCACCCGACTCTGGCTCTCGCCCTTTTCTACACTTTCTACGGTAGCGGTCGCCTGATACGTGCCTTCCTCGCCGATCAGATTGATTTTTTTCCAGGTATTCACTTCCCAGTCCGCCACATCCGAAGCGGGCAGAGACGTAATGATATACCAGCGGTTGCTGGTAACCAGACGGAATACAGGGTCCCCTTCCACTACATTGCTCACCTTGGAAATGGACGTCATTTTTTCATTCCCACTGATCTGATCCACAGAAATCTCCGGAATCGCCTCTGGCGTCAGTGTTTCCTCCAGACCGTCATAAGTAAATGCCAGCACCCCGCTTTCTGGCGCTGTCAAATTACTCATACTCTGGGAAAGCTGCTGCTCATAGGCATTTTTTTCCTCATTAAGCTGAGAAAGACTCTCTACATTTTCCGACAGCCAGATCTCATTTCTCTGGTTGATGCTGCTTTCCAGCTGTGTACGCATGGAATACAGATAGGATGTGCTTTCTGACATAGACTTTCCGGCAAAAGAATCCACTGTGCTTTTCATCGTGTTTTCCAGCCGCTGGATATCCTCGGCAAAAGCGGAAAGATCCGCCCGCTCCTTCTGACTCTCCAGAATGTCCGCATCAATATTCGCCAGCTTATCTTCTAATACGTCTGTGGAGGCCGTATCCTTGATACTGCAAACCACAGCGGATTTTTTTACGTTATCCCCTTCGGCATATTGATAAAAAGGCGTCCCGGCACGATTGGAGGTGACGACCACCTCGTCCCGAACGATCAGGCCCTGAAAGCTTTCCGGCGTATCAATAGAACCATAGGTTACCGTTTCCACACCCACCTCCGGCTTTCGTACCGCCATGGTAAAGATCTGTCCCACCAGATACAGCGCAATAACCAGAAAAACAAACATGGGCAGTACTCTGCCGGAAACATTTCTTCTTTTTTTGGCATGTGTACGATGTTTTGGCGCCGATACAGTTCTTACCTGCTGCTGTGCAGGACGATACCGGCGGTTTTCCTTTTCTCTGGCTCTTTGCTGATACTGCTTAAGCTCATACACATTGTCCCGGGAGGGATATTGACGTCTCGCCGGATTCGGCTCCTGATTACGCAGCCGTTTTTTCCTATTTCCTGAGGAACCTTTTTTCATGGGAATCCTCCTTGCTGTTTGTATTTATTTGTAATATCATGTATTTTTTATTACATCATTTTATTATAATACATTTTTCTGTTGCGGTAAATAGGCTGTCCCATTTCATGGCCGTCATTTTTCGGCAAAAACCGGCGGTTACCGCCCTGATTTCTTCTTATTAAAAAATAAGTTCCTGCCTTTTTCAGCTGCTGCCCTTCCTTTTTATGACTACCCCCACAATCCATAAAACCACGGCCGGAATTGGGAACTAAATTATATTCCCGGCAATCCAAACAGAAAAAGACACAGAATTGTATCGGCTAAAATCAAAGACCGTTTTCCCCGGAAAACAAATCAAAAGCAAAACGCCAGCCCCATCACACAGCTTTGCGATCATTTTTACCTCTTTTCACGCTCAAAGGGCAGATTCGGATTTTAAGCCTTCTTCCCACCATTTTAATCCCATTTCATCCTTCTCTGAACTTTATATGCCTCCTTTTCTTCCTTAATTATATTAAAAACCAGAGCTCACCAAAAATCAATGCTCTCTCCCGTTGGTTCTCACAGCGCACAAAGGGCAGGCGAATCCTCGCCTGCCCTGTATCTGAAAGCACTGTACCGCCGTGCGTTACGCATTTTTATCCGCAATCGTTACTGTCAAATCCATACCTGTCTCACCGTTGCGGATGATATGGACAGATGCGGTCTGTCCCACCTCCATACTGTTGATAATATCGGATAAGCTTTCCATATCCATAACGGTCTTGCCATTAAATTCCGTAATGATATCACCGGCTTCAATGCCAGCCTGGTCAGCGGGGCCGCCTTCTGTCACTTCCATAATCAGCGCGCCTACGGGCAGTTTATATAAGGAAGCTTTGTCCTCCGTAATATCTGTGCCCATTACGCCAATATAGGGAGAAGGTGCTGTGCCGTCTGTCAGCAAAGATTCCATTACAGGGATTACTTCATTACTGGGAATTGCATAGCCCATGCCTTCTGTCATGGTAGAATTATACTTGGCTGTGTTAATACCGATAACCTCACCGGCGCTGTTCACCAGTGCGCCGCCGCTGTTGCCGCTGTTGATGGCCGCGCTGGTCTGGATTACATTCAGTGTATTGCCGTCCACGCTGATGGTCTGTTCCGTTACGCTGACAATGCCGTCTGTTGCGGACAGTCCCAGCCCCATGGCATTACCGATGGCAATTACGCCCGCGCCAACTTCCAGCTGGTCGGAATCACCAAATGTGGCTACGGTTACGCTGTCGATTCCCGCTTCTTTCAGATCGCTGCGGGATACAGTCAGAACCGCCAAATCAGAATCCGCTTTTGTACCGACTACTTTCGCTTTCACAGATACATCGCCGTCAAAGGTTACATAAACCTCTGTTGCGTCTTCGATAACATGATTGTTTGTAACGATGGCAACTTTCTCATCATCCTGATAGAAGATCACACCGCTGCCTGCGCCTTCCCCTTCATAGGGAATATAAATGCCTCTCATATATTCTGTGGTGCCTTCAATAACAGTAGAAATGCTGACTACAGAAGGCTTTACATTTTTTACAATATCCACGGCCGAAAGTCCGGAATTGGATGATACGGTAGACACTTGTGTAATGCCGTTGGAAATCTCTGTAGAGTCTGTGCCGTAATGCTGTTCCACCAGACCATAGCCGGCGCCAATGCTGGTGCCGCCAGCCAGACCAACGATCAGACATCCCGCGATAAGCTTTGCCCAGCCTTTGGATCTTGGTTTATTGCGTTTAATCCGCTCTTCATAACAGGGCTTGCGGTGTTCTTCTCTTACGCCTTCGCCATGATGGCCGTTTCCCATAGATTCTCCTCTCTTCTCTTCTGCTGTCGGTTCCTCCCTTCTCATTTCCTCCGGGTTTGCCGCTTCCCCCATAACTCTCTCCTGTTCGCTGTCATGGACTTCGCTGGAGTAAGTGCCTTCCATGGGAACATCCTCCGGTGTGTAATCTGTCTCTTTTTTCGCCAGAGCGGGATTTTCCCAATAAGTAGGATATTCATGTTTCTGTTCTTCTTTGTGATTGTGGTTCATTTCGTTATTATTATTCGGATCATACATATTGATTACCTCCATCCGTTATCTCTTTTTCTTTATGAATCCAGTATAATCCATCATTTTGAACAAAGTATGAACACTGCATAAACAATTTTTGAAAATACATTTTACAAACTGTTCATTTTTTCTTTTCTTCCTTAATAATATGCAAAATAGAAAGGAGCATGAGTAAAACTCATGCTCCACAGATATTTTATGCTTCCCCGAAAAACAGCGCCATATCCTCTTCTACGGTACCAATGCCGGAGATCCCGAAGTTTTCCACCAGTACCTTCGCCACATTGGGGCTGAGGAAGGCGGGCAGTGTAGGCCCCAGATGAATGTTTTTCACACCCAGATACAGCAGGGACAGCAGTACAATCACCGCTTTTTGCTCATACCAGGCGATATTGTAGATGATAGGCAGTTCATTGATATTTTCCAGACCAAAGACTTCCTTTAATTTCAGGGCAATCACCGCCAGAGAATAAGAGTCATTACACTGACCGGCATCCAGCACACGGGGAATTCCGCCAATGTCGCCCAGTTCCAGCTTATTATATTTATATTTCGCACAGCCTGCCGTCAGGATCACTGTATCCTTGGGCAGCGCCTTAGCAAATTCCGTATAGTATTCTCTGCTCTTGGCCCGACCATCACAGCCTGCCATAACAACAAACTTTTTGATGGCGCCGGATTTTACGGCTTCCACTACTTGATCCGCCAACGCCAGCACCTGATGATGGGCAAAGCCGCCGATGATTTCCCCCTGCTCGATCTCTATGGGGGCTGGACAGGTTTTCGCCAGTTCAATGATTTCGGAAAAATCCTTTTTCTCGCCGATTTCGCCTGGAATATGCTTACATCCCGGATAGCCCGCCGCGCCGGTAGTGAACATTCTGTCTTTATAACTATCCTTCGGCGGAACGATACAGTTTGTTGTCATAAGGATAGGCCCCTGAAAGGACTCAAATTCCTCCTTCTGCTTCCACCAAGCGTTGCCGTAGTTGCCATAGAAATTGGGATATTTCTTAAAGGCTGGATAGTAATGGGCAGGCAGCATTTCAGAGTGAGTATATACATCCACACCGGTACCCTGTGTCTGTTCCAGAAGCATTTCCAGATCCCGCAGGTCATGGCCGGAAACCAGAATCCCAGGGTTCTTTCCAACGCCGATCTTTACCTTGGTGATCTCCGGATTGCCATATGCCCCTGTATTGGCCTGATCCAGCAGAGCCATGCCTTCCACGCCATATTTTCCTGTTTCCAATGTCAGCGCCACCAGATCATCCGCCGACAGACTGTCATCCAGCGTTGCCGCCAAAGCCCGCTGCAAAAAGGCATCTACCGCTTCATTATCCTCCAGCAGTGCGTTGGCATGTTTAGAATAGGCGGAAAGCCCTTTCAGGCCATAGGTAATCAGTTCCCGCAAAGAACGCAGATCCTCATTTTCCGTAGACAACACGCCAACTTCCGCCGCTTTTTCCATAAAGCCGCTTTCCTCGCCCTCCCAAAGAGCATCGGCAGGCAACGCTTTTTTGTTTTTCACCTTTTCCAGAAGTTCCTTCTTGACAGAAAGCGTTTCCTTAATTCTTGCCACAATGGCTTCCCGATCAAAATTAGCATTGGTAATGGTCACAAACAAATTCAGGGTAATCAGATGGTTTACCTCTTTGGATACCGGTCTCTCCTCTTTGCGCAGCTGCGTCGTCACAGCGGACAGGCCTTTGGAGACGAAGACCAGCAAATCCTGCATGGCGGCCACGTCAGGGGTTTTCCCGCATACACCGACTCTGGTACAGCCTTTGCAGCCCGCCGTTTCCTGACACTGATAACAAAACATTTCCATCTTTTTTCCTCCTGTTCTTTTCTCGACAAATTCTATTCTTTCTCTAAAGGAAATACTACGGTCAGCAGCATTTTAAAATCTTCCTCGGCAAATACGGAATGGGGTTTTTCCGCCGGCATTACCAGACTCTCCCCTGCCTCCAGAAGATATTCCTTCCCATCTACGGTAAATTTCCCTTTGCCCTCCAGTACATAGACCATAGCGTCTCCTCTGGAATCATGGGTACCGATCTCCTCGCCCTTGGAAAAAGCGAACAGCGTCAGACTCACATAAGGATTCTGGGCCAGTGTTTTGGAGACAATCTGCCCCTTTTCCGCCCGAACCTCATCCGCCAATGTCCGAACGCTTTCGTGGGGAATATTTCTGATATATTCCATTTTCTCCCTCCTTACGCCTGTTCGATAGCGCCGACAGGACATCCGCTCATGGCTTCCTCCGCGGCAGCCTCCTGTTCCGGTGCTACTTCTCCCTCTGCGGCCTGTGCCAAACCGGAAGGACCCATCTCAAATACAGCGGGACATACGGAGGCACACAGCCCACAGCCAATACAACTGTCATTTACCTTGTATCTCATAAAAAGCACTCCTTTCTTTTTTGTGATACCCTGTTTTTTTTGATTTATACTTTGTTTCTGAGGTCAGTATATTTTAATTTCGAAAAAAATTATGTTGCAAAAGCAACGAAAAACAGCGCTATATTTTCGAAAACAGAAAACTCCTTCGACAAAATACCATATAAAAAGCACGAGGAAGAATCCTCGTGCTTTCTAAAACATTCTTATTTGAATGGAATTCGTTTTTTCATTATACTGCTTCGTGGAAGGTACGCATGATAACCTCCTGCTGCTGTTCTCTGGACAGACGATTAAAGTTTACGGCATAGCCGGAAACACGGATGGTCAGCGTAGGATATTTTTCCGGGTGCTCCATGGCGTCAATGAGAACCTCCCGGTTCATTACATTCACGTTCAGATGGTGCGCGCCCTGATAGAAATAACCGTCCAGAATATGGATCAGGTTTTCTACTCTCTGCTCCTCTGTCTTGCCCAAAGCGGTAGGGACAATAGAGAAGGTATTGGAAACGCCGTCCTGGCACACATTTCTGTAAGGAATCTTTGCCACAGAGTTCAAAGAGGCCAAAGCGCCATTCTCGTCCCGGCCATGCATGGGGTTCGCGCCGGGTGCCAAAGGCTCGCCATACTTTCTGCCGTCGGGTGTTGTGCCTGTCTTTTTGCCGTACATTACGTTGCTGGTAATGGTCAGGGCAGACAGGGTATGTTTCGCGTTTCTGTAAATAGGATGTTTTTTCAAAGCATTGGAGAAGTAAGTTGCTACTTCTACCGCAAGATCATCCACTCTGTCATCATCGTTGCCGTATTTCGGGAAATCGCCTTCCACTTTAAAATCTACGGTCACACCATGCTCATCACGAACAGGGGTAACCTTGGCATATTTGATGGCAGAAAGGGAGTCTGCCGCAACGGAGATCCCCGCCATACCAAAAGCGGTCAGGCGTTCCACATTGGCATCATGCAGTGCCATCTGGCTTGCTTCATAGGCGTATTTGTCGTGCATATAATGGATGATATTGATGGTATCCACATACAGCTCCGCTACATAATCCAGAACTTTTTTATACCGATCCAGTACTTCCTCATACTGTAAAACACCCTCTGTCAAAGGTTCGATCCCCGGTACAACGGGTACCTTCTGCAATTCGTCCACACCACCGTTCAGTGCCAGCAGCAAGGATTTTGCAATATTGGCTCTGGCGCCGAAGAACTGCATCTGTTTGCCTACCCGCATGGCGGATACACAGCAGGAGATGGCGTAATCATCCCCGTACAGAGGACGCATTACATCGTCGTTCTCATACTGGATGGAATCTGTCAAAATGCTCATTTTGGAGCAGTATTTCTTAAATTCTTCCGGCAGGTCACGGCTCCACAGCACCGTCATGTTGGGTTCCGGCGCTGTCCCCAGATTGGTCAGGGTATGCAGATAACGGAAGGAGTTTTTCGTTACCAGAGGCTTGCCGTTGACACTGACACCGCCAATAGCCTCTGTCACCCAGGTAGGGTCTCCGCCGAAAAGTTCATTGTATTCCGGTGTTCTCAGGTGACGCACCAGTCTCAGCTTAATAATAAACTGGTCGATCAGCTCCTGCGCTTCTTTTTCTGTAATCACACCGTTTCTCAGGTCTCTTTCCAGATAAATATCCAGGAATGTAGAGGTACGGCCCAGAGAAATCGCCGCGCCGTTATTTTCTTTTACTCCTGCCAGATAAGCCATGTACAGGAACTGTACGGCCTCTTTTGCGTTTTTCGCAGGCGCGCTCAGATCTACGCCGTATTTTTTCGCCATGGATTTCATTTCCTCCAGGGCGCTGATCTGCATCCGTACTTCCTCTCTCAGACGGATCAGTTCGTCTGTCATCGGCCCATCCAGCTCATCCAGTTCTCTTTCCTTCTGTTCCACCAGGAAATCAATGCCGTACAGGGATACTCTGCGGTAGTCCCCAATGACACGGCCTCTGCCGTAAGCATCGGGCAGACCAGTCAGCAGGCCCACATGTCTGGCTACCTTTGTTCTCTTGGGATAAGCGTCAAAAACGCCTTCGTTATGGGTCTTGCGGTAAGCGTGGAAATCTTTTTCCAGCTGTGGATTCAGCTGATAACCATACTGATCCAGCGCGCTTTTTGCCATTTTCATACCGCCGTACAGGTTCACGATCCGTTTCAGAGGCGCGTCTGTCTGCAAGCCTACGATCACTTCGTTTTCCTTGTCGATATAGCCGGGAGCGAAATTGTCGATGCCGGAAACAATATTGGTCTCCACATCCAAAACGCCTCCCTTTTTCATTTCCTCCAGGATCAGCTCATGGCATTTGTCCCAGACTTTTTTTGTTCTATCGGTAACACCTTCCAGGAAGGAATCATCTCCTTCGTAGAGAGTGTAGTTTTTCTGAATAAAGTTTCTGACGTCGATCTCCTTGGTCCATTTCCCTTCCTGAAAACCCTGCCAAGCTGCATTCTGCATGTTATATCATCCTTTCGCGATTCAACCACATTTTTTCTATTTGCCTGCTGCTGTTTGGATCAGCGCCTGAAGGCGCTCTGTTCTGTCTTTTTCCATGGGCGGCACACCTTCCAGCGTATACGGAATCCCCATGACATGGTACTTTTCCACACCCATCACGTGATAAGGAAGCAGTTCAATCCGTTCTACCTTCGGAATGTTCCGAATGTAAGCGCCCAGACTGCGGATATGTTCCTCTCCATCTGTCAGTCCTGGTACCACTACATGGCGGACCCACAGGGGAACCTCCGCTTTTTTCACTGCCTCCAGGAAATTCTGAGGCGTCCGGATCAGACCGCCGGTAAGACGATGGTATGCCTCCGGCTTATGGTGCTTAATATCCCATATCACCAAATCTGTATAGGAAAGCAGTTCCTCGTAATCCCCATTTCCATATCCCGCTGTATCCAGACAGGTGGAAATGCCTTCTTTCTTACAGGTCCGGAACAGCTCCGTCAGAAATGCCGGCTGCAGCAGGGGTTCTCCCCCTGAACAGGTCAGGCCGCCAGTCTCTCCATAATAAGGCCGGTAGCGCCGCAGCATTTTCATGACCTGCTCCACGCTCATTTCTCTGCCGCCTTCCATCTGCCAGGTGTCCGGGTTATGACAGTACCGGCACCGCAGCGCACATCCCTGAAAAAAGAGTACCGTGCGGATTCCCGGTCCATCTACCAGCCCCATAGACTCGATGGAATGGATCTTCCCAGTTTCCAAAGCTTCACCTCTTTCATATGCAGTTTTGTGAAATAGAAAAAGCCGCACGTCCGGGCTTTTTCTGCCCAGACGGTCGGCTTGTCATCTCGATTATACTCCATGTGGTTGAATCCACGGTTCCGTCAGTCATATAATCTACATCCCGATACTAGCATGAAAGAAAATCCTTGTCAATCAATTTTTTTCAAAAAAAACATACCCACCGCAAAAATCCTTCCGATGCGGACAATTTTCCGGAATTTTCCGTTCTCCTTGTTTTTTTGCAAAAAGATATGTGCAAAATGTGTTGCGAAAGAAGGAAAAAAGTATTAACATATTGTGGAATTCAAGGGCGTCCTGGCCCGTTGGGGGGAATGATTTCATGTTAAGCAGAAGTCCTGCGAAAAACCAGATCACCGAAGGTGTTATCTGGAAACAGCTGTTGTTTTTCTTTTTTCCGATCCTGCTGGGGACACTGTTCCAGCAGCTGTACAATACAGCAGATACCATTGTGGTCGGCCGGTTTGTGGGTACAGACGCCCTTGCCTCTGTGGGCGGTTCCACCGGGCAGATCGTCAATCTGGTGGTCAATTTCTTTGTTGGCCTCTCCTCCGGCGCTACCGTAATCATCGCCAGATTTTACGGAGCCGGAAACCGATGGAAACTGAACAACGCCCTGCATACCGCCATTGCCCTTTCTATCACCGGCTGCATTATCACAGCCATTCTTGGCATCCTGCTGACGCCGTCTATTCTGGAAATGATGCAGACGCCCGCGGATGTCATCGGTGGATCTATCGCGTATCTGCGTATATATTTCGCGGGCATTATTTTTGTCTTTGTTTACAATATCGGCTCCGGTATCCTGCGTGCCGTCGGAGATTCCAAACGACCTTTGTATTTTCTGATGGTATGCTGCTTTTTGAATATTGGGCTGGATATCCTTTTTGTTGTTCTGCTGCATCTGGGCATCAAAGGCGCCGCTTATGCCACCGTCATTTCGCAGGCCGTCAGCGCACTTTTGGTTCTGCTCTCTCTTGGACGCTCCACCGACATCTATCGTCTGCGGCCCAGAAAAATACGGTTCCATCGTTCTCTGCTGATCTCCATCATCACCATTGGCCTGCCTGCCGGGATACAGTCTGTTATGTACAGCATCTCCAACATCATTATCCAGACCTCCCTGAACAGTCTGGGAACGGAAACGGTAGCGGCCCATACGGCCTTTACAAAAATTGACGCCATTTACTGGATGATCTCCGGCGCCTTCAGCGTCTCCATCATCACCTTTATCGGCCAGAACTTTGGCGCCAGAAAATTCGACCGTATGAAAAAGAGCATTAAGGTCTGCCTGCTGATGGACCTGGCGGCCTCTGGCCTCTGTGATTCTTTCCACAGTAATGCTTCTGATGGGGCCTTATCTGCTGCGACTGTTTACCACAGACCCCAACGTAATCGAAATCGGGATGCGAATCATCCGTATCATCGCACCTTCTTATACGGTATTTATTTTTATAGAAATTCTCTCCAGCTCTCTGCGAGGCATGGGAAATGTGCTGGTCCCCATGCTCATGACCTGCGGCGGTGTCTGCGTACTTCGTATCCTCTGGATCTTCCTTTTTGTGCGGCAGCATCTGAGCATTTTCAATATCCTGCTCAGCTATCCCATTTCGTGGGGATTTACCGCTGTGCTCTTTATCGTTTACTTCCTGTTTTATCAGAAGAAATTCTTCCGGAAACAGGAGGCTCTTTTGGCGGAAGAAACCACAGCCTGAAAATCCAAGAGCTGAAACTGTTTTTCTTTAAAAACGCAACAGCGTTCTTATTTCATAACCAGAACTGCCATGGCGGATTATAACACACAGCATCAATCAAAAAATAGCCGGAATCCCTGTTATTGCAAGGATTTCGGCCATTTTTATTTTCTTATGATGATGTCTTTGAAATGTTCCGCGTCATAAAGGTTTCCCTTCCTTTTCGGTTGCCTTATTGCGCGTCCATGATTTCCTGGGCCATATTCTCCATTTCCTCACGGCCCAGATCGCAGTCGGAAGCAGACAGAACATAGTATAAGCCATCATCCACCCAGCCATAGGATTCCACGGTTTCTTCCTCTACGGTGGCGGTACCATAGGCAATATTCAGTTCTCCGCTCTCCTGTTTGGCCAGATCTTCTTTTGTCAGTTCATAATCCGGCGGAACAAATTTGCAATTCAATACAGAATAGCCTTCCGCAAAGGTTTCGCCTGCATCCACGCTTGGATCGCCATTGGTAATGGTCAGAGAAAGAAGCTGATCCTCCTCATTTTTATAGGTCAGCGTCAACGCGCTGTATTCTTTCCCAACGCCACTGCCATTCTCATCCATTCCCTGTGTATATCCTGTACCTCCAAGATAAAATGTAAAGCCATTCTCAAAGCGCTCCACAAACTTCCCATCGAATCCCGCTTTTTCCTCAGCTTTTTCCATCTGGGCAAAAGAAGTATACTCCATTCTGGTATGGCTCTCCACACCATGCAGCGTTACCGCCGCGTAACAGGTTCCTGTAATCAGGCAGGCCGCTGCCGCTGCCGCCGCGATTTTTTTGCCGAATCCTTTCATTCTTCCATGCTCCTTTCTCTTTCTCGCAGATACTTCCCGCAAAATACGCGCCTCCATATCTTCTGATATATTGATCCGTTCCGCTTTTGCCTCCAATACCTGACGTATGCTGTTATCCAGATGATCCATTTTCACAATGTATCGCCCCTTCCGTTCTTTGCTCCAAGTCTTTTGCGGATCTGCCGTTTTGCCAGAAACAGCCGGGATTTTACCGTTGCCTCCAAAGAGGATGTTACCACGGCAATTTCCCGTATGCTCAGCTGATTGTAATAATACAGCACCACAGCCGTTTTCAGCTTTGGCCCCAGATGTTCTATGGCGTCATATAAAGTATCGTATTTCGCCTGCTTTTCGCTGGGATAGCTGTCATAGACCGCCGCGGCCATTTCTGCGCCGCTTTCCATATATTCCTCCATAGGCACCATCCTGCCGCCTTTTTCCGACAGCCGCCAGACATTTCTGGTAAGGATCTTCCAAAACCATGTCTCGAAAGCATAAGGGTTTTTCAGATCCTCAATCCGCATCAGACAGATGACAAAGGTCTCCTGCGCAACATCCTCCGCCAGAGCCTCCCGGCCGCAGAGCAAAGCCGCAGTGCGCACTGCTTTTTTGTAAAAACCGGCAAATAGTTCGGAAAACGCCTGACTGTCTCCAGCCTGCATCCGCCGGACCAGCGCCGCTGTGTTATCTTTTGTCAATGCAGAACCTCCCTCTTGCGTTTTTTGACGCGTCTGCTATAAAGAGAAAAAAAATAAGAAAAAGGTTTACTGTTTTTTCTGTTCTTTAAAAAAACTTAAGAAACTCCACCCAGACTTAAATTATATCATGCCCTCGCAAGGCTGTTCTGACTACCACTTCTTTCAGCATCAAAAAACATGAGAAAGGCGGATCAGCCTTCTTTAAAAATCGTTTTCCGGTTCCTAAGTTCTTAATGGATACCGCAGAGACAGTCTTTAAAAAACACTGTAATAAAATAAAAAGCCATAACCGGAACTCTCTATTCCACAAAGAGTTCCGGCTATCGCTATTATTTACCACATAGCTTCTGCTTTTCTGTTTTCCCCTCAGAGGATAATGCAGATCAGGCCGCCGCTCCCCTCATTGACGATCCGCTGCAAAGTCTCCTGCAGCTTCATCTGGGCATCCTCCGGCATACGGTAAATCTTGTTCTGCATCCCGTCGTTGACCATAGCACTTAATGTTCTTCCGAAAATATTCAAATCCCAGATTTTTTCCGGTTCTTCCTCGTAATCCGCAATCAGATTGTCAATAAACTCATGGGACTGTTCCTCGTTGCCGATGATAGGAGAAACCTCTGTTTCCACATCCGCCTTAATCAAGTGGATAGATTCTCCTTTCGCCCGCAGCTTGATGCCATAACGGCTACCCTGTTTGAATACCTCCGGTTTTTCCAGTGTAATCTCCTCAAAAGCCGGGGTCACCACACCATACCCCTTCCGCTTTACGTCCTGCAAAGCGCCGGAAATCTTATCATACTCTTTTTTGATGGCGGAAAGCAGTTTGATGGTCTCCACGAGAGAATAGTCGTTTTCAATAGGCAGATCCACCGTTTCGCTGAGCACCTTATAAAACAGCCCATCATCAAAGGCCAGACCGATTTCCGCCGCTCCTTCCCCCGGCAGGATCTTATCCGTATAGGCTTTCTGAATGGTCTCCCCTTTTGTCATTTCCTCAATGGCCGCCGGAATATCCTCCAGCTTTTCTGTTTTTTCCATCACCTGCTTCAGGGAAGAAATCAGATCCCGTTTCAGCCAGTGATCCTGCTCCAGTGTCTCCACCCAGCCCGGGAAATAGAACCGCAGTTCCTTCATGGGAAATTGATACAGAACACGCTCCAATATTTTTTGAATGTCCTCTGTTTTCAACTGGGCCACATTGACGGCCAGCACCGGCACACCGTATTTTTCCTCCATCTCTGCCCGCATCTGCGCTGTTTCCGCGTCATACGGCGCGGCTGTATTCAGCAGCACCACAAAGGGTCTTCCCAGTTCCCGCAGTTCCGATATTACCCGTTCTTCTGCCTCCAGATAGTCCTCTCTGTCCAGTTCTGTCACACTGCCGTCGGTTGTCACCACAATACCAATGGTAGAATGATCCGTAATGACCTTCTTTGTTCCGGCCTCCGCCGCCTCCACAAAAGGCATGGCTTCCTCCGACCATGGTGTATGCACCATGCGGGGCAGGTCTCCATCCATGTGTCCCTCCGCCGCCGGCACCAGATATCCTACGCAATCAATCATGCGTACCCGAAAATCTGTTCCGCCTTCCAGCGAAACGGGGATGGCCTCATTTGGCACAAATTTGGGCTCCGTTGTCATAATATTTTTTCCGGATGCCGACTGGGGCAGTTCATCTCTGGCCCGTTCCCTGGTATAGGTATTTTCAATATTGGGAAGCACCAAAAGATCCATAAACCGCTTGATAAACGTGGATTTCCCTGTCCGTACCGGGCCTACCACACCAATATAAATATCCCCGTTGGTCCGCTCCGCGATGTCTTTGTAAATATCAAATCCCGCCATATGTATCCCTCCTGTTAAATCGTATCCATACAATGCAGTCTATGCTTTTCCGGAATGGAATAGAACCATCCGCATTGACATTCCCCTCCCCCTGTGGCATCATTATCTTAATGAGATTTTTACACCATCCAAAAGGGAGATGAACTCCATGGCGGTACTGAATGGCAACGCGCTGAAAATACTGGCGCTGCTTATCATGACCATCGACCATATCGGCTATATCTTATGTGACAACTACATGCCCTTTCGTATCATCGGCAGAATCGCCTTCCCGATCTTTGCCTATATGATCGCGGAAGGCTGCCGCTATACCCGCAACAGAAAACACCATCTGCTATTGATCCTGGGACTGGGAATCCTCTTCCAGCTGGTGCTGTTTCTTGTGGAGGGCAGTCTGGCACAATGTATTTTTATCACCTTTTCTTTCTCCATGGCCCTGATTTTTTCCATGGATTTCGGCCGCAGCCACAAAGGTCTGCCTGCGAAACTGCTCTTTCCTCTGTGTATGGTCACAGCTTATTTTTTCTGTGAGATTCTTCCGCTTTGTCTGGGAGATTACGATTTTTCCGTTGACTACCACTTCTTCGGGGTACTCCTTCCTCTGTTTATCTATCTGGGCAATACCAGAGAACAGAAGCTGCTTCTGGCGGCCATCGGCCTGGTACTGGTAAACCTCCAATACGGCGGTATACAATGGTTCTCTCTGGCGGCGCTTCCTCTGCTGGCCCTCTATAATGGACAAAGAGGCAAGTGGCGTCTGAAATATTTGTTTTATATCTACTATCCCCTGCATCTTTCTGTGATCTGGGGCATAGACTATATCCTCTCATAAGGCTTCATCAGGAAAACAATCGAATCGAACCCATAAAAACAAGGCTCCCTCCGATTGCTTTGGCACATGCAGAACAGCAAAGGAGATGTTTTCATGAATACCATACAGGACAGGACCGAGATATTCGAGCGGATGCCCGTGCGGCAGGCGGTCTGCCGTCAGATTTTCCCCGCCGTAGCGGCACAGATGATCGCTCTGGTCTATAATCTTGCGGATACGTATTTTGTTGGGATGCTCAACGATCCCCACCAGACAGCGGCGGTCACCATTGTGGCACCCGCTTTTGTCATGCTTACGGCCATTTCCAATCTGTTTGGCGTTGGCGGCGCTTCCGCCATCGCCCGGGCTTTGGGCAAAAAGCATACCATGAAGGCGAAGCAGATGGCATCGATTGCCTTCTGGTTTGGTCTGGCTGGGTCCATTCTCTTTTCTCTGCTTTTCTTTTTACTGGCAAAGCCCCTGCTGTCTCTTTGCGGCGCCACAGAAGAAACCTTCGACATCGCTTTCGCCTATGCCAAATATGTAGTGATTCTGGGCGGCTGTCCTACGGTACTGAATACCCTTCTGGCAAACCTGATCCGCTCCGAAGGCAGCGCCGCAAAAGCATCCTTTGGCGTTTCTCTGGGCGGACTTGTCAATATTGTACTGGACCCCTTATTTATCCTGCCCCAGTTCGCTGGTCTGGGGGCCGTCGGCGCCGGTATGGCCACAGCCTTATCCAACTGTACAGCGCTGGTCTATTTCCTGATTTTTCTTTACCGCCAGAGAAAAAACACCGTCATTCGCATCCATCCAAAATCCCTGCTTTTTACGAAGCGTTATCTGCCTTCCATATTGTCCATCGGCTTTCCCTCCGCGGTGCAGTACGCCCTGACGGTGGTAGCCGTAGCGGCCCAGTCGAAATTCGTTTCCCATTACGCCACAGAGGCAGTTGCCGCTTTGGGCATTGTCAAAAAGCTGGATCAGCTGCCTTTATATTTTTCCATTGGTGTTGCCAGCGGACTTCTGCCTTTGCTGGCCTATAATTATTCCGCTGGGAACCAGAAACGGCGGCAGGAAGCCTTCCGCTTCGGTGTAATGATCTCTCTGGGCTTTTCTCTGCTCTGTCTGGTGGCTTACGAAATCTTTGCGCCCCAGCTTGCGGCATTGTTCATCAATGATCCGGCAACGGTAAATTACAGCGCGTCCTTCCTGCGGCGAATGGTAACGGCCATGCCCATGATGTCCATCTGCTATCCTATGATTATACAGTTTCAGGCCATGGGCAAGGTACGGGAATCCCTGTTCGCCTCTATCCTGCGAAAAGGTGTGCTGGATATTCCCCTGCTGGCACTGATGGATCATCTTCTGCCCTTATACGGCTGCATGTGGGTACAGCCCATTGTGGACTCCATTTCTCTGATTGTGGTATTGATTTTCTACCGGAACCTAAAACGAAAAGAAGCTGTCTGAGCATTTTCAACCGTCCTGGTTCTTCAAAAAATATTTTTTGAAGAACCAGGACGGTTTTTTGATACTGCTTTACAAAATCACCCCTTCCCTCTATACTGAAATCAAAGGTATTGTTTGACAAGCGAAAAGGTGGGAACATAGATGATGAAGAAAAGTTTGAAATGGATCGTACTCCTTGTGATTGTGGTTTTTGCGGCTGTACTTTGGCTCTCACAAAATCCGAAGGAAGAAAAGACTGTCTGGCGGGAAATCACCGCGGAGGACAAGGATGCAATCAGTGAAGGCTTTGCGGAAGCTGCGCCTTCCCTCTTTTATTTCCCGGAACATATCCCACAAAATTATTCTCTTCGGAGTGTAGAGCTGCGCTCTGGCCAACAGGATGGCTCAGAGATCATAGAATGTTATTTCGAGGATCTGCATTTCAAGAACGATTCCGCCTTTTTCGGCGGGCTTTCTCGGCTGTTTCGGGCGGAAAATATCGAATCGGACTCCCTTTGGTTCCAACAATCCAATGACGAAACATACAACCTGAAATATGACATTTCCAATTCCGAGAATGTTACAGAAGAAGACGGCTATTATTTCCAGTATGGCGAACTGGAAAATGTCGTGTGCTGGACAAAAGGCAGCCGTATGCTGTTCCTGCGCGGGAATTTATCCCAGGAAGATATGATGTCTATTGCCTTTTCGGTCTCTACCTATCTGGATAACCGTCCCGCGCCTGACGTAGAGGATTGGACCGTTGCGCTGGATGAGGATAAAACCGTAGGCGGCTCTGTGCTGGTCCATGACGGAATCAGCTATACTTTGACGGAGGAGGAATACCTGCGCCTGAAAGAGGGAGAGGCCCCGGATACCGTTCTCAGCGGCAGAGGATAAAACAGAATAACCAAAAGCGGAAAAACGCAGAAAGCCTCCTTATCGGAAAGCGGCTGGCGCCGGAATCCTTACAGGGATTCCGGTGATTCCGGTGTTTTTTTGCTCACAGGCTGTCAGAAAAAAATTGACGCTCTTTCCGCTGACTGCTATACTGAACACAGACAGAAAGGGGGAAATCCCATGGATCAAAAATATATTTTAAGCTCTCTGGACAACGCTCTGGGCGTGCTCCAGCTATTTATTTCTCACAATGAACTGAATGCCGGGGAGATCAGTTCTCTCTCCGGTTTGAATAAAAGCACCGTATTCCGTATTCTGGCTACATTGGAAAACAGAGGATATCTTCTGCGGAAGGAAGGCGGCCGTTATGCCCTCGGTCTGAAGCTGTTTACTCTGGGACAGCTGGTATACAGCCGTATGGAGCTAATCTCTATCATTCATCCCTATCTGGAAAAACTGTCCCGTCTGGGAGGAGAGACCAGCCATCTTTCCATGATGGATGATGCCACGCACATTGTCTTTCTGGATAAAGTGGTCAGTTCTTCCCTGCTGCGGATGGATACACCTCTGGGCTACCACCAGTTTGCCCACCTAACAGGAACCGGCAAGGCCATCCTTGCCTTTGAGACGGAACGAGCCATCCGTCAATATCTGCGTATGGCGGATTTTCCCCAGAAAACAGACCGTTCCATTCCGGGGGCAAAGGAATTTCTGGCAGTACTGGAAGAAGTTCGTGCTCAGGGCTATGCCAGCGACAGTGAAGAATGTGAGATCGGCCTGACCTGCTATGCCGTACCCGTTCTGGACGCTTCCGGCTATCCCATCGCCGCCATCAGTTCTTCCGGTCCTACCAGCCGCATGACGGCCCGGAAAGAGGAGCATATCCGCTATTTAAAAGAAATCGCCGGAGAGATTCATCAGATTTTATCCTGATAAAACCATAAATAAAACGAAAGCGCTTTGCTTTCCACACACCAAGCAGAAATATGATAGAACAGCAAGCAGCAAAAAAGCACGGGATTCCCGTGCTTTTTTATGTCTCTTTTACCAGGTCAGCTGATCCAGCCCCTGTTTCAGATCGGCAATAATGTCCTCTACATTTTCCAGACCAACGGAAAGACGTACCAGTCCTTCTGAAATGCCAACTTCTTCCAATTCCTCCGCGCTGTAAGGGGAATGTGTCATAGAGGCAGGATGCTCGATGAGTGTTTCCGCATCCCCCAGACTTACGGCCAAAGCGCACATCTCCAGGCTATCCAGCAGCTTCGCCCCATTGGCCCGTCCGCCTTTGACCTCAAAGGAGATCATAGCACCGGGTTTGAGCATCTGTTTTTTCGCCACCTCATAACCGGGATGCTCCGGCAGACCGGGAAAACTAATGCTTTCCACAGCGGGATGGTCCTTCAAAAATTCCGCTACCTTCTGGGCAGATTCACAATGGCGGTCCATACGGATCTCCATAGTCTTTAAGCCCCGGAGAATCAGGAAGGACTCAAACGGCCCCAATACAGAACCGGTCATATCCTTAATGCCGAAAAGTCTTACTTCCGCGATATAATCGGCTTTGCCCACAACCACGCCAGCAATAACGTCGCCATGGCCGTTGAGGTATTTTGTAGCGGAATGTACCACCACATCTGCTCCCAGTTCCAGAGGACGCTGTAAATAAGGGGTAGCAAAGGTATTGTCACATACCACCTTGATTTCCGGGTTAAATCCATGCACCAGATCGGAAACGGCGCGGATGTCTGTAATTTTCAGGTTCGGGTTAGCGGGTGTTTCCAGATAAACTACTTTCGTATTGGGACGCAGCGCCGCCTTCAGCGCCTCCAGATCGGAGGTATCCAGGAAAGTCACTTCCACACCGTAGCGAGAAATGCCATGGGAAAGATAAGCAAATGTACAGCCGTACAGCGTACCATCGGCAATAATATGATCCCCCGCTTTGCAGATGGTCCAAAGAGCGGAGGTAATGGCGCCCATACCGGAGCTGGTCACTGCCGCCGCCTCGCCGCCTTCCAGATTGGCGATCTTTTCTTCCAGTACGGAAGAGGTGGGGTTGCCCAGACGGGAATAAATGAAGCCGCTTTCTTCGCCGGCAAAACGATTTCCGCCCTGTTTGCAGTCCTCAAATACAAAGGTAGACGTTTGATAAATGGGTGTTGTCAAAGCACCATACTGTGTGTCCTTTTTGTTGCCCGCGTGGATCGCTCTTGTACCAAAACCATATTCCTTTTTCATTTCCATAAATGCAAACCTCCTTTGATCTCTTTTTCATGATCTTGTCTGATTTCATTATAGCTTTCTCCCAAAAAATGTGTTAATATGTATTTCAAATGATTGGTTATCGCTAAAACAGATAGCAAAATTACCAAATAAGTCAATTCTGTTCATCATTTTTTACAGCGGATCAGGAGGGATTCTATGACATTTCAACAATTACAGTATGTTCTGGAAGTAGCCCGCTGGGGTTCCATCAATAAAGCCGCCCAAAAGCTGTTCCTTTCCCAGTCCAACATCAGCAGTCTGATTAAGGAACTGGAGGAAGAACTGGGGGTAGAGCTGTTCAAGCGCACCAATCGAGGGGTTGCCATCACCAACCATGGCAAGGAATTTCTCAACTACGCCCGCCCCCTTGTGGAACAGAAACGGCGTCTGGAGGAGCTGTATACCCGCCAGAATACAGAACCTGCCATGTATTTTTCTGTATCCGGCCAGCATTACCCCTTTGTGGTAGACGCTTTTCTCCGGTTTTTTCAGGAAAAAGCGTCGGAACGCTGTGTCTTTCACATGATGGAAACGGACATGGATCAGGTCATTGAGGATGTATTTCAAAACCGCAGCGAACTGGGTATCCTGTTTATGTCGGAACTGACGGAGGGCTTTATCCGCAAGGAACTGAAAGCCAAGGGAATCGCCTTTCATCCATTGGAAACCCTGCGGCCCAGAATCTATTTCAGCAAGGATCATCCGCTTGCCACTCGCAAAAGCGTCTCTCTGGAGGAAGTCAGCGGTTATCCTATGATCGTTTTCGAGCAGGAAAGCGGCGTAGGCATCGACTACGCGGAAGAGGTGGCTCTCCATGATCTGAAGCAGGCCGACCGTATCATTTACATTAAGGACCGTTCTACCTTCTATAATATTGTGGAACACACCGATGCTTTTTCCATCGGCACCGGTCTTCTGCCGCCGGGTTTTTCCAGCAGACACGTGATCTCCCTTCCCATTGAAGGCGATCCCCAGATGATGCAGCTGGGCTGGATCAAACTCAAAGGAAAACCTATGACAGAGGAAATGACCCGTTTTATCGAGCTGACAAAGGAAGCCCTGGAAGACGCCAAAAAGCTTCTGGAGGAACCAGCGCCTTTATAGACCTTCTCTTTTCCAAAAAAGGAGCAGTTCTGATTGAAAAGAAATTTTACTCATGTTAAAATAAAGTATTCAGGGTAAATTTTTTCTAAAGAGGTTATGCGTCATGAAAAGTATCTCAAAACTGAAACGAAATATCCGGTCTAAACTTCGGGAATCTTCCCTTTTGCGGGGTCTGTTGTGGGTTTTGACCCTATGTTTCCCCCTTTGGCTGACTTTGACAGCCAATTTTATCTCCTTTGGCTCTCTGGACAAGCTGGGAACGCTGCTGACACACCAGCCAAGAGCCTTTCTCTTTGGCGCTGTCCTGATCTATCTGTTTTATTTCGCCTGGGTTTTTCTTTTCCGGCGGTTCTCCACAGCAGCAGGCATCACGGCTTTTGTATTTACGCTGCTGCCTATGATCGACCATTTTAAATGCGCCATCCTTCAGGATCATTTTTATCCCTGGGATCTGACGCTGGCACAGAACGCCGGTTCTTTTACGGAGTTTTTAGGCTCCATTTCTTTTCCGGCATCCTTTATCCTGTTGATTTTGATTCTCATACTGTACTGGCTGGTACTGAATCTGGCCCGGCCCATGCTGCCCAAATGGGGAAAGAAACGATTCATCGGCGTGCCTGTATTCGCCTTGGCTTTATTTGGCCTTCTGACCAATACTACCCTGCGGAACAGCTACGAGCCTGTTTTCTGCATCTCGATCCACGAAGGCATGGACCAGGATACCATCTACGACACCTACGGCTTTCTCTGCGGCTTTGCTCTCAACTGCGGCACAGTAGATACCCTGCGGCCTCAGGATTACAGCCAGCAGACCATAGAGGAAATGTTTGCTCAGTATGTTCCTGCGGAAACAGGCAGCGAGGATTTCCAGAATCCCGATGTCATTGTCGTGCTTTCCGAGGCTTTTTGGGACCCTACTAAGCTGGAAGGTGTTACCTTCTCCGATGACCCTCTGAAAAATTACAGAGCCATCGCGGCGGAGCACCCCAGCGGGGAAATGGTTTCCTGCACCTTCGGCGGCGGCACCGTCCGGCCGGAATTTGAAGTTCTTTCCGGAATGTCCACCAGCACACTGCCCTCCGGCAATATGCCCTACCAGCAGTATTTGAAAAACAAGACCTTTGCTTACGCGCAGATGTTCAAAAGTATGGGGTATGACACGCTGGGCATCCACACCTACCAGAAAACCTTCTACGAACGGGACCGTACCTATCCTCTTATGGGCTTTGACGATTTCCTGGGAGAAAACGATATGCACGCGGAACTGCATTGGAACAGCGGGCCTTATATTACCGACGAAACCATTGCCGAGGAAATCATCTACCAGTTGGAACAGCCCCACGAAACCGGTCTTTACCTGACGGCTATCACCATGGAAAACCACAGTCTCTATACAGACAAGTTCGATGCGGAGGACTGGGATATCCAGGTCAGCGGTGAAAATCTGTCGGAGCAGGATGTGATCTCTCTCCAGAATTACTGCAAAGGGGTCAAGGATTCCGACGCCGCCCTTGGAACGCTTTACGAATATATCATGCAGAGGGAAAAGCCTACAGTGCTTCTGTGGTACGGCGACCATCTGCCTACATTGGGAGATAACTTCGTGCCTTATACCACCACCGGCACCATCCAGGCCGATAAAGCGGCACAGTGGACAGAGGAGGAAAAATATACCATGTTCTGCACTCCCTATCTGATCTTTGCCAATTACGATACCGGCAAAGAATACCGGGCAGAGGGTGAACGCGTTTCCCCGTACCTGCTGGAGGCGCTCCTCTGTGACTATATCGGCGCGCCGGCCTGCCTCCAGACCAATTTCCTGCTGGATGTCTATGAGACCTGCCCTGTGTTCAGTTATTATTATCAGCTCTATTCTCCCGAAAGCACCGAAGAGGAACGGGAAGAAATTCAAAAGCTCCATCGGTACCTCACCTATGATGAACTGATCGGGGAAGGCTATCTGAACAAAATGCAGGGATTTGATTTTTAATTTTCCTCTATAAAAAAGAAGCGACCTTAGTGGCATCTTCATATGAAAACACGTATTGCCGGAGTCCTTTAACAAAAAGGATTCCGGCAATTCAATTTAAATCGGAATTGTTTTCTTATGAAGACAGCCGTTGCATTTCCCCTTAAAAAAACAGGAAAAAACGTGGTTTCCTTCAGGGGAGTCTGGCTTTCCCTCTTTCCTATCAAAAAAATAAATCGCTGGAATTCCCCTGTCACACAAAGGATTCCAGCGATTTTCTTTTGCTCATTTTTCTTTGAAAAACAATCGGGATGGCTTTCTGGAAAAGCAGCACAATATCATAAATCCTTAAAAAGCCTGCCGCTGATTCCCATTTGGCATAAAACCATACCTCTACCAGATGGTCTCATGCTCCTTTTTGGCCTTCTCCTCCGTCCGCTCTGTCTTGATGGACCACTGGATCAGGAAGGACAGCGCCGCCCGCAGCACGATAATACACCCTACCAGCGCGATTTCGGAAAAATCCCGGACAATGACGGTGCGCAGGATCTCCCCGCCCAGCTTGAATTCCAGCGCCATAGCCATGACATGGTAAAACTTCATTCTGGCGTCGGGGTCCTTTTTGATATAATTCACCAGAGCCCGCATGGCACCTTCCAGCAAAATAATCACGCCGATGAATTCTAACAGAATACTGGAAAATTGAATGATGACAGATAAATACTGATATAAGGTATCCATGGACACACCCCCATATTCACTTTTCAAAACAGTATTCATTTCTTCGATTTCCTTTCAGGAAAAAATGATACTGTTAAGAAAACGAAGAATATCCCCTTTTTCTTTATTATATCAAAAAGAAATATGGCTGTAAATGTCGAAACCCCCTGATTTTTCAACAAGTTTCTTTTTTGGAAAAATTGTTTTTCTCAAAAAAACAGACGGTTTTTTTGAAAAAAACCGTCACACAATAAAACTGAATATTTTTTTTATTATGCAGATTTAATGTGTAATCCCCGAAACCATTTCCTCTGGCCGCATTACTTCTTCTTTCCGCTGTTCCAACAGCCCATAAACCTCCTCCTGTTCTTTAAGCACCCGACGCATGTCCGCCAGTGCCTCATCCACCCACTGAACAAAGACACTAAAGGAAATGTTTCTGGCCTCTTTTGGAAAACACTGTTCAAAGCGATCATACACCTGCCGCAGCTTTAAGAGGCCTGTACCGTCACCTAGCTGACGCTCCGCCTCCATAACGGCAACGAATATCCATCCCCTGATTTTTCTTATCCGTTCCTTTCCGGGCGGCATTGTCAACCGAAAACACACCAGCCCCAGCACAAAGCCAAGGAATACGCCAGCCGCCAGAAAAAACCAATCCTCCATAACCATTGTCAAAATCCTTCCTCTCCTTTTCGGCTCCTTCCAAAATATATGCTTTATTCCATTGGCTCATGCTATTGGTGGAAAAATGGCGGCAAATACATGTTTTCTACTGTTTTTTACCCGAAAAAGGCTGATTTTATCGCAAACATTTATACGGTTATTCTTAAGCATCTGTTAAGTTTCTATTCATAAAATGGACACATTTGTCCGCTATACTGTAGGAGAAGTCAAAAGGACGCCCCCTTTTACTTCCCGCCTAAGATCGTTTCCCCGAGCGGTCTTAGGCACCCCTTCCCATAACGAGAAGAATACTCTCTTATGAAATAACTTTTTCATTTTTCTTATGAAGCAGGGGAGCGGAAACGCTCCCCATATTCCAAAGATTACTGACCTATATTTGGTTTGACATAGTACATACCCCTCCCCTTTCGATCAAATATCGAAAAAAGAAAAAGTCCCTTTTGGGGCTTTTCTTTTTGCACCTGAACACTTTGCTTCTCATAAAATATCTTACCCTTCTTTTTCCTTGCCAAAGATCTTTCTCCCTGCTACACTGGATTTAGAACAAAAACCGAGGTGACCAAAATGAAGGAACAAATCCTTTGCTGTCTGGAAAGCTTCCCCTTCTGGCCCCATCTGCGGCCGGAGGAAAAAGAGCTTCTCCTGCAAAACGCTATGATCTCCAAATACCCACAGGGCGCTCATCTGCACGACGGCTCAGAAGAATGCGCAGGGCTGCTCTATATCATATCCGGCCAGATTCGTGCCTATCTGCTTTCCGAGGACGGCAGAGAAGTCACTCTGTACCGCCTGTTTTCCGGGGATACCTGTATCCTTTCCGCTGCCTGCGTGCTGGATGCCATCACCTTTGATGTTTCCGTAGACGCGGAAGAGGACACAGAGCTGCTGGCCATCAGTGCCGCCGTTCTTCGAAAGCTGGCCCAGGAAAATATTTATGTGGAAGCATTTAATTATCATATGGCCGCGGACCGTTTTTCCGACGTCATGTGGGCCATGCAGCAGATTCTTTTCATGGGCATGGATAAACGCCTGGCCATTTTTCTTTCCGATGAAATGGCGAAATCCGGATCTAACGAGATCCGTATGACCCAGGAACAAATGGCAAAATATATGGGCACTGCCAGAGAGGTCGTCACCCGTATGATTAAATATTTCTCTCAGGAAGGCATTGTGGAGACCTTCCGGGGCGGTATCCGTGTACTGGATAAGAAAAAACTGCGCAGCTATCTGTAATTGTTCTGATTTTTCCGCAAACAAAAAGAGGCAGAAACCCTTTGATCCATTTCAAAAGTTTCTGTCTCTTTTTTTCGGAAATAACTATTTTTCTCCAACCATCTTATCCACGGGAGGCATGGGGCAGTCTCACCAAAACACCTGTCATGCTGCGGATTACCACGGATTCCACGATCCCCATGACAACGACCTGGAATATTCTGGTATAGAGCAGCGGGAAAAACGGAGATCCATATAACACTGAAATCCAAAATGTATTCAGCAGCAGAGATCCTACAAATTCCGTCAAACATACCGCCAGAAGGATTCGTTTCCAATCCTGCTTTTTATGAAGAAGATATCCGTAGGTCAGCCCTACCAGAAACGCCGTAACCGTAAACCCGGGGAAATAAGCGCCAATGGGAAACATGGTCGCTCCCAGCAGATCCCCCAGCGCCCCGACAATAGCCGCCTGCAACGGTCCCATATAGATCGCCGCCGCTACTACCGGCAAAAAGGCAAAGCCAATCTTCAGATTCCATGCCGCTATGGACAAAAATCTGGATAGGATGATGTTCATGGCAATCAGTACCGCCATAAAAACCAGCTGCTGTGTAGAAAAACGCTTTTGTACCGTCATACATAAAACCTCCCTTTTGCGGTGCCTTTTTTAAAGTGGCACCTTGTTATACTACTTTTTTCTCTTACGCAAATACGTCATCCTTTCGATCCGAAAAAGCAGTATTTCCAAAGCTTCTTTCCCGGAACAGCCCCATCCAGATATGGCCGCTGGGTTCTGCCGGAAAGACGCTCCAAAAGAGAGCTTCCTTTTGGACGAACAGCGGGATGCAGAAACCACAACGCAAGAAGCTTTCTTTTCGTTCTCTGACAACTCCCCGTCCATGAGACACTTAACGCGCGGTTTCCTACTCTGTATTTGCACAAAAGGCGTTTCCGCCCCTTGCTGATGGTATTCTAACATGCGCCCTCTTTCCCGTATATGCTCATTTTTGATGGGAAAGAGGGTGTTTATTTCTCAAAATGACCCTTTTTTACTGACATAATTTCCTTTTCCGTAATTACCCAGTCCATTTGGGTGTCAAAGGGTTCTATGGCCGTTTCCTCCAACAAAAGTTCCTCCCGACAGATCACCGCCGTAGGGAAATTCGTTCCTTCCAGATAGCGGTCGTAATAACCGCCGCCATGCCCCAGCCGGAACCCTTTTCTATCACAGGAAAGACAAGGGATCACACCAAAGTCGATCTCTTCCGGCGCCACCAAGGCACAATAAGCCTTTGGCTCCCGGATGCCGTACTGTCCCGCCTCCAAATCCCGCAAGGAAGAAACCTCGTAGGCCGCCATGACACCTTTTTGCCCGCATCTGGGCACCACAACACGCTTTCCGTCTTTCCACGCCTGCTGCAGAAAAAAATCCGTGTCGATCTCCTCTGGCATGCTGACAAAACAAAAGATGGTTTTTGCCCGCCGGTACGCAGCCAGAGACAGCAAACCCTCACAAATCTTTCTGTCTTCCGCCTCCCAGGATCTGAGGGCCATCATTTTCTGTTTCTCCTTGACCCATTTGCGCTGGGCCTTTTTTTGTTCTTTCACACTCATGTTTGACTCTCTCCCTTGATATACACCAGATAATAAATACCGGCTACCAGCAAAGCGCCGCCAAGAATATTGCCGATGGTGACAGGCAGCAGATTGGAAAACAGAAAGCCCGACCACGTCAGACCCATGCTTTGGCCTGCTTCTCCCGCGGAAAATATGCCTGCCGGAATATAATACATATTGGCTACGGAATGTTCATAGCCGGATGCCACAAACAAAAAGATCGGAAAAAACAAACCCACAATCTTATCCACCGCCGTTTTCCCAGCAAAGCCCATCCATACAGCAATACATACCAGAAAATTGCAGAAAACGCCCAAAAGCAGCGCCTCTCCAAAGGTATGGCCGCATTTTGTCACAGCCGTCTGTATAGTCAGTTCCAACAGCGCTCCCTGGAACAGCTGCGTCTGCCCTCCTGCATATACGCCCCAGGCCACAAAAATTGCTCCGACAAAGTTGCCCAGATATACAATGATCCAGTTGCGAAGCATTTTTTCCGCCGAAGTCCTTTTGCCCAATACGGACAGCAGGATCAGGCAGTTGCCTGTAAACAGTTCACCGCCCGCAATTACCACCATAGCCAATCCAGCGGGAAAGATCACGCCGGCGGCAATCTTAGCGGCACTGCCGTTTTCCATCAGACAGGAAACCGTATTGGCCCCCACCGCCCCTAGAGCAATAAACATTCCTGCCAGCACTGCCAGCAGGAACATTCTGCCCGCAGGCAGCGACGCTTTATTTTTTCCAATTTCCAAACAATGATTTGCCACTTCCTTAGGGCTGTTGATCATCACAACCGTCTCCTTCCTTTTCCAGGCAGTCAATGACCTCTCCGATGTAATACAGAGAACCGAAAGCGCAAGTGACTCTGTTTTCTTCTTTCGCGGCCTTTTGTGCCGCCCGCACCGCCTCCGGCACGGAGGGAAAGACTTCTGCCGAAAAGCCTCTGCCTTGCAGCAGCTCCGCCAGTTTTTCTCCCGCCAACGCTCTGGTACTATGAGGAGTCACAACATAGAAACGCTCTGCCTGGGGCTCGATCAGATCCAGCATCTGCGGATAGTCTTTATCCGCCAGAACTCCCAGCACAAATATTTTTTTCTGATTTGGGATGAGCTGCCGCAAACTCTCCGCCAATACAGATACGCCCTGTGGATTATGCGCGGCATCCACCAGAAAAAGCGGATGTTCTTTTCTGACTTCCAGCCGACCCAGCCATCTGGCTTTTTCCAGCCCGGTCCTGATCTTGTCTTCCGGAACTTTCCACCCCCGTTTCCGCAGTGCCTGCGCGGCAGTAACTGCTGTAATAGCGTTTCTCATCTGGTACAGGCCCAGCATCCCTGTTTTAAGACAATGATGCTCCCCAAAGGAAAAAACCTGCCCTTTTTCTGTCATATCTTCCATTTTCCCTTCGAAAACAGGAGCAATATGTACCGGACAATCCAACGCTTTTGCCGCCGAAATCAAGACCTCCATAACCTCTTTTTCCTGGTCATAGAGCACCACTTCGCAGCCGGGCTTGCAGATGCCCGCTTTTTCCGCCGCAATTTTTTCCCTGGTATCACCCAAAATATCCGTATGGTCCAGACCGATGGCTGTGATAACAGCTACTTCTGTATTTTTTACCACGTTGGTGGCGTCCAGACGTCCCCCCAGACCCGTCTCCAACACAACAATATCACATTGCTTCTCATAGAAATACAGAAGCGCCAAAGCTGTAACACGTTCAAAAACCGTAGGATACAGGCCTTTTTCTTCCTGTACCCGCTTTTCCGCCTTTTGCAGTCTTTCGCAAAGGGAAAGAATCTCGTTCTCTGAAATTTCCACTCCATCTACCTGTATTTTTTCCGAAAAATGCAGCAGATACGGTGAAGTATACATTCCTGTTCTGTATCCGCTTTCCCGCAGGATACGTTCCAAAAAGGCCGCTGTGGACCCTTTGCCGTTGGTACCGGCGATATGCACGAATTTCAGCTGATCCTGCGGGTTTCCCAGCGCTTCCATCAGCGCCTGAATATTTTCCAGACCAGGATCAGGATTCATGAAATTCGGCGTGTCCAAATATTCCATACATTCCTTAATTTTCATAGAGCAGCTTCGCCGCCTTTACTACGTGAGCCGCCAAAACAGTAGAAGTTACGGAACCCACGCCGCCGGGTACCGGCGTAATATATTCTGTAACAGGCGCAACCGCGTCGAAATCCACATCTCCATGAATCTTGTCGTCTTCGCCAATATTGATGCCGACATCAATGACCGTCGCACCGGGAGAAACGTGTTCCAGACGAATCAGTCCTTGCTTGCCTGCCGCTACAACAATAATTTCCGCATGCTTACATTCTGCCACCAGATCTTTGGTATAAATATGGCACTGCACACAGGTAGCGTTCCGGTTCAGCATCAGCAAAAACAGAGGACGGCCCACAACCATGCTGGCGCCGACAATGGCAACCTTTTTCCCTGTCAAGTCGATGCCAATATGGTCAATGATCCGCATAACCGCCTCCGGAGTACAGGGAGGAAACGCCGTATCATCACCGATCATAACCTTATACATATTGATGGGGCTGATGGCATCCACATCTTTTCTGGGATCAATGACTCTGCTGATCTCCTTTTCATCCAGCTGTGCAGGCAGAGGGCGAAGAAGCAGAATCCCATGGACATCCTTGTCCTCATTGATCTTCCGAAATTCCGCCAGAAAATCTTTCTGGGAAATATCCTCAGGGAATGTAGCATAGGTCACCTGAATGCCAACACTTTCCAGTTTTTTCGCAGCGCCCTTGCCATAGGCGATACAGCTGGGATTATCCCCAACCCGCACGATCTTTGCGCAGGGATGAATCCCTTTGGCCTCCAGCCGAGCCACCTCCTGCCGCAGCTCCTCCATCATTTCTTTTACGACATCAGCGCCCTTTACTACTGTCATCGCAATTCCTCCTCTACCTGATTATAAATCCTGTCTGCCAGTTTTTCCGCTTCCTCACGCATCCGCAGCGCTCTCTGCTCGCATACCGCGGCATAGCCTCTCTCCTTCATCAGACGGGTATTGGTAAATACATTTACCGCTGCCCCCTGCGCCGCCGCTTTTAAAAATACGGCGCCCACTGCCGCATCGCTGATGGCCAGCCGACTGCCTTTTTCTCCCATTTCTTTCAGCAGCCCCAAGGCAAACAGACATTCCTCCATAATTTCCAACGGTACGGCACAGGCGCCCTTGAGCGCCTGTTCCATAACCTGTGCTTTTTCTTCCTTTTCTTCTTGCGTATCCTTGGGCATACCATAGGCTTTTGACAGCGGCAGGAAGGCATCGGCATCGGCTTGTACCAAATCCATCAGCCGTTTTCCGGAATCCTCCAGCAGCATCAGCAGCCGCTGAATTTCCTGTTCCACATCCGCGTATTTTTTCTTTCCCGTCGTCAGATTTCCTACCATACTGCCCAGCGCAACGCCTAAGGCTCCGCCCAATGCAGATGCCCCGCCGCCGCCGGGAGCCGGTGCCGCCGACGACAGTTCCCGTAAAAATTCCTTACAGCTTTTCTCCAGCATATCGTATCCCTTCCCATCCTTATTTAGAACAAACCGGAAATCTTTCCGTTCTCATCCATGTCAATCTTTTCCGCAGAAGGTACCTTGGGCAAACCGGGCATTGTCATAATATCTCCGGTCAGCGCAACGATGAACCCAGCGCCTGCGGCTACTTTTACGTTACGGATCGTTACGGTGAAGCCTGTGGGACGGCCCAGCTTTGCAGCGTCATCAGAGAAAGAGTACTGTGTTTTTGCCATACATACCGGCAGATTGCCGAAGCCCAGATCCTCCAGCTTCTTGATTTCCTTTGCCGCTGCGGGACTCAGTGTAATACCGTCGCCGCCATATACCTTTGTAACGATGGTATTGATTTTTTCCGCGATGGGCATTTCATCGGGATACAGCAGATGGAAGTTATTTTCGCCCTCTTCTGCCAGACGAACGACTTCTTTTGCCAGCGCTTCGCCGCCTGCGCCGCCCTGTCCCCAAACATCGGACAGTGCTACGTTTACGCCCAGTTCCTTACATTTCTTTTCGATCAGTTCCAGTTCCTCCGCGTCATCTGTGGGGAATTTATTGATAGCTACCACTGCGGGCAGACCATAAACCTGTGTTACATTTTCAATATGTTTCAGCAGGTTAGGCAGACCCCGCTCCAGCGCTTCCACATTTTTGCCGGCCAGATCTGTTTTTGCTACACCGCCATGCATTTTCAAAGCTTTTACGGTGGCTACGATCACAACGGCGGAAGGTTTCAAACCAGCTTTTCTGCACTTGATATTGATAAATTTCTCTGCACCCAGATCTGCGCCGAAGCCCGCTTCCGTTACGACATAATCCGCCAGCTTCATAGCCAGTTTTGTCGCCATAACACTGTTGCAGCCATGGGCAATATTCGCGAAGGGACCGCCATGGATCAGCGCGGGATTGTGTTCCAGTGTCTGCACCAGATTTGGATTGATGGCATCCTTTAACAGTGCCGCCATAGCGCCTTCCGCATGGAGCATACCAGCGGTAATAGGCTGTTCATCTCTTGTGTAACCGATAATAATGCTTGCCAGACGCTGTTTCAGATCACTGATGCTGTTGGACAGGCAAAGGATCGCCATGATTTCGGAAGCTACGGTAATATCATAACCGTCTTCTCTGGGGACGCCGTTGACTCTGCCGCCGATGCCGCAGACAATATTGCGCAGCTGTCTGTCATTCATATCCACAACACGTTTCCATGTAATTCTCCGGCAGTCGATCCCCAGTGCATTGCCATGGAAAATATGGTTGTCGATCATTGCCGCCAGCAGGTTGTTGGCTGCGCCAATGGCATGAAAATCGCCTGTAAAATGCAGATTGATGTCTTCCATAGGAACTACCTGTGCATAACCGCCGCCGGCCGCGCCGCCCTTTACGCCGAATACAGGACCAAGGGAAGGCTCACGCAGCGCCATAATGGTTTTTTTGCCGATGCGGTTCAGTGCGTCACTCAAACCAACGACTGTGGTTGTCTTGCCTTCTCCGGCGGGAGTCGGTGTAATGGCTGTTACCAGAACCAGTTTCGCCTTATCTTCTTTTCCTGCCGCCAGTTTGTTGTAATTCAGTTTTGCTTTATATTTTCCATAAAATTCAAGATCATCGGAAGAGATCCCGATTTTTTCCGCTACTTTCTCGATGGGCCACATTTCTGTGCTCTGGGCAATTTCAATATCACTTTTCCATGCTGTCATTTTATCTTCCTCCTTATCTTTCTGCTGTCCGTGATGTAGACAGCTTCTTGCGGAAGAAGGCAAACATGAGAGGGAATCTGCTTTGCCTTCCACCGCAAAAATGTCTATCCACCGACAAAATACAGTTGTTTTCTTTCTGACATAACCTTACCATTCCTGAGAAAAGATTGATATTCTCATATTACTCCCTTTCATTTATCAATTTTGATTAGTTCCATTTTGTACAAATCCGCCTTTTTTCGGGCACAAAAAATGACCGGAACAAGACCTCCGGTCTTTGCCGTGGTCTGATGATCCGATCCTTCTTTTTCTCCTGAATGCGGCCTGCAATTCATATGGTCGGCGGTTCTTCTTTCTCCTTTTGGGCTTCCTTTTCCGGGAAAACGGGCTTTTGCGCCTTGCAATAAGCCGCCGGAGTCATCCCCTCGTAAAGCTTGAAGTATTTATAAAAATTATTCAGGCTTTCGTATCCCGTCTGCTCCGCCGCTTCTTTTACACTGACACCTGCGTCCAAAAGGGCGCAGGCCTTTTGAATCCTCACTTTATTGATATATGTAATCAGGCTGGAACCCGTATGCTTTTTAAACAGCCTAGCCAAATGACTGGGCGCGATGAAAAAATGCTCCGCCAGCTTGTTCAATTCGATTTTCTCCGCGTAATTCCCATGGACATACTCCAGAATATCATTGACGGTATCGTTATTGGTAATATGCCACCCCAACAGATTTACCACAGCCGTTTCCAGCTGACGATACTCTACCGGCTTTAGTATGATATCCTTCGCTCCCAAACGCAGAGCCTGCTGGGCATAGCGAAAGGATTCATAGGCCGTAATGATGATATACTGCTGATTAGGCCTTTCCTTCATCACCTCAAAACCATTTTTGACTGGCATTTGAATATCCAGAAAAACGATTTTCGGTGCGGTTTTATCAATGAGCTCAATGGCCTGTTGTCCATTATAGGCGATCCCCACCACATCTAACGGCAGGTTCTCCTTGTCGATAAAATACTGTATCATTTTCGCTACTGCCGGTTCATCATCCACAATAATCGTCCTTGTCATCTTCTCTTTCCCCCTTTATTACCGCCCTCCAAAATGATCTATGGGAAAAGCAACAGAAACAACTGTGCCCTCTTTTTTTCCCGATGTGATATCCAGCATAAAATCCGTATGGTAGGCAGATTTGAGTTTCGCGTAGATCAGAGACAGGCCATGTCCCGTGTTGTTCTCCAGACTTTTTCTGACTCTGTTTAAAGTAATATCATCCAGCACATTCCCATTGTTGTAAATTCTGATCTTCACATACTTTCCTGTTTTTTCCGCGTAAATATAAATCTTCTTTTTTTCTTCCACCACATCAAAACCATGGGTAAAGGCGTTTTCTACGATGGGCTGCAAGAAATTAAACGGCATGGAAATCGGATACAGCTCCTCCGGTATTTCCATCCGCACATCCAGCGTATCCCCATAACGCATTCTCTGCAGATTCAAATAGGTCTGCAAGTACTCCAGTTCCGCCGAAAAAGGCATAAAGCGAAGATCCGTCGCCATGGTATAGCGGAACATTTTGGACAGGTCAATAATCGCGTCATATAATGTGGGGTTATTTCCTTCCAGCGCCATGCTCGCCATAGAATTCAGCGTATTAAATAAAAAATGATGATTGATCTTCAGGTTTGTTACGTTTTCCTGGGCCACCGTCAGATTCATTTTCAGCTGCATCCGATCTGTTTCCACAGAACGCAGGCGCTCATCCTTTTGCATGATCTCCTCCCTTGCGGCATTAAAATAGCAGAACTTTACAATGCTTTCCACGATCTGCTGAAGTTTTTTCTGGATGCTGGCAAATGTTGCCGCCGGCGTAACGTACATACTGCTGTCAAATTCCGTTTCCGGCTCTGAAAGCAGTACATGTCCTCCGCGGATTACGCCAAGAGATTTATTGTTGTATACAATCTGTACCTGAACAATGGTCATACCATATGGACATTGGAACTGCATGCTTTTGGTATAGGAAAGCCCGCTCAGTTCCAGCTCCTGCAAGCAGGCGCAACCTCGTCTGTCCTGACTGGCCCGGCATTGGTGATTACAGAATTCAGAAAACTCTCCCCCCGCCGAAATGATATTCCACATGCTGTCAAAAATAGTAAAGGGGACAAAGGGACTGCTCAGCAGCTGTTCCCGAATGGCCTCCACCGCAGCATACAGCAGGTTTTTTCCATTGGTAACCGGTTCCTCATTTCCGGATAAAAAAATATCCACATTCTGAAATACAGGGTTAGATACCATCAATTCTCTGGTTTCTTCCTCTCCCGTGGGTACAGTTTCGTGTCTGGCATCCGCCGGCAGATAAAAGTGCATCCCTTTCTTGTATTCCAGCTTTTCTCCATTGATGTAGTTATAGAGCATTTGTTCATGTCCATAATGAATATGAGGGCGTATTCGTTTCCCAGGGGAGATCGTCGTAATCCCCACATCCATGTTTTGACGGAGATCATTTTTGTCTGAGGTGTGAAGCCATGCAACTTGTCCCCACTCCGTTTTCTGTATAAACATAATTCTCCCTCCTGCTATTTTTTTTACCTATCCTACGCCATTCTATACATTATGTCAACTACAAAAACAGGGATTACCGCCTTGCTTCCCAAGGCGGCTCTCCCTTGCTCTTTTTTGTCTAAAGTAATTTTAATATTTCTTCTTCCACAAATCTTGTTACAGACCAGTTCAGTATATTAGATTAAAATTCAATAAGTTGAACATCCGTAAATTCTCATAAAATTCTAATCAAATTTTAATCATCAAAGCTGCCTGCGGGATACAGAGGGAAGTTTTCGATCAGCTGCAGCACTCTTGCCTTGCAGTCTGCCAGAACTGCTTCGTCTTCCGGCGCGTTTGCTACATCGTTCATAATAGAAGCGATGATCTTAACTTCTTTTTCACGAAGACCTCTCTGTGTAATGGAGGTCAAACCGATTCTTGCGCCGCTGGTTACGAAAGGAGAAGCGGGGTCGAAAGGAATCTGGTTTTTGTTTACTGTAATACCGATGCTGTCCAGAGCGTTCTGGAGTACTTTACCGGAAATATTCTTAGGACGCAGGTCAACCATAATCAGATGATTGTCTGTTGTACCGCTGACAATACGGAAACCATATTTGCTCAGTTCTTCCGCCAGCAGTTTTGCGTTAACAACGATCTGCTGCATCAGTTCCTTAAATTCCGGTGTTGCCATATGCTTGAAGCACCATGCCTTGGCAGCCATTGTGGTCAAGTGCATAGAACCCAGAGAGCCGGGGAATACGCCCTTGTCTACTTTCTTTGCATGTTCTGCCTTGCAGAGGATCATACCGCCTCTGGGACCGCAGAAAGTCTTTGTGGTAGAGGATGTAACAAAGTCCGCATAAGGTACGGGGCTGGGAATTACGCCTGCTGCTACCAGACCGCTGACATGGGCCATATCTACCATGAAGTAAGCGCCTACTTCTTTGGCTACCTTGCTGATTCTTTCGTAATCAATCAGTCTGGGATAAGAGCTGCCGCCGGCGATAATCAGCTTGGGTTTGATTTCTTTTGCCTGTTTTTCCAGAGCGTCGTAGTCAATTTCTTCTGTTTCAGGATCTACGCCATATGCAGCGAATTTATATACTTTGTACAGGAAGTTTGCCGGGCTGCCGTGTGTCAGATGACCGCCCTGGTCCAGACGCATCCCCAAAACTGTGTCGCCGGGTTCCAGAATGGCCGCATATACGCCATAGTTTGCTGTCGCGCCGGAATAAGGCTGAATATTGACATGTTCGCAGCCATACAGCGCCTTTGCTCTTTCGATGGCCATTGTTTCCAGTTTATCGGCTACTTCCGCGCCAGCCTGGAAACGGGAACCGGGATAACCTTCCAGTGTTTTATTTGTGAAAACACTGCCGCTCAATTCCATAACTTCCAGAGGGACTGTGCTTTCGGAAGCGATCATTTCGATATTGTGCTCCTGGCGGTACAGTTCTTCTTCCACCAGCTGATAAAGTTCGGGGTCAGATACTCTTGTCTTAGGCAACATAATACAACACACTCCTTTACATGTTTGACTTTTGTTCTGTTTTTGATTACCTGTCATTTGGTAACTAGAGGATAACATAGGACAGGTTTTTGTGAAATTCTGAAATTAGCATTTTTCTTTTATCAAAATTGACTTTCCATTATTTGGACCATACGCCATCTTTATCCTCAATGCCGACAGCAGCGGGATCGAAGGACATTTCCTTGCCGCTCTTCAATTTTTCCTCGTAATCCTTCAGCAGACGGATACCCTTTGTAGACAGCAGCAGGATCGCGATAACATTCAGCCATGTCATCAGACCACAGCCCAGATCACCCATGGTCCAGATTGTGTCGTTTGTAACAACAACACCCGCCAGGTTGGACAGAATAAAGATTACACGGAATACCCAGATTGCTGTTTTGCTGTTTTTGAAGATATAAGTTACGTTGCTTTCTGCCTGATAGTAGTAGCCCAGCAGACTGGTAAATACGAACAGTACAACAATGGCGGACAGAACCTGGCCTACCCAGTTTGCGCCCAGACCATTTACCAGAGCGTTCTGCGCCCAAAGGATACCGTATTCTACATCAGGTACGTTGCTTACAATAAAGGAACCGGATGCGTCTACAACGTTATAAGTCTCTGTCAGCAGAATAATCAGCGCGGAACAGGTGCATACAAGTAAAGTATCAATGATAACGGAAAGAGACTGAATCAAGCCCTGTTCAGCGGGGTGTTTGCAGGATGCGGAAGCGGCAACGATAGCACCGGAGCCCTGACCAGCTTCGTTAGAATAAACACCACGTTTGATGCCCCATGCGATGGTAGAACCCATAATACCGGCAAATGCCTGTTCAAAACCAAAAGCGGATTTAAAGATCATAGCAAATACGGTAGGGATACGGTCCGCAAACAGTACCAGAATGATGATGGTCATAATTAAATATACAGCACACATAAAAGGTGCGATAACTTCGGCAATACGGCCGATACGTTTGATACCGCCGCAGATAACGATTGCAACGATAATACAGAAAACAATGGTAACTGGCGTCATACCTACGGAAAAGGCTTCGGATACGGTACTTGCTACAGAATATGTCTGTACACCGGGCATAAAGAGGCCAGGTCCCAGAATTGCCGCAATCGCAAAAGCGATGCCGTAAGGTTTGCATTTCAGGCCTTTTTCAATGTAATACGCGGGACCGCCGGTATACTGGCCGCCATCCTTGGATTTGTATGCCTGCGCCAGCGCACATTCCACAAAAGAGGATGCGCTTCCGATCAGTGCCAGCAGCCACATCCAGAAAACCGCGCCGGGGCCGCTGAAATAAATGGCAGTGGCTACACCGGCGATATTGCCCATACCTACACGGGCGCCTACTGTTGTGGCAAAAGCCTGGAAGGGTGTGATACCGTTTTCATCTGTTTCCCCATGGACCAATAGACCGAAGGTATGCTTCAAAAGACGAAGCTGGGGAAATTTCATACGAATGGAGAAGTATACGCCGGCCAACAAACAAATGACGATCATCGGCGTACTCCAAATCAAATTGTTCACTGTGGTAATTGCCGTTTCAATAAAGCTCATGTTTTAGCCTCCCTCTTTCTCAGTTTCGCAGTTTTTTTCATTCGTAGTCCATAGATTCGCGCGCAATGTATCATTTCCTACTTAAAATTTATTGTATCTGCACAATCAGACGGACTCAATTCTTGATATTGCCAATTCTTTTCTTGATTTTGACAATATGTGTGCTCTTCTGCTTCCTAAAAAAATGCTGTCTTCTTCATAAGAAAACAGCATTTTAGTGGAGTCAACTATTTTTATCTGTTAAATAATTCCCTGGATGGACAGGATAATATGGGATACTACTGCTGATCCCAGGAAGGTACCAATCATAACACAGGCTGCCAAAAGAATACCGCGCCAGCTGATTTTTTTGAATTCGACCCAGTCCTTCCCCATGGAAACACCGGCATATGCCAGTACAGGCGTTGCCAGAGGAAGCATCTCTACTTTCCCGACCAGTGTCCCTACCACTTCACTGGTGGGGCTATAAGGCATTGCCAGCAAAACGCCGATGACTGTAATATAAATGATGGTGGGAATCGGCAAAGGGATCAGTTTTTCCAGAGTGATCCCCGCCATGGCGATCAGCATTAAAATAATGATGCCCGGCAAGCTTTCCATCAGACCAATTCCTGTGTAAATAGAATTGCCGATAAATGCAATGAAAGTAACAATCAATAAAATCAGTACGTATTCCAAAAATATATCTAAGGATAATTTTCTTTCATTTGATTCACCTCTCCCTCATATTATTTTTTCTCTTTTCTGCCCAAAATAGGATAAAGTATCTTATAAAGGAAGTTGCAAAGAGGCAGCCCGATCAATACTGTCATAAGAATACCGTCGGCCGTGGACAGCACGTTACTGGTAGCGGCATATGCAGAAATCGTCTCCGCCATTTCCGGGAACATCTCTACCAGAGGCGCTGAGGATGCCGCCATCATACTGCCGCTGCCAACACCGCAAGCCATTGCCAATGCGTAGGGATGCAGTGGTGTGAAAGTAGCCAGGGTACTTGCCACCAGCCCCATAAAGATCGTACCAATCAGTGTACCAACGACATAAGTAATCATAACGCCGCGGCCTTCCGGAGAATCTAATGTATATTTCTGTGCGATATAAGCAACATTGGGCTCTCTGGCTATGGAATGTGTCATACCTACGGCTTCGCGTTTAAAGCCCAGCAGGAGCGCGATGGGCAGTGCTACAAAAATAGTACCCAAATTGCCTAATTCCTGTAAAATCAAAGCAGGCCCGGCCGCGATAACTTCCTGTACCGCCAAACCACTGTTGATACTAACTTTTGCAATAAAAACAGAGATGCCCAGTACAACGAATTTTCCGGAAATGGCTTCCTGCGCTTTTCCGATAATTTTTACGGGTTTTGCAAGATACATAATCAAACCTAATACCATGGCGTACAGCATAGGTAAAAACATAATGCTGCCGCTGCCAATGGGAATTTTAACAATATTGATCTTTTCAGAAATCATAACGATAATCAAAATGACCAGATGAAGTTTCCAGTTTTTTGTTATTTCCTGGATTCGTTCCATAAGCGTTCCTCCTTTTTTATTTCAATGCGTTAATGGCTTCAAATACAGACATGGCGTATGTTCCCGCACCAATGGGAATACATTCGGGATCAAATTTGAATTTCGGGCTATGCCAGGAATAAACACAGTCTTTTTCCTCGTTTCTTGTTCCCAGCCAATACATGAATCCGTGAATCCCATATTCCGTATATTCGGAAAAATCTTCGCCGCCGGTGGAAGGAATCGGATCAAAAGCGTCCACTCCAATAGCCTTAACTGCCGCCAGCGCAATCTGATACATCTGTTCGCAGTTGTCTGTTACCGCCAGCTCATAAATATATTCTGTTTCGCCTACACAGCCATACGCTGCGGAAACATTGGAAACGATTTCCTTGATTCTGGTTTCCAGCATCTTTTCCACATCTTTTTTGTAGCTGCGTACCGTACCATACATTTTTACCTCGTCCGGTGTTACGTTATTGGTAGTGCCTTCCCCCGCTTTTATATTGCAGACAGAAACCACACAGGAATCCAGCGGGCTGACATTTCTGCTGACAATGGTCTGAAGAGACTGAATTACCGCGGCAGCTGCAACGATAGGGTCTACATTTCTCTGGGGCACACCGCCGTGTCCGCCTTTCCCCTTGATGGTAATATTGATACGATCTACCGCCGCCATCAGCGGTCCATTTTTTACAGCTACGGAACCAGCGGGAACCTCGGGGGAGTTATGCATACCGAAAATAGCGTCTACATGAGGATTTTCCAGACATCCTTGCTTCACCAGCAGTTTTGCGCCCATATTGATCTCTTCTGCCGGCTGGAAGAGAAATTTTACACTGCCGCAGATTTCATCCCGAAGCGCGGATAGGATATGTGCCGCGCAAAGCAAAGAAGAAGCATGAGAGTCATGTCCGCAGGCATGCATTACCCCCACATTCTTTGATCTATAATCACAGCTTGCCTGCTCCAAAACAGGCAGTGCATCGATATCCGCCCGAAGACCGATGCAAGGGCCTTCACATTTTCCTTTCAATAAGCCGATAACACCTGTTTCCAGGCCATAATCCAGGATCTCAATGCCCAGCTTTTCTAATTCTGTCTTAATATACTTTGTTGTTTCAAATTCTTTGAAGCTTAATTCTGGGTACTGATGAAAACGCTTGAAGATTTCCATGAATTCCTCTTTACGCTCTTCCATCATTTTTTTGGATCTCACTTTCAACATTTTTCATACAATCACTCCCTTGTTTGTCGTTTTTATCATTTTCCTTTAAAAAAAATACTCCCCCCTGTTCAAAATTTCATATTTGCTCCATTATATCATTCGTCTTTTTTAAAGAAATTGATAAAAAATCAAATCATGTATCAAAATTGATACTTTGTGTCGTGAACTATTTTTTTGCTTCACAAGATAGAGTTTTCGCTCCAAAACATTTCAAAAATGGATGCTCTTATTTTCCATATCTTGACTTTTCCCTCCCCTTGTGCTTGAATAAATACAAAAGAAAAATTAGAAGCAACAGAAAGGATGTGTTGTTTATGAAAATCAAAGATTTAGAAACTCCGGCAATTCTGCTGGATCTGGATATTGCGGAAAACAATCTGCGTACTTATCAGGCTCTTTGCAAAGAAAACGGCAAAAAGCTCTGGCCTATGGTAAAGACCCACAAGAGTACCGCTCTGCTGAAAAAACAGTTGGAAATGGGGGCGAAAGGCGCTTTGTGCGGCACAGTGGACGAATGTGAAATGGCCACGGCCGCTGGCGCGAAAAAAGTCATGTACGCCTATCCTCCTGCCAACACCAAAAATATTCAGCGCTTGGCCGCACTGGCGAAAAAAACCGAGGTCATCGTTCGACTGGATAATCTGGAAGCCGCGCAGCTTTTGGAGGAAGTTGCGGATAAAGAAGCCGTGACATTCTATTATTCCATTATTGTAGATATGCAGTTCCACCGTTTTGGCGTGGCTGCGGACAAGGTAGTCGCTTTTGCTCAGGAAATGAAGGCCTATCCCCGTCTGAAACTCTACGCCATCTCCACCCATCCGGGACAGGTATACGGCTGTACTACGCAAGAGGAACGGGAAGCCGTAGCAAAGCTGGAATGTGAAACCATGGCGAAAGCCGCTGCCGATCTGAAAGCGGCAGGCTTTGATAATTTCTATGTGACCAGCGGCTCCACACCTACCTTTATGCTGACGGTTGCCGATCCGGCAATTCAGATCTATCATCCCGGCAACTATATTTATCATGACGCCATCCAAATGGCTCTGGGCAGCGCACAGGAAAAAGACTGCGCATTGACAGTGCTGGCTACCATTGTTTCTCATCCTTCCGAGGATGTATTCATCTGTGATGCCGGCGCAAAATGTCTGGGACTGGATCAGGGCGCCCATGGCAATGCCGCTGTCAAAGGCTTTGGCGTAGTCAAAGGTCATCCTGAGCTGACTATTTATGGCCTGTCTGAGGAAGTGGGAAAAATCAAAATCGAAGGTCCCACAGATTTGAAGATCGGAGACAAAATCCAGATCATCCCTAACCACTCCTGTTCTTCCGCCAATCTGACCAGCTGGCTCATTGGTACCAGAGGACAGGAAGTAACCAATGAAATCGAAGTGGATTACCGCGGCAACAGCCATAAGAAAAGCTGAATTGTCTATTTGCGGCAAAAAAAGATGAGGGCTTGAAAAAAATAACGCCTGCCCACATCCTCAAAGAAAAACAAAAATCGCTGGAATCTTTGCCATATACAAACGATTCCAGCGATTCTATTTTTATAAATACTATTTTCAAAAAGCTATTTCACAGTTGTGCTTTCCTCCGGCATTTTTTATTCCATCAGAATTTTTTTCTCAATCCGGCGCAGGAACAGCCGAATGGCCTGTTTGGAAACGATTCCCACACAAATAGCCGCCGCTGCCGTTCCTTCCCGCACCCCTTCCAAGCGGTGCAAAAACAGGAAACTAAGCACACAGGCACAGGCAACCAGCGTACAGTCAAAAGAAATCTTGATTCTGGGAAAGGGAAAATGAAATACACTGCAAACCGCCAGAATCAGGCCTTCCCCCGCCAGCGTCACCACATCAGCGATAACCTCGCAGCCCACACCAATACCTACCAGCAGAATACCAACAATGCACAGCAGCCACCGCTGCCCATAGAAACCAACCGGGATTCCCTGAATCGCCCAGACAGCGAAGTCCGTCAGATAGCCAAAAAGAAATGCCACAGGAAGCTGCATGAACTGTATGGGATGAAAATTTTTTCGCAGCAGTAAGATTTGCAGCAGGATCAGGACACAGTGCATAGCAATGGTAGCTGTCCCTACCGTCAAGGGAGAAATCAGACTTACCACATAGGGCAGACTGGAAATAGGAGATGTCCCCAGCCCCGCCTTAATGGAAAACGCAACGCCAAAAGCCATAATCCAAAGGCCAACCGCCAGCAGCGCGTATCGTCTCAGCAAATGGGGTTTTTTCATGCTTCCCGCCTTCTTTCCCGCTGTCCCGCGCTCTCACAGAGCCGGTCCAACAACTGCCGCAGTTGCAGCCGTTCTTCTTCAGACAGTCCTCCGCCAACGTGTTCTTCACTTTCCCGAAATACAAGTTCCATTTCTTCCGCCGCCTTTCTTCCCTTTTCTGTCAGCGTAACATAGAGAGACCGACGGTTTCCCGCCTTTTTCTCCCGAAGGATCAAGCCGTTCTCTTCCATCCGCAATAAAATGCTTCCCACCGTGGCCTGTTCAATCTCACAGTAATCGGCAATGGTTTTCTGGTTGCTTTCCCCATACATCAGCAAATATTCCAGCACCTTTGGCTGACCAGAGGACAACCCCAAAGCCGCCGCTCCGCCGACAATCTGCCGATTCATGAGAGTATGCGCTTTCATTAGTAAATAATGCAAAGATTCCATAAACGCCTCCATATAATAAGTATTCTTATTATTTCAAAACTTATTATATGCTTTTTTCTTCCTGTGTCAAGAGGGGTTTCTCACAGTAAAAACACACAAAATCAACGCGTTTGAGAAGTCTCTTTTCCGGAAAGCAAAACCAGCCAGAATCCCTTGTTCTCCAAGGGATTCTGACCGGCTATTTCAGAAAATTACTTTTTTAGAAAAGTCTTTTTACTTCTCCTTTTCCCCTTTTTTCTATTGCTTAATCTCTTAGTTCTTTCGATCTCCATCATCAAATGGATCTCCGCATTCCGGGCAGAATCTGGGCGGATGTGCCGGGTCCTCCGGCTCCCATCCACATTTGTCACATCGGTACTGGGGAACGCCCTCCGGCTTTCTGCGGCCGCATTCTGAGCAGAATTTCCCTTTGTTCACCGCACCGCAGGCACAGATCCAGCCTGACTCCGGCGCCGGTTTGGGACTTCCACATTCCGGGCAGAAATTCCCCTGATTATGCTGCTTGCCGCAGGCACAGTTCCATCCTCCTGAAGCTGCCGCCTGCTGCTGTCCCATCTGGAACAAATTCTGCGCGTTGGCACCGCCAGCGCCAGCCGCCATATTCATTCCCATAAACGCCATGGCAGGGCCGGCATTGGGATTTTCTGCCGCCGCCTGCATAGCCGCCCCCTGGGCCCCCGTCAGATATGCTGCCGCTCTTGTAGGGTCCATAAACGCCGCACTGCGCTGCAGCTCCTGAATCATTTTTTCATCTTCTTCACTGGCTTTGATAGAGGAAATCCCAATCTGCTGGATCTGGATGCCACGATGGTCCCGCCATTTGGCAGACAACTCTTCTTTCAGTACCTCCGCCAGCTCTGCCGTATGTCCCGGCAGTGCCGAGTAGCGGATTCCCATTGCCGAAATCCGGGCAAAGGCAGGCTGCAAAGCTGTCATTAGTTCGCTTTTCATCTGGCTTTCCAGTTCTTCCCTGCCGTAGGCTTCCGCTACGTTTCCGCAGACATTGGTGTAAAACAGCAGCGGATTTACCAGACGGTAGCTATATTCCCCATAGCAGCGAACAGTAATATCCAGATCAATACCCGCGCGCTGGTCCACCACACGAAACGGAACCGGACTGGGCGTACCATATTTGTTTCCGATCAATTCCTTTGTATTAAAATAATAAACCCGCTGATCCTTCGGCGGCTCTCCGCCAAAGGTAAAACGCTTTCCGATATTCCGGAATACTTCGCCGATGCTTTCCCCCAGCTCCCCGGCAAAGATCGAAGGCTCCGTAGACGCGTCATAAGTATATTCCCCGGGCTCAGCACAGACTTCCGCCACTTTTCCCTGCTCCACGATCAGCATACACTGTCCGTCGGCTACGGCGATCACAGAACCGCTGGAAATAATATTATCGCTTCCCTTCGTATTGCTGGATCTGCCGGAAGAACGCTTTTTCCCTTTCACCACCAGAATCTCCGCCGGAATGGCTTCACAGTAAAAGTATTCCTTCCATTGGTCCGCCAGCACACCGCCGGCAGCGCCAAATGCCGCTTTTATCAATCCCATACGCTTTCTCCTTTCCTCTATCCATATTCTTTTCTCTTTCCAGAAACCTGTTCCGGCAAAAAAAGAAGAGGGTTTTCGTTTTTTCTTATTTTATCATAAGCCCTTCTTTTCAGCAAATCACCTCCGAAAAATATCCCTGATGATTGACAAACCATTCGAGAAATGATACGGTGACACCAACAACAGTATCGTAATGAAGGAGAGTATTTATGAAACGTTCTCAGATCAACAAAGCTTTAAAAGAATTAGAAACCATGTGTGCGGCCCATGGCAGAAAACTGCCGCCCTTCTGCCACTTTACACCTGCGCAGTGGCAGGAAAAAGGCCATGAATATGATGAAGTCCGGGAATGTATGCTGGGCTGGGATATTACGGACTATGGCATGGGAAACTTCGATCAAATCGGTTTTTCCCTCATCACTCTGCGCAACGGCAGCCGGAAATTTCCGGACAAATATCCTAAAGTCTATGCGGAAAAGCTTCTGTATTTGAAAGAAGGCCAGTATTCTCCCAATCATTTTCACTGGTATAAAACAGAGGATATTATCAACTGCGGCGGCGGAAATGTGCTGATTCAGGTGTACAACAGCCTGCCGGATGAGTCCATCGATTACGAATCCGATGTAACAATCCATACAGACGGCTGCGCCCGCACCGTTCCCGCAGGCAGTGTAATCCGTCTGACTCCGGGAGAATCTATTTATGTCCCCCAGTATCTTTACCATGATTTTCGTGTCGAACCCGGTACGGGAAATGTGCTTCTGGCCGAAGTCAGCCAGTGCAATGATGACAATACGGATAATCGTTTCTGCCCGCCGGTAGGCCGTTTCCCCGCCATTGAGGAGGACGAGCCTCCCTATCGTCTGCTCTGCAACGAATATCCGCCGGCAAAAGAGTGAATTCAGGCAAAGGAGGTTCTTTTTATGTATGATGTCGTGGCTTTGGGTGAACTGCTCATAGATTTTTCCACCAGCTTAACAGATGCCGATGGGTATCCCACCATGGTAGCCCATCCCGGCGGCGCTCCGGGGAATTTTCTGGCAACTTTAAGCGCTTATGGCAAAAAAACCGCTTTTTTAGGCAAGGTAGGAGAAGACGCTTTCGGCCGCCTGCTGGCAGATACCATAAAAAAAGCAGGCATTGAGACAAAAGGCATTTCCATGGATTCCCGTTACTTCACCACATTGGCCTTTGTCACCCTGGATGGGAACGGTGAACGTACCTTTTCCTTTGCCAGAAAACCCGGCGCCGATACGCAGCTGTCCTGGGAGGAAGTAAACCGTACCCTGATCGACGAGGCCAAAATCTTCCATTTTGGCACACTGAGTCTGACAGATGAACCGATCCGTACCGCTACCCAAAAGGCCATCGCCTATGCCAAAGCCCAGGGAAAACTCATTACCTGCGACCCTAATTTAAGAAAACCTCTTTGGAAAAGTGAACAGGAGGCGGCGGAACAAATATTATGGAGTCTGTCTCAGGCGGACATCGTAAAAATCAGTGATGATGAAGTTGATTTTCTCTGGCGCTGTTCCCCAGAGGAAGGCGCGGAAAAACTCTTACTGGAACACGGTGTTTCTCTGGCCATGGTAACTCTGGGCCCTAAGGGCTGTTATTTGAAAACGGCCCATGCAAACATCCATATTCCCGGCCCCAGTGTACATCCCGTAGACACTACCGGCGCGGGAGATATTTTCGGCGGCAGCGCCCTCTCCCGTTTTCTGGAGCTGGATAAGCCCATCTGCCATCTGACAGAAGAGGATCTGGCATATATAGGCCGTTTCGCGGTCACCGCCGCCAGCCTCTCCACGGAAAAACCCGGCGGTATTCCCAGTATCCCCGAAAAAAAACAGGTTCTGAAAGAGATGAAATCCCTGTAAAGGCAAAAAACCAAATACCTTATGGAACAAAAAAAGAGCTGTCTCCCCTTCCAGATTTGGAAAAGACAACAGTTCTTTCTTCTTTCCGCATAAAAACAGCACGGTCCAGCTTATGACTGCATTCGTGCTGTTTCTTATTCCCCTATGGATTTGTCCCGTCGGCTTCCTTTTGCATCAAAAGTATTTTTTAACGCTTTTTCTGTAGGAAACACAACGCCTACAAGGAAAACCAGCTGGACGGCACAGAGAATGCCGCCTGCAAGACCTATGGTATTCACAGATTTCCATATGACTGCCAGCATGGCAAAAAAAGACAAAACTAATAACACCTTTCCCCACCGATACCATAATCTGCCGCAGTATTTATGGGCAAAGGCCCAGGTTTCTTTGTTTTTCATGGACATTTTTGTCCGGTATCCGAATACAGCGTTGATGTTTTGCGGCGGACGGCGCAAAAACCACCGCCCAAAAAACACCATAGTTCCGGGAAGGAGCAATACAGAGCAGAACATCTAAAACCCAAAAAACATTCCTTCCATTTTACCTCCGTAATGTTATTCCCTGGATAAGAGGGCCACAGATTCTACATGCACCGTCCAAGGGAACTGATCCACCACCTGCACCTTTTCGATGCGGTATCCCTTCGGACAAAGATAGGCTAAATCTCTGGCCAGCGTAGCGGAATCACAGGAAACATAGACCAGCTTTTTGGGGCCAATCTCCAGAATTGTCTCCAGCAGTCTCTGGTCGCAGCCTTTTCTGGGCGGGTCCACAACGACCACATCCGCCTGTATCCCTTCTGTCTGATACAGTCTCGGAATGACTTCCTCCGCCGCGCCTGCCTGGAAAAAGGCGTTTTCTATGTTGTTTTGGGCCGCGTTTCTTTTGGCATCCGCAATGGCCTGGGGTACGATCTCCACCCCAAAAACTTTTTTCGCCTTCCGGGCAAAAAAGAGCGAAATGGTACCAATGCCGCAGTACAGGTCCAGCACCGTTTCCGAACCGTCCAAATCCGCGAAATCCAGCGCGGTCTGGTACAGTACTCTGGTCTGTACAGGATTGACCTGATAAAAGGAAAGGGGCGAGATCTCAAATTCTACAGTTCCAATGGTATCCGTAATGTATTCTTTTCCCCAAAGCACATGAATCTCACTGCCCAAAATCACATTGTTCTGAGCCGTATTTACATTCAAAACAATGGAAGTCATTCCCTCCACAGATCGCAGGCGTTCCACCAGTACATCGCTGTGCGGCAGTTTTTTCCCATTCACCACCAGACAGACCATAATTTCTCCTGTGTGTCTGCCGATACGAGTCAGGATATGGCGCACCAGACCGCGATGTATGGTTTCGTCATAAAGAGGAAGTTCAAACTCCGCCAGAAATGTCCGCACAATTTTCACGATCCGGTCATTGACTTCATTTTGCAGCATACAGACCGGCGTATCAATAATACGATGACTTCTTTTTGCGTAAAATCCTATTTCCGGCTCCCCCGTTTTGCCGCCTACCGGAAACTGGGCCTTGTTTCGATACCGCCAGGGGTCTTCCATTCCCAGCGCCGGCAGAACCTCCACACCGGAAAACCCACCGATCCTTTCCAGATGATCCCTGACCTTTTTCGTTTTAAATCTCAACTGGGCCTCATAAGAAAGATGCTGGAGCTGGCATCCGCCGCACCGTGCCGCTACGGGACAGGCCGGCGCTACACGATCCGGCGAAGGCATTAAAATCTCCCGGAGCTTCCCATAACCATAGTGCTTTTTCGTCTTTACGATCAGCACCCTGACCCGTTCCCCGGGCAGGGCTCCTTCCACAAAAACCGTATATCCGTCTATACGGCCAATGCCTTCCCCATTATTTCCCAGATCCTCTATATTGATCTCATATTCTTGATTTTTCTGTACAGGAAGTTCCATACTATTCCTCCGTCAATGTATTCTTCGCGTAAGGGCATACTGTGCCGTTGCAGACACAGTAGCGGCAGACGGCAAATTCCGCCCGGGGCGTTCCTTTGCCTGTTGCCAGCATCTGCCGCATTTCCTTCATGGTGCCCAAAGCCTCCCGTCTGGCGGATGAGGTATTGCGCACAAAAAATATACTATCCTGATATTCCAGCCACCCATATTTCGGCCGCCGTCCAAAGACATCCTCCAACAGCAGGAAATAGGCATACAGCTGTAGCAAATCCCCTCTGTGGGGGACCTCCTCCTGACCAATTCTGCCGCTTTTGATCTCTACCGGAATAATGGCCCTTCCAAACCTGCGGCGGAATACATAGTCCGGTTTTCCCCGCAGATCGTATTTCCCGGAATAAAGCAGTTTTCCAAAATCAGCTCTGCCCTCCTGTTTCTGGTCCGCATAAATGAGCACCAGCCCTCTGGTCCGATCCGCCAAAGGCATTTTCATAAGCGCCGGCCGGCGCAGACGAAAGGCAAGGAGCAGGAACACTGCCAGCAAAATCCCGACAGTCAGGAAATCAGTCCATCTCAAAGCAGAAAACCATTCTTCAAATCCAACCATATTTCACCGCCAAAACGCACAGGAGCAAAAGACAAACTGCCGCAGCGGCTGCCAGGATACGCCGGATTTTCCGCCGGAAACGATAGCCCCGGTAATTTTCATCATGGAAGGCCTCTCCTCTTCGGAAATGACTCCCAATGGCGTCCTCCAGCCCCAGTTTTTCATTACGCTCCACGTACAGCCTGCGCAATTCTTTCCTGCCGTATTTTTTCTCAAAGTACCACTGATAGGGACAATAGGCGTATTTATTCAGCTCATGTGCCGAAAGTGTCCCCTTTTCTTCCAGCTTATTCATAATCAGACCGGCACAGATTCCGCTGGAGCATCCGGTGATAGCCTACCCAGTGTCCCGGTGTATGGTCCGCTGCCAGCATATCCTCAATCATATTTGTTTTCGCGTCCAAATTATCAGCGCAGTGCAGCAGGAACGCTTCAATGGTAGAGGGCAGTTTGGGAGAGCCGTACTCAAATTCTCCATGATGGGAAATCATACAATGCTTCAGCAGGGTCTCCAGACGTTTGGGGAAACCCTCGATCTTCGCCGCCGTATCGGCAATCAGTTCCGCTCCAATCATCAAATGGCCCAAAAGCTGACCATCGTCCGTATAATCATTCACAGGAAAATCGGAAAGTTCCATGACCTTACCCACATCATGCAACATGGCGGAAGCGATCAGAATATCCCGATCCACAAAACGGTATCTGGGTGCCAGAAATTCACAAAGCTGCGTCACGGAAAGGGTATGCTCCACCAGACCGCCCCGATAGCTGTGGTGCATGGCTTTTGCCGCAGAATGATACTTAAATTCCTTGCTGATGACGGGGTGACGCAGGAAGATCTCCTCCAGCATTTTTTTAATATACGGGCTTTTGATGGTTTTGATATAGGCCATCAGCTGCTGGTACATTTCCTCAATATTTTTTTCCGTGCTGGGAATATAGTCCGCCGGATCGTATTCTCCTTCCCGGCTGCGGCGAATGCGTTTTACATTCAGCTGCAAATCGTTATTAAAAGTAGTTACAAAGGCATCTACCTTGATAAAATCATTTTCCTGAAAACTCTGAATGTCATTATTCAGTTCCCATACCTTGGCATCCACAATGCCGGTCTTGTCCTGCAGCTTCAAGGAAAGATAGGTCTTTCCGTTGCGGGATTTCATAGACTGTCTGCTCTTGCACAGATAATGCTCTATGATATTCTCCCCTTCTCTCAATTCGTTGATATATTTCATAAACGTTCGTCCTTTCTGTTGTCTTAATATTTTATTATACACGAAAAAAGGCCGTACCGCCATAGCTTCTCCCGGTCCGGTAAAAAAAAATCCCCGGCGGCGCCGGGGAATGGCTTCAATTTTGTCTGGGGATGAGCCGCTGGCGCACCACTTCATAAAGCAGGACCCCTGCCGCCACAGAAACATTTAAAGATTCCGCCTGTCCCGGCATAGGGATCTTAACGTAGCTGTCACAGAGGGCCGCCGCCTCTTCGGAAAGGCCTCTGGCTTCGTTGCCAATAAGAAAAGCGCAGGCCCGCCGCAGATTCAGGCTGTAAGGATACTGTCTGCCCTTCAGATGCGCGGCATACAGAGGAATGCCTCTGGCTCTTAACAGCTGTGCCGTTTCTTCCAATGACACATTCTGTATCACAGGCACATGGAACACGGAACCCATAGTAGCCCGCAGTGTTTTGGGATGGTACAGATCCACACTGCCCTTGGACAGAAATACCGCGTCCACGCCGCAGGCGTCAGCCGTCCGGATCACAGTCCCCAGATTTCCGGGATCGTTCATTTCCTCCGCCAGCAGAAAAAAGGCATTTTTCTTTTCCAGAAACACCTCGATTTCCGTTTCCTTCCTGCCACAGACTGCCAGAATCCCCTGCGGATTTTCCGTCTCCGAAAGAGTCTCAAACAAATTGTCCGGCACTACGTAGACCTCCGCCCGCTTTTCCAGAGAGGATATGTTTTCTGTCTGCGCAAAAGCATCTGAAACCACATAGCACTCTACCGGCCAGTCTCCCGGGATTTCCGCCACAAAGCGCAGTCCCTCCGCCACAAAAATCTGATCCTTTTCTCTGTTTTTGCGTAGTTTATATCCATGTATTCTTTTTACCAGCTTATTCTGCGGGCTTTCGATCCGTTTTGCCATACTACCCCTCTTTCCGTTTTCCTATGTATACATCTTACCTACTGCGCCTGATTTTTGCAAGAAAAACAGTTCCCTGTTCCAAAAAATTCTATCCCATCTGTTTTCTTTGTGATAAAATAAGATTGATTGATTTTGTTTACAAAAGAAAGGAGATATGTATCATGGCTACACCGAAAGAGATCCGCAACGAATTACTGGGCAAAACTCTGGTTGAAAATCTGAATAACCGCCACTTTGAGGCTTATTACTGTCCCACAGCGGCGGAAGCGCTGGAAAAAGCCCTTTCTTTGATCCCCGAAAAAAGCTCCGTTTCCTGGGGCGGTTCTATGACCATCCGGGATATGGGCCTGACAAAAGCTCTTCACGAAAGAGATTATGAGGTTATCGACAGAGACCTGGGCAAAACACCGGAAGAGGTAGCCGCTCTCCACAGACAGGGTCTGCTGGCGGACTACTTCCTTACCAGCACCAATGCCATTTCCGAGGAAGGTATTCTGGTAAACATCGACGGTACCGGCAACCGTCTGGCCGCTATCTGCTTCGGTCCTAAAAATGTTATCGTCATCTGCGGTATGAACAAGGTCGCAAAAGACGTAGATGCCGCTGTAAAACGTGTCCGGGGTTATGCCGCTCCCGTCAACAGCATGCGTTTCCGTGGCAAGACTCCCTGCGCATCCACCGGCAGATGCCACAACTGCATTTCCGCCGAATGTATCTGCAATCAGGTACTTATCACAAGAGTATGCCGTCCCGCGGGCCGGATCAAAGTGATTCTGGTAGGCGAAGATCTGGGCTATTGATGTACTCAAAAAGGGTATCCCCTCTCGTTTCCGACAGGAGGGATACCCTCTTTTTTCTTTTATATCACGGTTTTTGCCGCAATCAGGGAAACCCCCGTTCCCGCCGCGTCATACAGAATCACTTCTCCCTGTATCACCGGCGTTTCCATAACAATTCCCTCACATTCTTTCAGACATTCTTCTCTCTTTTTTAAAGGGATCGGTTCCGCCGTGCGGGCCAAAATTGTTCTGCCGTCTGTCGTGGGCAGACTGATTTCCACTACCTGACACAGCAGCAGCTCTTCGGCGTATCGACGTCCGTTCTGGCAGCTGTTGCCCTGGATGGCGCAGATGCGCTCCGGTTCATAAGTCACTTCCAAAAAGCACCCATTCCCGCATCCCTTGCAGGGAAAATTCTTTTGTTCCATATTTTCCACCTTTTTCGCTTGTTTCTTTTTCTGATTCCTTATAAAATTATATCCGGAAATAAAAAAATAACAAGGGTGTTTCCGCCCATTTCAGGAGAATGCGCATGAAAATACTGGTAGACGCGGACGCCTGTCCCGTAAAAGAAATCATACTGCAAAAAGCAAATACCCATCACACAGAAGTTACCATGGTTTGTGACGTTTCCCATATCCTTTCCTATGACCTGCCTTTTGTGACAGTGAAAACAGTAGATAAGGGTGCCGACAGTGCCGATCTGGTGCTGGCCAACCTGGCGCAAAAAGAGGATATCTGCGTTACCGCCGACTATGGTCTGGCTGCCCTCCTGCTGGGAAAAGGGGCTGTGGTCCTTCACCCCAACGGCTTTGCTTATACCCAGGAAACCATCGACCGTATGCTCTTTGAACGCCATCTTTCCAAAGAAATGCGGCGGCAGAAAAAACGATTCTCCGGCCATATCAAAAAAAGAACCGCGCAGCAGGACGAAGCCTTTGCGGCGCTGCTGGAAAATGTTCTCTGTCAAAAGAAAAGGGAGGCCGGTCTTTAAGGCCAGCCTCCAAACGAAAACGCTGTCATCCTTTGTTTAGTAAGGATAACAGCGTTTTTTATTTTAAGACTTTTGAAAAAACTCGGTTATTTTTTGATCCGGGCGATGCCTTCCTCTATGGCAACATCCGCCACGGCCTTTGCCACGGCATCCGCAACAGTTTTATCCAATGCGGAAGGAATGATATTTTCCGCCGTTAGCTTGTCCTCGGGAATCAGCGCCGCAATGGCATAGGCTGCCCGTACCTTCATGGATTCCGTAATTTCTTTGGCACGAACCGCCAAGGCCCCTTTGAAAATACCGGGGAAAATCAGCACATTATTGATCTGGTTTGGATAGTCAGAACGCCCCGTGCCAACGACCACAGCGCCGCCAGCCTTGGCTTCCTCCGGCATGATTTCCGGCACAGGATTTGCCATGGCAAACACAATACCCTGATTCATGGACGCCACCATTTCCTTTGTCACCATATGAGGTCTGGACACGCCTACAAAGGCATCCGCCCCCTTCAAAGCATCCGCCAGGGTTCCTTTTTCCTTGTTTAGATTGCTGATATGGGAGATTTCTTCCTGTCCCGGGTTCAAACCATCATCGCCTTCGCAGATAATGCCATGAATGTCACAAAGCACCACATTCCCAAAGCCCATACGGATCAGCAGTTTGCCAATGGCAATGCCGGCCGCCCCAGCGCCGTTGATGACGATTTTCATTTTCCCCATTTCCTTACCTGCCACCTTCATGGCGTTGAGCATAGCCGCCGCTACCACAATGGCTGTGCCATGCTGGTCATCATGGAACACAGGAATATCACAGACCTCTTTCAATCTCCGTTCAATCTCAAAACAACGAGGCGCGGAAATGTCCTCCAGATTGATGCCGCCAAAATTTTTGGACAGGAGCCGCACCGTTTCCACGATCGTATCCACATCCTTAGAGTCAATGCACAGAGGAAATGCGTCAATGCCGCCAAATTCCTTGAACAGCACGCATTTTCCTTCCATAACGGGCATCCCAGCCGCCGGGCCGATATCTCCCAGTCCCAGCACCGCTGTGCCGTCTGTAACTACCGCCACCAGATTGGAGCGTCTGGTAAGACGGAAGGATTCCTCCTCGTCCCTGGCGATGACCCGACAGGGTTCCGCCACGCCGGGAGTATACAGCAGAGAGAGATCCTCTCTTGTGGTGACCGGTTTTCTGGAAATCACTTCTATTTTTCCCTGCATTTCATAATGCAGCTGCAGCGCCTTTTCTTCCAATGTCATTTTCTTTTCCCTCTTTTCTCAAACCATTTCTTCCGGATGGAATACTTCGTCAAATTTTTCTTCTGTCAAAAATCCCAGCTTTACACAGGCTTCTTTCAGGGAAATTTCCTCCGCATAAGCCAGTTTTGCCGTTTTTGCCGCGTTTTCATAGCCAATATAAGGATTTAACGCCGTCACCAGCATCAAAGAACGATGCAGGTTTTCCGCCATTTTCTCCCGGTTGGGTACAATACCCTCTACACAGTGGATGCGGAAGGAGCGCAGGCTGTCCGCCAGCAGACGCACGGACTGCAAATAATTGTAAATGCAAACAGGCATGAATACATTCAGCTCAAAATTTCCCTGAGATGCGCAAATGCCAATGGTAGTATCATTCCCCATGACCTGTACCGCCGCCATGGTCACTGCTTCACACTGAGTAGGATTTACCTTTCCCGGCATAATGGAGCTGCCCGGCTCATTTTCCGGAATACGGATTTCTCCCAGACCGCAGCGAGGTCCGCTGGCTAACCACCGAACATCATTGGCAATCTTCATCAGATCCGCTGCCAGCGCTTTCAAAGCGCCATGGGCAAACACGATCTCATCCTTGGCTGTCAGGGAATGGAATTTATTTTCCGCCGTTTTGAAGGTCATGCCGGTCAGTTCGGAAACGGCCTTTGCAGCTTCCTCCCCAAATCCCTTCGGGGCGTTCAGACCTGTACCCACAGCGGTACCGCCCAAAGCCAGTTCTCCCACTTCTTCCAGAGCCAGAGCAATCATTTTCCCGCTTTTTTCCAGCATACTCCGCCAGCCGCTGATCTCCTGCCCAAAGGTGATGGGCGTAGCGTCCTGCAAATGAGTACGTCCCGTTTTGACAATATCCCCATATGTTTCTTCCAGCTGTTTCATGACAGCAATCATTTTTTCCAGTTCCGGCAGAAGCTGCTCCTTCGTTTCCAGCACAGCCGCGATATGCATGGCTGTGGGGAAGGTATCATTGGAGCTCTGGGACATATTTACATGATCGTTGGGATGCAGCAGCTTTTCTCCTGCCAATTCGTTGCCCCGGTTGGCGATAACCTCATTCACATTCATATTGGACTGTGTGCCGCTGCCGGTCTGCCATACTGCCAGAGGGAACTGCCCCGCCAGCTTTCCTTCCCTGATCTCCCGGCAGACCTGCCCAATAATACTGCATTTTTTCTCATCCAGCTTGCCCAGCCGGAAATTAGCCAATGCCGCCGCCTCTTTTAAATACGAAAAGGCCCGAATAATCTCCTCAGGCATCTTTTCTGTCCCGATCTTAAAATTTTCATAGCTTCTCTGGGTCTGTGCCCCCCAGTATACGTCCGCGGGCACACGCACTTCGCCCATGGAGTCGTGTTCCAGCCGATATTCCATAAACCATCACTCTCTTTCTCCTTTTTTTCATAGAAACAGTATACCAAACCCGACAGAAAAATGGTATCCTTTCTTTTCCGGCTTTCTTGCCTTTTGTTTGGGAACGTGCTACACTGACAAAAAAAGGAGGTAATGCAGCATGTATACAACAAGTATTGCGGTTCAGGTACTGCCTGACGTTTCTGAAACAGAAAAAGTGCTGGCTATTGTGGATAAGGTCATTGCTTATATCGCGTCCACAGGCTATCATTATGTAGTGGGTCCTTTCGAGACTACCATTGAAGGCGATCTGGAAGGTCTGATGACCATCGCCAAACGCTGTCAGGAAATTCCCATTGAAGAAGGCGCGCCTTCCACAAAGACCTACATCAAAGTATTCCACAGCCCCAACGGCGTTTTGACGATTAACGAAAAAATCGACAAATACCATGAATAAGACGATGATGAAACATATTATATTCGATTTGGACGGCACACTGCTGGATTCTATGCCCGTCTGGAAAAATACGGGCCAGACTTATCTGGAACGGCATCATCTGCCCGTCCCCTCTAACCTTCGCTCTATATTAAAAACCCAGACTCTGCCGGAATCTGCGGCATATTTTCGAGAAAAGCTGGGAGCAACACAAAGCGTGGAGGAGATCTGCGATGAAGTCATTTCCTATGTCTCCGATCAGTATGCCCACCACATCCCTCTGAAGCCCTTCGCCAGAGAATTTCTGGAGCAGGAGAAGAAAAAAGGCACCAAAATGTGTATTCTCACTGCCTCCGAAGCCAGCTATATCCATTTGGCTCTGGATCGGCTGAAGATCACGCCGTATTTCGACTTTATCGCTACCTGCACAGAAATTGGCGCCAACAAAGATGATCCGAAGGTCTTCCACAAAATGATGGAACAGCTGGGAGGCACCAAAGAAAATACTGCTGTATTCGAGGATGCCTGCTATGCGGTCAAGGGCGCAAAGGCGGCCGGACTGAAAGTAGTGGCTGTATACGACGCCATGACGGAAAAAGATATTCCGGAAATCCAGGCGGCAGCGGACAGATACATTCACAGCTACGCCGAACTTTTGGAAGAAAAATAATAATTTGGGTAAAATTAAAAACAGGAAGGAATGCGTTTGTGCGCATACCTTCCTGTTTTCTATTGTTTCCGTTTCATTTTTGAAAAAGACGATTCTGTTTATTCAGATCAAGGCAGTTTCAATTCCTGGCCAATGTAAATCAAAGAAGGATCTTTGATTACAGAACGGTTTGCCTCATAAATCCGGCTCCAGAAATTGCCGTTGCCCAAAATCTTTTCCGCAATACGCCACAGGCTGTCTCCGGCTTTTACAGTGTAGATCATCACATCCGGTGTTTCCTCTTCTTCGGGTACAACTTCTGTGGTCTGCTCCGATTCTGCGGGTTCCACAGCCGGTTCTTCTACGGGTTCTGTGGCAGGTTCTTCCACAGCTTCCGCTACAATCTGAATTCTGCCCTGCGGTTGCGCATATTCCTGACCGATAACACCATCCATGGAATTTACGTAATCAATGAGCGCTTCCGCGTCAATGACGCCAGTATCCTGCATATAGCTGCCCTGTGTCAATACATAATAGGTGTCGCCGCCTTCCGCCTGGAAGCTGTTAACAACCACTGTATAATTGGCTTTCGGATCAAATGCCTTGCCGCCGACACTGGTGATCGTCACACGACTGCCGGGATCAGCCGGTGCGTAATATGTAGAATCGGGATATTGCTCCCCATTTGTATATTCCACCGCTGTATTTACGGTAAATTCCGCGCCTGCGATCTGAGGGAAGCCGCCGATGGCTGTCGGTGTGCAGAAGGTAGATGCTTCCAATACCTCCAGCAGCTGCTCACCGGTAATGGTCACCAGAGCAAGGGTATTGCCGTAAGGGAATACCGTATAAAGAGTGTTCATGGAGATTTCACCCTTCGGTACACTGGCCCGGATACCGCCGCCATTGGAAATGGCAATATCCACAGTAATGCCCAGATTCTGTTCCTGTGCATATTTTCTGCCTGCGTACAGATAAGCATCCGCCGTAAAGTCTCCCAGATTGGTTTCCTCTGTACGAACACCTGGGTCCTTTTCCCCATTGAGATCCACTTCTGTGGTAGCGAATACACCTGCGTAATACGCGTCAACTTCTTCCTGATCCGCCGCTACCATACCTGCCAGCACCTCATCATACTTGCCGTAGTTTGCCGCATAGTCCGCCGCGGAGATCAGTTTTGCTGTTTCTTCCCCGGTTGCCTTATCTACAATTACAGTACCTACATTTTCCAGATAAGAACCGGTGCTGACGATCATAGTATCGCCTACCATCTGGCCGCCGTCCATGGCCGTATGGCTGTGGCCGTCCACGATCAGATCAATGCCGGTTACTGCCTCCGCCAGTTCTGTAGAACGTCTGCCCGCACTTTCTTCATCCACGCCAAGGTGTGTCAGAGCGATGATATAATCACAGCCCTGTGCTTTGAGCTGATCCACCTGAGCCTGTGCGCAGACAAACATTTCTTCCTTGTCCAGGAAGGATAGCTTAGCTACGCTGCTGGGGCTGGCTTTGGTTTGAGCCTCTGCCGTATCCAGGCCAAAAATCCCTACTTTAAAGCCATCCATATCCACTGCGATATTATCCCCAAAATAAGGCTTTGTTGTTCCTTTTTCCAGGACATTGGCATCCAGCACCGTCACGCCGCCCGCTTTCAGCGTCGCCACAATATCCAGCAACGCATCAAAGCCAAAGTCAAATTCATGGTTCCCCAGAGAAACTACGTCATAGTCAGCTGCTGTCAAATATTCTGCCGCCTTCATGCCGTTTTCATGGTTCACCAATGTTGTGCCCTGAGAAAAGTCTCCGGCGTCAAGCAGAATAACATCCGCACCCTGCTCCTCATAATAGTCCTTTAAGCCTGCCACACCGGCAATGCCCACAGATGTTTCCGAAGCACTGTAATAGCCGTGCATGTCATTTGTATGCAGTACTACCAGCTTCCCGTCCAGATCATTGGCAAATACCGGAACAGAAAGACCTGCTGTCATTGCCAGGGAAAGCAGCAGGGAAAGACACTTCCTCTTTTTCATAGCATAACCTCCTTGTTTGATTATACAAACCACAGCTCCGCCGGTCCGGCGAAGCAACGCTACATTCTGACTTTAGCATACATTAACAAAATCCGAAATATAAATCTATAATTTTCATCTATTTTCACAAGAAATTAACTTGTTTTTTACAAAATCTGCCCTGCTTTTTTGTTTTTCCTTTTTATTTTCTGTCAAAAGAGAAAATAATTTTTCGAAAAAACTGTCAGATAAAACCAGTTTCATTCAGGAAAGCATTGATTCCCCAGAACTGACACCTCAAGCCAATTCCTTTTTTTATACAAAAAGCCCGCGGCCTTCATCCAGAAAAGCCACGGGCTGTTTTTTCATTTTACGTCAGATCAATTATTTTGCTGCATCGGCTGCAGGTGTTTCTGCTGCTGCGTCGGTTGCGGGTGCTTCTGTTGCTGCATCAGCTGCGGGTGTTTCTGTTGCTGCGTCAGCTGCGGGTGTTTCTGTTGCTGCATCAGCTGCAGGTGTTTCTGTTGCTGCATCAGCTGCGGGTGTTTCTTCTACTGCTGCTGTTGCCACGTCAACAGTTCTTGTCGCTGCATCCCATGTTACTGTTGCGCCGAAGTATTCTGCTACTGCGCGCAGAGGGATCATTGTAGAGCCATTGATGATCTGTGCAGGAGCTGCCAGTTCAACTTCTTTGTCGCCAGCTTTGAATGTAGCATCGCCGATCACCAGAACACCAACTTTGTCGCCGGATGTCATAGTAACGCTTCTTTCTACCTTATCCCATACAACAGTTACGCCCAGAGCTTCCAGGACACCTCTGACAGGGATCAGAGTAATGTCATTTTTGATAACGGGAGCCTGCGTTGTAAATACAACTGCCTCACCATTTACAACTACAGCGGCATCGCCTTTCAGGCCAACCACAGGTGCTTCCTCAGTTGTTTCTGTTGTAGCTTCTGTTGCTGTTTCTGTTGTTGTTTCTGCTGCAGCTTCTGTTGTTGTTTCTGCTGTAGCTTCTGTTGTTGTTTCTGCTGCAGCTTCTGTTGTTGTTTCTGCTGTAGCTTCTGCTGTTGTTTCTGTTGTTGTTGCAGCTGTTGTTTCTGCTGCTGTTTCAGCCGCGAAAGCGGGAACTGTGGACAGACCTACGGTAGCTGCGCACAAAACTGCCAATACTTTCTTTTTCATGTTTTTCTTCCTCCTTTAAAAACAAATCGCATTAAAACAAAAACATTATATCATATTCATTTCCGTCTTTTCTTTCAAAAGTCTTAATTTTTGCCAGGAAACGCCACTTTATATTTTAGAGGACCTTACTGATTTTCTTCTTCCCGGTTGTCCTTCTGGGCAGAGGTGCATCCGGCACTGTGGGCACAGCCATGACAGGAACCGCTGCAGCTGTTCATCTGCTGTTCCCGCTTCATCCCATCCAGATTCTTTTTGATCCTGCGCATATTCCAGTATACAATCAGCACCACCAGTATAAAAGGGACAACTTTTGTGATAATATCCATCTGTTCCACTCCGTTCACCTCCTTAAATATAACGGTCCATATATTTATGCAGCATGGATTCCCATGCTTTCTCATCCACTACATTTTTCGCCAGATCCTCGATATAGGCCTGATCCTTTTCCCGCAGGCGGTAGAACTGCTTCCAGTCCAGAGGAAAGCCCATACGTCTGGCCAGCTGATATTTCCGCTGTTCCAGTTCTGGAAGCGCCAGATACTCGTCAATATAAGACAGCATCCAGGGAATATCCTGATCCATATAGCCGCTGACCTCCTGTAAAAGGTTAATGATATGGTCACTGGTGATTTTTCCATGGGCCCGTTTCGGGTCGATATGAGAAATCAGATTGCGGATTTCCAGCAGCTTTTCCATATCCGTTGCCTCGGTATATCTTCCGGAATCCCGCACTTCTTCCATCAGAGAGCCGGTACGCAACACAAAGGTACGCAGTCTGACAAAATCCGGGTTCACCTCATTGATGACCTTGGCTGTTTCCACGGCGTTGTCCTCCGAAAGCTCTCTGCCGCCCACACCCGGCATGAAATAAATGGAAAGCTCGATTCCTGCGTCCTTCACCTTTCTGCCGCCGATGATCTCTTCCTCCTGGGTTGCGCCCTTGCAGATCATTTCCAGCACCTTGTCAGATCCGGATTCATAGCCGGAATGAATGCGGTCCAGGCCCGCCTGACGGATGGCCTTAAAATCCTCCTCAGAGATTCTGGACAAGGTATTCGCTCTGCCATAGGAAGTGATTCGCTGGATCTCCGGCAGTCTCTGGCGTACGTAGGAAACAATCTCTATGAGCCATTCCGGCCGCAGAACCATGGTATTGGCGTCCTGCAAAAAGATCGCCTGACTGTCCCCTTCCGTCAGCCAGGTAAATACCATCTGATAACACATTCTGGCTTCATCGGAAGGCAGGGAAATAAATTCTTCATGGACAGCACTCATGTCAAACTCTCCGTCTTTCTTATGCTGAAGAATTCTGTCTCTGTATTCCGCCATGGTATCAATATCTTTTTTCACCTGTGCCACCGGTCTGGTATGAAAATCATTCTTTTTATACAGCATGCAAAACTTGCATTTGTTCCACGGGCAGTTTTCCGTCACCCGCAGCAGCAGGCTGTTGGCCTCGCTGGGCGGGCGGATGGGCCCGATCTGAAAGATTCCTTCGTTCATGCTTACCTTCCTTTTTTCATGTTATTTCATTAAAAACAGCTTCATTTTTTTCTCTGTTTCCGCCGCAACGCCTTCCACCAGCTGTTCCATCATATCCGTTGCGCAAAGAGCGCCGTTTTGCAGCGCCTTTTCCGCCGCTTTGGCATAAGCGATATTGATGTCCGTAAAGATATTGATTTTGGAAATTCCCCGGCGAATGGCCTCCCGGAAATCCTCATCTGTCAGACCGGAACCGCCATGGAGCACCAACGGCGTAGGAATCAGGGAAGCGATGGTCTCGATCCGTTCAAAATCCAGCTTCGGCGGAAATTTATAAGCGCCATGGGCCGTCCCCACGGCAATAGCCAAAGCGTCTGCCTCAGTGTATTCCACAAATTCCTTTGCCTGTCTGGGATCGGTATAAAAAGCAGAGGGATCATCCCCGTCCGCCTGACCTACGTGCCCCAGTTCTGCCTCAATGGTAGCGCCTCTGTCATGGGCAATCTTTGCCATTTCCTTTACCTTCCGCAGATTGGTCTCATAATCCTCTGTAGAGCAGTCATACATAATAGAGGTAAATCCCAGATCCAGCGCTTTATAGCAGGCTTCCTCCGTCAGACCATGGTCAAAATGAAGCACTACCGGCACCGTGGCCCGCTTTGCCATAGGCAGCAGCAGTTCGGCAATCTCTTCCAAAGACGCATGGGGCAGCAGCACCTCCGCCGTCCCGATGATAACAGGGCTCTGGTTCCGCTCCGCCGCCCGAAGAACACCTTTGGCCATTTCCGAATTCAGTGTATTGAACAGTCCCACGCCATACCCGGCCTTTTTGGCAGGCAGCAGTACATCATTTAAGTTTACCAGCATATTGATCTTCCTTTCCCCAATCGCTTACTTTCTCTTTTCCCAACCATTCTCAATGTCTTTTTTCAGTTCCGCCAAAGGCTTCAAACCGCTGAGCGCGTCATAGTTTTCCACGCAGAGCGCTCCTGTGGCCGCCGCCAGCCGAACGCACCAGTCCAGATCATAGCCCTGGAGCATAGCCGACAGGAAGGCCGCGATTGTGGTATCTCCCGCGCCGGTGGCAGAGAGTACCCGCTTCGCCCGGAAACTGGGCTGGAACCCCTTTCGATAGGCCCAATCCATCATAGAACGGCCCAGCTTGCTCCCAAGGGCAATGATATCCTCCGGGCCTCCCATATGGTAATACAGTCCCGGCGCCCCGCATTTCATCAGCAGGCTTTTTGCCCCCAGCTGACGCAACTGTTCCGCCACAGGACGAATATCTTTTTCCACATTTAATATGGAAGGAATTTCTTTGCCTGCCGCCCGTTCCATCCAGCTTTGATACCGCTCTCTGTCTATCATAAAGCAGATTTCTTCAATACTGGGCACAAAAAGATCCACATAGGGCAGTACATTCTCCAGAATCCGCTTCCAGTCCTGCTTCGCCGCCTCGGAATTAGGGTCTACAGAAGCCATATCCAGCGAAGTAACGACGCCCATTTCATGGACCCGACGGAAAATCTCCGCCAGTTCTGTGCCTTCTTCCAGATACATCTGCCGCATAATCGGCGGATAACCAAAATGGAACAGATCCGCCTTGGCAACTACATCAAAATCAATATCTTTCGCGCAGAAGGTGTCATTGGCCCCAGAATGGTGCAGGAAGATCCTGTCAATCCCGGGAACCGCCAGCACAACGCTGTATGACGTAGAAGCCGACGGGTCTATTTTCATTCCCTCGGTGCCGTATGCCTTCAAACAGGCCAGCAGGGTCTGTCCCAGAGCGTCCGTACCGACTTTGCCCATGAGCTTCATTTCTGTCCCCAGCAGGCCCATGGCCAGACCCGTATTTGCCACAGATCCGCCTGTATGAATATCTGCCGCGCCCACATCCACGATTTTGCCCGGCAGCAGTATTTTTCCGATTTCCTCAGCACCGCCATGAAAAACTGGCGTAATATCCAGACAAATATGGCCGGCAGCTACTGCTTTTGGTTTTCTATCCTTCATATCCGCACCCCTTTCTTCCCACTCTTGCCCCATTGTATCACAGCGGAAACAAAAAGTCACGGCAAAGCGCATACACTTCTCCCCACTTTTGCCAAAAAAAGAAAGACGGCCGTTAAAGGCATCTTCATAAGAAAACAAATATTGCCGGAATCCTTGCAATAAAGAGGATTCCGGCAATTCAATTTTGATTAGAATTGTTTTCTTAAGGGGAGACTGCTATCCCGGGAACATTTCCGTCTTTTTTTGTCAGCTATCATAGCCGCTGCTGGTCACAATGCCAATGGTAAAGGTGCTTTCGTCCCATGTTACGCCGAAATCCACCAATGCGGCAATATCACGCAGTTTATAATAGGTATAATCATTGATGGTATAAGCCGCCACACTCTGCGCTTCGCCGTCCACATACAGCTTCGCCGTGGAAGGATATGCCGTCGTATCCGACAAAGCGGCGCTTACAGATTCCGTGCCGTTGATGGTATAAGGAATTCCCGTCTGCAAATGAATGGACTGGGTATCCTCAATCCAAACCGTATCGAACTGCTTTTTGGTTCCCGTAATGGAACGGGCAATATCCCGCAGCTTGAAATAGCTGTAATCATTGATGATATAAATATCCATTTCCTTTGCCGTCCCGTCGATCTGCAGGTTCGCTCTGCCGGCATAGGCTATCTGATTGCCGGAAGGCTGCACCGGATTTACGGCAGGTGTATCTTCCTCTTTTTCCGGCTGGGAAACAGTATCCTTTGCAGCATAGTAATTCTTTACGGCCGTTGCCACACCCTGACGGTCGTTCAGCAGATCCCGCAGGCTGAAATAGAAGCTGCCGCCAACATTACTGTATTTTTCGTTAATTCCAAGTTCCTTTGTAATCTCCGAAGCCACGCTGTCTTTATAAATGCCCTGGCCGATATACAGATCCACACCAGTACCTGCCACCAGATCATTCCACCATTTTACCAGTGTTTCATAATCCGCGGCGGAATTTCCTGTCTCCCAGTAAATCTGAGGAACAATATAGTCCACCCATCCATTTTTCACCCAGGTCTTCGCGTCGCCGTATACGGTATAATACCCTTCGGAACCGCTGGTAGCGGAACCGGTGCTGTCAGATTTCTGGTTTTTCCAGATCCCCATGGGACTGATGCCAAATTCCACACTGGAATCAATGGATTTGATTTTTTTATAGACACCTTCGATCAGGTCATTGACATGTTCTCTTCTGGCATTGGCCTCCTGACCGTCTCTTGTCTCCCCCTCGCTCAAAGGATAATTGGAGGGATAGAAATAGTCGTCAAAGTGGATGGCATCCACATCATAGTTTTCCACCACTTCCGCCACCGTATCAATGATATACTGCTTTACTTCCTCTTTGGCGGGATTGTAATACATGGCTCCGTTATAGGTCAGAATCCAGTCTGGATGCTGTCTGGCCATATTATCGGCGGAAAGAGCCGCCAGGTCTGTCCCGGAAGTTGTGATGCGGTACGGGTTCATCCATGCATGGAACTCCATGCCTCGCTTATGGGTCTCTTCGATCATAAAGGCCATAGGGTCATAGCCCGGGTCTTTGCCCTGTGTCCCGGTCAGAATCTCACTCCAGGGATTCAGCTCCGATTCATAGAAAGCGTCGCCCTTAGGCCGAATCTGCACTACCACCGTATTCAGCCCCAAAGCCTGGGCCTGATCCAGCTTTTGAATAAATTCCGTCTTCTGCGCGGCAATATCATTCTGTGCCGTAGGATAATCCGCACGGTATACTGTTGAAATCCAGACCGCCCGCATATCTTCCTCAGCAGCCAGCGCTGTCTGTGCCGGAACCGCCCCGGCCAGTATAGAGATCCCCAAAACAGCGGAGAGTATTGTTTTCATCCATTTTTTCATTTTTATCCTTCACCTCTTCTTCTTACCTTATGCCATTTCGACAAAAATATTCTAACATACTTCTCTCATAAAAAAAGTTACGTTTTTATTACAATCCGTCAGAAAAAGCGTTGATTTTTAAAAAAATTTATATTACGATAAAAAAATAACATGATAAACAAAAGATGAGGTGATTGTAATGAACAGATATGGATTGATCGGCGAAAAGCTGGGACATAGTTTTTCCAAGATCATACATGAAAGAATGGCAGATTATACTTATGAGCTGATTCCTCTGGCAAAAGAGGAAATGGAGTCCTTTATCCGCCGGAAAGAATTTGCCGCTTTGAACGTAACCATCCCCTATAAAGAGGCTGTTATGCCTTTGCTGGATGAGATCGATTCCAGAGCGCAGCGCATCGGTGCCGTCAACGCCGTTGTCAACAGAAACGGAAAGCTCTATGGCTATAATACAGACTATTTCGGCTTCCGCTGCCAGCTGGAGGACCACCATGTTGCCGTAAAAGGCAGAAAAGTGCTGGTATTGGGCAAAGGCGGCGCCTCCAAAGCCGTTATCACCGCTTTGCAGGACATGGAAGCCCGTGAGATCCATATCGTTTACTATAAAAGCGCCCCCGGCACCATTGGTTACGAACAATGCTATGCGGAACATGCGGACGCACAGCTCATTGTGAACACTACCCCGGTGGGCATGTTCCCCAACATCGACCAGACCCCCATCGACCTTTCCCGGTTCCAACATCTGGAAGCTGTGGTGGACGTTGTTTACAACCCTCTGCGCACCAAGTTGGTACTGGAAGCGGAAGAACGCGGCATCCCCAGTCTGGCCGGACTGGAAATGCTGGTGGGCCAGGCCAAAAGCGCCGTGGAAATCTTCCTGGATACCAAGCTGGATAACGGCATCATTCAGAAGGAAACAGACCGGCTGATGCTGGTACAGAGCAATCTGATTTTCACCGGCATGTCTGGCTGCGGTAAGACCACCGTAGGCAGAATGCTAGCGGAACGGCTGAACAAGAGATTTGTGGATACAGACGCCCTGATTGTGGAAAAGATTGGCATGTCTATCGCTGATTATTTCGCAGCTTATGGCGAGGCCTCCTTCCGTAAAGTGGAATCCGAGATTATTGCCTCTCTGGCAGGAGAAAACAGTATGGTCATCTCTGTGGGCGGTGGCGCCGTTCTGGACCCTAAAAACGTACAGCTGTTAAAAATGAACGGCCGTATCTTCTGGATTGACCGGGCGCTGGAACTTTTGGAAAGCGGCAAGGGCCGCCCTCTGGCTCCCACACCGGAGGCTGCCGCAAAACTGTATGCGGCTCGACTGCCTGTTTACGCGAAAACCGCCGAGTACCGCATCGAAAACAACGGCACCGCCGAGGAAGCCGTGGAAAAGGTAGCAAATATCTATACCAGCCTGGTATTCTGAACATACATATCATAACAAATCCATTTAAAACATTATGGCTGGAATCCGAACAGGGATTCCAGCCATATTTGCTTTCTTATAAAAATATCCAAAAGGTTCTCTTTTTATTTCATTTCTTCTCCCATGGTCCGGATCTCCTCCAAAGCATCGAAGGCGTCTTTCATCTGCTCCCGCACCAGCTTTGTTTTCTTCTCATAAATCCCTCGGTAGAAATCGCGCCGGGCCGGGTCCGGCACATACACGGCACTTTCTGTCAGATTGTTCTCAAAAGCCGCCTTCAGGTCCGGGATGTCTCCCACGGCATAGGCCGCCGTGGCCGCATTGGTCATGACTGCGCCCTGAGCCGTTTTCAAAGTCGTTACCCGGCAGTCCAGCATATCGGCCTTGATCTGATTCCAAAGCTCGGAACGGCTGCCGCCTTCTGTAACGGTAATGTTGCGCAGTTCCACACCGGCGGCCCGGTATACATCCGTCACACCAATATAATCATAGGCTATGGCCTCCAGAACCGCCCGCCAAAGCACCGCCTGGTCTGTGTCCATGGTCATGTTCAAAAAGCATCCGCTGGCCGCGGAGATCTCTCCAAAGCCGCCGGTCAGATATGGCAGGAACAGTACCCCGTTGCTGCCGGGAGGCACCGCTTTGGCCCGTTCCGTCAGCACATCAAAATACGCCCCTTCACCTTCCTTCCCACAGATATTGTCCCGGAACCATCGCAGAGCCAGACCGCCCGTTCGAATAAAGCCCCAGTAAAAATAAGTATTCTCCAATGTTCCGCTGTTAAAAATCAGGTCCGTACCCGGCCGGCTCAGTTCCGGCTTGATGCCGTCTACGGCAATACAGAACATGGCACAGGTCCCGGCTACGTCCGCCGCTTTATTGACTGCCGTTACCCCGCAGCCGATCATGCTCTGCATGGTATCCCCGGCGCCGGCACAAATGGGAATCCCCGCCGGCAGTCCTGTTTTTTGCGCATATTCCTCCGTCAGATGACCAATGATATCCCATGGTTTGACGATTCTTGGCAGGTAATCCCGGGAAATCTCCAGAATCTCCAGCTGTTCCTGGCTCCATTCCTTTTTCTCCACACGATAGCCCAGCCCCCAGCCGGAAAGTGTCCCCCAGTCAATAAAGGCATCCTCCGCCCTGCATCCTGCCAAATGGGACAGAATATAAGGAGCGTTATGGAGGAATTTCTTTCCTTTCTTCTGAAATTCCTGACTGTTGCGGAGGAACCATCTGGCAAACAGCGCAGGAAACATACAATTCGGCAGTGGATTTCCCGTTTCCTTCGCCCAGATCTCCAATCCCAGTGCCGCCAGCGCTTCCGCATCCTCCTTGGTACGGGAATCCAGATAGTTGATATAAGGCGTAATGGCATTTCCATCCTCGTCAACACCTACAATACCCAGAATTACCCCATCTCCGAAAATAGAACGGATATTTTCTACCGGCAGGCCCTTTTCCTTCATTTTCTCTGTACAAGCACGGATACTTTCTACTGCCGCTGCCACATACTGATCGGCATCCATCTCCACCCATCCCGGGTGAGGATAGCGTAACAGCGTCGGCGTACTGTGCTCTGCAATACAGCGTATTTGGCTGTCATAAACAGCCGCTTTAACACTTTGTGTACCCGCGTCAAAACCAAGGTAATACTTTTCCATTTTTTCAGCCTCTTTTCCGTATCAGGGGCAATAAAAAAAGCCCCGCTTCCTCCGACCCGCCAAAGGCAGGCCGTCTTACAGGGCCATGTTTCTTTTTCCACGCAGCAAAAGAGCGCAGAACAAAAAGCACATCTTCTCTCATCCAGACTATACTGTCGGCTCCGTAATCGCAACGGATCCTGCCGCCGAAGCGGCTCGCGGGCTATACCGCCGGTAGGGAATCGCACCCTGCCCCGAAGACACTTTTTTCTACGCATACATTATACCGCACCATCTTCCCCCATACAACGGCAAAGGTGACGATTCTTTTGGGCCGCTTTCCGCCATATTTACCAAAAGAAAGCCAGGAGATATCCTCATGAGAAAATATCTCCCGGCTTTGTTCCTCCATCATCTGCCTTCCCTTTCCCGCCACTTCTCCCAGCGTTTCTCTATGATCTCTGCCATAGACTGGTAATAAGCCTCATCAAAGGGAACAAACAGATAGGCCTCATCCTGAAATTCATCGGATTCGTACCTCTCCCGCCCAAAACAGGCCATGGCATGCCCATCGACATCCTCCGGGAAGCAAGGTTCCTCTTCCCCTATATAGTAATGGCGGGCAAACGCCATTCCTTCTTCATTAAAATACGTCAGCAGCAGCACGCCGCATAGTTCCTGCTGTACCAATGGCCGCAGATCCATAAAACCATCCGCCGTTTTGGCCGCCGCCATCTTTTTTCCGTACTGCTCCAAAAAATTTTCGCTCATAAGATGGTGTTCCACACACCACCGCAGGTAAATAGCCAAATGATTGCAGGCAGTGATTTCTTCTACTGGCAGACACTTTTGCCGTATACTTTCCAGATGCCAGCGCATATCGTCCATAACCAGTTTCTCGTAGACCTTTTCATAATCGGCCTCGGTAAAACTGGCTCTGGGCCGGTCGATAGATACCACATGATCCATTTCCGCCATTCCCGCCAGCAGATTATCCGCTCCATAGGTCAGCTTTTCCTCCAGCTCCTCCGGATACAACGGAAGGATCTGGTAAAAATTCACCAGTTCCCCCGTAGGCAGCAGTATGATCTCACTGCCCTCCAGCGCCTGGGCCTCTATCAGCATTGCCGCCGAAAGCTCCGTATTTTCGGCGAACGGGACTTCGTTGTCCATGGTATGTCCCCAACCCAGCCAGGAGTCTGTCTCCATCGGCAGACAAGCCAGCCCCCCAAGCAAACGAATGGGCCAGTCCCATGTTTCGTCTCTTTCCCGTACCTTCCAATCCGGCGGCAGTGTAATCATCAGTTCCGCCCGTTCCAGCCCATGCCCCGCCAGATCTTCCGGCACATTCATTGGATACGCCCCCATACCTAATGTCACCAGCGTATAGTATTCACGGCCCTTTACTGGCGGAATCAAATAAATATCCACCTGGATCTGCGTGGCAAGAATCTCATGCAGCACCGCCTCCGCTCTGCCGAAATAGGATTCAATATGCTCCTCTGCCGCCTTGCGTTCCGACTCAGTATATTCATAAATGGGCATCCGACCGCACTCCTTTCTTTATGGATACAGATATTGCGCCGCTTTTTTGTCTATTCTAGCAAAAACAAAAACGAGATGCAACGAAAGCGCGGGAAAAGGCGCAAAGCATCAAAGTTGTCTTCCAGCCATGCAAATATTGCCGGAATCCCAATGGAGAAAAGGGCTCCGGCAATTTTATACTGTCTGGCATTATAATGAAGGAAACTGCCCCTCATCATATTTTTTGTCAATTATTCCAATTCAAAGGCGCCTGTATACAGCTGATAATACTGTCCTTTTTGCGCAATCAGCTGTTCATGATCGCCCCGTTCAATGATCCTGCCCTGCTCCAGTACCATGATGGCCTTGGAATTTCGTACCGTAGACAAACGATGGGCAATGACAAAAACAGTTCTGCCGTCCATCAGCCGGTCCATACCATCCTGCACAATGGCCTCGGTTCTGGTATCAATGGAGGAGGTGGCTTCGTCCAGAATCATAACAGGCGGATCGGCAACAGCGGCTCTGGCAATAGAGATCAGCTGGCACTGTCCCTGGGACAGATTGTTGGTGTCCCCCTGTATCACCGTATTATAGCCCTGGGGCAGTCTGGTAATAAAGGAATCGGCGCCGGAAAGTTTTGCCGCCGCAATACATTCCTCGTCTGTGGCATCCAGACGGCCATAGCGGATATTTTCCATAATGGTGCCTGTAAACAGATTGACATCCTGTAAAACGATCCCCATAGATCTTCTCAGATCCGGCTTTTTGATTTTGGTGATATTGATGCCGTCATAACGGATCTTGCCGTCAGCCAGATCATAAAACCGGTTAATCAGATTCGTAATGGTCGTTTTGCCTGCGCCGGTAGCGCCCACAAACGCAATCTTCTGTCCCGGTTTTGCGTATAGAGAAATATCATGAAGCACCAGCTTTCTGCCGTCATAGCTGAAATCCACATGGTCAAAGACCACATTTCCCCGCAGCTTTGTATAAGTCAGCGTGCCGTCGTGATGTGGATGCTTCCACGCGTATACATCGCCGTCCTCACATTCTGTCAAAACGCCGTTTTCCTCTTTGGCACGGACCAAAGTCACATAACCCTCGTCGGTTTCCGGCTCCTGGTCCATCAGCTCAAAAATACGCCCCGCCCCGGCAAAGCCAAGAACCACGCTGTTCATCTGCTGCGCCGTCTGCGTAATGGAAGAGGTAAACTGACGAATCAATCCCAGGAAGGAAATCAGCGTGCCAATGGTAGTAGACAACATACCGTCTCCAAAAAGGGCCATAGCACCGCCAACAACAGCCACAATCAGATATTGCAGATTCCCGAAGCAGGACATAATGGGCATCATTACAACAGAAATGCCGCCTGCCCGCAGGGAATTTTGATACAGTTCTTCATTGATTTCCCGCAGCTGGGCCTTCGTGGCTTCCTCATGACAAAATACCTTGACTACCTTCAGCCCGCCGAAGATTTCTTCCACATAGCCGTTGACCTTCCCCATGGAAATCTGCTGTCTGGTGAAATAGTGCCCGCTGTGCTTTACCATGACTCTGCCCACAAAGATCATCAGGGCGGAAAGCACCGCAACGATCAGCGCCAGAATCAGGTTAAAATGCACCATCACGCAGAAGGAAAAAACAATCGTCACCAAGGAAGAAATAATCATAGGCAAACTCTGCGCGATAAACTGGCGCAGTGTGTCTGTATCATTGGTATATACGCTCATGATATCCCCATGGGTGTGGGTATCAAAAAAACGGATGGGCAGTGTCTGCATTTTCTCAAAAAGATCGTCACGAATTTCTTTGAGCACTTTCTGTCCCACAATGGCGATGATTCTGTTATAAAACAGCGTACCCAGAACGCCTACAACATAGACCAGTGCCATGATAACCAACACTTTTTTCAGGCCGTCAAAAAGGTCTGCGCCCGTTTCCACCATTTTCAAAATATAATCATCTATAATGACCTGTATAAAAAGACTCCCTACCATACCCGCGATTACACTGATGAGGATACAGACAACCACCACAGCAAATTCCCGTTTGTGCCGCTTTGTAATATATTCCAACAGACGGCCCATGGTGCCTTTATTTGAACGCTTACTCATCTTCACCGCCTCCTTTTTGCTGAGATTCATATACTTCCTGATAGATCCTGTTGGATTTCAGCAGTTCCTCATGGGTGCCGATGGCATCAATCCTACCGCCGTCCATCACAATGATTCTGTCTGCATCCTCCACAGAAGAGATTCTTTGCGCAATGATGATCTTCGTAGTCTCAGGAAGATAGGAACGAAAGGCTCTTCGGATCAGAGCGTCTGTCTTTGTATCCACCGCGCTGGTGGAATCGTCCAGAATCAGGACTTTTGGATGTTTCAGCAGTGCTCTGGCAATACAAAGCCGCTGCTTCTGGCCGCCGGAAACATTGGTGCCGCCCTGCTCGATATAGGTATCATATCCATCGGGGAAGGTAGAAATGAAGGAATCTGCCTGTGCCAGTCTGCATACCTCCAGCAACTCCTCGTCTGTGGCGTCCGCGTTGCCCCAGCGGAGATTTTCTTTGATGGTACCGGAAAACAGTACATTTTTCTGGAGTACAACGGCAACGGCATCACGAAGAGCTTCCAGTTCATATTCCCGCACATCTCTGCCGCCGACGGATACTTTACCCACAGTCGCATCGTACAGTCTGGGGATCAGCTGGATCAGTGAGGATTTGCCGGAGCCTGTGCCGCCGATAATGCCAATGGTCTCACCGGAGCGGATCTGTAAATTGATTTCCGACAGACAGAGCTTTTCCGGGTCATCCGCATAGCTGAAGCCGACATTTTCAAAAATAATCTCACCGTCCCGGATCTCGGATACTGCCTCCTCAGGATTATGAAGGTTGGATTCTTCCGCCAGCACTTCTTTGATACGGTGTACCGATTCTCTGGACATCATCATCATGACATAGATCAAAGAAAGCATCATCAGAGACATCAGAATCATCATGGAATAAGTAATCAGGTTCTGGAAATTGCCCGTGGTCATATAAATGCCGCCCACAGCCACACCGCTGGCAGAGCCGACAATAGCTTTGGCGGACAGCCAGGAAATAAAGATCAGGCAGACATAAATGGCTGTCTGCATCATAAAGGGGTTGAAGGCAATCAGCTTCTCCGCCTTGGTAAAATCTTTTTTGATCTCACCGGAAATTGTTTCAAATTTCTGATTTTCAAAGTCCTCTCTGACAAATCCCTTGACCACCCGGATTCCGTGCAGGTTTTCCCGAACAACGCCATTGAGCTTATCATAGGTACGGAATACTCTCTGGAAAATAGGATGTGTCGCGCGGGCGATCGTAAACAGCCCTACAAACAGCAGCAAAATCACCACGATATATACCAGAGCAATCTTCCAGTTGATTACAAAGGCCATAATCAAAGCACAGAGAATGGAAATCGGTGCTTTGGCCGCTACTCGCAAAGTCATCATATAAGCGTTCTGTAAATTCGTCACGTCCGTAGTCATACGGGTTACCAGGCTGTTGGTAGAGAACCGGTCAATGTTCGTAAAGGAAAAATCCTGTATTTTATCAAACATGGCAATTCTCAGATTTTTTGACAGCCCCGAAGCCGCTTTTACAGACTCCCATCCGCAGACAGAGCCAAAAATCAAGCAGATTGCCGCCACAATAATCAGCTGTACGCCATAGTGCCAGATAGTATCCATGGTCGTAGCGGAATTGGAAAGCTCATCAATAAATCTGCCGATGATAACGGTCAGCATCAATTCCCCCATGGTTTCCAATATGACAAGGATGGGCGTCAATACAGCGTCTTTTCTATATTCTTTCAAATATTTCATCAGTTGGATCATTTTTTTCGTCAGTCTCCTTCCTTCTTTATTCCAGATCAAGACAGCGCGCTCTGGTTATCCGGATATTCTCCAGTATCTTCTGTAAGGAATACTCCAGAACTTCCATTTCCTGATCTGTGATTCCCTGCCGCAGGGAAGTATTTACCTCTTTCACAAAGTCGTTTACTTCTTCACGGGCCGCCTCGGCCTTCTGCGTAAGAAATATCTTTTTCCGCCGATGATCCATACGGTCCGCGTTCATCTTAATGTACCCGGCTTCTTTCAGCGCCCTTAATGTAGCGCATACCGTGGATTTTGAAAAACCCGTTTCTGCCGCCAGAGCGGAAAGAGAAAAACCTCTTTTCTCCTGATCCGCCATATCAAACATCTCATAAAGCAGAAAAATCTGCGAGAAGGTCAGTCCGGATATTTTCTCCAGACGGTGGTTATGATAAAAACCCAGAAGGCCATTGATCTGCCGCAGCAGTATAATGCCAAAATCATTTTTCAATGATGCCACTTCCTTTCCTTTAAATTGTTCGGCCTCCAATCGTCAGCAAACAAACGATCACTGGCTCTATGGATTATCTTAAACCGAATTTTGTTGTAAGTGAATTCAGAATATGTTATTGTTAATAAGTAATACTTATCAATAATATAGGAGGTATTTTATGAATTCCATGCAGCTTTCCTGTTTCCTGACTGTTGCGGAAACATTGAACTTTGCCAAAGCGGCCCAGCATCTGAACGTGACCCAGCCAGCGGTTACCCAGCAGATTCACTCCCTGGAGGAAGAACTGAACGTAACACTCTTTCTTCGCACCACCCGCAAGGTAGAGCTGACCCGGGCCGGACTCATGTTCATCCCGGACGCAAAATCCATACTGGATATTATGGAACGAGCCAAAAAAAGAATGGAAGGCTCCTTTGAGGACCAAAGGAAGCCCTTTGTCATTGGTTGCCATACTTACAACGATGTTTATCTCCTTACCTCCGTACTGGAACAGATGCGGCTGAAATATCCGGAGATCTATCCTGTTTTTCAGGTGATCCCCTTCCGTCATATTTACCAGCATCTGGTGGAAGGGAGTCTGGACGCGGTCATCGCCTTTCAGGAATATGGCCTGAAAGAATATATCTACTACAAGGAACTGACAAAACTGCCTGTGATTGCTGTTTCCAAGCGAAAGCAGGATACTGCGGCACCGGAAGAAATTACCATCTCCGCCCTGGAGCAGGAACGCCTGGTTGTTCTGGACCCCAGAAAATGTCCCGGGGAACTGGCAAAAATACAGCACCAGGTTATGGGAAATCGCCCCTCCTCTCATATCTATCTCTGTGATTCCATAGAAACCTCTGTTACACTGGCCCGGGCAGGCTACGGCACCGCTATTGTCCCCGACCATTTCGCCATCAGGGACCCCGCCCTTTCCTATGTCCCCATCGCTGATACAGAGCGGCTTTCCTACGGCATTTACTACAAAAAGCTGGCGGGGCATCCCGAATTAAAATCCTTTCTGGAATTTGCCAGAACCTTCTTCTCCGAAAAGCAAATATTGATATAAGACAGGCCCCCAAAAAACAACATAAAAAAAAGAGCCTTTTCAGGCTCCAAAAAACATCCCCTGCCACAAAAACACATGGCAGGGAATCTTTCTGTTCTCTTTAATTAAATACCGGGCCGCCGCCTTCTGTCAGGCAGCCTTCCGTGGTCTGTTCCGGGATCTGTTCCACAGGAGCAGACTGTACCGGTTGCTGCGCCGGTGCTGTCTGAACCGGTTCAGACTGTGCGGGTGCAGATTGAGCCGGTTCCTGTGCCGCCTGACTCTCTGCCTGCGCTTCTGCCTCTTCCATTGCTTTCTGCTGCGCGATCGCCGCCATTTCCTGTTCCTTAGTAGAAACCGTATCGCCGGAAGTCTTGCTGGTATATGTTACATAAAGGACTTCCTCTTCCATACAAAGGCTTACTTCTCCATCCAGATCCTCCAGACCCAAAGCGGTCAGCTCATATACACTGCCGTCCGCCAAAGTGACTTGTGCCTGATAGGAAGGCTGGAACACCACATCGGTCTCCGTTTCCATTTCCATTTCCTCTGTTTCCTCCGGCAGATAGAATACTTCGGCTGTCTCGCCGTTTTTCCATACATCCTCACTGCCCATCATGCTGGCGGGATATGTTTCCTCCACCCCTGTTTTCATGGCAAAGGCTGTAATATCCTGGCCTGTAGCGTTATTCACCAGCAGATCGAAAGCGCCTTCCGCCGCCGCGCCGATGGTCAGATACTGTTCCTCTTCCACGGTTTCTTCCGTTTGTCCGCATCCAGCCAAAGCGGCGCAGACTGCCGCTGCCATGGCCCATGCCCATACTTTTCTCATGTTCATACCATTCCCTCCTAAATTTCCCATGTGATATTTGTGCTTCCAGTAAGAAAGGCCTGTCCGCCGTTCACGGCAATGACACTCAGCCGCAGTTCGCCTTCCCAAAGGCTGCCGCCGCTGAGATAAAGCTGAAAACCGCCGCCTTCCTCCGTACTGGTATAAAATGCTTCATAGGTCTTTGTTTCCATCGTGGCTTCATTCCTTACGGAAACATAGATCTCTGTTTTGGTATCTAAATAGTCCTCATCCAAAATCCCCTGCACTTCCAGAAAAGAGCCGGATTTTTCAGCCAGAATCGTCGTATCCGTCTTCGCCTCCGGGGCGGAAATGTTTTCCCTCTGGGGATATGTCATAATGGGGGCCTGTTGAATAAAATCGTCCAGATTCCGCTCTACTTTCTCAATGACCACCGTATCCGGCCCATACTGCCCTATCTGTAACAGATTATAGGGCACCAGCCTGGAAAAATAAGCCCTGCCATAAGCCTCCGCCACAAAAGGCAGCAGGCTTTCTCCAAAGGAATCCCGATACATGAGAATTGTACCGTCCTTTTGTGGATTGACCGTTTCGATCCAGGAATCCATATTGTCCTTCACTTCATTGATATAACGATAATTCCAGCCATAATCATAGACGAAATCCTCTTCCATCTGTACTGCCTTGGGAAAAAGCATTTCGTCCAGGTCTCCGCTGTGCTCTTTTTTCAGGTCATAGGGCACATTCCGATAGGTCTCAAAGTTTCGTCCCGTCTGCTCCATGAGCGTACAGTAAGCCAGCAGCGCGCCTTTGCTGTTCCAATGGGAATCTCTTTGGAAATAAAGGGTTTCCTCCGTCTTTGAAAATTCCTCCAGAAGATCCACATACCCAATCTCTTCTTCCTTCAACGCTTCCGTCAGCTCCCACAGGTTACTGACATCCGCCTTCTGATAATGGGAGGGCATATGCTCATCATACAAGCTGTTTTTATTGGGCGGGACCATCAAAATAAACTGACTGCCCTGTCCCTCTACATACTCCTGAATCAGCTTTAAATTATGGAGGAGCGCAAACTTCTCCCGTTCGGAAAACAGATTTTTTCCCAGATAATCGTCCAGCGTGCCGCTGTAATAGAGCCAGTCCTCTGAACCCAGCACCACCTGATCCGTGGCGCTGGTATAAAACAGCGTGCTCCGCAGCAGGGCATTGGCCGTCACCCAATACTGCCGGAGGGCAAAATGGTCCTCGAAATAAGCGCCCATCTGGCTCATATATTCCTTATTCCAGCCTTCTTCCGTTTTCAGTTCCGGCCAGGAGGCCAGTTCCGTATTTTCCGTTGTTTCGTTGCTGGGCCAGAAGGCCATGCCCGCAAAAGGAAAGATCAGGACTGCCCAGACAACGATGAGATAGCAAATATATTTTTTATGTTTCATCTTCACAGCCCCTAAAATCTAAAATAAATAAATGGATTGTATGTCCCGCTGGACAGACTCAGCATACACAAAAGCAAAAGCAGAAAACTGCTTCCATAGCCGAAATATTCCGCCGGTCTGCGCCATTGTTCCGTTTTCAGAAGACGCCCTGCCGCCTTAGGCAGCCAGGGTGTACTGCCAACGACCGCAAGCACCAGCGTTGCCAAATACAGCGGTGAAAGCTGTTCCCAGAACACTGCCTGCTGCAAAGACGTAAATTCCCATCCAGCAAACATACTGCCGATCATGAAGATCCCCTGATGGAAGGTATCCGCCCGGAACATAACAAATCCCACACAGACCACCAGCAGTACGTAAATATGGGCCAGCGTCTTTGGCAGTTTTTTCACCGGCAGCACCTGCTCCAGAAGAAGAAAGGTGCCGTGCCACAATCCCCAGAGGACAAAGGTCCAGTTGGCGCCGTGCCACAGTCCGGTACAGAAAAACACAATCAATTTATTGATACAGGTCCGCAGCGTTCCTTTTCTGCTGCCGCCCAAAGGGATATAAAGATATTCCTTGAACCATGTGGAAAGGGAAATATGCCATCTTCTCCAGAATTCCTGTATGCTGGCAGAAACATAGGGGTAGCGGAAATTTTCCAAAAATCGGAACCCAAACATCCGCCCCAGACCAATGGCCATATCGCTGTATCCACTGAAATCAAAATAGATCTGGAGCAGATAGCTGATGGCCGCCAGCCATGCCGACAAAGCGCAGATTTCTCCCGGCGCCGCCGCAAAAAGAGCGTCTGCCGTTACCGCCATGGTATTGGAAATCAGTACCTTTTTGGACAGTCCCGCCAGAAAACGCCGCAGCCCCTGAGCAATCTGCCGGCTGTCCGTTTCCCGATGAGAAATCTGTTCCTGAATATCGTGATACTTCACAATGGGTCCGGCAATCAGCTGCGGGAAAAAGGAGATGTAGAGCATCACATTCCAAAGATTCTTCTGCGGCTCTACCTCTTTTCGATACACATCAATCACATAAGACAGCGCCTGGAACGTGAAAAAAGAAATCCCAATAGGCAGCGCTAATCCCACCGGCTGGATCTTCTTCCCGCTGAGCTGAGAAACTGTCTGCAAAAACATGTCCGTATATTTAAAGACCGCCAGCAGCCCCAGATTGACCACAACAGCCAGTATCAGGATGATCCTCCGTCTTCCTTCCTGTTCTGTGTCCATTGTTCTGCCAAAAACATAGTTTAACAGAATACTGGCAATCATCAAAAGCACATACACTGGCTCGCCATAGGCATAAAACAGGAGACTGACCAGAATCAGCAGCATATTTCTCAGCCGCAGAGAGGGCAGTGCATAGTACAACGCCAGCACCAGCGGCAGAAAAACACATAAAAACGTCAGTGAACTAAAAACCATAGCGTCCTCCTACCAAACATATTTAATAACAGGACTATGGATGGGCTGCATATAGAAATTATGGCTGGGCGCCTCATACTGCATATCCGGGTCACAGATATAGGTTGCGCCGTTTATGGTGATTTCCACCCATCCATGGGGGTCGTAGCCGCCCCGTGCCATGGCAACCTTTCCTTCTACGAATTTCGCATCATATCCAAGACCTTTTGCCAGCTGATAAAATGCCGCCGCATAACAGAAGCAGTTTCCTTCCCGATTTTCGAAGGCCTGCAGTGCATACCACTGATCCGCCGTATATCCTGCCGGCGGTTCCAGCGGAATCGGCAGCGTCTTGTAGGTCACATGCTCCGCTACCCAGCGATAGCAGGCATACAGATTGCGTCCTGCCTCCCTGTAAACCTGATCCAGCTGTCTGCCCAGACGCACCTGGGCCTCGCTGCCCTGTATATTGGCCTGCTGCGTTCCGGCCGGAATCCGCAAACCATTGGTCAGCGTTACATAAATCTGTGTCTGATAGAGCCCGAAATGATATCTGTGGTTTGTCACATCGCCCTGCACCACATACTGTCCATCCCGTTTTTCCGCGGTATACAAGGCCAGATCACTTCGATCGCCGCTGCACCACACCGCCGCTTCCACTTTTTTGATGCTGGCACTAGCCTCAATCTCGGAAATCAGAATCGCAAATTTCCCGGTATTCTCATTGCCAGTCTCAAAGGAAATATGCCCCGCCTGCGCATAGATGGGAATATTGGCAAATTCTCCCAGAAAATATTTCTCACAAAGTCTGGAGATCATGACCGCACAGGTAGCCCTGCTAGTGCCTTTTGCCGGCAAAAGCAGCTTCTCCGCCCCATCTCCGCTGACGAGTCCCACGGCAACCGCCCAGCTCATGGCTTCGCTGGCTGCGGCCGATACGCTTCCGCTGTCTGGAAATGCCGCCAGATCCGCCCGTTCTTCCACCGCAATCCCTTTGCTCTGGATGTATTCATAAAAAAGAGATACCATCTCTTCCCGGCTGATTGCCATTTCCAATCCATTCACAATCTGCGGATGCTTCTTTAGAATTCCTGCCTGATCCGCCCAATAAACTGCTGGTGCGTAGGACAGCGTTTCCGGTATATTCAAAACAGACGCGGAAAGGTCTGTTTTCGGGGAGCCTTCCATACGATACAGCACCACCAGAAACTGCGCTCGGGTCATATTCACATAGGGCCCAAAGGTGCCGTCTCCCATGCCTGTCATCAGGCCCTTATTCATGACATAGCTGACACCGCCGTAATACCAGTTGCTTTGACTTACGTCAGAAAACAGTTCCCCGCCGGTGGCAGCATCTCTGTCCGCCGCGGCAGACTCGCTCTGCTCCGGTGCGGGCGCTTCCGCCGTCTCTGCTTCCGTATCCAAGGAAAGCACTTCGGTTTCCTGGCCCTGCGCCAGAACCGTCACTTCCTCCAAAGTCATTGTACCTACACTGTCTGCTTCCGCCGGCATTTCCTGGCTCCATGGCTCCGACAGCGGTTCCTGCGCGTTAGCCTCCGCCGTAAAAATGCCCACAGAAAGAACAGCGGCCATACCTAATGCGGCAGGCCGATAATATCGCCTCATTACTTCCAACCCCTTTATCTTTTGAAACTGCTTTTTTTCATACTATTGATTATAACGCCGCAAAATTTGACACGCAAGGGATTTACACCGATCTGAACTGTCTTTTTGAGAAAAGCAGAAAAAGACAGCATGGCTATGCTGTCCTTCCTTCTACATTATAGTAGATTTTCCTTCCAAAAAGAAAACCATCTCCTCTTGTACCCTTATTCAACATCATTTTTTTAGCTCTCCGGCGCGTACATCCAGCGATACAGTTCCCGTCCCGCCGCCGTATAGAAGTAATCCGCTACCATCTTTTCCCGAAGGCTGACATCCATCTCATCTTCGTAAAAATTCACCAGAAAATCTGCCTCCACCAGAATATGATAATCTATGCCCTGCATCTGGTCATAGGTATGGTGATGAGCCACCAGATAACAGATCCTATCGACCATCTCCGCCGCCAATCCCATTTCTTTCAGCATCTTACGGGCATAGGCGGGGCCTTCCAGTTCCTGCAGCCTCCCGCTGGAGCAGCCATAACGCTTTCTTGCCGGAAGTATCCCGATATCATGGACCAATGCGGCACACTCCGTCAGAAACCTTGTCTTTTCGTCGATGCCTTCTTTTTCACAGATTATGGCAGCCAGACGATGTACCTTCAAAAAATGCTGGATCTGCTTGCTGTCCCCCTGATCGAAGCGCATCATACGTTCTGTCAATTCCTCAATCATTCGTTCCTTATCCTTCATGATCTTTTTCCTTCTTTCTGATTCGCGTTCACTGCCACAATCTTCCTCTCTCTCACCGGCGCTTTCTGTCCCTGTTCCCATTTTCTTTTCCCAGAATGCAGAAGATATTTTTTTCAAAGGAAATCAGACCGTCCGCCTGCATACTGGCAAGCTCTCTGGACACCGCGCTGCGGTCGGCACATAAATATTCGGCCATTTCCACCCGGCTCAGCGGCACAGAAAAGACAGACCTGCCCTGTCGCTGCGACTCTAAAGACAGATAGGTCATCAGCTTGTCCCGCAGGCTTCTCTGGGAGATCACCTCAATCTTTTCCATAAGCTGTATATTCTTCTCGGCAATACAGCGAAGCATATTCTCTATGAGCCGATGATGATGACGGCAGGTAAGAGAACAGGTATGCATGACCCTGTCATAATCCAAAAACAAAATCTCCGTTTCCTCCGCTGTCACAAAAGAGACTTTGGACGCAAAGGAAGCACTGCACACGAAGGTTTCCCCAAAAAGTTCTCCCTCTCCCATATGTACCAGCAGGATCTGATTCCCCCAATCATCCTCCCGAACCATACGCACACTGCCCTTGCAGATAACACCCACATAGTGGATCTCCTCCTCTGCCAGAGCCAAAAAACTGTCTTTGGGGAAGCTCCTGTATCGCACATGGACGCATTGAAGCATCTCCTCCAACCCTTCCGCTTTAATATTTTGAAATAACGGATATGTTCCGATTCGTTCCATCCGCTCCATTGACGTCCCTCCTTCCCCTATGCCGTGCTGAAAAATCATCTGTCAGGTGATTTCGTTACTCCATTCTGCCCCATTTCATTTCCTTGCCCTCTTTGTCGTATTTCTTCCGTTTTCCCGTTACCGAGGAAATATCCACACGGATCACTGCCGTCCGTTTCAGACTGCGGGCAATAGATACATCAAATTCCGCCATATTTTCCGGACAAAATCTCTGGCACAGCAGACGGAGGCCATGGACCTTTTCCTCATCATCTTCTACCATAACCGCTTTTCCAAAAATCACCGCCGATTCGTATTCCATGGTAAAACGATCCTTGACAGGACGGCATCGGCTGACAGCGCTGACACAGATCTCCGGCCGGGCCACCAGGCTGTCGATTTTTTCTCCTTCCATAGCGGAATGAAAATAAAAATGATCCTCTTCCCGCACAATAGAAATGGGAATTCCATAGGCGGAGCCATCCGGACGGACCATGCTGATGGTGGCGTAGGGTGCCCGGTCCAATACCCCATAAGCAAACTGCTGATCCATTTCTCTGTCTTTTCTTCTCATTTGCAATCACCTCTGCATTCAGGATACCATAGATTTTGTCCAAAATGCGTTGCGCAGGCAACATTTTACAAAAAAACCGGCGGTCATATCTCTATGACAGCCGGTTTCGAGGGTAATCATAATCAATTTAACAAGGCATAGTAAAGCATTTACAAATTATTTGAAGAACAGCTCATAAACTTCGTCTGTGGGCATATCTTCGCCTGTGAACAGCTTGAATGCAGCCGCACCCTGCCACAGCAGCATGCCGATGCCGCCAACAGCTACTTTGCAGCCAGCTTCTTTTGCTTCTTTCACAAATTTTGTTTCCTTAGGATTGTAAACAACGTCTGCAACTACCAGGTCGGGACGGAATACGGATTTGTCCTCTACCAGAGACTGTTCATCCAGAGGCTTCATCCCTACTTTTGTAGCGTTTACCAGGATATCGCTGTCTTTGATTTCAGCGTACAGTTTCTCTGTGTCTTCCAGGTGGTATACGTTTACATCGCATTCAGGCAGCATTTCTTTGATTTTTGCTTTTGTGCGTTCTGCGTTTGCGTAGAATTCGTCATCTCTATTGAAAATGGAAATCTTTACAGCACCGTCCAGAGCGGACTGTACCTGTACAGCGGTCGCAGCGCCGCCGGCACCCATAATGGTCATTTTTTTGCCTTTTACGTCTACGCCGTTTTCTTTCAGGTTTCTAACGAAGCCCATACCATCTGTATTGTTGCCGTAAAGTTTTCCATCTTTCACAACAACTGTGTTGCAGGCACCGATCAGTTTTGCTGCGTCGGACAGCTCGTCAACCAGTTCTGCTACCTTTGTTTTGCAGGGCATTGTTACATTAAAGCCCTTGCAACCCAGCACACGCAGCGCCTGAACTGCTTCTTCTGTTTTTTCCAGAGGGATATCGTATGCCAGGTAAGCATAGTCCAGACCCTTGTTCTGGAAGCTGTAGTTATACATTGCCGGAGAGCCGGAATGGCCTACGGGTGTACCGATCAAACAAAACATACCTGTTCTGCCGCTAATTCTTCTTTCCATGATGTGATGACCTCCTTATGTAATCTTTTTTTATTCTACTACGGTGCAGGTGCTGACCTCGGAGGGCTTTACGCGCAGCTCCGCCAGTTGGGGCACGATGGTCTGGAAATATTCCGACGCGCGATGTGCCGCTACTGCCGCTTCATCCGCATAGTTCTCGATAAAGTAGTAGATCTGATCGTCGTTCTGGTCGGAAACCAGATCATAATATACGCATCCGGCTTCCTGTCTTGTTTTGGCGATCATTTCCTTTGCCAGCGCAACAAATTCCTGCTGCTTTCCCTGTTTCACCGTGTTTTTTGCAATCAACATGATCACGAGAGCCGCCTCCTCTTATTTTTCAGGCAGAGCTTCGGGCCAAGCTGCTTCCAGAACCTTTACTGTGTTTTCGAAGTTGTATTTTGCTGCTTCCGCAACACCTTTTGCCAGGATTGCGTCGCTGATTACTTCTACACCCAGAGCCTTGGGTTCTACGCCTTTTTCTTTCAGCATACGGCAGAAGCCAGCTGTATCGCCATAGCCTGTGCCGGGTGCCAGTCTGTCGTGCATGGATTCGTCACGCAGGATAGATTTTGCATAAGCTCTGTCGTGTACGTCGTTGATCTGGATGGAAACGATCTTTTCTGCGGGGATACCTTCCAGCAGACTGATGTCGTTAGGCTGGTTTGCTCTTACCCAGTGCCATGTATCCAGGATCAGTTTTGCGTTGTCGCAGCCGCTTTCTTTTACAACTGCCCATGCTTTTTTGATATCGGGCAGACCGCTGTAAGGCATGGGTTCTACACCGATGGTGTATTTGCCTGCTCTGTGGCACAGTTCTTTCAGTTTCTGTGCTGTATGTTCTACGGAGTAGTTTTCCATCAGACCGCAGTTGATGTGGTTTACGCCGAACAGAGCGCACATATGGAAGCACATCTGTTCTTTGTATTTCTGTTCATAGGAACGAACGTCGTCAGCCCACTGTACGATGTATTCTACTTCTGTTACCTTCATATCGTATTTTCTCAGGATTGCCAGAATGTCTTCATCATACAGGCCTTCGTTCAAAGCGTCTACATAAGTTTCCGCACGCAGGCCGATACCTTCGAAGCCAGCTTCTTTGGCAGCCTTTACTCTTTCCTCGAATGTGCACTGATCGCCCAGTGTCCAGGAACTTACGGTGATAGGGAACTGTTTAGACATAATTTTTTCCTCCTTATATCTGCTTAATGTTTATTCTTTTCCAGCGCGGAAAGCTTCTGCAGCAATTCCTCGCAGATCTCAACAATGTCTTTGTTTGTCGTATCGATCTTGATGTCCGCAGCCGCTTCATATTTTTCTCTGCGGCTTTCCATCAGATCCTGAATGAAGTCTACCCGCATATTGCCATTGAGCAGCGGACGTTCCGTGCTGTCCTTGACTCTGTCAAAGATGGCTTCCGGTGTTGCGGTCAGCCATACAACATAACCGCTTTTCTTCATCAGTTCGACATTTTTTTCTCTCAGGGGCACCCCGCCGCCGCAGGAAACCACAACGTGTCTTCTCTCCTGCAGAGAGATCAGTGTATTGCTTTCGCAGTTACGGAAGTATTCCTCGCCGTGAACAGCAAAGATGTCCTTGATAGACATGCCTTCTTTTTTCTGGATATAAGCATCCATCTCCATGACCTCCATGGCCAGAAGATTGCCCAGGCAGGCGGAAACTGTTGTTTTTCCGGCACCCATAAAGCCAATGAGCAGAATATTTTTCTCAAACAGCGTCTTTGCCTGAATTCGCTTGCTGTTTTCGATAATCCCCTCAAAGATATGGATAATCTCGTGACGGAATACGGAATCCTTTGTACTGTGCTTCACTACATCCAGCTGTTTCTTTTCCTGTTCCGGCTGTAGGATCGGCACACCGTTTTCCCTTTTGTATTGGATGATCTGTTCGATACAGGCCATTCTTGTTTTCAGCGCCTCTGTAATGGCGGCGTCACACTGTGCGATGGTTTCCCGCATCTGCTCCAGTGCATCATGCTGTTGTTCCATTTCTTTCCCCCCTCATAGGTAGATTTCTTTCTTCCGGTCAAGCCGATTTCCCCTTTTGCTCCCTCAGTATACGCCGTTTTTTTGATAAATACTAATTGATTGTTTTTGTCTTTTAATAGACAATTTTTATCTTGTATAGTATACTGGAAAAAAGAAATCTTTGGGAAAGTCTGAAAGGTGTGAGAAAATGAATCTATGTCATCTGCGCTATTTTGTGGTCCTTGCAGAAATGCAGCACTTCCGCAAGGCTTCCGAAAAGCTTTGCATTACCCAGCCCAGCCTGAGCCATGCCATTTCTCAGCTGGAGTCGGAACTGGGAGTCAACCTCTTTGACCGTCAGTCCCGTTCCTCTGTTCTGACTAAGGAAGGCCGTCAGTTCCTGGATTATGTGCAGCGTTCCCTGGCCATACTGGATGACGGTGTTGCCACAATGCAGAAGGTTTCCCTGGGCGAAGGCGTCATCAAACTGGGCTTTCTGCGTACATTGGGCACCGCCTTTGTGCCGGAGGTAGCCGCCGCTTTTCTGGCAACAAAACCCAATAAATCCATACAGTTTGAGTTCTATACCGGCATTACCAGCGGTCTTTTGGAGGGTCTGAAGCAGGAAAAATACGATATGGTCTTCTGCACCAAGTTTGATGAAGAGACAGAAGTCGACTTTGTTCCTGTAGAAAAGCAGGATCTGGTACTGATCGTCCCCAGAAATCACCCTCTTTCCAACCGCCACAGCATCAATCTGGAGGAAACACTGCCCTATCCTCAGGTTTATTTCACCAAGGGCTCCGGCCTTCGTTCCATTATTGACAAGCTTTTCCGCAAGATTGACAAAAAGCCTATCATCGCCTATGAAGTTGAGGAGGATGAGGTTATTGCCGGTCTGGTGTCCAAAGGCTTTGGTATCGCCGTTGTGCCTTACATGGAACAGCTGCTGCGTTTGAATGTAAAAATCATTCAGATCTCCTCCCCTTCCTGGGAACGCAGTTTCCATATGGCCACTTTAAAGAATAAATACCTGTCTCCTGTGGTGCAGGATTTCCGGAAATTTGTCCTGGAAAACTATCCAAAGTAAACGGGCAAAAAATGGGCAAAAACACCTGGTAATGTAAGAAATTTATTGATTAAAAAAAAAGATTTATGGTGAATTTTCCCGAAAAAAACATAATTTTCACACTCTACGCCTCCATATTGTATGCAGGATACAATATGAAGGCAGTTTTATAACAGAAAAAAACAACAGATGCGTTTCCCTGGGGAAGGTTCCGCATCTGTTGTTTTTTTGTTTCCTTGTTTAAACTATATTTTTATGATCTGTCGGGAGGACAGCCAAGGAAAGCCTTTATGATTTTCCACTATTTTTTCACAGAGTTTTTACAGGAGTTTATTCTTAACGGAAGCCCAGCCGATCCAGTGTGCTCAGCACCAGATGACGCCCGGCGTCTACACCGTCAATGATTCTTCTGGCGCGAACGGAATCGCCGATGTTCAGCACTTCTACGTCCTCGCCGTCAAATGCCTGCTGGATTTCATCCCAAATAGACGCATAAGCCTTCATGCCCAGGCAGACAAAGCCATAGTCAAAGGGAATGGTTTCTTCTGTTTCGCCATATTTTACCTCAAAGGAATCCGCGTTGACCTTAGTCAGAGCAGTATGAACCATTTTACGTACATGATGCTTGTTCATACACTCATTCATGCTGGAAGACGTGGAGGCATCCAAACCATTGCCAATGACACCCATCATTTCGATGATTGTCACTTCCGCACCTCTGGGCGCGAAGAATTCCATAACGTCCAGACCTACGGCGCCGCCGCCTACCACAGCGACCTTCTTTCCAGTCAGATCTTCAGGATAATGACCCAGATTCTCAATCATATCCTTGATGGAATATACTTTTGCGTTGGGGTTATTCAGGTTTTCATGAAGACCTTCAATGGGAGGCAAAAGAGGAACGGAACCAGTTGCGTTGATTACCAGATCCGGCTTATAGCATCTGATTTTTTCTACTGTTGCCTCTGTATCTGTTACGATATTCAGATGATCCAGCTTGCTGGCGCGATGTTTCAGATATCTGGGGAAATCGCCCAGTCTTGTTTTCGCGGGAATCTTGGAAATCTGAACAGACAGGCCGCCTACTTCTGCTTCCTTTTCCAGCAGAGTAACATTACAGCCTACTTCCGCAGCGGTGCAGGCTGCTTCCAGACCGGCTGTACCGCCGCCTACGACAACTACGCTGCAAGGCTTCGTAACTTTTGTTTTCTTGTACTGTTCGCCGTATACCACATCCGGATTGACAGAGCAGCGAATGGGTTTGTTGCCGCCGATACGGTTGCCTACACAGCCAATGTTGCAGGAAATACATTTACGGATATCAGATACATCACCATATCTTGCTTTTACACACCAATCGGGGTCTGCAATCAGGCCACGGCCCAGACCGATGAAATCAGCATCGCCTCTGGCAATAATATCATCGGCAATCTTAGGATCACGAATATTGCCCATGGCAATGGTGGGTTTGTTGAATTTGTCACGAACAGCCTTCGCCATATAGGATCTCCAGCCGTCTTTCAGATAGTTGGCATCGATCTGGTACTGGATGCTCTGGTTCAGACCGGCGGAAGTATTGAACAGATCCACCTCATCACTGAGGTATTCCAGATATTCCAGACAATCTTCCAGCGTATTGCCGCCTTCCACCAGCTCGTCCACACTCAGACGCAGGGAAATAGGTACCTTAGGGCCAACGGCTTTTCGTACTTCATCAATGACCAGACGGCAGAAGCGCGCTCTGTTCTCTACGGAACCGCCAAATTCGTCTGTACGGTCATTCATCAGAGGAGACAGGAACTGGCTGATCAGATAGGAATGACCTGCATGGATCTCTACCAGGTCAAAGCCCGCGTTTACTGCACGCTGCGCCGCTACGCCATAGTCCTGAGCAATACTGAACAATTCTACCTTTGTCAGCTTTCTGGGGATTTCGCCGCCTTCCTTAGAAGGAATATTGGAAGCGGATACGGGCTGCATACCTGTACGGCTGCTCATGGCGGACGCACCTGCATGGTTCAGCTGGATACCTACGCAGGAACCATGTCTGTGGCAAACTTCCGCCAGAGTATACAGTCTGGGAATATAACAGTCATGGTCGATTCGCAGCTGGGTAGCACCATTGGAGCCCTGCGGGAAGGTTACACAGATATTTTCCACCAGGATCAGTCCAACGCCGCCTCTGGCACGCTGTTCATAATACTTGATATGCTCGTCACTCATCTGCCCGTTATGACCTGCCAGGTCACTGCCCATAGGCATCATGACAATACGGTTTTTCACAGTCATATTTCTAATGGTATAGGGCTGGAACAAGTGCGGGTAATTGTTCTTCATTACAAATCCTCCGTTTCTATTTTGTTTCGTTTTTTCTTACTTATAGTTTAGCCACAGAAAACACATAAATCAAATCAATGTTTTTGACTATTTTGATAGATAATATTTATTTCTGCCGGCGTTTTCCATCAATATTTTGAAAAAAACAGCATTTCCTTTGAATTAGTTAAAAAAAACACAAGATCTTTCAGATCTTGTGTTTTTTCACATCATTGTGATTTATTTTTCTTATAAATCCGTTGATTTTTTTAATGTCAGTTCCTTTACCTCCGCGTCCCGCTTCCGGTCGATTTCTTCCAGTTCATCTGTTGTAGGCATACCCAGTTTTTTCTTCTGGTAATCCGTATTGGAAAGCAGGAAGTTCATGGCAAAGCCAGCCAGCAGTGCCCATCCGGAGCCTTTGAAGGCCAGAATGGCAGCCATAACACCGGCAATACTTTTATCCGTATTGGATTTGCAGTATTCCATACCAATCCGGGCACAGACATAGGCCTGGAACAGCAGCGTAATGGCGGAGCCAACCCCCATGATGGGTTTCATGAAGGAAACCACCGGTACTAGGATAACGCTGATAAAGGTCGCGATACGGAAGGAGCTCATGCCGCCCAGCAGGGATTTCATGGCCTTTTCGCCCTCCCGGTATCTCATTGCTACGGAAACGGTCATTCCCACCCACAACGGGCCTGAAAGAGGCGGGAATGGCGCGAAAATGGACAAAATCAGGTTACGCAGGCCGCTGATCAAATTAGAACGGCTGGAGTTGAAATCAATGTATTCATCGTTTCTGCTCTCCTGTGCTTCTTTGACCAATGTCTCAGAAGTAACAAAGTCACCGAAAGCCAATACGTAGCAGATCAGGGCCAAAGGCAGCGCCTTCAGGAACAGTCCGGGAGAAGGCACGCCAACAGCAAAAATGCTGACCGTATCCAACATAACACCAAAATCCGGGATACGGATAATGCTGCCCAGCTCCAGTTCAGGATAAGACAGCTCTTTAATTAAAATACCAATGAGCATAGCCAAAAGATAAGGGAACAGATTCCCGTACTTTGCCATAATGTCCAGGATTTTAATGGAGCCTCTCTTCTTGTCACAGAAGGGAGAAAAGCTCAAAAAAGCCAGCAGGAAGGTACCCACCAGTGTCGATATAGGTGCAATCATAAACTGACTGCCTTCCGCCAGCTGCCCCTGGATAACGGTAATTGGCGCCGCCAGCAGGATACCGCCTTTTACCGAAGCCGGTACCAAACGGACAAACCGGTCCGCCAGTTTTGTGACACCCATAAAAATAAAGATAATGGCTACCAGCATCTGTACGGCGATCAGGGCCTGTATTCGTTCCGGGCCCTGCTCAAATCCTTCCAGAAAAACCAGTGTAAAGGGCAATGTCGGTGTAATCCAGCCGGGAACGACCGGGTCCCCGAGCCAGCCGTGCAGCATATAGAGGAAAACCTCCAGAATTACGCAGCTCCAGGCCAGCTCATAGGGCAGGCCCAAACAATCAGTCATATAAGGAATGGAGCTTAATGCGGTAGCGCCCAAAATCAACCCCTGAAAAAACTCAACTTTCTCTAAGTGATAATGTATGCCAGGAATTCGCCATTGGAACGGTCCAAGGGGGATGTAGGGCAGTTCTTTTTTGTCTGTTAAAATTTTGGCACTCAAGACCGTGAAACCTCCTCATCGAATGATAAAATCAGGATGTGCAAAGAAACTTTGCCGCAGCAAAGCTTCTTTTTGCACATGTTTTTTTACAATTATTTTGCAAGAGCACTCTTGCCAAAGATCTTTGTATGCTGTTTTGCCAGATACAGAGAACTCAGGATCGCCAGGATCGCAAATACCAACAGCATAATCATCAGAGTATAGATGGCGTTCTCCTCGCCGGAGATCTTTGTCAGCTGTGCCGCAACCACAGGAATCAGATAGCTTGCCGCACCCATGAAGGTGTAGTAGATACCAGTATTTCTGCCTTTCGGGCCGGGGTTAAAGAGCTGTACTACTGCCAGGCCTGTCTGCAGAGCACCGCCTGCGGCGAAGAAGCCCAGCATTGCAATAGCGATGTAGATGATTACAACCTGCTGAATGAACAGTACACCCAGCAAAGCGACTGCTGTAAAGATAGAGTCGATCAAAACAACTTTCAGAGGGTTCCACTTCAGCTTTGCCATCATAAACGCCCAGAATACAACAGCGCAAAGAGAACCAATGGTGTAAACGGAGGTCATACCTGCCGCCTGCATTTCTGTCAGGCCGCAAACTGCCAGACCAAATGCTTTTGTATACTGCTGTGCGCCGTACATGATGGACATGCACAGGAACGCATAGAACATAACTAAGAATACCACAAATTTACTAGGTTTTACAAGCATTGCTGCTTTTGCTGCATCAATCTCTGCCTGCATCGCATTTTTCTTGTGATCGCCATGATCTTCCGCTGTTGCTTCTTTCTTTTTATCATCATAAGCAAAGGGTGCGATCACTGCCAGAACTACACAAATTGCGGACATTACCAAAGGCAGAATGATGTTCATTTTCCAGTTGCCGGATGCTGCCATCTGTACAACGAACAGAGGATAGATCATACCGGACAAAGATACGAAGAATTTGATACCGATCAAAGCAGAGCCGGGAGCCTTGGGATAAGCTTCCTGTACTGCGGGATAACCAGCTGCATCCCAGAAACCGGATGTTGCGATACCGGACAGAAAACCGCAGATAGACGCTACCAGCGCGCTTTTTGTCATCAGGAAACCGGCAAAGCACAGGATATACAGCAGTGCGCCGCCAATCATCAGTTTCTTACGTCCCACACGGTCAGAAATCTCGCCGCCGATCCATACGCTGACGAATTTACCAAAGCCTGTCCAGGCTACTGCGGTACTTACCGCTGCCAGACCTGCTGTATAAGCTGCCGTGTCGGGATTGGACATATCAAATCCCCACTGTGTTGCAAAATTAACATTATTCTGATTCAGAATAATCGCCTGGATACCATGTGTCAGATAGCACATGTATACACAGATGATAGACATAAAATAATTTTTTGCTTTCATTTTTATCCTCCCCACTGATCCTGTTTTCAGTCTAAAGGCATTTCTTTTCCCGTAAAGAGCTTGAAGTTGACAGCTCCCTGCTGAAGCAGCATGCCTGCGCCGCCGACAACTTTACAGCCGGCTTTTTTCGCTTCCAAGATCATTTTTGTTTTTTCCGGATTATACACCGTGTCAGCAACCACCAAATCCTTTCGATACCAGGCCGGGTCTACCAACGAAACGTTCTCGTGTGGCTTCATGCCCATGATGGTGCCGTTGATTACAATATCACAGTCAGCGATGGCCTGTGCCACTGCTTTCTGATCTTTCACATCCCCTACCGTCACCAGACAGTCGGGGCAGGCGTCGGAGAGCTTCTCCTTCAGTTCTTCCGCTCGGGTATAAAATCTATCTTTGGGATTAAAAATGTGAATCTGACCTGCTCCCTCCAGTGCAAGCTGTACCTGAATGGAGGTGGCAGCACCCCCCGCTCCGAAAATCACGGCGTTTTTCCCCCTGACAGATACGCCATGGTTTTCCAGATTTTTCACAAAACCAATCCCGTCGGTCACATGTCCTGTAATCACGCCGTCCTCATTGACAAAGGCATTGCACGCGCCTACCATCTGCGCCGCCGGCGTCAGGTGGTCCGCCAGTCTGGCCGCCGCCACCTTGCAGGGCATGGTAAAATTCCCGCCCTGCATGTGCAGCGTCCGGATGGCTTCAAAGGCTTTGGGCATATCTTCTTCCTTTACATCGAAGGCCAGATAGGCAAAGTCCAAACCGTAGTAGGCAAAGGCTTTGTTATACATGGCCGGAGAACCGGAATGTCCCACCGGGGAACCAAACAGACCATACAGTCCCGTATGACCACTAATCCTTTTTTCCATCTTTTTGCTCCTCCAAATCGAATTTTAATTACAATTTGCAGGCAGCTTCGTATGCTTCTTTTGTAGCGTCCAGCGCACGTCTTGCTCTGATTGCGTCGCCGACTACATGAACTTCAGGCACGATCTTGCGCAGTTCTTCCGCGAAGTCATAAACCACTTCCTGGCCTTCCCGGTGTGTGTAACGGGAAACGAAGCCCATGGAAAGAACAACTGTGTCGAAGCCTCTTGCTTCATAAATGGTCTGGTCGGAAGAATCAGCAGCGTTTTTGTACTTAACGCCGTCAGGCAGGATTTCCTGAACAGCTGCGCTTGTGATCTGCTGGATATGATATTTTTCGAAAGCTTCCATCAGGAATACACGATGTTCATGGATTACATCAGGACCGATGGCGTCTCTCATTTCAATTACAGCTACTTCGTGGCCCTGTTCTGCCAGGAATTCTGCTGTTTCCGCGCCGACCATGCCGCCGCCGACAACCAGTACCTTATGTCCAACGGGACGTTTGCCTTCCAGGCAATCAATGCCGTGTACGATCTCAGGGCTGTAAATGCCTTTGATGAAAGGCAGTACCAGTGTTTCGGAACCAGTTGCCAGGATCACTGCGTCGGGTTTATCTTCCTTCAGCATTTCTACGGTCACTGTTGTGTTCAGACGAATGTCCACGCCAGCTTTCTCGCATTTTACAATGTAGCTGCGGATCATGTTTGTGATGTCGCCTTTTCCGGGAGGGAATGCAGCCAGTCTCATATTGCCGCCCAGTTTGTCTGTGGCTTCAAACAATGTAACTTCGTGTCCTCTCTTCTTTGCCAGATATGCAGCGTACATACCGGAAACACCGCCGCCGATTACATATACTTTTTTCACTTTTTCCGCAGGCTGGATGGGTTCGGATTCGTGGCTCAGACGAGGATTTGTCAAGCATACGATAGGTTTGCCCGCATGCATGTTTGCTACGCAGCCCTGCAGACAAGCGATACAAGGTGTCATATCTTCCAGTCTGTCTTCCATTGCCTTCAGAGGCATATGAGGATCTGCCAGAGACTGACGGCCAAAAGCAACCAGATCAGCTCTGCCCAGTTTTACCATCAGTTCTGCGAACTGCGGCTCTGTGTAACGACCTACGGTAATTACGGGAACGGATACGCATTTTTTGATGTTTTCTACCAGTTCTGCGGAGAAACCGCCGTGGATACCGGTAGGAGCCCACATGTATTCATCTTTCAGATGTACCGCTCTGGAAACGTGCAGACCGTCGATACCGCAGCTTTCCAGATAAGAAGCTACTGCGCACATGTCGTGGTTATCCAGACCGCCGAACATATCTTCTGTGCTGTTAATACGAACCAGAACAGCAACCTTGCCTTCTGTTTTTGCTTTTACTTCTTCGATAATCAGACGGGAGAATCTCATTCTGTTTTCAAAGCTACCGCCGAATTCATCGATACGTTTGTTGGATCTGGGAGACATGAATGTGTTTACCAGATAACCGTGTGCCATGTGGATTTCCACAGCGTCTACACCGGCTTTCATAGCGCGTTCTGCTGCTGCGCCATAGCCTTTTACCAGTTCATATACTTTTTCTGTGGGAACTTCCACAGGGATATCCTTTGCTTCTGCTGCCTGAATGGGAGAAGCTGCTGTGATGGGAGCGCCTGCGTTTTTCGCGTTGCCTTCTGGACCAGCGTTCTGCAGCTGGATGGATACCTTTGCGCCTTCCGCGTGAACTGCGTCACAGATTTTTCTCAGGCTTTCGATGCTGTTGTCATTGTACAGACAGGGTTTTCTGGGGCCGCCCTTTGCGCCTTCATGCACAACAGTCGCCTCAATGGTAATCAGACCAAACTGGCCTTTCGCGCGTTCTGCATAGTATGCAACGGACTGATCGCTCCATGTGCCGTCTGTGTTGGCAAAGTTATTGCCCATAGGAGGTACCACAAAACGGTTCTTTACAGTCATAGGACCGATCTGAATGGGGGAAAACATGTTTTCGAATTTCATAACTCTTTCTCTCCTTTTCTTATATTTTTTGATACTTGACATTCTTGACTCAAAAAAATTTTGAACTGCGTTTCTGCCCCGATACGCTTTATACCGTGTACAAAATCCACATATTCTTTTTCATTTTTCAACATTTTTTGACTGAATTGATTATAGCTTAGGCATTTAAAAAAAACCAATTATTAAAATCCGCACTGACAATAGATTTTTTTTATCTTCCATCAGAAAAATCTTATAATTCCCCCCTACTTTGCCCTTTCTATCTTTTCCCAAAGGCAAACATAGAAAAGTGCCATGGATATATAAAAAAATATTAAGTCTCTCTATGAAAAAAGAGCCGCCCGAAAATAGAGCGACTCTGTTTTTATGTATAAAAAATACATCCGGAAAAGGAACCCCTCCTTTTTCAGATGTATTTTTTTACAAAATTTTAATATGATTTTGAATATCCTTTCAGTCAACTGACTAATGGCAAAATATAGGTCATCCAGATCCAGCTGACAGGCATTACCAGAATCATTGCGGGGATCATATCCGCCACAGGGAACATTTTCAGCCGTACCATACGGAAGCCTGTCGCCAGCATAATACAGCCGCCGCAAGCCTTGAAATCCGCGATCATTTCCGGTGAGCAAAGAGGATAAATGATTCCGGCACAGAAAAACAGCAGCAGAAACAGCACCATTTGGGGAACAGCAATCAAAGAAACCGCCAGTCCCAGACTGCACGCAAAGATCGCCGCCGTAAAAAGATCCAGCACTGATTTTGCCATCAGGATGCTATGATCCCCAGTCATACCGGAAATAATGGAACCGTAGATCCCCGTTCCGGATGCGCAAAAAAGCACAATCACCGTCAAAAGGATGTCCATTTCCTCCGGCGAGGACTTTCTGCCGGAGCCTACGATGCCAAATACCGCCTTTTGCATCCCGCCTGCCGCCTTATGAATCCCGTGATCCAGACGGCAGAAATGACCCAGAACCGTCCCCAGAATCATAGCAAGCACCACAGCCGGCATATTCTGCATCAATACAATGGTGGTAATCCCCATCGCCATAGAACAGACAGCAAAAACCATCTGCAATTTTTCCTGAAATTCCTGATTCAGTTTTTTTCCTAAAACACAGCCGAGGATGCCGCCCAATACGACGGAGCCTCCATTGACCAATACTCCAATCGGCATGACAAAAACTCCTTTTCTTCTATGGTTTTTCTAATATCAGCGCACAGAAATACAGACCCTTACCATTGGCCTGAGTTCTGAACTTTCTTTGCTTTTACAGTCAAAAAATGGGAAGTTTTCTTTCCGGGAAAGAATATGAGAAAATGCTGCGGAAAAAGAATCGATCTGAAATCAGAATTGTTTTTTACTGCATGTATTATATAAAGCGCCTTCGCTCCTTGTCAAGAAGAAAGCCGCAAAAAAATATCCGCCCCAAGATAGAGGCGGATATTCTGGAGGTTATTTTGAATGTCTTTCTGATTGTCTAAAGTATGTGAAGATCCGTTCGGCGCCGCTTATGCCTTATACACACCATTGTTCAGGTAGTCCAGCAGCTCTTCTTTTGTCATATGGCCAATGCCCAGATCGTCCAGTGTCAGACCATCCGCATAGAAGTCTCTGTCCAGCATTGCGTTTGCCATGTTAATCATAGCGTCGATTACGG
>NZ_JACSNY010000030.1 GCF_016902535.1 Anaerotignum lactatifermentans | reverse complement strand
TAGATATCACGAAAAAATGGACCGGACACCGACAGGATTGGGGCCAGATTCATTCGCAGCTGGAGATATTTTTTGAAGAAAGGCTGTCAGGATTATAAGCAGCGGCCGGGCTGATAGGGCTGGACTGACCAGCCCTGCTTGACATGTCCGGAAACTGCATTATAATACAGACAAAGGCAGAACCTCAATAGGCTCTGCCCAAAGTAACTAATGACATATCTTATATCAGTTTATTCACTTTACACAAAACTTGAAACGGTCTCAACACTTCTCCCACAGCCTCCAGCATGCCAAGGCACTTGTCTCCAACTACCAGTTTGACTCCGTCCAGCCCACGGTCACGCAGCCACTGGAAGAAGTTAACCCAACTGGCTTTGTCTTCTTTCATACCCTCGGCAGCACCTAAAATCTCACGATACCCGTCCTCATTGACGGCAATCGCAACCAGAATAGCCACATTTTCAAACTCTCCGCCCCAGTTACGGCGCAGATAGATCCCATCCACATAGACATACGGATATCGTCCGCCCTGCAGAGGGCGGTTGCGCCAATCCTCAATGTGGACATATGCTTTCTTGTTCAGTTCACTAATGGTGGAGGGAGATACCTTGCTGCCCCAAAGAGCTTCCGTAATGTCCTCTACTCGGCGGACGGATACTCCAGCCAGGTACATCTCGATGAGGGCCTCCTCCACACTGCTCTCCCGGCGGCGGTACCGCTCGATAATAGCAGTTTCAAAGGATATCCCCTTGAGTTTGGGCACCTTGAGTGTGACATCCCCAGAAGTAGTAGTAAGATTACGGCTATAGTGACCGCTCCGATAGCCCTGGCGCAGCTCGTTACGTTCGTATCGTGCTGCCTGGGTTAACTTCTCCGCTTCAGCCTCCAGTAGTTCATTAAGGGTTTCCTCTACGCTTCCGCGTACCAATTCTTTGATTTGACCCTTGATTACTTCCTCATTTAGCTGTACAATTTTCTCGGACATGGTTTGCTGTCTCCTTTCAGAATGGTGGTGTCGCAACTTCATTCTACCAGAGATCTGCAAACCATGTCTCTTTTTATCCATTATAATTTGCGAAACTTATTTTACCTTATCCTGAAGAAGAAAATTGAAGAGGTTATAGGCCGTCATAATACCTGTGCGCTGGCGACGGCGGCAGGCGATTTCGTCCGGTGTACTCCCATTGAGTACCATTATGTGGAGGGCTGTTTCTATCTGTTTTCCGAAGGCGGACTGAAGTTCCGGGCATTAAAGGGAAATCCCCACGTGTGTCTGGCCATCTTTGCGCCATACAGCGGCTTTGGCCAGCTGGAGGGGCTGCGGGTGACGGGGACGGCCCAGATGGCAGAGCCCTGGTCGGAAGAATACCGGAAGCTGCTGGATCTATGCGGCATCTCTGAAGAGGCCATGAAAAAGCTGGCGGAGCCCATGCATCTGATCCGGGTGCGGCCTGCGGTTATGGAGCTGCTGTGCTCGGAACTGAAGCAGGAGGGGTATTCCCCCAGACAGCGGCTGTGTTTGTAAAAAAAGGAGGCGGCGAAGATGTCATTTTTCAGAAAACCTTTTGATTTGAACCGGGACGGAAAGGTATCAGGGCGGGAGAAAGCCCTGGCCTTCGGCTTTTTGATGCATATGATAGAGGAAGAGGAGGAGCAGGCGCGCAGGGAACAGGAACTGGAAGATCTGGCGGCGGAGTGTCTGGCGGATCAGGAATATGACAATAAAACCCACGGCGGATTCTAAGCCGCCGTCAGGAGAAAGGCACGGCTGCCGCCAAGGAGCCGTGCCTTTTTGCGGGGCATGGGAAATATCGTAATTTTTTCTGAATTTTAAAAGTGTACAACATTTTTTGACGACTTTATGCTATACTGTATTTAAGTCTGTATTTTTATAGAAAACAAAGGGAAATCAGGTGTAGAAGCATGGAATTATTTCAGGGAATCTTTGACAGCCTGGGCATTACGGAATTTGTAAAGCCCTCCATCGGTATCACCGATGTGCTGGATATCCTTATCGTAGCCTACATAATTTATAAGATCATTTTCTGGATCAAGGAAACAAGAGCGTGGGCGCTCTTTAAGGGGATCTTAGTGATCTTTGCCCTGGCGGCTGTGGCTTCGATCTTAAAATTGAATACCATCCTCTGGATCTTATCCAATACCATCAGCGTGGGCATCATCGCGCTGCTGATCGTATTCCAGCCGGAAATGCGAAAGGCGCTGGAACAGCTGGGCAAAGGCAAGTTTTTCTCTTACTTTACCCGCAGCGACGACGCCGGCGATGAAAAGGCGGCGGCCAGAACCGTGGATGAGATCGTCAAGGCAGCGGGAAAAATGGGAGCTGTAAAGACCGGTGCCCTGATTTTGATGGAACAGGAAGTTCCGCTGGGCGACCTGGAGCGTACCGGCATCCCCATTGACGCCATCGTTTCCAGCCAGCTGTTAATCAATATTTTTGAGCATAATACGCCCCTGCATGACGGGGCGGTCATCATTCGCCATAACCGGGTGGCGGCGGCAACCTGCTTTTTGCCGCTGACAGACAGCAATGAGGTCAGCATGGAGCTGGGCACCAGACACCGGGCGGCCATCGGCGCCAGCGAGGTGTCGGACGCCTATGTTATCGTTGTGTCTGAGGAAACGGGGAAGATCTCCGTGGCCAGAGGCGGCGTGCTCTATCGTGATCTGACGACGGAACAGTTGAAGACCATGCTTTCCCAGCAGAATCAGACCGGCAGGAAGAAATGGATGATTTGGAAAGGAAGGCCGGAAAAATGAAGAGATTTCAGGAATTATTGATGAAGGATCTGGGCTGGAAACTGCTTTCCATTGCTATTGCGGCCATTATGTGGTTCATGGTCATCAGCATCGACCAGCCGGAGGATACCAGAACATACAGTACACCCCTGCAGATCACCGGCATGGAATCCCTGACGGCCCAGGGGCTGACCATTGCCAACTGGGAGGAATTGTCGGAGACAAAGATCAATATTAAGATCAAGGGACAGCGGACGGCGCTGGATCGTTTGAGCCAGCAGCAGTCCGATATGATTACCGCCGAGGTGGACGCCGCCGATTTGGGATATGTTTCCAGCGGAGATGTGCGCACGGCGGAGGTAAAGGTGACTTTGCCCAGCGGCAGCGGTTATGTCATTGTCAGCAAGAGCCCTTCTGCCGTGGAGCTGTCTATTGAGACGCTGGTCAGCAAGGAATTCCCGGTGGAGATTTCCATGAACGGTATGGCGGAAGGCTCTGAAAACCTTTCTGAGCCGCAGTTAAGCATAGAGACGGTCATGGTAAAAGGCGCGAAATCCGCCGTGGACCGTGTGGCGTCTGTGCGGGCCACTGTCAGCGCCGCGGACGCGGTGGAACAGGGCGTTTTGGAAAGCAAGCTGGTGGCTTATGACGCGGAAGGCGAAACCGTCAGCGGCATTAGCTTCTCTCAGGATACGGTTACAGTATCCTATCTGATGCAGGATGAGAAACAGATCCCCCTGCAGGTGGAGATTTCCGGAACACCGGCGGAGGGATACCATATTCTGGAGATCACCACGACACCGGAAAGTATTACCGTAGTGGGCGAAGAGGACGCTCTGGAAAGACTGTCTTATCTGTCTCTGGAGCCCATTGATGTGGCAGGGCGGACCACCTCCACATCCAGAACCTTCCGTCTGGAGGACTACCTGCCCGATGGGGTACGGATCAAGGACGGTGCCAGCCAGAGCGTACAGGTGATGGTGCATATCGCAAGGAGCGCGGAGACGACGGTGTGGGTTCCTTCTTCCGCCATCACACTGTTGAACATGAACAGCCAGTATACCTATGAACTGCCTTCTTCCGTGGCTGTGACGCTGGTAGGGGAAGAAGATCTTCTGACTAGTGTGGACACAGGGCGGATCAGCGCTACGGTGGATGTGAGCGGTCTGGAAACGGGCACCCATCAGGCGGAGATCCTCTGGCAGCTGCCGGAGGGCATTTCTACCACAGATACGGTCCTTTCCGTTATGGTAACAGCCGCCGGCGGGGACAGAGAGGAAAACAATAACGCGGAGTTTTAACAGCGGGAAATAAAGGAGTTAAGAGAACAATGGGAAGATTATTCGGTACAGACGGTGTCCGTGGCGTAGCGAACACGGAACTGACAGGAGAAATGGCATATCAGCTGGGACGCGCGGGCGCTTATGTCCTGACAAAGGAAACGAACCATGCTCCCCGGATTCTGGTGGGGATGGATACCCGTATCAGCGGCGATATGCTGGAGGCGGCACTGGTAGCCGGCATCTGCTCTGTGGGCGCCCATGCGGTGCTGGCAGGCATTGTGCCGACACCGGCGGTGGCTTATCTGGTGCGGAAATACCGCCTGGACGCGGGGGTTGTAATCTCCGCTTCTCATAATCCTGTGGAGTACAACGGCATCAAATTTTTCAGCAGCAAGGGCTATAAACTCAGCGATGAGCTGGAGGACGAGATCGAGGATATCCTTCTGGGGCATCAGGAGATCCTGCCCTGCCCCACAGGCGCGGCCATCGGCACCCGTTCCATGGCGGAGGAGGCCCTGGATGATTATATCGACTTTTTGACCAAAACCACAAAGGAACGGTTCCAGGGCATCAAAGTGGCGCTGGACTGCGCCAACGGCGCTTCCTATAAAGCGGCGCCCATCGCTTTATTAAATCTGGGGGCGGGCCTGTGCATCATTCATAATGAGCCCGATGGCACCAATATCAATAAGAAATGCGGTTCTACCCATATGGAGGATCTAAAGGTCTTTGTCAAGGAAAACGGCGCCGATATCGGCTTTGCCTTTGACGGAGACGCGGATCGTTGTCTGGCCGTAGACGAAAACGGCGAGCTCATCGACGGGGACAAAATCCTGGCCATCTGCGGTCTGGATATGAAGGAACGGGGCGCTCTGCGCAACGATACCATTGTCGGCACCGTCATGTCCAATCTGGGCCTGACCCTCATGGGCAGAGAAAAGGGGATTGCCATTGAGCAGGCCAATGTGGGTGACCGGTATGTTCTGGAGCGGATGATCGCGGCGGACCGAAATCTGGGCGGCGAGCAGTCCGGTCATATTATCTTTTTGGATCACAACACCACCGGGGACGGCATCCTTACTGCCATCCAGATGCTCTCTGTCATGAAGCGCAGCGGCAAGAAGGCATCGGAGCTGGCGGCGGCTATGGAAACCATGCCCCAGGTGCTGGTAAATGCCCGGGTGAACAACGCCAAAAAGAACACCTATATGGAAGTGCCGGCCATCCGTCATGCCATTGAGGCGCTGGAGGCGGATTTCTCCGCTGACGGCAGAGTACTGATCCGTACTTCCGGCACAGAACCTCTGATCCGTGTTATGATCGAGGGGAAAGATCTGGAAAGAATGGAAAAAGAGGCCCGCCGACTGGCGGAATTTATCGAAAAAAACCTGCAGTAACAGGGAGGAAAGGGAGAAACAGACCTATGAGAAAAAAATGCAGTATTCTGGCGGCGGTATTGATCTGCCTGCTGGCCTTTGTCGGCTGCGGCAAAGATTATACGACACAGTTTTCGGAAGTGAACCAGCTGGAAGGCGTTACTTTGGAATTGCAGGCGGATACACTGAAATCTACCAGTGCCACTTTCCTGCTGACCAATGGCTCCGATCAGGAGGTATCCTACCGTCTGCTGTACCATTTGGAGGAAAAGAAAGACGGCGTATGGGAGGAATTCCCCGGCACAGCGGGCGCTACCTGGGGTGAGGAGACCACAGCTGTGGCAGCGGGGGAAACGGCGGAAATCCCCATCAACTGGAAAACTCTCTGCGGCGGCATTGGCAAAGGGGAATACCGGATCATCCTTCTGGTGAACGATATGCCCGTAGCGGCGGAATTTACGCAGGAATAACAGAAAGCCCGCAGGAATATTTCCTCAGGGGCATCTGCATAAGAAAATAAATATTGCCGGAATCCTTGTAAACAAAGAGGGTTCCGGCAATTTTATTTTGATCGGTACTGTTTTCTGAAGGGGGACCTGCTTTTCCGGCCGTTCTTTTTTTGCGTTTGAATTTATAATCTAAGTGCAACAAGTAAAAATGACTCACAGTTTCTGGTAAAATGGTGTTTGCAAAGACATCCATTAAACTAGGAGGAACTATGAGC
>NZ_JACSNY010000029.1 GCF_016902535.1 Anaerotignum lactatifermentans | reverse complement strand
TGCGGATGACAGGACTTGAACCTGCACGGGCGCAATGCCCACTAGAACCTGAATCTAGCGCGTCTGCCAATTCCGCCACATCCGCATATTGTATTGATTTTCATACAATCTTGCTTGCCTAGTTAGGATACTACGTTTTCCTCCTCTTGTCAATACTTTTTCAAAAAACTTTTAAAAAACTATTTTTCATATCTCTCCCGAGCAAAGAAAAAAGACCATCTTTCTGATGGTCTCTTTCGGCTGCGGATGACAGGACTTGAACCTGCACGGGCGCAATGCCCACTAGAACCTGAATCTAGCGCGTCTGCCAATTCCGCCACATCCGCATATTTGGTTTCAGCTTTTTTCGCTGACTAGGATAGTATAATCCAAAACCAAACATTTGTCAACATCTTTTTTTATTTTTTTCTCAGCAAAATATAGGGACCAGCACCGGCACCACCAACGTGCAGATGACACCGCTGACAAAGGCCAAAATCGCCGTTTTGCTGTCTGTATACTTGCTCAGCAGTGGCAGAGTCGTATCCATGGCCGTAGCGCCCGCCGGCGCGATGGCTGTATAGACGTTTCGCCCCGCCAGTACCGGCACCACCAGAAAGGTCAGCACCTCCCGGAACACATTGGATAAAAAGGAAATGGTACCTCCCACAGGATTGCCCGCTTCTGTCATCAAAATGCCCGACAGACTGTACCAGCCCAGTCCCGAGGTAATAGCCAGTCCTTCTTTCATGCCCATGCCAAGAATCGCCGCGCCCAAAGCGCCGCCGGCCAAAGACCCCAGCACCACGCCCAGCGGGATCACCAGAATCCGCAGCCCCATGCGGCGGATCTGTCCAAAGACCTCCCGGTTGACTCCCATGTCAATGCCCACGGAAAACAGCAGAATCAGCAGCATATAGGAGGACGCCGCGTCCAGAAAATTCCCCAGACCATCCGGCATCACCGCGCCGGCGCCGATTCCCAGGGCCAAAGCGATCAAAATAGCCTTGCTCATGATTTTTCCCCCTTTCCCAGAAAAATCCTGGTCAGAAGATATACCGCCGCCACAGAACCAGCCGCCGCCAGCACCGTAAAGAGTAGCGCCTTGCCGCCCAAAGACGGCAGGGCGCTGATGATCTCCCCGTTTCTGCCGATACTGACTCCCATACAGAAAATCAGCAGCATCAGCCAGACAGTCTGTGATTTGGCGTTGATCTTCAGGCCTTTTTCCTTGAGCAGTCCAAAAAAACCAATGAGAAAGCCCAGTCCCAGCACAAGAAATATCTTCGCCATGTCTCTTATACCTGCTTCATCAGTTCCACAACTTTGTCGATTTCTTCTCTGGACACATATTTATGGGTCGCAAAGCGCATGATGCCGTTGTCCTCACCGTTGATTACCACATCATGTTTCGCCATATAGTCCACCAGCTCCGCGGAAGAAAGAGGATAGTCTTTCAGACGGAAGAATACCATATTGATCTGCTGGCGTTCCTTGTAAACCTCCAGCCCCTTTACGCCGCAAAGAGCCTCCGCCATATACGCGGCGTTGTCATGGTCCTCCTGGAGCCGCTTGCTCATCTTCGTCAGGGCAATCTTGCCGGCTGCCGCCAGAATACCCACCTGACGCATACCGCCGCCGATGATCTTTCTTTTTCTTCTTGCCTGCGCGATAAATTCTCTGCTGCCTACCAGCACAGAACCCACCGGCGCGCAAAGACCCTTGGACAGACATACGGATACCGTATCCACATACTGCGCGATTTCCTTCGCCTCTACGCCCAGCACTGCCGCCGCGTTAAAAATGCGGGCGCCGTCCAGATGAATGGGCAGACTGTATTTGTCCGCCAGTTCTCTTACCTTTTTCATGTACTCCAGATTTCTTACCTGGCCGTCGGAATCGGCGTTTTCATAGGTAATGAGCGCTGTTCTGGGCTGATGGATGTCTTCCGGGTCTTTCCGGATATATTTTTCCAGAATATCCAGAGGCATTTCCCCATTGACGTTCTGCACTGTCCGCAGCTGCGCCCCGGCAATGATAGCCGCCGCACCCGCTTCATGGGCCACAATATGGCAGTTGTCCGGCAGAATTACTTCTTCTCCCCGGTTCACATGAGTAAACAGGGCAATCTGATTGCTCATGACGCCGCTGGCCACAAACAGCCCCGCTTCCTTGCCCATCATTTCCGCCGCCAGTTCTTCCAGCTCTCTGACGGTCACGTCGTCGCCGTAAACGTCATCGCCCACAGGTGCCTCAAACATGGCCTGCCGCATTTCCTGGGTAGGCACTGTAACTGTGTCGCTTCTTAAATCGATTTTTCCGTTAATCATGCTTCTGCCTCCTCTGTCATCTTCGCTCTCAGCGCGTCAATGTCCTCGTTTTCAATATATTCATCAAAGGTCATCTGTCGGTCAATGATACCGCCCGGCAGGATCTCAATGATCCGGTTGGCAATGGTCTGAGTGAACTGATGGTCATGGGAATCAAAGAGCAGTGTCCCCTTGTAGTCCATCAGCCCCTCATTCAGTGCCGTAATGGATTCCAGATCCAGATGGTTGGTGGGTTCGTCCAGAATCATCACGTTGGCCCCGCTCATCATCATCTTGCACAGCATACAGCGCACACGCTCGCCGCCGGAAAGCACATTGGCCTCCTTCAGAGCTTCCTCGCCGCTGAAGAGCATTCTTCCCAGCCAGCCGCGGATATCAGCGTCATACTGCTCCCCTTCCTTGGCAAAGGGACGCAGCCACTCGATCAGAGAGTCGTGGCAGCCATCGAAGTATTCCGCGTTATCCTTAGGGAAATACGCTGTTTTTGTGGTGATGCCCCACTTGAAGCTGCCTTCGTCCGGCTCCATTTCTCCCATCAGGATACGGAACAGAGTGGTTCTCGCGATTTCGTCCTTCCCTACAAAAGCCACTTTGTCGTTGGGCCGGATCATAAAGCTGACATTATCCAGCACCTTTTTGCCGTCAATGGTTTTAGACAAACCTTCCACCAGCAGCACGTCGTTGCCTACCTCTCTGTCCTGCTTGAAGCTGCAGAAGGGGTATCTTCTGGAGGAAGGCTTAATGGTATCCATCTGCAAATTATCCAGCAGCTTCTTTCTGCTGGTAGCCTGTTTCGCTTTGGAAGCGTTGGCGCTGAACCGCTGGATGAATTCCTGCAGTTCTTTGATCTTCTGCTCTACCCGCTTGTTCTGGTCCTTCAGCTGCCGCTGTGTCATCTGGGTATAGCTGTACCAGAAATCATAGTTGCCTACGTACATGGTAATCTTGCCATAGTCGATATCTGCAATATTGGTACAGATTTTGTTCAGGAAATGTCTGTCGTGGGATACCACGATAACCGTATTCTCAAAATCCATCAGGAAGTTTTCCAGCCATTTGATGGCGTGCAGATCCAGATGGTTGGTCGGCTCGTCCAGCAGCAAAATGTCCGGATTCCCGAACAGCGCCTGTGCCAGCAGTACCTTCACCTTCTGGGTACCGGTCAGCTCCTTCATCTTCACATAATGAAACTCATTGGTAACTCCCAGACCGTTGAGCAAAATCTCCGCGTTGGATTCCGCGGACCATCCGTCCAGCTCCGCGAACTCCCCTTCCAGTTCCGACACCTTGATGCCATCCTCGTCGGTGAAGTCCTCCTTGGAATACAGAGCCTCTTTTTCCTTCATGATGTCATACAGCCGTTTGTGGCCGTACAGCACCGTTTCCACTACGCCGAACTCGTCGAACATAAAGTGGTCCTGCTTCAGCACCGCCATACGTTCCCCGGGCGTTACAAAGACGGACCCCTTATTCGGCTCCATCTCTCCGGCCAGAATCTTTAAAAATGTGGATTTCCCCGCGCCATTGGCGCCGATGAGTCCATAACAGTTTCCTTTTGTAAAATTGATATTCACGTCGTTAAACAGCACGCGCCCGCCATACTGCAGGCTCACACCCTGTGCAGCGATCATACCTTTTTGCTCCTTTCATCCGCTCCCATCCCCGGGAGCGCCTTCTTCTTTTTTTCAAATCCTACCTATTATATCTCATTCCCCGGCTAAAGAACAGCCCAAAATCAAAAAACACCGCTGTTTTTCCGCTTTTTTGCAAAAATAAAAGGCGCGCCCCGAAACTTCCGGGGCTGCCGCCTCTTCTTCTCCCTATATCTCAGGATGCCTGATCCTCGTTCATGTTATAGGAGATCTCTTTTTCATAATTGATGGCGCTGCTGGCCTCCGCGGGCACCGCCACTTCCTTGACCTCATCGATCTGGGAAATATCCATGGTCACCTGATACTCCTGCACCGTGACGCCGCCGCTTTCGCTCTGCAGCTCCCGCATCACGTTATCCGTCACCTTCTGCTGCACCTTTGTCAGCTCCAGTGTACAGGAAACCGGTTCTCCCGTCTCTTCCTCCAGTACCAGCGTCACAGGCACATCCTCCACATCCGTGTAGTAATTCTCCCCAATGCCGCTCATGCCGGAAAACTGCAGCAAGCTGCCGCCGTTGACCACTTCATAAACCGCCGCCGCGGGGATCACGCCGCTCAATGTTACCTGATCGTCCTGCGCGCCGGACTGCGTCCAATCCTGCCCCTTCTCCAGAGCCAGAAGCAGATTTTCCCTTACATCATAGATCTGCATGCTCTGCAGGGCCATTTCCGCGGTCAGGGACATCTCTGTCCATTCCTCGCCATAGTTCATATACATGCTGACCTCATCCTCGTTCTTTTCTGTCAGATAGGTCTGGGTACGCACGCTTTGCCCGCTGAACATGTTCTCAATATCCACCTTCATCTGAAGAGGCTCTTCGATCATAGCGATCTCCGCTGCCATGCTGTCCTCGTTGTCATCCATACGAGACACTACCTTCAGCGTACCCGCGTAGCTTCCCGCTTCTGTCAGCGTCTGCGCCGCTTCTGTCACATATTCCTCCGCAGAGCGTGTCTGCGTCGCTGTATCCTCAGCAGGGGAAGCACCGCAGCCTGTCATACTGAGCACCATCGCCGCGGCCAGAATACTGCTCATCCAAATCTTATTCTTCTTCATGTTTAACCCCCCTCTGCGTGATATTTCTTTGCATAAACAATTTCTTTTTTTCGTGTTTCTCTTTAGTTTCATTTTATCCAAAAGAATTTTTCTTTGCAAGGGATTTGCGTATCTTTCAGAAAAATATAAGAATTTTGTTCCTTTTTCGCAGGAAAATCTCCACTTCTTTGCATTTTTTTGCATAAAAACAGTTCTTTCCCTCCACATGCTTTCATTTTACGCCGCTGATCTGGCGGATCACCTCGCCTGCCAAAATCAGCCCCGCCGCCGAAGGCACAAAGGAAATACTGCCGGGTACGGCGCGTCTGCCTTCCTCCTGCAAAAGACGCGGCTTTCTGGCCTCCTCTTTGGAGTAAACCACCTTTACGCCGGAAATCCTCCTGTCCTTCAATTCCTTTCGCATGACCTTAGCCAGCGGGCAGACGGAGGTCTTGGCAATATCCGCCACCTCAAAGCGAGTCGGGTCCAGCTTGTTGCCCGTTCCCATGGAGCAGATCACCGACGTTCCCGCTTTTTTGGCTTCCTCAATCAGGATCAGCTTGCTGGTAACCATATCAATGGCGTCCACAATATAATCAAAGGAGGAAAAATCAATAAGGTCTCTGTTCTGGGCTCCGTAAACGCAGCAGAAGGTCTCCACCTCTGTCTCCGGGCAGATATCCCGGATGCGTTCCGCCATGACCTCCACTTTAGGCCGGCCTACGGTACTGTGCAGCGCGATGAGCTGACGGTTGATATTGGAAACGCTGACCACGTCCCCATCCACCAGCGTCAGGTGGCCGATGCCGCCTCTGGCCAGAGCCTCCGTTACAAAGGAACCCACGCCGCCAATGCCGAACACCGCCACTTTTGCCGCCCGTAGTCTGGCCATCGCGTCCTCTCCCAGCAACATTTCCTCCCGCATAAAAATCTCTTCCATCATTTATTTCTTCTCTCCTTCCGGGGTTTTTCTCTGCCGCTGCGGCGTTTTCTGCCACAGCAGGGGCTCGTAGAGCCGCAAAATGGTACGGACTACGCCGTCCTTGCTTTTCAGTTCATAATCCGCCACAGCCCTTGCCTCCGGCGAAGCCTCTCTGGTGGCATAGGAAATATCCGCCGCCGCCATCATGGACAAATCATTCCGGTTGCTGCCAAAGGCCACAATCCGGCGTTTTTCGCCGCCCAGATTCTCCAGCAGCCGCTGCATCATATATTCCTTAGTGGCGTTCTTATGATAAATCTTCAAATGACAGTATCCCTCCGGCGTCTCCGTTTTATCCCGCAAAAACAGCAGTTCTCCTTCCGTATCCATCCGGCGGATCTCCGCCTCCGCCATATCCGCGTCCTCATCCGTCAGCACCAGCAGGATATACACAATCGCCCCCTCCTCAGGCACCTCCCCATGGACATAGTTGCGATAGGGAGAGGTTCTGGCTCTTTCGTAGAGCTTCTGCTCCTCCTCGTTGCGAAACTCCCGGTAATAAATCAGCAGCGCATCCTCCAGCACCACATTCAGGAAGTAATGCAGATCCTTCTCCTGCAAAAAATGGCAGATCCTTTTTGTCATCTCCTTCGACAGTGCGTTGCAGGCCAGATATCGTTTTTCCTTCATATCAAACAGCACCGCCCCATCCATAGCAATGACCGGCAGATTCAGATGGATGCCGCCCACGTCCGCCAGCAGGGAGGCCGGTGTACGTTCTGTGGCGATGGTAAAGGCCACACCGTCGTTCAAAAGCTGATTCAGTTCAAATACGCTGTAAGGCGTCACGCCCGTCTTTTCTCCGCACAATGCCCCGTCAAATCCCGATACGAAGAAAAATTCCTCTCGCCGCTTTCGGGGCAGATGGATCATATTAACGCATAAGGAAACCAGAATACCTACTATGGTCTCCAAAGAACGGTTGAAGGCGTCCACCAGAGGGCCGTACCGCCCATCCGACAAAGTAACACTCAGCAGCACCACCGCCGCCATGGCGGAAGCGCCTGTCTTTTTCATAACCACAGTGATATACATGGCCGGGATCACCGCCAGAGAAATGATGACATAATCCAGAAACTCCACTCTGGGCGGAATCCACTGAAACAAATACAGCACAAAAAGACCCATGGCCGCCCCCGTCAGTGTCCCGATAATTCGGTTAAAGGCCACGGTGACGCTGTTTTCCACATATGGCTGCATACAGATGATGGCCGCGATGGTGGAAAATACAGGCACTCCCTGCTTCCCCCGCAGCAGATAGATCAACAGGCAGATCGCCACAGCTAGGGCCGTTTTTATCATACGCATTCCGATCCTAGGCAATACCGCCACCCTCTTTCTTCTTTATATAATGTAATAATGTATCAGTATAAAATCCCGTCCATGCTCTGTCAAGTTCCCGATACAGGCAATCCGCAGGCACAAAAAAGCCGTTTTTTCGCGTCAGCCATACATTTTGCGAAAAAACCCTTTCCACAAAATAAAAACGAAACGGCTTTTTCTGCCTCCCTGCTTTATAAAGAGAGAAAAAGGGCGGATGCCCCCGCCTTGCGGCAGAACACATCCGTCCTTTCCACTTTTTTTCACAAGAAAGTCTTATGCTTCTTTCTTTTTGTTGTATTCTTCCAGTTCCAGGATTGCATCCTTAATCATCGCGGGTGTGATTTCATAAGGTGTGTAATCCAGGTCGTACTTCTTAACAGTTTCTTCCAGAACAGGGTCCAGTTCTTCTACTGTTACTTCGATATCAGCCAGTTTGGTAGGCAGTTTCATGCCTTTGTAGAAATCGAAGAATCTGTCCAGCTTGTCATACTGTTTGTCCAGTGTCAGCAGTACCAATGTGCCGTAGGAAACAACTTCGCCGTGACGATGTCTTTCTTCTACCTGAGGCAGGATGGTCATGCTGTTGAACAGAGCATGTGCCAGGTTTGTGTTGTACTTATGGGAGTCTACCATGTTGGATACCATACCTGTGTTGATGAAGATATCCAGAGCAACCATTTCAATGGCTTTAGAAGCACGATTGTTTTTGCAGTCTTCCATTGCCTGAACGCCGTATTTCAGCAGAGGCTCTGTGCAGCAGCCGCTCAGAGCAACGCCGGCCTGTTCGGACAGTGTCAGTTCGTCTTCTTTGCCTCTTGCGGAGAATTTTACTTCGATCTCCTTACTCATACCGTCGCCGATACCAGCCCACAGGAAGGATGCGGGTGCTTCCGCGATAACCTTTGTGGAAATAAAGATGTGTACAGGGGGTCTGTCTACACGGAAGAATGTACGGAATACATGGTTCGGGTAGTAGTAGATACCCAGCGCGGAGTTACATGCGCATGTGGAAGCGATGGTAGGGAATGTAAAATAAGGCTTATTCAGGTTGTGTGCAACCAGCTTGCCTGTGTCGATGGCTTTGCCGCCGCCCAGGCAGAAGATCATGTCCGCGTTCTTTACATTATCCTGCTGCTGCAGTTCTTCTGCGTATTCGAATGCAGCTTCACCGGGGAACAGAACGTATTCGATATTGATGCTGGTGTCCTTTGTAGCCTCATCCAGATATTTTTTTGTTGCGTTGATGGAGATCTCATCACTGATAACAACTGCCTTTGTGCCATAAGGGCGGCAAACAGCCTCGATTTCCTTATAAGCGTCTTCGCCTGCGCTGTAGCCCGGGAAAAATACAGAATAGTTGTCCATTATCATTCTCCTCCTATTAGATTCAAAAATTACCAGCTTTTTTTGTTTTTAAAATTGTACTGCCGCTCTAAATCAGTTCTTCACTTTGTTCGCTTTGTATTTTCTGATGGCGTCAGCCAGTTTCGGCAGGATTACCTTAACGTCGCCGACAATACCCAGGTCGGATACTTCGAAAATAGGAGCTGTGTCGTTCTTGTTGATGGAGATAACCAGTTCGGAGCCTTCCATACCAGCTACAT
>NZ_JACSNY010000028.1 GCF_016902535.1 Anaerotignum lactatifermentans | reverse complement strand
AAAGCAAAGTGGATGAAATGAACAAACGTCCCAGAAAATGTTTAAGGTATAGAACGCCTTATGAGATTTATTATTCAGAGGTGTTGCATTTAACTTGACAATTCAAGGGGAAAAAGACGGAGTTATACACAATTTATGGACAGAAAAAAGCAGGTTATCCACAAAAGAAAGCCGGGAATACACAGGGAAAATTGGGATTTGTGGATAACTGGACAGGAACCTGTGGACAACGGGGAGAGAAGAATGGTTTGTCCACACAGGGCGGAAGAATGTGCGCAAATTTGTGGATGGACAAAAAATAAGCCGGAAAGCCTATGACTTTCCGGCAAAAGGTTTTATTTATTTCAGGAAGTTTTCACCAATCTTGTATACATCTCCGGCGCCCACGGTCAGCAGCAGGTCTCCCGGCTGACAGTGTTCCTTCAAATAGGCACAGATGGCATCGAAGTCTCCTACATAACGGGCGGATTTTCCGGTTTGGGCAATCCGCTGGGCCAGTTCCCGGGCGGAAACCAGTCCGTCGTCCGTTTCTCTGGCGGCAAAAATATCCGCGATGATGATTTCGTCCGCGTCCCCAAAGGCCTCACCGAATTCCTCAAAAAGGAATCGGGTACGGGAATAGGTATGGGGCTGGAATACACACCATGTGGTGCGGTGGTCGATATTTTTGGCGGCAGCCAATGTGGCTTTGATTTCTGTGGGATGATGGGCATAGTCGTCAATGACCTGGATGCCGTCCTTTTCCCCTTTGCGCTGGAAGCGGCGGTCTGTGCCGGCGTAGTGCTCCATGCCCTGTACGATTTCGGCGAAGGGGATGCCCAGATAATGTGCCGAGGCGATAGCCGCCAGCGCGTTGGTGATGTTGTGTTCCCCGGGAACATGCAGGTGGACAGTGCCAAGAATTTCGCCGTGGTAGCAGACGGAGAAATTATTTCTGCCGTCAGGAGCGTGAACGATATTTTTTGCGGTCCAGTCTGCTTTGTCGGATAAACCGAAAGTTTCTACCCGGCAAACCAGTCCTTCCGTCAGTTCCGCCAGACGGTCGATGCTGTCATGGATGACCAGCAGGCCCTTTTCAGGGATGCGGCCCGCATAGGCGTGGAAGGAACGGCGGATATTTTCCAGATTTTTGAAATAATCCAGATGATCGCTTTCCACGTTGAGGATGACGCCGATATAAGGGTTGAACCGCAGAAAGCTGTCGAAATACTCACAGGCTTCTGCCACAAAATAAGGAGAGTGTCCTACCCGCAGATTGCTTTGAATGGCAGGAAGGAAACCGCCTACGGTGATGGTAGGGTCTTTTTGGGCCGCCAGCAGGATCTCGGAAACCATGGAAGTAGTGGTGGTTTTGCCATGGGTACCGGCTACGGCGATGGAATAAGCGTATTCCGCCATGATGTCTCCCAGAAGCTGGGCACGGTCAATGACGGGGATGGATTTTTCTCTGGCCGCCATCAGTTCCGGATTATCCTCGTGGATGGCTGCCGTATAGACGACCATAGTTACATCGTCCGTAATATTTTCCGCTCTGTGGCCAAAATTAACCTGCACGCCAAGCTGCTGTAAATGGCGTGTCACGTTGCTTTCTTTTACGTCAGTGCCGGAAACACGGATGCCTCTGGAAAGGAGGATCTCCGCCAGGGCGGACATGCTGATGCCGCCGATTCCGATAAAATAAATATGCTGCTCTTTTTGATTTGCTGTTAACATAAATAACCGCCTCATTTTTCCGTAATAGGTGTTTTGTGATTGTTTTCCATTATAGTATACGCAGGGGGGAATATCAATTCTTTTTCCGAGCATTTCTATATTTTATACAGAATTTTCCTGTTTCTATACAGCAAAAAAAGCTTAATTTTTTCTTAACGGTAGAAAAATATAAGGGTTTGTTAGGGAAATATAATAAAATATCATGAAATTTGCTAGTTTCTTTTGGTTAATTACTATGTTATAATATGGATAAGTTATGTACAAATACTCGTACATAGCCAGCAAAAAAAGCAAGGGGTTGGTATTATGCGTAAAAAAGAAATGATCGCAATGCTTCTGGCAGGCGGACAAGGCAGCCGTCTGGGGATTCTCACACGGAAAGTTGCGAAGCCTGCCGTTACCTATGGCGGCAGATTCAGAATCATTGACTTTCCGCTGAGCAACTGTATCAATTCCGGTGTGGATACCGTAGGTGTTCTGACGCAGTATCAGCCGCTGCGGCTGAATCAGCATATTGGCATTGGTATTCCCTGGGATCTGGACAAGAAAAACGGCGGGGTAACGATTCTGGCGCCTCATGTTAAGGGCGGAGACTCCGGCGAATGGTTCATGGGCACAGCCAATGCCATTTACCAGAATATCGATTTTATCGACAGCAATAATCCGGAATATGTTCTGATCCTTTCCGGCGACCACATCTATAAAATGGACTATTCTCAGATGCTGCGCTTCCATAAGGAAAAAGGCGCTGCGGCTACCATTGCCGTTCTGGAAGTGCCCATGGAAGAGGCCAGCCGTTTCGGTATCATGAATACGGAAGAAGACGACAAGATCTACGAATTTGAGGAAAAACCGGCAAATCCCAAGAGCAATCTGGCGTCTATGGGCATTTATATCTTCACATGGAGCAGACTGCGGGAGGCTCTGGTGGAGGACAACGCCATCCACGCGGACAGTGACTTCGGCAAGCACATTATTCCGAAGATGCTGGAAGAAGGGCAGACCCTCTACGCGTACCGGTTCCGTGGGTATTGGAAGGACGTTGGCACCATCGAGTCCTATTGGGAGTCCAACATGGAACTGATTAAGGCACTGCCGGAATTCAATCTGTATGAGGATTTCTGGAAGATCTACACCAACAGCGATCATCAGCCGCCGCAGTATACGGCGCCGGGGGCAAAGGTAAAAGAATCCCTGGTTTCCGACGGCAGTGAGATCTACGGCGAGGTCATCCATTCCATTCTGGGGCCTGAAGTTGTAGTAAAAGCAGGCGCCGTCATTAAGGATTCCATTATTATGGGCGGCACAGTCATTGGAGAAGGCGCGGTCATTGACCGCTGCATCATCGACGAGGATTGTATCGTCGGCAAGAATGTACAGATGGGTATGGGAGAGAACGTACCGAATGAGGCCAAGCCCAATATTTACAATACAGGCATTACTGTACTGGGGACCCATACATCCGTTCCCGACGATGTTGTGATCGGGAAAAACTGCGTGCTTTACGGCGCCACCAAAGCGGAGGATTTCGCGGAAGGCAAACTGGAAAGCGGCAAATCAGTCATTCGGGAGGGGATCTAAATGAAAGCAATTGGGATTATTCTGGCAGGCGGCAATAACGACGGCCGTTTGGGCGCACTGACGGAACAGAGAGCATCCGCGGCGCTTCCCATTGGCAGCTGCTACCGTGCCATTGACTTTACACTGAGCAATATGTCCAACAGCGGTATCGGCAAGGTCGCTGTGCTGACACAGTACAATTCCCGTTCCCTGCGGGACCATCTGACATCCTCCAAATGGTGGGATTTCGGCAGAAAACAGGGGGGCCTGTTCGTATTTACACCCTATACCAGCAGCACAGGAAATGACTGGTTCCGGGGTACGGCGGACTCTATTTATCAGAATATGACATATCTGATGCGCAGCAACGAGGAATATGTGGTCATTGCTTCCGGCGATTCCATTTACAAAATGGACTATCGGGACGCGGTGAACTATCATATCCAGAAGGGCGCGGACATTACTGTGGTATATCAGAACATGGAAGGCAGAGACCTGTCCTACTTCGGCATTATGCAGCTGGATGAGGAACAGCGTCTGCTGGGCTTTGAGGAAAAACCGGAACAGGCCCAGACCAGCTCCGCTTCCCTGGGGATTTACATTATTTCCAGAAAACTGCTCATTGAACTGCTGCAGAAAGTTGTGCCTCAGGGCGGTTACGGATTGGTAAAGGATATCATCATCCCCTTCCGCAGCAGCCTGAAAATCTACGGCTATGAATTCAAGGGCTACTGGAGCACCATCGGCACCAGCGTTTCCGACTATTTCGCAACCAATATGGATTTCCTGAAGAAGGAGGTCCGGGATATCTTTGTACGGCAGTATCCGTTCATCGAAACAAAGCCTAAGGATGAGCCGCCCGCAAAATACAACGCGGGAGCGGAGGTCAGCGATACCATCGTGGGCAGCGGCGCCATCTTCAACGGCAAGGTAGAACATTCCGTAGTATTCCGCAAGGTTTATACGGCGGAGGATTCTGTGGTACGCAATAGTATCCTGATGGAAGGCACACGGATCGGCAAAGGCTGCGTTATTGAAAACGCTATCCTGGACAAGGATGTAGAGATTTCCGATGGCCAGAGAGTTATCGGCAAATCCATGCAGGAGCCGGTAGTGCTGAAAAAAGGCACGAAGCTGTAAGCTGAGGCGAAAATTGGATTTTGATTTTCTAAGAAAATGATTTAAAAGCAGAAGGCTGGAATCCTTTTTATCAGGATTCCAGCCTTATTTTGTGCTCATGGGAAACGGCCAAAAGCCGTTTTGCCTTTCGGCGGGGCATTTATGTTTTATGAGAAAGGAATGTTACCGGCAAAGGGCTTCCATTTCATCCAGCAGTTTTTCAAAGACGGCCATGGCGTTTTCCACGGCTTCTTTTTTGGACATATCCACACCGGCGCCCCTCAGCAGGTCGATGGAGTACTCGCTGTCGCCTTTGGAAAGGAAGTCCAGATAGGCGTCAATGGCGGGCTGGCCCTCCGTCAGGATCTTATGGGAAAGGGCGATGGCGGCGCTGTAGCCTGTGGCGTACTGGTAAACGTAAAAAGCGTTATAGAAATGAGGAATTCTTGCCCATTCAATCTGGATTTCCTCATCGATGACAATATCGTCGCCAAAATACTGGCGGTTCAGATCACCGTAGATCTGATTCATGCCTTCCCAGGTGAGAGGTTCGCCCCGTTCCGCCATTTCGTGGGTGATTTTTTCAAATTCCGCGAACATGGTCTGACGGAAGAGGGTGCCGCGGAACTGCTCCATATAATAATTGATGAGGTATTTCCGCATGGTCTCGTCTGTGGTGGTTTTTAAAAGATATTCCATCAGCAGGGCTTCGTTGCAGGTGGAGGCTACCTCCGCCACAAAGATTTTGTGGCCGCTGTACAGATAGGGCTGTTTCTGCCAGGTGAAATAGCTGTGGAGGGCATGGCCCATTTCGTGGGCCAGCGTAAACATGCTGTTGATGGTATCGTTATGGTTCAGCAGCACGAAGGGGTGAACACCGTAGCTGCCCCAGGAATAGGCCCCGCCTCGTTTGCCCTGATTTTCATAGACATCGATCCAACCGGACTCCATGCCGTGATCCAGCGCTTTCACATAGTCCTCTCCCATGACGGCCAGCGCCTTTTTCACAGTTTCCTTGGCTTCGGCAAAGGAGATTTTCGCGTCCGCGTCCGCCACCAGAGGGGCATACAGATCGTACATATGCAGCTCCTCCAGCCCCAGCAGCTTTTTCCGCAGGGCCACATAGCGGTGCATCAGGGGCAGATGGGCATGTACCGTTTCAATCAGGTTGTCATAGACGGACAGAGGAATGTTGTCATCCGCCAGCGCCATGGCCCGGGCGGATTCGTAATTTCTGGCTTTGGCGAAAAATACGTCGCTTTTGACGGAGGCACCGTAGGTAGCCGCCAATGTGTTTTTCTGGGCCAGATAAGCGGCGTACAGTGTATCGAAGGCCTCTTTGCGGACACGGCGGTCCGGGCTTTCCAGAAAGGTTACATAGCGGCCCTTGGTCAGAGGGACCTGATCGCCGTCGGCGTCGGTGATATTGCCGAAGGTAATGTCAGCGTCATTGAGCATGGTGAAAATATTCTGGGGAGCGCCGCCCAGTTCCGCCGCTTTGGCCAGCAGACTTTCCTCGGCAGGGGTCAGGATATGGGCCTTTTTGCGCAGCAGATTGTGGAAGAAATGGTCGTATTTTTGGAATTCCTTCTCTTTTTCCTTCCGGAAGGCGGCCAGCTTTTCCTCGGGCATAGCCAGCAGTTCCGGCGTCAGGAAGGATACCGCGGCGCTGTACTGAATCAGCAGTGTTTCCGCCCGGGAAGCCAGGCCCTGATAAAAGGCGTTGGCGCTGTCCTCATGCAGGCGCATATTGGCATAGGTATAGAGCTGGTCCAGTTCCATGGAAAGCTCCTCATCCTTCTGGAAGCAGTCCCAGAGGGTCTGGGCGGAATCCGCCAGATGGCCCTGGAATTTTTCCAGAACGGGCAGGTTTTGCTGGAAGCGGGCATAGGCCTCCTCCCAGAGGGTATCGTTGGCGTAGTAATCCTCAATATGCCACTTCGCGTCAGGAGAGACATCCTTTCGCAAAGGAAGGTTTTCTTTCATATTCATCCATCCTTTCCTGTTCCATATGGCGTGCAGAACGATTTCTTCTGCAAAGTATATTATAGTATATCACTTTTTGGCTAGAATAAAAAGGAAAAAAGGCATTTCACAGAAAAAAGGAAGGTGTATTTTTTTTCAGGAATTTGTATGTTTTATTTCTGTTGTTGGTAAGATTTTCTTGCTGAAACGCTGATTTCATAGTATGATGGATATGAGGTGAGGTAGGATGAAGGATTGCTTGAAAGTATTGCTGGTTGCCTCTGAGGCGGCGCCTTTTGTAAAAAGCGGCGGTCTGGGAGACGTTGCCGGTTCCCTGCCCAAGGCGCTGCGCGCCCAGGGTGTGGACATCCGTGTGGTGATCCCCAGATATATGACGGTCAAAAATGAAGAAATGTATGGCGTGGAATACCTGGGCGAGTTTCCTGTGCATCTGTTATGGAGAACACAGCAGGCAAAGATCCTGGTAAAAAATGGAGAAGTACCTGTTTATTTTATAGAAAATGATTTTTATTTCGGACGTGGAGGATTATACGGATACGGCGACGACAACGAGCGATTTGCCTTTTTTGGCAGAGCGGTTCTGGATATGATGGCGATGCTGGATTTTTACCCCGATGTAATCCACTGCAACGACTGGCAGACAGGCCCTGTCTGCATGTATTTGAAAGAGATCTATCGCAAAATGATCTATTACTCCAAAATGAAAACACTCTTTACCATTCATAATTTGCAGTATCAGGGGAATTTTGACAAGAGCACCATGGAGCTTCTGGGTGTGCCCTACTACTGTTACGAGAATGGGAATGTGGAATTTTACGGAAATGTCAGCTATATGAAAATGGGGCTGGTCTATGCGGACCGCATCAGCACCGTCAGCCAGACCTATGCCAGAGAGATCCAGACCTGGCAGTACGGCTATGGCATGGATGGTCTGCTCAACAGCAGAAAGAATGTGCTCAGCGGCATCATCAACGGCATTGATTATAAAGCCAACGATCCGGCCACGGACCAGCGGATTCCCTGCAACTATGACGCGGAGCATCTGGAAGGCAAGCGGGAAATGAAACGCCGTTTGCAGGAACGTCTGGGGCTGGAGCAGAGGGATGTGCCCATTATCGGCATGATTACCCGACTGGCGGATCAGAAGGGGCTGGACATCCTTTCCTATGTATTTGATGAAATGATGAACCGGGATGTGCAGTTTGTACTGCTGGGGACCGGGGAAAACCGGTTTGAGTATCTGTTCCGGAGTATGGAGGAACGCTATCGCGGCAGAGTCAGCGCCAATATTTTCTTTGACGAAAAGCTGGCGCAGTGGATCTATGCCGGTTCTGATCTGTTCCTGATGCCGTCTTTGTTTGAGCCCTGTGGGCTGGGGCAGATGTTCAGTCTGCGCTATGGCACAGTGCCCATCGTGCGCAAGACCGGCGGTCTGGCGGATACGATTTTCCCTTACAATACGGAAACGAAGGAGGGCAACGGCTTCCTTTTTGAGACCTATGACGGCAACGGCCTGCTCTGGGCCGTAGACCAGGCTCTGGGTGTATACCATATGGGCCGGGAAGAATGGGAGCATGTGGTGAAAAACGCCATGGCAAGCAATTATTCCTGGGAACATTCCGCCCTGGAATATATCAAGCTCTATGAAAGTCTGCGGGACGAAGGAACAGAGCTGTAAAAAAACGAGACAACGTACACGGGACCCTGTAAAAAAAGCAGGGTCCCGTATTTCTTTGGAAAGAAATGTATTTTGTCGAAGGATTTTTTGCCTGCTGTTTGCAAATAGTACGGCGATGTAGTATGATTAAGGGCAGAAAATACGTTACTACTGAGAAATGTCAAAGGAGATATGCAGATGAAAAAACATCCGCTGCAACATATGACAAAACAGACGAAAATCGGGATCGCCATCGCGCTGGTACTGGCGGCAGCGGCAGGCGGCCTTTTTTGGGATACTTATTACGGCGGCGGCCGAATCCGGAGCCTTTTTGTGAGCGCTTCCTCCAGTTCCACGGAGGGGAAGGAGGGCAACGGTGTTTTAAGCACCATTGAGCTGGACGTAGGCAGCCAGTCCTCCTTTGCCGTATTTGGAAAGGCCTTCCTTCACTGTACCAAGGACGGCATCAAGTACTATGATTCCGCGGGAGTGCAGAAATGGAGCGACACCTTTACCATGACCTCACCCAAGCTGATCCAGGAGGGCAGCTACATGGCGGTGGGCGATATGAACGGGAAAACTCTGCGGGTCTACGGTCAGAGCGGGATGCTGTACCAGATCCAGCTGGAAGGCAGTCTGACGCAGTTTGCTTTGAATACAAACGGGTATTTGTCTTTGGTCGAGAAACGCGCCAATGGGTCTCAGATCCTTGTTTACAATAATGCCGGGACACTGCTGAAGGGAAGAGTGGAGGAATCTGCGGGGATATATCCTGTTTCCACGGATATTTCGGACGACAATAAATCCTTTGCGGTCAGCTATGTGGATACGTCAGATGTAAAAATCATGGGGAAAGTACTCTTTTTCTATATCAATTCCACCGATAGCGAAAATGTAACGGATAGTATGTTTGCCTCCGTCATGAAGGAAAATGAGGTTATGGGGACTGTCAGCTACGGCAACGGCGCTTTGCGGGCGGTTTCCGACAAAGGGCTTTACGGTTTTGGAACGGATGGCGTGGAAAAATGGGCGTATTCCTTCACCAATCTGGTGGATTATATCTCTTTCCAGAATAAAGATACGGTGGCGCTGGTGCTGGGGGATGCCGCGGCTGGGCAGGAAAGCCGACCCTCTAATACCATTTGCTGGGTTGACGGCAGCGGAAAGGAAACCGCCTCTTATGAAAGTGACAGAGAGATTACTTATTTCAGCGTATGGGAAGACGGTGTTATTGCCGGGAGCCAAAGCGATTTTGCAGGGCTGCGGCATACAGGCAGCGAAGAGTGGACCTATCAGGCAACGCAGGAGGTCAGCCAGATGGTTCCCATGGAGAAATTTACAAAGGTGCTGGTTGTGATGCAGGACCGCGCGCTGATTTTGGATATGACGAAGAATACGGAAGGCGCCGGTCTGGCTGATCTGGAGGCACCGGAGATTGAAGGCGTAGTCGTTGTGGATGAAATGGCACCCGCGCAAACGCAGGACAGCCAGACTTCCGAGGAAGGCACTGACGCTGCCGGAACGGAGGAAGGCACTGACGGCGCCGAAGAACAGAATGGCGAAACGACAGAAGAGACGCCGGAGGAAGAAGAAGCAACGGGGGCGGAATCCACAGAGGAGACTATGCCGGAAGAGGGGACAGAGCCGGCAGAATGAGTTCTTTGCATAGAGGAGAGAAAAGAAAAAAAGGAGGTGGGCGAAAGGATGGAGTTTTTGCCCTATATCTTAGATATTTTGGTGTTGGTCCTCATTGGCGGCACGGCCATACAGGCTTTCCGAAAAGGATTTGTGGTGGCGGGGCTGAGTTTTCTGCCGATGCTGGCGGCGCTGGTAGCTGTCCGGCTTTTTACGCCGGCCATGGGGATGATTTTGCGGAAAACGCCGGTCTTTGGTTCTCTGGCCGATTCCATTGGCGAGGCCTTACAGCTGGATCATATCATCGGAGACGCGGCGATGCAGACACAGACCTCTCTGATCGAAAATATGAAGCTTCCGGGGTTTTTGAAGGAAAGTCTTTTGGAAAACAATAATCCCGTAGTCTATCAGCTGCTGGATGTAGACAGCATCCAGGAGTATATTGCCGGTTTTCTGGCCAATATCTGCATCAATATTGTCAGCGTGCTGCTGGTTTTTGTGCTGGCCTTTCTGGCGGTTCGTTTCGTGCTGAAGGCGCTGCATTTAATCAGTAAGCTGCCAGTGCTGAATTTTATGAACCGGATGCTGGGGCTGGTCGTTGGTCTGCTGAAAGGATTGACTATTACATGGCTGATCTGTTTTCTGCTGACATTTTTCCAGTGTGGATTTAAGTTCCAGTTTCTTTTTGAGGCGATGGAAAAAACACATCTGGCGGGGCCCCTTTATGAAAACAATATATTATTGTATTTTATCCTGACCATATTTACCTGAGCAGGCAAAAGACCCGTATTTTTCGGGTCTTTCTTTTTTGAGAGAAAGGCTGGATTTACAGGGAAAAATGAGGATGAAACGGAAGGCGGAAGAAAAAAGTGAGGAAATTGTAAAAAAAGCTGTTGACAAGAGAACATTCTCGTGATAGACTACTTAGGCGGTCAACGATAAGGCGAACCGCAAAAGAAAGAATGCACCTTGAAAACTGAATACAAGACAAACAAGAGTCAATAAAATCGAGAAAATTTATTCTAAATAAAATGTAGTAAAGCAATCAACATTTTATTTCGCTATAAATG
>NZ_JACSNY010000027.1 GCF_016902535.1 Anaerotignum lactatifermentans | reverse complement strand
TATCTGACACCAGATGAAATGGAAGCAACATTCTGGGATCGGCAAGGAATCTAGCCGTTCCCAGAAAATATATTCAAAAATCGTGTCTTTTTTATTGACTATAGTCCAACGCATCTACTTTATCGGTCATAAACAACTTGATGACTGTATCATTAATTGTACAACTTTCTCGAACATGGTTTACCTTCTCTTGTTAAATATTTAGTATAGGAAATTTATTCACTCAGAGATAAGTAAACCATGTCCATTTCATACATCTCAATTTGTAAATCTTATTGTATCCTATCTATCGCCTTGTAATACCAATTTTTTCTGTTTTTCTCCAAAATTCATTTTTTGCCATACTTTCTGACGATTTTTATAATCTTTTGAACCATAAACATAATAATAATCAAGTACAAGCAGCTTGAGTATTTTCACTGCAAAAATATTATCATTATCGTTATAATCGTCATATTCACCTAATATTAAATCAACCGCAATTTTACCAAACTCATTTAGCTGTATTGCATCTTTCATTAGCCTGTAACCTATGCTCTTATTTAATGATGACTGTGTTATAACCGGCATCGGAGCCTTATTAGCTACAGAATTAGCCAGATTTCTTATCATAGCATAAGACAAAAGTCCAAATAAATTATCCATAGAATAATTAAGTTTTCTACTAAGTTTTTCTATTCTATTCATCTCAAGTTGAGATGGATTCGGTTGTAATTTTTGAGAAATAATACCTTTAAGAATTGAATCGACCCTAATAACTAATCCAAAACATATCTACAAATCTTGCTTTAGGTAAAAAATCCAGCTTTCCAACTACTAACGGCATTGGGTAATGAGATCGTTGACCTTGTACCTTCCCAATAATCTTCTCTTATATACGAAGATATGGAACGATAATAGGGGTTTCTTGAATATGGGTCAACCATAAATTAGGAATCCTTCCCCTTTGAAATGGTTGCAAATACCTTTTCAATGACTCATTATTAAGCGCATAAAACAGAATGTTATTAAGTTGATGACATTCTCCATTCAACGGATGGTTCATTGTCAAAAACTGAATTCTGCATAAAATTCAGTTTTTGACAAACTAAGGCTTTTTACAAATCTTTATGGCAATCTGAATTTTTATCTGTACCTCCATCTACTTTTTTCAAATAGGCCTCTATCACATTTATGATTTTCCTAATTGAATCAAATTCTGTTATTTCTTGTTCCGCTCCTTCATTTACTGATAATACCATGCCCAGCCGCTATAATCTCCAGGAGCAAAAATTTCAAATTCTACCATGGAATAAGCGCTTACCGGATAGCAGGTACCATCATATTTGTCAACCAGAGCAAAGTCTACGCCGCCAGTGAATAATTCAATATAATAGTAATGGCCCACATCCGCAAAATATCTACCAAAATATTCTTTTCCTAAACCGCTGTACTGGATGTTCTCGGGAGTGATATAGTATACATCTACATTATAGTTTTCCAGGATGTAATCTCTTTTGCTAAAAAGGAAATCATAGAAATAGATATTGGTTGCGATTTCAATAGCCTTTTCGGGTGAAACCCGAACCACTTCCGTTCTATCCTGCACATAAACGACTCTTGTTGCGCTTGGACCGTCATAAATTTCATTAAAAAAACCGATATCCGCTCCAAAAGCGGTGGCAATCGCCCGCAGCGGAACATAAGTAGAAGATTCGATGATCTGCGGCGCGTTGGTAATCTGTTGCTGTACACCATTCACCCAGATGTTCCTGTTGCCAATGGTCATCTCAATATCCGTATATCCTTTTGTAATATATACAGTTCTGGTTGCCGAATCCCAGCTTACTTCAGCACCTAATCTGTTGCTGACAACCCGCAAAGGAACCAGTGTGGTTCCGTTTTGGATCACCGCATTGGCATCAGATACAATATCGCCATTGACAAACAGCAAAATCGGCACGCTGACTTCTTTGGAAACATCAGGATAATCCACCGTATATCCGGCATCATATCCATGCAAAGTAACTCTTACCCTTGGTTCTGCCGCAAATGCACTGGAACAAATCATTGCCGCAAACAAAACTGTACAGGTCATAACCTGCATAAATTGTTTTTTCATTTTTCTTCCCTCCTTAACTCTGAAATCTGATTTATGCTTTCTCCGAAAAGATCAGGGTAACAGAACAGAAAAGAAACCCGATTCCATCCTTTTTTCTTTGTTTCTTCTCCGTCTTTATCAAAAAGGAACCCTCAAAAAAACTTTATTCATAAGAAAATCTTTTCTGAACGTTCCTCTCTGATATACTAAGCTTATGTTTATTTTCTATTTTTACTTCCATTGTTTTTTTCATTTCTTTGTTGCATTGACATCATGTCGGTATTTCTCGGCAAAATACCAAAAAGTGATTTCTTTCTCTTACAACTTGCTTTTAACCAACAAAAATTATAATGCCTCCAACTTCGCAAGCAAATAGGTCAGAGAACTATCATAAAAAACAAAACTATCTATCAAGCCGGCATTTTGGGCATCCACAGACTTACTGCGAACAGCAGCCTGCTCGGGACGGACCAGAAGCAAAATTTTTATATCTCGATTATCTTGCCGCAGTGATTGACAAATTTCAATTGCATATGCCATATCTGTCTGATCTACAACATCCAATATCATCATATCAGCATGAAAAATATCAGCCCCAACTACAGCCTGTGAATAATTGAGCTGCGCCGTCCATTGGAAACCAATCTCCGGCTTTGACAGTATTGCCGCCGATAATCCCTGACCAAGTATCCTGTTGGCTGAAATAAACAGAATTGATTTCATAATTCCCCTCCTCTGCAAAAGCGCAGGTTTACTTGTATCAGTTAGGTTGAAACCAACAGCAAAATTATCCTTGGAACTTATTTATAACGATATGTCAAAGTCATAAAACCCGTCCCCTCGATGAAAAACGGTGGAATACTGCCTGTACGATAGTCCATATACATATCCATTTGCTCTCCTGATGGTGAAACCAGAATCAGATAACTGCCATTATTTGTGTTTTTCCCCGATGTTGATGTAGTTTCCATCCGCAAATATTCATTTTCCATCCGCCAGAGTCCGGAATACATCACCTGATAATTCTGCTCCTGTTCCGCTTTTTTATATATCTCTACGCGACCTGCATAGGCAGGATCACAGTTGCCTTCTCCAAAGGAAATATACCAGTTATCGCCACACTGCCATTTCGTATTCATCAAAGCAGTATCATAAGGCACGCCCCAACCATCATCCATTACATCATAGGGATCCAGATTTTTGATATAATCCCATGCATTCCAATGGAAAGGATCCTTCATTTGCGTATCTGTTCCAAAATGCGTAAAGTCTATCAGAAGCTTGGCTTCATATATGCCGGCATAACTGTCCTCTTTATAATAGAACGGAATACCCAGAACACCGTTGTTATCCAGATCCCGATAAGGGCACCACTGCATATAGCCGCCGCTGCCGGAAAGCGCACTGATCTTGACATTAGATTCGTCCCAATATTGCTCATAATTGGCAAACACCAACACCGGTTCGGCATACTCACTGTAATAAAGTTCTTCCCCGTCATAAGGATAAACACCGTATTCGTCTGAAATCCATTCAGTACGATTCACGCTTAATGTACTGAATGTATCTTTCGGAACGAAACAGAACAAATCTCCATAGCCGTCCCCAAGTACACGCTCCTTATCTGCTGCAATTTCCAGAATAAACGGCAGTTTTTTTACAAGTTGCGGGGCACTGGTCTGTATCCAGTCTGCCAGAGGTTTGGTATCACCTTTCTCCCGATGTCCCAGATAGCAAACGCCGATTACCCCATCTGTGAAATAACTCATATATTCACGCAGATAGGAAAGACCATTTGCGTCAGCCGTATTCAAAGATGGACTGTTTGTCGTACAGGAAACGACATCATTGACCAAAGTCTGATCTACTACTGTGGCTTCTGTTGCTCCCGAAGCTTTTTCCTGACATCCGGTCAACCCCGAGAACATTGCTGCGCAGACGACAGTAGATATCATTTGCAGATACATCTTCTTTTTCATGCTTCTCCCTCCTTTTGGATTGAGAATTTCTTATGCCCAAGGGTCCACAGCCTTTGGAGTACGAACACCAGTTAACAGATACTGCTCCCAAAGGAACCACTTTCCGTCACTGCCACGCTGACGAAGTTTGATGGGTCGAGGCGCGTCTGCACCACCACAAGGGATAAACAGCTTCATATATCCCTGTTCTTCACCGGAAACATGATTGCTTTCGATATGAATGGTATAAGGCTCGTTGGGCGTATAATTATTTTCAGGTGTAGAGCCTGAAAAATAAGTAAATGGCAGATAGGTTTTTCCATCCCGGAAACGGTCATTCAAAAAAGAAATCTCCTGTCCGTTCAAAGGGCGTGGTCCCCGCAGCCAGTTCAGCATTTCCAAACCGATATTCCGGTCAGCGGCATAGGCACACAATGCCAGAACCGTCAGTGCCGCCGTCTGAAACGGCGTATTCAAAGACGCCTCCGGAAGCGCCTGTAATTCGGAAAGACTTTCAGGGAGCGCTTTGAAGGTAAAGGTTTCCGTTTTATTTCCAATGGATGTGGCAGCTGTTACTGCGGTATCCATTGCCGTTTGTTTCAGTTTATCAAAAATACCCATACAATCTCTCCTTTCACGCCTGCATATATCTCCAGTTTTTAATCAGCCATAGGCTTGCCACAGGTCGGTAGAAGTCATGCCTTCTTCAAAAAATGGCGGACAAATCCCAGTTTCCCGATCCTGCTCCACATACAGAGAATAGCCTTCGGGCTGGATCAGTACGGGGAAACTGCCACTTACGACATAACCATTGTAATCTGAGATTTCCAGACGGAGGCAATCGCCTTCCATACACCAGAAACCGGTATAAACCAGATCATAGTTCATATCGCTGATGTCGTAAAGTTCCACGGTACCGGCATAAGGAGGATCTGCGTTGTCCTGATACATGAATATAGACCAATCATTGTTGACCCAGTTGCAGAATGCAATTTCATCTTCTGTGGGAACTGACCACCAGCTGTATTCATTCAGGTTTTCCGGAAATTCCAGACCGGTTACGACTCCATAGTACCAGAAATCCATCAGCAAAAGCTCTCTGTTTTCATTCATAGGCAGAATCGGGTCGTGGTATTCATCAACCTGCGGATACCATGTGGCTTCTGCACCATTGTTTGCTACCAGATTGATCTCTATATCTGGCTGTGCCGCATTGCCCTGAGAATTCACAAATACCAGTACAGGCTCTGCGTATTCACTCCGGTAAAGTATCTCACTCGCTTCCGCATGGGATTCTGTGCCGGTTGTTTTCCATGTGACATAATTCACCGCAAGAGAGGTTATCTCATCCCGGGGGACGATGCAGTATACATCGCCGTAGCCCGGACCGAGGATATTCTCCTCAGGGATCTCCAGCAGAAATGGCATCATTTCAATCAGATTCATGTTATAGAGCTTCATCCAGTCGGTCAGAGGTGCCTTGTCCTCCTGCGCCCGGTAACCGAGATAAGCCACGGCACCGGCTATGTTTTCTTCCAGTGCCATATCCTGACGCAGCCATTCAATGGATTCTATAGCTTCTGCCGAAAATCCTTTTGGTTCTTCCTTTTCTGCCGCCATGACGTTCTTTTCAGCTCCGTCAGATTGCACATTTTTCTCACTACAGGCAGTCAAACCAAACGTCAGTATCATACACAACAACACAGAGAACAATCGGTTTAAGATACTCTTTTTCATAGCTTGACCTCCTTTTAGAAATTTCCGCTTCGACCACTGCCACCGCCACCGCTTTCACTGCTGGTTCCACTAGAACTTTCCTTTTCTATTTTGGTTCGTGTTTCCGTTGTATGGGTATACTGATCGTACTGGTCTGTCAGCTGTAATCCGCCTTCGGTGATGTACGCATTGGCTTCTGTTTGTTGATGAACCGTTCTCATTCGATATTTGAACACCGAACAGACGATTGCCGCAATCAGACAAGACGCTCCTGTGGCAATGGCAATAGACGGCAAAGGAGATTCACGTACCGGTTTGCCTTCTTCTGCCTTTGTCAGGAATTCGTCACAGGTGTCCAGATAGTGAGAAATACCGCTATACCAGTCATTATTTCCAAAATCATCCAGAAAAGCTTCTTCCAGCATCAACTGTCCATATTCATTAAACGCATACTCTGCGTATTCGCCGTAAACAAACATGGCATAGTCCCGTTCTTCCATACTGAGCATCACGATTATCCCATCTCGGTTTTCTCCCATACCCAGTTCATTATCATGATAAATCGTATATGTCACTTCATAGATGTCACCGTACCCATAGTCTGTAAAATCATCAACCAGAGCAAAATAGATACCACAATTCTGACGCTTGGAAATGGTTTCAGCTCTGCTCTCAAGTTCTTCCCATTGTTCAAAAGAAAGCAAGTCGCTGACATCGAACACATACTTCATTTCCACACTGTTTTGATCCGCCGTATTCTCCTCTGCCGTATCAATATTTTCAGCAGCATATTCCGGCGGGCAGTTTGTAAGGATATAATCCGTTGCCGCTTCTGCCATGGCATCCACAGCCTGTGTCAATGCTGTGGCACTCATGGTCATATCTTCGCCGTTCCACGCCTCATCTGCCATATAAGGTTCTACCGCAGCATAGAGCACGTCAACCAATTCCTGACTGCTTCCCCGGTCCTCACGCAGATTGGCATAAACGCACCACCCATTTTCAGCAGGCTTAGCATAAATGTGATCATCCAGCTTATTCATCTGGATGGTCAGCGTTATACCTTCCATGTTTTGTCCATAGCCATAACCATATTTTGAGTAAAGCCATGCGGCAGTTTCACAAATATCGTCATCACTGGTTTCCGACAATACATCTACTCGTATGTCAATCCCCAAAGATACCGAAAGCTGCGGGAGCATATCTTCTCCTTGATAGGTCAGCGTTGGAGAACCTAGAGAATTTGTTTCGTCATAAATCACACCTCGTGGTTGTATTGCCGATACCGGAAAACAAAGGAACAATGCCAGCATAACGGCAAGGGTAAAAGCAGAAAAAATTTTTTTCATAACAAATCTTTCCTCCTTTCTACAGCACTAAAAGCAGTATGGAGCCCAGCACAGACAGAGGAACCGCAATGGCGGCAAATAAGCCCCAGAATTTGCCCCAACTGATTGGCAAGTCTCCCACCATCTTTCCGGTCTGACCATTCATAGCAAAAAGGAAATCTTTTCCCTTCCATTTGGTATTCAGCATCCAGACTGGCATCATGGCATAATGTACCTTGCCTCTCTGAAGATGGATGCTTTCATGATTGACGATACAGGTATCATAATTTTTCACAGTCTTGCGCAATGCAGATGATAATGTTCCCTCACAGCGCTGATCTGCACGCGTGATACTCTCTTCCACAGACACATCAAACTTGTCCGCAAGGAAACCAGGAAGATAGGCTGTGGAAAAACTCTTTAACTCCTCATAATGATATGGCTCAATGGAATCCATGTGATCGTCCGGCATCTTACTGGAAGCATCTACCGGCACTCTCTCAAATGTAACAAATCCAGCTCTGTAAACATCATAATGCTTTGTCTGTGTAACTTCATAATCCCCGGAAGTATAACTATGAGAGCGGGTTGCCTTATAATAAGCGTCTCCTTCTGCCTTGCCATCAAACATCCAGAAAGGGACATAGATTCCACGAATCTCCTGTATATGGTTTTCCGCAGTAAAATCCTTTGGCAAAAGGAATTTGCCTTTATAATGTTCTTTCAATGCTTTCACTGCGTCTTCTTTGCTGACTTTAAACGGAATGATATAATCAGGCTTCAGACTTCCAGAAAACTGTCCCGGTATTACCGTAGGATTGCCGCAATAAGGACAGGACGTTGCCGCTGTACTCTTGTCACAGATCAGTTCTGCTCCGCAGCTTGGACAGCTGTATGCCTGCATCTCCTCGTCTTCTGCACCCCATTCCTGTAAATCAGATATGTCCCATGTATTGCCGTCAGAAGATGCATCATCTATCTGGTTTTCTTTTTCCTCTTTTTCTGAAGCCTGCTGAGCCTCTGCTGCTTTTTCTTCTTTTTTAGCATAAAGAGCCTCAATCTCTGCCACATCATAGCTGGAACCACAGAAATCACATTCCAACTTTCCAGAAGCACCCACATAATGGAGTGGTCCGGTACAGCTTGGGCATTGATAATTTGTTATCTGTGTACTCATCTAAATCCCTCATTTCCAAGCCGATGGTGCGACTATCCATATCCCAGTCCAAAACATCGGCTGTCGTTCTTCGCCTCCGAATCATTCCTTGTGATAGGTTGTATCTTCACATTTTAAATTTTTTCTGATACATTCTAATGTACTTTTTTATTTTTTAAATTACCTCATAAATCCTACTTCATTTTCATATCGGCTTATCTATTTATAACCAGATTAAGCCATACTACTCCCGCCCCAAAACGGGGCGGGAGCTAATTGCACGTTTTTCTGTGAGATATGCTGTTCAGTAAATAAATCAGTGTCATCCCAATTATGAACTAATACTTTAACATCCGGCATCAAGTTTACGCGCCTACATTGATGCTGTCGGGCATAGCCTTACCTGCCTCAATCAAAGGCAAATACCAGTCATAATAATAATAGGGGAGGAAATCCTCACCAAGATCATCCCAGGAACTTCCCCAAGGAAGAAGATGGATTTCATAGTAGTATTCGTCATCGCCGTTTTCATAGTAACCGTCAATGATGATCATGCCAGGAGGAAAATCCACCAGACCTGGATCAACGATCCAGTCTGCATGTTCCAGAGCAATATCTGTAAAATCGCCGCTTTCAGACATCAGGGTACCATATTCGCCTGTTCCGAATTCACTCAGAGTAACTGACGCTTCCACCATAGGATCGTTTCTTGTGTAGTCTTCGTCCCAAAGTACAACAGTACCGGTATAATCATCACCAATATCAATAGTGCCGCAAATATCCCAGGACATACTGCCCATGCCCTCGTAATATCCATAGCAGCCAGTCATTACCCACCAGCCGTACCAGTCACCATTCCAAAAGTCAAGCAGTGCATCGCCACTATCGGCAGTTGCTGCTTTTTCTGTTGTTTTGGTTGCGGGAGCTTTTGGTGTTTCGCGGCTGAGTTTGGAAGGATCAATGGTAATGGTGTCGCTTTTGGCGTCACCAAAGGATTCCTCAAAACTTACTTCGACCATGCTGGTTGTATCAGCCAGTATAAAAGAAGTCATGATTTCGATGGTTTCACCATTCTGAACCTCAGTGAACTGACTGTCACTGACTGTTTCGAAAGAGTCATCACTCAGATAGATTGTAGCGAATTCCAGTGATGCATCGTTCTGCATTACATTTTCGGAGATTGACCAGAGATAAGAATCACCGGATCCGCTGTTATTTGTATAGTCCAATGTCAGAACAAGAGCGTCGTTCCCATCGTAATCTTCCATGATACATGCGCCTTTGTAGACCAGCGTATAGTCTCCCAGCACAAATTCCACAGGTTCTGACTTCTCACTCTCACTTGCTGGCTGATCCTTTTCACAGGCAGCAAAGCTGAATACCATAAAAACCGCTACCAGTACACTCAGTAATTTTCTTCCTTGTTTCATTCTTCCCCCTCCTCTCTGCGCTAAGAAGCATTTAGATGTATATTATCATTACATTTAGAAACCGCTAAGCTTGAAAGCAACCAGTTCCATTGCGGATTTATCCGCTCTGGTTTCTGTCATAAGAGCAAGAATACTGCCATCTGCCAGCTTCGTTCCACCACAGAACCATGGATAACTTGTGCCAAACAAATCACTGTCATCCGCTGCGCCAATATAGGTACCATCTTTTGTCCAAAGCACTACCTCACGCATATTTCCATCCAGACCAAGATAACCGTTTGCTGTTTCTGTAACAAAAGTGATGCTTCCTAAGCTGCTTCCGTCAGAATCCGCCAGGGTTGCTTGCAGAGTGCCTGCTGTATCATAAACAAATACTTTATGCGCACTGTCACCTACGGCAGATCCACAAACATAAATATGATTTTCGTCAACCATCAGATATCTCACTGTATCAACTTCTTTGAAAACAAATGGTTCTGTTTTGATTGCTCCATCAGAGATGGTGATTTTTTCACACTCCGGACCGGAGAACCAACTGATGCCCCAAGTTCCTGATGGATGCATAGCAACGTAATCCGGACCTTCATAAGATGCTGTCAGAGCGCCATCTTTCCAGCTGATCAAAGGCATCGCAAAATCCGAAAGCCAGATTGTTCCAGATGTATCGGCAGAAATATCTTCAAATTCATCGTCCAGCGCAATATCTTCAGCGAATTTCAAAGATGCACCATCATAATCGAAGCGTTTCAGCGCACCGTCCACCAAAAGGAATGCCTGATTCCCGACAACAGCCACTGCATGCTCAAATGTTTCCTTTGTTGTAATGCAGTCTGTAATTGGAATCCACTGGCTGTTTACCGTGTATGTTCCAATCATAGCGCTGTGCTCGTCAGTAGTAAAAGGCTCACCTTCCCACGCCCAAGGACCGTCCACATTTCCAGTGTCCTTTAACTTGATCGTCAAACCAGACAACAGATCATCAACACGCTCGTCCTGATATTCTCCTGTAATTTCAATCAGAACCGTTGCGCCAGCGCCCTCTACACGGCTAAGATACCGTAAACATGAAGAACCCCAGTAGTTTCCTTCAGACTTGAGGCAACTAACACCACCGATATCCGTCATATCATAAGACTCATTGACTGCGTATTCGTATTCATCAAAGCCATAGCTAGTGAGATAATCCCGGAAGGAATATGGCTCTTCGACAGCAACACGGATCAGTGCAGTTACGAGGCTCCCCTCTCCTTCTTCTTTAGGAATCTTCATGGTAATCTTTGAAGTTGTTTCGTCATTGTAAAAATCATCCTCCGTATAGGTCCAGCCGTCCTTATCATCATAAACCAGATCCCACAAGTTAGCATTAACTGTTGTTCCATCTTTCACTTCGGCAGATGTTTCCTCGCCATCTTTACTACATGCAGGAAGGCAGAAAATCATTACCGCCGCTAAAAGCAAACACGTTAACCCTTTCTTTTTCTTCATAGACACACACCTCTCTCCATTTACCATTTCCCGATTTTTAATTTCTGATTTGAAACTTTATTTTTTATCACCAAAAAATGGAATCAGCAATTCAGCCACCTTCGTGATCGGCATTGTCTGCAGGATTACTTTACCAGGGCCTCTGACAACGGTATTGAAAATACCTTCACCACCGAGCAGCATATTCTTCGCGCCTTTCACTGTAACAACATCCATCGTACAGGTTTCTTCCATTGCAGCCAAATAACCTGTACTGATCAAGATTTCCTGTCCGGGAGCCAGATCATATTCCACTGCATGTCCATCGATTTCGATAAAAGCCATGCCATTCCCGCTCAATTTCTGCATAACGAAACCTTCACCGCCAAAGAGTGCTTTCCCCAGTTTTTTCTGGAAATGCATGGACAATTCTACACCTTCTTCAGAAGCAAGAAATGCACTTTTCTGTACGATCATGGAATGACCGTCGTTGATTTGCAGCTCTTTAATGGCACCGGGAAAGCTTGATGCAAATGCAATAGTCCCATCTCCGCCTTCTGCGGTATATCTGTTCTGGAATACAGAATCACCGGATGCCAATCTGCCCAGCATCTTCTTCATACCGCCGCCGGAAGTCGTTTCCATTTTCATATTGGGACTCATCCAGCTCATACTTCCGCTTTCTGTAATCATGGATTCCCCTGCAGCCAATTCACATACAACAACTGGTAAATTTCCTCCTAAGATTTCATATTTTTTCATAGTAAAACCCCTTTCTTTGTTTTAATGTGTCTCTGCTTCCCTGCATTTTTAATAATCACCGTTCTTTTATCCATTCACAGCGCCGCCGCAGAATTCACAGCATCCGCTGACATCCGGAATAGTTGTTGCTCCACAGTATGGACAAGTCACTGCCGCCTTAGGTGCTGCAGCTGCAGCCGCTTCTTCCCTTACCTGCTGACGCACCTGAAGCAATGCTTCCTTGATCTCCAATCCCATTGCCTCATATTGCTGATATTCCACACTGGCACGTACTTCCTCGGCATTGGAGGTATAAGAGCTGCCTCTCATACCCCCAAATTTAGGAGGGAGATTTCCACGCTGCGAACGCATACCATCCGGTCCATCCAACAGCGTTTCAGCATCATTATCCACAGAACTACTGTTCAGCTTAAAACGAATCTCGTTAAAGTAAGGATGATTGACATTGATAACAATGTAAAAATCATAGGAGTATGCATATCGTTTCGGGTTAAAACTCTGCCGTTCTCCTTCTTCATCTCTATATTCGATTTCCGTTTTGCTTTCATCGATATCCAACTGACATCCAGTTACATCTGAGAATGACAGCACATCGGGATTGGCTTCTTCCAGATTTTTTGCGGCGGTAACCATAAACAATCCTGCATCCTCATCCAACAGAACCTTGGCATGCTCACCCAGAGTCCGAGTAACACGAAAGGCAGAAACCTTCTCCTGATTTGCCTCCCGATAGGACAACTGCTCCCGAATCTCCTCTACCGTACTCTGACGGCGTTCATTGAACCATGGAGAGAGCTTCGCTGCACAGCTTTTGCACAAATTACCATCCTCCAACTTACGGTTGCCAAGTAATCCAATTTCATCACCGCAAATAGAGCATTCTTTTTTATCAAATAACTTTCCAAAGAGCCCCATAGCCCACGCTCCTTTCTGAATCTGATTTTATATATGATTGCTTACCTGCATCGCGCCATAGATATACAACCCCGGTACAAGCAAATTCAGAACCAGACTGGTAAAACTGAAGCTGCCTCCACCAATAATGCCAATGATCATGGAGATGATACTCAAAATCGCGATGACAATGCCCCACTTGATACAGGAAGCAGCCTTTTGGGGTGCACTGCAGGCCCCGATGCCCTTGATGCCCGCGATAAACTGGATTACAGAGGCAACCGTTACAAGAATGGAACTGGCATAGAGCAGGCCGGTACCCTCCGCGCTCCCCGACAGGACTGCCAGGGCACTGACGCCGAGAATGGCGATGACGCCGGCAATGGCGGCGATGATGCCGCCGATGATCATGAGAATGGATGTGACTTTCAAAATCTTCTGACCTTTCATTTGTAGTAACTCCTATGTTCTGTTTTTATGGATCGATTTGCGTACTATGGCTGTTCATCCAGCAGGCACAGGGCCAGCTCTGTAAAATACGCCCGGAGCTGCTTCGCTGTTTCCTGATCCAATTTCTTCTGCTGCTGTTCGCCGTCAGAGTAATAGATGGTGCAGGCCGGCTTTTCCGAGCTGCCGTCCGGCTGTTCTTCCAGACGGATCTCCTCCGCAAACGCGGTGAAGGCATCCCACTCCTCATCTGACACGACCCAGTCACTCCAGATCTCCTGCTTCCGACCGGACGGGGTAAATCTGGCCCGGAGGATATAGGGAGCGTCCTCTCCGTACACAACAGACGGGCCCCGATCGAATTGGAAGGAATAGTCCTTGGAAAAGAGAGCCCCGGACTGACCCATATAGAAGCCGCTCAGCTCCGGCGGGGCATAGCGAGGGATCTCCCGTCCAATGGGGTCGGCCAGCTCCTCCAGCAGAGCGATCAGCGTATGGATACGGCGGTCGTTTGGCGGATTATAACGGATGCTCCGTGTTCCGTCTTCTGTGCTCCAGGTCAGGATCAGGCTGGTGGAGTCCCCGCCATCCATGACTTCGATCCCCGGTGGCAGCTTCACCTCACGCCGGTTTTCCGGGATGGGCTCCATCAGCGGGTAGAGCTCCAGAATGATCTGCTCCACATCCGACCACTGAGCCGCGGTGATGGGGACATTCTCTTTGGTGGACGGATGATACCACTCCTCGTCCTCCGCCGTATCCGGATCAAGGGCCGGATAATAGCTTGTTTCCAGAATGGCCTCCGGCGAAAGCGTGATGGCAAAATCCGCTCTGGCAACCATGCCGCTGGTGTGGCTGTATGTGACGCCGGTCAAGGTACCGGGCGGCACGGCAGATTTCTTCTGTATGGGTGCATCACCTCCCTGATGACCTCTGAAACAATATCCCACAGCCGCCAGAAGCAGGAACAGACCTACAACAGAAAATACGGCGGTTTTTCTTCCCCGGGTCATCCCTGCACATCTCCATCGTCAAAGGGATCGCCGCACTCCGGGCAGAACTTGGGCGGATGGGCGGGATCATCCGGCTCCCAGCCACATTTGTCGCATTTGTACTGGGGCACGCCGGCGGGCTTTTTTGCCCCGCACTCCGCGCAGAATTTCCCTTTGTTCACCGCACCGCAGGAACAGGTCCAGCCGTCCGCTGCGGGCCGGGGCTTGCCGCACTCCGGGCAGAATTTTCCGGTGACGGCTGCACCGCAGGTACACTGCCAGCTTTCTGCTGCCGGCTTGGGCTCCGGCTTTTTGCTGCCGCAGTTAGGGCAGAAGCTGCTGGTGATGCCGCTTTGTCCGCAGGCGCAGGTCCAGCCAGGGGCGGCAGGCGGGGGCGTGGGTACAGGGG
>NZ_JACSNY010000026.1 GCF_016902535.1 Anaerotignum lactatifermentans | reverse complement strand
ATTGCTTGATCCATCTGGAAAGAGCAGTTTGAGAAACACCATACTCTTTGATCAGAGAAGCTTGTGTTTTGCCATTATGATAGAGCTCAACAAGAGTTCGTTTGAAATCTTCATCATAATAATTTTTTTAGCCATAAAGATGCCTCCTTTTGGTGTCTAGTATTATGGTACATCTGTTTATAAATTGAGTCCACTTATTTAATATAGATCCAAAAAGATTGGACGGCAGATCAAATAAGTCTGAGCGAGTACGTTGATCCGTTTACGGGTGAAAAAGTAAAAGAGAACAAATAAAAAGTCCGCTAAAGGTGGCAGTTGAAGAAGTAGAGCGCTTGGCGGACTTTCAAAGTGCTTGCAAGCGATGCTGGTAAAAGCCCCTTCTAGGGGCAGAGCAAACCACCGGCTAAGCCGGTGGTCCTGATAGGTTAACCGAAAAATTCTCTATGCTAGGGGAATCAAAGAAATCCATCTTCTGGAAAAGACTACCCACAGCGGGTAGGGTACGGGAGGAAAAAAGGCATTATAATAAAGCTAGATATCCAAAATGCAGGAAGGCAAAACAGTACGGTAGACTATATATCAGATACTGCTGATGCAGGAAATAATGGCCAAAATGTTTGATGCTTCCAGCATTCTGCCTGGCTGTCCTATGGAGCAGATAAAGGCGGTTTACCATGCAATTGGAATCAAACGAAAGGAGGAGGTCAACGATTCTGTGTTTTATGACGTATTGTTGGAGTTTTTGGTTGCAAGTCTGCAGACTCTCTGACGCAGACAGAGATTATTTTGAAATGGGAAGTATCCTAATTTTATTACCTGTATGCAGATGCCGCAGTTTGCCCAAAAGCTTTGGAAACGACCTTTGACATAGTTTAAAGCGCGTTCCCGTAAATAGGAAGAATCCTTTCATCTCCAAAGAAAATAAAGGATATTATAGAGGGAATTCCTATTTTTACGTCAATTTTTAATTACAGCTATTGTAATAACTGAAATGGTTATGACAGCTGCGTTGTCTCTGAAGTAAAAACGATCAATGAAAAGAAAGGAAGATGAACATGAAGATGCAGAAAAGAGTATTGACATTCCTGATGGCCCTGATGATGGTTTTAGGTTTGGCAGCCTGTGGTGGCGGCAGCGAAAGCGCTGCTGGTACTTACAAAATGACCAAGATGTCCTCAGAGGGCATTGAAATGACTGCAGAAGAAATGACTGAACTGTTCGGCATGGAAGTTGAAATGACCCTTGAACTGAAGGATGATAATACCTTCGTTCTGGATATGGGTTTCCTCATGGCTGAAGGTGAAGAAGGCGCTAGTGGTACCTGGAAACTGGATGGTGATTCTCTGATTCTGTCTGCAGACGGTGAAGATATCACGACTACTTATGACGGCAAAACCATCGTTCTGGAAGAAGGAACTGAAATTCTTACTTTCGAAAAACAATAAATTTTCACAAAAAGCCCAGCGAAAGCTGGGTTTTTTCATTGCACATGATTCCGATGATGGGAGTCCACAAATACATAGGGTACAGCGATAGATTTTGCCCCACAGTCAATTTCTTCTTTATTTTCTGAGACTGCTGTATTTTGCGTAGACTACCCACAGCGGGTAGGGAAGAAAAACCCAGACTATGTTATATTAAAAAAAATGATTCTCATCCTTGAAAATGGGAGAAATTCAGGAAACTGTTACTCTTTTTGACATACCAAGGATTGGATCAAATTGGGGATAAGAAAAAGAAGCCTGAATAGCTGGTCCAAATAGAATCCTGCAATTTTCCCATGAGATGTTTGTGATGACAACTGATGCCATCAAGGATAAATCCCCCTCCTGAGATGGCTCTGTTGTTCTCTCTGTTTCTTTTCTTGTAGGCAGACTGCCCCGCCAAACAAATACGGATGCTGTTCCATTGGAAAGAAGGAGTTTTTTCAAATCTTTGAAAAACAGGGAAAAATAAAATCTTCTGACACAGAATGCAATAGAATGGAGGAATGACTATGAGAAAAATATTTGGTTTTATCCTGACTGTCATTGGTATCTTTACTGTTTTTCTTGCCGTGAAAGGACTGGTTTCTGCTCCGGAATCCGTCAAAGTGTTTGAGGATGCCGTGACCGTTGAAGATGGCAGGCTGGACCCCGCAAATGAAGGAAAGCTGGTAATCGTTTCGGGAACGCTGAAATCAGATCAACAACTGCAGGACCCTCTGACAGGTGTGGAACTGCCCGGTATCGCTGCCCGCAGAGTTGTCTGGACGTATGAGGCGCTTGGACCAAGAGATAAGAATGATTATGTCACCTGGGACTGGGTGGAGGATGTGATTCCCATCGGGGAAGCACCATACTATGGTATCAATGCGGATACACAGATTACAACCATTCTGGTGGCACCAACCACCATCGGCGATTTTCAGGTAGACAACAATTACTTTACGGAAGTTTCTTTGTCAGATACTTTCACAGATTACAATGAAAATGACCTGAAAGAAGGATGGTATCTCCATTTCAAGGATAAAGAAGCGAAATATTCCGTTTCACAGGACAAAGAATTATCAAAAAGAACGAAACATTACACCCCTGAAACACTTGGGGAACCCTCCAAGCCCTGGGATGCTGGCAGACAGAAAATCAGCTATAGAACCTTTTCTCCAGAAGATCCCATGGTGTATACATTAGTGGGCATTCAAAAAGGAGATACGCTGACCCAAGATGCCAATATCAGTCTGTCCACTATCTATGAAGGTGCACTGACGCTGGATGACTTTATGGAAGAAACAGAAGGGTCGGTGAGAGCCGGTTCGATTTTTGGCATTGTCATCGGTCTGCTCATTACTCTGCTTGGTGTTAAAAAGTTACTGTTCCGGAGGTGTCAGGAATGACAAAAGCAAAGAGTAAGCTTGTGAGCAGCGGAACTTATGTTTCTAATGAGGCACTGAAAGGGCTTTATTTCAAAGAACGCATCCTGATATTCCTGAGTGTTGGTCCGATTCTGTTTTTTCTCTTTGGCATCCTGCAGGGGATTTTTGGAAACAATCAGGTTCTGCGTGACGGACTTGTGACCAGTGTGATCATGGAAGTGCCCTTTGTGCTGATGTTTCTGGCAGGTCTGCGATACGGCAGAAGAATAGGTCTTGTGCGTCGATATAACCTGATTTTTATGTGTGACACGGATGGAGTCGTTACCATGGATGAACTTTCCAGACAAATGGGAAAGCCTGCGGAGAAAATACTTTCCCAGTTGGAACGGCTTTTCCAGCAAGGTCTGTTTTGTGACTGTACGCTCCAGATGGGCGGTGATCCTTGCGTGATCCTTTCTGGTAAGTCAGGCAGCAGATCTAGCTTTGTCAATGTGGTATGTCAAAGATGCAACGGAACCACAAAACTGCGTGCAGGCACCAGCGGCAAATGTGATTATTGCGGCAGCGCCATTTCGGCTAGGAAAATAGATTCATAAACTCAATAACTTAAAATGATTTCGGAAGCCAGTAGGGCTTGTCAATTTTAAAAAGTGGCAGGCTCTTTGGCTTTCTTTTGATTTTATGATTGTAACAGTTGCTTGAACGCTCCAGCGATTTCTTATCGCAGTCTTCCATAGATTGGAATTGTTAGAGATAGCATATTTTGTTTCAAGGCACTTGCCATATGCTTCAATCATATCACATTATTTGAAAAGACAGATAGAGGGTGGTTTCTGAAATATCTTTTGGCAAAATCAAACAGGCGTTAAAATCTTGCAATGCTTATTTGTAGCCTTTATAATAATAGATAGAAAAAGGGAAAGGATGATAATTAACAAAAAACTACCCGTTATGGGTAGGGAAAAATAGTAAAAAATATACTATACTAAAAAAATAATGTTTATCAAATGGAAATGACGGTTTGCGGCACTTCTGATTTTTTATGAGAGAATGAGAAATACGGGGGAGGGGCATATGAGAAATAGAGGTTATATTTTTTTCGTGATAATTGTGTTACTGCTTTGTGCTGCTTGTTCTAATACATCAAAGAAAGAAGAAACACCAACTACTATTACAGTCTGGCATGTCTATGGTGGACAGACAGATTCTCCGCTCAATGATCTTATTGATGAGTTTAATCAAACTGTAGGAAAAGAGAAGCAAATCAATGTACAGGTAACCTCAGTGTCTAACACCAATACGATTCATGAACTGGTGCTGGCTGCGGCCAATGGAGAACCTGGAGCATCAGAACTGCCCGATCTTTTTATCTCCTATCCAAAGACAGTAATGGCTTTACCGGATGACAGCATTCTTGTGGATTATCGGGATTATTTCAGTGAGGAAGAACTGTCCGCCTTTATTCCGGGTTTTGTGGAGGAAGGAATGGTAGATGGGCATTTGGTTATCCTTCCCGTGGCAAAATCCACAGAGATTATGTTTATCAATGAGACAATCTTTGATCGATTTTCTCAAGCAACCGGTATCACTATGGAGGATTTGAGTACTTGGGAGGGACTTTTTAGGGCTGCGGAGGTCTATACAGAATGGACCGATGCGCAGACACCGGATATTCCAGGAGATGGGAAGTCTATGTTTGTTCATGACTACTATTTTAACTACTTTCAGGTGGGAGTGGAGTCTCTTGGCGAGAATTTCTTCCAAGAAGGCAAGATTGCCTTTGGACCTGCTTTTAAAACAGCCTGGGAGCCTTTGGCGCGAGCTGCGCTTAAGGGCGGTGTCTGGTTAAAAGGGGGATATGCCACTGAATCTCTTCGCACAGGCGACAGTATTGTCAGCGTAGCTTCTTCAGCCAGTATTCTATATTACAGTGATGTAGTGACTTACCCGGATAACACTTCTGAGAATATTACTTTTGTTTCTCGTCCTTGTCCGGTGTTTGAGGATGGAGAAAAGATGGTTATGCAGAGAGGCGCGGGATTTTGTACAGTACGTTCTACTCCGGAGCGAGAGCAGGCTGCTATGACTTTCCTTAAATGGCTGACGGAACCGAAACACAATGTAGAGTTTGTGACCAGAACGGGATATATGCCGGTGACACAGGCTGCATTTGAAAACGAGCTGCCAAAGGCCATTGAGGAACTGGAAAGTAGCAAATATGCCTCTCTCTATCAAGCTTTTTTGGATACTCAGACCAATTATAAATTTTATGAACCGCCGCAGCTGGAAACTTATTTAAGTCTTGAAACAACATTGGAAGAAAATGTGAGGGCGCAGCTTGCGCTGGGGCACCAAGATTATTTGAATGCTGGAGAGAGTGGACTGGAGCAGATCAGTATAGAACGCTTCGAGACCTTCCGGAGTATCATGGAGCGATAACATGGGAAAGGGGGAGAAGCCATGCTGAACAAACTAAGGGAGTTTCGGGCTCTGAATGCCTTTGTAAAAAAACAGAGTGTGGGGATGCAGAGGAAACTGATGTTCTACTGGGTATCCATGATCCTTGTGGTTTTTATGGCAGTGATTCTCCTTCTGTCCATTGCCGGAGCTTTTTCATGGGATGATGAACAGCTCCATGAGGTGATGGAACTCCAACTGAAAAATACGCAGGATAATCTGGAGAGTCATCTGGATCATCTGACTGCGCAGAGTTTAAATCTTTCTAAAGAACTGAGCCGTGAGATCGAAGGGGTACTGGTGAAGGAAGGTATCTCAATGCAGGAGGTTAATGATGATCCCAAGAGATTGCTGAAACTGCAAGAAGTTATGTATCCCCTGATTAATGCAACACTCCAGACAGCGAACTGCAATGGTGCATATGCAATTTTGGACGCAACTACCAACACCGGATTGGAGATAGCGGACCACTCCAGAAGTGGCATCCATCTGCGCTATTCTAATCTCAGTGCAAGCAGCCCGGTTACACCTACTGTGGTTTACTTTCGTGGTATTCCAGATATTGCATGGCAAAAGGATCTGGAACTGCATAATCGCTGGAATTTGGAATTTGATACCGATCAGATTCCGGGCTGCCGGGAATTAATGAACGCTACATTGAGCCGCCCTGCGGAACGTTACTTCTGGTCTCATCGGATCGATTTGAAGGACACTTGGGAATCCACTATGTTGCTGTGTGTTCCGATTGTAGGCGGCAATGGGACTGTGTATGGTGTCTGTGGCGTAGAAATTAGCGCCCTGTATTTCCAATTTTCCTATCCTACGGTAGAGGGACAATTCGGTTCAGCAGTTACTGTACTTGCGCCTATTCAGGATAATCGTCTTCGGTTGGCTGACGGATTGGTTGGCAGTGCCAAAGGTACCTACTTAAGTGGAAAAGAGACGCTTACCATACATAGGGGACGATATTATAATGAATATGATACGGGAACCGAGCGATATATTGGACTGCATCAGGCGATGCCTATTTCTAATAACGAAACAGAGGATACCGTCTGGGCTGTTGTGGTTTTGATTCATCAAGACAGTTATGATGCATATACTGCCGGTATCCAGAAGACATGGATTGTTGCGGCTATGGGATTGCTTTTGATATTGTTGGCGCTTTCTTTCTTTTTATCGCAAAGATTTGTTCGCCCTATTACTGAAAGTCTGAAGCGTTTCCAACAGGAAGAAATGCTGGAGCAGGGGATATCTTCGGGCATCTCTGAAGTGGATGAACTGGCTGGGTTTCTGAATGCCAGAGCGCGCAACCAGCGATTAGAGCAGGGAGAACTTCCACCGAATATTGCGGAACTTTTCGATCAGTTTATAGAGCGGAAGGGGCTGCTTACAGAAGCAGAACGAAATATTCTACGTTATTATATTGATGGTCATGAAATTGCGGAAATTCCAGAACTTGCTTTTATCAGTATGAGCACAGTACGCAAACATAATCGAAATATATATGAAAAATTGGGCGTAGCCTCCAGGGATGAACTGATGCTCTATATTGATCTGCTTCGACGTTGTGGAAGGCTGGAAGAACTTTTTTGATTCTTATATGGATTAAGTAAAATGCACAAAAACTTTGAAGGTTTTTGTGCATTTTCTATATTATCCAATGGATACTTTTTTAAAAAAGTATCTAGAAGACTATATATTCTTTTATTTTCTTTCCTTAAAGTAAAGATAAGAAAGGTAAAAAAGAAAGGAGGCATACGATATGATAAATTTGTTATCCAGTTATCTTGAGGATTGCTCTACACCACAATATTTCTGTTTTGCTATTCGTTGTGAAGTATGCGGTGAGTTTTGGTACAGCAGCAGTGTTCCGTTCTCCAAAGCAGCGCAGGCGGCGGATTATTCGGACAAGAAAGAGTTATATGATGCAATTTACCAGAGAGAAAAAGAAAGAGCTAAACTGGCCGCGGGAAAAGAGGCTAGAGAACGATTCAGCCAGTGCCCTATCTGTCGGCGGCTGGTTTGTGATTCCTGTTTTCTTATCTGTGATGAGATGGATCTTTGCAAAGAATGTGCTGATCGGTTGAAGGAATATGGGGAGCCGGTGGTACCATGAGGATTCGATTGCTATCGTTTTTTCTTCTATTATGTCTGTTATTCACTGGATGTACGGCGGTGAGTGCTAAAAGATATTTGATCCCTGATGTGGAGGGATCTGGAGAATATGTCAGAACATTGAACACATACCTCTCTGAGTATACAATTAGAGAGCCTAAAGATACTCTTTATGCAGAAGTGGCAAAAGGAAATGCTGTGGCTTGTTTTGATGTACAGGCGATACCGGCCATAAACCGTGGTGTTGGACGATACTGGTATCCTCATGTTTTATGCACTGTGGTGATTGCTGTGGATCGCTCAAAGACAGACGCCGAGGTCACTAGTTGGAATAGTCTTATGGGGATTCAGGATACCGTTGGTGTAGGAAGCTATTCTGTTATCCGAAATATGTTGGTTATGGGTGCCATATCTTATGGATTGAACCAAGAAAATCCAACAAAACAGGATGCATTAGGTTTTATGGAAGAACTCTGCAAAGATGGAAGGTTTGTGCTTGAAGATCAAGATGCCCCGGTTTTACTTTGTCTGGATTACGAAGCAGCCGCGTGGAATCGGAATGGAGGAAATTATGAAATCGTTGTGCCGGAGGAAGGAACATTATCTTACCGCATAGGGTTACTATCGGATGTCCCTCTGACACTGGAGTCAGGATTAGATGAAGCACTTTTGGCTGCGGGGTTACCTCTGGTCAGTGGAGACAGACCACAGGGATTTCCGCAGGATTATGAGGCGGCTCATAAGCTGAAGGATGAAGACTATGACTGGTTTCTGAATCTTACGGGAGACAGTAGCAGGGATCTGCGTAGACAGGTTTTTCATACGCGGCTTTATACAACAGCAGACCTAAGAGAGCATATTTTATCCGCCTTATTGGTTATTTCTGCCATATTGTTGTGGAAAGGGACGGTATCCCACAGAATGATCCGGCGAGATATCAGCCGGATTGCCAGTACCATGAGCTTGCTCATGGTAGGATGGTTATTGCTGCGTCTTTTCAAATATCAGCTGACACAGAGTGGAGTTCTGTGCCGAATGTGCTGGTATGGCTACTATGTGTTTCAGCTGGCTTTGCCAATTACACTGTTCTATCTGACGATAATTCTGGACAGACCAGAGGGGAAAATAAAACTGCGGCGTCTGCAATGGGTGCCGTTTGGTATCTATGTATTTTCTGTATTGTTGGTAATGACTAATGACTTGCACCATATGGTATTTGTTTTTGATCCTAAAGGAAACTGGAACAATGACTATCGTTATGGCTTAGGATATTGGATGATTACCGTTGTTTCACTTTTGTTTTTGGTATTGGCTCTTGGCAGATTGGTTTATAAAGGGCGAATGAGCGCCCACTGGGGTAGTAAAATATTTCCGTTATTGTTCTGTGGAGGCTTGTTTGCTTATGTGATTGCTTACATTTATCGAGTGCCTCTGGTGTGGGAAAGTGATCTGACGGTCTGTATCTGTATTATTTCTGTTTTGTTTTTTGAAGCAGTGCTCCGTACAGGAATGATCCCAATTAACATGCGATATCGGAAGTTGTTTGTATCCGCGCCCATTGGACTGACCTTGCTGGATGAGGATGGACATACGGTTCTTTGCTCTCGTGGAGCGCCCCCTGTTTCATATTCTATCTGGAAAAGATTAGTTACGGATATGGAACATCCGCTGCTGCGGGATAATGATACACAGCTTCGGGCCGTTAAGATTCATGGTGGTATGGCAGTGTGGCAGGAAAATCTTTCTACGCTTAATCGAGTTCGGCAGGAAATCCAGAGTGTGCAGACTCGTCTGGAGGCAGCCAATGCTCTGCTGCGAGAGGAGGAAGAGGTCAAAAAACGCCTGCTGACAGCGGAAGTAAATCGAAATTTATTTGAACATCTGGATCGTGATATGGAACGCCGCATCACAAAACTGGCACATCTGATCGAAAGACTACCGGAAGCAGAATATCAGAGGGATCTGACTGCTTATATTACATTGTGTTTGTGCCATATTAAACGTCGATGCAATCTGTTTTTCTTGGCGCGTCAGGGAGAGTCACTCCTAGGAGAGGAACTGAGCATTTATTTGGATGAGTTAACGGAGCTGGCCCGTTATGCGGGGCTGAAAATGCTGATCCGCTGTGGACAAAATGGTGCTTTAGAAATTCGCAGTGCCACAATTTGCTATGATTTTGCCTTTGAGAGTATATCTTGGGCATTGAGAACGAATGCCTCCCCATTGATGGGCTATCTGGAACTGGAGGATGACAGACTGTTATTTCGTTTTCTTCCAGGCAGCGATCCAGAACAATGGTGTTTCTCAGAAGAACTTATGGCAGCGGTATCTGTATCAGGCGGACAAATCGTCTGTAAGGATCTGGATGACGCCGTGGGGATCTGCATGACTTTACCGATAGGAGGCGAAAGCTGTGGCTAAGTTTTACGGTTTACCCCAATGGATGCTGACAACATTGGTAATGCTGATCGCTTTGTGTATTGTGCTGCAAACAGGTGCGATTTCCTATAGTTTCCGGCGTTTGCGTACTGGATGGGTGCGTATGGTGGAAAATGGGATGGAGTGTGTGATTTTGGTAATTTTATTCCTTTTCGCAGCGCTTCTTGCTCAGGTAAAATATGCGTTGTACTGTGGATTTCTGGAATCCAGTGACTATTACCTGATTCGGCAGGTGGCATTTCTGATTTCAGCGGCACTGTGTATTGCCACTGCGGTAGGAACGGAGATGATCTGGCCCTTTTTCGCTATCGGAGGGTCGGCAGTTCTGTTGCCTATGACAGAGAAGATTACGGGCTTTGCATACCCCTTCTTTTTCCTAACGAGTATCTTGTTTTTTCTGGTTCGCAGTATACATATCTGTTTGATGCGGCGGCAGGAAATTCATACCCAGATTTCATATGTGTCCATTAAAGAAACGATTGATATCCTTCACACGGGGTTGTTGTTTTTTCGCCAGGATGGCAATATTCTTTTATGCAATCACCGAATGGATGAGTTGGCTCAGCAGATGATAGGGCAGTCTTTACAGAACGGAAGGGAGTTTCAGCAGCTTTTGGAAGGCGGCTCTTTGCTTCATGGTTGCTCGCGGGAAGTTTTTGGGGACCAGCAGGTGTTTCGTCTTCCGGATGCTTCTGTGTGGAGCATATCTTCTCACGATATTCCGCTGAAACACCGGACATTGGTTCTGTTGACTGCCGATGATGTCACGGAGCGCTGGGATGCGGTGGCGCTTCTTGCCCATCAAAATAAGGTTTTGGAAAAACGCGGGCAGGAACTGCGTCATACCATAGAGCATTTACAGACTATTTGCGAAGCGGAGGAAATTGCCCGAAGCAAGGGCAGGGTACATGATCTTTTGGGGCAGCGTATTAGTTTGTTGCTGCGGGCTCTGCGGGATGATCAGCAGCCAAATGAAGCATTGCTGATGGATTTTGTACGCAATCTTCCTACAATGCTCCGGGAGGATCGAACGCCGAGTCCCGATTATCGTCTGGAAATGCTAAAGAAAACCTTTCAGGGTATGGAGGTGTCTGTTGAAATTCAGGGAAATTTACCGGATGATATGGAAGTTGCAGACAGCTTTGCAGAGATTGCTGTGGAGTGTGTCACAAATGCTGTGCGCCACGGGTATGCCACTCGCATCCAGTTTCATTTTTTCCAGAATGATTGTTGGCGCATGACTGTAACCGACAATGGAATTCCTCCTGTTGGACCGATTCGGGAAGGGGGCGGTATCAGTGAGATGCGCCGCCGGATTCACCGAGTAGGCGGTACACTGGAACTTTATACAGTGCCTCGATTTAGTATCCAAATCTTTGTTCCAAAGAAAGGGGTGTAGAAATGATCAAAGTTCTTATTGTGGAAGATCACGCATCTATGAGAGAATCTCTTACTGCGGCTCTGACGGCATCGGGTGAATTTGAGATCGTGGGCGAGGTGTCTAATGCTGACTATGCCCTTGATTTTTGCAAACGTTTATATCCGGATATGGTTCTGATGGATGTATGCACAGAAGGCGGTGCTTCCGGGTTGAAGGCAGTGGAGGCTATTCGTAAAGATAACACGGAAATAAAAATCATTGTTATGACCGCTTTTGATGAAATTACTTATATCCCGCGAGCAAAGGCTGCTGGAGCCAATGGTTTTGTTTATAAAAGCAAAAGCCTGAATTATTTTCTGGAGGTTGCGAGAGAAGTGGTGGCGGGTGGCAGTAGTTTTCCGGAACCAAAGACGATTCCAGTACCTAAAGGTGAAGCTCCTCTGACAGATCGTGAGATGGAAGTGCTCAGGTTGATGTGCAAACATATGACGAACAAGGAAATTGCCCGGGAATTATTTATCAGCGAAAATACTGTCAAATATCATAAGATGAATATGCTGGGAAAAACTGGGTTTTCTAAAGCTGTAGATTTGGCTTTTTACATGATCTCCAATGGATGGATCAATCCACTATATTAAAAAATGAAGTCTTAAACCATCGGTATTTACCGATGGTTTTTGTTTTCCCAGAAAATACTACCCGCTATGGGTAGGGTGCGATTTTAAAAAAATCATTAAAATTAAACTAAGAATAGAGGATATGCAAGGAGGTGGGCATTTGAAAACAGTAGTTTTAATCATGCGGCGGGCCTCATTAGCACAAGGATTAATGACAAAAATACATCAGATTCATGATATGCAGCTGTGTTTTGAACCAGACTACACCAAAGCAGATGTAGCAATCCGAGAGCATTTGGCTTCCGGAGCACTTCTGGAAGTTTCTGAGGATGGTGTGCATGACATTGGCACTTGTTTGGCTCTGTGTGCAAGATTACGGAAGGTAACGCCATATTGCCGTCTTATGCTGATGTGCCCGGAGGGACAGACAGAAGCTGTTCACTGTGCAATCGAAGCAAAGAGGAGGGGAGAGATCGACGATTTTGTTTTTTATGATGTGTCTTTAGATTATCTTGCCGCCAGTTTGCAATCTCTTTAAGATGGCATCAGCACGGATGTTTTCTGAATGTCAAAACATAACGGACTATCGCCTTGAGCCGTTTCTATGAAAGCGGATTTGGCCTGACATATGAAAGTGTCGGAAACATTTTATTAGAAGGATGTGTTTGGTAAAAATATAAAAGAACGCTATCTCGATTGGAGGAGGGGGTATAAATGAGCAGATGGATATGTGGATTGATTGTGTCAATGTCGATTCTAATTCCGCTTTCTGGATGTTCTGCTATGCAGACGCAGGGGAAAACAACAGGCCAGAATCAGCAGGTAAGAAGTTCGGACAAAGATAAAAATGCAGCGCAGTTAATTTTGGGCAGCGTACAGAATGCAGCAGACCCTCTGGACTTTGCAGATGAAAACGCTCTGAAAGCGGTATTAGAAGGTCAGTGGGAGTATTGCCCGCCGGCTTCCTTTGAACCGGCTCTGTGGATCAGCTTTACCAAAGATGGTAAGGTCCATGAACGGATCAAAAATCCCAATGGTACCTACCAGGAAAGAAATGGCTCCTATCAACTGAAACGTTGGGAAATGCAGCTGGAAGCAGTTCCGAATCTACTACAGATCCAGTTTCCAGTTGCTGGCGGATACGTGACGACCTCCGATTTCCTGATCTACAGAAAAACCCTTTGTGACGGAAAAATCGTACTGGAACTGATGCAGATGAATAATGGTGATAGCACATTCAGCACACACTTCAGCGATACGTGTCCTGTTCTGGAACGTGCTACCATTTGGCAGCCTCAGGGAACAGTGAAAAAAGGCGAGACATTCTATGGCGCAGTCTGGAAAATGAATCCAACGACAAAGACTGTATGGGTGGATGATGTTGTAGAAGGTGGCGTGAATATCGGCCGGTATGAATCACTGCCTTATCAGGCGGCTCCTCAGCTGGATCTGAATGCTCTGCCTCCGCAGCTCTTGGTAAACGGCGGCATCTGGACCATCCAGACAGACAGCATGGGACGGATCACAGCAATGGAACCTTACATCTATGGAGAATACGATGATGGATACGATATGGAAATGACGGAGGAAGAAGCGGCAACGATTCTCTCAGGGTTTACAGAAGTACAGTTCTATCTGAATCAGGGAATGTCCATGTTTTTCGATGGTGACATAGAAGTCATCAGCGGAGAAACCTGTATCGTAATCGCTCTGGGAACAAACCATAGCGACTATTTTGTTCGGGAACTCTATTATGCAGTATCTCCATATGGCACCGTATATTCCTATGATGTCATCACGGATACTTGGAACCTCTTAGGATTGGGTTGATGCCCTAATAAGAAAAGAAAAACGGAAAATAAATCTGACATATAAACGAAATCAATTAAGAGAGGAGATTATACTATGGGACTGATCAAAGCGATTGCTGGTGCAGCCGGTGGCGTTATGGCGGATCAATGGAAAGAGTTCTTCTATTGTGAAGCGATTCCTGCGGATGTGTTGGCAGTAAAAGGAAAAAAGAAAGTCACAGGTCGCTCCAGCAACTATAAAGGTGATGATAATATCATTACCAACGGCTCTGTCATTGCAGTGGCAGACGGTCAATGTATGTTGATTGTTGAGCAGGGCAAAGTGGTGGATGTGTGCGCTGAGGCCGGTGAGTACATATATGATATGTCTACGGAACCAAGTGTTTTTTCCGGTGATCTTGGTGAAAGCATCGGTCAGGTATTCCAGAATATCGGAAAGCGTTTTACATTTGGTGGAGAAGCACCAAAAGACCAGAGGATTTATTACTTTAATACAAAGGAAATCGTAGGAAACAAGTATGGTACCCCTTCTCCTGTTCCATTCCGCGTAGTAGATCAGCGGGCGGGTATTGATTTGGACATCGGGATTCGATGCTTCGGTGAATACAGCATTCGTCTGATAAACCCGCTGCTGTTCTACACCAACGTATGCGGCAATGTCAACGAGGACTACAAAACAGACCAGATCGCAGGACAGATGAAGACGGAACTCCTGACGGCACTCCAGCCTGCATTTGCTAAGATTTCCGAAATGGGTATCCGTTACTCCGCGCTGCCGGGACATACACAGGAACTGGCAGAAGCTCTCAATGAACAGCTTTCTTCCAGATGGGGTGATCTGCGAGGCATGGAAATTGTGTCTTTTGGTGTTTCCAGCGTGAAGGCCAATGAGGAAGACGAGCAGATGATTAAAGAACTGCAGCGCAACGCAGCCTTTATGGATCCTACAAGGGCAGCGGCGCATTTGGTTGGCGCACAGGCAAGCGCGATGCAGTCGGCGGCCAGCAACCCCAATGCCGGTCCCGCTATGGCTTTTATGGGCATGGGGATGGCTGGACAGATGGGCGGCATGAACGCCCAGAACCTCTATCAGATGGGCGCACAGCAGCAGGCTCAGCCCACCCCCGCCCCTGTAC
>NZ_JACSNY010000025.1 GCF_016902535.1 Anaerotignum lactatifermentans | reverse complement strand
AATCCTCATCATAATAATTTTTTTTAGTCATAAAGATACCTCCTTTTGGTGTCTAACATTATGGTACATCTGTTTATAAATCGTGTCTACTTATTTAATATAGATCCAAGAAATACTTCAAAAATTGAACTTGCTCAAAGAGGAAAAGCAAGGGGCCGAAAATAATAAGGAAGAACGAAAACAGATAGAAACTTTGCTTGATAAGAAATTGGATTTGGTAAGTCTGCTGCGTCTGTAGAAGTATGATGATGCTTTTGTAAGGTGGTTGGTTAGCTTCATTAAATTAAAGGCATGTAAGGTTTAAGGTGGGAATAGTAGTGTAGGGAAAAATGGAGTCAGGCAAAGAACTATTAATGTATAGAAAAAAGAATGAGAAGAATATAAAAAATAATGGAATGTTCTTTAAGAAAATATATTCGATTCACTTTGCGAATTTATATTCAAGTGTAATGCGGCTGGCAGTATAATTGCTTTGGAAAAAATGCCAATACCTTATCACAATTACTGTATTTTCCATTGTAGATATGTACAATTCTTGATTTTTCCAGACTTATCTTTTATAATGGTTTTACGGTGAGTCTTTGTACCACCAAGATAGCCGTATGGAGGTATTCCCGTACGGCTTTTATGGTATCCATAGAAATTTATGGTCTATGTCAGAAAAATTGGAGGGGTGCAAATGGCTAACAAAACTCTGGTTCCCGATAAGCTACATGGGTATTTGCTTCAGGTAATACATATGCTCTATGAGCTTATTTCTGTCGATGACCGTGTTGTAAGTATTGAGAAACTGGATGATGTAGCTGTAGAAATTGATGGAAAGGTTATTGCTGAACAATTAAAAAGTGTTACATCTGCTAACAACCCAGTTGCCAATCGAGCTGCTGTATTTTGGAAAACACTTTATAACTGGTGCACTTATATTGAAGATGGTTCTTTGCCATCTGATGCTATTTTGCGGTTTGTTGTTGTTTCAAACAGTACTATTACCCCTGGTAGTATCCAAAAAACTTTTATGGATGCTCATTCTGATGATGAGGCACAAAAAGCACTAACATATGCAAAAAAAATTATTCTTCCTACATCTAAGCAAGAGTCAAATGTTGATATATATGCAACTTTGCCAGAGTCATATAGAGACTACATCAAATATCTTTTCGATGATACAAAATCTCAAATTGTCTGCAATATTATTAAATCCATAGAAATTGAAATACATAATGATACCTATAATGAAGATCTTTTGCGACGGTTCACCAATCAACCGGGACTACCTTCTGAATATGTTGATCTTCTTCTGACAGATATGCTCGGTTGGGTTACGCAAAAAGTGTTGTCCTTTACAAAAGAAAACATGCCTGCCTACATTTCCTCAGAAGATTATCGGAAAGCTCTGACGCTGCAAATTAGAGCATGTAACACAAATGCTGTTCTTAGGGCCATCTCATCACCGCCTTCACATATTGAGCAAAGCGGTGAAGTTGAGCGCTTAGATGCCTATATTAGACAGCTGAAGTTAATCGAGGTGGATGATTCCATCATCTTTGATGCGGCCAGCGATTTTTTACGAGCAAAAATTGATAAGATAGAGTGGGCACAGCGTGGTCTTATAAACGAACAAAGTTTTGACGATTATTATGATGCACTTTACCGAATCTGGGTGAATCAAAAACATCTTATGGGATTGCAATACAGAACAGACCCCATTTCTTTTGGAACAGCAGTATACTTTAAATGCAGAGATGATTCTGGACATCTAAAATTACAAGGTATCGAGACCCCTCCTTTCTTTGGTAGTGGGACCTTGCAGTTAATGGCAAATAATCCTGCTGATGCACCAAAAATTGGATGGCACCCACAGTATATAAAGCTATTGAAAGAGGATAATATATGAGAAATTTTGATATGGATGTAAGATATGTACAAAATCCAGCGATTGGTGCAGCCCTGCTCTGGCGGTTTACTTGTGGGTATTATGCTAACAAAAATCAGCCGGTACCTTTTCCTTTGTTGTTCGTAATTTTACCTATTGTGCTCCGCCAAGACCTATGCACTATAATTAAAAGCACACAAAAAGCCAGTGGTTTGCCAAAGGTATCAGAAAAACTATTTTCGGAAAAGCTAAACGATAGTATTTATTATGTGAATAACACTGCCATACAAATGCGTGAATTAACACTTGATTCATTTAATATTGCCGTTGAAGCAAATCTTGTGTCGCTTTCCACGGAAACCGCAACAGTATTTCCGTTACTTACAACTATGCACAAATATGTCCCCAAAGGAGACTGCAGAAATATGATAACAGCAGCTGAGAAACTTGGAGGATGGTGCTCAGAACTCACACTTCTCGAAATCGGAAAATGGTTGAAAGTGAGGTTTTAAAATGAATTTTGCAATAAACTCTGTCATTTTATGGTCACGAAAGCAAGAGTATCCCCCACGTATCTTGCCATTTAAAAGCAGGGCAGTCAATATAATTACTGGTGCTTCGCGCACTGGCAAATCAGCTCTTATCCCAATCATCGACTATTGTCTTGGCTCTGATAAATGTACTATTCCTGTGGATGTTATCCGTAATGCATGTTCATGGTTTGGCGTGCTTTTCGATATGGAGGGAGAACAAATTCTGCTTTGTCGACGCGAACCTGGAGATAAAGCATCAACTGGGGATATGTTTATTTCACGTGGCAAAGAAATAACTATTCCTGAATACATAGAAAAAAACGCAAATGTTGAATCCATTAAGAATATGCTAAACGAGTTGTTTGCAATGTCTTTTCTTGACCTTGATTCCAACGCAAGCATATTTCGCCCTTCATACCGCGATTTTGTGGCATTTCTTTTTCAGCCGCAAAATATCGTTGCTAATGCAGATGTTTTATTTTACAAAGCAGACACTATGGAACATCGAAAAAAACTCATTGATGTCTTCCCTTATGCACTTGGGGCTGTAACGCCTGAAATTCTCGCCAAACGAAAAGAATTTGAAAGGTTATCAAAGATATCTGAACGATTTCAGCGAGATCTTGATCAAATCAAAACCGTTGCTGAGGGATGGAAGCAGGAAGTTGCTGGTTGGTTGAGCCAAGCACATGAATATGGCTTAACTAATTATATCCCAAGCGACACGGATGAGTTTACCCGTCAGGTTGATGAGCTTCGCACTATTTCGCAAAAACGAATTACAGATGCCTCAGTTGCACCTGAACATATTACAGATCTGTCAAAGGATCTTGCAGCGTTGCGGCAAGAAGAACAGCAGATATCTAGCGAATTGTTTTCTGCACGGAAACGCCACACAGACATGCTTCAATTAATGCAATCCATGGGGAAATATGACAAATCACTGCAAATTCAGCTTGAACGTCTTGATATATCAACTTGGATACGGTCCAACTTGACAGAACGCAATATACTTCCTATTTTCCAACCAAGCCATGAAAATGTCATGGAAGATGTAAATGCTTTGTGCACTGCACTCGAACACATGGAACGCAGCACGACTGAGATGGTCGTTGTTCCAGCTGCTTTTGAGAGAGAACTTCAAATTGTTCAGGTACAAATACAAGAGTTAGCTGATAAATTGGAAGCTATTCAAAAACGTATTATAGTTGAGTCTCAAGCACTTGCAATCCAGCGCGAAGAAAGTTATACCATGGAATCTATTTCTCGTTTTCTTGGACGCATAGATGCCGCAATAAGCACTTATGAACATATTGGCACAGATAGCGAACTTCAAGCTAAGCTCGACGAGGTAAACGCTCGCATAGAGCAATTGAAAAAAGAAATTAATGAGTCTGCAATAAGACGTAAACTGGACTATGCACTGGGTTTTTTGAAGACAGAGATGGGAAAGATTCTCACTCAACTAGATGTTGAACATCCTGATGATCCCGTAGAGTTTGTTATAAAAGATTTGACTGTGCGGGTAAAAAGCCAAACAGGACGTGATGATTATCTATGGGAGATTGGTAGTGCATCCAATTGGCTATCTTATCATATAGCATTGATATTGGCATTACAACGTTTTTTTCAAACCAAGTCGAGCGTGAATGTGCCAAACTTTATTATTTTTGATCAGCCAAGTCAAGTCTATTTTCCGCGTACTCGGTATTTTGCAGATGAGGATACACCGCAATTAAATGATGATGATAAAAATGCGGTTAGAAAGATATTTGATAGCTTATCCTCATTTGTAAAAAATGCAGGTTTTGACATTCAGATTATTGTGACTGAACATGCTGATGATGATATATGGGGAAACATACCAGATTCTTGCATTCATTTGGTTGAAAAATGGAGAAATAATGTTAAACTTGTTCCGATTGAGTGGTTAGAGTAAAAACTTTAGTCAACTTGTGTAACCATGTCTTCTTGCTAAATAGAGAAGGACTCACAGATGCATTAACTGTGTATGTGAGTCCTTTTTTGAATGTATTATTTTAATTCTTTTATTCCAATCTCTCAAACATATCACCTTACAGATACTTTCTTTCGATGAACTAGGTGGCTATGGCTTCTATTTGACCGTAGCCAATCTTATGAAGTTACTGATTTTTCTCAGCCTCACCTTTCTACATATCGTTGCTGATATACGTATAGTCGTTCATAACAATTTCAGTACGAAGTGTCCTAGCATACTGGACAGCGTTTTTGCATCTACGATGATAGAGAGGCTATTAAGATAATGGCGTGATTTCGGTAGTGATATTTCTAAGAAAAATGGGAAAGCACGAATTAAAGAAATATGATGATAGCCTCATTAGAATCTTAATTCAAACAATCATTGTAGTGAACGAATGCAAAATTGAAATACACTTTAAGTTAGAAATGATAATGACACAAAGAATCATTGAGAATTAATACTGGTAAGAAGCCAATTATAACAATGCCATATCTTTAAATGCGAAAATCAAAGCTTCCTGGTTTCACAGGGAGTTTTGATTTTGGTATTTTACCAAAATTAAGATATTTCAATACTCATATTCTTTGGGAAAGAACAACGAAATAACATAATTCGACTAAGGAGCTTACGCTAAGGGGGTACCAGGTTCACAGGGCATACTTATCCCAGCCTTATGCAAACTGGACGAAGAATAAGCAACCCAATAAGAAAATCAAAAAGCAGTGTGTATCACACTGCTTTTTTTGCAGAATATCGCCATTCTTCTAGTTCCGGTAGTATAATAAAGCTGTAAGAACCGTAATCGTATTTTTTTAGAAAGGAGTCTTTAATATGGAAGAAATCTATCGTTATATAAAATCCTGCGGCGTTTTTTATGTCGCGACCTGTGAGGAAGGAAAGCCTCATGTACGTCCCTTTGGCGCGGTCTGCCTGTTTGAGGGGAAACTTTATCTCATTACTGGCAACCAGAAGAAGGTATATCACCAGATGAAGAACAACGAAAACGTAGCGATCTGCGGGATGTACAAGAATACCTGGATGCGTATCGAAGGGACTGTCAAAGAGGATCTGCGCAGAGAAGCCCGTGTAGCCATGCTGGAGGAAAACAAGGAATCTCTGGGCGCCATGTACCATGCCGATGACGGCGTAATGACTGTGTTCTATTTTGAGCATGGCACCGCCACCATTGATTCTTTTACAGAACCGTCCAGAGTTATCGAATTTTAACAGGAGCCGGTATAAAAAGGTATCCTGAGAGGGTTCGTCTCGAGAAAGCAATTTTTATCCATAAAATCGCCGGAGTTCTTTGCGCTGCAAGGATTCCGGCGATTTTTGCTTTTCCGGGAGTCTGCCGGTGATGGATGTTTTTTATTTTCCGGGAAAAGCAGCGGCTGTATTTTGGGGGGAAAATTACATGCGCAGGAGAAAAATTGCCATAAAAATAAAATTTTTATAAAATATATACAAGGAAATGTGGAAAGAATCGTGATATACTTATGTATATAGCTGGTGTCTGATTTTATTTGTGAGATTGTTGGGGTAAAAATGTATGTAAAATAATAAAAAATGTGGAAACGGTTGGATGAAAAGCGTATGCCTGCTCTCCTGGAGAGAAAACATCGGCTGTTTCGGCTGTTATTTCAAAATATATGGGGAGGCGAGGAGTTATGGCAAATATTTCAAGCGCACATGGAAAAATCACATTAAAAGGAGACTGGACACAGGAAGCCATTGATGCTTTTGAACCGGTGCTGGAATTGTGGGGATTTTATGGTGAGTACGGTATCCAGGGCTGCTACAGCGATTTTGATGAGGAGCATCTGACAGCGGAGTTTTATGGCTGCGGCAGATGGGCTTTTTCCAGCACACTGGATTCTTTTGAGGACTGGTCAAGACAGTGGTTTAAAGACAATCCCAAAAGACCCAATGGCGAGCCTATTCATACTACCACAGAGGAGCAGTATGATAACTTCCTGAAAATAATGAGCGAAAATAACCTTATTATTGAGGTTGATTTTGAGGATGTGGAAGAAGGCTTTGGTAGTCATGTCCATGAAATTGGCCAGTTTATTTCCGAGGATGGCAGCTGCATCAGCTACCAAGTCATATCCTGTGAGGATATTGTTCCTACATGGGACGATAAAGATGCTCTTAATGCTGCCGTAGACTTTTTTGAAAATTTCCTCTCGGATGTGGACAGAAAGAAACTGCGCAAGTGGGTGAAAAATAATGTAGCACCTACAGATATATTTGAAGATACAGATGACTATGAGGAAATAATAGGATGTTTAAGCGAGTTTGGAGACGACCCGTTTATTGACTTCTTTCTCGAGTTTTCTCCTGATACAGAGGAGTGGGAAGAATTTAACGGAGCATACGAGGATATGTTTGGCTGCACTGTAGAGGAAAATATAGATGAAGGCTATGAAGATGCATATTTTGAGCATCGTTACGACGAAGATAATGATGAAGACGAAGAAGACGAAGAAGACGAAGATGTAAACGACTGGGATACGGAGCCGGAATATCCGACAGAGGACATCGACAGCCTTACATTTGAAGGAAAGGCATTTGTGCTGACTGGCGACTTCCAAAACTGTGACGGCGACAGAAAAGAAGTTGAAAATATGATTGCCGCAAAAGGCGGCAGATGTACCGGCGCTGTCAGCGGCAAGACCAATTATCTGGTGATCGGCGATTTTGGCTCGGCCGGCGCCAAAAAAGTTGAAAAGGCTCTTGAAGAAAAAGAAAAGGGCAAAGATATTAAAATTATAACGGAGTACGATCTATTCAGATTTTTGCAGTAAAGGAGCTGAGTACATATGAGCAATATAAATGATTTTGAGTTTAATAATGCCGGTTGGAACAAAGAAAGATGGGACTTGAACTATAAAGGCGAAGACAAAGACATGGTTATACCTGAGGAGCTGATCGCAAAAGCGGAAGGAGAATTTACGGTTGCCATTTCAGCAGAAAACTCAAATGAAATAGAGAGTATTTCTATCCCTAAAAATGTGCCTAATGTGTGGCTTGGTACTCTTTACGGCGCAAGAGCCTTAAACAAAATCACAGTGGACCCTGAAAACCCGTATTTGAAGGATGTGGATGGTGTGCTTTACACCAAAGACGGCAAAAAACTCATCAAGGCGCCTTGCCAAAAGACAGGAAAATATACTGTGCCGGAAGGCGTGGAGGAGTTAGAAGCATTTGCTTTCCAAAATTCACACTGTGATGAAATCACTTTGCCGGATTCTTTGAAAAAAATCGGCACGGGTGCTTTTCAGTACAGTGAAATGAAAAAAATGATCGTTCCCAAAGGGATAACAGAAATAGAAGATGGCGTTTTCAGCGATTGCCGTAAATTGGAAGAATTTGAGTTCTTAGGTAATGTAAAAATACACTATATGTATATGGATATGGACCCTGAAATGGAAGAGAGGATATCAGGAGAAGGTTTCACAAAACCTGCTGAGTGTTATCTGCTTGCCTGCTTAAAGACATATCCTAATATCGATAAGTGCAGAAGAAAATTTATAGCGGCGGCAAAGCGCGGTAAAAGAGAAAAAATACTGGAATATCTCTTAAGCACAGCACCTGAAAGAACAGCAGAAAAGGGAACATTTGAAATCGAAGTACTGGAAGATGGCAGCGCCGAAATTAAGTCCTACCAAGGCGAGGAAAGCGTGATTGAAATACCTGGCGAAATCGACGGCAAACAAATCACAGCCATTGGCGCAGGCGCTTTTCAGGGAAATGAGTATGTTGAAAAAGTAATTGTGCCAGAGGGTGTAACATGGATCAAAAATAACGCTTTTCAGGGCTGTATTTCTTTGGAGGAGGCTGTACTGCCGGAAAGCTGCACAGCCATTGGCTCTTCTGTTTTTGAGGACTGCAAAGCACTTAAAAAAGCAGATCTGCCAAAAGGCGTGCTCGTTTTGGCAAGAAAGGTATTCAAGAATTGTCGCTCTCTGGAAAAACTGGATATTCCAGCAGGGGTGATAAAAATAGATGACCAGGCTTTATATTATTGCGAAAGGTTAATGGACATAACCCTTCCGGAAGGTTTAATTTATCTTGGTAAGGAATGTTTATACGCCTGCGGTTTTAACTATGGCCCGGTACTTCCTGGGGAATGGGGCTACAGCAAGCGGAAATTTGCTATTCCTGCTTCTGTCACGCAGATCGATGACGGCGGAGAGGGTATCTTTGCTGCTTATGCCAAGGCACAGGAGCTGTTTGGGGTATTTGAGTATAAATTGATCTTGCAGGTGAAGAAAGGCTCTGTAGCCCATAGATACGCGGCGAAAAAGAAGATTCGCTTTGAGCTGGTTTGATTTGTAAGGAGGGATGTTTCATGCGGTATGACGGTGATTTTCAAGTAGGGATTTACGGCAGTGGCGCGCTGATGCAGGATATTCCGGAAGTGATCGAAAACTGGGTGAAAACATTGCCGGAGAATTATATCAATCCTGAGGTAGAATCGGAAGCAAAGTATATCAGTTCCATGCTGCAGAATCGCTTAGAGACGATTCCCAATACAGAGGAAGAAGCGACCCTGACATGGGATCATTTTTCCAACATCGCTTTGGTGGTACTGGATTTTATCAATCAGATCGCCAAGGCCCATCCCCAGCTGGAGATCTCTGTGGGAGTGGAGATCACATTTTCTGTGACCGATACGATGGATTATTATAGCTTTTATTCTCCCGTAGGCTCTGACACCATTTGCAGTGCCCGTGTGGATGATGATGTATGGAAGCTGGAGTGCTATCTGGATGACAAAGAAGCATCTCAGAAAATGGCGGCGGTGCGGATGCGGTATACGGCTGAAGATGTGAAAGGGAATGGCTGCATGTTCGATTTTTATTCCAATACAATATCTATGGAAGAGTATCTGGAATATGAGCTGAATCCTCCTCTGGAAACAGATTTTGGCAAAAACCTTCTGGTTATGGAATACTCTTTCCGCCATGCGGTTCTGACTCGTAAAGATGGCGCATGGGCAAATGTTGGCGGACAATTATTCCTTGGAGATGATGCAAAAGAGATTTTCGGTACACTGGAAGAGGCTTTTGAACATGAATTTTCTGTGGATGATTTTTTCAGTGGAGACCGGCCTTGGCAGGAATATCCGGAACAGTTTATTACATACCTTTTCAAAATTTGTATGGCAGATATGAGTCTGGATATTTCTGTGGAATATCAAAAAGAAAAGCCCCATTTCATGAGCCCGGATGGCGGGGAGTATTTCTTTGGCTGTATGATGGAAAGGATATCCGCGGAAGCCATTGCTCAGTGGAATTTCCCGGAAGAAGCCCATTACTTTGACTTCAGACCGCCTCGTGTGGAACTTTTGGAGGATGATGACGAGGAGGACTGGGAGGACGAATGGGACGATGAAGATTTGTGAAATTGATGAGAAAGGAGCATGTCTCATGGGAAAACATGACAGCGATACAGAAGAACTCAGAAGCAAACTGCTCTCAGATGTTTACGCCGGAACGATGGCTGGTATGCCGGCTATGATACTGGATGAAAGCCGCATCAAAAACGCGGACGCGGAAGAATTGAAAAAGATCGCGAAGGAATATGGATACTGAGTTTTGTATCGCGCTAAAACAGCAGCATAGGGCGCTGGTCCCCTGGAGGGCTTTCCCAAGGATGTGCAAGGGAAGCCTGTCAGAGGGGGCCGGCGCTTTTTTTGTTGGCGGGAAAGAGGCGAAAACCAGGGAAAAAGTTGCAGGTAAAATTATACGAAAAACAGGGGATGAACCGGCGGAATTTTTCCCGCGGCTATTTGAGAAAGACAGTTGTCTTTGGGTGCTGTTTTTAGTATGATGTGGGTAACCAAAAGATACATTCAGAAAGGAGATGTGAAATGGGTCATATGCCATTGAATGTCCGTGTTCCCATTGAGCCGGATAATGTAAGTATCCATAGGATAGAGGAGAAATGCGTAAAATGTGGGATGTGCAGAGAGGTCTGCACAAAGGACATCGGGGTCCACGGTACCTATACGCTGGAGGAGACGGGAGGAAAGGCGGTCTGCATCAACTGCGGACAATGTGCCAATGTCTGTCCGGTGGACAGTATCGTGGAAAAATATGAGTTTGAGGAAGTAAAAGCGGCGGTGGCCAGCCGGGAGAAGATCGTCATTGTCAGCACCTCCCCTTCTGTCAGAGCGGCGTTGGGCGAAGCCTTCGGCATGGAGGACGGCAGCTTTGTGCAGGGGAAGATGGTGGCGCTGCTGCGGCGGCTGGGCGTGGACTATGTGCTGGATACCAATTTCGCCGCCGATTTGACCATAGTGGAGGAGGCCAGCGAGCTGATCCGCAGGATTACGGAAAAGGACCGGCCGCTGCCCCAGTTTACCAGCTGCTGCCCGGCATGGGTGAATTATATGGAGCTCTATTATCCGGAGCTGCTGCCCCATTTATCTACGGCGAAAAGCCCCATCGGCATGCAGGGGCCTACCATCAAGACGTATTTCGCCAAAAAGATGGGGCTGGACCCTCGCCGGATCGTCAATGTGGCGCTGACACCCTGTACAGCGAAGAAGTTTGAGATCCGCAGAAAGGAAATGGGTGCCGCGGGTACCTATTACGGCGACGAGAACATGCGGGATATGGATTATGTCATCACTACCAGAGAACTGGCTCTGTGGGCCAAAGAAGCGGGCATTGACTTTGCGGCGCTGGAGGACAGCGCCTATGATCGTCTGATGGGCGAGGCCTCCGGGGCGGGCGTAATCTTCGGCAATACCGGCGGTGTTATGGAGGCGGCGCTACGGACGGCATACAGCTTTTTGCGGAAGGAAGACGCGCCGGAAGATCTGATTCGGCTGGCGGAGGTGCGTGGATACGATGGAATCCGGGAGGCGGAGGTCGCCATAGGCGATCTGACGCTGCGGGTGGCGGTAGTACACGGCACGAAAAACGCCGGAGCGCTGATAGAGCGCATGAAAGAAGGTGGCAAATCATATGATTTTATCGAAGTGATGACATGCCCCGGCGGCTGTATCGGCGGCGGCGGTCAGCCGAAGGCAGTGGGGCAGGATCAGGACGCTATACGGAAAAAGAGAATTGCCGCCCTTTATGCCAGAGACGAGGCGCTGACGGTGCGCCGCAGTCACGAAAACCCGGAGATCAAAGCGGTATATGAGGCCTTTTACGGCAGCCCGTTGAGTGAAATGGCGGAAAAAATGCTGCACACGCAGTATGAGGATAAAAGTAATATTTTTCAGAAGAAAGGAGACAGAAAAATGGAAAAATGGAAATGTACAGTATGCGGTTATATTCACGAGGGCCCTCTGAGCGCGGACTTTGTCTGTCCTGTATGCAAAAAGGATGCTTCCGTATTTGTGAAGCTGGAAGAGACACCGGTGCCTACGCCGAAAAATCCTTACGCGGGCACAAAGACAGAAAAAAATCTGTGGGAGGCGTTCGCGGGAGAATCTCAGGCCAGAAACAAATATACCTATTTCGCTTCTGTGGCAAAGAAAGCGGGCTTTGAGCAGATCGCGGAGCTGTTCCTGAAAACGGCGGAAAATGAGAAGGAACACGCGAAGCTGTGGTTCAAGGCGCTGGGCGAACTGGGAGACACGGCGGAAAACCTGCTTCACGCGGCGGAAGGCGAGAACTACGAATGGACGGATATGTATGAACGTATGGCACAGGACGCGGAAGAAGAGGGATTCCTGGAGCTGGCGGAGCAGTTCCGTGGTGTGGCTGCCATTGAAAAAGCCCATGAGGAACGCTACCGCGCTCTGCTGAAGAATGTGGAGACAAAGGCCGTATTTGAAAAAAGCGGCGTAACCCTGTGGGAGTGCCGCAACTGCGGACACCTGGTTGTCGGCACAAAGGCGCCGGATATCTGCCCTGTCTGCAAGCATCCCCAGGCCTTTTTCGAAGTGAGAAAAGAGAACTATTAAATAAGAAGGAAAAGATACCGAAGAAAAACAGCCCGGCGGCGCAGACGCGCCATAAGGAAGGGGATTTCCCCGGCTTCTTAAAGCGTATGGCGAGGGCTGTTTCAAAAACAAAATATGTTACATAAAAATATCGCTGGGATTCTTGGCAGAAACAAGGATTCCGGCGGTATTTTTTTCTGGGCGGATGTTTTTGGGGCATTTTCATGCTGGCGCAAGGTTGGTGTGCTATAATAAATACAAAAACAAATGACAATGGCCCGAAGGGACCGAAGGTTTGATCTGGGAGGGGAGCAAATTGCGGATATTGGTTGCGGAAGACGAAAGAGATATGAACCGTCTGATCGTTAAGACCTTACAGAAGGCGGGATACAGTGTGGACGGCTGTTTTGACGGAGAGGAGGCCCAGCTGCATCTTCTGGGGGCGGAGTACGACGCTATGGTGCTGGATGTGATGATGCCGAAAAAGGACGGCTATTCTCTGGTGGAGGAGCTGCGGGCCAAGGGCGTGGATACGCCGATCCTTTTCCTGACGGCCAGAGACAGTGTGGCCGACCGGGTGAAAGGGCTGGATCTGGGGGCGGACGATTATCTGGTGAAGCCCTTTGATTTCGACGAGCTGCTGGCGCGCATCCGGGCTATCACCAGAAAGCATACAGGCAATCGCAGGAATGTGTTTTCTGTGGGAGATCTGACGCTGGAGGCGGAAAGCCGGGTGGTGAAGCGGGGCGGAAAGGAGATCGCCGTACTGCCTAAGGAATTTTCCATTCTGGAATATATGATCCGCAATAAAGGCACGGTCCTTTCTCGGGAGCAGATTGAAAACAGGATCTGGAATTATGAGTATTCGGGCAATTCCAATAATGTGGACGTTTATATGAGCCGGCTGCGCAAAAAAATAGATGAAGGCTATGAGACAAAGCTGATCCATACCATCCGGGGCGTGGGCTGGGTCCTGCGGGAAGACGGAGGTGACAAATGAGGAAGATTTCCATTAAAATCAAGATTACATTGTGGTATCTGCTTTTGATGCTGCTGATGATGGGGATCGTTCTGGGATTTATTATCGCCGTAAGCAATTCGGTGGCGTCCCAGACGGCTATGACCCAGATTTCCGCCACAGTGCGGGAAAATCTGAACCAGATTTCCATGGAGGACGGCAAGCTTCAGGTAGGAGAGGAATTCCGTTTTTATCATAACGGCATTTATACTTTAATTTACAGTGAGAATAAAACATTGCTGGCAGGTCAGCCGCCGTTGAATGTGACGGAGGTGGGGGATTTTGAAAATGGGGTCACCAGAACTGTTTCCGCCGGCGATGAGGATTATTATATCATGGATCTGTGGCGCTCCTTTGGCTGGGACAATGGCGTCTGGGTCCGCGGCATCACGGAGGTGCCGGAAAGCGCTACCATCATCGAGAACCTGCTGACCATGGCGGCCATTGCCATGCCGGTTTTTATCCTGCTATCTACCATTGGCGGCTTTTGGATTGCCAAACGGGCGTTCCGGCCGCTGGAGGAGATCATTTCTACGGCGGATTCCATCAATGAGGGGGCGGATCTGTCGGCCAGGATTCCCGTGCCGGAGGGCGGGAATGAGTTTGGGAGGCTGGTCCGTACCTTTGACCAGATGTTCGAGCGTCTGGAGGCATCCTTTGAGGCGGAAAAACAGTTTACGGCGGACGCGTCCCACGAACTGCGCACCCCGATTTCTGTGATCAAAGGGGCCTGTGAGTATTCCCTGAAATATGACGAGACCATAGAGGAACAGCGGGAAAGCATGGAAATGATCCAGCGGCAGGCGGAAAAAATGTCGGCGCTGGTGACGGATCTATTGCAGATGACGAGACTGGATCAGGGGACAGAACGGGCCAATTTCAAAGAGGGGGACCTCAGCGAGCTGGTGACCTCTGTCTGCGGGGAATATATGCTGGATCGGCTGCATCTGGATGTGGAGGAAAAGATTGTGATGTGGATGGATGTATCCCTGATGACCAGACTGCTGGAAAACCTGATTACCAACGCCATAAAGTACGGCGGGGAAACAGGACAGATCTGGGTGCGGCTGGAACGGCGGGGCGGAGACATCCGGCTTTCCGTGAAGGATGAGGGCATTGGCATCCCCAAAGAGCAGCAGGAGAAGATCTGGCAGCGGTTTTATCAGGTGGATTCGGCAAGATCCGGCGACAGCGGCATTGGGCTGGGGCTGTCTATGGTGAAAAAGATCGCGGAGCTCCATGGCGGAAGGATGGAACTGGAAAGCGCTCCCGGACGGGGCAGTACCTTTACGCTATGCATATCCCAGTATTGTGAAATATGAGGCTGTAAAGCCGCTGTGACCATTCGGAAAGGGGCAGCGGCTTTGCTTTTGAGAAAAATTGGAAATTTTTTCAAAAATTTAAAAAATTTCATGTTAATTTCATGTTCCGTTGATACTATGAGTACAACAAAAAGAAAACAGAAGCATCAGGAGAGGAGGGCTCTTATGAAATATAGAAAGATGATGTTAGCGATGGCAGCGGCGGCCGTGCTTTTGGGCGGATGTGCCCAGAAGAGCGGCGCCACAGAGGAATATATCGGAACTGAGGCCGCTAAGGCTCTGGCTTTTCAGGATTCCGGCGTCACAGAGGCGGATGCGGTGGTGGAAAAGACCGGATTGGATACGAAAAACGGAATCGCTTATTACGAAGTGGATTTCACCTCCGGCGGTTATCAATATGAATATGATATCGACGCCATCACCGGAGTGATTATTGAAAGCCAGTCCAAGGCGGACGATGGAAAGGGCGCCGCAGACAGTCAGACGGCAGCCAATCAGACAGGAACGCAGGCAGAACTGATAACAGAGGAAAAAGCCAAGGAGATCGCCCTCAGCCATGCGGGCCTGAGCAGCGAAAACGTAACCTTCGTTCGGGCAAAGCTGGACCGGGATGACGGCCGGTGGGAATATGAAGTAGAGTTTTACAGCGCAGACGGCAAGGAGTATGATTACGAGATCAATGCCTCCACAGGCGAGATTCTTTCCTATGATTACGACGCGGAGTATTATCAGCCTGCCAGCACCGGAACCCAGAAGATCACAGAGGAAGAGGCAAAAAACATCGCCCTGTCTCAGGTTTCCGGAGCGACAGCCAAAGACATCTACGAGTTTGAGGCGGATTATGATGACGGACGGCTGGAGTATGAGGGCAAGATTTATTACGACAATATGGAATATGAATTCAGCATCGATGGATACAGCGGCGCGATCCGGGAATGGGAAGCGGAAGCGATTCGCGGTTGAAATAGAAACAAATGAAAAGGTATATTTTTAGAGAGGAGAAAAGAAGTATGAAAAAAACAAAAAGACTCAGCGCTGCTTTGGCGGCAACCGTATTTGCGGCAACAACAATGGCGTTTTCCATGAGCGCTTTGGGCGCGACCAATGTACAGGCACAGCTGGCGCCCAATTTTACCATTGTGGTGGACGGCGTGGAACGGACTTTCTATCATGTATCCGGCGAGGAAGCCCATCCTGTGGTATATAACGGCACAACATACCTGCCCCTGAGAGCCATTGGCGAACTGATGGGCAAAAATGTCAACTGGGATCAGGATACACTGACAGTGACATTGTCCGGTACACGGACCGCGTCTTCCGTAAAGGGGACAGAGGATACTTCGGCAAAGGTACAGAATATTTCCGCCCAGATCTGCGAAGAGTTTACCATTATGGTGGACGGCGTAAAACAGACCTTTACCGATGCCAGCGGCAACGTAACCTATCCTATGCTGTATAACGGCTCTACGTATCTGCCCCTGCGCTCCATCGGCCAGCTGATGGGCAAGAGCGTTTCCTGGAACGCAGCCACAAAGACCGTTACTTTGAGCAGTGATGGTCTGGTGGTAACAGATGCCGACAGCTTCAACGGCACAACAACACCGACAACTTCCACCACTACTACGGCAGGCCAGATTACCGCCGAGGAGGCAAAGAGCAAAGCGTTGGCCCATGCGGGTCTGACCAGCAGTCAGGTGACATTTGTCAAAGCCCAGCTGGATTGGGAAAACGGCCGTCGGGTATATGAAGTGGAATTTTACGGCAAGGACTATACGGAATATGATTATGAGATCGACGCTTCTACCGGCGCGGTTCTGAGCTTCGATTATGACGCGGAAGGATACCAGGCGCCTGCCTCCGCCGGTTCTTATATCGGTGAGGCAAAGGCAAAGAGCATCGCTGCCGGTCAGGTCAGCGGCGCTACAACTGCTAATGTGGTAAAGGTAGAGTTTGATTATGATGACGGCAGAGCAGAGTATGAGGTAAAGCTGATCTGCAACGGCATGGAGCATGAGTTTGAAATCGACGCTGTCAGCGGAAAGATCCTGTCCAGAGATACAGAGTCCGTTTATGACTAAGTAATTTACAGTACAAAAGAAGAAAGGATGTGCGTGAATGAAAGGAAAACACCCATGGTTCCAGGTATATAAAGAGAATCAGAAAGCTACCCATCTGTCTATGGCCGGCGGCGGCGCCAGACTGCTGGCACTGCTGCTGACGGTGGCGGCGGTCCCTGTGACGGCAGTGCTGGGGATGATCCTTTTCCGGATGGTCACAACGGCGGGCCCGGGGATGGCATGGTTCTTCCTGCTGGAGGAAATGGAGGAGCCGCTGCTGCTGGCGTTCCTGCTGTGGAGCGGAGCGATCCTGCTTCGATACGGCGCCGCTGTCTGCCGTGCCAAGGCGGAAATGATGGCGGAGGAATAGAAAAAAGAAAGATGCAAATTGGCCCTTTGTCAGGCGGAATACCTGGCAAGGGGCCTTGTTCTGTTTCAAAAGGCATGTATCATATCTGTCTGTTTTGCCTAAGCTAGTTTCAGAACTGTTTTTTATTCTGTGCAGTGGGAAATGAGATTGCTTTTTTGTGATGTTTTACGAAATGATGATAGAGACACCAAAAAAGGATAAGGAGAGAGAGCATGGGCAAAAAATACGGATACATTCGCGTCAGCACCAGGGAACAGAATGAGGAGCGTCAGCTTGTTGCCTTGCGCCAGATGGATGTGGCACTGGATGGGATCTTTATGGATAAGCAGTCGGGAAAGGATTTTCAGCGGCCCCAATATTTGCAGATGATGAAACGGCTGGAGAGAGACGATCTGCTCTATATCAAAAGCATCGACCGGCTGGGGCGCAATTACGGCGAGATTCTGGAGCAGTGGCGTATTCTGACCAAGGAAAAGGGAGTGGATATTGTTGTGCTGGAGATGCCCATGCTGGATACCCGGCGGGGAAAGGATCTGATGGGGACGTTTTTAAGCGATATTGTATTGCAGGTCCTCTCCTTTGTGGCGGAAAACGAGCGCAGCAATATCCGCCAGAGGCAGGCCGAGGGCATTGCCGCCGCAAAGGCCAGAGGCGTTCGTTTCGGCAGGCCGGAAAAGCCGTTGCCGGAGGATTTCTGGCCGCTGGTGGAACAATGGCGGCAGGAGAAGATACCGCTGATGTGCCTGCTGGAACGCTGTCAAATGAGCCGGGCGACGTTTTACCGCCGCCTGAAGGACAAATAAAGGGATCTGTTCCAAAAAGTACACCTTTTGAAACA
>NZ_JACSNY010000024.1 GCF_016902535.1 Anaerotignum lactatifermentans | reverse complement strand
AGGGGACACACCCGTTCCCATTCCGAACACGACGGTTAAGACCTAAGCGGTCGATGGTACTTGGTGGGGAGCTGCCTGGGAGAGTAGATGGTCGCCGGAATCCAATTTGCCGATGTGGCTCAATTGGCAGAGCAGCTGACTTGTAATCAGCAGGTTAACGGTTCGAGTCCGTTCATCGGCTTTCTTTTTTTTAAAAATGCGGTTTCTTTGGGTCTTTAGCTCAGTTGGTTAGAGCATCCGGCTCATAACCGGACGGTCCTGGGTTCGAGTCCCTGAAGACCCATTTTTATTAAAATTGCATATGGCTCAGTAGCTCAGTTGGTTAGAGCGCCGGCCTGTCACGCCGGAGGTCGTGGGTTCGAGCCCCATCTGAGTCGTTTCATGGGAGTTTAGCTCAGCTGGGAGAGCATCTGCCTTACAAGCAGAGGGTCACAGGTTCGAGCCCTGTAACTCCCATGTTTTTTTCTGAAATGTGGCGGAGTAGCTCAGTTGGCTAGAGCATGCGGTTCATACCCGCAGTGTCAGGGGTTCAAATCCCTTCTCCGCTACTTTTTTTATTGGACTCAGGAATTTTGTTCCAGGAGTCTTTTATTATTTCCATGATATTAAACAGTTTTCCAAAAATTTCTCCGATAAAAATATGATAGCTGGAATCCTTGCGGCATAAAGGATTCCAGCTATCTTTGTTTTCCTATGAAATTGTCCGCGAAGATGCGGCATGTTTATTTGTCATCTTCAGAAGATGCGTCTTTATTTTTCTTTTTTAACTCCCGGTTTCCCAGGAAAAACTGTTTTGTAAAAACGTAGGGCGCCACAAAATATACAAGAGCAAAGGCCACGATTGGCGGATACCAGTCAATGGTCCCTTTATAGAGCCATTCATAGAGGAAAAATAAAATAGCACAGACGGCAGCCCAAATAAGTCTTGTCTCAACTTTCATCAGGAACCTCCTTATAAATTTGCTGAATTTGTTCTATCATATCACGTTCCTTTTTTTTCGTAAAGTGCTGCGGCAGGAGAAAGAGAAAACAGGAGGCAAAACATTTTGGAAATGCGATACCTCCTGTGATGGTTTATTCGTTCAGGTATGCCAAAGTGCCGATGAACAGAGCGGTTTTATCCTTCAGGGAAGGCATATAGATACATTCCTCAGTGGTGTGAATGCCGATCCAAACGGCAGACATGGCGTCTACGGTAGGAATGCCCAAAGAACTTAAATAAGCCGCGTCTGTGGCTGTGGGTTCCGCGATTTCCGCAGTAGGGATACCCAGCAGTTTCGAGGCTTTTTCTACGGGCAGATAGGCCTTATGATTCTGCTCGCTTTTTTCCATGGCAGGGAAAAGCGTGCGATAGCCCACTTTTACGGTACAGTCAGGAACAGTGGTGCTTTTTTCCAAAGACATAATATTAGCTTCCGCTTCCGCAAAGGAGGCGTTGGTAGGAAGCCCTGCGCAGCAGAATTCCGCATGGGCACTGCCTGCAACGATACCGTTGGGCCGTCCGCCTTCAATGGGCGCCACGTTATAATAAATTTCACGGTCATAGTCGTTAAAGCCATATAATTCAATAACTTTATGGGACATTTCCAGAATGGCGCTTCTGCCGTCCAGATAAGCCGCGCCCGCATGGGCCTCTCTGCCGGTTACGTCGATGGTCCCCAGAATAACGCCGCGGCGGGAGGTAACTGCGCTGTAAACACCATCCTTCACGTCACAGCCTTCAAATACGAAGGCATAGTCCGCGCCGACAGCTTCTTCTGCGTAAACTTTGCTGCCGGACTGGGTACCAATTTCCTCGTCACAGTTGTAAATGAATTTGATTTCTTTTTTGGGCAGCAGGCCGGCTTCCATCGCCGCTTTTACGGCATAAAGAGAAACGGCGATGCCGGCTTTGCAGTCGCCAATGCCCAGACCATAGGCATAATCCCCCTCAATGTGGAAGGGATGGGCTGCCGTAAAGCCTTCGCCGAAAACTGTGTCCGTATGAGCGTTGATTACGATTTTGCCCTGTGCGCCTTCCGGTTTGATGGACGCAACGATATGGTTGCCCAGACCTTCCGCAAAGACAAACTTTGTTTCAGCACCCATTTCCTCTAGAATATCCCGGATCAAAGCGGTGACTTTGGCGTTGCCTTCTACGTTTCCAGTACCGCAGTCAATGCCGGAGAATTTCTCCAGCAGTTCCATTTGGGCAGGAAAATATTTTTCCGCGCCTTCTTTTGCGGCACGAATGATAAGATTGGTATCCATGGAAGATTCCTCCTTGTATATGATGACTTATTTTACGATCAAAAAACTATGGGTTTATTATACCATACTTTGGAAAAAAAGACAGAAAAACAGCAGGAAGTCTTCTGCGAGAGAAGCGTTTCCTGCTGTAAGGAAATCCATATTATTTCAGGAAAAAGCGTACCAGCATATCGGAGAGAGGCTGGTAGGGCGGATAACGCATGGGCAGGTCGATCCACGTTTTCTTGTCCACAATGCTTTTGTGATGGGAAAAGGTATCGAAGCCTGTTTTGCCATGATAAGCACCCATGCCGCTGGCGCCAACGCCGCCGAAGCCCATTTCGGCGGTAGCCAGATGGATGATGGTATCATTGATACATCCGCCGCCAAAAAGACAGTGTTTCATCACCAGCTTTGCCGCTTCTTTGTTTTGGGTGAAGCAGTATAATGCCAGCGGATGGGGCAGAGAGTTGATTTTTTCCATAGCCTCCTCCATGGTGCGGAAGGTAAGGATGGGCAGAATAGGGCCGAAGATTTCTTCCTGCATAACATCATCCTGCCAGAAGGCGGGGTACACGACGGTGGGCTCTATACGTTGCGCTTCCGGGTCCAGTTTGCCGCCCCAGACCACTCTGGAATAAGGAATCAGCCCGGAAAGACGGCGGAAATGCTTTTTATTGATGATTTTGCCATAGTTCGGATTTTTCAGAGGTTCGTGACCGAATTGGCGACAGATCTGGCGGCGGATTTCATAGACCAGATCTTTGGCGATACTTTCGTGGCAGTAAATATAATCCGGCGCTACGCAGGTCTGTCCGCAGTTGAGAAATTTTCCAAAAACAATACGCTTCGCCGCCAGACGCAGATCGGCGGTCTGGTCTACGATACAGGGGCTTTTGCCGCCCAGCTCCAGTGTGATGGGGGTCAGATGTTCCGCCGCGTGGCGCATGACTTCTTTCCCCACAGCCTGACTGCCGGTAAAGAAAATATAATCAAAGGGTTCCTCCAGCAAATACTGGTTTTCCGCTCTGCCGCCGGAGACCATGGCTACATAGGCGGGCGGGAAACAATCCTCCAGAATGGTCTGGATCACCTGGCTGGTATGGGGAGAATAGGCGCTGGGCTTTACCACCGCTGTATTGCCTGCTGCCAGAGCGTCAATGAGTGGGTCCATGGTCAGCATAAAGGGATAGTTCCATGGGCTCATAATAAGCACCACGCCGTAAGGGGAGGGCTGTATGAAGCTGGAGGCCGCGAACTGGGCCATGGGTGTTCTGACCCGTCTGGGCGCGGCGTATTTGGCTGTATGGCGCAGCATATGGGAAAGTTCGCTGAGGACCATGCCAATTTCGCACAGATAGCTTTCTGAGGGGCTTTTTCCCAGATCCTGGGCCAATGCGTGACAGATTTCCCGCTCGTGGCGCAGGATGGATTGTTTCAGTTTTTTCAGTGCGGTCATACGAAAGGCCACATCCAGTGTTTTGCCTGTGGCGAAAAATTTCCGCTGTTTTCTGGTAATGGCTTTGATTTCTTCTGCCTTCATTTGTGTGCCTCCTTTATCATCCAGTAGAATTTTTCCAGCTGCTTGGCTGTCATAAGTTTGGGAACGGGGTAAAGGGGATTTGCCTCTTTTGCCGCGTATTTGGCCAGCATGGGGATATCTCGTCCGCGGATGCCTCGAATGGTTCTGGGAATCTGCATCTGTTCCATGAGCCCTTCTATGGCCCGGATAAATTTTTCCGCTCCTGCCTGGTGTGTATCATGCGGCGTGGATACGCCTGCCGCCATGCCCAGAATATGGAGCTTTTTCCATGCGGTTTTGCCGTAAGCCCGCAGCACATGAGGCAGGAGTACGGCATTGGCCAGTCCGTGGGGCGTATTATACCGTCCTCCCAGAGAATGGGCTATGGCGTGGACATAGCCCACATAGGATTTCGTAAAGGCACTGCCGGCGAAATAGGCCGCCTGGAGCATGTTTCGGCGGGCTTCCATATCGTTCCCGTTGTCATAGGCTCGTTTCAGATTGCCGAAGATCAGCTTTACCGCCGTCAGAGCGTCGTGGCGGGTATCCTCTGTGGTAGAGTTGCCAATATAAGCCTCAACGGCATGGGTCAGAGCGTCCAGACCTGTGGTCGCCGTCACAAAAGGCGGCAGTCCGCGGGTCACCTCCGGGTCCAGCACGGCGTAGGCAGGAATCAGAGGAAAATCGTTGATGGGATATTTGTGTCTGGTATGGCTGTCCGTAATGACAGCGGCCAGCGTCGTTTCGCTTCCCGTACCGGCCGTGGTGGGAATGGCAATCAGCAAAGGCAGATTTCGCATGACCCGTAAAATGCCTTTCATTTTTGCCAGACTTTTCCGGGGACGGGCGATGCGTGCGCCGACGGCTTTGGCGCAGTCTATGGAAGAACCGCCCCCAAAGCCGATGATGGCCTGGCAGTTCTCCAGAAGATAGACTTCTCTGGCGGCCTCTACCAAATCTGTGGTGGGATTGGGTGTTGTTTTGTCATAAACGGTGCAGATGATGCCGGCCTGGGCCAAAATCTCTTCTAAATGATGTGTAACGCCCGATTTACGGATATTGGCGTCTGTAACCAAAAATACCCGGGAGATGTTTTTTTATGCAGCAAAGGCACCACAGCTTCCACATGGTGGAGCAGCGCCGGTTTGCGGTAGGGCAGAAAAGGAATGGCGATGCGGAACAGATTCTGGTAAATACGGCAGTATGTTTTTGTTATAGGATTCATGATAGTTCTCCTTCTCTTTTTCCGCGCTTTCTGGCGGACCTAAGAAAACCACATGAAAGAACAAAGCGATCATGTGGCTTCTTTTTACATTATAATGTAGCATAGCATAAAGGAAAATGGGTGTCAAGAAAGAGGAAAAACAGGGGATTTGTGAAGGATGAAAAAAAATAATATGCCGATAAGTTTTTTTGATATGTTTTTGATGGCGCTGGGTATATAAAAGTTCGGTCGTCTTATGGTATAATATAAATGAATAAGAGGAATATCATGCGGTATTTCATGAACCTGACCGGAGATTTTCCGGATGGACAGCCATGGCATATCCGCTTATGATGCAGGAAAAGAAGAGGGAGGTGCTTGTTATGAGCAGATTGACTATCATTACGCCCGATCGTGCCCAGACCGTAGTGGAAGGCCTTTATCGGGACGTAGAACGCAGGATCACGGCCAGTCCCCCGGGGCTTTGTCCCGTGGATATGGCGGCGGCATTTTTGAAATTATGCCATGCCCAGACCTGCGGGAAATGTGTACCCTGCCGTGTAGGCCTGAGCCAGCTGCAGCTGCTGCTGGAAAAGGTACTGGATGGAGATGGAACGATGGCGGATCTGGAACTGATCGAGAAAACAGCCCGCGTCATTAAAAACTCGGCGGACTGCGCCATCGGTTTTGAAGCGGCGAAGATGGTGCTGGAAGGCGTTATTGGGTTCCGGGACGATTATCTGGAGCATATCAACAATAAACGCTGTTTGTTTAATATTTATCAGCCGGTGCCCTGCGTGGCCCTTTGTCCCGCCAATGTGGATATCCCGGGGTATATTTCCCTGATTTCCCATGAACGCTATGCCGACGCGGTGCGTCTGATCCGGAAGGACAACCCTTTTGTGGCTGCCTGCGCTATGGTCTGCGAGCATCCCTGCGAGGCGCGGTGCAGAAGAAATATGGTGGATGACGCCATCAATATCCGCGCGCTGAAACGCTATGCCGTAGATCATGCCGGTATTGTGCCGGTACCGGAATGTGCCCCTCCCACAGGGAAGAAGATCGCCGTTTTGGGCGGCGGCCCCGGCGGTTTGAGCGCCGCTTATTATCTGGCGCTGATGGGCCATCACGTAGAAGTATTTGAAAAGCATAAAAAACTGGGCGGTATGCTGCGCTACGGCATCCCCAGCTATCGTCTGCCCAGAGAAAAGCTGGACGAGGATATTGAAGCCATCCTGTCTACGGGCATTACGGTACATACCGGCGTAACTGTGGGCGAGGATATTACCATGGCCCAGATCAAGGAAAAATTTGACTGTATCTATATCTCCATCGGCGCCCAGAGCGACAAAAAGCTGGGGATCGAGGGTGAGGACAAGCGTGGCGTAATGTCCGCTGTACAGATGCTGCGCAATATCGGGGACGGCGCTATGCCGGACTTTACCAATAAGCGTGTCGTAATCATCGGCGGCGGCAACGTAGCCATGGACTGTACCAGAAGCGCCAAGCGTCTGGGGGCGGCCAGCGTTACCTGCGTATATCGCCGCAGAAAGGTAGATATGACGGCGCTGCCGGATGAAGTAGAAGGCGCCATCGGCGAAGGCTGTGAGATCATGTGTATGCACGCGCCTTTGAAAATCGCCGGCGACGAGGATGATAATGTAACGGCTCTGTGGGCACAGCCCCAGATCGTAGGGCCTATGGACAGCGGCGGCAGACCCCGTCCTGTGGCGGCGGACGCGCCTCCGGTACGTATCCCCTGTGATATTATTATCGTAGCCATCGGTCAGGGCATTGAGACACAGCCCTTTGAGGAATACGGCGTACCCATCAAGCGGGGTGTTATCGACGCGCTGGCAAGCAGTGATTTTGAAAATGTGGAAGGCGTATTCGCCGGCGGCGACTGCGTAACAGGACCCGCCACAGTCATCCGCGCCATCGCGGCCGGGAAGGTAGCGGCGGCCAATATCGACGAATATCTGGGCTTTAACCATGCCATTACCGTGGATGTGGAGATCCCCGCGCCGAAGCTGCACTTCTATCCTGCAGGCGGCCGTGTCAATACTACGGAACGAAACGCCGGAGAAAGAAATCATGACTTTAATCTGATCGAATGTGGTTTGACCCATGAAGAGGCCATGCAGGAAAGCAGCCGCTGTCTGCGGTGCGACCATTACGGCTATGGCAACTTCAAAGGAGGGAGGGTTGACAAATGGTAAATCTGACCATCGACGGCAAACAAATACAGGCAAAAGAAAATACCACCATTTTGCAGGCGGCAAGAGACGCAGGTATTCACATTCCCAGTCTGTGCTATCTGAAAGACATCAATGAAATCGGCGCCTGCCGTGTCTGTGTGGTTGAGGTGGAAGGTGTAGACAGAACGGTCTCCTCCTGCAATAACGTAGTCAGCGAGGGCATGGTGGTGCATACCAATAGCCCCAAGGTCCGGGAAGTGCGCAAGACCAATGTGGAACTGATTCTGTCTCAGCATGACAGTAAATGTGCCATGTGTCTGCGCAGCGGCAACTGTACCCTGCAGGATCTGGCCAATGATCTGGGAATTAGAAAAATTCCTTTTGAGATGAAGGTTCCTCCCTATCAGTGGAGCCCTCGTTCCCCTTTGATCCGGGACGCTTCCAAGTGCATCAAGTGTATGCGCTGTATCCAGATCTGTGACAAGGTGCAGGATCTGCATATCTGGGACGTAGAGGGCACCGGTGCCAGAACCACCGTAGACGTGGCTTATAACAACAGAATCATGGACTCTGACTGTTCCTTCTGTGGTCAGTGTGTGACCCATTGTCCCGTAGGCGCTTTGAGTGAACGGGATGATACCGATAAATTCTATGCCGCTTTGGCGGACTCCAAAAAGAAAGTTATCGTGCAGATCGCGCCGGCGGTGCGTGCCGCATGGGGCGAGGAACTGGGACTTTCCGAAAAGGATGCGGCAGCGGGCAAAATCGTTACCGCGCTGAAGCAGATGGGTGCAGACTATGTATTCGATACGGATTTCGCCGCTGACCTGACCATTATGGAGGAGGGCAGTGAGCTGCTGCACCGTCTGGCGGAAGGCGAGCATAAATATCCCATGTTTACCTCCTGCTGTCCCGCATGGATTCGGTTCTTAAAGAGTCAGTATCCCGATATGACAGACTGTCTGTCTACGGCAAAATCCCCGCAGCAGATGTTCGGTGCTGTCATCAAAGGATATTATGCGGAAAAACTGGGGATTCCCAAGGAAGAGGTTTTCAGTGTTTCCATTATGCCCTGCATCTCCAAAAAGAGCGAACATATCCTGCCGACCATGGCGGACGCCGGTGCCGGACAGGATGTGGATCTGGTGCTGACCACAAGAGAACTGGTGCGTCTGATCCGGGCGGATCATATCAATCCGGCGGATCTGGAGATTTCTCCTTTCGATTCTCCCATTGGCGAGGCGACCGGCGCCGGTGTTATTTTCGGTGTTACCGGCGGCGTTATGGAGGCGGCTCTGCGCAGTGCTTATTTCCTGGTAAATGGAGAAAACGCGGCGCCGGATGCCTTTAAAGATGTAAGAGGTCAGGACGGATGGAGAGAGGCTACCTTTACCTTGGCGGGCAAGGACCTGAAAGTAGCCGTTGCCAGCGGATTGGGCAATGCCAGAAAGCTGGTCAAGGCGCTGCGGAGGGGTACTGTAAAATATGATTTCGTGGAGATTATGGCTTGTCCCGGCGGCTGTGCCGGCGGCGGCGGTCAGCCCATGAAGGACGGTCTGGAACAGGCGGAACGCCGCGGCAATCATCTGTATTTCCTGGATGATATTTCCGAGCTGCGCTTCAGCCATGACAATCCTGCCGTACAGGCCCTTTACAAGGATTTCCTGGGCGAGCCTCTGAGCGAAAAAGCCCATCATCTGCTCCATACGGACCATCATGGCTGGAAGATGCCCAGAGAGGAACGAATGGACGAAAAATAAAAAGAAATGAGTAGTTTGGAAGGCATATCTACCTCAAAGAGGGAAGGTATGCCTTCTCTTTTTCCGTAAGACACAGTCTTTTGGTTGACAGGAAAAAGAAAAAAGCATACCATAGAGAAACAGAAAGCGTGTAAAACAAGAGAGGAGGCGGAAAGGATCATGCGGATCGGTTCCGGTTATGATGTGCACCGGCTGGTGGAGGACAGAGACCTGATTTTAGGCGGCGTGAAGATTCCTTATGAAAAGGGACTGCTGGGTCATTCCGACGCGGATGTGCTGCTCCATGCCATTATGGACGCTCTGCTGGGGGCGGCGGCTCTGGGAGATATCGGCGGCCATTTCCCCGATACGGACCCCCAGTACAAAGGCGCGGACAGTAAAAAATTATTATCTTGCGTTTTGGGGTTGATTTTTGATAAGGGATATTGTATAATGAATATCGACGCAACAGTAATTGCGCAGCGTCCTAAGCTGAAGCCTTATATCCCGCAGATGAGACAGATCATCGCGGAGGTTCTGCAAATAGATGTGGACCAGATCAATATTAAGGCGACAACGGAGGAAGGACTGGGCTTTACGGGAGCGGGAGAAGGCATTGCCGCTTCGGCTGTGTGCCTTCTGGAAAAAACGAAATAAGACAAAAGTGATGATGGAAAAGAGTAGTCCTTTTATCACCTGCCAGAGAATAACGGCCGTGGTGAGAGGCGATGAGATTTGAGTTTATACACTGTATAGGCTTGACTGTCACCGTCTTAAGATACATGGGTGAGAGCCGTTTACAGGGCGAGGAGGATGAAGTGCGTTCCTGAACTGAACGGGCGAACGAAATTTATTTTCAGTAGCTTGATTCCGGTGACAACGTTACAGTCGAAAAAGTGAGACGGTATCTATTTCTATGGAAATCAGACCGTCTAAGTAAAGTGGGACCACGGAGTAAATACAGCTTCGTCTTTACAGTTTTGTAAAGACGGAGCTTTTTTTATTCATCCGCCGGTTACAAAACAAAAAGCGCAGGAACACCTTATTTCGTGCTGCAGTATCATAAACAGAGCAAACAGTATCGAGAGGAGAAAATGTGATGAAAGCGATTTTGGCAAGACTGAATGAAATGGTGGATGTAGTAAAAGAAAAAGACCCGGCCATCAGAAGTACCATCGAGGTGATTTTGTACCCCAGCTTCTGGGCGGTAATCAATCATCGGATTGCCCATGTGTTCTACAAAAAGAGAATGTTTTTCGTAGCGAGAGTCATTTCCCAGCTTTCCCGTGGCCTGACCGGCATTGAGATCCATCCCGGCGCACAGATCGGCAAGAGATTCTTTATTGACCATGGCATGGGCGTTGTCATTGGGGAAACGGCAGAGATCGGCGACAATGTAATGCTTTATCATGGCGTTACCCTGGGCGGTACCGGCAAAGATAAGGTAAAACGTCATCCGACCGTAGGGGATAATGTGCTGATCGGTGCGGAAACCATCGTCCTGGGCCCTGTGACCATTGGTGCCAATACAAAGATCGGCGCCGGTTCCGTTGTGCTGGAGGATATCCCCGCCAATGTGACGGCAGTAGGCTCTCCCACAAAAATCGTCAGAAAAGATGGCATTCGTATCAAACCCACAGACCCTTCCGAATTTACCGGCAAAAAGAAAAAAGCGGTTTGATCCTCGGAAGGAATTCAGAAAAACATATGACGGCAGCGGAATTTGTGATATAATCTAATATAGAGTAATATGCTTTGACAAAAGGAAGGATGAAGGACCATGAAAGTATATAATACACTGACAAGACAGAAGGAAGAATTTATTCCTCAGGAAGAGGGCAAGGTAAAAATGTATGTCTGCGGCCCTACGGTATATGACTATATCCATATCGGCAACGCGAGACCTTACGTTGTATTTGACACCGTAAGAAGATACCTGGAATACAAAGGCTATGACGTAACTTATGTACAGAACTTCACAGACGTGGACGATAAGATCATCAACCGTGCCAACAAAGAAGGTTCCACTATGGAAGCCATTTCCAACCGCTTTATCGAGGAAGCCTTCCATGACGCGGACGGTCTGAACGTAAGACGCGCTACCGTACATCCCCGTGTAACACAGGAGATGGACGGCATCATCGAAATGGTCCAGACCCTCATCGACAAGGGCTATGCTTATGAGGACAATGGCACTGTATACTATGATACAAAGAAATTCCCCGAATATGGCAAACTGTCCAGAAAGAACCTGGATGAACTGATTGCCGGCGCCAGCGAACGTGTTACCATCGACGATGCCAAGAGAAATTCCACTGACTTCGTACTGTGGAAACCCAAAAAAGAAGGCGAACCCAGCTGGCCCTCTCCCTGGGGTGACGGCAGACCCGGCTGGCATATTGAATGCTCCGTTATGGCAAAGCACCATCTGGGCAATACCATTGATATCCATGCCGGCGGCGAAGACCTGATTTTCCCTCACCATGAAAACGAAATTGCCCAGAGTGAGGCGGCTAATGGATGCCAGTTCGCGAAATACTGGCTGCACAATGGCTTTATTACCGTAGACAACGAAAAGATGTCCAAATCCCTGGGCAACTTCTTCACCGTAAGAGATATCGCGGCACAGTTCCCTTATGAAGTGATCCGTTTCTTTATCCTGAACGGCCATTACAGAAGCCCCATCAACTTCAGCAGAGAATTGATGCAGGCTTGCCAGAATGGTCTGGAACGTATCAAAAACGCAAGAAAAGAACTGGATTTCTATATCAATAACGCAGCGGATTCCGCTATGACAGAGGAAGAAGCGGCACAGGCGGCGGAACTGGAAAAATACAAAGATCAGTTCGAAGCGGCTATGGACGATGATTTCAATACCGCGGACGCTGTATCTGTAATTTATGAACTGGTTCGTTTCAGCAACATCGCCGTAAAAGCTGGTGTTTCCAAGGAATACGCGAAGAAGATTCAGGATATGCTGGATCACCTCTGCGGCGTACTGGGTGTTGCGGAGCTGAAAGAAGATGAAGTATCCGATGAGGAAACAGCAAAGATCGAAGCCCTGATCGCAAAGAGAGCGGAAGCAAAGAAAGCAAAAGATTTCGCTGCGGCAGACGCTATCCGTGATGAACTGGCCGCTATGGGCATTACCATCAAGGATACCCGTCAGGGTGTACAGTGGTTCAGAGGTTAAGCCATGAATCTGGAAGCGATTGAGCTGATGCTGGGCAAAGGGGGAACCACCGATCCCAAAGAGCTTTCTCCTTTGGCCCTGGCTTATATTGGAGACGCTGTCTATGAAATGATGGTGCGCACCACCGTGCTGACAGACGGAAATATGCCGGTAAACCGCCTGCATAAACGGGCCAGAGATATGGTCAATGCCAAGGCCCAGGCGGAGTTTTACTACCGGATTGCCGACGGTCTGACGGAGGAGGAGGCGGCGGTGTTCCGCAGAGGACGCAACGCCAAATCCTATACCACCCCAAAAAACGCGGATCTGATGGATTACCGCCATGCCACTGGTGTAGAGGCTATTTTTGGCTATCTGTATCTGGCGGGGCAGATGGAACGGGCGGTGGAACTGTTCCGTATGGGGATGGCGCAGGAAATAGAGAAGTAAAGAAACAGCCGATGCGGGGCTTTGCCCCATCGGCTTTTTGCTGTGTTTAGGGAAAGGGCCGGTTTTGAGAAAAAACAGGCAGAAAACAGCGCGAAGGCGCAGGAGGTTTTTCGTGGAGAAAAGAAGAAACGACAACGGAAAAAAAGAAAGAAAGTTCGGAACAAGGGAAAAGGAAAGGAGACCGTTCCGTCCCAGAAGAGATGAAGCTCCTTTGGAAGAACAGGAACAGAATGAAAACCAGCTGGAGGGCAGAAACGCCATTCTGGAGGTGCTGCGCAGCGGCCGGGATATTGAGAAAATCATGGTAGCTAAGGGAAATGTGGAAGGCACCATCAAGCGTATCATTGCCATGGCAGTGGAAAAAGGCGTGGTGATCCAGGAGGTGAGCCGCCAGAAGCTGGACGAAATTTCCCAGACGAAGAATCATCAGGGAGTCATCGCCCTGGTGTCTGCCCATAATTATGTGGAGGTAGAGGATATCTTGGCGGCGGCCAGAGAAAAAGGGGAAGATCCCTTTGTGCTGCTGCTGGACGGGATCACAGATCCCCATAATCTGGGTGCCATCCTGCGGACGGCGGAATGTGCCGGCGTCCATGGCGTTATTATCCCCAAGCGGCGTTCTGTGGGCCTGAACGCAACTGTGGGCAAGACCTCCGCCGGGGCCATTGAATATATGCCTGTGGCAAGGGTCACCAATATCGTCCAGACCATGGAATATCTGAAAAAGGAAGGCCTGTGGATTGCCTGCGCCGATATGAAGGGGCTGGATCATTTCGATACCAATATGAAAGGCCCGCTGGCTCTGGTCATCGGCAGTGAGGGTGACGGCGTCAGCCGCCTGGTCAAGGAAAACTGCGATTTTACGGCATCGATCCCCATGTATGGGAAAATTTCTTCCCTGAACGCTTCCGTAGCGGCGGCGCTGCTGATGTATGAAGTGGTGCGTCAGCGCCGGTTCTGAGAAGATTTTTGCATTTTCGCGAAATCTGTGGTATGATGACACCATCGCCCAAAAATACGACGGAAGGAGGGATTGCCGATGCAGGAGGATTATCTTCTGGTGGATGGGTATAATATTATCCATGCCTGGGACGAGCTCAGAGAGATTATGGAGGACGTCAGTCTGGAAAGCGCCCGCGTGAAGCTGATGGATCTGCTGTCTAATTATAAGGGCGTCCACAGCGCTGTAATCATACTGGTGTTTGACGCCTATCTGGTAAAAGGCAGTCCCGGTTCCGTGACGAAATATAATAATATCTACGTGGTTTATACGAAGGAAGCGGAAACGGCGGACCACTATATTGAACGTGTGGTCACATCCCTGCCCAAGCATTACCGGGTGCGTGTGGCTACGGCGGACGGATTGGAACAGCTGATTATTTATGGACAGGGTGCCATCCGTATGAGCGCCAGAGAACTGCACCGGGAAGTGAACCGTGTGGAACAGGAACTGCGGGAAAAATATATTGAGAAACGGCCGCCGAAAAACAATATGCTGGCGGATCATTTGGACGAGGAATCGCTGGAATGGCTGGAGGCCCTGCGGCGGAAGAAATAGAACGGATGAGGTTTCTATGACAGATAAACAAAAAGAAATGACAATACAACAGAATCAGGATGAGGAAATGGTCTGTGCTGCCCAAAAAGGGGATGCCAAGGCGGAGGAATATCTCCTGGATAAGTATAAACCGCTGGTGAAAGCCAAATCCAGGGCTTACTTTCTGATCGGCGCCGATAATGAGGATATTATTCAGGAAGGCATGATCGGGCTGTATAAGGCCATTCGGGATTATGACAGTGCCAGAAACGCCTCTTTCCGCAGTTTTGCGGAGCTTTGTGTCAACCGCCAGATGATTACAGCCATCAAAGCGGCCACAAGACAGAAGCACCAGCCCTTAAATTCCTATATTTCCCTGAATAAACCTGTGTTTGAGGATGAATCCGAGGAAACCTATCTGGATATGCTCCAGGAGGGGGAACTGCTGAATCCCGAGGCGCTGCTTATCGGCCAGGAGAATAAGAGTTTTCTGGAGAATCAGATGGTAAAAAATCTGAGCCGTTTTGAGAGCCGTGTGCTGCTGCTGTACCTGCAGGGCAGAAGCTATTTTGAGATCGCCAGCCTGCTGGATAAGCCGGAGAAATCCATTGATAATGCCCTCCAGAGAGTGAAGAAAAAACTCGAGAAATTTGTGTATGAAAAAAATCTTGACGGAACAGGCTCTGTGTGGTAGTATATATAAGCGGCAATCAAAAAGCCGGTTATATGCTACCGTGGCTCAGTAGGTAGAGCGTCGCCTTGGTAAGGCGGAGGTCACGGGTTCAAGTCCCGTCGGTAGCTTTCTAAAAACCCTGATGTTATCGGGGTTTTTATTTTTTATGTTTACATTTGTGTTAACCTTTCTGTAAAAACCTATCTATACACCCATTCATAACATAATTGATTTCTGTTCTTTTTTCGTTTTCTGTGTGCTGATAGACGCTTTTTAATATAGATGGAGTGGCATGTCCCATACGTTCCATAGCGTATTTATCTGGGATACCTTCAGCCAACATAAGCGAGGCGTTAAAGTGTCTGAGGTCATGAAAGCGGAAATGTTCAAGTCCCGCAGATTTTACGGCCCGAATAAAACGATGGGAAATCTGTGTCGGTGTAGCTTCAATTACTTTTCCAGTGGATTTTATTTTTTCCAGTTCTTTAACTAAGCCATCGGAAATGGAAAGGACACGGTTGCCGGCATAGGATTTTGGATTTTTTGTTTGCCACGTATCTTCTGCCGTAAGGACAGCAGCCTTGTTGATCTTAACCGTTTTGGTGTTCCAGTCAAAATCATTCCATCTGAGAGCGCAAATTTCGCCCCTACGCAGTCCAAGGCACGCGGCTAATAGAATTGCTGTATGAAGATCAGTTCCTTCCGTACGGGCCAATAAATTCATGATATCGGTTTGGCTGGGAATATGATAGTCATAGCGTTCCTTTTCCGGAAGGGTGACTTTCAAGATGAAATCCTCTCGATATAATCCAATGGCAGCGGATAGCAGTCCAACGATATTTCGCATGGTTTTAGGTGAGAGTTGTCTGCTTTTTCTTTCCGCATTTAGCGCAATTTGCACATCGAGATTCGTAATAGACGGAAGATTCTTTTTCTGGAGATCCAAAAGATAGGTACGCTGGATCTGCTTATAGCCGCGAATAGTGGAAGGAGATAATACCCCATCCTTGCTGTCGATATAGCCCAAAAGAGCATCTTCCAGTGTGATATTATGGCAGGCTTTATCCTTGATTTGCATTTGGAATAGAGAGGCTTTGTATTCGGCCTCTTTTTTTGTTGCGCCAGTGAAACTTTTTAGTTTTTTCTTGGGCTTGCCATCAACGTACTCTGTGTGGCTGTAAACAAGCACACGCCAAGTTCCGGAAGGCAGTTTTTTTGCTGTTGGCATAAAAAAGACCTCCTTTTATTGTCATTTGGGTATGGTTAAAAAGGCGGTCATATGGTATAATCCTATTGCGAGTAGGTGGTTATATGACCGCCGTTTGAAATCCTCTTTTCTGCGCCAACAGGAAGGGGGATTTTTTATTATTTATTTTTTGGGGAATCGTTTATGTTCTTTTTCAATTTGTTTAATACTTTTTTCTGGAGTTGGTAAATCTTCAGGCATGGTTCCACCTAAATCTTTAATGGTTTGTCTTACTTTCTGCCCTACATAATAATGCGTATTATTTGCGTTATTTTCACCTTTAATTTGTTCACGACGCAGTTTTTCTTCTGTCTGTGTAATACGAAAATAATTAGCTGCAAGTTCAGTACTACCCATGTGATCCAAGATGTTTTCTCCTTTTTTTAGACCTTTACGATCTTTAATATCAGCTGCAGTTTCACCGTTATATAGACCTTGATACCCGCAGTTCTGAAACTTACCAAAGTTACGAACACCAGCATCTTGTGCAGCAGTTGCTAATTTTTTATTAAATCCTTTTACATCATTTCTTAGATGTAATCGGCGTTCATCCTCTGTCATGACACGGAAATCTTCTTCTTGTAATTCTTGTTTTCTGGTCTGTATAGCAAAATATGTTTGACCAAGAGCAATCATTTTTTTTCGGGGATCTCCATTTTGAACGATAAGATAACAGGCATATCTAGTAAGCATGATATCTAAGATACTTTTTTTCGAAACACCAGCTTCTACGATTTTGCCTACGTCCGCAAAATGGTCAGAAACCGCATAATCACTGTGTTCGCAGGCTGTTTTAGCTTTTTCAATCACTTCGTAAAAACTTCTCCATTGCTTGTATCCTAAAATTGTCTGAAGCTCTCGTGCATACCAAATTTCTTCGCCATATTTATTGATATGCTTAATGCTTTCAAAAATACTTTCGTTATAATTTTCGATGTCGCGTCCCATAAAATTCTCCTTTCATATTTTGGTCAGCTGTACCACAAGGGGATTTTTTTATTTTTTATTTATTTGGATAAATCTATAAAATGCTTCTCTAACTTTTCTTTCCTCCGGATGGCGATTAAACACATTTCTTTGATACAATTCCTCCATCCGTTCTGCCCGGATCTCTGCCGATCGACGGCTGACATCACAGAGGTTCATGATTTCTTCGGGTGTATGTATATCTAAGGCCGCAAGGACAGTAGCAGGCATCAGAATGTCTCTGGCGAATATATTCGCTTCCAGTTCCTGCGTATCTGTCTGGCTGTCGTTTTCGTTGTTTCGGTAATGGATTACTCCTATATCATGGTTGAGGATACCATGACCAAGCTCATGGGCAACGGTGAAGCGGCGGCGTGGCCGGCTATGGATTCTGTCATTTAGGAATATTTCTTTTCTGTCTCCCAGAGAAACAATAAAACCATCGCCCTGCAGCACATCTTCCCGGAACAGCTGGGTAACGCTGGATCTGGAATAGGGATGTATACGCAGATGGTAATGCTCTGCGATTTTCCACAAATCCACAGGCAGACTGTTGATTCCGCACTCCAATAATACTTTCCAGGACATATCTCTTGCTTTTTTGTAGTGTTCGTACATTTACAATCCTCCTATTCAGTAATAGCAGAATTGTAAATGAATTCCTAAGGGATTTCCTTAGGAGATTTTTGGAAATCAGCAAAGGTCGTGATCCACTTCATAAGGTTCGGTATCCAGACTCTTCGCCAATTCGACAACGGATTCTTTTTTCACTTTGTACTTACCACCACGAGCGGCGATTTCAATATATTCATCTTCGCAACGGGCGTATTCTTTTTCCAAAATGGTATCAATAATATCTTTGCCGTGATCGTCAAGGTCACGGTATTTTTTTATGTGTTCTATTTCTTGTGTTGTGTATGCAGGAGTTTTATTATAGGGAGTTCTATCGTCTGTGGTACATAGAAGATAATCAACAGAAACCTTAAAAACATTCGCCAAGTATTTTAAGAAAACGTGACCGGGTTCAGTCTTACCAAGTTCATAGTTTCGAAGAGTATATTTTGATATACCTAAATATTCTGCGAAATCCTCTCTTGTAAAGCCGCGTTCTTTCCTTAACTCAACCAGTCTTTCATGAAATTCCATTAGTTGCACCACCTTTCTTTGATTTGATTATATGTAAACAATTACATACTGTCAATATTAAAGTATCTGTTTTAGATACTTTTTTTCTTAAAAGATATTGACGAGTATCTGAAAATGATATATACTACGCTTAAAGGTATCTGTTTTAGATACACAAATGATTGGAGGTGATAAAATGCTTGTTAATATTGAGGTAGAAAGGGTTAGAAACCAAATGACTAAAGAAGAGCTGGCAAAAGAAATAGGGATTACTTTGAAGACATATTATAACTGGATCAATGGTGTAACTGCAATTCCAAGTACAAAACTTCAGAAAATGGCAAAATTTTTTGGGGTCAAGATGGAGTACCTACTGGAAGAAAGCGAGGTGGAAAAGAATGCGATTTAAAAAAGTCAAGAAAAAAAGCGGAAAATGTAATCTTGAAACAGTTGGAGATTTTGGAAGAAGGAAAGGCAATAGAAAAAGAGACTGCAATCAGGGTAATCACTGCAGTCTCAGAAGTGTTGAAAATTATTCTGTAACGGTTAGTTCTTCAACTTTTTTGTAGACGGTTTCGATAAATTCTGCATACTGTTTTGCGGATTCATCATCAACGTGGAGACCATTACAGTTTATGCAGTTCATAAAAGCGGAAACCAATTCCACAGTTGTGTCCATAATTCTGGATGTATTTGACACAATATCATCTCCTTTCTTCAATATTTTTCGTTTTATGAGACGGTATATATTTCAACATAAGCATGGAGATGGACAAATGTAGTCTAACACATATTACAATAATATGCAACAAATTTCATACTAAAGATAAAAAAATACAAAACAAGCAGTATATAAATCTGAAAATGACACTGGATTATGTTTAAATCTAATGAACTTGAAAAGGACGCAGGTTGAGGGAGGTGTTTAAGATGGATAAAGAACTAAAAATCACTGTAAGAGTAAAGGACGCAGAGAAAGTATTGTCAGAGCTGAAACGAGCAAACGAGATTTTGAAAGAATTAGGAAACATATTTCAGAGATATGATGGTCTGGCGAAAGGTTTAGAGCTGGAACTTGTGCCAGCACAAGAAGATATGCTGGCACGGGAGTTTATGCATCCTTCAAAAAATCAATGATTTCTTTTTTAAAAGAATCAAGGGCATAGAAAGTTTGTCTGCCGATTTCACAAAGATCACTGCTGTTAACAGGGTCAGAACTGCCTTCGGGAAATATCGATCTAATTCTTTCGGAATACTCAGACAAAACATTATCTAAAGATTGTTCCAGTTTTTTTGTTTCCATTGGCTTTCTCCTTTCGCTAAGTACTCGGCTGCGGCAACAGCCTGTGCTTTCAGGATAGGAGAAAGAAATGGAAAAGTCAAGGACGCAGGGAAAGGAAGGTGAAATCATGAAAAATAGCAAAAAAATGAGTGCAATCGAAAAAACGAAAACACTCATTAACAGAAATTTATCAGGGGAAAAAGAAATTGTTATTCTTTATCAAAAAGTTCATCGTCTAACTCAAAAATAGATACGAAAAGGGAGTAGTAAAGATACCAGAGAAAGTGAGGTGGAAAGATTATGCCCAAAGTAAAACCTCTGGGGAATACAGAGATTGAAAGCAAGAGACGTGACAATATGATGGGCGGCGAGGTGGAGAAGTGGATCAGGGTGATAGGGATTCCAAAGCATGAATTGTGCCGGCATATGGATATAGGACTTAGCACTTTAAATTTCCGTCTTCAAAATCCGGGCGAGTTTCGGGTTCAGGAGTTGCGGGTTATTGCGGATCTGGCCGGGATTGATGTATCCCAGCTTGTGACATAGGGAGATTTTATGAAAAAAACATACAGATACATCTGCTGCAAAATCTGCGGAAAGAAATGGAACATTGCCCGGGGGCAGGACACGAGATACGGATACATCTGTCCCCACTGCGTATATGACAGGAGGAAGAATCATGGACATCAGGGAACAGGCGAAGCGGCTTCTGCGGGAGGAAGCCATGCGGAAAGGACTGAAACCGGGGCGGCGGATGGTATTCCGCCAGAGCGGGAAAAGTGAGGACGGAAGAGAGGAGCGGCGAGGGACCGTAGAGGCGCTATATCTCCACGGATTCACTTGTCAGATGGAGGGAGGATACCGGGAGACATTTCGGTACAATGAGTTTTTAGGCGCGGAAGCGGAGGGGAGGGTTTCTTTTGTTTGAGAAAGCAATCATTATTGTTTTGGCGGTGGTTTTTGTATTTATCGTGGCCTTCGGTGTTTTGCTGGAGGAAAACAGAGAACTGAAGCAGCAGAACAGAGATTTGAAGGTGCGTTACCACGAACAAGCGAGGGCATATTGCAAATTGGCAGGTGAGAAGGATGAAATTTAACGATATCGCGAGTGGACTATAGTCAATAAAAAAGACACGATTTTTGAATATATTTTCTGGGAACGGCTAGATTCCTTGCCGATCCCAGAATGTTGCTTCCATTTCATCTGGTGTCAGAT
>NZ_JACSNY010000023.1 GCF_016902535.1 Anaerotignum lactatifermentans | reverse complement strand
GCCGTATCTAGCCAGTTTCTTTACTGTTTCCACGGGGAATCTTTCTTCTTCGTCCAGTTCTTCCGCCAAAGGTTTTACTTCTGTTTCAGCGAATTTTCTGTACAAGTCTCTCAACAGTACCTGTTCCTTTGAAAATCCAAACTCCATAATCTGTGTCCTCCTTAAAACATCTGTGAAAAATTTCTTTCGCCGGAAACCGCCGAAATTCGGGCGTTTTCCGTATCCTTACTCATTATACGGGAAAAGCAGAGGCTTTTCCATAATGTATACAAAAAAATACTTGCTTACCGAGCGGTGTTTTTTTCCATGCGCAGCCGTTGGCGAAACAGGGGGCGATAGATCAATTTTCTGCCCATCCGCACGCTCTCCATCAAAGAGATCCCCGTAACCCGAACCGTCTTTTTTTCCAATTCTACTTTTTTCTGCACATCCGAAAAGCCATGATACGGCTCTACCTCCCGGCCCAGCGTAATATGGGGGCTCAGCCCCTTTTTCTCCCGGGCGAAGCCCTGCTTGCCCAGGTTCTTCTCCAGGCTTTGGAACAGACGCATCAACTCACTGCTTTTTTCCACGCCTGCCCACAGAACGCCTTCCCGTCCTCTGGGGAAAAAGCCGATTCTGTCCAATGTCAGGTCAAAGGCCCGCTGGAACTTGGTAGTCTCCATCATGGCCTGGCAAACATACTCCACATCCTCCGGCGTGATTTCTCCCAGAAAGTGCAGCGTCAGGTGGAAATTGTCCCGCGGGGTATAGTTCCCCTTTCTGCAAAGCTCCGCCGCCTTGTTCTGGGCGCCCTCCAGAGAATCCTTGACCTCATCTTCCAGTTCAATGGCAATGAACGTACGCATCTCATCCCTCCTTTTTTGAAAAAGGAGCATACCTCCCTTCCGGAAAAGGGAGTTCTGCTCCTTTATGAATACTTATTTTACAAGAGCAAGCGCTCTTTCCACTACTTTTTCCACTGTAAAGCCGAAATCTTTGAACAGTGCGCCCGCAGGTGCGGAAGCGCCAAAACCGTCCATAGAGATGACGTCGCCGTCCAGGCCCACAAATTTGTGCCAGCCGAAGTCAGCCGCAGCCTCTACCGCCAGTCTTGCGCGCACTGCCTTCGGCATTACGCTTTCTTTATATGCTTCATCCTGTTCCGCGAACAGTTCCCAGCTGGGCATACTGATAACTCTCGCCTTTACGCCTTTGGCAGCCAATTCATCATATGCCTTATAGATCAGTTCTACCTCGGAGCCGCTGGCCATCAGCAGTACATCCGGTGTGCCTTCGCAGTCACGCAGGATATAAGCGCCTTTCAGCGCGCCTTTGCCGGTGCCTTCCAAAGCGGGCAGGTTCTGTCTGGACAGGATCAGGCCCGTAGGGGAAGCGGTCTTTGTCAGCGCTGTATACCAGCCTGCTGCCGTCTCTCTGGTATCGCAGGGACGGAATACAATATAGTTGGGCAGGCTGCGCAGCATTGCCAGCTGTTCGATGGGCTGATGGGTAGGGCCATCTTCGCCGACGCCGATGCTGTCATGGGTGAAAATGCTGATTACGGGCAGACCCATCAGTGCTTCCATACGAAGCCCCGCCTTCATATAATCACTGAATACAAAGAACCCAGCGATATAAGGTCTTACGCCGCCGTGTACCGCCATGCCGTTTGCCATCGCTGTCATGGCGAATTCACGGATACCAAAATGGATATTGGAACCAGCAGGGTTTTCCTTGCTGTAATATTCTCTTTCCTTCATCACGGATTTGTTGGAAGGTGCCAGATCGGCGGAACCGCCAAACAGATTGGGCACTACTTTCGCTACCTTCTGCAGTACCTTTTCGGAAGTCGCGCGGGTAGCGATATTGCCTTCATCCTTCCAGAAATCCTCGTCGTTGAGCAGATCAGCCGCCAGCTTATCGCTGTGCCACAGTTCATATTCCTTTGCCAGCTCGGGATTTGCCTTTGTGTAGGCCTCAAACAGTTCCTTCCATGCGGCTTCTTTCTTTGCGCCTTCTTCTGCCCAGGCAGCCATATGCGCCTTTACTTCCTCAGGCACATAGAAAGCCTCTGTGTAGGGCCAGCCCAGGTTTTCCTTGGCCAGCTTGATTTCTTCCTCGCCCAGAGGTTCGCCGTGCGCGGAAGCCTTGCCCTGTTTGTTGGGCGCGCCGTAGCCGATGAGAGTATTTACTTTAATCAGGGACGGTTTGTCTGTTTTCTTCGCTGCCGCGATAGCTGCCGCAATAGCGTCCACATCGTTGCCGTCAGCAACTTCCCGTACATCCCATCCATAAGCGTCAAAACGCTTCATCACATCTTCTGTGAAAGCCACATCTGTGCTGCCTTCGATGGTGATGTGGTTGCAGTCATACAGTACGATCAGCTTGGACAGACCCATGGTTCCCGCCAGAGAAGCTGCTTCGGAGGCAACGCCTTCCTGGAGGCAGCCGTCACCGCACAGAGCGTAGGTATAATGATCCACAACTTTGTATTCCGGTGTGTTGAATTTCGCTGCCAGATGGCTTTCCGCCAGTGCCATGCCCACAGCGTTGGCGATCCCCTGTCCCAGAGGGCCGGTGGTGGTCTCTACGCCTGCGGTATGGTGATATTCGGGATGGCCGGGTGTCAGGGAGTTTCTCTGACGGAAGTTCTGCAGAGCCTCGATCTTCAGACCATAGCCGAATACATGCAGCAAAGAGTACAGCAAAGCGGAACCGTGACCTGCGGACAATACGAAACGGTCTCTGTCATCCCATTTGGGGTCAGCGGGGTTTGCCTTCATTTCCTTTGCCCACAGCGCGTAAGCGGCGGGAGCAGCGCCCAGAGGCAGGCCGGGATGGCCGCTGTTTGCCTTCTGGATGGCTTCTGCGGAAAGGAAACGCAGGGTATTTACAGTCAAATTATCAATGTTCATTGGTCTCTTCCTCCTCCGTTGATGTTCTCTCCTTTATGCAGGAAAAATCATTTCTTGGGTACTGTTTCCCAGTCTTTCAGGAAACGTTCGATACCGATATCTGTCAGAGGGTGTTTTGCCATCTGGATCAGTACGTTGTAAGGAATGGTCGCGATATGGCAGCCAGCTCTTGCAGCGTCGATTACATGCAGAGGGTTGCGGATGGAAGCAGCGATGATCTCTGTTTCGATGCCGTGAATATCAAAAATATCTACGATCTCTTCGATCAGTGTCATGCCAACGGAGCCGATATCGTCTACTCTGCCCAGGAAAGGACTTACATAGGTAGCGCCTGCTCTTGCTGCCATCAGTGCCTGTGCTGCGGAGAAGATCAGTGTCACATTTGTTTTGATGCCTTCTGCGGACAGAATCTTAACTGCCTTCAGGCCTTCCAGTGTCATAGGGATTTTGATAACGATATTCTTATGGATCTTTACCAGTTCTCTCGCTTCTTTTACCATGCCTTCATGATCCAGGCTGATAACTTCCGCGCTGATAGGACCATCCACGATGGTGGTGATCTCTTTTACAACTTCCACGAAATCTCTGCCTTCTTTTGCGATCAGGGAAGGGTTTGTGGTAACGCCGCAGATCACGCCCAGATCATTTGCTTCTCTGATATGGTCTACATTGGCGGTGTCGATAAACATTTTCATGGGTAATCTCCTCTTTTCTTATTTTTTCATTTTTCTGTGTAGAAACATTCATATCGCACAGGATATGCTAGTTTAATTTTACTGCATTGACCCCCTAAAATCAACGGCTTGCCGGCAGTTTTTCGATTTCGGCAAATTGCCGAAATCCCCTTGCCCCGGAAGTGGGTCTTTTGGCTTTTCCAGGACAAATACGATCATTTGTCCTCTCTATAGAAACATTTTCCTCTCCACCATTTTTCCCTTTGTCAAAAACTGCCCAATGGGACATTTTCCGTCTCAATCTTTCTCTGCCCACAGACAAAAAAATCCCGCGAAAGGAGACACCTCTCCCCCACGGGATTTCCGAGACTTACAGCCAGCCGCGCACAAAAGCGGCGATATTCTCTTTTTCACAGACATTTTTATGACGGATGGGCCGCTCCTGGATTCCCCGAATTGGCTCCGGCACAGGAACCCCACTGACCTTTTCCAGCTCCGCCATAAGCACAAAAGCATCTTCCCCGGCGTATTTTTCATCCAGCGCCGTCATAACGTCCTTGGTGAATTTATAAGGACTGGCGGTAGAAACAATGACCATAGGCGTACTGCTGCCGCTTTCGGCCCGATATTTTTGATAAGCGGCATAGGCCACCGCCGTATGGGTATCCATCACATAGCCTGTTTTCCGGAACACCTCTTTGATGGCGGCAAAGGTCTCCCCTTCCGTAGCGTATTCCCCGGAAATTCTCTTTTCCGTAATCTCCGCCTGATACACGCCTTTTTCCTGCAAGGCGGCCATTTCCGCCTTTGTTTTCTCCTGTCCGCCCATATGGCAGAGCAGACGTTCCAGATTGCTGGAAATCAGAATATCCATGGACGGGGAAACTGTCACATGGAAGGCCCTGTTTTTGTCATAAGTGCCTGTGCGGAAGAAATCATACAGCACCTTATTGTCATTGGAGGCACAGACGAAATGACCTGCCGGCAGACCCATCTGGGCCGCATACCAGCCTGCCAGAATGTCCCCGAAATTCCCCGTGGGCACCGTAAAGTCCAACGGCTCTCCCCATGAGATCTCGCCCATTTTCACTGCCTGGATATAAGCCCAGTAATAGTAGACGATCTGAGGCACCAATCTGCCGATATTGATGGAATTGGCGGAAGAAAAACGGTATCCTTTGGCCGCCAGCTCCGTTTCCAGTTCTTTATCCGTAAAAATGCGTTTTACAGCGCTCTGGGCGTCGTCAAAATTGCCTTTGATACCCACCACGCAGGTATTGTCTCCCTCCTGGGTCGTCATCTGCAGCTTCTGTACAGGGCTGACCCCGTCCTCCGGGAAAAATACCATGATGCGGATGCCGTCCACATTGGCAAAGCCCTCCAGAGCCGCCTTGCCCGTGTCGCCGGAGGTAGCCGTCAGAATGACGATCTCCTCCCGCATCCCCAGCTTTTTCGCTGCCGTCTTCATCAAATAGGGCAGAATAGAAAGCGCCATATCCTTAAAGGCCAGCGTCCTGCCGTGGAACAGCTCCAGATACAGGGCGTCCCCCTTCTTTACCAGCGGAACGATCTGTTTGGTATCGAATTTATCATCATAGGCATGGTCGATGCAGTATTTCAGCTCTTCTTCCGTAAAATCCAGATACAGCTTCAATACCTCATAGGCCAGCTGCCGGTAATCCATTTGCATCAATTCTTCCGGGCTGCGGTCCATTTTCGGGATTCCCTGCGGAATATACAGCCCGCCGTCGGGACAGATGCCCCGGACAATGGCCTCTGATGCCGACGCTTTCAAGCTCTGATCTCTTGTGCCCATATAGGTTGTCACTGCCATACATTTCATCCTTTCTCTTTTGCGATATCTCTATTGTACGATGATTTTTTCATTTGTCAACCATAACCGTACAAATGTTTTTATTTGGCGGACATTTTATTCCCATTTCCATCCCACGGCATATTTGTTTTTCAGCCGGCCCTTCTGCGCCTTTCCCCAGCCCAGAGGGAAACCGTCCACACAGACCAGATTCCAGCCGTCCTTCGCCTCCGGCGCTTCCAGCGTCTCCCCCTTCAGATACCGCAGGACTCTTTCGTCCTCCAGCGGCAGATCCAGTACATAGTTCACGTCTTCTTTTTTCAGACCCATGGCAAAGGCCTGAGATGGTTCAAATCTGCCTTTTTTCAACGTTCCCAGCTGCCAGCCGCTGCGCAGTACCCGCAGGCCCTTGGTCTCCGGGGCGTCCTCCGGCAAAAGACAGAGACTGTCTCCGTAAATCTGAAACATCCCTTCCGGCATCCTGTTGAGATAGGCCCCGGCAAATTCCCGAAAGCCTTCCAGTTGTTTTTCCGAAACGCTTTTTTCTGCTCTGGTCCGGCAGGATGTCTCCCCGCCGTTTTTTTGCAGCAGCGCCACAAAATGGCCCTCTCCCTGTACTTTGTGAGGATACAGTCTCACGCAGGCCTCAAAGGGCGGCAGTCCCGGCGCAAAACCATGGTTCTTTTCTATGGGAACCAGAGAAAATTCCGGGTGTTTTTCCAGAAAAACGCCGATGCTTTCCTCGTTTTCCTCTCTGGCAAAGGTGCAGGTGGAATAGAGCAGCAGTCCGCCCTCCTTCAGCATACCGGCACAATGCTCCAGGATATCCGCCTGCTGTTCCCGACAGAAGGCCAGCAGTTCCGGCGTCCAGCTTTTGACCATATCCGGCTCCTTGCGGAACATCCCCTCGCCGGAGCAGGGCGCGTCAATGAGGATCTTGTCAAAGTACCCGCCGAAACGCTCCGCCAGTTTTGCCGGCGGCTCACTCATTACAATGGCGTTGCGGATGCCGCAGAGTTCGATATTTTTCAGCAGGGATTTTGCCCGGCCGGCGCTGATGTCATTGGCCACCAGCAATCCTTCTCCCGCCAGTTTCGCCGCCAGCTGGGTGCTTTTTCCTCCCGGCGCCGCGCAGATATCCAGCACCCGCTCTCCGGGAGAAACGGGCAGCACCGCTCCCGGCGTCATAGCGCTGGGCTCCTGCAGATAATACAGCCCCGCATGGTAATAAGGATGCTTGGCGGGCCGCTCCCCCTCCGCGTAATAAAACCCTGCCGCACACCAGGGCACCGGGGAAAGTGCGAACAATCCCTTTTGCTCCAGTGCCTCCGGCGTGGTTTTCAGGGTATTGACCCGCAGGCCATACCGCCGCTCCGCCGCAAAAGAGGCCAGATACGCCTCATATTCCTCTCCTAAAAGCCCTTTCATGGCTTTTTGATATTCTAATGGCAGTTCCATGTTGTTTCCTCCGTCTCTTCGATCTATGGCGTGTTTGGTATCATGATACTGAAAAAAAATGGCCCTTGCAAGAAATTGAACAAAAATTAAGCCGCCTTTTCTGATATTTTTTGTATTTACAACGTCCCCGTTCTCGTATAAGATAAATAGCGTCAAAAATCCATCGCCCATTTCGCAGAAGGAGGTGCGTTCCAATGGGGAAGCAAGTCTGGAAACCAGGCACCGTGATCTATCCTGTTCCTGCCGTCATGGTCTCCTGCGGCACCATGGAAGAAAAAAATATCGTTACGGTGGCATGGACGGGCACCGTCAACACCAATCCGCCCATGACCTATATCTCTCTGCGCCCCGAGCGCCATTCCTATGACATCATCCGCAAAAACGGCACCTTTGTCATCAATCTGGTGACAAAACGTCTGGCTCGTGCCTGCGATTTCTGCGGTGTCAAAAGCGGAAGGGATGTGGATAAATACCAGGAGCTGGGACTCTTGGCGGAACCGGGACCGGCTACTGGCTGTCCCATCATTGCCGAAAGTCCCGTCAATATCGAATGCAGGGTCAAAGAAATCCTGCCTTTAGGAAGCCACCATATGTTTTTAGCGGAGGTGGTCTCTGTCAGCGTCAGCGACGAATACATGGATGAAAGCGGGAAATTCCATTTTAACCGCAGCCAGCCTATCTGCTACTCCCACGGCGGTTACTTTACACTGGGGGATCAGGTCGGCTCCTTCGGTTATTCCGTCCGCAAAAAGGCGGCGGACGGCCCCAAAAAGGCCCGTTGGCGCAACACCAGACCGGAAAAGAAAAAAAAGAAGGGAAAAGGGAAAAGCTGAGCGTTTCTCATGGTCTTTGGCCCACAGGAAACGCCCGACAAGGAGGTACGATTATGCTGCAGATCACAGAGGTAAACATTTTTTCACTGAGCCGGGAAGACGGCGTCTGTTCCATTGAAGGGGAGATCATTTTTGAAGATGATCTGACCTCTGCTTTTGAAGCCACCTATCTGGAGGATGAGGATGAACTGGAGGATGTTTCCCTGGAAATGGATTTCGACCAGTTCGATCAGAAGGTATGGAAGGAAATGCTTTTGGATGCCATCGAAAATTACGAAGAATAATCCATCCGACATAAAAAAGCCGAACATCCCATAAAAACAGGGATATTCGGCCTTTTTTGTTAAAAAATCCGTTTCGGTCTAAACTCCAGATAATCCGACGAGGTCAAATGGTAGCGGATGCCTTCCCGCTCTCCCTCCAGCGCCATGCTATGGCTGCTTTCCCCGTGAAGATGGCCATAGACCACCTCTCTGACCGGGTACTGGCCAAAAAGCTCCGTAAATCCGGAGGGCCCGTGGTTTTCGTTTACCGGCGGAAAATGGAGCATCACCAGTATGTTTTCCGCCCCCTGTCTCATGGCACAATCCAAAGACAGCCGCAGACGAATCAATTCCCGGCGATAAATTTTCTCGTCCTCCGCCGTAAAAGCGGTTTCGTTGGGGCAGGTCCATCCTCTGGCACCGCAGAGAAACCAGTTCTCCCACCGGGTCGTGTCATTTTTCAGAAACGTCATGCGGGGATACTGCCCCGCCAGTCTGGAGGAGGATTTCCACCAGTAGTCATGATTCCCCGGCAAAAGTACCTTCCGCCCCGGCAGACCGTCGATCACATCCAGATCCGCCGCCGCGTCCGCCAGACGCATCCCCCAGGAAATATCCCCCGGGATCAGCACCGTATCCTCCGGGCCAACGGTATTTTTCCAGTTTTCTATGATCCTTTTGTCGTGCTCCTTCCACTGCTCTCCGAAAATATCCATGGGCTTCGGGGCAGCGAAGGAAAAATGCAGGTCTCCAATGGCAAAAAGCCCCATGGTCTTCTCCTCCTATGTGCGGTACATCTCCGCCATAATGTTCAGCTTGGTATTGAATTCCCGCAGCTGATCCACATCGTCGCTGTTCCATACTCTGGCAAATTCCTTGTTGATCTCATTCATATCGTCCAGTTTTGCCACAAAATACAGGTTCTGGATATTCTCCAGAATATTGGTCACCAGATTGTTTTTGATTTCGTTGAGCCGCTGGGCATTGGTGATCTCCTCCCGAATGGTGGCCATTTCCGTATCCAGACGAAACGCGGCCTCGGCGCAGTTTTTCAGCCGGTCCTGCAGCTCCTGCGGGATATTGCCGCTGTACTTATAACGCAGGGAATGTTCCGCCGTTGCCCAGAAATTCATGGCGTTGGTGCGGATCTGTATCTCCGCCGGCACATTTTTCGCCCCCAACGCCGTATGCAGCGGGTAGCGGATAATCATATGATAGCTGCGGTAGCCGCTGGGCTTTGTGTTGGTGATATAATCCCGCTCCTCCACCACCGTCATATCCTGCCGGCTGCGTACCATTTCAATGACCTTCGGGATATCCTCCACAAACTGGCACAGGATGCGGATACCGGCGATATCCTCGATCTGCTCCTCTATTTTATCGGGTGGGATCTGTTTCCTTCCCGCTTTTTCCAATATGCTGGCCGGCCGTTTCAGACGTCCCGTTACCGAGTCGATGGGAGAATAGATCCCCAGATGGCGGCATTCCTTATCCACGCTGCGAAATTTCAGCAGCAGTTCCTCCACCGTCTGCTCATACGGATACAGCAGTTCTTTCCAGTTGATTATTTCCACAACATCACCCCTTTATTCCGGCACAAATCCTTCTCTTTTTATTGTACTATATCCCCGCCGTTTGGGCAACGCTCTTGACTCACTTTCTCTCCACCGGCCTCCCATCTCCTTTCTTCCAGACCTATTTAAAAAAATAAATTATTTTCTATTTTCCTATTGACACCATAGGAAATTCATGTTAGGATAAACCCATAGTTAGCTAACGCTAACTAAAATTTTCACCGATAAGTTAGTTTTAACTAACTTTCGACCGATCTAAATAAAAGGAGGGAAATCCATGAGCGTTGTAATCGTCGGCGGACATGACAGAATGGTGCGCCAGTATATGGACATCTGCAAAAAATATAATTGTAAAAGCAAGGTATTCACACAATTACCGGGGAATTTCCGTTCCCAGATCGGTCAGGCGGATCTGATCGTCCTCTTTACTTCCACTGTATCCCATATCATGGCCACAGGGGCAGTACAGGAGGCGGAAAAAAACAATATCTGTATCGCACGTTCTCACAGCAGTTCCTCTTCTGCCCTGAAACGCATTCTGGCGGAACACTGCTGTTGTTAAAACCCTATAAGTTATCTACAACTAACCAACGAAAGGACGGTGACTGCCGTGTCACATTTTGAAGCGCAGCTCATCCACCACGCGGCCCCTACGCTGCGGGGGATCAAGCAGGCCAATCTGTTCTCCCTTTCTCTGGAGCAGCTGCCCCGGTTTCGGGAAGAGATCGCCCGCTACCAGAAACAGCTGGCGCCCTACGGCATCCGGCTCCTGTACTTATATTGCTGCAAGAAAAGGATTTTTCTGATGGTCTATCGCGTCCGTGCCATGGAGCGGTATCTGCGTCTGCCTATGGTGCGCGGATACCTCACTTCTCTGGGGTACCCCGATTTTTCCAAGGAAGACGTTTCCCTGATCCAGATTCTGATGCATCTGCGTCAGCGGATGATGGCCTATCACGAGTTTCCTCATGAAATCGGCTTCTTTTTGGGCTATCCTGTATCCGATGTATTCGCTTTCATCCGGGAAAAGGGCCAGAACTGTAAGCTGGTAGGCTACTGGAAGGTCTACGGCGATGAAAACGCCGCCCTGCGCATCTTCCAGCGCTATGAGGAATGCAGAAAAGAAATGATGAAACAGGTCGCGGCAGGCAGATCCATTCCTTCCCTTTTGGAGACTGCCTGAAACGATAAAGAAAAGGGGCTCTCCCTTTTCACCAAGCAAAAAGGAGGCTGACAACAATGAGCAAGATCGCAGTTATTTATTGGAGCGGCACTGGCAATACCGCCATGATGGCTTCAGAGATCGCCGCCGGTATCGGCGCGGATGCGGAAGTATTCTCCGTGGACGCCTTTTCCGGTTCTGTGGCGGACTATGACAAAATCGCTTTCGGCTGCTCCGCCATGGGCGATGAGGTCCTGGAAGAAGCGGAATTTGATCCTTTCTACACCTCCATTGAAGGTGATCTGAAAGGCAAAAAAATCGCCCTTTTCGGCTCTTACGGCTGGGGCGACGGAAAATGGATGCGTGACTGGGAAGAACGTGCCCAGCGCTCCGGCGCCAATGTATTCGACGAAGGTCTGATCATCTGCGGCGCACCAGACGCGGACGGCAAAGCCGCCTGCAAGGAATACGGCGAGAAATTCGCCGCTTATTGATGCTCCCACATCAAGTAAACCAAAAGACATAAAAACATATCCTTCTGATTTTACAAAATTACCTTCTTGAGAGAGACCGGCGCCTTCCCTTTGCGCCGGTCTTTTCCCGTAAAAAAACAGACGCCGCCCCATATTTGAGACGTACGTCCGTTGTCTTTTTTTATTCCTTCCACTCCAGCTCTTCCGGATGACGCAGCTTTTGATGCTTGTAAATCGGCACGCCGTATTTCTCGCCCAAAGCCCGCACCAGATCCTTGTAGCAGGCCTTCATTTTGTCATGGAAAAAGATGGCCTCAATGCCACCCTCAATGGCGTCAATGCAGTGAGAAGCCCGTTCCACACCAGTCTCATTTTCATACTGTCCGGATACCAGCCACTGGTTTGCCATGATATGGGAAACGCCAAAGGCCTGATTTCCGCCCCATTCCGTAAAGACCGCCTCTGCAAAGTTCGGCTCAAAATGCACACCGCCCACACAAAGCAGATTATGCACCCGTTTTCCGTCATCGTCGAAAATCTTCGTCAGCGATCTTGCCAATGCTCTGGCCGCCTCTTGATTATTCCAGCTTTCCGGCTCACTGCCTACCTCAATATCCATCATGGATACCGGGAACTTTGTCAGCAGGGTAGGATCGCCCACATCATGATAAACGCCGGACCAGTGGGTAGCCTCCGTTACCACGCGGAACTCCTCCAGTCCCAAGTCCTTCCGGTTCTTTTCAATGGCGTGCATCAGATTCCGCATCAGTCTTGGCTTGGCGCCGCCGTAAACGCCGGAGGGCAGATCCCCCAGAGAATGCACCGTCAGCACATGCTCCAGCGCGTTGGCTCCTTCGTGCCATGTGACCATGCCGGAAATATCGAAATCCGCGAAATGCTCGTTCATCTCCGGCAGACATTTCTCATAATCCAGACAGATGGCCCGGTGCGTCGGCGCGAAATAAAACCAGTTTCCGGCCTCGTCCTGATACCGCATAACCTTCTGCCCGTCAAAGTCAAATCCGGCTTCTTTTGCCAGATATCCCTCTTCCTGTAAAATATCCCATACCAGATAGGCCACATAGCCATAGTCCCGGTTCGTATTGATAAAATATACAGCTTTTTTTCCTGCCATGGTAATTCCTTCCCTTCTCTTTTGTTTTTCAGAATATACAATTTAATACCATTATACGCTCTTTCCTCTCAAGCGCAAGGATTTTTCCAAAAAGAAAAAGGACGCCCCGGCCATTGTTCCCGGGACCATCCTTCTCATTTTCAAAACAAAATTTATTTTCTGCATTTGCCGCACCGGGCGCAGTCCCCATGGCAGCTGCCGCAGTTTCCTTTCCTGATGGCGCGTATGGCACCTATCACGGCTGCCGCCAACAGTGCCACAACAGCAATATCTAAGCCCGTCATTCCTGCCGCCCCCTTACAAGATCAGTCCTAAAACCGTATATACGCCGAAGGCCGCCAGCCATGCCACCACACACTGCATCACTACCACGCCCAGCGCCAAAAGGCCGGAATCAAATTCCCGCTTGATGGCCGCGATAGCCGCCACACAAGGCGTATACAGCAGTGTAAACACCAGAAAGCTGACAGCGGAAATGGGGGTAAAGAGCGTATGAAGCGCCGGCCCCAGTTCTGTGGTCGAAGTCCCCATCAATACGCCCATGGTACTGATGACCGCCTCCTTTGCCGTAAAGCCTGTAATCAGAGCCGTCGGCACACGCCAGTCGGAGAATCCCAGAGGCGCGAATACCGGCGCCAGCAGATGCCCAATGGAAGCCAGAATACTCTCCGCACTGTTATCCACCAGATTCAATCTGGTATCAAAACTCTGAAGGAACCAGATGATGACTGTTGCCAGAAAGATAATGGTAAAGGCCCGCTGCAAAAAGTCCTTGGCTTTATCCCACATCAGCAGCACTACCGTTTTCATGGAAGGGAAACGATAGTTGGGCAGTTCCATAACAAAAGGCACCGGTTTTCCACGAAACGCGGTTTTATCAAAAATCAGCGCCACAATCACCGCCATGACCATGCCGGCAACATACAGTCCAATCATCACCAGCGCCGCCCGGCCTGGGAAGAAAGCCGCCGCAAATACACCATAAATGGGGATCTTTGCGGAACAGCTCATAAAAGGTGTCAGCAGGATGGTCATTTTCCTGTCTCGCTCCGAAGACAGGGTTCTGGTGGCCATGACCGCAGGCACCGTACAGCCAAAGCCCACCAACAGCGGTACGATGCTTCTTCCGGAAAGCCCCATTTTTCGCAGCAGCTTATCCATGACAAAGGCAATTCTCGCCATATATCCCGTATCCTCCAAAATAGAGAGGAAGAAAAACAGCACCACGATAATGGGCAGGAAACTGAGGACACTGCCCACCCCGGCAAATACACCGTCAATGACCAAACTGTGTACCACAGGGTTCAGACCGTAAGCCGTCAGAGCCCCATCTACCAGCGCCGTCACATCGTCAATGACCATCGTCAGCAGATCGCTGAGAACAGCGCCGAAAACATTAAAGGTCAAAAAGAATACCAAAAACATTACCGCCACAAAAATAGGGATAGCCAGGTATTTATGAGTCAAAACGCTGTCGATCTTTACACTGCGGATATGCTCTTTGCTCTCCTGACATTTGATGACCGTATTCTCGCAGACCCGCTCGATAAAGTCATACCGCATCCCCGCCAGTGCCGCGTTGCGGTCCATGCCCGCTTCCGCCTCCATCTCGATGATGCTGTGCTCCACCAGTTCCAGCTCGTTCTGGCTCAGATTCAGCATCTCCACAATTTTCGTATCATCCTCAATGAGCTTGGAGCAGGAAAAACGCACTGCCAGCCCGGCTTTTTCCGCATGGTCCTCGATCTGGTGGCAGACGGAATGGATACACCGATGTACCGGCCCCTGTTTGCAGAAGTCAAAGACCTTTCCTGTCTGCTTTTCCTTCGCCGTCTTTACGGCTGTCCGCACCAGCTCCTCAATCCCCTCGTTTTTGGCGGCACTGATGGGAATGACGGGAATCCCCAGCTCCTCGGACATTTTTTCCACATTGATGGTACCGCCGTTGTTGCGTACCTCGTCCATCATGTTCAGCGCCAACACCATGGGAATCCGCATTTCCATCAGCTGCAAAGTCAGATACAGATTCCGTTCGATATTGGTGGCATCCACAATATTGATGATGCCGTCAGGCTTTTCATTCAGCAAAAAGTCTCTGGTAACAATCTCCTCGTTGGTATAGGGCCGCAGGGAATAGATCCCCGGCAGGTCCACCACGGAGCAGTCCGGTGCGCTTTTGATCTGGCCCACCTTCTGGTCCACCGTCACACCTGGAAAATTGCCTACATGCTGATTGGAGCCGGTCAGCTGATTAAAGAGCGTGGTTTTGCCGCAGTTCTGATTGCCAGCCAACGCAAAAATCATGCCTCCGCCCCCTCTTTCGTAATCTCAATATTTTTGGCGTCCTCCACCCGCAGCGTCAGGGTATAGCCCCGCAGGCGGATCTCTATGGGGTCGCCCATAGGCGCTACCTTGGTCACTGTCACCCTGGTCTTGGGGATCAGCCCCATATCCAGAAAGCGGTAGCGCAGCTCCCCTTCGCCGCCCACCTTGACAATGACGGCGGACTGCCCAATGGGTAGTTGATTCAAAGTCATATCGATTCCCTCTTATCTCTTCTGTCAAAAGTAAACCATAACTAACATGAATGAGTATAGCATAGGCGAAAACCCTTGTCAACAAAGGGAAAAGTAATTCCTAGAGAAATTCTATGATTTTTCCTTTCAGGAAACATCCGCCTGAAAAATATCCCTTTTTTATTCTTTTTTCTTTTCCCAAACACGAATATCGCTGGATTCCCCGCGGCGCAGAGAATTCCAGCGATTCCATTCTTGTCTGTATTATTTTTTCTAATGGACGTCACCCTGTTTTCCTCAGGAAATCATAGGATACGAACAACCATATTTTCTCAGGAAGAGAATTTTTCTATCATTCCTCCTCATCGAAAAGAGATAAATAGGCCTTATCCTCGTATCCCACCGTATCCTTCATCAGAGAAACCAGATTTTTCCCTTCCCGGTGGAGGTCATCCATCATCACATCCGCCGCGAATCTGCCTTTATGGAGGATCATGGCCCGGTCGATGAAGTTCTCCATCAGTTCCAGCTCATGGGTCACAATCACCAGAGTTTCTTCCCCTGTCAGACTGCCGGAAAGTATCTTCAGGAAATCCTGCCGTACCAGAGCGTCCTTTCCCAGAAAAGGCTCATCCATAAGGATATATTTCGTCCGCTTGGCCAGTCCCGCGGCGATTTCCAGCTTGGCCCGCTGGCCTCTGGACATTTTTCTGGGGGCCTTTTCCTCCAGCCGGAAAAAGGTCAGCAGCTTCTCATAGTAAGCCATATCAAAATTGGGGAAGAAATCCGCCAGAAACTGTCCGTACTTTCTGGGCGGTAGATCCGACAGAAAAGTGCCTTCCTCAAAAATGCAGGCCACCTCTCCCCGCCGCTTTTGGACGGGCACACCGTCTAGGGTCAGGTCTGTCTCCCCCCATGCGAAGGTCAGCACCCCCGCCATGATCCGCATCAGCGTAGATTTCCCGGTGCCGTTTTCCCCAAAAAGCCCCACAATCTGCCCATCGGGGATCTGGAAACTCACATGGTCCAGCACCGCCCGCTCAGAATCCGGATGGTGATAGGTAAAGAATATATTTTTTCCTTCGATCATGATGCCGCCTCCTTGCCTTTGATCCCGATGGTCGTCTCCCACAGACCCCGCTTATAGGGGTCCGCGTCCGACCAGCTGTTTTCTCCGCCGTTGTTTTTGACTGTTCCTACGATCCGTTTACTGTCCTTGGTGTAAAATTTATCATAGACCGATTTGTAATCGTCGGCGGCATCGGTATGGATCTCCCCCCGATACAGCACATCGGTAAATGTTTTGTCATGTACCGTCACATAGTACCGCTTCGGTGTGGCGCGCCCCTGCCAGAAGCCCTCTTCCCCAAAGGGGATGACGCTTTCCTCTTCTATGGTCAGAAGCTGATCTCCCACCTGTCCGATGGCCAGCCATGGCAGCCCCTCTTTTCGGAAGTTTTCCGTGATCTTCCCGTCAGCGCTGACCTCTATGCCGCTGTTGTAATACACATTGTAGCCGTATTCCAGACTGCCCAGATCCCAGTTGATGACAGCCGCCGCCCCATTTTCCTGTACGCTGACACTGTAATTGGTCACCGGAAGAGGCAGTTCCACCGTTAAGCTGTCCAGAAGGATTCCCTCTGTGCTGTACAGCTCCAGAATCACCTGTGTTCCGCTGGTCCGCAGCAGCATCAGACGATCTCCCATCTGTTCCAGCCCCAGAATTTTATGATCCTTGTCCACCGCTGTCTCGCCGAAATAGCCATAGCTGCGGCAAACATTTCCCGTCACATAGGGATTCCCCGCTTCATAGACCTCCTGAAGATCTATGTCGTAAATTCCCATTTTCCCGGAATGGTAGGCAGTGGTGCAAAATGTCAGGTACTTATGTCCATCCAGATAGACAGCGTCCGCTCTCATTCCATCCAGACCTCCTGTACCTGCGAAACTGCTCCAGCCCACAGAGCCATCCTCCCTCAGCTGCACATCTACTGCCGCTGATATTTCCAGAGGCAGTTCCAGCAGCACCGAACGAAAGGCCGTAGCCGGAATATCCTGTACCACCCCGTCCTCACTCCGGAAAGTGATCCAGCTATCCAGATTTGGCTCCATGTCAAAATACATCTCGTCATAATAGCAGACAACTCCTTTGCTGTACTGTATTCTGGCATTCACATAATCGTCTCCATCTATGAAATAAAAGAGCCGGTTTTCGATCTCCCGCCGCAGTTCTTCCGCTGAAAGAGGCGTACCTGACAGCACGGTGATCTCCGCGTCCGCCGCCGGCAGAACATGGTAATTCTGATAAAAGCCCTCATTTACATACCGTGTCTGTGCGTTTTCTCCTTCTCCCATGACCAGTGTGTACTCTTCCGTTTCCTCCCAATCATGATAGGCTGTGCCGCCGCCCAGCTGAAAAGAGGTGGTCAGTTCCCCATCCTCCAGCTGGTAATTCAGCGTATAATCCCCGTCGGAAAACTGCCCCGTCACCAGAAAGGGGTCCAGCGCCGCCCGGTCTCCCTGGATATCCTCCAGATAAAAGGTCTCCTTCTCCCATTGTCCATAGACCGCCGTTATGGCCGCCGCGGGCACCAAAATGCCCACTGCCAGCAGCACCGGCACCATTACGCCTTTTTTCATTGCCTATACCCCCTTTCCTTCTGTCTCCAGCAGCCATAAAGCCCGCCGCTGTACTTCCACATCATCCTCGTTTCTATAAATGATCTGGTTCTCCAAAGCCATTTCACTTTCCGCAACAGCTAAATTAGCAAATACGGAAAATCTGTCTTGGAAAATATCGGTTTCCAGTCTGCCCGCGTAAATGCAGTCTCCCTCCGGATTTTCCGATACATCCAGTACAGTGATGTCATAATAAGACAGTTCTTTGTCCAGATTGTCATAGACAAAATCGTCTTTTCCTCTTCCTTTGGATGCTGTCAGAACCACATTTCTCCCCACAGCCGTCATCCCTCCATCTGAGGTTTGCGGCCGGTATACGGATATGATGGTTCCATCCTCCACCCAGATTCCTTCAAAGTAATGCACATAATAAGCGTCCTGCTCTATCCTTTGACTGCCGGTAAGGAAAAAGCCTTTCCCGTGGGGCCACTCTGTTTTCTGTACCTCCATCTCGTCCACAGATTCCTCTGTGGCGCTATGACTGCGGTCCAGCAGTCTGCCCTCATAATCGTACAGCTCCATGGTAATGCCGTCGCCTTCCCCCAGAATCAGCAGCAGACCGTCTCCGGCATCCTCCAGCCACAAAATCCGCCGATCGGCGGAAACAGGGATCTCCGTCAGGGTCTCCAAAGGCGCGTCATGCTCCTCCCGCTGGTATGTTTTGCCGATCTCCTCCGACTCCGGGCCTACACAGTAGAGTCCTACGGAACCGTCACAGTATGCGTCGGTGGACAGGGTGATATAATAGCTCTGTCTGCTTTCGGACCATGCTCCCAGCGTGCGGATGGGCGCATCTGTATAATTTCTGACTTCGTAGTAATCCCATTCCTCTTCTCCCTGAAGCCGGATCAACTCCAGAGGTTCCTCCGGCGTATAGGTCATATTGGTGGGAAAGGCATATCCCCAGTACTTCAAAGATTCGGAAGTGCCCCCATTTTCTTTGTTTTTCATGCAGGCATATCCAAAGGATACGCTGACCTGCCCGGTGTCAAAGGTGGTAGTAGTTCCCCGCAGACGCCCGTTGTCGTCATAGTAATCCTCGCTAAACATCCTGTCTCCTAATTTACTCTCTTCTACCGTGTCTGTGGTCTCTATTTTTGTCCCCGGCGCCGGCTGGATTTCCGCACTGTTATCCCATACCTCCAGCGTATCCTTGCCCCACGGCACATCGGGCACAATCAGGGAATAAAAGACGGGGACGCCGCTCTCCAGAGAAAAGGATTCTTTTCGCACCTCGCCGTCTTCCAGTGTAAAATCAATTTTATGTACACTGTCTCCTACGGTCCCTCGCAGGACAAAGGCATCCAAGGCCCTTCTGTCGCCTTCTGCATCCGTCAATTCAATGCGGCCGTCCCATTTGTTCTGGTTGACGGCAAACACGGACAGGCCCACCGCCAGAAGGGAACATGCCAGCAGCGCCGCCGGCAGCAAACTCCATCGTTTCTTCATTGGGTCCACCTCCTACTTTGCCCGTGGCTTCTCAAATCTCCGGCACAGCGTTACGATATTCCAGATGGTCCAGAGCAGGAAAAGTACAGATACTGCCAAAAACAGGGAGGTATCTACAGAACGCCGTCCGCCGGACCATCCATCTCCAAAAAACAGGAAGGAACTGTCGGCGCCATAGTAAACCGTAGAGCCAACGGCATAAAGCACCAGCAAAACAAAGACGCCGATATTCTCCTGCAAAGCGGAATAGCAGGAAAGCGCTGCCAGCAGCGCTAAGGTCATCATCACACTGAGCAACACCTGCCACTGTATGGAATAGAACATCCTGAGGAAACCGCTGCGCACAAAGGCCAGAAACAGGCCGTTGTTTCTGGTGGCGTCAAGGCCCGTCACAATAGAGCCGTCCGCCATCAAAAATTCCTGCTGGGCCGCTAAAGATACCATGGCCTTCATCAGAGGAAAATACATTACCAGAATCAAAATCAGCCACAGGGCATAGTAGAAAAACAGGATGGCGCCTGCCGTCAGCAGAAAAGACGCCGCCGTCTGTTTCCCCTCCATGGGCAGGGTGTAAAACGTATAGATCCCCTTTCCTCCCATGCGGTATTTCCGCATCTGCCAGAACAGGTGCATCGCCAGCAGAATCATTCCCACCAGAAAACACACCGGAATCCAGCTGCGGTCCAGAATGATCTCATAGGGCAGGAACCCCTTTGCCAGATAGACATTGTTCTCGCCGAAAAGACCGCCGAAGGCCACCGCCACGGCGCTGAGGATGCCGATGCCCATGGACATGCCGTAAATGAGCCAGCCGCCTTTTTTCATGTACCATTGAAATAAATACCCGCTTAATAACATGGTCTTTCTCATACTTCTTCCCCTTTCTCCTGCCAGATGTCCCTTATCATACGCTCCACTTCTTCCAGTGTCAGACGGTTCTGTTTGGCCTCTGCCACAAAGTGGCGGATCAGTTCCCCTGTCATTTCCCGCTGGATGGCCGCCATGGTCTCCTGGGTACAGTCAACCACACTGGCGGCGTTTTTCGGCGTCTGGATCAGCCCCTCCTCCTCCATGAGCCGAAAGGCCTTCTGCGCCGTATTGGGATTGATGCACAGCTGGGCCGCCAGCTCCCGCCGGCTGGGCAGGGCTTCCCCGTTGCTTGCCTCCCCCAGAAATATGGCCCGTTTCAGATACTGAACGATCTGGATATAGACCGGTTCTTTTTCGTGCAGCTCCATTTTGGAAAAATCTATCACCGTCTGTCACCCCCTTTCCAGTGTACTATTCGACTCATACACTTCTTAACTGTATTATAGCAATCATACACTTTGCCGTCAATGGCGGACGAAAAAATTTAAAAAATAGAAAGAAATTCGACATACTTTATTTATATCCTTGGTATATACTGGAAATATCCAAATTTGCAGACTACCATAACATAACCGCCCCTGTTGCGGGCCAAAAGGAGGTACTTATATGAAAAAACTGACAACTTCCCTGCTCATCTGCATGCTGGTCCTGGGTGCCGCAGCCTGCGGTACCGATACCCAAAAGGAGGAAGCCTCCACCGACCAGGAGATTTCCGGCGAGCTGACGGCAGAACAGAAAGAAGAAATTTCCCATATGACAGCGCCCATTGACGCTGTGACCCGCTGTATGCTGGAAAACAACATGGAATATGATCCCAGTGATCCCGCATTTTTCTGGACTTCTCTGTCCTACTTTGTGGGCGCCTATGGCCAGAACCATACCAGCGCGGAACTGACCGACAGTACCATTACCCTGCCCAGAAAAGCGGTGCAGGAACACGCCATCGCCCTGTTCGCCGACTACGACGATCTCCTGCCTCTGCCGGAAGAGCTTTCCGATCGTGTCACCTATGACGAAAGCATGGATGCCTATACATTCTCCCTGGGTGACATCGGCCTGTGTACCACAGAGCTTTCCGATGAACGGATGGAAGACGGCGTTCTGACATTACAGGCAAATCTGCTTTCTACCATGAATGACTCCACCATCGGCACCTGGACAGTGACTCTTACAGAAAACACCTACGCTGACGGCATCACAGACCCCATTTATCTGTACAGCCTCTCCTCCGTTACCCCGCTGGAGATCACCAGAACCATTTCCGCTGTTTATAACGGCCTGTCCGATGGACATACCGCGGAGATGACTCTTTCCGACGGCACCGTAGAAGCATTCCAGTTCAGCGGAGACGATCTTCTGGAACAGCTGAATTCCTTCCAGAGCGGCGACGCGATCACATTCACCTGCAAACAGACTGGTACAGACGGACCTGCTGTCATTACGGCAATCCAATAAAAAAAAGAGGCTTTCGCCTCTTTCCAACCCTCCCAAGATACAAACGGGAGGGTATTTTTTATGCTTTCACTTCCGCCACAACACGGCACCGCAGGCCGCTCAGTTCTTCGTCCTCCAGCCACATGGCAAACACACGGAACTCCTCTTCGTGGATCTGGGACAACCCACTGAGATTTTCGATAACGTATACGCCTCTTTCCTCACAGTAGCAGTCCGCTTTCTGGTGCTCCCCATGGCGCCGGATTCCTTCCGCGTCTATGCCAATAAAGCGGATCTTCTTTTCCGTCAGCATCCGGATCACTTCCCAGGACAGACAGGGATGCTCCTGGCCGTAGGCCGGGGTGCCATAAGCCGCTTCTTCGATCCTGCCGGTACGGAACAGCACGAAATCCCCTTCCCGCACTTTTTCCGGCGAAATATCCTCTGGGGTTACTTTTCCAATGCCCCGCACATCAAACAACACACCGCGGGATTGGAGATATTCCAAGGGGACAGGGCAGTGCAGATAGGTGTCCAGATGTGTCCCCAGATGGCCCATGGCCGCCAGAAAATCCTTTTTCTCCGCCGCCTGGCGCCGCAGTTGCTGAGAGACCTTTGTCGTCAGATCAATATACATCTTACTCCACCTCGTCTTCTGTTCTGTGATGCAGGAAAATCTGTTCCGCCACACGAACGCCGTCCACCGCCGCGGAAACAATGCCGCCGGCATAGCCCGCGCCTTCTCCCGCCGGGTACACGCCTTTTACGTTCCTGCTTTCTCCCTGTTCCTCCCGCAGGATACGCACCGGAGAAGAACTGCGGCTTTCCACCGCCGTCAGCACCGCGTCGGACCGGTCAAAGCCCTTCAGCTTTCTCCCCATGGCAGGCAGCGCCTCCCGCAGGGCCTCCGTCATAAATTCCGGGAAAATATCGTCCATAGACGCCGCCGCTGTACCGGGACCATAGGTAGGCGTTACTTCGCCCAATGGTGTTTTGTCCCCACGGAGGAAGTCCCCCGCCGTCTGGATGGGCGCACGGTAGCCGCCGCCTCCCGCCTGGAACGCCTTTTCCTCCAGCCGCCGCTGGAACTCCATCCCCGCCAGAGGATGACTGTCCCCGAAATCCTCAGGGAACACCTGTACCAGCAAGGCGGAATTGGCGTTTTTGCCGTCTCTGGCGTGCTCACTCATGCCGTTGACCGCCAGCCGGCCTTCCTCCGAGGCCGCCGCTACCACATAACCGCCGGGACACATACAGAAGGTATAGACCCCCCGACCTTTTTCCGTGGTATAGGTAAGCCGGTAATCCGCCGCCGGCAGTTCTTCCGCCGCGCTCCCATACTGGGCCTCGTTGACCATCCGCTGGGGATGCTCAATGCGGACCCCCATGGCAAAGGGCTTCTGCTCCATGGCAAAACCGCTGTCATAGAGCATCTGGAAAGTATCTCTGGCGCTGTGGCCCAGAGCCAGCACCAACGCCTCTGTTTCCAGACGTTCCTTTTCATTGATGATGACCGCCTGTATCCTTCCGTCCGCCGTCTCCAGACCGGTCACTTTGGAAAAGAAGCGCACTTCTCCGCCCAGACGCTCGATTTCCTTTCGGATATTTTTCACCACATCCCGCAGCAGATCTGTGCCGATATGGGCTTTTGTTTCGTACAGGATCTCCTTGGGCGCCCCTGCCGCCGCCAGTTCCTCCAGCACCTTCCGGCACCGTGGGTCTTTGATACGAGTAGTGAGCTTGCCGTCGGAAAATGTACCGGCGCCGCCTTCGCCAAACTGTACGTTATTTTCCGTATCCAGAATCCCGTCCCGCCAGAAACGCTCTACCGCCGCTTTCCGGCTGTCCACATCGCCGCCCCGCTCCAGCACAATGGGCCGCAGCCCCATCTGCGCCAGCAGCAGCGCCGCGAACATTCCTGCCGGGCCAAAGCCCGCTACCACGGGACGTTTCTCCATCCGACAACGGCCCTCCGGGAAATGATAGGACAGGTCCGGTGTTTTGGAAACCTTTTTATTTTTTATTTTCGCCAGCAGAGCCTTCTCGTTTTTTACAGACACATCCACCACATATACAGCATGGATATCTTCTTTTTTTCTGGCATCCAGAGACCGCTTGAAGATTCGAAGCTCTGTGATCTGATCGGCAGGAACAGAAAGAATTTTTGCCGCTTTTTTCCGCAGCAGGCTTTCCTCCGCTCCCACCGGCAGCTTCAGCTCTGAAATTCGTATCACAGTCCTTCCTCTCCTTTCCGCCAGTCCTCATAATATACCTTTTCCAGCAGCAGGCCTTTGGATGGCGCCGTAAATCCGGCCTTTTCCCGTTCCCTGGCCGCCAGTATGTCCGCCATTTCCGCCGGGGTCTTTTTCCCTTCTCCCACTTCGATGAGGGTCCCCGTCAGGATACGCACCATCTGGTACAAAAATCCGTTTCCGGTAAAGCGAATCCGCAGGGCATGGCCCTCCTGTGTCATTTCGATCTTATAAATGGTCCGCACTGTGGATTTTTTCATCCGTTTATTGGCACAGAAACTCTTAAAGTCATGGGTCCCAAGAAAGACGGACGCCGCCTGCTCCATGGCCGCCAGATCCAGTTCCTTTTGACACCAGAAGCTGTATTTCCGCCAGAATACGGGAGGCATCTCCCCCATCCAGACGGTATAGACGTAGGTCTTGGCTTTGGCATTCAGCCTTGCGTGGAAACGGGGGTCTGCCTGTTCCAAAGACAGTACCCCCATATCCTCCGGCATCCGCCTATGGATGGCGGATCTCAGTTCTTCTTCCGTTCCCGGCCAGTCCATACGGAAATTGACGGTTTGCCCCATGGCATGAGTGCCCGCGTCCGTTCTGCCGGAACCGAAAACCTCTGTTTCCACCCCGGCGATCTCCGTCAGGATGGCTTCCAGTTTAGCCTGTATGGTATTATCTGTATTGCCCTGCTTCTGCCAGCCGTCATATCTGCCGCCGTCATAGCAAAGCACCATTTTATAATTCTGCATAATTCTACCTTACTGCTGTACCGCGCTCAAAATACGGGGTACAAACTGTTTCTTTCTGGATACAACGCCGGGCAGCTGGATATAATCCTCCGCCGCCTCCTGACCAAAGGCCGCCTCCACCAGTTCTTTGGCGTTTTCGCCATAGAATACCAGAGCAGAGGATTCATGGATGATATTGGTCAGCAGGAAGAACAGCATATCCGTATCGTTCCGGTCTGCTGTTGCCATATATTCGGCGATCTTCGGCCGCAGTGCGTCCAGCTCTCCCTGATCCAGAGAAGAAATCTGACCCACACCGAAGTTGACGCCATTGGCACTGAATTTTTTGAAATCCTGATAGAAAATTTCCTCCGGTGTTTTATCAGACAGACTGCTGCCTGCCCGGAACATTTTTTCCGCGTGATCCTGAATATCAATTTCCGCGATCTTCGCCAGTTCCTCCGCCGCCTTCTGGTCCACAGGGGTGCAGGTAGGAGAACGGAACATCAGCGTATCAGACAGAATAGCCGAGCAGAGCAGACCCGCTGTCTGTTTATCCACTTCCACGCCATTTTCCCGGTACATATGGTACACAATGGTGGCCGTACAGCCTACGGGCTGGTTCCGGAAGTATACAGGCATGGTGGTTTCCAGTGTTCCCAGACGGTGATGGTCGATGATCTCCAGAATCTCCGCCTCTTCAATGCCATCTACGGCCTGTGTTTTCTCGTTGTGGTCCACCATAATGATCTTTTTATTGTCCATTTCCAGCAGAGAGCGTCTGGAGAGCATACCGATATAGTTGCCCTCTCTGTCCAGTACGGGGAAATCCCGATGGCGGATCTTCGCCATAGCGCCCCGAATATCGCTGATAAAGTCCTCTGTGCTGAACGTCAGCAGATTTTCCTTCCGCATGAAATACCCCAGAGGCGTACTCTGGCTGATGAGTCTGGCGGTCATATAGGTATCATGGGGCGTACTGATGATGGCGCAGTTATTCTCCTTCGCCAGCTTCTGAATGGTCTTGGCTACCGGTGCGCCCATGCAGACCACAATACATCCGGCGTTCATCTCAATGGCGCACAGCTGGGACTCAAAACGGTTCCCTGTAATCAGGATATCGCCTTTTTCCACATAATTTTCCAACAGATCCGGGTTGGCGGCCCCAATCAGGATCTTGCCCTCCAGCGGTACGACCTCCTCCGGATTGCCTACCACCATGGTCCCGTCGATGGTATCCAGAATATTGGAGTATTTTGTTTTGGACAAAGCCAGAATTCTTGTTTCGTAAATATCCATATTGGCTGTGGCAATATCCTTAACGGAAATAATGCCCTCCAGCTTACCGTCCTCTTTGACCACAGGCATAGTGGCCTCCTGTAAATCACGCATTTTGATCCATGCGTTTTTCAGGGAAATCTCCTTGGAAATACTGGGCGTAGGCTTGATGCTCACGTCCTTGACCTGTGTTCCCACATGGTTGATAAATTCCGGACTTTCCACCCCAAAAAAGTCCAGTACATATTTGGTTTCGTTGTTGATCTCTCCCGCCCGTTTCGGGATATAATTCCCCTCCGCGATCTTATTTTTCAGACCCGCATAGGCAATCGCCGAGCAGATGGAATCCGTATCCGGATTTTTATGCCCGATAACAAATACATCTTTTCTTTGATGCATTCTGATCTCTCCTTTCATTTCTTTCTATATTCCCATACAAAGACGCTTAAAGCGCCGAAAAATCTTTGTTTTCAAATACTTCCAAGCGTCCTAATTATATCCGTTTCCGAAAAAAGCGTCAATATTTTCCGGAGGATACACCAGAAAAAAAACATCATTCCCGCTTTTCCTCCTGTTCCTGACGATACCAGCGCCAGGACATCACCGTAGGCAGAAGCAGAATCACAAATAAAATCCCCGGCAATGCCGCAAACAACGCTTTTTCTTCCACGAAAAAACAGCCGGCCAACAGCACCAGACCGCCCAGCACAAAAAGCCTGCCGCCCAGCCGCTGTGTCTTGTTCCAGACCTCCTCGCTGGACAATGCCCAAGGCGTTTTAAAGCCTGTGGAAAAATTGGACTTTATTTTCGGCATCAGGTTCCCAATAAAAAGGAACAACAGCCCGCAAAGGGCTCCAGCCGCTCTCGGAACAGAAATCCTGCCTGGAGAAAGGGATTCTGCCAGCACAATAGCCATCACTGCCATAAAAAACACATTCAAAACAACGCAAATAGAAAAATAAGCCCTTTCAAACCGTCGGTAATTCTCTTTTCTGGGATCTATTTTCGGCACCGCCCAGAGCAGCGCCGTCATCAGCACACTCATACCTCCCAAAGGCAGCAGCATCCATTTTTCTCCGTATTCCGCTGAAACGCCATTGATTTCCCAATGCATAGGCACCAGCGCCGGCAGTTCAGGATAGACCGCCAGCACCATCAGTAGCGGCAGTAAGCTCAGGATCACCAGAATCCAGCCCTTTCCTTTCATCCGCTGCACCTCCCATCAAAGCGGAAACCCACTCCAGTACTTCTTCCAGCACCGATAAGTTCAGCTCATAATAAATATACTTTCCTTCCCTTCGATCGCTGACCAGATCCGCCTCTTTCAAAACAGATAGATGATGAGAAATGGTGGCTCCAGAGGCCGAAAAATGCCTGCCAATCTCCCCTGCCGTCATGGTATTCCGGCGCAGAAGCCGCAGTATTTCCCGGCGTGTCTCATCTCCCAGCGCCTTCCACGTTTCCTGCAGTCCCATAGTTTCTCCTTCTTTCATTTCGATATTTATCTAAATAATATCTCTCATTTCCTCTGTCGTCAATGATATTTTGATATTGATCGAAATATTCCCCTGTTTTCAAAAGCGCACAAAAAAAGCATCCGTGAAACGGATGCTTTTTAAGGCGCCACCCGGACTCGAACCGGGGATAGAGGTGTTGCAGACCTTTGCCTTACCACTTGGCTATGGCGCCACTGGATACTGTGTATATTATACTCCCATTTGTACTTTCCGTCAAGATATTTTCCTGGAACTTCCATCGCAAAAGAATACAAAAAAAGCCCCGACCCCACAGCATCTCTGTGAAACCAGAACTTTTCAAGGCGCCACCCGGACTCGAACCGGGGATAGAGGTGTTGCAGACCTTTGCCTTACCACTTGGCTATGGCGCCATATGATCCGTGCGGGATTCGAACCCGCGTTACCGCCGTGAAAGGGCGGTGTCTTAACCCCTTGACCAACGGACCAAAAAACTCCCCGAGTAGGATTCGAACCAACGACCCT
>NZ_JACSNY010000022.1 GCF_016902535.1 Anaerotignum lactatifermentans | reverse complement strand
AATCCTCATCATAATAATTTTTTTTAGTCATAAAGATACCTCCTTTTGGTGTCTAACATTATGGTACATCTGTTTATAAATCGTGTCTACTTATTTAATATAGATCCAAAGCTCATGGACAGAAAATGTAAGGAGGGAAGCGAATGAGATGGAAAAAATATGGTGTTGAGATGGATGTGACGGGGATCACAAGGAAAGCAGCGGCAGAGATCTTAGCGGATTTATTTCAAACAGATTATAAATTTCAATCAGAGGATAATAGTTATGAAGTAAAAGATGGCGCAGAGAAAACATGGCGTATTTTTTCTTCTGACAGCATCAAAGCAGAACGATATAACGGCGAAAAAGTGGTGGGAGCAAACTATATGTACCAAGTGAAACTGCTCTCACCATTTTTATATGAAAATGAGTTTCCAATGCTGGAAAAAGCCTTGGAACAGTTGGAACTAAGAGGTGCCATCGTCAATGACTCCACGAAAATGAATCTGCTTCTGGATGTCAGCGGTGTTGAGAACTGGGAGCAGTACCAAACCAATCTGGGGAATCTTTCTGAGAGCAAAGGGGAACTGTTCCAGAAAGCGTTAGGGGTTTCCTTTGCGCAAGTGGCGGATACCGGTCAAGAGAAAGGTATCATTTCCTTTCCCTACTTCAAAAGCACACTCCATCAAAAAGAATTGCTCAGTGATATTCAGTTCGCGCAGATTGTCAGCAGCTTTGTGGAAAACAACCGTACTGTCAGCCAAAAGAAAAGTGAGAATCAAAACGATAAATTCATGATGCGTACTTGGCTGGTACGAGCCGGCATGGTAGGTGAAGAATATAAGTTTGCAAGAAAAATGCTGACAAAAAATCTGGAAGGCAACTCCGCATGGCAGAAGATGATAGAACCGGCAGAAATTCAGACGGAAGAACAAACGGAAGATACCGCAACTATGGATATGGAAATGTGAGGTGGCTGAAATATGGTTTATTTACTGACCTATGACGGATATATGAAGGAAGAAAAGATACAGGAGATTTGTCCATCAGCGAAACTTTTTATGAAATGTGGTTTGAAAGACTGCGCATTGGAATTCCGCAGGTTCTATGAAACTGCCATGCCAACACTGGAGGCGGGAGATGAAATCGTGCCGGCAGTCATTTGGACTCTGGAAGAATCTGAGTTACAGGACATGGACGCAGTCTATCCCCATGAAATCTATGAAAGGGCAGTATGGAACTTGAAAACAGAAAAAGGTGTTTTGGATGTAATGGTTTTTCTGATGAAAGAAACACCATTTGCATTCCCAAAAGAAAAAGAAGTGGAAGCAATGGAAGAAGCCTATGAGGAACACGGCTTTGATTACAGCTGTGTAGAAAACGCTCTTGACAGGGCAAAAGACAGGGAGGAAGCATATGGCACTTTATACCCAGGAACAGATCGATAAGGCAAATCAGACCAATCTTGAGGAATTCCTTCAGCAAAAAGGGGAACGCTTGAAAAAAACAGGAAGCGAGTCAGTGCTGATCTACAAAGACTCCACAGGAGAGCATGACAGCATTTCCGTCAGAAGAAACCGCTGGTATGATCATAAAAATATGCGAGGCGGCTATCCGTTGAAGTTTATGCAGGAGTTTTACGGCATGAACTTTCGTACTGCCATGAAAGAGCTTCTGCATGGAGAAGAACCAGAGCTTGGCAGGAAGAGAAACAAAGAGAATGAAAAAAATGTAAGTCAATCTGAAAAAAAGTCTGTACAGGAAAATCGAGAACAAATATCTTGTCCTTCGGAAAAATCTGAATTCATACTTCCTGAGAAAGACCGCAATATGAAACGATTGTTTGCTTATCTTTTACAGAAAAGATTTCTCTCCCAGAGCGTAGTAAAATGCTTTGTGGAGCAGAAAATACTTTATCAGGAAAAGGAACACGGCAATATCGTTTTTGTTGGAACAGACAAAGAGGGTGTGCCAAAGTCAGCCTGTAAAAAATCCACCACAGAGCAGTCAAAAAGCTTCCGAATGACTGTTGCCGGTTCAGACTGCAAATATGGTTTCTGCTGGCGAGGGGAAAACACAAAGCTCTATGTATTCGAAGCTGCTATCGATTTGATGTCGTTTATTACATGGAGAAATGATGAATGGAAAGCAGACAGCTTTCTGGCGCTGGATGGACTTTCACCAAAACCACTTCTACAATTTTTGGAAGAACAAAAAAATATTCATGAGATTTTTCTCTGTCTGGATTACGATGCGGCAGGCATTGAAGCTTGTGATAAATTAAAGGATATCCTCATTGAAAAGGGGTATGAGGCAGAAAAAATCAAAAGGGAATACCCTCTCTATAAAGACTGGAATGAGCAGCTGAAGGCGGAACATGGGGTGGAAGCGATCCTTCCGCAGTCCCATCCCAAGAAAACAGCATATCATGTTGCGGTCAGAAAACTTGGTATCATGAATGCCGACACAGAAAGCCTGTATATGAAGTGGCGTAAACAGGGACACGAAAAAACGGGTCTCTTTTTTTATCTGGATCAGATCAAGCGAGATTTTAAACAGGCGGAAAAAGCGGTAAGAAAAAGAGATACCGACATCAAGCTACTCCTTACCAGCATCCTGCGTATGGCAGATTTGTCCGTCTGCTTGATGTGTGAGGTCAAAGGAGATAATAACTTGCCAGAGTTGACTATGTACCAAACCGCCATACAGAAATTGGAAAAGGCATATAAACCATATCTGGATAAAGCGAGAATGGATCGACGCATACAGGAAATGAAGGAAGAGATGGAACACTTGAAAACCCTTGCGGTTCAAGAACAGCCTTCTCTTTTTGTATGGGCAAAAAACATGGCTGATATGGCTATGAGAGCTATCATCTATGTGGAAACGGAGTACCCACAGGAGTTGGAAAGAAAAAATAGTTTTGCGGAACAGAAAGAACTCGCTTCTGCATCAGAAGAGAAGAAATCCGTAGAACAGATAACGTTGCAGATGTGAATTTAATGAGTAAAAGAAAACCTTCAAACGGAAATTTGATTTCTTATCCGTTTGAAGGTTTTTTGAAATATTTTATTTCAGTTTCTATGATGTGATTTAAGATATCATTTGTTCAAAATCATCTGCATCAATGATATGTATTCCAAGTTCTCGCGCTTTTTCCAGTTTTTTCTCACCGGCATATGCTCCAACAAGAAGATAATCGGTTTTTCCGCTTACGGCACCACGCACAACACCGCCAAGATTCTCAATAATTTCTTTTGCACCGTCTTTCCCATAGTCATCCGGTTCGCCTGTAATAACAAAGGTTTTTCCGGCAAAACGGTTATCAAATGTTTCAGGACGGAAGCGATAGGATACACCAAAGTTGATAGCCCAGCAGTCTGCAAACAATCTGGCAATATATTTGATAGACGGAATACCGTTTCCATCTGCGTCATATGGCACATCCTCTACTTGGTCTTTTAAAAAGTCATTGATAGTATCTTGTAAAGAATACATATCAAAAGTGTCTTCAAATTCCGTAAAATCTGTTCTCTCAGGGTCAGCTAATGCATCAAGGAATGGTTCGATTTCTTCAAATGTTAACTTTTCATATTCAAGGTAATCATCTAAATATTCTTTTAATTTTTCTCGGTCGATGTCTAGTGAAATATACGTTGCACCCATGGATCTGTAATTCAAAACTTCTTCAACGGAAAAGATATCACCCATTGATCCTTTATAAAGGATTCCTTCGGTTTCAGAAGGATCGGTTTCTCCAGCAGGCTTATAATAAATTGTCCATGTGTAGTCATCGCTATAATCCAGATATTGTGTAAAAAGCATGAGTTCCAGTTCAGGTGCAATCTGCCCTATTTCAGAAGCCATTTCTTCAATGCCGCTGATGTTTCCGGAGCCGGTATTTTCAATCACAAGTTTATAGCGATCCAGAAATTTTTGCAGACCATATCCTTGTGTTGTTCTAAGTCCAGTGCCTTCTTCCACAGCATATTCATTGAATACAGAATCAGGATCGCTGTCATTGACTTTTTTCAGAAAATCAGTGAGCTGTTCTTTTGTTCCAACCAGTGCTAATTTGTATAATCCTTGCATAACCATACCTCCTTATCATAGAAAAATACCTTTTTTCTATGATAACATGATTATTTTATGGATTCAATCAAGGATAGAAAACAGAACAAAAATCTATAATCATCTATTATTATTTAGAAAATATAAACCAATAAAATACAAAAAAGGATAGAAAGGAGAATAAGTGAATGGAGAACTTATGGAAGTTGATGCCGTTACTATTGATTTTCGGTGCCTTTATGATCTGTATGCTATTGATCGACAGGAAATCTTTGAACATCAAAAGCAAGACCGTAGGCGATGGACAGCATGGCTCCGCCAGTTTTGCCACACCAAAGGAAATCGACGCGGCATTTCAAAGGATTCGATATGAACCACAGGTCTGGAGGCGAAAGCCTCCTTGTGACCTGCCACAAGGCATCATCATTGGATGCAATATGATGAAATTCGGGAAGAAGAAAACCGTCACAGCAATCGTGGAGGAAGGAGATGTTCACGCACTGATGATTGGTGCCGCTGGTGTAGGTAAGACAGCTAAGTTTTTATATCCCAATCTGGAATATTGCTGTGCGTCAGGTATGAGTTTTGTCACGACCGATACGAAAGGTGACCTCCTGAGAAGCTACGCTCCCATCGCAAAAAAGTATTATGGCTATGATATTTCGGTGTTGGATCTGAGAAATCCAACCCAAAGCGATGGCTTCAATATGCTCCATATGGTGAACCATTACATGGATGAATATTTGCAGACAGATTCCCTTGTGGCAAAGGCAAAAGCGGAGAAGTACGCAAAGATAATATCCAAAACCGTTATGAATTCCGGTGGATTTGATTCCGCCAACGCAGGACAAAACGCCTTTTTCTATGATTCGGCAGAAGGCTTGATTACTGCTGTGATATTGGTGATTGCGGAATTCTGCTCGCCCTACGCTCTTACATTAGAACAGAGAAAACGAAAACAGAAAGCCTCGGAACAACGAAAAAAGGAAATAGAGCAGATGAAAAAAGCCTGTATTGACAAAGATATAGATTTTTTGCCAAAAGCACAGACAGCCATTCTTCAAAAAGATGTTGAAGCAGAGATTTTGTTTCAGCCAGAGGAACAGGAAGAAGAAAAAGGCGAAGAAAGGCACATTATCAGTGTGTTCAAATTGATTCAAGATTTATTGGGACCATCAGAAGTGAAAGGCAAAAGTCAGTTCAAGCTGTTGATGGAACGTCTTCCGGAAGAACATAAAGCAAGATGGCTTTCGGGTGCCGCCCTGAATACTTCAGACCAGGCAATGGCGTCTGTACTGTCAACGGCACTATCCAGACTGAATGCTTTTCTTGATTCTGAAATTGAACAATTGCTTTGTTTTGAAACAAAAATCAATACGGAAAAGTTTTGCAGAAAGAAGTCTGCTGTGTTTTTAATTATGCCAGAGGAGGATGACAGCAAATATTTTCTTATTTCTTTGATCGTACAGCAGCTCTATCGAGAAATGCTTTCCATTGCCGATGAAATGGGCGGAAAACTGCCAAACAGAGTCATGTTCTTCCTGGATGAGTTTGGTACACTGCCTGCCATACAGTCTGCGGAAATGATGTTTTCTGCCAGTCGTTCCAGACGAATTAGCTTTGTGCCTATCATACAGTCATTGGCACAGCTGGAAAAGAACTATGGCAAAGAAGGTGCGGACATCATCATTGATAACTGTCAGGTCTGCATATATGGTGGCTTCGCACCAAACTCCGAAGCAGCCAACGTACTGTCCAAGACACTGGGGGACAGGACAGTCATGACAGGCAGTATCTCACAAGGCAGAGATAAATCCAAGTCATTGCAGATGACAGGAAGACCATTGATGACACCAGATGAGCTTAAAATCATGCCAAAAGATACGTTCATCGTCACAAGAACAGGCGTAAAACCAATGAAAACAAAGCTGAGGATGTTTTTTGAGTGGGGAATCGAACTGAATGAAACATACCCAATGCGCCAGGCAGTGGTGAGAAAAGTGCATTACGCAAACAAAAAGACCATAGAGGAAGCCATCGCAAAAAAATATGGTCTGCCCCAAAAACCTCTCCAACAGCCTGTAAAACGCCCCATACAGGAACAAGATAAGCCGTTGCGTAACATATCGAAAACCATGAAAGGGGTGGAAAAAAGTTATGATTGACAAAATGAAGGTCTATCAAGATACAGAGCTTTCCAGCAAAGCCGTATCTGTTTATTTATATCTTTGTGAACGCGCCAGCAAAGAAACAAAAAGCTGCTATCCCTCCATGAAAACCATAGCCAAAGATCTGCATCTTTCTTTGGCGTCAGTAAAGCGTTCCATTCATGAATTGGAAAGAAGCGCATACATCAAAAAAGAAAATCGGTTTCGTGACAATGGAGGCAAAAGCAGCAATCTCTATTTTATAGAATGAATTTGAAAAAGAACAAAAAAATCCCCCCTCAAAAAACAATGAAAAAACGCCAAGGGGGAGGTCTGTCTTCTGCGAGAGCCATGGTATGGGTCAATGTGAGCCGAGAATGTGAACTGTTCACTTTAACAGTTACATAGTATACAGAGAAAAAAAGATATATGCTTATTGATATGAATTTATGGATCAAGAGAGTCCTCAAGGAAGAACGGTGAATTGAAAAAATCAGGAATGCTGATGCCAAGCCCTTGGCAGAGCTCATGGATGACACGAAGCTTCACAGAATCATAAGAGCAATGCATGATATTTCCGATGGTGGATTTCGGCACACCGCTTTTCACATATAGCTGATATTGCGTCATATTCTTTTCGTCCAGCAATTCCTTAAGGCGTTTGCTTACTGCTTCGTTTAATTTCAAATCACTCACCTCCTGTTTTTTATATGATTATATGTGTATGGAAAATAAAAATAGTCCCTGTGGCTGTACTATTCTAACCATTTGCGGTATGATAGATACAAGGGGGGATGTTCCATGATTATTACATTTTGTGGGCATAGAGAACTTTATGACAATGAAGCAGCAAGGACTTGGCTGGAAATGGTAACAGAGAATTTGATTGTAAACGGAGCTGAAACGTTTTACCTTGGTGGATACGGTGCTTTTGACAGACTGGCAGCTTCTGTATTGGCGGAACAAAAAAAGCGATATCCTCATATCGAACTAGTTTTGATTTTGCCCTATCTGAACAGGCGGAAAGACATATCGCCTTGCGACAGTTCTCTGTATCCGCCGTTGGAATCGGTTCCAAAGAAACTGGCGATTGTCCGAAGAAATCAGTGGATGGTAGAGCAGGCAGATGTTGTGGTCGATTATGTGCTGCACAGCTGGGGTGGAGCTGCTATGACGCTGGAATATGCCAAAAGAAAAAAGAAACGGATCATATCTTTTCAGGGATAAGAAACATTTGTCAGTGAAAAAGTGCATAAAAATACGTGGTAAAATTACAAGGATATGTTATAATTAAATATAACAAAACTTGAAGGAGAACCCAAAAAGGGGGCTTGACTGTTATGGTGCTGACTTATAAAATCTTGACAGACAGACAGACAGACAGACAGACAGACAGACAGACAGACAGACAGACAGACAGACAAGATAGTTCTGTTTTCTTTTGCTGCGAAAATAAATACCGAATTTCAAAATCAAAAAGGCGTATTCTGCCCATGAGGAAATCATGGGAGGAATGCGTCTTTTTTGTTTGATACGGAGGTGAGGAAATGTCTGAGCAACAAATTATTTTGCCCATCAGGACAAAAAAAGAATTGATGGATTTTGCTCGTGCAAGCAATCAATTGCATAATGACCAGCATAGAAATCTGGTGGTTACCCTCACGGAGGACATTAACCTGGGAGGCAAAGAATGGACGCCCATTGGAAATGAAAATTTCCCGTTCCATGGTACATTTGACGGCGGAGGGCATATCATCCGTGGTCTGCACATCAGTCAAAACCGAGAAGGCTGTTACGGTCTCTTTGGTGCCATAGACGGAACTGTGAAAAACCTTACGATTCTGGGTACTATGACTTGCCTTGCTGATGATCTTTATTCTGCGGTAGGCGGCATTGCTGGGGTAGTTGTTGATGGACATATCCAAAACTGTACCGCCAACCTTACCATGGAAAGCAATGGAAAAAACGTGGGCTTATTTGCTGGAGGTATTGCAGGTCGTGTGGAAAACGGAACGATACAGAACTGTCATTCCAGTGTTGTGTTTCAAAATAGCGGAGGAATTTTTCTGTATCTAGGCGGTGTAGTTGGCTCTGCGGCAGATAGTCAGATCAACAGCTGTGTGTTTGACGGTACCATTCATATATTGGATGGCGCAGATGGAAAATTCAGTCTTGGCGGCATCGTAGGAAGTATTGAGGGGCAGTCTGATGTAATCCGTTGTACCCATAACGGCATCGCAGATGGTCAATGGCAGGATACAGACTTTCCAGCCGTAGGCGATATTATTAGGCAGGTGGATACAGAGAAGGAGCATATTCCCCAGATGGAACAGTGTTAAGAAATAGCTGTTTTATGGATTGCCAATATACCGTTTTTAGGGGAATAGAAACAACAGAACACATTGGCGTGAGTTAGATATGGCTGAAATCAGCATTGTTATTTTGTAATGGAGAAATAAGGAGAGGATGAATGATGAGAAAACGAATTTTCGCGGCGTTTGTCTGCCTGTGCATGATGATGGCGTTGGTGCCGTCCATGGCGTATGCAAACGATACTGTTTACACGGGCGGGCTGTGTGAACACCACACCCAGCATGACGACGCTTGTGGCTACACCGAGGGGACAGCGGAAATCCCCTGTTCCCATGAACACAACGAAAGCTGTGGCGGACTGACCGATCCGGCAGCCTGCAATCACACCCACGACGAAACCTGCGGCTATATTCCTGCCACAGCGGGAACGCCCTGCACCTTTGTTTGTGAAGTCTGCAACCCGCAGGACAACGGGAACCCGGCAACTCCGTCCGACGCACAGCCGGAAGAATGTACCTGTGAAACCCTCTGCACCGGGGAAAAAGTCAATGCGGATTGCCCCGTCTGCTCTGCGGAGGGTGCCGAACTGGACAAGGTTTGCGTCGGTGTAGCTTCTATGCTGCCCGTCACGGCGCTGGCGGTAGGTGAGCCCGCTACGCTTTATGTGGGAAATAAGCAGGTTATTAGTGGTAATGAAACCACCTACTGGACTACAGATAACAGTGGGGGGCTAACACGGGTCGAAAATGCCAACGACAATTCTGCTAATTGGAGTGTCAGATACAATCCTACCAACGCCACCCTGACGCTAAAAGGTGCGAATATTACAGGAAATTATAATCAATACTATAATCCACACACTGCCGGGATCTATGCTCTGTGCAGCCAAGATCAACCAGTTGCCCTGACCATCGAACTGATTGGCGAAAATACCATCACAGGCAACTATGGGATTTTTTTGAATGCAGAGATAAGCACGTCCAGTTATGGTACAAACGCCACCCTGACTATTACAGGTGAAAGCAATGGAAGCTTGAAAGTTTCTGGTTCTTCTTCTTACGGAATATTTGTCAAAAGCGGAACAGGCAACGCCTCCGTGACCATTGAAAACGCTTCCGTCGATGCAAAGACTACTCAAACCAATTCTGGCTACGCCGGCGTCTGTGTGCAGTCCAGCGCGAATGCCACCGGCTCCCCGAATATCTCTCTTTCCGTCGACGGCGGCAGCCTGACCGCCAGCGGTGGCGAGAGCAGCGATGGGATACAGTTTGTTGTGGGATCACATGGGGTTACCAGCGCTACCACCAGCCTTTCCGTCACCGATAATGCCATTGTAGACGCCAGAAATGGCGGGATCAAGGCATCTGATTCCAGTATGTCCGATCTCAGTGATCAAATCAAGGTTAGTTCCGGTGACGGCACCAACGGCGGTATCGTCTTTGACGGCAGTACTGGCACCGTGTATGGCGATGTGGAATTGCAGGATAACCTTGAAATTAAGAGCGACGAAACTCTAAAAATTCCAGATGGTTCTTCTCTCAACTGTAATGACAAGCTTACCAACAACGGCACCATCAATGTAGAGAGTGGCGGCAAGCTGGAAGGTACACCAGAAGACAATGGAACAATTACCATCGCTCCTACAATTACCACCAAAACCCTGCCTAACGGCACGGTTTACACCCTGTATAACCAGACCCTTGAAGCCACAGGCGATACACCTATTACATGGAGCCTTGCCAGCGGAAGCACCCTACCTAACGGTTTGACGCTGAACAGTAATGGCACAATCTCCGGCACCCCCACCACGGCGAACACCTATAAGTTCACCGTGACCGCCACCAACGACAACGGCAGCGACAGCAAAGAGTTCACGCTATCCATCAATGGGGAAACAAAGTATAGTTTGACAGTTAATCTGAATGGCGGCAATAGCACCACAGCAGGTGGACAATATACCAAAGGAACAAAAATCCAAATTGACGCAGGAACAAAATCGGGCTATCGTTTTGCAGGCTGGACTTCTTCCAATGGCGGCAGCTTTGCTGATGCTTCCAGCGCAAGCACCACCTTTACTATGCCGGATAGAAATGTAACGGTTACAGCAAACTGGAAGAAGAAATCCTCCGGCGGTTCTGTATTTTTCTGGGATCTGAAATTCGACACCAACGGCGGCAGTAAAATCGATACAGTCACCGAATGGGAATACAGCACCATTGATCTGGACGAATATGTTCCCGAAAAAGAAGGATATAAATTCGTAGGCTGGTATGCCGATGAAGATTTGACAAAGGAAATCGACGAGGTATACCTGACACAAGACACCACCGTTTACGCCAAATGGGAAAAAATAGAGGAGGAAGTTCCCGAAGAACCAGATGAAGTGGAAGAAACAGAAGAACCTGAAACCATTTCTTTCTTGGATGTGGAGGAAAGCGATTGGTTCTATGAAGCTGTTTCCTATGCGGTGGAAAATGGCTTGATGAGTGGTATGAGCGAAGATATTTTTGCTCCTAATACTCCTCTGACCAGAGAAATGCTGGCAGTCATTCTTTGGAATCTGGAAGGCAATCCGACACCGAACGATGTAGCTCCTTTCTTGGATGTAACCAGTGATAAATACTATGCGAATGCCATTGCATGGGCAAACGAAAACGGTATTGTGGCAGGCTATGGTGATACCTTTGGTGTGGGGGATTTCATCACAAGAGAGCAATTTGCCGTGATGCTTTATAACTATGCACAGTATCAGGGTTATGATGTTTCTATTGGGGAGAATGTAAATATTCTGTCCTATACTGATGCCCTTACCATTAGTGATTACGCATATCCTGCTATGCAGTGGGCTTGCGGTGCAGGCATTATAAACGGTATGGGTGATGGGACTCTGGCACCACAGGGCAAAGCAACAAGAGCAGAAGCTGCAACAATGCTTATGAATTTCTGTGAGAATGTTGTAAAATAAAATATTTTTCTATACGAAAAGTCGGAAACTAAAATGTTTCCGACTTTTTTATGTGATTAATTCTATTGATTGGAAATTGTCAGAAAATGTGAGATAATAAAAAATAATAAATTTTTCAAAAAGCAAGGTGAGCAAAGTGCAGCAAACATCTTTTCATGTATATTATAACGCCAGACAACTAGAAAATTTATCTGACAACGATAAACTGGTGCCAATTTTTGAGTCATCTGATTTGAGAATATATCCATTTCAGATTGCGGCATCTGCTTTTGTGCTGCGTTCTCCATATTTAAAGGGTGCAATACTTTGTGATGAAGCTGGTTTGGGAAAAAGTCATGAAGCCATGCTGGTGATTGCTCAAAGATGGTTGGAGGGGCAAAACAGAATTTTGCTTTTAATTCCCAATGCGGACCTCATTACACAATGGACAGAATTGATAGATAAATACTATTCCATACCTTATGTGATTTGCAGTAACAAACAAGAATATGAGAGGCTCATGACAGAGGATAACTCAAACACTTTTGATCAGGAAGCTGTGCTTATTTCTACCTACGATTTTGTATCAATACAGGAAGAAATGGCTGCCAAGATACCATGGGATTTGATTGTTTTTGAGGAGGCAAATGTCCTTTCTACTGGATATCAGGAAGAAAATATGCAAGCAAAGGCATTGGATCGAATTGCTGGTCCAGCATTTCGTCTTTTGCTTACAGCAACACCTATTGAAAAGAATATTATGGATTTGTATGGTTTGATCTGGTTTATAGACAAGAGTGTATTGCCTGAACCGGAGCTGTTTTTGCATAGATACCTTAGAAAACCGGAAAATTATCCAGAACTGGCGGAAAGAGTCAGCAAGTTTTGCTTTAGAACACTGCGTTCTCAGGCAAAACAGTTTGCGAAAATACCAGAACGTATTCTGATTACAGACGAATATGAGATTTCAGAGCAGGAGCAGGAACTTTATAATGCACTGGAGAAATATATCAATCAGACGGAGAAAAAAGCATTTCCCGAAATGAACCAGTATGATTTAGCTCTGCGCTTGTTCAGCTTGCAAAGTTCTTCTACATCTGCCATATTGCAGACCATAGAAGGCGTCATCAAACGACTGGAAAGTATGCCGGACGCCAAAGAAGAATTGGCTCAGTGGCAGAATATGAAACAGCTGGCAGAAGCAATAAAACAGGACTCAAAAGAAAAGGAACTTACTTTGGCACTGGAGAAAGGCTTTACTGTTCTGAAAAAATATGGTGCAAACCAAAAAGCTGTCATATTTACAGAAAGCGTTGCAACACTGAAACAGCTTTATAAAAGCCTTTCCAAGCAGTATAACACTTATGCCTATTATGGTGGTACAGACCACACAGAAATAGAGAAATTCAAAGAGAATGGGGAAATATTGATTTCCACAGACAATGGTGCAAAAGGCTTTGATTTTTCGGACGCTTCTTTTGTGGTACACTATGATTTGTTGTATAACACATTAAAAATGGAACAGCGCATCGACCGTTGCCACCGTTTGGGACAGGAAAACGATGTCATTTCCCTTGCGTTTATCAATCAGAAGAATATGGCAGATGTGCGTAAGCTGGAACTGGTGTATAAGCGTATGAAGGTTGCAGATGGTGTGTTTGGTGTAACAGATACAGTGCTGGGTGGATTTACAAACCGATTGGAAGAAGCCTATGACACTTTGCCGTTACGTACAAAAAAACAGATTGAAGCAGATCACCAGACGGTTTTGACAACACTGGAGGACACAAACCGAAAACAGGTAGCAGCGGCAGAGGATATCCTCTTTACCACATTTACAAGAGAGATTGCTTCAAAAGTACATTTGACACCGCAGTATATCAGCGAAAAATCAGCGGAACTCCAAAAAGAACTGTGGGATGTAGTGAAATGGTTCTTTCGGCAGTACAACGAGAAAAATATAGACTGTTATTTTGAGATAGATGAGGAAAAGAAGACAATTACAGCCACCAATTACGAAAAACTGCCCATTCTCTTTTACTACTGGACAGGCAGCCGAAATAAACCATACCGCAGCTTGAAACAGTATGGCATGGGAAAGGATTTCAAACCGAAGCAGGGACAGATTACGCTGTTCAGTCCTCTGGTGCGTGGCATTTTGCATGAAATTGCCTGTGGAGATACCGGAAGTTTGCAGATAGAAGGGGAAGACTGTACCATAGGTTTTTATACCGTCGATATTTATGCTGGAAACAAATTTATTTCTACTGTTCCTGTGTTATGCGGACAACGAAAAGACGGCAGTATTTTGTCAGAAACAGACTGTCAAAAGATATTGCAGAAGCCAATACAAAGCTATACGGAAAATGACAGCAAGGCTCATTGGCTGAAAACCAATGGCAGACCACAACCATTGGATGAATTGGTACCTGTGCAGCAATTATTGGGTGAACAGGCAGAAAAACTCACTCCGGCACAGCGGGAAGAGTTAGGCAGAATGAAGCTGGCTATTGCGGGACAGAAAAACACACTGCAAAAAGAATTGCAATCATTGGAAGCGGAAGAAAAAACGGCACAGCAGCAGCTTTCCCAGACAACAGGCGACCGCCTGAAACGAATACAGCTGGAAAAGCAAGTGTCAAAAATACATAAGGAATGGATGAAGCGACAGGAAAACCTGTTCTTTGCACAAATGCAGCTGGATATGGAACTGGAAGAGAAAATGAAGCAGTTTGGAGAACAGGAGAAACTGACGGCAAAGGTGCAGAGGGAGTTTATTGTGGAGGTAACACAGTGAAATATATTGATTCAATTATGCGATTGGAAAGAATCATGGAAAAAATGAATACAATACCAAGAATGTGTGAGGATATCCATAGATTGCATATGGAAAACCCCGTTTTACAAGCAAAAGATTATATGCGGTCTTTGGGAATTGAGCAGACAAAAGATTATATGTCATCTTTGGGAATGGCACAGACAAAAGATTACATACCATCTTTGGGAATAGAACAGACAAAAGATTATATGCTATCTTCTTGTATAGTACAAGAAAGAGAAAATCTTATGCATGATGTCTTTGATTTATTTAGAAAACAAAATGATATATGTAAAAATATTCTTGGAAATACTGCTTTAGGATTAGCTGATACGATGCAAGCGGAACAAACTCATATTTCGTTGTATTCTGCTTTAGAAGCAATGAAAAAACATGAGGGCATTTCTCAAATGTTAATAGAAGGTGCAAATTTAGGCTTAACACTTCAAGCTGCTAAGCGGCAATTTAGTGCTTTGGAAGATTTTACAAGAAGTAATTATGGCTTAAATACAGAATTAGCCATGCAAAACGACAGATTTATTCATTCTGTAAGAGCTTTTGCTGATGGATTAACAGCATTTACCAATAGCGCGCCTTATCAAAGCGTAACAAAAGTACTGGATCAATATCAATATTCAATGGATCAGATGTTTACATCGATTCAGAACTTGTCTATGGACAAATTTGAGTCACTGCATCAGATGGGAATGGATTTGGAGATTGGTGATGTTTCTATTTCTGAAAATGGTGATTTAACTTATCAAGGGATGACTTTTGAAAAAGAAGTTGTGCCACAGGAATTAGAACGGCAAGTTCAGGAATTAGAACAGGAACCAATATCATTAAAACAAAAGGCAGAAAAAATCGGAGAAAAATTTTGGCTTTTGTTTTTCATAGTTTCTGTTGCTTTTACCATTCCTGATCTTGCAGAGAAAATTTCTTGGTATGCTAATGTGGCACAATCAATATATGAAGCAGTTATGGATATACCCCAAATGTGTTATACCATCAAAGAAAAATCCTATTTAAGAGCTGAGGCAAATGCAAAATCAAAGATTTTAGCAACTTTAGTATATGATACAGAACTTGAAATATTGGAAGATATACCTCGATGGTATAAAGTGAAATATATAGATGAAACAGGTGTAGAAACAGAGGGCTGGATTTCCAAAATAAGTATTGAGAGGTAAAGAATATGAGCGAAAATATTTTAGACGGACTGTCAATGAACATAGAACAAGCCAACATGGACAAGCTAAAATCTGTCTTTCCGGAATGTTTTGCGGAAGGCAAGCTGGACATAGACAAACTGCTTTCCTTATGCGGAGAATACATAGACAATGATTTTGAAAAATATAAGTTTGAGTGGAAAGGCAAAGCGGAGTGTTTACGCCTGGCACAGAAACGCTCCACAGGTACATTACGCCCTTGTCTGGAAGAAAGCGTAAACTGGGATGATACAAAAAATCTTTATATTGAAGGGGATAATCTGGAGGTATTGAAGCTGCTCCAAACAGCCTACTACCGCAAAGTAAAGATGATTTACATCGATCCGCCGTACAATACAGGAAATGACTTTGTATATGAAGATGACTTTGCCGATCCTTTGGCACGATACAAAGAAGTGACACAGCAGACCACCAAAAGCAACCCGGAAACCATGGGGCGTTACCACACCAACTGGCTGAATATGATGTATCCTCGTTTGAGATTGGCTGCCAATTTGCTGAGAGATGATGGTGTGATATTCATTTCTGTAGATGAGAATGAGGTAATAAACTTACGAAAATTGTGCGATGAAGTATTTGGAGAGGAAAATTTTGTCATTCAAATTGTATGGAAAAAGAGAAGTACACCACCTAATGATAAAATTATCGGCTCCGCTCACGAATATATAGTTTTATATGCAAAGAGGATAGATTCCGTTGTATTGAATTTACGAGAACGGACACCAGAACAACTTGCAAGATATCAAAATCCTGACAATCATCCTAAAGGACCTTGGACTTCGGGTGATTTGGGTGCAAATGTGAAGGGCGGTAGGTATGTTGAATCTTTGTATTTTTCCATTCAGAATCCAAATACAGGGGAGGAACATTATCCTCCTCAAAATGGAAATTGGCGATTTAATCAAGAAACTATTAAGCGGTTGTTAGAGAATAATGAAATATATTTTGGTGAGGATGGGAAAGGTCGTCCAAAGCTTAAAAGATTTTTGTGTGATGTAAAAAATGGGATCACATATACATCTTTGTGGGATTTTGTACCTCTTAATACACAGGGTTCTAAAGAAATGACAGAAATACTTGGGAATATTTCTATTTTTGACAATCCTAAACCGGTAAATCTGATTAAAGAACTTGTGAAACTAGGCAGTGATAAAGAATCAATTGTTTTTGACTTCTTCTCCGGTTCTGCCACCACAGCCCATGCGGTCATGCAGTTAAACGCAGAGGATGGCGGCAACCGTCAGTTTATTATGGTACAGCTTCCGGAAGTTTGCGACGAAAAAAGCGAAGCTTATAAAGCAGGTTATAAAAACATCTGTGAAATCGGGAAAGAGCGTATCCGCAGAGCCGGCAAAAAGATATTAGAAGAAAATAATCAAATGACATTGGAGGACAAGGAACAGCTGGATATTGGCTTTAAGGTATTCAAGCTGGATTCCTCTAACCTGAAAACATGGGATAACACACCTGTTACGGCGGAGCAGCTGGATTTACTCTATGAACGCATGAACAATATAATCCATCGTGTAAAATCGGACCGTTCCGATTTGGATATGGTTTGCGAAATTATGCTGAAGCTGGGTGTCCCTCTGACCTATTCCATTACAGCTGTAGAAATCAATGGCAAAACAGCCTATTCCATTGGCGAAGACTCGTTGCTTTTGATCTGCCTTGCGCTGGATGTGCAGCCGGAAGATGTGGAACAGATGGCGGAATATGCCCCTGCAAAGCTGATTATTTCAAGAGAAAGCTTTGTGGATGATACTGCAATGGCAAACGCACATTATATTTTGAAGGATCATGGCGTTGAGTTGAAGCTGGTGTAATATTTTACCATGAATATTACACCGAACGATATGATGATTGCGTTTTGCACCTCAGAGAAAGAAACAAATAAAGAGTGAAAAATACAGATATTTCAGATATTTATAAACACTTGCCCGAAAATAACTGAGAGGTATATGGTGTATTGGTAAAATGATTATCTTGCATCAGGCAGAATCAATCACAAAATCCGAAAACGATAATGGGTGTTCCAAAAGCCATGAAACGGCTGAAGGAGCACCTTTCATTTTTACAACCAAAAAAAGTTATAAAAATTAACCTTATATAGGTTTACTTATATAATTAAATATGGTATACTAAAAAAAAGAAGAAAGGAGACAGAAAAATGTTAACGGAATTTGGAAAAGCAATCCGAAAAATACGTCTGGACAAAGGCGAAATATTAAAAGATATGGCGAAGCGGCTCGGTGTTTCCTCAGCATTTTTGTCAGCCGTGGAAAACGGAAGAAAAAACGTGCCGGAAAAATGGATTGACCAGATTATCGAATTTTACCAACTGGATGAGGAAGGACAAAAAAAACTAAAGCAGGCATATTTTGAGACGAAGGACAGCGCTGCGATTTTCGGATTGGAGAACATGGCAAAATCAAGCGGTACAAAAAGGAAAGCCGCGCTTGTGTTTACCAGAACTTTTGAAAATATGTCGGACGAAACGGCGGAACAAATCCTGAAAGTATTGCAGAATAATGCGGTAGGAGAAGAGAAGAAAGGAGAATAAATGGTACCATATATTTCGCAGCCGTTATCGCGGCATAATTTAAGAAACTATGCTTTTCAGTTAAGAAAACTGCTGCATATGGAAAATCAGCTTTATTTTCCGGTAATGGAGTTTTTGGAAGTATTGCCTGACATTTTCCCTCAACTGTCATGGGAAATAGTGGAAGATACAGAATTTTCCCAATATGTTCATGGAGAAACAGACATTTTAAATCATTATATTAAAATCAGACAAAGTGTTTATGACGGTGCCTGTGAAGGGAATGGTCGTGATCGAATGACGGTGATGCATGAAATTGCCCACTATTTGCTGCTATGTGTGAATGGAGTAAAGCTGCAAAGAAATTTTGACAAGCAAGTGGTAAAAGCATATTGCGACCCGGAATGGCAGGCAAAATGTCTTGCCGGAGAAATTATGATTCCGGCACACTTGGTAGCAGGAATGGATTTATTTGATGTAATTGAAAAGTGTGGTGTATCATGGGATGCGGCAGCTTATCAGATGCGCCATATATCATAATCCTATGGTGATCATACAAGATCATGTTTTGAAAGGAGGGATGTTACTTGAGGGTAGAAAACGAAAAAAAGAGAAAAGTATGCTTCAAACTGTTGGCGCAGTAAGAAACATACTTTCGGATAAAGCCACGCATATAATGCGTCCTGACAAACTCATTGTAGCATGGCTTTATCCGATTTTCAAGAAAATAGATAAATTTTTTATAAAGGAGGAAAAGTAATTTTACAATGAGTGATACAAAAATTATATATGACGTTTTTAAGGCATGGCTGGTAGAAGGTGCGCAATTTGATGGGGAGTATGAATTTCCGATCATTGGCGACAACGGCAAAATTCCCGAAAGAGTCATCCCATTTGATAAAGCAGTCGGGAATAAAGACTATGACCAGTGGGTGCATTTCTATATCCATGACAGGGAATTTGAGAGGATTTGGAATCATCCCAACAAATATCTTGAGATATTCAAGCGATATGAAGGGGTTATTACGCCTGATTTCAGCCTTTACCGCGATATGCCTCTTTCCATGCAGATTTGGAATACATACCGCAACAGAGCAGTTGGTTACTGGCTGAAGAAAAACGGCGTTCCGATTATCCCCAATTTCTCATGGGGTGATGAAAGAACATACGAGTTCTGTTTTGACGGCATAGAAAAGCACAGCATCGTTGCGGTTGGTACTCATGGCACAGCAAAAAGAAAGCTTGACAGATATTATTTGGAACAAGCGGTGGACAAGCTGCTGGAAAGGATTGAGCCAAGACATATCGTTATTTACGGAGCAGTCTATGATAAACTGGCGGATATGATTTCCGGCGCGAAAGTGCCCTATTCTCAATTTGGTTGTAACACCTTTGCATATAAAAAGAAGGTGACAGCCTAATGGGAAAAGGCGGAGGCGGTCATTTCAGCGGAACAAGGGGAAGCAGAAGTATCGGGTCAGTTATGAAAAATGGCAAACTGTCCATTTCCAAATTAAAGGAAAACCCAAAAGTTTTTTCCGGAAAATCAGCAAGCGATATTGCAAACGATCTTAAATCAGAGGGATATGATGTGTCGGTACGGAACTCTACACGTTCACGTTCAGGAGCACAAATTATTCAAGTGAATAATTCAGGGAATGGAAAAAACATTTCTCAAGTACAAGTATCTCCAGGAGGAGGTCGGCATGGTTCTGATCCGTATGTAAAGATAAGTACAACAGATAAAGGAATTGTGAAAGTAGTTGAAGGCTCTAAAAATACGTATAAAACGGATGGCAAGGAAAAAGCTACAATCATTTTTGCGGAGGAGGAATAAAATGATAGATTACTATGCTCCAATTATACCATATGTTGGAATGGCGGGGATTCTTCTTTATAGTAAAGAAGAGGAAGTTAATAAAATAGTTTCCTTGGATAATGCGGAAAAAAAGATATTGAATGATAAATGGATTCGATATGATATAGACAATGCGGTTGAATTATTTTTTCATAAGATAAATGGTAAACTTTTTCGTATAACCACATTGGGAGATTATAAAGGAAAACTATTTGAAAAAATTAAGGTGGGAATGACGGTAGAAGACTTGATAGAATACGATTCATCATTCTACTATGATGAATTTGAGGAAGTGTATGAGTCGGATAAAGGGATATTTATTGAAACAGACCCTCAGACAAATACTGTGAAATGGATTTCGGTGTATATTAAGGAGTTGGATGATATAAATTTTGATGATGGACAGTGGTGATATAAATTTTTTAGAAATGGTATTTTAAACAGAACAAGAAAAATAGGAAACCATCCTTGAACTACCCCCATTTGTTAGACAGTATGATATACTAAATAACAAGTGGGGAATTTTTTATGCCAAGAAGGATACCAAATAAAAAGATATATCTGAGCTTAAAAATAAGTTTATTGAGATGAATCATAATTTTGAAGAATTTAAAAATTGGATAACAAGTGGAAATGAAATAGAATTCAGTTATCAAGGAAAGAGATATTCTGTAACATATGGCGGGAAAGAAAATGGAGAAGAATATATATCTTTTTGTGAGTTTTATAAACCTGATATGGAATTCGTAGACTATAATGACTTTATGAAAAATGCAAAGATTGGAGGAGTATCATTATCTAAAATATGGAGGAATGTAGAAGATATAAATATTTTCTAAACTCAAAAAAACATTGAGTCAAAGTATATCGTTATTTATGGGGCAGTTTATGATAAGCTGGCAGATATGATTTCCATCACAAATGTGCCCTATTCCCATTTTGACTGGAACACCTTTGCATATAAAAAGAAGGTGATAGCCTGATGGGAAAGGGTGGAGGAGTCTATTTCGGTGAGATAAGGTGAAACTGAAACTTGATTCCTACAGAAAATATTGTTGCGATAAAGCGTAAGAACATAGTAAAATAATATGTAATAGAGACTGGCAGCTTGTTAGAGAACTATACTTAAGACTAGCTTAAAGGGTGAAAAAATGAAACTAAAGTTTAAAAACCAAGACTTCCAAACCAAAGCCGTGAGTGCCGTGGTAGACTTATTTACTGGACAGGAAAATACGCATAGTACCTTTTCTGTTACCAATGATTTACAGGTATCTTTGAACGACTTTGGTGTTGGGAATATTTTGAGAATTGATCGAAATACATTGGCAGAGAACATGCACACAGTGCAGAAACGCAATCTTCTGCCTCTTACAGAACTGGAGGATGGTGTGCCCCAGTTCTGCATTGAAATGGAAACAGGTACAGGCAAAACATACGTCTATACCAAAACCATATTTGAATTACATAGAAAATACGGCTTTACAAAGTTTATTATTGTAGTGCCTTCTGTGGCAATCCGAGAAGGGGTTTACAAATCCTTTGAAATCACAAGAGAGCATTTTGCCTTGCAGTATGACAGTGTGCCAAATAGATTCTTTATCTATAATTCAGCTAAACTGTCAGATGTACGCCAATTTGCCACAAGCGCTGATATTGAAATTATGATCATCAATATTGACGCATTTAAAAAGATGGAAAATATCATCAATCAGCCACAGGATAAGCTTAACGGTGAAACGGCAATGCGATATATTCAGGACACCAACCCCATTGTTATTATTGATGAGCCCCAAAGCGTGGATAATACACCAAAGGCAAAAGAAGCCATTGCCTCATTGAACCCTCTTTGTGTGTTCCGTTATTCTGCAACTCACAGGGAAAAAATCAATCTGTTGTACCGCCTGACACCAGTAGACGCCTATCAAATGGGACTGGTAAAACAGATTTCTGTATCCTCTAATCAAGTTGCAGGCGGCTTCAATCAGGCGTATGTAAAATTATTGTCTGTGTCCAACGACAATGGTTTTAAGGCAAAGGTAGAAATTGACGTAAAAGGGAAAAATGGCACCGTTCAACGAAAAGCGGTCACAGTCAAGCCAAATGATGATTTGTTTTTGCTGTCTGGCGAAAGAGATTTATATGAAGGCTATACGGTTGCTGGTATAGACTGTACACCGGAAATGGAGCATATCGAATTTGATAATACGATGGAAGTATCACTGGGAAAAGCAATTGGTGATATTGATGAGAATGTCATTAAAATGGCACAAATCAGAAGAACAATTGAAGCGCACTTGGACAAAGAATTGCGTTATACAGAAAAAGGCATTAAGGTATTGTCATTATTTTTTATAGACAAAGTAGATAAATATCGTCATGAAGATGGAACACCAGGGATTTATGCTGAAATGTTTGAAACCTGTTATAAGGAACTGATTGCAAAGCCAAAGTATGAGCCAATACGCAATCGATTTTCTTCTGATGTTTCCAAAATACATAACGGTTATTTTTCACAGGATAAGAAAGGCAAGCTGAAAGACACAAAGGGAAATACGCAGGCAGATGATGATACCTATAACACAATCATGAGGGATAAAGAGTGGCTGTTAAGTTTTGACTGTCCACTGCGTTTTATATTCTCACATTCTGCACTGAAGGAAGGCTGGGACAATCCAAATGTATTTCAGGTCTGCACATTGATAGAGCAAAAATCTACTTTTACTTGCAGACAAAAGGTAGGGCGCGGACTTCGTCTTTGTGTCAACCAGGATGGGGAACGTATTGAGGACAAAAACATCAATATCCTTCATGTGATGGCAAACGAAAGTTTTGCAGAATTTGCTGCTACACTGCAAAAAGAAATTGAAGATGAAACTGGTGTAAAATTTGGTGTATTGCAGTTGGATATGTTTGCAGGTATCACATTTGAGAAAAAAGTTACATATGAACACACCATTACCAGTGAGGAAGCTCATGAGTTAATAAAAACATGGATATCAGATGGTTCTATTAAGCAGTGGATGAACGAGCCTAAAATGGCAGCTGCAGAAGAAAAAGTCACGGCTGCTCTGGAATCAGGCGAACTGTCTGTACCGCCAAATCCTGTAACAGAAGTTATGCGCCAAATGAAAAACGGTGCCACAGCAGAACAGGCAGCAGAGGCGATTGTTGGTATCACAAGTACTGTTACAACCGTAGAGAAACATACAGTTACCCATGAAGAAGCGGCGGAGCTTATGGAACATTTTGAGAAAAAAGGCTATATTACAAGCACAGGTAAAGTAAAAGATACCATGAAGAACGCATTGAAAAATGGTACTCTTGATTTGCCAAAGAAATATGAAGCTGCCAGAGATCGTTTTACAAAAATCATTCTGGAAGCAGACAGAAAGCCGCCGATCCGTGATGCTTCTCGTGATGTTGTGGTCAAGCTCAATAAACAGGTTATACTTTCACCAGAGTTTATGGAGTTATGGAATAAAATCAAGCAGAAAACAGCATACCGTGTGCAGATAGATACACCGATACTGATAGAAAATTGTGTGAAAGCAATTCAAAGTATGCCAAAAATCAATAAGGCAAGACTGATTTCTCAAACAGCAGACATCAATATTGAAAAATCTGGTGTTTCCCATACAGAAAGGGAAATGCGTTCTTTGGATATTGGATATGCTTATGATGCACTTCCGGATATTATCACACAGATTAGTGACGAAACACTTTTGACACCAAAAACAGTTAATGAAATATTAGTTCGCAGTGGTCATTTAGAGGATTTTCTTAATAATCCGGAAGCCTTTCTGGAGCAGGTGACGGAAATAATTAACTTTTACCGTCATCAGTTAGCCATTGATGGTATTCGTTATATCAAATTGGATGGCGAGGAATACTATGTGCAGGAAATATTTGATTCAGCAGAGTTTATTGCAAATTTGGATAAAAATGCTGTCAAGGTAGAGCATAGTGTATATGATTATGTGGTATATGACAGCAGTTTGGTGGAAAAACCGTTTGCTTTGGCTCTGGATCATGATCCTGATGTGAAAATGTTCTTCAAAATTCCAAGTCGTTTTCAGGTGAATACACCAATCGGAACTTATAACCCGGACTGGGCAGTATACTTGAATAAGAATGGAGAAGAAAAGCTTTACTTTATTTTGGAAACAAAGGGAAGCACCAGCCTTATGGATTTACGAAGTAAAGAGCAGCTGAAAATCCATTGCGGTAAGAAGCATTTTGAAGCTTTAAGCAATGGCATTACAATGGAAGTGGCAACTGATTGGAGAAAAGTCAAAATGCAGATGTAAAAGAATATGTGATTTTATAGGTACGGAAATTCTATTTTCTGTACCTATTTTTTTATAATATTATTCTCAGTAAAATGTATGGAGTATATCCTTTAGCTGTTGAAAGCCAGACATTGTCTTATAGTTAAATTTGTTTGTCCAATGCTGTTGCCATCTCTAAATACTAATAGAAACAAAGATAAACTAATGATTTTTTAAAATATGTAACTGTAATAGATGAATATAAAAATATTTTTATTACTATGGATGAAAATAAAATAGCAAAATATGGCGTTTGCTTGAATGAAATAGATAATAAAAATTGATTTGTGACCACATTAAAATGTGGTCTTTTTTTATGCACTAAAGGCATATAATAGCGTTTTTTGTTGAAAAAAACATCCATCTATTCGAGACGTTTTTACATTTTTTTTAGATAAAGTTCTGTATGATTTATCTGTAAAAAGTTGAAAAAGGTCGTGATAGCTATTAGGATGCGATAAATTATGGAAGAACACACAAAAATGCAGGAGAATATTGTGAAAACATAAAGAATATCATCAGTCACTGTCTATTTTATGAAAATGAAAAAACAGTGATTTTTGTGCAAAAAAATCCATTCAACATCAAATATATAACATTTTCAATAGAACAGCTATGCCAAAAAGCAAATCTCAGTTTGAGGTTTGCTTTTTTTGTTGTGTAGACAGGTGCCGATCACCGCCAGTCTCTGATTTAAATTTGCCGCTAAAAAACAAATTTGAATCGGAGGAATATTTATGACTGAATCTGAACGAAAATACTTTATTCGACTGGGGAACCAATTGGTTGAAGTAAGCCGCGAAGTATATACGGCGTATTATCAAATGGACAGGCAAGAGCGTTATCAAATAGAAAGAGATTATAAACATGGATTGTTATATTATGACAGCTGGGATACAGAAGAACGTAATGGTAAGGACTATATAAAAGACATTACCCAAGATACGGAAGAATCTGCAATAAGGAGTATTATAAATCTATATATTGCAAAATACATAGCTGAGAATGATACAAGAAGAATATTACAATATTTATTGTTAGGCAAGACAGAACGAGAAATAGCGATGTTGTTAGGCGTATCAAAATCATCTGTGAACAGAGCAAAAATGAAGATGATAAAGGCTTTAAAAGAGTATTTTGGATAAATTTTAAAAAAATAAAAAAATTTTCAAAAAAAGCGGGGCAAACCCCCTCACTTTTCGGCTTATAAGTGAGGGGGTTTTTTATTTGCCTCTGTGTTCTTTGAAAACCGAATACCCAGCAATATAAATACGTTACTCTGTTTCGCCCGAAAGGGACAAGCAGTACCATGCAGTGCGCCATGACGATTCGTTACAACAGAACGTGAAATAAACATATTTTTGAGAGAGGTTCGTTGGTCTGTAATACATAATCCGAGCGATTCTGCTGCATGGGATTGATCTTTTGGCAGGATCAAATGCCATGACCGGAACAGAGTCCATAATGATACTTCTGCCGAGTCCCAGACATCGCAAGGACGGCAGCCTGCATGACGGGGGAGGTGAAAAGCCTATGTGTGCAGCCAAGCACAGTTTATATTGCTGCCCAATGCCGGGGAAGTAGTGTCAAATACGGCAAATTAAATCAGAGTATTACACTAAGCCGTATGAGGATCATGCGGCTTAGTTTTGTTATTTTTCATTTTTATTTTGTCATTTCAAAGTAGAAATAAAAAATAGCAAAACGGAAAGGAGGATTTTGTATGACAGAAGAACAAACTCGGAATGAACTATTCTATCAGATGTCAAAAGAACTGTTGAATCAAATGCTTCAAAGGAACTTCATTACATATGAACAGTATGAAAAAATTGACGCGTTGAATATTGAAAAGTATCAGCCCTTTTTTTCAAAAGTAAGTTAAAAAAGGAATAGATGTGTATGAGCTTTCATGGTATTGTCTGTTCTGAAAAAAGGAAAGGAGGAAGACTATGAATCAGCAAGTAAAAGTAATTCAGCCAGTTACAAAAGAAAGTGCCAGTAAAATAGGAATCAGAGTTTGTGCGTATTGTCGTGTCAGTACTGATAAGGCAGAACAAATGGGATCATATGTAGCACAGAAAGATTATTTTGAATCAAAAATAAAGCAGACGCATGGCTGGATTTTCGTAGGAATATACGCAGACTATGCCAAAAGCGGCACAACATTTGAAGGAAGAGCAGGCTTTCAGAGAATGCTTCAGGATTGTGAAAATGGACAAATTGACCTGATTATGGCAAAGAGCATAACCAGATTTGGTCGTAATGCAATGGAAAGTGTAAGTGCAGTCAGAAAGCTAAAGGCACTTAATGTTGGAGTCTATTTTGAAGAAGGCGGCATCAATACACTTACGGATCAAAGTGAACTGCTTCTGACTATTTTCTCTGTAGTCGCACAGGCGGAATCGGAAAGTATATCAACAAACGAAAGATGGTCTATACAGAAGAAATTTTTGGAAGGCAGCTATAATACTGGAAATGTGGCTTATGGATATTGCAAAAATGAGCAAAACAAGATCGTAATTGATACCACTGGAGAAATTGTAAAGTTTATCTATGACGAGTATTTAAGCGGAAACGGAGCTTGGAGCATTGCGAAAAAACTGACACAAATGCGAGTGCCAACCAGTACAGGCGGTACAAGATGGAGTGCTCATACAGTAAGAGATATGCTGAAGAATATAATTTATAGTGGAGATATGCTGCACCAAAAATACTATACCACAGAGTTTCCGTTCAAACAAAAAGCAAATCATGGGGAACGAGCTATGTATCTGATAGAAGATAATCATGAGCCAATTGTGTCAAAAGAAGAGTTTGAGAATGTACAAAACCTGTTTGCATATCGAGAACGAAAAAATGTGGATAACAGTAAAAGGTATGATTTTACTGGAAAAGTCGTTTGTGGAAGCTGTGGATCGAATTTTAGAAGGCATACGGATACAAAAAAGAATGGTATTAAAAAATATCAGTGGTGCTGCAAAGAGCATATTGAATCAAAAGAATACTGTTCAATGAAGGCAGTAGATGAAGATTCTATTAAAGCTGGATTTGTTACTATGTGGAATAAACTGCAGAATTCATATAAAGAATTGCTGTATCCCATTGTGGAAACATTGGAACGAACAAAGATAAGTTGTGAAACAAAAGGAAAGATAGAGAATTTGGAAAATCAAATAGTGGAATTATCAAATCAGAGTCGATTATTGAACCAGGCAATGGCAAAACAATGTATCGACTCTGCTTTTTATATGGAGCAAAGTGCTTGTATAAAAATAAAAATAGATGATTTGAAAGCACAAATAAAAAATCATGAAAATCCTGAGAAAATACAAACAGAGATCAAAAAAACAAAGCAATTGATTGAATTGATAAAATCAGGACCAAATTTCTTAGAAGAGTATAGTTCGGAAGTATTTCTTAGCATAGTAGAAAAAATTGTAGTGGAGCCAAACAATAAATTGGTGTTTATATTAAAAAATGGTTTGATGTGGACTATAGTCAATAAAAAAGACACGATTTTTGAATATATTTTCTGGGAACGGCTAGATTCCTTGCCGATCCCAGAATGTTGCTTCCATTTCATCTGGTGTCAGATA
>NZ_JACSNY010000021.1 GCF_016902535.1 Anaerotignum lactatifermentans | reverse complement strand
GGACGCAAAGTTTTGCTGAACGGCCTGTTCAAATCCCTCCTTCTCCGTCAAAGACATCAACGAAGAAGTTCCCTGGGGGCAGGACTTTGGCTTCGCCAAAGGTCCACGGGTGTCTTTTTTTTATTTATTAAAAAAGAACCCGAGCGCCGCGGCGCGGGATTCTCCGTCGACCGCTGCCAGTGGCAGGGGGAGGGAGACGGAGAATGCGAGAGGAATTCTTTTTTCCTGCGGAAAAAACCGCAAAACGCGCGTCTACTCGGCCTTCGCAGCGCAGCAGCGCAGGGTCAGGCCATCGTAAACGGACGCAAAGTTTTGCTGAATGGCCTGTTCAAATCCCTCCTTCTCCGTCAAAGACATCAACGAAGAAGTTCCCTGCGGGCAGGACTTTGTCTTCGCCAAAGGTCCACGGATGTCTTTTCCCATACAAAAAGCAGGTTCCTCTTTGTAGGAACCTGCTGTCTTCTCTTAGAATTGATATACCGCTGTAATATTGGCGCTGACCTCAATATCCTCATAGGAAATCTCCGTCTCGCCTCTGGCCGCAGTGCTGTCCATAGCCATGGCCTCTTCTGCTACGGCGTAATTCATTTGTTTATAAGTGGTGGAGCTGTTGCGGCTGTTCTCCGTCACGGAAAGAACCTGTCCCAGATTTCTGCCATAAGCCTGCGCAATGGCCTGAGCGGAGGACTGGGCCGTTTTTACGGCTTCCTGCAGCGCCTGATTATAATACTGTTCCGGTGTCTCCAGAGAGAAGGAAACGCCGTCTGTACCGGTTGCCCCTGCTTTCAGGGCCGCGTCAACGTATTTCCCGGCATTGTCCACGTCATTGGTGGAAACAGAAAGGGAGGTGTACGCCTCATAGCCGCTGAGTTTTCTTTCTCCGGTATTGTCGTCATAGCGGTAGGTGGCGTAAACGGAAACATAAGAGGTGGTCATATCCTCTTCCGCAACGCCAAGGGCTTTCATGGCGGTCCGGATACTGTCTACTTTTGTATTGACGTCTTTCTGTGCCTGTGCCGCGGTGGACGCTGTTTTTTCCACGGTTACATGGATCGTAGCCAGATCCGGCGCCACAGAAACGATACCCTGGCCGTTTACGGTGATGGTGCCGGGCTCCGCCGCCAAAGCGGTAACGCTCATGCCCAATACCATTACGGATGCCGCCGCCAGAGCGAGCATTTTTCTTTTCCAGTTCTTCATACTGCCAACCCCTTTCTGAAAAAAAACATAATATGGTTATGCTGTTGGACGAAGGGAAGAGGGGAAAAGTTTCCCTTTTCCGGAAAAAAATCAGAAAATGGCGTCTAAAATAGTCAGAAAGCCTTCCACGAGAAATTCCACAACGGCGGAAAGGAGGTTTTTCTTCTTTTCTTTTTTCCGTCTGCTCATTTCAGCCGTTCCCATTCCCCTTCTTTGAAGCCCACCAGAATGAAATCCTCTCCGATGATGAGGGGACGTTTCACCAACATACCGTTGGTGGACAGCAGCTCGTACTGCTCCTCGTCGCTCATCTGGGGCAGCTTGTCCTTTAACTGCATTTCCTTATAGAGCATACCGCTGGTATTGAAGAATTTCTTTAAGGGCAGTCCGCTGAGGGCGTGCCATGCCTGTAATTCCTCCTTGGTGGGGTTTTGCTCTACGATATGGCGGTCAGTAAAGTCCACACCTGCCGTTTCCAGCCATGCTTTGGCCTTTTTGCAGGTACTGCATTTGGGATATTCTAAAAATAAAACGGACATTTTTTCCACGCTCCTTGTTTTTTTCTTTAGTATATACGAAGGCGGAGGGGAAAGAAAGATTTTTTGCCAGAATGAAAAAAAGTTTATTGATTTTTGAAAAAAAGGGGGATACAATGAAATTAAATTCATACATAATGGGAGGTTAAGAGCATGAAAATTGTGATTTTAGAGCCTTTGGGCATTACAGACGAAAAACTGGCCATTGCTGCCCAGGCAGTGAAGGATGCCGGTCATGAACTGGTGGCTTACGCCACAAAAACAGAGGATCAGGACGAGCTGGCGGAACGCGGCAAGGATGCCGATGTTTTGATTATCGCCAACCAGCCTCTGCGCAAAAATGTATTGGAAAAATGCGAAAAAGCGAAATTCCTGTCTGTGGCCTTCACCGGTGTGGACCATATTGATGTGGATTACTGCAAGGAACGCGGCATTGCCGTTTCCAACGCGGCTGGCTACTCCACTAACGCCGTAGCGGAACTGGCCTTCGGTCTGGCGGTATCTGTACTGCGCAATATTCCTGCCTGTGATAAGGTATGCCGTGAGGAAGGCACAAAGGCTGGTCTGGTAGGCAGCGAGCTTTACGGCAAGACCTTTGGTGTCGTAGGCACCGGCGCCATTGGCTGCAAGGTAGCCAAGATCGCGCAGGCCTTTGGCTGTGATGTAGTGGCTTACAGCCGCAGCAAAAAGCCCGAAATGGAAGCCCTGGGCATCCCTTATCTGTCTCTGGAGGAACTGCTGGCAAAGAGCGACATTGTTTCCCTTCATGTGCCTCTCAATGACAAAACAAAGGGCCTCATTGGTGAAAAAGAAATCGGCCTGATGAAAGAAAACGCGATTCTGCTGAATACAGCAAGAGGCGGCGTTGTTGACAGCGCGGCTCTGGCAGCGGCACTTAACAGCGGCAAGATCGCCGGCGCCGGCATCGATGTATTCGAGATGGAGCCTCCCGTGCCCGCGGATCATCCTCTGATGACAGCAAAGCATACAGTGGTAACACCGCACGTTGCTTTCGCGTCTCATGAAGCACTGTTCACCAGAGCGCAGATCGTATTTGAGAATATCCTGAAATGGGAGAGCGGCAGCCAGCAGAACATCATCTGCTAATAGAAAAAATCCCCCTGGGGAGAGCCTGAAAAACAGGGCTCTCCCTTTTTTTTGCCATGGGAACGTGTTACAATGGGACAAAAGAAATGTCCATAAAAGGAGGGCTTTAGATGAAATATGGATTTATCGGCGCGGGGAATATGGTCAGCGCCATTGTCAAAGGAATGACGGCGGCAGGCTATGACGGAAGAGATATTTTTATTACCAGCAAAACGGTGACTTCCGCCTGGAAGCTGGCGGGCAGCTGCGGCGCCTGTGCCTGCGTTTCCTCTGCGGAGGTCATCGAAGCCGCGGATGTGGTGGTGCTGGGCGTAAAGCCTCATGTGCTGGCGGAGATCCTGCCGGGTCTGAAAGAGGATTTTGCCCAGAAGAAGCCGCTGGTGGTCTCCATAGCCGCCGGGAAAACACTGGAATATCTGGCGGGCTTTTTCCCGGAGGGGACGCCCATTGTCCGTGTGATGCCCAATATCAACGCCAAGATCGGCGCGTCTACTTCTGGGATCTGCGCCAACGCCTTTGTAACAGAGGAACAGCTGGAGGGCGTGAAAGAAGTATTTTCCACCATTGGCAGTGTGGCTGTGATCCCGGAGGAGCATTTCAGCATTTTCAGCGTCATTGGCGGAGCCTCTGTGGCCTTTGCCTATATCTATATGGACGCTTTGGCCAGAGCGGCACTGAAGGCGGGAATGCCCAAACAGCAGGCCCTGAAAATCACGGCGGAAACGGTGCTGGGCAGTGCCAAAATGGTATTGGAAAGCGGAGAAGCTCCCTGGCCGCTGGTAGATCAGGTCTGCTCTCCCGGCGGCACGACCATAGAAGGGGTAGCCGCTTTGCAGGAGCATGGCTTCGAGCATACGATTATGGCGGCCTTTGACGCGGTGCTGGAAAAAGACCGGCGTATCGGCAAAGCATAAGAAAAAACAGAATTTATCCCTAACGGAAAAACCCGCGGGTATCCTTTGTTTCGTAAGGATGCCCGCGGGTTTGTTTTCGCAAGGTATATTATTTTTTAGTAGAACAGATAGAAATTGTCAAACTTCCAGCTGCCGTCTTCCTGAATCAGATCAAACTGATATGTTTTTGTGGTATAATTTTCCGGGTCCTCCGGAGCGGTGTAGAAGATTTCCGCTTCGTTGGCTGTGTCCATTGTATAGTATACTGTGGAGGTAAAGAGGATCTCCTTGTCGGTCTGGCTGTCTACGGTCATGACATAGCCGGCGAAGAAGATGTTGGTGCCCCTGTTGCCGTCCAGGATATACAGATCGCCGTTGTCACCCTTGGCAAAGCGCAGATTGCTTTCTGTCATGATCTCCTCATCGATAAAGTCTTTGGTAAAGTACTGGTTCAGATAGCTGTAAAAGCTGTCATAATCGGAGAAACGGGAGTCATTTACCTTATAGTACACCAGACCGTCCTTTTCCAGAGTGTCGGAGGTGTCCATATCAAAGCCCGTCAGAGAGATCTGCTCATAAAGACCCTGAGCCTCCTGATACAGTGTTTGCAGATCCTTGTCCAGAGGGGGCAGGCTGCCATCCTGTTCATATTCGATATTGGAGCCGGGGGTAGTAACGGCTTCCTGTTCCTCAGCGGAGTCTGTCGTGGAAGAGCCGCAGCCAAAAAGCAGGACCGCTGTCATGGCGCAGGCCAAAAATAAACATAATTTCTTTTTCATATGAGTATGCTCCTTTCAAAATAATTGCATTATATGCATAGTATATCATGTTTTTCAGGGAAAGACAGGGGCAGTTTTGAAATATTACGCAAAATTTAAGAATTTTTTAGGTGAAAAGGCGAAAATGGTTTTTATGATAATCCAATAGCCCGTCTTTTTTCATGCGGCTCAGTTCCGCCGACATAGCGCTGCGTTCCACCGCCAGATAATCCGCCAGCTGCTGCCGGTTGAAGGGGATGGAAAACACGGCGCTGCCGCTTTTTTGCGCCTGGGAGGAAAGATAGGACAGCAGCTTTTCCCGGGTGGTGCGGCAGGTGATATGGGAGATCTTTCCCGTCAGGGTCAGATTCCGTTCGGCGAAGGACAGCAGGAACCGTTTCGCCAGTATGGCCAGGTAAGGGTCCTGGAGAGATTCCGGCGTCAGGATACGGTGCAGATGCAGATACAGTACGGTGGTATCCGCCGCCGCCTGTACGCTGACCTCCGCCTCCTTTTGCAGCAGGGCGTAGGTCTCCCCAAAGAGAAATCCCTCCGGGATCTGAGCCAGCAAAGCCCGGTTCCCCCAGAAGTCCTCCCGCAGGATATGGACCTCACCGGACAGCAGGAATCCGGCAGCCTCGATGGGGTCTCCTGTATGGAGCAGGTATTCCCCTTTGCGGTAGGATTTCTCCCCGGCGGACAGAAAGACCAGTATTTTTTCCAGCGCATCTTCCGGGATATTTCGGAAGAAAGGAAGTTTTGTAAGTCGTGAATACATGATATCCTCCGTTTGTTGTAAAAACAACATATTTTTTTCTTGCAGTATAGCATACTGGTACCAGAAAGACAAGACAAAACAAAAGGGAGTGGAGAACTATGATCAGACGGATCATTGAAATTGATAAAGAAAAATGCAACGGCTGCGGACTGTGCGCCAACGCCTGCCATGAAGGCGCCATCGGTATGGTAGACGGTAAGGCCACCCTGCTGCGGGACGATTACTGTGACGGTCTGGGAGACTGCCTGCCTGTTTGTCCCACAGGTGCCATCTCCTTTGTGGAGCGGGAGGCGGCGGCCTATGACGAAGCGGCGGTACAGGCCAATATGCAGAAAAAGGCGGCTCCCTGTGCCTGCCCTGGCAGCCAGAGCAGAAGCCTTTCTCCCGCGGCACAGAAGAAAGAAGAAAGCGGCTCTGTTTCCTCTCGCCTGCGGCAGTGGCCCGTACAGATCAAGCTGGCCCCCATCAAAGCCCCTTACTTTGACGGCGCGAAGCTGCTGATCGCGGCGGACTGTACCGCTTATGCCTATGGGGATTTCCACAGAAAGTTCATGGAGGGCAAGATCACATTGGTGGGCTGCCCCAAGCTGGATATGGTGGATTACAGCGAAAAGCTGACAGAGATCATTAAACAGAACGATATTCAGAGTGTTACGATTGTGCGTATGGAAGTGCCCTGCTGCGGCGGTATGGAGCTGGCGGCGAAAAAGGCGCTGCAGGCCAGCGGAAAATTTATTCCCTGGCAGGTAGTGACCATTTCCACCGACGGACGGATTCTGGCGGATTAACATAAAAAGACCTGAGGTTCATAGAATCTCAGGTCTTTTTGGATAGGGCCGGTCCGCGTTCGGATTTTTGGGCGGAGGGAAAAAAGAATATTACCATCCCCAAAAATATGATGACCATACCGCAGAACTGCTGGGGCAGAATGGTTTCGCGCAGAATAAAGTAAGCCAGAATACAGGTGCCGATGGGTTCGCCCAGAATACTCATGGTGACGGCGGAGGCGGGAACCCGGCGCAGCAGCAGATTGAATACAAATTGTCCGCCAATGGTGGAGATCACCGCCAGACCCCCAAAGGCCAGCCATGTTTGGCCGGAATAGCCGAAAAAGGGCTCCTTTTGCGCCAGACTGTACAGCAGCAGAAGCAGCGCGCTGAAAAAATAGCTCAATGAGGAGTAGGTAACAGCGGAAAGCTCTTTTCTGACGCGCTCCCCTACGAAGAAATACAGCGCGATGACACCGGCGGCCACAAAGGCAAGGAGATCTCCCCGCAGGCCGCTGCCGCTGATGCGGAAATCCCCGGAGCCGATGACGGCACTGCCGCACAGAGCAATTATACAGCCCAGCAGAGCTGTTTTTTTGATTCTTTTTTTGCTGAACAGCCGCTCAAAGGCCAGAGAAAACAGTGGCTGGAGACAGACAAGGACGGTGGAACTGGCAACGGAAGTATAGCGCAGGGACTCAAACCAGAGCATATAGTGCAGGGCCAGAAAAAGACCGGCCGCCAGAATACGCGCCCATTGTCCCGCTGGGATGGTTTTCAGTTCCGCCCGGCTGGGCCGGTGTAGCAGCAGTACGGGCGTCAGAACGGCCGCGGCCAGAAAAAGCCGGTAAAAGGCGGTAATAGAAGACGGCGCTTTGGCGATTCTGGCGAAAATGGCAGAGGTAGACAAAGCAAATACGCCTGTAAACAGGATCAGATAAGTTTTCAGATTGGAATACATAGGCACCTCCCGCACGATCATACATTATAGACCATTGTACGCCGAAAAAAACGCGGAAGCAAGAGACGACAGAAAAAAGAGGCCATTTCCCCGTTGTCAGGAAATGACCTTTTTTTAAGCAGATTGTTTTAAGCGGCCTTCGCTTTTCGCGCGCTGCGTTTCTCGTCCAGTTTGGAAACGATAACGGCACAGGAGGCGTCGCCTGTGATATTGACAACGGTACGGCCCATATCGAAAATACGGTCAAAGCCAACCACCAGACCGATCCCAGCCACAGGCAGACCTACGCTTTCCAGTACCATGGCCAGCATGACCAGACCGGCGCCGGGAACGCCTGCCGTACCGATGGAGGCCAGTGTCGCCGTCAGGATGATGGTGATGATCTGGCCCAGATTCAGGTCGACACCATAGCAGGCGGCGATAAATACGGCGCATACCCCCTGATAGATGGCGGTGCCGTCCATGTTGATGGTGCTGCCCAGAGGCAGTACGAAGCCGGCGACCTCCCGGCGGGCCCCCAGACGCTCCGAAGCCTCCAGCGTAAAGGGCAGTGTGCCCACGGAGGAAGCGGAGGAGAAGGCCATCATCATGGCGGGCATCATTTCCTTAAAGAATTTCAAAGGAGAGATGCCGGCAAAGGTGCGCACGGCAAAGGAATACACAATGGCCATATGAGCCAGATACCCGATGTAGGCCACCGCCAATACCATGAACAGATTGGTCAGCAGCATAGGTCCGTTTTCTGCCACAACGGGACAGATGAGGCAGGCCACACCAATGGGGGAAAGACGGATGATAAGATCCATAATCTTTAAGAATACCTCGTTGAAGCTCTCTACCGCCTGTCCCGCCATCTGGCCCTTTTCTCCCGCCAGCAGGATGCCGAAGCCCAGAAACAGGGCAATGACAATAACCTGCAGCATGGAGGCGTTTGCCAGAGGCTGGATGAAGTTAGAGGGGAAGATAGAAACGATGGTATCCATGATGCTCTGGCTCTCGGCGGGGGTATAAGCCGCATCGGAGGCGTCCAGCACCACAAAAAAGTCCTTGGCGAAGGAAGCCAGAAACAGCGCCAGTGTTACGGCAAAGGCGGTGGTACACATATAGTAAATGATGGTTTTGCCGCCAATGGCGCCTACCCGCTTGATGTCCTTCATGGAGATAACGCCCGCCGCGATGGAAAACATGACGATGGGCACAACAATGAATTTCAGCAGGTTCAGGAAAATAGTGCCAAAGGGCTGGATATAGCTTTTGGCAAAGTCCGCGCCGCTCATGCCAAGGGGCTGAAGGGTCATAAGGATCAATCCCGCGGCGATCCCCACTACCAGCCCCAGAAAGATCCAGAAGGCCAGCGGCATTTTTTTCTTAGTATCAGTCATGAAAACACTCCTTTAGTTCTATTTTTCATTTATGGAAACTTTTTTACCGGTAACTATTATATAGAGGATGGGCCGCTGTGACAAGTCTTTTCCCCAGAAAAACAGTAGGGATGTTTTTTTTGGGAAAAAACGACAGGAAAAAGAGGGATACATAAGGTATCCCTCTTTTTCCTGTTGCCCTATAATCTAAATATTTATTGGAGGTCGCATTTGGGAGGGTCGCCCGGAGTCCATGAGCTCCGGGCGACCTGGAAACCAAAATGCCTGCGGAAGTACGGGGTTTTTTATTGTTCCGCAAGCTTCCTGTATGCCTCATATTTTTCTTTGGCTTTTTCCGCCGCCTCTGCCAGCAGTACCTTTGCTGTTTCAGGGAAGGTACGAACCAGGGAAGCGTAGCGAACTTCGCCCATGATAAATTCGTTGTAATCCAGAGAAGGCTCTTTCGAATCCAGAATGAAGGGGTTCTTGCCTTCCTTCTTCAGATCGGGATTGTAGCGGTACAGGAACCAGTAGCCGGCATCCACAGCCAGTTTTGCCTCCAGCTGGGCGTTTGCCATACCTTTGGAAATGCCGTGGTTGATGCAGGGCGCGTAAGCGATGATAAGGGAAGGTCCCTTGTAGGCTTCCGCTTCTTTCAGCGCCTTGATGAGTTGCGCAGGGTTCGCACCCAGAGCTACCTGTGCCACATAGATATAACCATAGCTCATAGCCAGCATACCCAGATCTTTCTTTACAGTAGGCTTGCCCCCTGCGGCGAACTGTGCCACAGCGCCGATGGGAGTTGCCTTGGAGGACTGACCGCCGGTATTGGAGTATACTTCTGTATCTACTACTAGTACGTTTACGTCCGCGCCGGAAGCCAGAACGTGATCCAGACCGCCGTAGCCGATGTCGTATGCCCAGCCGTCGCCGCCGTACATCCACATGGATTTCTTGGTCAGGTGTTCTTTATTGTCCAGAATAAAGTCTTTCAGTTCCGCTGCTTCGCCCTCTACGGACAGCTTATCCAGCGCCGCCAGCAGATCTCTGGTGTCGGCCTTGCTTCTGTGGCCGTCGTCGTAGTTTTCCAGCCATACATCCGCCGCAGCCTTGAAATCAGCGTTGTTGACCAGAGCCAGCAGTTCTTTCAGCTTCATGGTCACGCGTTCTCTCTGCTGTTCTACGGCCAGAACCATACCCAGGGAGAATTCCGCGTTATTTTCAAAGAGGGAGTTGCTCCATGCGGGGCCCCAGCCGTCTTTATTGGTGGTGTAAGGTACGCAGGGTGCAGCAGCGCCCCAAGCCTGTGTACAGCCGGTGGCGTTTGCCAGATACATACGGTCGCCGTAGAGCTGTGTCATCAGTTTTGCGTAAGCGGTCTCGCCGCAGCCCGCGCATGCGCCGGAGAACTCCAGCAGAGGCTGTTCAAACTGAGAGCCTTTTACGCTGTATTTGTCCATAGGATTTTCTTTTTCGGACAGTCCCAGGGAGAAGTCCCAGTTGGGCTGTTCGTGCATCTGGCTTTCCAGAGGTTTCATCACCAGGGCTTTTTCCTTGGCGGGACATGCGGTTACGCAGACGCCGCAGCCCTGACAATCCAGAGGATCTACCTGGATACGGAAACGATATTTTGTGATCTCGCCGGCGCCTTTTGCCTTTTCTGTCACATAGCCTTCCGGTGCGTTGGCCGCTTCCTCTTCTGTCAGCAGGAAAGGACGGATGCAGGCATGAGGACATACATAGGAGCACTGGTTACACTGGATACATTTTGTGGCATCCCATTCGGGTACGTCAATGGCAACGCCGCGTTTTTCGTAAGCGGAGGTACCCAGAGGCACGGTGCCGTCTTCTCTGCCAACGAATACGGATACGGGCAAAGAGTCGCCTTTCAGTGCGTTCATGGGAACCAGAAGTTTTTCCACGTATTCCGGCAGAACCCGCTTGATTTCTTCTTTGTCCACGTCCTTGGCGTCTTTCCAGCTTTCGGGTACGTCGATCTTCACCAGACCGGTCAGACCTGCGTCCACAGCGGCATAGTTCATGTTGACCACTTTTTCGCCCTTCTTGCCGTAGGATTTCTCGATGGCCGCTTTCATGTAGCTGACAGCGTCATCTACGGGGATGATGTTGGCCAGTTTGAAGAAGGCGGACTGCAAAACGGAGTTCGTCCGGTTGCCCAGACCGATCTCACGGCAGATTTCCACGGCGTCAATGGTATAGAAATGGATATTGTTGTTGGCAATATAGCGTTTCACATCGGCGGGCAGGTGGTGTTCCAGTTCCTCACCCTTCCAGCCGCAGTTCAGCAGGAAGGTGCCGCCGGGCTTGATTTCGGAAACGATATCATATTTTGTGATGTAAGACTGATTATGGCAGGCCACAAAGTCCGCCTTGAATACCAGATAGCTGGAGCGGATGGGCACATCCCCGAAACGCAGGTGGGATTTTGTGATACCGCCGGATTTTTTGGTGTCATATTCAAAGTACGCCTGTGCGTATTTATCTGTATGGTCACCGATGATCTTGATGGAGTTTTTGTTGGCGCCAACGGTGCCGTCGGAGCCCAGCCCCCAGAATTTGCAGGCGATGGTGCTCTGGTCGGTTACTTCCGGTTCCGCGCCTACGTCAATGGAGGACATGGAAACATCATCGATGATGCCCACGGTGAAGTGGTTCTTCTTTTCGCCCTTCATGTTGTCATATACCGCTACGATCTGAGCCGGTGTAACATCCTTAGAGGACAGACCGTATCTGCCGGCCAGTACCAGAGGACTTCTGCCGGCTTCTGTCAGTGCGGAACAAACATCCTGATACAGAGGTTCGCCCAGAGCGCCGGGTTCCTTTGTTCTGTCCAGAACAGTAACGATCTTCGCTGTTTCCGGCAGAGCGTTCAGGAAATGCTTCAAGGAGAAAGGACGATACAGATGTACCTGTAAAAAGCCCACTTTTTCGCCTTTGGCGGTCAGGTATTCTACAACTTCCTGTGCCGCGCCGGTGACAGAACCCATGGCGATGAGCACATGCTCCGCATCGGGTGCGCCGAAGTAGTTGAAGAGCTGATAATTTCTGCCTGTGATCTTGTTGATTTCGTGCATATATTCTTCCACGATTTCCGGCAGACGGATATAGAAGGGTGTCTGCGCCTCTCTGTTCTGGAAGAATACGTCAGGGTTCTGTACGGTGGAGCGCTGTACGGGATGCTCAGGGTTCAGGGCGTTTTTCCGGAATTTTTTCAGGGCTTCCTGATCCACCAGTTTTTCGATATCTTCATAGTCCATGACTTCGATCTTCTGCAATTCGTGAGAAGTACGGAAGCCGTCAAAGAAATGCATGAAAGGTACACTGCCTTTGATGGCGGAAAGATGGGCTACGCCGCCCAGATCCATGACTTCCTGTACAGAAGCGGAGGACAGCATGGCAACACCGATCTGACGGCAGGACATGACGTCGGAATGATCGCCGAAGATGGAGAAGGCGTGTGTGCCGACGGTTCTGGAGCTGACATGGAATACACCGGGCTTTAACTGGCCGGCGATACGATAAATGCCGGGGATCATCAGCAAAAGGCCCTGAGAAGCGGTATAGGTAGTGGTCAATGTACCTGCCTCCAGCGCGCCGTGCATAGCGCCTACGGCACCGGCCTCAGATTCCATTTCCACCAGACGGACTGTCTGGCCGAACATGTTTTTCTTGCCGTTTGCGGACCAGCTGTCTACGTGTTCCGCCATGGGGGAGGAAGGGGTAATGGGGTAAATGGTGGCAACCTCTGTAAAAGCGTAGGAGATATAAGCCGCCGCTTCGTTACCGTCCATGGTTTTCATGATTTTTGTATTCATGGAAAGACTCCTTTCATATAAATAAGTAATGGTCCCCGATAGTATTTGTTGATTTCATCATAGTGTATTTTGCATACATTGTCAAGAAATCATCAGGATATTTTGGGGAAAATGTGGGTTTTCCAGCTCTTGTATGAGATTTTGTACACGCTTATGTATTTTTGAAATACATTCGACAAAAAAATTGGAAAAACTTATAAAAAATGAAATAATTTCTCCAAAATAAATGCGGGGGAAACAACAAAATTAAGTATTTTTAATGGTACAATGGCAATTTAGTTATGGAAAATTGTGTTAATTTCCATACAGAATTTCCATAAAACAAGAAAAAACGTCATTGATTGGCCGGGAATTTCTATGAATTGTAAGACATGAAATCACGATATATTGATAAAAAAATAACGAGAAAGGAGCGAGGTTTATGTCCATAGTGGAGGTGGAATTTTGCCAATCCAAAGAGGAACGGGCCCTGCCCTTCTGGGTTCGCCGTCTGCCGGTTTCCTGGCGGGAAAGTTACGTACTGCGCCGCCGTCCCGTTCTTTGGGAACAGTCGGAGGAGGGGATGATCTGCCGGCTTCAGACGGACCGGGAAGGATATTTTTCTCCGGCCTGGCGGGCGGCGGCGAAGGCGGCACTGGAGGAAGCGAAATACAGAGGGGCAAAAATCGCCTTGTCACCGCTGGCGGCGGATCTGCCCCAGGAAATCCTGCCCTTTGCCCGCGGCGGAAAGCTGGCGTCTCTTTTCGCGGCGGAAAGCGGGGCCTTCTGGCTGAAAAAGAAAGGGAAGGGGCTGGAGGAGGCAATATTTGTGCTGGCGGACGGCGGCGGGGAGGAAATATTCGCCGCCTTGGAGACCCTTTCGCAGAAGGTGAACCGGCTGGGCGTGCTGACAGACCGCCCCGATGTGTTTTTTCTCTGGCAGGAGCGGATGATGGCGGAGCGGGGGCTGGTGCTGGAGACGCTTTCTTCCTGTGGGCAGGATACGTTCCGGCAGGCGGATGCCGTGATTTCCTGGCAGAAGAGCGGCAGTGCCATGACCTACGCTTTGCGGCAGGGCGCTTTTTTTCTGGATCTGGGTGATAACGAGGCCCTGCGCCGCAGACTGGCCTCCGTGCGGCCTGATGTTTGCTGTGCCGGGAATCTTGTTTTTTCCTGCGGCGGCGGCAAAAGGGAGAGCGCGGCAGCGGAGGCGGCGGCATTTCTGGAATCTGCCGCCTTTGCCCGCTATTTTGCCAAAGGAGAGGGCGCCGGAGAGGCAAAGGCGTGGCTGGAGGAAAACGGATGGTCTCCAGTGGCCACAGCCAGAGAAAAAGAAAGAAAAAAACCGAAAAATCAAGGAGAAATTCCCTGTTTTCACGGAGAAAACATTGACAAAAATACCTACCTTAGTATATAATTTATCAATGAATTTTCGGAGGGTGGCAGCATAGCCCTCCATTTTCCTTGTAAAATCAAGGAAAAACCGTGTTTCGCAAAAAAATGAAAAAAACCCGCAAGGAGATGAAATAATCATGGCAGAAGCAAAAAAGGTAGTTATGACCTATGAAGGTCTGAAAAAGATGGAGCAGGAACTGGAAAACCTGAAAACTGTCAGAAGAAAAGAAGTAGCGGAGAAGATCAAAGAGGCCAGAGGCCAGGGCGACCTGTCTGAAAACGCCGAGTACGACGCGGCGAAGGAAGAACAGGGCGAAATCGAAAGCCGTATCGTACAGCTGGAAAACCTGCTGCGCAACGCGGAAGTCATTGATGAGGACGCGCTGAAGAAGGACGTTGTCAACCTTGGCTCTAAGGTAACGGTACTGGATGTGGAATTCGACGAGGAAATGGAATACACCATCGTTGGCTCCACTGAGGCGGACCCTATGAACGGCCGCATTTCCAACGAATCCCCTCTGGGTATGGCGCTGCTGGGCCAGAAGATTGGTGCCAGCGTTATGGCGGATACACCCGACGGCGAAGTGGAATTCAAGATTTTGGGCATTCAGAAATAATGGTTCCTGAAAAGGAAAAGGGAATGGAGGAAAAGAAATTGGCAGAACAGAATCACCAGCCTGCGGAGGAAAAGGAACTGACCCAGCAGGAGTTAAGCGAACAGATCAGAATCAGACGGGAGAAGCTGGCACAGCTTCAGGCGGAAGGCAAAGACCCCTTTGAGATCACAAAATGCGAGGTAACACACCACAGCACAGAAATCAAGGAACATTTTGAGGAGCTGGAGGAAAAGGATGTTGCCATTGCCGGCAGATTGATGAGCAAGCGTATCATGGGCAAGGCTTCCTTCTGCAACATTCAGGACAGAAACGGTGCCATCCAGTCCTATGTAAGCCGCAACGACATCGGCGACGAGGCTTATGCCGCTTTCAAGAAATTCGATATCGGCGATATTATCAGCATCAAAGGCTTTGTATTTAAAACAAAGACCGGCGAGATCTCCGTACACGCTAAGGAAGTAGTGCTGCTGTCCAAGAGCCTGCAGGTGCTGCCGGAAAAATTCCACGGCCTGAAGGATCAGGAGCTGCGCTACCGTCAGAGATATATGGACCTGATCGTGAACCCTGAGGTAAGAGATACCTTTATCAAGCGTTCCCAGATCATTACGGAAATCCGTAAATTCCTGGACAGCAAGGGCTTTTTGGAAGTGGAAACACCTGTCCTGCAGACCATTCCCGGCGGCGCGTCCGCAAGACCCTTTATCACACACCATAACACACTGGATATTGACATGTACTGCCGTATCGCGCTGGAACTGCCGCTGAAACGTCTGATCGTGGGCGGTTTTGAACGTGTATATGAAATCGGCCGTGTATTTAGAAACGAAGGCATTTCCGTTCGTCATAACCCGGAATTTACGCTGATGGAGCTGTATCAGGCATACACAGACTACAACGGCATGATGGATATTACAGAGGAAATGTTCCGTACCGTAGCACAGAACGTACTGGGTACCACCACCGTACACTACGGCGGCTATGAACTGGATCTGGGCAAACCCTTTGCCAGAAAGACCATGGTAGACGCAGTCAAGGAATTCTCCGGTGTAGACTTCGATCAGGTAAAGGATACAGAAGAAGCGAAGAAGATTGCCGACGAGCATCATGTGGAATATGAGGAACGTCATGTAAAGGGCGATATTCTGAATCTGTTCTTCGAGGAATTCGTAGAAAAGAACCTGATCCAGCCCACCTTTATCATCGACTACCCTGTGGAAATTTCCCCTCTGACCAAGAGAAAACCGGACAAGCCCGAATTCACAGAACGTTTCGAGCTGTTCATCGTGGGCAGAGAGTACGGCAACGCATACTCCGAGCTGAATGACCCCATCGACCAGCGTCATCGTTTCGAGTATCAGGAATATCTGAGAGAAGCAGGCGACGACGAAGCCAACATGATTGACGAAGATTTCCTGACAGCGCTGGAATACGGTATGCCTCCTACAGGCGGTCTGGGTGTTGGCATCGACAGATTTGTTATGCTGCTCACAGAATCCGTTTCCATCAGAGACGTTATTCTGTTCCCCACAATGAAACCAATCAATGACTAAATGTTGATTTTTCGGGCTTTTCAGAGTGTCCTTGTTGGCTACTACAACGATTACTACAACAAATTCGTGAAGAATGATGAAGAAGTATGAAGTTAAGTAGTAGAAAAAAGTTTTGAACCCAACAGAATAATGATAAAAATCAAGGACTTTCCTTTAGAAAAAATCTAAGGGGAAGTCCTTTTTTCATTTGCAATATGGGAAAGGCTGGGAGGGACACAATATGAGTATTCAATTCGATTATTACTATGGAATGCAATCAGAGCAATTTACTTTTTATAGAGTTCCAAAGGTGCTTTTTACAAATCCACAGTTCAAAGGATTGTCCAGTGATGCAAAGCTCCTGTACGGCTTGATGCTGGACAGAATGTCTTTGTCCGTCAAAAATGGATGGGTCGATGAGCATAACAGGGTCTACATATAGATACAAGCTCTTTTTTGTTGAGAAAAATCTGATTCAAACAAAATTGTATTGAAAAATAAACAATTATATTGTAAAATAATGAAAACAATTCACTGACTCAAATTCATTAAAATATGTTCGGAGGTGGTTTGAATGGAAAATGGATATTCATCTGTACGTAATCTGGGGGACATTAAAAAGAAATATACAGTGCCGGATCTGCGCTACATTGCAGGGCATTCCATTGGCATCATAGCGGTGGATTTGAAATATCCCAAATTGCCGGGGAATGTTGCCAATGCAACGACTTACGATTTTCCTGTGTTGTATAAAAAAGTGGAATTCAAAATAGAACAGCTTTTTGAAGGTGATCCAGCATTGAAAGAAACAATCATCAATGCAGCAAAAGAACTGGAAAAAGAAGGGGTGCGTGCTGTTGTAGGTGCCTGTGGTTTTTTTGCTAATTTCCAACAAGATGTGGCGGATGCCTTGGAAATCCCTGCATTTCTTTCTAGCATGGTGCAGTTGCCGATGATCAAAATTGGCCTGAAGAAAGGCAGAAAAATCGGCATAATCACTGCGTCCGGCGGCAATATTACGGAAAAAATGCTCCGAGATATGGGGGTGGCACCTGAAGACGTTTATGTGGAAGATATTGGCGGTTTGGATGGTTTTAAAACCATCCGCTATGAATACGAATATCTGGACAATGAAAGTATTGCGGAAACCGTGGTCGGTGCAGCAGAAAAACTTGTGCGAGAACATGATGATGTAGGGGCGATTTTACTGGAATGCAGTGATATCCCTCCTTATGCTTATATGGTGCAGGATGCAGTGAACCTTCCTGTATTTGACTTTATCACCATGATTAATTGGGCACATTATGCAACAACGCAGAAACCTTATTATGGATATTTTTAAGAAGTTATTTGAAAAGGAGGAACAAATATGAAAGATTTAAGTTATCTGAAAGAAAAACCCATTGCTGTTCTGGGCGCAGGCGGTATTGGTAAAGCAATGGCAGCAGACTGTGTTCTGGCAGGGCAGGAAGTAATTCTGTGCGATTTGGAGCCATTTGCATCAAAAACATTGGATAATCTGAAGAACGGTTTCCGTTTTCATGGTAACCAGACAAATAGATTTGGTTTCTTCCGTGAAGGTGTTGCAAAATTTGATAAAGTAACAACATCCGTAGCAGAAGCGGTAAAAGATGCAGGTATTATTATCGTAGCATTGCCTGCTGTTGGTCATAAAATGTTCTTTAAAGAACTGATCCCACATTTGCAAGATGGACACATTATCCATATTTTCCCTGATAACTATGGCACATTGGTATTTCGCAAAATGATGCGCGAAATGGGGTGTGAAAAGAAAGTTGTTGTAGGCGGTTGGTCCAGTGCGCCTTATGGTAGCCGAATCGAATCTGAAGGTCCTTTCATGCTGCCTAGTACAAGAATCATTTATCGTGCTATCACTCTGCGTGGCGCGGCTCTTCCTATGACTGATCAGGAAGTTTTCTTGGAAAGTGTAAAATATATCGGTGCAATGGATGCTATCACAAATGGTCTAGGCCCTGTTGGTGGTTATACGGTCATGGATACAGGGTTCAGTAATGTAAATCCTATTCTTCATTGTCCTGGTGTTATTCTGGGGGTAGGTGCTCTGGAAAATTACGGTCTGATTTATGGGAATAATAAATACGATTTTTCTATTTATTGTCATGTTTACAGCCCTACAGTTTCCAAAGTACAGTATGCTGTTTATCAGGAAGAATGCAGGATTGCAGAAGCTATGGGTGTAGGTATTCAGCCATTTGCAAAAGAAGAATTCTTCTCCCGTTCCAATATTTTGGGTAGTGAATATATGGGTGAAGGTATGTATGTACCTTATGAAGAAGTGTATGAAATGGCACTGGGTACAGGCCCCTTCTCTGTTGACCATAGATATATGACAGAGGATATCCCCATTGGTTGTCATGTGTTTCATGAATTAGGAAAAAAATATGGTGTTGCCACACCTGTCATTGATTCTATGATCAATATGGCGAATGCGATGCTGGACAGAGATTTTTATGCAGAAGGTCTGAAGCTGGAAGATCTGGGCATTGGTCATATGAATAAAGAGGAATTGTTGGATTATCTGAATAATGGTATATATAAAGCGGAATAAATTCCATTACAGGAGATAAGAGGAAACTGATTTTTTGAAAACAGGCATATCTGAGAAAGATATGCCTGTTTTGTATCTGAAATTAAATTTTGCTGTTGTAGCCGTGATCATTTTAATTTCCCGAAGTGAGAAAAAACGTTGGTCAAAAGCAAGGAGTGATTTCTTTTGATAGCGGAGATATCTTCTTTTGTAAATTGCAGAGCGTGAAGGATCAATTCATCATCTTCCAACTGTATGTGTGAAAAAATAGCTTTGAATGATGTGGGGACCAGATATACGCTGGAAATACCTGCCACAAGCCCCATAGTATAATTTTCATTTTTCAACGAATTTACTGCGGAAATAAATACTTTTTCAGCAGGATTGATCTGGTTATGAAAAGAAAAGTTGGTATAGAGATCGGAAATAGCCATTTCGCCGGAATAATAGTAATGACAGTTAAAAAGATTATCATAATCGGTGACATTATTATAGAAAACGGCTGTAATTTCTTCTTCGCCTTCCTGAGGAGTCTTGACCTCAATGACTGAGCGGATAATGTGGTTCATGGATGCATCCAGATGGTACATATAATAATTCCCGGCACGGTTAAAAAAGCCTCTGGCTGTAAATGGCGCCTTTTCTATGGCGGAGGGTTTTTTATAATCCAGTAGTTTTTCTACAGGGACGTTTAAGATTCTTGCAATATCAAATAATGTATCCACATCTAATACAACATTTCCAGCTTCATATTTGGATAGAGTAGATTTACTTTTATGAATAGCATCTGCCAGTTCATCAAGGCTTAATCCCAGATTTTTTCTATAAAAACGGACGCGGCTACCAATGTGTTTTGTGATTTCGCTCATAGTATACCTCCTTACCATTTTCTTTTATTTATTTTTGTCTGTTATATTGCTGTTTGTCAAGAGATATCGCTCAAAAAGTTTCATTTCACGGCGTTAATTTGTAAATTTTTATAAAACAGGATATCAATGATTTAATATATAAAAGAGTATCCTTAAAATAACGCCGTTAAATGAAACAAAATAAAAATAGAGGTTCATTAAATTACCATTGGTGTGTTTTGACGGTGGATATGTGTCTGCGTATAATGGAATCAAGTAAATGAAATGAATGCCGGCTTGTTTCAAGAACGTTTAAATATCAATAACATTTCGACTTTTCAAACAGGAGGGATACATATGTTACAGGGTATGGAATATAGAGAATGGATCAACAGCAAACTTGAAATCAACAAAGAACTGCTTTATCTGACACGTCAGGATGTTCTGGATCTGAACCTGACAGACGATGAAATTACAGAAATGACAAAAGAAGGTATGGTTGCTTACAGTACAGACAATGCAGAAATGCCTGCAAAAATCGGTATCCATCCTTTGAAAGATACACTGATGCATGCAATGCCCGCAAATATGAAGACACTGTCTTCCGCAGGTATCAAATGGGGCTGCTGCTTCCCCGATAATATGCCCAGATTCGGTTACACACAGACAACATGTACACTGATTCTGAATGACTATCAGTCTGGTGCTGCAATTTCCTTCATGGATGCAGACTATATCACAAGAGTAAGAACAGCTGCGGTTGCACTGCTGAGCTGTAAAGTATTTGCAAGACAGGATTTCAAAACAATGGGTATGATCGGCTGTGGCGTACAGGGCAAACAGCAGGTATCCATGGTTGCAAGAGCATATCCTCAGATTGAAAAAATCTACATTTATGACAGATTTGAAGCAGCACAGGATGCTCTGATCGAAGAATGCCAGAAATATACAAAAGCAGAATTCATTAAATGTGGTTGGGAAGAACTGGCTAGAAACTCTGAAGTAATCTTCTCTGCAGCGTATATTCCTTCTGTTCCCAATCCTCAGATCAAAGATGAATGGCTGCCTAAGAAAGGTCAGACAATCATTGCCAGCGACTGTCATACACATTATGAAGATGTTTCCATCAAAGCTGCAGATAAATACTACTGCGACAGTATCGAAGAACATGAACTGTTCGTAACATACGGTATGTATCCTTGGGGTCTGCCTCCCATCACAGGTGAAACCGGTGCAGCTCTGGCAGGTGTTGTTCCCGGCCGTGAAAACGATGACGAATTTATTTTCGTAAACAACGTAGGTATGGCTGTTGAAGATATCGTAGTTGCTCGTAAGATTTTTGATACAGCTCTGGAAAGAGGCATTGGTACTAAGATGCCACTGTGATATAAAACAGTAATACGAATTTAATAGGGGAGCAAATTGCTCCCCTTTTTTCAAACATAGATATTAACCCCTAATTGAGAAAAGGAGGGCTAAATATGTCACAACAGGTTAAACAAGAGGGCTTTAGCTCTAAATTTGCGCATATTATGACGTTGGCCGGTTTTTGTATCGGTATCAGTAACATGTGGAAATTCCCCTACATGGTTGGTGCCAACGGCGGCGGTATTTTCTTATTGATCTATCTGGTTTGTGCTGTTCTGGTTGGTTTGCCTCTGTTCATTCTGGAACAGCAGTTAGGTCGAAGTGCTACCCTTGCCGGTGTTCCCGGTATGGCAAAACTGTCTAACAAAAGTAAATTCTGGACCTTCGGCGCAGGCTGGTTGGGTCTGATTACTGTAATGCTGATTGCATGTTATTTCTGGACTATTCTGGGTTGGAATGTTGGCTACATTTTCAAAACTGCTTCCGGTGCTCTGTATGGGCTAGGTACAGATAACGCTGCTGTAGCCGCAGAATTCAGTTCCTTTAGCGGCAGCTGGGGTTGTGTATTTGCAGCGCTGCTTTGTGCAATCCTGGCATGGTTCATGCTGAATACAGGATTTAAACAGGGCGTAGAAAAACTCTGTACATATGCGCTTCCTACACTGATGGTACTGTTGGTTGGTCTGGCAATTTACTCCAATATGCTGCCCGGTGCAAATGCTGGTCTGAAATGGTATCTGACACCTAACTTTGAAGGCGTTGATATCCCCGCTGCATTCCAGGCAGCCGTTGTTCAGGTATTCTTCTCCGTTGGTGTTGGTATGGCCTGTGCATTTGTATATGGCTCTTATATGTCTAAAAAAGATAACCTGATGCAGGACTCTTGTATCGCTGTTTGCTGTGATACATTCGTAGCATTCATGTCCGGTATGGTTGTAACTCCCGCCTTGTTCGCATTCGGTATTGAACCCAGTGCAGGCCCTGGACTGATTTTCATCTCCCTGCCTCAGATTTTCAATGCAATGGGTAATATCCCTGGTAGAATTTTCGGTACACTGTACCTGATCGCTGTATTCCTTGCCTGTCTGACCTCCATTGTAGCGGTTCTGGAAGCAGGTGTTGCAAACCTTGGTCAGCGTTATGGTTGGTCTCGCAGAAAAACAACTACTTTGGTTACATTTGTAACTTTTGGTATCAGCGTTCTGGTTACTCGCAATATGGCTCCTGAAGGCGCACTGAGCGGTATGACATTCCTGGGCGATTTCGGCCTGTTCGATACTCTGGACTGTCTGGCTTCTGGTTTTGGCCTGACCTTTGGTGCATTGTTTATGCTGCTGTTTGTACTGTTTAAATACGGATTTCCTCGTTTTATGGAAGAAGCAAACTGGGGTGCTGGTGATAAACTGCGTCTGCGTCCCTGGATGAAATGGTACTATATGATTCCTTTACCCATTTTTCTGGTGGCAACAGCGATCTGCATCATTGGCATGTATTTCTAGGCAAGTTTTTAACTCTGACTCCTTTACATAATTAAATAAATGACAGGCACTGCTTTCTAAAAGCAAACTACTCACAAGGCAGAAGCATATCCATTTGGATATGCTTTCTGCCATGTTGTTTTCTGAGAGGGGGTATTAGAATGATTGGAAAAAAGGAAATATATGAATTATTAAATGATGCACAGATTCCCTATGAAAGCATGGGACATGAGGCAGTGTATACCATGGAAGAAATGGATCGTTTGGGGATCACAAAAAAGGGGACTGTCTGCAAAAATCTGTTCCTTCGGGATGTAAAAGGGAAAAAGCATTACCTGGTTTGTGTGCCGGAGGAAAGAAAGATCGAGTTAAAAACATTACATGAAAAGATTGGCAGCACGAAGCTGAGTTTTGCTTCTGCAGAGAGGTTAGAAAAATATCTTGACGTGCAGCAGGGATGTGTCTCTCCTCTGGGGGTTTTAAATGATGATGTGCGGAATGTAACGGTGATTTTTGATTCGGTTTTATTAGGAGAAACACAAGTAGGAGTGCATCCCAATGATAATACTGCAACGATTTGGATTTCTTTTGAAAACCTTTATCGCTTGATCAGAGAGCATGGCAATGAAGTAGAAATAGTGGTATTCTGATTTCAAAACGATTATTTTTATAGAGAAAAGCATATGAAAGGAGAGGCATGATATGAGAAGAAAAGACAGAGAAGTAACAGACTTTAAGAAAATGATGCAGATACTGGAATCCTGTGATTGTTGCAGAATTGGGCTTGTGGATCAGGGGGAAGCATATATTGTGCCTTTGAATTTTGGTTATGAAGAAGTAAATGGGCAAATTACATTGTATTTCCATGGGGCAGCACAGGGACGGAAAGCAGAACTTCTGAAGAAAACAGAAACACTTGCTTTTGAAATGGATACAAAACATACTTTGGTAGAAGGGGAAACTGCCTGCGACTTTTCCTATTTGTATCAGAGCATTATGGGCAAAGGCAAGGTAAAGATATTTGCTGAAAGTGCAGATAAAATTGAAGCACTGAAAAAAATCATGGCGCATTATTCTGATAAACAAGATTGGACATTCAGACCCGAATTTGTGGATATGACAATGGTATTTCAGGTGCAGGTTACAGAATGGTCTTGTAAAGAGCATTGATTGGTTCAGAAAGTTAAAAAGGGTATATCCTGAAGGATATACCCTTTTTATTATAGTTCTACAAGTCGATCGATAGTGAAACAACAGATTTTTTTCATACTGCTGAAGTCATCTTTAGAAATGCGAAGGGCTTCGTTCAGGGCAGCATCTTCTGGCAGCCGGCTTTTTGAGAAAATACCTTTCAGTGCAACGGGGACCAGATATTTATCGGAGATCCCGCACACCATACCAACAGTCAGTGTAGCATTGTTATTGAAAGGGTTGGCGATATTGATAAAAAGACGCTCAGTACGATTGGACTGGTTTTCCATAATCATATTCACATAGCTGTCAGAGTAATGAATATCACCAAAGTAAAGGTGGTCGCAGGAGTACAGGTTTTTATAATCTTTTACATCTGCAAAAAAAACGGTGGAATATATATCCTCATCGGTACGGTTGATTTCCAACACCCCTCGGCAGAGGTTTGTCTGCCCTCTATTCAGATAATAGACATAAAAATGAGTAGGGGCTGAGAAAAAGCCTTGCACACCAGGGATCTGATAATCTTTTTTTGTGTCAAAATCTAGTAATTGATGGATGCTGATTTCCAGTACATCTGCGATTTCATAGAGGGTTTCAATGTCAATGGAAATTTCGCCACATTCGTATTTCGATACAGCAGATTTGCTTTTGTTAATCAAACGTGCAAATTCTGATTGTGTCATGTGTTTGTTTTTTCTGTATAACTTAATGCGTTTTCCGATGTGATCTGATAATGCAGGCATGATTTCACCTCTTTTTTATAATTAAAATAAAAGTTTCCTGAAAGTGGTTTTTTTGTAGTTTTTAAATGATATTTTCTGAAGGTTTAGAAATATTGAGGAAAAATAGAAAAATTCCACTGACGCTATTTTATTTTTAAAAAAGTCTCTTGTCAAGGGATTTTTGAAATTTGTTTTTGAATCTATACAATGGTAGAATACAACCAAGCAAAAAGAAATCGGTAACGGTTACCATTTAAGAGCTCAAAACTACAAAACGATTTTTAATGTAAAGGAGAGGTGTAGTATGGTATATACAAAGGAACAGATGGAAAAAAACGATGCGATCAGAAACGAATACAAAAAATATCTGAACATTGGTCATGAATTCATTTATCTGAGTGAACAGGACTGTATCGATACAGGTACAACAGATATGGAAATCATCGAAGCAACAGAACAGGGCATGATCGATTATTCCAAGAAGATTCTGGAAATGCCCGCTAAAATTGGTATTCATCCTATGCCTGACTGTCTGATGCACGCAATGCCTGCAAACCTGCCTGATCAGTATGCATGTGGTATCAAATGGGGCTCCAACTTCCCTACGAATAAAACAATGTATCCCGATGTTATCCCTACAAACTGCCAGATCATTTACAATGATGCGCTGACAGGCCACATGATGGCACTGATGGATGCAAGCTGGATCACAAAAGTTCGTACACCTGCTACAGCACTGGTAGGTATCAAACATGCAGCGAATCTGAAAGCAAAAACATTTGGTATGATCGGCTGTGGTATTCAGGGTAAATCCAATGTAAGAATGGTAGAAAACATCCTGAAAGAACTGGAAACAATTTATGTTTACGATATGTATGAATCCGCAATGGATGCTCTGATCGCTGAAGACCAGCCTCAGGTAAAAGCAAGAATTGTGAAAGCGGAAAGTTTGGAACAGCTGGTTCGTTCCTGCGACGTAATCGTTTCTGCTCTGCCCATCGTTCATAGCCCTAATCCTCCCGTAAAGGCTGAATGGGTACATAAAGGTCAGACAATCGTTTGTCTGGACTGCCATACAGTATATGAAGATGCTGTATACAAATCTGCAGATAAATACTATGTTGACAGTATCGAACAGCATGAACTGCTGATTGGCTATGGTTACTACCCTCATGGTCTGCCTAAGATCACAGGTGAAACAGGTGAACTGGCAGCAGGTACAGTACCTAAGAGAGAAAGCGATGACGAACTGATCGTTGTTAACAACGTAGGTATGGCATCTGAAGATATGATGTGTGCTAAGATTATTTTCGAACGTGCTCTGAAAATGGGTCTGGGCGTAAAACTTCCTCTGTGGACATCCACAAAAGGTCTGCTGTAATTGCAGAAAAATCAGCTGATTTATAACGCGGGAATCAGTTGAGACATAGTATTCCGCTATAGCCGGGATCCCTCCCGGCTATAGTTATATAAAGAATCCGGAGAAGAGGAGGGCTAAATATGTCACAACAGGTTAAACAAGAAGGCTTTAGCTCTAAATTTGCACATATTATGACGCTGGCCGGTTTCTGTATCGGTATCAGTAACATGTGGAAATTTCCCTACATGGTAGGTGCTAACGGCGGCGGTATTTTCTTATTGATTTATTTGGTTTGTGCCGTTCTGGTTGGTCTGCCACTGTTTATTCTGGAACAGCAGCTGGGTCGAAGTGCTGGTTTAGCTGGCGGCCCTGGTATGGCAAAACTGTCGAAAGGGAATAAATTCTGGACAGCATCTGCAGGCTGGCTTGGCCTGATTACAGTAATGCTGATCGGCTGTTATTTCTGGACCATCATGGGCTGGAACGTGGGCTATATTTTTAAAACAGCTTCTGGCAGCCTGTATGGTCTGGGTACTGATACAGCCGCAGTTGCGGGTGAATTCAGTTCTTTCAGTGGTAGCTGGGGATGCGTAGCAGGATCTATTCTGTGTGCAGTTGTTGCATGGTTTATGCTGAATACTGGTTTCAAAACTGGTGTTGAAAAGCTTTGTTCCGTTGCACTTCCTACTCTGATCGTTCTGCTGATTGGCTTGGCAATTTATTCTAATATGCTGCCCGGCGCAAATGCAGGTCTGAAATGGTACCTGACTCCTACATTAGAAGGCGTTGATATCGGTAATGCATTCCAGGCGGCAGTTGTTCAGGTATTCTTCTCTGTTGGTGTAGGTATGGCTTGTGCTTTCGTATATGGATCCTATATGGCAAAAACAGATAACCTGATGCAGGACTCTGTTCTGGCGGTAACCTGTGATACATTCGTAGCATTTATGTCTGGTATGGTAGTAACTCCTGCTCTGTTCGCATTCGGTATTGAACCTAGTGCGGGCCCTGGCTTGATTTTTATTTCCCTGCCTCAGATGTTCAATGCAATGGGTAATATTCCAGGAAGAATCTTTGGTACACTGTATCTGATTGCGGTATTCCTTGCGTGTCTGACCTCCATTGTTGCGGTAATGGAAGCCGGTGTTGCAAACTTTGGTCAGCGTTTCGGATGGAGCCGTAGAAAAGCTTCTACTTTGGTAGTACTTTTTACAGCTGGCGTAAGTGTTCTGGTAACACGCAACATGGCAACAGAAGGTGCTTTGGCAGGCATGACATTTCTGGGGAACTTCGGTCTGTTTGATACTCTGGACTGTCTGGCTTCCGGCTTTGGTCTGACTTTGGGTGCACTGTTTATGCTGTTGTTTGTAGTAATAAGCTATGGATATAAGAATTTCATGGATGAAGCGAATGAAGGTGCAACGGGTGGTTTGAGACTGCGTCCCTGGATGAAATGGTATTACACTATTCCTCTTCCTATTTTGTTGTTAATCACTACATATTGTATTATCCGTATGTATTTCTGATGAAATGTGATTGTTTAATTTTAGAATAGGATATCATTTGTAATTGTCATATAAGATTTTACAGAAAAGAAAAACTTTTCAAAAAGATAAAGGCATATCCGTTTTGGATATGCCTTTATCTTTTTATTATTTGAAAATTACATGAGTCTTTCAATAGAAAAACAGAAGGTACGTTTCATGCTGGTGAAATCCTCTTTGGAAAACCGAAGGGATTCTTTCAATTCAGCATCTTCTGGCAGTGGATATTTAGAAATCAGGACTTTTAGAGAAATAGGAACCATGTATTTGCTGGAGATTCCAGAAAGCATACCAATGGTAAGGGTAGCATTATTATTGAAAGAATTGGCTATGTTGAAAAAAATACGTTCTGCTTCATTAGACTGATTTTTCAGCAACATATTTACGTAGCTATCTGAATAATGGATGTCACCGAAATAAAGATGTGCGCAGTGGTGAAGATTGTCGTAATCTACTACGTCTGTGTAAAAGACTGTAGAATATTCACAGTCATCTGTTTGATTGATTTCTAGAACGCCTCGTACGATACGGGAACTATTTTTGTTCAGATAATAGGTATATAGACGAGAAGTATTGCTGAAAAATCCCTGTAATCCTGGCAAGGTATGGGATTTCTTTGTGTCTATATCGATCAACTGGTGGATAGTAATGTCTAGAGCATTGGCAATGTCCTGCAAGGTATCGATATCAATAGGTATGGCGCCTCTTTCGTATTTAGAAATGGCTGATTTACTTTTGCAGATCATTTCTGCCAGCTGATCCTGTGATAACTGTTTGTTTTTACGATAAAGCTTGATACGTTTTCCTGTATGGATTGACAGATCGGACATAATATCACCTCAACTTATAAAGTTTCCGCAAAAGACATTTTTTGTGAATTGAATTAGTTTCAATGTAATTTGTTTCTTAAAAAGCGATTTCTTGTAAAAAAATCTACTGATAGTATTTTAAATCGAAAAAAGTTTCCTGTCAAGACTCTGCTGGGATTTGTTTTCGAAATTTGGATTTGCTAGAATACAAACAAGCCGAAAGAAAAACGGCAAAATTCAAAAAGGTATTTTAGTTAAAAATAAAGGAGAGGTGTTTATGGTTTACACAAAAGAACAGATGGATAAGGCGCTTGCTTTAAGAGAAGAATTCAAAAAATATCTGAACATTGGTCAGGAATTCCTGTACCTGAGTGAACAGGACTGTATGGATACAGGTACAACAGATATGGAAATCATTGACGCTACAGAACAGGGCATGATCGGTTACTCCTTGAAACAGCTGGAAATGCCTGCAAAAATCGGCATTCATCCCATGCCTGATTCTCTGATGCATGCGATGCCCGCAAACTTGCCTGAACAGTATGCATGTGGTATCAAATGGGGTTCCAACTTCCCTACAAACAAAGCACAGTTCCCTGACTGTATTCCTACAAACTGCCAGATTCTGTATAACGATGCATTAACAGGTCATCTGCTGTCCATGATGGATGCAAGCTGGATCACAAAGGTTCGTACACCTGCAACAGCTCTGGTTTCCATCAAACATGGTGCAAATCTGGATGCAAAAACATTCGGTATGATTGGTTGCGGTATTCAGGGTAGAGCAAATGTAAAAATGGTTGAAAATATTCTGAAAGATCTGGAAACAATTTATGTATTCGATATGTTTGATGCTGCTATGGATGCGCTGATTGCAGAAGCACAGCCCCTGGTAAAAGCAAAAATCGTGAAAGCAGAAAGCCTGGAACAACTGGTTCGCTCCAGTAATGTAATCGTTTCTGCACTGCCCATCGTACATAGCCCTAATCCTCCCGTTAAGGCTGAATGGGTAAGCAAAGGTCAGACACTGGTATGTCTGGACTGCCATACAGTATATGAAGATGCGGTTTACAAAGCAGCAGATAAATACTATGTTGACAGTAGAGAACAGCATGAACTGCTGGAAGGCTATGGCTACTACCCTCAGGGGCTGCCTGTGATCACTGGTGAAACTGGTGAACTGGCTGCAGGCGTTGTTCCTAAGAGAGAAAGCCCTGATGAACTGGTTGTATTCAATAACGTAGGTATGGCTTCCGAAGACATGATGTGTGCTAAGATCATTTTTGAACGTGCTTTGAAAATGGGTCTGGGCAAAAAACTTCCTCTGTGGACATCTACAAAAGGTCTGTAATATTATCTGACTCAACGCGGTACGAAAATCAGATAAGACATAAATATTCCGCTATAGCCGGGAATCCCCGGCTATAGCCATATATACAAATGAAAAAAATTGGTGGAATAATTGAAAAAATGCTGAAATTTTGAAATAATGAAAACAAACCCCCTAGAGACATTGAAAGGTGTCCGAATGAGAGGAGGAAAATATATGAGTAACAACAGTAATGAAAGCAGAGGCTTTGGTACCCGAATTGGTTATATCCTGAGTATGGCCGGCTTCTGTATTGGTATTGGTAACCTCTGGAAATTCCCTTATATGGTAGGCGCCAACGGCGGCGGTGCATTTTTGATTTGTTATTTGATCATTGCTTTGTGTGTAGGTGTTCCTTTGTTTCTGATTGAAGTGCAGATTGGCCGTTCTTCTCAGCTCTCTGGTATTGCTGGCATGCGTAGGCTGACGGGCAAAAAGGGCAGCGGCTGGAATGCTATCGGCTGGATTGCATTGTTTACCGTTACTATCATTTGCTTCTATCTGATTACGATCATTGGCTGGAATTTAGGCTACATTGTAAAAGTAGCAACAGGCAGTCTGAGTGGCATGGATGGCGCAGCTATTGCACAGGAATTTACTGACTTCAGTGGTAGCTGGAGTTGTGTAGGTTACACAGTAATCGTAGTTGTTCTTGGCTGGATTTTGATGAATACCGGTGTGAAAACTGGTGTAGAAAAGGTTTGTACTTTTGCAATGCCCCTGCTGATTGTGATGTTGATTGGTCTGGCAATTTACGCAAATACACTGCCCGGCTCCCGTGAAGGTTTGATGTGGTATATCACTCCCGATTTCTCTAAAATTAATGTAAGTGTATTCCAGGCAGCGGCAGTACAGGTATTCTACTCCATTGGTGTAGGTATGTGCTGTGGTATCGTTTATGGCTCTTATATTAACAAAAAAGCAGATATGGTTGGCGATACTGCCAGCGTAGGGGAGTATCCCAAAGTTTGTGTAAACCTTCAAACTGATGTAAGATAAACTTATCAGTTTGGAGGTTTATTTTATGGCAAGAAAAAAAGATACACCACAAAAAGCTGCCC